>CAVUFG010000011.1:0-180501 GCA_963740815.1 uncultured Actinomycetota bacterium
CCGGCCGCGGCATCCTCGGCGACCAACGGCCGGTAGCGCACCTCGACCGGGTAGGTGCGGCCCGAGACCTCGACGATCGGCGCGGGTTCGCCCGTGGCATCCGCGAAGTGCTTCGCGAAGCTCTCCGGGTCGATCGTCGCCGACGTGATGACCACCTTGAGGTCGGGGCGGCGGGGGAGGAGTCGCTTGAGGTAGCCGATCAGGAAGTCGATCGTGAGGCTGCGCTCGTGGGCCTCGTCGATGATGATCGCGTCGTACCGCTTCAGGTCGCGGTCGCGCTGCAGTTCGTTGAGCAGGATGCCGTCGGTCATGAGCTTGATCCGGGTGTCCTTGCCCACCTGGTCGGTGAAGCGCACCCGGTAGCCCACGAGCCCGCCGAGTTCGCTGCCGAGCTCCTCGGCGATACGCTCGGCGATCGTGCGCGCCGCGATCCTGCGGGGCTGGGTGTGCCCGATCGAGGAGTATCCGAGTTCGAGCAGGATCTTCGGCAACTGCGTGGTCTTGCCCGACCCGGTCTCGCCCGCGACGATCACCACCTGGTTGGCCTCAATGGCGCGCGCGATGTCATCCCGCCGCTGGCTGACCGGCAGGTCGGGCGGGTAGCTGATCGTGGGCAGGGGCTGGGACATGAGCCCTCCAGCTTAAGGCCGCGGGCCAGTACTCTCGGGTGCATGGCGTCGACCCTGCTCAAGCCCCGGCTGTGGCCGAAGGCGATCGCCTCGCGGGTCGGCCGTCTGCAGCTCAAGCGCGTGCACGGTCCGGTGCTCGCGTGGGTGATCGCGTGCTGGGTGATGACGGTCGCCGTGCTCGTGCTGCTGCTCTGGCCCGGTGCGATCACGCTCGTGGACGCCCAGCCGGTCGCGGCCGCCGACGGTCTGGTCGGATTCGCGGCGCCGACCTGGTACCGCTTCGTGGTCGTCGTTGCCGGGCTGGTGATCACGGGCGCGCTCGTCGTGGCGCATCGATCGCCGCGGCGCGGTGAGCACCTTCCGGTGCTGCACGACGTGATCGGCGAGGTCATCACGACGGTGGCGATGCTGCTGCCCGCGCTCATCCTGCTCGCCGATCACGCCTGGCTGCTCGTCGCGGGATGGGCCCTGCTCGTCGCGGCGGCGCAGATCGCGATCCGCAGGATGGATGGCACAGCGCTGCCCGCCCTGCTTGCGGCGGCCACGTGGGTGCCGCTCATCGTGCACCAGTTCAGCGCTGCCGGAGCCGCGGCATCCAGCTGGACCTGGATCGCGCTGCCCGCCCTCGGAGCGGCGGTGGCCGCGTTCGGCGCGTACTACGGGGTGGCGCGCGCGGCCGAGTCGCGCACGCGCGCGATCCGGGTGCTGTTCCGCGAGCGCTGGAACGCGGTGCTCGTCCTGGTGGTCGCCGCGCTGGCGGCGGTCATCGTGGTGCTGCGGTTCACCGTGCTGCGCGATCTGTTCCCCGCACCCGATCCAGCGTTGTGGTTCCCGTGGAACCGGGACTGGCTGTCGTGGGTGTTCGCCGCGCTCGTCGTCGGGGTGCTCGTCGTGGTGTCGATCCGCTCGACGAGGCGGCCGCTGCTGCGGGTCGGGCAGAAGCGGGTGACGGTCGGGCTCGCCCTGCTCGGCAACCTGCATCTGGTCGTGGGCGGAGTGATCGTGCTGATCGGCCTGGTCACGGCGATCTTCGGGGCGGTGTCGCTGCCGGGTGACCAGGCCATCGTCATCGCCTGGCTCAAGTTCGCCGGCGTCACCCTGCTCGGGCTGCTCATGCTGCTGCCCGTGCTCAGGGGGACCGCGGCGCGCTGGCTCGGCATCGTCGCATCCCTGTTCCTGATCCCGAACACGCTGTGCGCGGCGATCAACCTCGGCCTGCCCGCGGATGCCCCGCGGTACACGTTCTCACCCACGCCCGTGCAGGTGGCCATGCTGCTCGTGGCGACCGCGGTCGTGCTCGCGGTCGCGAACCTCGTGCGCCACCCGGTTCGCCCGAGCCTGATCGCGCGACTCGCGGTCGTGCCGCTGATCGCCGTGCACGCGGGCTGGCTGCTGCCCGCCGTGTGGACCCAGCTGGGCCTCGTCGTCGCGGTCGTGGCGATGTTCGTCGGACTGCTGCTGCTGCAGCCGCCCGCCGCCCGTGACAACGACACCCACACGGCCCGGATCATCACCGGTGCGAGTCGCCAGCTGCTCGGGCTCGCGGTCGCGCTGCTCGCCGCGCCGCTGCTGCTCGACGACCCGCAGATCGTCGTGCTCGGACTCATCTGGCTCTCGGTCGTCGTGGTCGCCGCGCTGTGCATCGAGACCGTCGCCCGGGAACCGGATACCGCAGAGGTGCCCGTCGCCGAATCCGAACTGGAGCCCGCATGACCGCCATCACCACCGACGACGGTATTCGGCTCGACTTCGTCGAGTCGGGCGCGCCGACCGGACGCCCGGTCGTGCTCATCGCCGGCTTCAAGGCCCCCGCCGCGAGCTGGAAGTACCAGGTCCCGGCTCTCGAGAAGGCCGGCCACCGGGTGATCGCGTTCGACCGCCGCAATCACGGCACCTCGGAGCGCACCGACCTCAGCCCGACGATGCAGCGCCACGGTGCCGACCTGCAGCAGCTGCTCGAGCAGCTCGACCTGCGCGACGCCGTGCTGGTCGGCGGCTCACAGGGCGGCAACACGATCTGGTCGACCGTCGCGCAGTTCGGCACCGAGCGCATCGCTGGCATCGTGATCGTCGACCAGACCCCGAAGATGGTCAACGCCGCCGACTGGCCCCACGGCTTCTACGACTACACCGAGGATGTCGCGGACACCCACTTCGCGACGAGCATCCCCGACACCGGCAAGCACTCGCATCGCCTCGAAGGGACCGGTGCGGATCGCCCGGCTCCTGCGCGCGATGGCGGCGGGAGGACGCTCCAAGGACGATGAGCGCGGGCTGTCGCCGCGCGATCTCGCGCTGCTGAACGACCACGCGAAGGCGGACTGGCGGGAGGCGATCGCCTCCACCGAGGTGCCCGTGCTGTTCGTTGCGGGCGCGCAGAGTGAGTTCTGGCCGAGCGAGCACGCGGCGGCATCCGCGGCGCTCGCGAAGCACGGGAGTTCGGTCGTGATCCCGAAGAACGGCCACCCCGCGAACATCGAGCAGCCGAAGGCGTTCAACGCGGCGATGCTGGCGTTCATTGCGGGGCTGCCCCGCTAGAACCCCTTGCCGGGGTTGAGCGTGCCGGCCGGGTCGAGCGCGGCCTTCACCGCGTGGTGCAGGGCGATGACGCGCGGCCCGAGCTCCGCCCGCGCCCCGGGGAGCTTCAGCAGGCCGACGCCGTGCTCACCCGTCACGGTGCCGCCGAGCTCGCGGCAGTCGTCGACGATGCGGTCGAAGGCGAGCTTGCCGCGGTCGCGCGCCGCGTCATCCCCGTCGGCGACGATGATGAGCGGGTGCAGGTTGCCGTCACCCGCGTGCGCGATGTTCGCGATCACGACGTCGTGGTCGGCTGCAGCAGCCTGGATGCGCGCGAGCATCTCCGGCACCGCGGCGCGCGGCACGCAGATGTCCTCGGTGAGCACGGGTCCGAGCCGTTCGAGCGCCGGGTAGGCGAGACGGCGGGCCGCGAACAGCCGATCGACCTCGTGCTCGGTCGCGCCGCGCTCGACGGACGCCGAGCCCGCCGCGGCGAAGATCGCGGCGATCGCGTCGGCCATCCGCTCGCCGGTCTCTCCCGGAACGTCGACCTTCGCGAGCAGCAGCGCGCTCACGCCGGTCGGCAGGCCCATCGGCTGCCACGATTCGATCGCGCGGATGCACGTCTCGTCGATGAGCTCGAGCGCCGACGGGATGATCCCCGCCCTCGAGATCTCGGCGACCGCGACCCCCGCGGCCAACACGGAGTCGAACGACCCGATCACCGCCCGTTCCTCGCGACCGGCGAGCGGCAGCAGCCGCAGCGTCACGTCCACGATGATGCCGAGCGTGCCCTCCGACCCGACCATGAGGCCGCTCAGGTCGTACCCCGTCACGCCCTTGGCGGTGTGCCGCCCCAGCTGCACGACGTCGCCGTCGGCGAGCACCACCGTCATCCCGAGCACGTAGTCGCGAGTCACGCCGTACTTCACGCAGCAGATGCCGCCCGCGTTGGTGGCGACGTTGCCGCCGATCGTCGAGATGCGGTAGCTGGCCGGGTCCGGCGGGTACCAGAGTCCGTGCGCGGCGACCGCGGTGCGCAGGTCGTCGTTGATCACGCCCGCCTCGGCGACGACGTAGCGCTCGTCGGTGTTGATCTCGCGCACGGCGGTCATGCGCTCGAGCGAGAGCACGATCGTCGTCGCGGTGGCGTTCGCACCGCCGGAGAGTCCGGTGCCCGACCCGCGGGCGACGACCTGCACGCCGTGCTCCCCGGCGAGTCGCACGACGCGGGACACATCGTCCACGTGCTCGACGAGCACGACCGCGATCGGCCGGTCGAACGCCGCCCATTCCGCATCGTCGTGCGCGTACCGGTCGCGGTCGTCGTCCGCGGTCAGCAGCTGGTCAGCCCTGAGGATGCCGCGCAGGCCCTCCACCACCGGATCCGTGTCGGTCACGCGGCCACCTCCCGCGCACTGCGCCCCACCGCGAGGCTCGCGACCCGCAGCGCACCCGCGATCGCGGTGAGCATCGGATTGACCCCGCCGTTGGTCACGTGCAGCGAGGCATCCGCGACCAGCAGGTTGTCGTGGCCCCACACCCGGCCGTGCGGGTCGGTGACCGACGTCGCCGGGTCGGCGCCCATCCGCGCCGTGCCGGCCTGGTGCTGCCCCGCGCTCGGTCCGAGTCCGAGCGGGTGCGGCGGCCAGAGCACCGTCGTGGTCGCACCGCTCGCGGCGAGCCATTCGGCGGCGCGCTCGGACAGGAACGCCTGCACGCGGTGATCCTCGGGGTGGAGTTCGCCGTCGAGGCGCACGATCGGCATGCCGACGCGGTCCACCCGGGTCGGGTCCAGCCGCACCCGCGACTCGGGGTTGGGCAGCTCGTGCACCGGGCCGACGATGCGCTGCATGCGGCGGGTGAGCCGCCGCATCCCGTGCTTGGCGTCGAGTCCCTCGGACGGGATGAGGCCGGCGCTGCGCAGGTAGTCGAACGTGGATGCCGGCGTCGGCACGAACTCGTTCGCGATCATCCCACCCCCGATCAGCCCGTCGTTCCCGTGCCGGAAGCGCGTCGTCGCGATCGTCGGCCCGGGCCCAACGAAATCGTTCACATCCTCGTCGAAGATCCCGAGCGCGCCCGCGTAGAGGTGGGCCTGCAGGTGACGGCCGACCTGGTCGGTCGCGTTGCCGAGCCCGCCCGGTTCTCGATCGCTCGCGCTCGCGAGCAGGAGGCGGGCGGTCTCGATCGCTCCGGCGGCGACCACGACGAGTCCTGCGCGCACGTCGCGACGGGCGAGGGTGGTCTCGTCGACGAGGGTGACGCCGTTGACGCGGCCCGTGGCATCCGTGGTGATCCGCGTCGCGCGCGTGCTGCGCGCGACGGTTGCACGACCGGTGCGCCGAGCAAGCGTGAGCACGGTGTTCTGCGATCCGCCCTTCGCGTCGACCGGGCACGCGAAGCCGACGCACTGCGCGCAGCGCGCGCAGGCCGCCCGGCCGCCATACGGCTCCGAGTTGATCGCGAGCGGCACGGCGAGGGTGTCCCACCCGAGTACGGCGGCGCCGTCCGCGAGCACGCGGCCGGTGCGCGTCGGCGGCAGCGGCGCCATCGGGTACGGATGCGAGCGGCCGCCGCCGTTGCGGTCCGGTTCGCCCGCGACGCCGAAGGCGCGCTCCGCCGCGCCGTACCAGGGCTCGAGCTCGGCGTAGTCGATCGGCCAGTCGGCGAGCGAGCTGCCGTCCGGCACACCGTAGGTGCTCGCCATCCGCAGGTCGAGCGGGTCGAACCGCCAGGCCTGCGCACCGTAGATCCGGGTGCCGCCGCCCACCGTGAACGCGTTGGCGCCCCACCCGCCGTCGGCTGCGGTGACATCGGTGCCGGCGACCGAGCGCGGTTCGTCGTCATCCGCATCGGTGGGCGCCCGCAGTCCGAATGTCACTCGCGCGTTGCGCAGGTGGTCGGTGGCGAGGTCGCGGGTGGGCGGCGCGTCGCCGCGGTCGACGACGAGCACGGTGAGTCCGGCATCCGCGAGCACCGACGCCGCGCTGCCACCGCCGGCACCGGATCCGATCACGATCGCGTCGTAGGTCTCGGCGACCTCGCCGAGCAGCCCGGTCGCCCCTGCGGCGTCGACGGGCGGGGTGGGCGGCCACCCGGGTGGGCCGGGCGCCCAGCCGGTCATGCGCCAGCTCGCGGCATCCCGGTTGCCGCCGTGCTCCGGATCGGCGTAGTACCCGGCCTGCACGAGGTGCGCGAGCCACGACCGCTCCACCGGGTCACCGGCGAGGGCCGCGGCGACCCTGGACAGCCACTCAGGTCGCTCGGCGATGAGCCCGTCGAGGTAGGCGAGCCCGCCGGACTCGCTCGCGGAGGGGAAGTCGTCGGCCGGAACGATCTCGTCGAGCAGGCGGACGAGCGCATCCTCATCGAGTCCGTGCCACACGGATGTCAGTCTGGCTTGGTGGCGCCGCCTGCGCACCTTGCGTGAAGTTGCGGAGCGCTCTGCATACACAACGCGCATATTCTTGCGCAGATTAGCGCCGAGGCGTACGTTGTGTATACACAAGGCGAGGAGGTCGGGATGCGCGCAAGCGACCGTGCCTACGCCGAGTTGCGCTCCTCGATCATCGACTGGCGTCTCCCGCCCGGCTCGGTGCTCGCCGAGGTCGAACTCTCCGAACGCCTCGGCGTCTCCCGCACTCCGGTGCGCGAAGCCCTTGGCAAGCTGCTCGCCGACGGACTGGTGGTCGCGCAGGGTGGCCGCGGACTCGTCGTCGCGACCGTCTCGCTCGATGACATCGCCCAGCTGTTCGAGCTGCGCCAGGCGCTCGAGCAGCAACTCGCCCGGCTCGCCGCGCGCCGCCGCGACCCGCGCGTGTTCGAGGCACTCGCCGCCGAGTTCCGCGAGGCCCCGGCGCTGCTCGCCGATCGCGCCGCCTACTACGAGCTCATCGAGCGCTTCGATGCGGCGATGGATGACGCGGCCGCCAACCCCCACGTCATCGCCGCCCTCCGCACGGTGCGTCCACACCTGGCCCGAGTCCGCCGCCTCTCCCGGGACGACGACGCACGCCTCCTCGCCGCCGCCCGCGAGCACCTGCTCATCGTCGAGGCCGTGGCGGCGGGGGATGCCGACCTGGCCGCGTCGGCGACGCACGTCCACCTGTCCAATAGCCTGCAGGGCATCCTGTCCGCAAGCGTCCGCATCGAGCACCCCGACCTCTCCAGAACCGACACCGTCACAACCGAAGGAATCGCATCGTGAAGCTGCACCCCGTCCGCGTCTACAAGAGCGAAGAGTCGCTGCCTCGCCCCGAGCAGCTCGCCTGGAGGATCGCGGAGGTCGCCGCCGATCCCGTCGCCGTCACGGATGAGGTGACCGAGATGGTCATCAACCGCGTGATCGACAACGCGGCCGTGGCCGCCGCCTCGATCATCCGCGGCCCGGGCATCGCCGCCCGCTCGCAGGCGGAGGCGCACCCCCTGAAGCCCGGATCGACCGTGTTCGGCATCGAAGGACACTTCAGCCCGGAGTGGGCCGCATGGGCCAACGGCGTCGCCGTGCGCGAGCTCGACTTCCACGACACGTTCCTCGCCGCCGAGTACTCGCACCCCGGCGACAACATCCCGCCGATCCTCGCCGTAGCGCAGCACGTCGGTCGCTCGGGCAGCGACCTCGTGCGCGGTATCGCGACCGGCTACGAGATCCAGGTCGACCTCGTGAAGGCGATCAGCCTCCACAAGCACAAGATCGACCACGTCGCGCACCTCGGCCCGTCGGCAGCCGCCGGCATCGGCACCCTGCTCGGGCTGCCGGTCGAGACGATCTTCCAGGCCGTGAACCAGGCGCTGCACACCACGACGGCGACCCGCCAGTCGCGCAAGGGGCAGATCTCCACCTGGAAGGCCCACGCACCCGCATTCGCGGGCAAGATGGCTGTGGAGGCGGTCGACCGTGCGATGCGCGGCCAGACCAGTCCGGAACCGATCTACGAGGGCGAGGACGGCGTGATCGCGTGGTTGCTCGATGGTCCGGATGCGGCGTACGAGGTTCCGCTGCCCGAGGCCGGTGAGGCGAAGCGCGGCATCCTCGACACGTACACGAAGGAGCACTCGGCCGAGTACCAGGCGCAGGCCTGGATCGACCTCGCTCGCAAGCTGCACAACCAGTACCCGGACCTGACCGCGGACCGCATCGAGCGGGTCATCATCCGCACGTCGCACCACACGCACTACGTGATCGGCTCGGGCGCGAACGACCCGCAGAAGTACGACCCCACGGCGAGCCGCGAGACGCTCGACCACTCGATCCCGTACATCTTCACGGTCGCCCTGCAGGACGGCGAGTGGGACCACGAGAAGTCGTACGCGCCCGAGCGCGCCGGTCGGCCCGACACGGTCGCGCTGTGGAACAAGGTCGTCACCGAGGAGGACGCGGAGTGGACCCGCCGGTACCACTCGAACGATCCGGCCGAGAAGGCGTTCGGGGGCAGCGTGGCGATCACGCTCACCGACGGCTCGACGATCGTGGATGAGATCGCGGTCGCGGATGCGCACCCGCTCGGCGCGCGTCCGTTCGCGCGCGAGAACTACATCCAGAAGTTCCGCACGCTCGCGGCACCCGTGCTCGACGAATCCGAGATCGTGCGCTTCCTCGAGACCGCCCAGCGACTGCCAGAACTCACGGCGGCCGAGCTCGACGGACTCAACTTCCTCGCCAAGCCGGGACTGCTTGGCGCGGGACCGAAGGGCCTGTTCTGATGCCTGTATCGATGAACGGAGCGTTCTGATGCTGTACTCCACCACCCCACCGGCGCAGAAGCGCGCGGCGTTCCGCGGCGAGCTCGCGAGCGGGCGCCTGCTGCGCTTCCCGGGAGCGTTCAACCCGCTGTCCGCCAAGCTGATCCAGGAGAAGGGCTTCGACGGCGTCTACATCTCCGGCGCGGTCATCGCCGCGGACCTCGGCCTGCCCGACATCGGCCTCACCACCCTCACCGAGGTCGCCGGCCGCGGCGCCCAGATCGCGAGGATGACGGACCGCCCGTCGCTCATCGACGCCGACACCGGCTTCGGCGAGCCGATGAACGTGGCCCGCACCGTGCAGACCCTCGAGGATGCCGGCGTCGCCGGCCTGCACATCGAGGACCAGGTCAACCCGAAGCGCTGCGGGCACCTCGACGGCAAGCAGGTCGTCGACTCCGACACCGCGATCAAGCGCATCAAGGCGGCGGTGGAGGCGCGGCGCGACCCGAACCTGCTCATCATGGCCCGCACCGACATCCGTGCCGTCGACGGTCTCGACGCCGCGAAGGACCGCGCGAAGCAGCTCGTCGACGCCGGTGCCGACGCGATCTTCCCCGAGGCGATGGCCGACCTCTCCGAGTTCGAGGCGATCCGCAAGGCCGTCGACGTGCCGGTGCTCGCGAACATGACCGAGTTCGGCAAGAGCGAGCTGTTCTCCACGACGCAACTCGAGAGCGTCGGCATCAACATCGTGATCTACCCGGTCTCGCTGCTGCGCCTCGCGATGGGCGCCGCCGAGCGCGGACTCGACGCGCTGGTCGCCGAGGGCTCGCTCAACTCGCAGGTCGCGAACATGCAGACCCGGTCGAGACTGTACGAGCTGCTCGACTACGAGGCGTACAACACGTTCGACACATCCATCTACAACTTCGAGGTCTAAGGACAGACATGGCTGACATCAAGAAGGGCCTCGCCGGCGTCGTCGTCGACACCACCTCGGTCTCCAAGGTGAATCCCGATACCAACTCGCTGCTCTACCGTGGCTACCCGGTGCAGGAGCTCGCCGCGAACTGCACGTTCGAGGAGGTCGCCTACCTGCTCTGGTACGGCGAGCTCCCCGACGCGAAGCAGCTCGCCGACTTCGAGACGCTCGAGCGGGCGCACCGCGCCCTCGACCACCGCGTGAAGCGGGTCATCGACGAGTTGCCGCTGACGGCGCATCCCATGGACGTCGTCCGCACCGCCGTGAGCGTCATCGGCGCGTGCGACGAGATGGCCGAGGATGCGACGCGGGGAGCGAACCTCGACAAGTCGATCCGCCTCTTCGCCCAGCTGCCGGCCATCGTCTCCTACGACCAGCGCCGCCGCCGCAACGAGGAGCTCGTCGAGCCCCGGGATGACCTCGGCTACTCGGCCAACTTCCTGCACATGACCTTCGGAGAGGTGCCCGACCTCGTGGTCGTCACCGCGTTCGACGTGTCGATGATCCTGTACGCGGAGCACTCGTTCAACGCGTCCACGTTCACCGCCCGCGTCGTGACGAGCACGCTCTCCGACCTCTACTCGGCGGTCGTCGCGGGCATCGGTGCGCTCAAGGGTCCGCTGCACGGCGGGGCCAACGAAGCCGTCATGCGCATCTTCGACGAGATCGGCACGGCAGCAAAGGCCGAAGCCTGGCTCGACCAGGCCCTCGCCGACAAGCGCAAGATCATGGGCTTCGGCCACCGCGTCTACAAGAACGGCGACTCGCGTGTGCCCACGATGAAGGCGTCGCTCGACACGCTGATCGAGCACTACGACCGCAAGGACATGGCGCGGCTCTATGACGCGCTCGAGGCGGCGATGACCGAGCGCAAGGGCATCCTGCCGAACCTCGACTACCCGAGCGGCCCGGCCTACTCGCTGATCGGTTACGACACCGAGATGTTCACGCCGCTGTTCGTCGCGAGCCGCATCACGGGCTGGACGGCGCACATCATGGAGCAGCTCGAGGCGAACGCGCTCATCCGTCCGCTGAGCGAGTACGTGGGTGTGGAGCAGCGTGAGGTGCCGTTGCGGGAATAGCGGACTGTTGCGGAGGGCCCATCCGGAGCTACACTGGGGGCCGTCCAATCGAGACCTGAGCCAATGGAAGGAGCCTGTGTGATGAAGACCGTCGCTGTCGTGATGCCCATCCACGACCCCATCCACTTCGAGGCCGCTCTCTAACCAGACGTTGAACGGCCTCCTGCTCAGGAAGCCCTTCCTTGACCTACATCCAACCCTGGCTCCAATCGAGCCCGACGAGCGCACCCGCGTTCGACACGTCGTCGCTGATCTTCAGTGACGCCGAACTCCAGGACGACCAGCGATGGTCGACCTGGCCCTCCCTCACGCCGACCCAGCGCGGCCCGCAGCCGTGGCCGGAGTGGAACATCACGACATCCTCAGCCATCGATACCGAGCTCGGCATCATGAAGACGGGCAAGGAGGCGGACGTGTTCCTGATCGAGCGCGCCGAGTCCGACCCGTTGCAGCCGCAGCGCTCGGTGCTGCTCGCGGCGAAGCGGTACCGGGATGCCGGACACCGCGACTTCCATCGCTCGGCCGAGTACCAGGAGGGCCGCCAGCTGCGGCGCAGCCGCGACCAGCGCGCCATGACGAGCGGGAGCGCCTACGGGCGTGCCCTCGCGGCCGGGCAGTGGGCGATGGCGGAGTTCGATGCGCTGAGTCGCATGTGGGAGGTCGGCGTGCCGGTGCCGTACCCGCTGCAGGTGAACGGCACCGAGATCCTCATGGAGTTCATCGGTCGCGACGGGCAGGCGGCGCCTCGCCTCGCGCAGGTGCGTGCCGACTCCGCGCGACTGCGCGACTACCTCGACCAGATCGTGACGATCCTCGGGCAGTTCGCGCGCGCGGGACTCGCGCACGGCGACTTCTCGCCGTACAACCTGCTGGTGCACGATGACCGCATCATCGTCATCGACCTGCCGCAGATCGTGGATGCCGTGTCGAACCCCAATGGGCTCGACTTCCTGCATCGCGACTGCGTCAACATCGCCGACTGGTTCACGCGCCACAAGGTGGACTGCGACGCAGAGGCCTTGTTCGCCGACCTCGTGGGGGAGTTGTATTGACGAGGTGAGCGAGACTTCGAAGTACGAGACCGGCGACCACCTCACCCCCCTGGTGATCGGTTACGTCGGGTGCCCACCGGTGCCCGTGCTCGGCACCGACGACCGGCTGCACCTGCCGTACGAGCTGTCCGTCTTCAACGCCGGGCCGCGGGATGCGACGCTGCAGCGCATCACGGTGCACGCCGACACCCCCGACGGGGCGGTGCTCGGCGAGCTGTCCGCGGAGCAGATCGTCGCGAACGCGCTGCTGCTGGCGGCATACTCGGCGTTCCCGGAGCCGGCGAGCTCGGTGCCGAGTGGGCGGACGGTCGTCGTCATCCTCGATGTCTCGGTGGATGACGCGGACGACGTGCCCTCGTCGCTCATCCACGTCGTCGAGGTCGCCTACGGCGACACCAAGGACGGGCAGGCCGAGTTCGCGGCATCCTTCCCGACGTCAGGTATGCAGATCGGTGGACACGCCGAGATTGACCCGAGCCGCCCGGTGCGCATCCGGCCGCCGCTCGTCGGCGCGCACTGGCTCGCGGCGAACGCGGTCGGTCCGCTGAATCCGCACCGCGGCGCGATCATCCCGGTCGGCGGTCGGATGAACCCCGCCGAGCGATACGCGATCGACTGGGTGCGCATCGACCCGGACCGCACGCCCGCGATCGACCCCAAGACCGGGCTCATGCCGTCGTTCGAGGGCGACGTCACCGACAACCACGCGTACTTCACCTACGACCAGCCAGTGATCGCGGTCGCTGACGGCGAGATCGTCGAGGTGGTGTCCGACCTGGATGACGCGGTGCCGCAGGTCATCACCGCGGGCCAATCCTTCGACGCACTCGGGGGCAACCGCATCGTGCACCGCATCGCGGAAGGGCCGGACAGCACAGGGCCGGACAGCACAGGGCCGGACAGCACCGCCACCTACGCGTTCTACGCGCACCTCAAGCCCGGAAGTCCCACGGTGAAGGCCGGCGACCGCGTGACGGCCGGCCAGGAGATCGCGCGGACGGGCAACAGCGGCAACACCACCGAGGCGCACCTGCACTTCCACGTGATGGACTCGCCGGCTCCGCTCGACGGCAACAACCTGCCCTTCGTCATCGACGAGCTGCACCTCGAGGGGGAGTTCGGCGAGGGTGGGCTGACGGGTCATCCAGTGGATCGAACGGATGCCCTGCCGATCGTGAACAGCGTCGTGACCTTCCGCGGGTAGCGCCGTTGGGGTCGATTGGCACCCTCGTCGCTCCGAGCGCGCGCCTAGGCTTGGACCATGACCTCCGTTCCCACCACCACACTCAACGACGGCTTCACGATCCCGCAGCTCGGCTTCGGCGTCTTCAAGGTCGACCCGGAAGCTACCGAGCGGATCGTGTCCGACGCCCTCGAGGTCGGCTACCGCCACATCGACACGGCCGCGATCTACGGCAACGAGGTCGGCGTCGGCAAGGCGATCGAGCGTTCCGGCATCCCGCGCGACCAGCTGTACGTGACGACCAAGCTGTTCAACTCCGACCAGGGCACGCAGGAGGCGTTCGACGCGATCGACCTGTCGCTCGAGAAGCTCGGGCTCGAGCACGTCGACCTGTACCTGATCCACTGGCCGGTGCCGTCGCGCGACCGCTACGTCGAGTCGTGGAAGGCGCTCGAGCAGATCAAGGCGGGCGGCAAGACCCGCTCGATCGGCGTCTCGAACTTCCTCAAGCACCACCTCGAGCGCGTGATCGCCGAGTCGGACACCGTGCCGGCAGTCGACCAGATCGAGTTCCACCCGTACCTCCAGCAGCCGGAGGCCTCGAACTACGCGCGGGAGCAGGGCATCGCGATCGAGTCGTGGGGACCGCTCGGCCAGGGCAAGTATCCGCTGCTCGAGCTGCCGGAGATCACGTCGATCGCCGAGGCGAAGGGTGCGACGCCCGCGCAGGTCGTGATCGCCTGGCATCTTGCGATCGGCAACATCGTGATCCCGAAGTCCAACTCGCGTGAGCGCATGGCGGAGAACTTCGCCGCGGTCGACGTGACGCTCTCGTCGGACGAGGTGGCGTCGATCACCGCGCTCGAGCGCGACGAGCGCATGGGCGGGCACCCCGACGAGGTGGCCTAGCCCGGCTGGTCAGAACTCGACGCGCACCCCGCGCGGCGTCGCCACGAGCGGCGCTCCACCGAACGCGGCCTCGAGCGCCGCGCGGTCCTCGCTGAAGTGGGTCCAGTCCTCGGTGTGCACGCCGACCACGGTCGAGGCTTCGAGGATGCGGGCGGCGGCCGCGGCATCCACCGATGAGAGCGTGAGCGGGCCGGGCAGCGGCGGGTACTGTGCCGCGCCCGCGTTGAGGATGGCGAGCTCGATGTGCGGGAAGCGGTCCGCGATCTGCTCGACGAGCGGCAGCGACGCGTTGTCGCCGCTGAAGTACACGGTCGGCGCGTCGTCGAACTCGAGCACGAAGCCGGTCACCGGGCCGAGTCGACGCTCGGATCCGGGCGGTCCGTGCAGTGCGGGCACGGCGGTGATCACGACCCCCTCGAACGCGTCCGTCTCCCACGGGTCGAGCCCGACGACGTCGCCGCCGAACAGGTCCATCGCGGCCTTGCGGGTCGAGTAGGTGCGCACGCCGGTCGCGAGCAGTTCGAGTCCCTCGTAGTCGAGGTTGTCCTCGTGCCCGTGGTGCGAGAGCAGCACGAGGTCCACGTGGCCGAGCTCGGCGCGCTGGATGCCGGGGCCGGCGGTCTTGACGAGTGGAGGGTCGCCGTCCGCATCGGGGTAGCTCCCCGGAGCGTCGAACGTGGGGTCGGTCACGATGCGCAGGCCGGCGTACTCGAGCAGGACGGTCGGGCCGCCGATGTAGGTCACGGAGGTCGTCGTCGACATACGCTGAGCCTATGCCGAACCGCCTCGGGAACGCTGCGAGCCCCTACCTCCGATCGCATGCCGGAAACCCGGTCGACTGGTGGCCGTGGGGCGATGAGCCGTTCGCGGAGGCGCGGGCCCGCGACATCCCGGTCATGGTCTCGATCGGGTACTCGACCTGCCACTGGTGCCACGTGATGGCGCGCGAGAGCTTCAGCGATCCGGAGACGGCGGCGCTGCTCAACGAGCACTTCGTCGCGATCAAGGTCGACCGCGAGGAGCATGCCGAGGTGGATGCCGCGTACCTGGCGGCCGCGTCAGCGTTCACCCAGAACCTCGGCTGGCCGCTCACCGTGTTCGTCACCCCGCAGGGGCGGGCGTTCTTCGCCGGAACGTACTGGCCGCCGGTGGAATCGCACGGGCGCCCCGCGTTCCGCGACGTGCTCGCGGCCGTGCTGGATGCCTGGACGCAGCGCCGCGACTCGGTCGACGCGACCGCGGAGGAGCTCGCCGCGGCGCTCGCGGTGCCGCAGCCGCGGCTCGAGGCATCCATCGACCTCGCCGGTGTGGTGGCGGCGCTCGAGGCCGAGGAGGACCGCGAGTTCGGGGGATTTGGCCGCGGTCCCGGCCCGGTCGGCCCGAAGTTCCCGGTGAGCCCCGTAGTGAACTTCCTGCTGTCGATCGAGGCCCCGCTCGGCGACCGCGTGCTCGACGCGACCGCCGGGCTGCGCGACCCGGTCGACGGCGGGTTCTTCCGCTACGCGACGCTGCGGGACTGGACCGAGCCGCACTACGAACGCATGCTCTACGACAACGCGCAGCTGCTCGGCGCGTTCGCACTGGCCGGTCGCCATGATGCGGCCGGAGGCATCGCCGACTTCCTGCTCACCACCCTGCGCGAGCCCGGCGGAGCCTTCTGGTCCGCCCAGGACAGCGAGTCGATCGTCGACGGACAGCGCGTCGAGGGCGCGTACTTCCAGCTGGATGCCGCGGGCCGAGCCACCGCGCAGCCGCCCGCGATCGACGACAAGCTCCTCACCGGCTGGAACGGCCTCGCGATCGAGTCCCTCGCCCGCGCCGGCGGCGCCCTGCACCGCCCGGACCTGGTGGATGCCGCGGCCACCGCAGCCCGTCGCATCCTCGCCCTCCACCGCCTGCCCGACCGCCTCGCCCGCGCCTCGGTCGACGGTGTGATCTCGGACGCCCCTGCCACCCTCGAGGACGTCGGCGACTTCGCGAACGGACTCCTCGCGCTCGCGATCGCCACCGGCGACGCCCACTGGGCGGTCACCGCCCGCGAGCTCGTCGAGTCCGCGATCACCCCCGACGGCGGCTTCGCGATGCCCGGCGACCCCGTGCTCGCGGCCCAGGGCATCGTCGTCGGCATGGACCCGACCGACGGCGCGCTCCCGTCCGGCCCGAGCGCGATGGCGAAGGCGTGCCACACCCTGTACCTGCTGACCGCAGAGTCGCGCTACCGGGATGCCGCGCAGCGCCAGGTCGCGTCGGTCGCGGGCCTCGCCGTGCAGCAGCCGCTCGGCTTCGGCACCGCGCTCGAGGTCGCGGCCGCCTTCAGGCGCCGGTGCGCCAGCTCGTGGTGGTGTCGGAGGACCCACGATGCCCCGACTCGCGGCTCACGCGCGCACGATGCGACCGGCCGCCGGGACGATCGCGTCGGTCGTGACCTCCGCGCAGGCTCGGGCCTTCGCCGACGCGGGCTTCGAGCTGTACGAAGGCAGGTCCTCGATCGACGGCCGAGCGACCGCGTACGAGTGCACCGACTTCGTCTGCCGGCTGCCCGTGACGGATGTCGCAGCACTGCGACATCCTCGCGACGGCGCCGCGACAGCGCCCGGGTAGCGTCGAAGACATGAACAGCAACCGGATCACCACACTCACCCTGACCGCTCTCACGGCCGCGCTCGCACTCTCGCTCTCCGCGTGCTCCGTCGCCGTGACCGACCCGGGCGCGACCAACTCGCCTCCTGCGAGCTCGGCTCCGAGCACGGAACCCGACGAGGGCGACGGCACGATCAACGGGGGCGCCTTCACCGAGGGCGTCTGCGACGACCGCTCCGTCGAGATCGTGGATGACGGTGCCAACGCCGTGCTCTCCGGGCACTGCGGCGTGGTCAACATCACCGCAACCGGCTCGACCGTCACGATCGAGGACGCGGACAGCGTCATCGTCACCGGACTCGACAACGTGATCATCTCCGACGGCGCCGTCGGCGCCGTGACCCTGGACGGCGACGGCAACTTCTACACCGGCGACTCGGTCGGCAGCATCAAGGTGCAGGGCGACACGAACAATGTCACGCTCAGCACGGCCGACGAGGTGCGACTGCTCGGGAACTCCAACTTCGTCACGTGGAGCTCCGGCGCCGCCTCCGCGGAGGATTCGGGCACCGGCAACACGGTCATCGCGGCGTCGGGCGAGTAGCACCGGCCCGCACCAGCGGCAGGCTCACGCGCACGAGGGTTCCCTCTCGTGCGCGTGAGCGCAGTTCCACGGTGCCGCCGTGCCGCTCGACGATCGTGCGCACGAAGGGCAGCCCGAGACCGGAACCCGGAACCGCGCGAGCCTCCGAGCCACGCGCCAGCTCCTGCCAGACCACGGCCTGCTCGTCCGTCGGGATCCCCATCCCGGTGTCGGCGATCTCGACGGCCGCGAAACCATCGACCTCGACGCCGCGCACCTCGATCGTGTCACCGACGGCCGAGTACTTCACGGCATTCGACAGCAGGTTGTACAGCGCGAGGAACAGCAGGTCCGGGTCGCCCTGCACCGGCGGCAGCGGCCGGGGAGCGCGGGGGAAGCCGACCGTGATCGTGCGCTCGCCCGCCTCCGGGAGGTCGGCCACGGCATCCACGACCTCGGCCGAGAGTGCCTCGAGGTCGACCGGCGCGAGTTCGAGCTCCACGGTGCGCAGTTCGCCGAGCTTGCGAAGGTCGGTGAGCAGGCGCGCGAGGCGGGATGCCTGGCCCTGGATGCTCGCGACGGCGGGCTGCGCGGCATCCAGGTTCGAAACGCCCGCGAGGATCGCCGTGATCGGGTTCTTGAGTTCGTGGTCGAGCCGTGCGAGCAGGCGCGCCTGCTCCTCGCGCTGGGCCGCGACGCCGGCGACGCGACCGCGCTCGTGCTCCGAGGCGATCCGCCGGCGCACCGCGATCGTTCCGATGATGAGCAGGGATGCCGCGATCCCGACGGCCGCCCACACCCCGGCCAGCGCGGTCTGCGACGTGATCACCCGCGAGTCGCCCACCGCGAAGGACACCGCGGTCGCCACGATCCCCGCGATCGCGGGCACTGCAGCGAGCACCCAGGCCGCGCGCCTCACGACGCCACCACGGGCACAGCGAATCGGTACCCGAGTCCCTGGGCGGTCTCGATCCACGCGGGGTCGCCTTCGCCCAGTACCCGACGCAGCTCGGCGATCCGGTGGTCGACCGCCCGGCTGGTGACCGGGAAGTCGAAGCCCCACACACCGGCCAGCAGCCGCTCGCGGGTGACGACCTCGTCGGGATGGGTCATCAGGTACTCGAGCAGCGCGAACGCCTTGGGGGTCAGCGTGCGTTCGGTGTCATCGACCCACGTGCGACGGGCCACACGATCGATGCGAAGCGTGCCGGCGGACAGTCGCTGCGCCGCAGACAGCGGCGGAACGCCGGCGATCGAACGCCGCAGGATCGCGCGGATGCGCGCGACGAGCTCCTGCGGATCGAACGGCTTGTTGAGGTAGTCGTCGGCGCCCTCTTCGAGCGCGGCCGCGCGCTCGAAGCTCTCTCCGACTTCGGTGAGCAGCACGACCGGGGTCCAGCTGCCCTCGGCCCGGATGCGGCGGAGCACCTCGCGCCCGTCGATCCTCGGCATGACGATGTCGAGCACGACGAGGTCGGGGCGGCTCGCCGCCAGCGTGTCCAGTGCGGTCTGGCCATCCGCGGCCGTGCTCACGTCGAACCCGGAGCGCTCGAGGAACGGCGCGAGGTTGTCGCGGATCGCGGCGTCGTCATCCACGAGCAGGATGGCGGGCCGAGCGGTGGTCACCCATCCACGCTATCGGGCCGGAGTTCGGGGAGCGCCTACGCGGTGGTGACGAGCTCGCCGTGCTTCGCCCACTCGTTGAGCGAGTTGTCGTAGACGGCGACGTTGCGGTGTCCGGCCAGGGTGAGCGCCAGGGCATCCGCCGTCGCGGCGATGCCGCCCTTGCAGTACGCGATGATCCGCTCTTCGCTGAGCGCGGGCGCGAGCAGCGCGCGCAGCTCGTCGACGGGGAGCAGCGCGTTGGTGTCACGGTCCACGAGGCGACCGGCGGGCGCGCTCAGGCTGCCCGGGATGTGGCCGGGGCCGGCTTCGCCGCTGTACTCCTTGGGGGGAACGCCGCACACGAGCGCGGCGGGGGCCGTGCCATCCAGCACTGCTTCGATGTCGGCCTTGTCGGCCCACAGCTCCGGTCGCTCGATCGCGATGAACGCCGCCGGAGTGGGCTCGACGTGTCCGGTCGCGAGCTCGCGGGCCTCGGCGATCCACTTCTGCAATCCACCGTCGAGCACCGCGACGGTGTCGTAGCCGAACGCGCGGAACAGCCACCACAGCCGGGAGGCCCACTGACCGACGCCCGCGTCGTAGACGACGACCGTGGTGTCTGCGCCGACACCGAGTGCGGTCGCTGAAGCCTCGAAACGCGCCGCGTCGGGACGGGTGAACGGATACGCGCCTTCGGGGTCGGAGAACTCCTCGAGCAGATCCGCGAAGACTGCGGCGGGAAGGTGCCCGTTGATCAGGTAGCTCTCGTGACCGCTCAGGTAGCCCTGCTTGCCGTTCGGCTGCGTGTAGGGCAGCACGGTCGCGTCGACGACGAGGAGATCGTCGGCACCGAGGTGGTCGGCGAGCCACTGGGTCGAGACGACGGGCGAGGCGAGGGCGGTCATCCCCACACGGTACGTGTCAAGGGGTGAGCGCACGAACCGGGATGCAACGCGGCGTAATCGTAGGGTGGGAGCATGCCCAGGCTCCTTGCGCTCCCCGTCGTCGCTGCCGTGCTGCTCCTGTCGGGATGCATCTTCGTGCCGGTGCCCGTCGACGATGGCGGCCCGGGTCGGGAGCCCGACATCCCTGCGCAGGACTGCGACGAGCCGGTGCTGCTCAACTCGCCCGGCACGACCTACTCGCTCGGCGACTGCAATGAGGTCACGATCGAGGGGCAGGACATCGAGGTCGAGGCGGGCGACATCGGAACGCTCACGATCCGCGGCGACCGGATCGAGGTGGATGCGGCATCCATTGGTGTCATCGAGATCGGCGGTCAGGAGAACGAGATCGACGTCACCGACGTGGGATCGGCCGACCTCAAGGGCGATCGCAACCAGATCCACGCCGACGGGGACATCGGCGTCGTCACGATCGGCGGCAACGACAACGAAGTCACGGCCGCGCGGATCGGCTCGTCAGAGGTGAACGGCGACGGGAACGTCGTGCAGGCCGACTAGAGCGCGACCGTGTCGATCTCGACGAACGACGTGACCTCGGGGATCCAGCGACTTTCGACGAACGCGCGGTGATCGGCGTGTGCGTCGTAGGCGCGATAGGCCTCCTCGTCCGCGAACTCCATCGCGAGCACGAACCGGAAGTCGTTCTTCGTCGAGATCTCGCGCAGCAACTCGAACCGTTCGACCCCCGGGATGTCCGCCAGGGCCGCAGCCGCCTCGAGGAACGACGCCTCCTCGGTCGAACCCTCGTCGTGCTTGAGCACGAGTGCGACGCTGTGACGCACCCTCGGTCCGCTCATGGTCAGCGCGTCTGCTTCTTGGAGCTGATGACGCCGGTGTCGAACCCGAGCAGGTGCAGTCCGCCGTGGAAGCGCGCGTGCTCGACCTTGATGCAGCGGTCCATGACCACCGTGAGGCCCTTGGACTCGCCGTAGATCGCGGCATCCTGGTTCCAGATGCCGAGCTGCACCCAGACCGTCTTCGCGCCGATCGCGAGCACGTCGTCGATGACCGACGGGATGTCGCTGCCCTTGCGGAACACGTCGACGATGTCGGGCACCTCAGGCAGGTCGGCGAGGGACTTGTAGACCTTCTCGCCGAGGATCTCGTCGGCGTTCGGGTTCACGAAGTAGAGCTTGTAGTCGCTCGACTGCTGCAGGTAGGTGCCCACGAAGTAGCTCGAGCGCGCCGCGTTCGGCGACATGCCCACGATCGCGACCGACTTCGCGTCGCGCAGGATCGCCTGGCGCTCCTTCGCGGTCGGGCCGACCCAGGTGCGCTGCGACTTGAGCAGCTTCGCGAGCGGCGAGCTCGCGGGGATGTCGCAGGTGAGCCCATTGGCGAACTGGACGGTATCGACGTCCTCAGCAGTAGCGGTGCTCATCGGTCAACCCTTCGTCGCCGCGGTCAAAGCCTGGTCAAGGTCATCAACGATGTCCTCGGGGTCCTCTATTCCCACACTGATGCGGATGACACCCGGCAGCACGCCCGCGTCGAGCAGCTGCTGCTCGGTGAGCTGGGCGTGCGTCGTGGACGCCGGGTGGATCACGAGCGTCTTCGCATCGCCGATGTTGGCGAGGTGGCTCGCGAGCTGCACGACTCGATGAACTTCTGGCCGACCTCGCGGCCGCCCTTCACGACGAACGAGAAGACCGAGCCCGGTCCCTTCGGCAGGTACTTCAGTCCGCGCTCGTAGTGCGGATGCGCCGGCAGGCCAGCCCAGAACACCTGCTCGACACGCGGGTCGGCATCCAGCCACTCCGCGACGATCTTCGCGTTGTCGACGTGCGCCTGCATCCGGAACGGCAGCGTCTCGACGCCGGTCGCGAGCAGCCACGCCGAGTGCGGCGCGAGGGTCGGGCCGATGTCGCGCAGCTGCTCGGCACGCAGTCGGGTGAGGAACGCGTACTCGCCGAAGTTGCCGTGCCAGTTGAGTCCGCCGTAGCTCGCCACCTCGGTGTCGAACAGCGGGAAGCGCTCGTTCGCCCAGTGGAACCGGCCGGACTCGACCACGACGCCGCCGAGCGTGGTGCCCGCGCCGCCGAGGAACTTGGTCGCGGAGTGGATGACGACGTCGGCGCCCCACTCGATCGGACGGTTGAGGTACGGGGTCGCGATCGTCGAGTCGATGATGAGCGGGAGGTGGTGCGCGTGCGCGACCTCGGCAAGCCCCTCGATGTCGGCGATCTCGCCCGACGGGTTCGCGACCGTCTCGGCGAAGATGAACTTGGTCTTGTCGGTGATCGCCGCGGCGTAGTCGGCGGGGTCTGAGCTGCGGACGAAGGTCGTGTCGACGCCGAACCGGCGCAGCGTGATGTCGAGCTGCGTGACCGAACCGCCGTACAGGTTCGCCGACGAGACGACGTGGTCGCCGGCGCCGGCGAGCGACGCGAACGTGATGAACTGCGCCGAGA
Source organism: uncultured Actinomycetota bacterium (assembly GCA_963740815.1). Classification (GTDB taxonomy): domain Bacteria; phylum Actinomycetota; class Actinomycetes; order Actinomycetales; family Microbacteriaceae; genus Rhodoglobus. Next base: position 22,187 of record CAVUFG010000011.1, read on the forward strand.
GTCCGCTGGCGGTCGCGACCGCGCCGAGTCCGCCCTCGAGCGACGCGACGCGCTCCTCGAAGCTCGCGACCGTCGGGTTGGCCAGGCGGGAGTAGATGTTGCCGTACTTCTGCAGGGCGAAGCGGGCCGCGGCATCCGCGGTGTCATCGAACACGAACGCGCTCGTCTGGTAGATCGGGAGCGCGCGGGCGCCGGTCACCTCGTCGGGGATGTTGCCGGCGTGGATTGCCCGCGTCCGGAATCCCTACTCTTTATCTACACTGCCGCGATCTGCCATTGGATCAGGCTACAGAACCGTGGATGCCGCCCTGGTCGTATGACGCCGTGCTACCGCCGACTGCCGACCCGCTCCTCCTCCGGAACGGACTCGTCCTCCTCGATCGGCGGAGCGAAGAACCGGAAGTAGACGTACAGTCCGATCGCAACCACGGCGAACCCGGCCACGACGATGCCCCAGACCCACAGGGAGCCGTTCACCTGGGCGAAGTTGTTCGGCACCACGATGAGCGCGAACGCCGCCGCCACGAACAGCCAGATGCCGACCCAGAGCGGCTTGGAGAACTTCCAGAGGCTCTCGCCCTCGAGGAACTTGAACGGCAGCAGCCCGATGAGCAGCGCCGTCAGTCCCTCGGTGGTGATCGCGACCATCGTCTCGAGGAACAGGTTCGCGCCGAACGACTGGTCGGTGAGCAGCCCGCCCGTGAAGCTGTAGACCAGCCAGGCGAGGATCGCGAAGCCGAACAGGATGCCGGACTTCGTGAGCGTCGTGCGCACCTCGTCCCTCGGTCCGACCTTGCCGATGAGGGCGATGCCCAGCAGCAGGCCGATGAGGAATCCGGGCGAGAAGTCGAGCAACCGGGACAGCAGCACCCCGATCACCGCGAGCAAGATGCCGAGCGGCTTGATCTCCATGCGCGTGCTGATGCCCCAGCGCTTGGCGACCGCGATGCCGGTGAGGGCGTTCGCGACGAAGCCGACGACGAGCAGGCCGAGCGCGCAGGCCAGCACGACGCGCAGGCTCGTGAGGTCGAAGCCGAAGCGTGGATCGGCGAATCCGAAGATCACGGCGGTGAGGGCCGTGATGACGATCGCTCCGACGACGGGTGTGCGGCTCAGCATCGCGGTGAGCGCGGCCCACCAGCCGGGGGACTTCTTGAGCCTCGGGATGCGCTTCGTGATCCGTCCGTACTGCTCGGACAGGGTCGCGTTGAGCAACTCGGCCGGCACCGCGACGAACAGCAGCAGGCCGAGGCCGATCGCCGCCGCGCTGCCGATCACCACCGGGTTGCCGATGATGTCGAGCACGGTGTCGAGGGCGGAGGTCATCGAGCTCGGAGCGTTGGGGGCGTTGCGGTCGACGGTGCCCGCGTCGCTGCCTGCCGCGTCATCCTCGACGATCTTCGGCTCGTCGGTCTTCGGACCGGAGGACTTCACGTCCTCTGGCGCGAGGATGACGACGGGCTGGTTGACCACGGACTGCTCGGCGCCGTCCGCGGTGACCGTGACGACGATCGTGTGATCACCCGGCTCGATGTCCTCCGGCACGATGGTGTCGATCGTGAACGTGCCGGCATCGTCGACCATGGCCGTGCCGAGGGCCTGCGGCGTCGAGTGGATCTCGGCCGCAGCGACGGCGCCGGTCGGCAGGCCGGAGCCCGTGAGGGTGAGGATGTCGCCGGGCAGCAGGTCGCCGCCGTTCCAGTCCAGCGACCAGATCAGGATCATGAGGGCCTTGCCCTTGGTCTCCTCCGCGGGAGCCGGCGTCGGGGTCGGAATCGGACCGGTCATCGGCAGCAGCGGAGCGATCAGGTTGATCTGGAGCAGGTCGCCGCTCACCGGTCCGACATTGCCGGCACTGTCCGTCTGCTGCACGCTGATCGCGTGCGCTCCGAAGTCGAGCGACGAGAACGAGCAACTGAAGGAGCCGCCGCCGTCGGCGAAGTGCGACTGGTCGGGGCACTCGAGCGGTGCACCATCCGCGTAGAGCTGGATGAACGCGTTGGGCTCCGCGATCCCGTCGACCGTGACGAACGGGCTCGAGCTGCTGTAGACCAGCGTCGGTCCGACGAGCGTGCCCGGCCCCGTGATGGTGGCAGCGGCGGGCGCGACCGTGTCGATCGTGATCGTGTTGTACGAGGACGCGATCGCGGGGCCGTCCATGCCGATCACGCGCACCTGGTACACGCCGTCGGTCAGCGCGGATGACGTGCATCCCCAGGTGGCGGTCGCAGCCGGGTCGTCGCACAGGTTCACGAAGTCCGACGTCCACACCTCGACCGAGGTCGTGCCAGGGTCGGCGTCGCCGCTGAAGGTCGGGGTGGTGTCGTTCGTGATCGTGCCGTTGGCGGGGCTGAGCACGGCGGGCGGGGCGTGCCGCGTGACGACGACGGTGGGGGTGCTGCCGGTCGAGACATCCCCGGCCTCGTTGTACGCGAACGCCTGGAACTCGACCGTGTCGTACGGCATGTCGAATCCGGTCGGCTCGTTGCACTGCCATGCGGTGTCGCCGATCGCCACCGCGATCTGGCAGTAGTTGTAGATGTTGCCGTCGCCGTTCGGGATGAACTGGATCGAGATCTGCGAGACATCCGGATCCTTGGTGCCCTCCATGGTCACCTTGGGCAGGCCGGTGATCCACGGGCTGAACGACTGATCCATCGTGGGAGCGGGCGGCTGGATGACGGCGAAGTCCGAGCCGAACGCGTCGCCGGTCGAGGCGCCGGTGTAGTCGGTCCCGCTCGCCTGGACATTCGGGTAGGCCGCGGCCGGCAGCGGTGCGGATCCGAAGCAGATCCACGACCCGTCCTGTGCGATCACGGGCACCTGGCAGTAGAGCTGGCCGTCCGCGTAGACCGCGATGGTACCCCCCGTGGGGCCGAAGCCCGCGAATGTGGGAGTCGAGTCGTAGATGTTCCCCACCGGCTGGAACGAGATCGACGGCCCCTGATTGCTGTAGATCATCACGTTGACCGGTGTGCTCGGCGCGCTGGGATCACTCGGGTCGAGCGTGTAGTCGGAGACCGCGGTGAAGGTGTGGTTGCCGTAGGGCAGCGCAGCCCCCGAGCACTCGCCGCCGCTGCTCGAGAACGTCGACGCGAGGGTGCAGTAGACATTGCCGTCGGCGTAGACCGTGACGCCGATCTCGGTCTCGATCGTGTCGAACTCGATGACCGGACTTGTCACGGTCGTGAAGTCGTTGTCCGACGGGATGGTGATGACCGGGGTCGGTGCCGGGTCGGGTGGTGCCGCGTTGGTCGCGAGCACCCCGATCCCGAGCACGGAGACCGCGAGGAACGCAAGACCGGAAACCGCAGCGATGAAGCGCGTGCGTGAGGGTGTCATGAGGCCCTTATGCGAGGGTGGAGCCCAGAGAACTGCGGGAGAGTTGGAGCGCACTGCGGTGACACGGATATATCGGGTGCCGCAACTCTAGTGGGTATGCCGAGCGTTGCTCGACACCCATTCGGGGCCTTCGCGCCCTCGAACTAGCGGCGGCTGCCCACCCGCTCGTGCTCCGGCACCGACTCGTCCTCCTCGATCGGCGGCGCGAAGAACCGGAAGTACACGTAGAGCCCGAGCGCGACGACCGCGAAGGCCGCGACCACGATGCCCCAGATCCACAGCGAACCGTTGATCTCGGCGAAGTTGTTCGGGATGACGACGAGCGCGAAGATCGCGGCGACGAAGACCCACACGCCCACCCAGAGCGGCTTCGAGTAGTTCCACAGGCTCTCGCCCTCGAGGAACTTGAACGGCAGCAGGCCGATCACGAGCGCGGTGAGGCCCTCGGTCGTGATGGCGACCATCGTCTCGAGGAACAGGTTGGAGCCGAACGACTGGTCGACGAGCGATCCGCTCGTGAAGCTGTAGACGAGCCAGGCGACGATCGCGAGTCCGAACACGATGCCGGACTTGGTCAGGGTCGTGCGCACCTCATCCCGACGGCTGACCTTGCCGACGAGCGCGATGCCGAGCAGCAGTCCGATGAGCAGGCCGGGCGAGAACTCGAGCAGTCGCGAGATCACGACGCCGATGACGGCGAGGATGACGCCGAGCGGCTTGAGCTCCATGCGAGTGCTGAGCCCCCACCGCTTCGCCACCGCGATCCCGGTGAGTGCGTTCGCGACGAAGCCGACCGCGAGGAGGCCGAGTGCGCACGCGAGCACCACCCGGAGGCTGGTGAGGTCGAAGCCGAACCCCGGGTCCGCGAATCCGAAGATGACCGAGACCAGGAGCGTGATGACGATCGCTCCGACGATCGGGGTGGCCTTGAGCATCGAGGTCAGCGCGGCCCACCAGCCCGGGGCGCGCTTGAGGCGCGGCATCCGCTTCGCGAAGCGGTCGTACTGCTCGGACAGCGTCGCATTGAGCAGCTCGGCCGGAATCGCGACGAACAGCAGCAGGCCGAGGCCGATCGCTGCCGCGCTCGCGATGACGACCGGGTTGCCGATGATGTCGAGCACGGTGTCGAGTGCGGAGGTCATCGAGCTCGGCGCGTTCGGGGCGTTGCGGTCTTCGGCCGCGCCGGAGCCATCGCTCGCCGGACCGTCGAACAGCTTCTCCTCGCCGTCGGACTTCGGAACCGTGCCCTTCAGGTCCTCGGGCGCGACCACGACGACGGGTTGCTCGACCGTCGACGGCTCGGCGCCGGCCGCAGTGATCGAGACGACGATCGTGTGGGCGCCGGGCTCGATGTCGTCGGGGATGATTGCGTTGATCTCGAAGGCGCCCGAGGCATCCACCATCGCCGTGCCGAGCTGCTGTGGCGTCGAGTGGATCTCGGCGTTCGCGATCGCCCCGGCCGGCAGGCCCGTGCCGGTGAGCGTCACCGAATCGCCGGGCTTGTACTCGGATGAGGTGCCGCCGAGCACCCAGTTGAGGATGAGCAGCGCGAGCGGCGGCGGGGTGGGAGTCGCGGTCGGGGTGGGGGTCGGTGTCGGCGGCGGCGGGGGGACGATCGGGATGATCGTGGGCGTGATGACCAGGGTGGGCTGCGGCACGCTGATCGCGCCGACGTTGCCGTAGCGGTCCACCTGGCGTGCCGAGACGTCGTGGGTGCCGACGCCGATCGGGTCGGCCAGGGTGCACGACCACTCGGCACCCTCGTCGACGATCGCAGGGGAGGTGCATGGCGCGAGCGCGCCATCCACGTAGACGGTGACCGTCGACTGGTAGTCGCCGTGACCGGTGATGGTCGGAGTGGTATCGGTGGTCGAGACGGGGTTGATGGTCGGGAGCGAGGGCGGTGTGGTGTCGATGAAGACGTCCACGCGGCTGCCGAACGTGAGGTCGGCGCCCTGTGCGGCCGGGAACGGGTCGTACTCGCCGTCCGGCAGGAACACGCTCGTGCACGACCAGGTGTCATCGGGCTGCACTGCGGCGCTGCAGACCAGGCCCATGCCCTCTTCGCCGTATCCGACGGTCACATCGTCGAAGTACGTGTCGTCGGCCGTGCCGGTGAAGGTCGGGGTCGGATCGTTCGTGTAGGTGTTGTCGGTCGGCGACGTGATCGCCGGGGCGGTCACGAGGGTCATCTCGATCGGCGTGCTGAACGCCGAGACGGCGCCGGCCGAGTTGGTGACGCGGGTCGCGAGGTAGTTGGTGCCGGGGACGAGACCGGAGCTGTCCGCCGGGTTGCAGAAGTAGATCGTGAGCTCGGGGATGTCCTGCGCGATGCTGCAGTACGGAGTGTCGAACGGACCGCCCGGGTTCGTGGAGGAGAACACCTCGACGAGCTCGATCTCCTTGGATGAACCGCCCTGCACCTGGGTCGCGCCCGTGGTGTACCAAGGGGCGGCGAAGGTCTGGTTGATCGTCGCGGTGGGTGGCTGGATCGTGATGTTGTACGGATCGAAGGGGTCGCTGACCGGACTGTTGCCGTAGTAGTCGGTGGCGTTCACTTCGAGCGCGTAGATCCCGGGAGGCAGCGGGAAGCCCTCACAGGACCAGGTGCCGGTCGTCGAGACCGGTACGTGGTCGCAGAGGTGGGAGCTGTCCTCCATGACGACGTCCACGAAGCCCAGCGGCGGACCCGTGCCCGACCAGTTCAGTGTGGGATCCGTGGTCGGGGTGGTCGGGGGAGTGGACGCGACCGGGCCGATGCCGTAGCGGGTGTAGAGCAGCGGGTCGCTCGGTGGACCGGGGTCGGTGTGGCCGACGTCGGTCGAGAAGTAGAGCACGGCGTTGAAGGTGTTGTCGCCGTACGGCAGCGGAGAACCGAGGCAGCTGTAGAAGGTGTCCGTCGTCGCGTCGATGTCGTTCTCTGCGCAATACGGCTGATCGACTCCGTTCGAGTTGGTGACCGTGACGACGATGTCCACATCGGCGCCCTCGGCGAAGATGTCGAGTTCGACCTGCGGTTGCGCGTCGGGGTCGGCACCGGACGAGGGGTTGGTGAAGTAGGGCTGGTTCGCCGGGGCAGCGCTCGCCGGCAGAGCCGCACCGAACACGGACACGCCGATGAGCAGCACGGCCGCGGCGGCGGCCGCGATGCGAGCGCGACGGAACGGAGTGCGAGAGGGAGTCATCAGGGCCCTTGAGCAGTGGTGGCGAGGTATTGAGTTCCTGCGCCGGAACGCAGATATATCGGGTGTGCACAGTGTACCCCGGTCGTGCGGACGGCACGAGGCGAGCTAGCGGCGGCTGCCGACCCGCTCGTGCTCGGGCACCGAGTCATCCTCTTCGATCGGCGGCGCGAAGAACCGGAAGTAGACGTACAGTCCGATCGCGACGAGGGCGAAGCCGGCCACGACGATGCCCCAGATCCACAACGAGCCGTTCACCTGGGCGAAGTTGTTGGGCACGACGATCAGGGCGAAGACCGCGGCGACGAAGATCCAGATCCCGACCCAGAGCGGCTTCGAGAACTTCCACAGGCTCTCGCCCTCGAGGAACTTGAACGGCAGCAGTCCGATGACGAGCGCGGTCAGGCCCTCGGTGGTGATGGCGACCATCGTCTCGAGGAACAGGTTCGAGCCGAAGGACTGGTCGACCAGCGACCCGCTGGTGAAGCTGTAGACCACCCAGGCGATGATCGCGAACCCGAACAGGATGCCGGACCGGGTGAGGGTCGTGCGCACCTCGTCGCGCAATCCGACCGACCCGACCAGCACGATGCCCAGCAGGAGGCCGATCAGGAAGCCCGGCGAGAACTCGAGCAGCCGCGAGAGCAGCACGCCCGCGACGGCGAGGATGATGCCGAGTGGCTTGATCTCCATGCGCGTGCTGAGCCGCCACCGCTTCGCCACCACGATGCCGGTGAGCGCGTTCGCGATGAACCCGACCACCAGCAGGCCGAGGGCACACGCGAGCACGACGCGCAGGCTCGTGAGGTCGAACCCGAAGCGCGGGTCGGCGAACCCGAAGATCACCGAGGTGAGCAGCGTGATCGCGATCGCCCCCACCACCGGAGTCGCGGTGAGCATCGCCTTGAGCGCCGCCCACCACCCCGGCGCGGTCCTGAGTCTCGGGATGCGCTTCGTGAAGCGTCCGTACTGCTCGGAGAGTGTCGCGTTGAGCAGCTCGGCCGGCACCGCAACGAACAGCAGCAGGCCGAGGCCGATCGCGGCGGCGCTCGCGATGACGATCGGGTTGCCGATGATGTCGAGCACGGTGTCGAGCGCCGACGTCATCGAGCTCGGGGCGTTGGGCGCATTGCGGTCGACCGTGCCACCCTCACCGTCGATCGAGCCGCCGTCGTACAGCTTCTCCCCGCCATCCGACTTCGGGATGGTGCCCTTCTGCTCCGCGGGCACGACCACCATGACGGCTTGCTCGATGACCGACGGCTCGGCTCCCGCCGCCGAGATCGAGACGACGATCGTGTGCGCGCCCGGCTCGATGTCGTCGGGGATGGTCGCGTCGATCTGGAACGCGCCCGAGGCATCCACCATCGCGGTGCCGAGCTGCTGCGGTGTCGAGTGGATCTCGGCGTTCGCGATCGCACCGACCGGCAGCCCGGTGCCGGTCAGGGTGACCGAGTCACCGGGCGCGTACTCGCCCGAGGCGCCTCCGAGCACCCAGTTCAGCACCAGGAGCACGATCGGCGGGGTCGTCGGCGCCGGAGTCGGCGTGGGCGTGGCGGTGGGTTCCGGTGGCGGCGGCGGCACGATCGGGATGAGCACCGGCGTGATGACCAGGGTCGGCGTGGCCACGCTGATCGGGCTCACGTTGCCGGCCCGGTCGACCTGCCGAGCTGCCACGTCATGCGTGCCGACGCTCAGCGGAGCGACGAGCGCGCACTCCCAGACGCCGCCCTCGTTGACGATGGCCGGCGATGCGCAGGGCACGAACGCGCCGTCGATGTACAGCGTGATCGTTGCCTCGTAGTCGCCGGTGCCCGTGATCGTCGGCGTGGTGTCCGTCGTCGACACGGGGTCGATCACCGGCGGCACCGGCGGCACGGTGTCGATGACGAAGTCGGTGCGGCCGCCGTAGATCGCGAACGGGGTGGTGAGCGCGAACGGGGTGTAGTTGCCGTCCTCGAGACCGACGCTCGTGCATTGCCAGGTGTCGTCCGGCTGCACGATGGCATCGCACATGAAGAGCTCGCCCTCGGGGCCGTCCCCCACGGTGATCGTGTCGAAGTACGTGTCGTCGGCCGTGCCCGACAGCGTGGGAGTCGGGTCGTTCGTCCACGAGAACTCGGCGGGCGACAGGATGACCGGCGAGGCGACGAGCGTCTGCACGATCGGCGTGCTGAAGGCGGACTGGACCCCTGCCGCGTTGGTCACGCGGGCGGCCAGGTAGTTGTTGCCGAGCACCAGTCCCGAGTTGTCGGGCGGCACGCAGTAGAGGAGCGTCAGCCCCGGGTTGTTGTTGGTCACGCTGCAGTACGGCAGGGTGAACGGGCCGGCCGGGTTGGTCGACGAGAGGATCTCGACCAGCTCGACGTCCTCCGACATCGTTCCCTGAATCGGCCACGCGTAGTCCGTGACGTACGGGGCGGGGATCGAGTCCTGGTTGATCGCGACCGTCGGCGGGTCGATCTGCACGGTGAACGGTCCGTCGAAGGTCGCGTTCCCGAGCTGGTCGGTGGCCACGACCATCAGGTCGTAGGTGCCGGTCGGCAGCGGGGAGCCCTCGCACGACCAGAGTCCGGTCGCCGGGATCTGGAATGCCTCGCAGATTCGCGGAGACCCCGGCTCCATCCGGTAGACCTCGAGTGTGCCGAGCTCCGGGCCGGTGCCGGCGAAGTCCAGTCGCGCCTCGGTGGTGGACAGCGGGGTCAGCGGCGGTGTCGAGGTGACGTTGACCGCGTCCATCCCGAACCGCGTGTAGACGAGTTCCGCGCTCACCGGTCCTGGCGTCGTGTGCCCCGGATCGGCGGCGCTGAAGTACGTCCGCGCCGTGAAGGTGTTGTCGCCGTACGGAAGGATCGGGCCGTTACAGCTGAAGAACGCCGTGGGACTCGGTGTGATGTCGGTGTCGTTGCAGTAGACGGACGTGCCCTCCGAGTTCGTCACCGTCACGACGACGTCCACGTCCCCCGTCTCGAGACCGATGTCGCCTTCGATCGTCGGCTGGGCATCGGGATCCGGTCCGGGGGCGGGATTGGTGAAGACGGGCTGGTTGACCGGCGGTACGAGCGCCGTGCGGGTGACCTCGAGCGTTTCGGCACTGGCCGGACCGGGGTTGCCGGCGAGGTCGATCTGCGCCGCGGCGATGCCGTAGGTGCCGAGCGCGACGAACGTGTCGAGCTCGCATGCCCACAGGCCGTCGCTATCGGCGATGAGTAGCCCGCCGACGCACGGAGTGGGACTGCCGTCGACGTAGACGTCGATTTCCGCGAACGCCTCGGCGAACCCCTGGACCGTGACGGTGGGGTTGGCGGTCGAGTACTCGAGGATCGGCCCGTTCAGGGTGCCCGGTCCGGTGATGGTCGGCGCGCCCGGCGCGACGGTGTCGATCGTGAGCTGGGACTCCACGCTCTCGTTGTTGGTCGCGGGACCGGCGATCGCTCGTACCTGGTAGACCCCGTCAGGGAAGAAGAACCCGGACTCGCACACCCAGTTGCCGCCGACGACGACCACGGGGAAGCACACGATGTCGTTGGCGGACGTGCGCACCTGCACTGTGGTGCTACCGCCGAGCGCCGTGCCGCTGAAGGACGGCGTCGGATCGTTGGTGTGGGTTCCCGTGCTCGGGGTCACGATGACGGGATTCGGGAACACCGCAATCGGCACGGGTGCCGAATCGGCTGATTGGCTCCCTGCCTCGCTGCGCGCGTTCACGATGAACGAGCTGTTGCCGACCGGCAGCGGAGTTCCATTCGGTACTGGACAGGCCCACAGTGTGCTGCCGATGCCACCCGAGACGTTGCAGTAGAAGTTGAAGGTCACGAAGTCCTGCGTCCACAGCACGGTGATCTCGGACGTTTGAGCGTCCTTCGAGCCCTGCACCTCCGGCTGCGTTTGCCCGGTCTGCGGCCCCTGGGTCACGAGGATGGTCGGCGTTGGCGGCGGCTGGACCGTGAAGTCGATGCCGGTGTCGGCCACCACGGGATCGCCGCCCTGGTCGAGGCCGCCCGCCTGCACGGTCAGGAAGGTCTGCGGCAGCTGCGCGGGAGCCGTGCAGGTCCAGCCGCCGAAGGAGTTGATCGATGTGTTGCACAGCGGTGATCCGCCGCTGGTGATCTGGACCGAGCCGCTCGTCGGGCCGCTGCCGGTCCAGGTCGGTGTCGCATCCGTCGAACTCGCCGCCGGCTCGCTCAGGATGGTGACGGGGTCGGTGCTGTAGATCGTCAGGGTGATCGATGCGCTCGGGCCGCTCGGGAATCCGGGCGTTGCCGTGTAGTCGGCGCTCGCGGTGAACTCGTACTGCCCGAACGGGAGGGCCCCGCCGGAGCAGCTCCCGTTGCTCAGGCCGCCCGTGTCGGCGCTGCAGTAGAAGAATCCATCGCGGAGCACGGTGACCGTGTAGCCGGTCTCGAGGGTGTCGAACGAGATGGCCGGAGTGGTGTCGCCCGTCGCGGAACCGTCGATCGGACTGTCGATGACCGGGATGCCCGCAGGATCGGGCGGGACCGCGACCGCCGCGAGGTTGCCGATTCCGAGCGCGGCCACGCCGAGGAAGGTCGCAGCCAGTGCGGCGGCGACGATGCGCTTACGGGAACGCCTCATGGGGGACCTCGGTGCGGGGGGCGAGGGACACGTGCGGTGATATAGCGAGGCAACTGTAGCGCCTCATCGTCCGCGGCACCGCACGGGTTCAGCCCTTCGGACTCCCGAGCGCCGCAGCGACCGCGTAGTCGTCGACCACGTGCCAGTGCTCGACGATGAGTCCGGCATCCACCCGGTAGGTGTCGGCGAATTCGACCGGGATCTCGCCGCCCTCGAGCAGCGAGCGCACCATCACCAGATCGCCGGCCGCGACGAGGGCCAGGATGCGGTACGAACCGTTGGGCAACGTCGTCCACATGCCCGTGATCTTGGCCGCGACACCGCTCGGGCCGGGGTCGTCGCCGTTGGCGTCGTGGTCGATGAAGGATGGCGCGAGGAAGCGGTCGATCGCGGCGACATCCCGAGGCCCGGACAGCACGGTGTCGAAGAGCCCGCGCACGATCGCGGCATTCGCCTTTGCCAGCGGGGAGTCCGCGTGGTCGGTCGTCATCGCCATGTCGGAAGCCACCAATGGATCTGCAGGTACGTGAAGTCGAGCTGCACGCCGGCCCAGAGGGGCCAGAAGAAGATGCTGCCAGCCAGCACGAACGCGAGGAAGACCCCGACGATGCGGATTCCGCCCAAGCGCTTCCACGTCGGGTCCCGGCCGTTGCCCAGCAGCACCCCGAGCGCGAGCGCGAGCGCCATGCAGAGGTAGGGCAGGAACGCGATCGTGTAGAACTGGAACACGGTGCGATCGAGGTAGGCGAGCCACGGCAGGTAGCCCGCGCCGAGGCCGAGCAGCACGAAGCCCACGCGCCACTCCCGGTACCGGATGAGCCGGTAGACCAAGAAGATCGCGGCCGCCGTGCCCGCCCACCAGATGAACGGATTGCCGAGCGCGATGATCTCGGTGCCGCAGCTCTGCGCGAGGCAGCCGTTCACGCCCTGGTCGGCGCCCTCGTAGAACATGCTCGTCGGCCGCACCATGAGCAGCCAGGTCAGCGGGTTCGCCTGGTAGCTGTGCGGCCGGTGCTCGCCCACGTGGTACGCGTACACGCTCGATTCGAAGTGCCACAGGCTCTGCAGCGACAAGGGGACCCACGACAGGATGCCGCTCCACGCGTTACCCGGAGCCTCAGCCCAGTGGCGGTCGTACCCGTTGTCGCTCAGGAACCACCCCGTCCAGGTGACGAGATAGGTCGCGAGCGCGATCGGAACGGTGAGCAGGAACGAGACCGGCGCCTGCCGCAGCAGCGTGCCGCTCACCCAGAACGCGATCCCGGCGCGCCGGCGCGCGAACACGTCCACGGCGACGGAGTACAGGGCGAACGCGGCGAGGAAGTAGATCCCGTTCCACTTCACTCCGGCGGCGAGGCCGAACGCGATGGCGGCGGCGATCAACCAGGGGCGCCAGAGCAGCACCGGGCCCCAGTCGGTCGGGCGGCCGGCATCCTCTCGTCGTCTGATCCACATCGCGAGCCGCAGCGCGCTCCACTGCCGGTCGAGCAGGATGGCGCCGACCCCGAGCAGCACGAACAGCGCCAGGATCCCGTCCAGCAGGGCCACTCGGCTCATCACGATGCCGACGCCGTCGACCGCGACGAAGAGTCCCGCGAGCGTGGACAGCACCGTCGACTTGGTGAGCAGGTGCATCACGAGCATCGTCAGGACGACGAGCAGGATGCCCGCGGCCGCCACTCCGATGCGCCAGCCGGTCGGGTTGTCGGGGCCGAACAGCGCCATCCCGGCACCGATGATCCACTTGCCGAGCGGCGGATGCACGACGTACGACGGGTCGGTCAGGAAGATGTCGGTCTGCCCGGCGTTGAACAGCGGGTCGGACTCGGCGGGCCAGGATGCCTCGTAGCCGAGGTTCCACAGCGTCCAGCCGTCCTTCACGTAGTAGGTCTCGTCGAACACGAGCCGGTCGGGCGAGCCGAGGTTCCACAGCCGGGTGACGACCGCGATCGCGGTCACGCCGCCGAACAGGCCCCAGCGCACGCCGCGGCGCGCGTCGAGCGACTGCCGCTCCCACCAGTGATCGAGCCGCGTGCCGGTCGGCTCCTCCTCGGGCGCGTACGGGCTCTCGGCGTCGAGCACGTCATCGAACGCGGGGCTCGCCGTCGCGGCGTCGATGCGTTCGGTCACCCGCCCATCGTACGGATGCCCCGTGGGCGGAATGCGACGCGATCGGGGCGGAAGTGGGGATGTCCGCTCCTGGAGGCTTTCGGAGCGTCGCGCAGCGACGCGGAGATCCGCCTCCAGGCGCGGGCATCCCCGCTGCCGACCGAGGATCACGGGACAATGGAGCGTGATCATCTTGGGCGCGACCCCCATCGGCAACCTCGGCGACGTGACGCGTCGTCTGGTCGACGCGCTCGGCACCGCGACCGTGATCGCGTCGGAGGACACCCGCACCACGATCCAGCTGCTCGCCGCGCTCGGCATCGAGAACCGCCCGCGCCTGATCGCCCTGCACGAGCACAACGAGACCGCGAAGGCGGCCGAGCTGGTCGAGCTCGCCCGCGAGCAGGACGTGCTGGTCCTCACCGACGCGGGCATGCCGACGGTGAGCGATCCCGGCTACGCGCTCGTCGTCGCCGCGGCGGCTGCAGGGGTGACGGTGACGGCGCTCCCCGGACCGAGCGCGGTGCTGATGGCGCTCGCGGTCTCCGGGCTGCCGACCGATCGGTTCAGCTTCGAGGGGTTCATCCCGCGCAAGGGGCGCGTCGCCTACTTCCGCGGGCTCGCCCGCGAGGCGCGCACGATGGTGTTCTTCGAGTCGCCGAAGCGGCTGGGCGAGTCGCTCGCCGATCTCGCCAAGGGCATGGGGGACGCGCGGCGGGTCGTGGTGTGCAGGGAGCTCACGAAGCTCCACGAGGAGGTCGCTCGGGGTTCCGCAGCGGAGCTGGCCGAGCGGTTCGCGCGACGGCGCTCGGGGCGAGATCTGTGTCGTCGTCGAGGGGGCGCAGCCCGTGGCATCCAGCCTTCCTGACGGCATCGAGCAGGTGCGAGCACTGGTCGAGGGCGGTGCGAAGCTCAAGGATGCCTCGGCGGAGGTGGCCGACGTAACAGGGCTCTCGCGGCGTGAACTCTACGAAGGCGCCCTCGCGGCACGACGCGGCTGCCTCGGGCGCCACGCTGCAGGCGAACCGCCGTAACAGTCGGAACCCCGCCGGTACGATGGTGCATATGGCTTCCGGCGATTCCTTCTACATCACGACGCCGATCTTCTACGTCAACGACGTTCCGCACATCGGTCACGCGTACACGGAGGTCGCCGCCGACGTGCTCGCGCGCTGGCACCGGCAGCGCGGCGACGACACCTGGCTGCTCACCGGCACGGATGAGCACGGCCAGAAGATCCTGCGCACCGCCGTCGCGAACGACTCGACCCCGCAGGCCTGGGTGGACCGTCTCGTCGAGACCGCGTGGAAGCCGCTGCTCGACCTGATCGACATCAGCAACGACGACTTCATCCGCACCACGGATGCCCGCCACGAGACCGCGGTCACGAAGTTCCTGCAGAAGCTCTACGACGACGGCCACATCTACTCGGGCGAGTACGAGGGCTACTACTGCGTGGGCTGCGAGGAGTACAAGCAGCTCGACGACCTCATCGAGACCAAGGACGGCGACTACGCCGGACAGCTCGTCTGCAAGATCCACGGTCGGCCGATCGAGCTGCTCAAGGAGACGAACTACTTCTTCCGGATGAGCGCGTTCGAGCAGCAGCTGCTCGACCTGTACGACCGTCCGGGGTTCATCGAGCCCGCGAGCGTGCGCAACGAGATCAAGCAGTTCGTCAAGCAGGGGCTCGCCGACCTGTCGATCACCCGCTCTGGGTTCGACTGGGGCATCCAGGTGCCCTGGGACCCGACGCACGTCGTCTACGTGTGGTTCGACGCGCTGCTCAACTACATCACCGCCATCGGCTACGGCAGCGACGAGGAGCAGTTCCAGCGCCGCTGGCCGGCGTACCACATCGTCGGCAAGGACATCGCGCGGTTCCACGCCGTGATCTGGCCCGCGATGCTCATGGCCGCTGGGCTCGAGGTGCCGCACCGGGTGTTCGGCCACGGCTGGCTGCTCGTCGGCGGCGAGAAGATGAGCAAGTCGAAGCTCACCGGCATCGCACCGAGCCAGATCACCGACACGTTCGGCTCGGACGCGTTCCGCTACTACTTCCTGCGCGCGATCGCGTTCGGCCAGGACGGCTCGTTCTCGTGGGAGGACCTGAGCGCCCGCTACCAGGCCGAGCTCGCCAACGGTTTCGGCAACCTCGCGTCGCGCGTCGTCGCCATGGTCAACCGCTACTTCGACGGCGTCGTGCCCGAGGCCGGCCAGCTCGAGCCGATCGACGAGGTCATCTTCGCGACCGAGCGCGTGGCGACCACGACCGCGGATGACGCGATCGACCGCTTCGCGATCCACGAGGCCATCGCGGCCGCGTGGGAGCTCGTGGACGCGCTGAACCTCTACATCACCTCGCAGGAGCCGTGGGCCCTCGCCAAGGACCCGGCCCAGCGCGAGCGCCTCCAGACCGTGCTCGCCACCGCGGTGCACGGCCTCGGCACGCTCGCCGTGCTGCTCTCGCCGGTGCTGCCGAAGGCGACCGCGCGCCTCTGGGACGCGATCGGCGGCGACGGCCTCGTGCACGAGCAGCTCATCACCAAGGCGTTCGAGTGGACCGGCAGCGGCAGGGTGGGCACGCTCGAGTCGCCGCTGTTCCCCCGGATCGAGATCGACGCTGAGGTAGCCACCGCGTGACCGATGGCGCGGCGCACATCCGCCAGCGGGCTTCCGAGACCGAGGGCGGCCAGACCCGCGACCTCGACTTCCCGCCGCTGCCCGAGGCGCTCGTCGTGCCCGTCTACGACAACCACACCCACCTCGAGATCAGCGACGGCGCGCAGCCGCTCGACTATCGCGAGCACCTCGACCGGGCCTCCGCCGTCGGAGTCCGCGGGGTGGTGCAGGTCGGCGGCGATCTCGAGACGTCGAGGTGGTCGGCCGAGGTCGCTGCCAGGGAACCGAGGATGCTGGCCGCCGTCGCC
Source organism: uncultured Actinomycetota bacterium (assembly GCA_963740815.1). Classification (GTDB taxonomy): domain Bacteria; phylum Actinomycetota; class Actinomycetes; order Actinomycetales; family Microbacteriaceae; genus Rhodoglobus. The sequence goes on from CAVUFG010000011.1 coordinate 38,346, forward strand.
ATCCATCCCAACGAGGCTCCCCGCTACGACGCCGCCGGCGAGCTGGATGCCGCCATCGCCGAGATCGACGCGCTCGCCGCCCAGCCCCGGGTGCGCGCCATCGGCGAGACCGGCCTCGACTTCTTCCGCACTCCCGACGAAGGACGCGACGCCCAGCTCCGCTCATTCGAGGCCCACATCGAGATCGCGAAGCAACGCGGGCTCGCGCTGCAGATCCACGACCGGGATGCGCACGGCGAGGTCATCCAGACCCTGCTGCGGGTGGGCGCCCCTGAGCGCACGGTGTTCCACTGCTTCTCGGGGCCACCCGAGATGGCGAAGGTGTGCGCGGACCACGGCTGGTACCTGTCGTTCGCCGGCACGGTCACGTTCAAGAACGCGGGGTCGTTGCGCGAGGCGCTCGAGGTGATCCCGCGCTCGCGCATCCTGGTCGAGACGGATGCCCCGTACCTGACCCCCACGCCCTACCGAGGCCGCCCGAACGGCCCGTACCTCCTGCCGTGGACCCTCCGCGCGATGGCCGCGCACCTCGAGACGGACGTGTCGATGCTCGCCGCGCAGATCTCGTCCACCACCGAGGAGGTCTACGGGTCGTGGGACTCCGATCTCTCGGCGCCCGATGGTCCGTTCGCGGAGTTGGCGTGAGCGCCGACGCCTCGCCAGCCGACGCGTCCGCGGCGGTCCCCGCGGTGAAGCTGCTCGGCCCCGCCGAGATCCGCGACCTCGCCGACCTGCTCGACCTGCAGCCGACGAAGAAGCTCGGGCAGAACTTCGTGATCGACGGGAACACGGTCCGGCGCATCGTGAAGGCGGCGAGTGTGCAGCCCGGCGAGACCGTCGTGGAGGTCGGCCCCGGGCTGGGGTCGTTGACGCTCGGGTTGCTCGAGGCCGGGGCATCCGTCACGGCGGTCGAGATCGACAAGCGGCTCGCGGCCCAGTTGCCCGTGACGGTGGACCTGCTCGCGCCCGGTGCTCCTGACGGTTCCTCGCCGAAGCTCACCGTGCTCACCGAGGACGCGATGCGGGTCGCCGAGCTGCCGGGCGATCCGACCGTGCTCGTCGCGAACCTGCCGTACAACGTGTCCGTTCCCGTGCTGCTGCACCTGCTCGAGACGTTCCCGGGCATCGAGCGTGGTCTCGTGATGGTGCAGGCCGAGGTCGGGCAGCGGCTCGCGGCGCCGCCCGGGTCGAAGGTATACGGCTCCCCGAGCGCCAAGGCGGCCTGGTACGGGGACTTCCGCGTGGCGGGCAATGTGAGTCGGCAGGTGTTCTGGCCGGTGCCGAACGTGGACTCGATCCTGGTGCGGTTCGACCGGCATCCACTGCCCGGAACCGAGGAGGAGCGGCTCGCGACGTTCGCGCTCATCGACGCCGCGTTCCAGCAGCGCCGCAAGATGCTGCGGCAGTCGCTGTCGCCTGTGCTCGGCGCGGCCGCGAGCGACGTGCTCGAAGCGGGTGGCGTCGCGCCGACGGCGCGCGGCGAGGAGCTGACCGTGCTGGACTTCCTGCGGGTGGCGCGGGCGCGGTAGTGCGGCTCGTTGCGCGCATGCGCGCGATGGAAGGTGACGTGCCCGCCTTGGTGACACCGGCGATTGCCGCGACCGCGCTCGTGGCGATCGACGGACGACGTCCGCCGCTGCGCGGCGGACCATGGGCACACAAAAGGAGGGGAAGAATTCCCCTCCTTTTCAAGATATACGGCATGTAGGGGCTTGCCGCAAGACCCCGGGTCGGAGGCAGAATCGACGACCTATGCCAACGAACACCAGTGTCTTCGCCCTGCCCGACCGTCTCGCCGCCAAGTCCGATCCGTCCTTCGTCGCTGCCGATGAGCAGCACTTCCGCCGCATCGAGGAGAGCCTCGCGGCATCCATCGCGGAGATCTCCGCGCAGCTCGACGCCGCCCGCCTCGCTCCCGCAGGGGAGTTCGGCGCGGCGGTCGAGCGGGACGTCGAGGTCCGCACGCTGAGCGCTCGCCTGCGCACGCTCGGGCGGTACGGCCTCGACCTGTGCCTGGGGCGGATGCTGCCGTCCGAAGGCGCGGGGCAGGAGACATCCCGAGCCCGTCTACATCGGACGCCTCGGCCTCACCGACTCCGACGGCGCACGCCTGCTCGTCGACTGGCGCTCGCCCGCCGCCGAGCCGTTCTTCGGCGCGACCCACGCCAACCCGATGGGTCTCGCGAGCCGACGCCGCTACCGCTGGACCAGCGGACGCATCACCGACTACTGGGACGAGGTGTTCGACCCCGACCTGCTCGAGAGCGGGGTCGAGTCGGCGGCGCTCGACGACCAATCCGCGTTCATCGCGAGCCTCGGCGCGAGCCGGTCGAGTCGCATGCGGGATGTGCTCGGCACGATCCAGTCGGACCAGGATGCGATCATCCGGGCAGGGTCGCGCGGTGCGCTCGTCGTCGACGGCGGACCCGGCACCGGCAAGACGGTCGTCGCGCTGCACCGGTCCGCGTACCTGCTCTACGCCGACCAGCGCATCAGCAACCACGGCTCCGGGCTGCTCTTCGTCGGGCCGAGTCCGGCGTACATGGCCTACGTCGCCGACGTGCTCCCGAGCCTCGGCGAGGATGGCGCGCAGCTGGGCACGATCCGCGGGCTCGTCGAGGAGGGTCCGGCGGCGACCGTCGAGACCGACTCCGTCGGTCGCCGCGCTCAAGGCGACCGGTGCCCTCAACGCCGCGATCGAGAACGCCGTGAGGGCGCGGGAGACGCCGCCGACCGACGCACTCGAGGTCGAGACGCCGTGGACGACCGTGCTGCTGGATGCCGCGACCTGGCGCGAGGCGTTCGATGCGGCCGAGCCCGGGGCATCCCACAACGAGGCGCGCGAACAGGTCTGGGAGGCGCTGCTCGAGATCGTGATCGACCAGCATGACGAGGACGAAGTGCCGGTGGATGCCGTGCGCAAGGCGCTCGCCCACGACGAGGAGCTGCGCGAGACCTTCGACGCCGCGTGGCCGCTGCTCGATCCGGTCGGACTCGTCGCGCACCTCTGGTCGTCGCCGTCGTACCTGCGCGCGTGCGCGCCGTGGCTCTCGACCGACGAGATCTACGCGCTGCAGCGGGCGGACGCCCGCGCGTGGACCGTGTCCGATCTCCCGTTGCTCGACGCGGCACGACGACGTGTCGGCGACCCGCAGGCGGCACGTCTCGCGCGCCGTGGTGCCGCAGTGCTCGCCCAGCAGCGCGAGCAGATCGACCTCGTGGTCGAGGACCTGATCAGCGCGGACGACGGCGAGGGGATGGTGCAGATGTTCCGCGGCGCGGATCGGGACGTGCTGCGCGACACGCTGCTCGAGCAGGATGCCGTGGCATCCATCACGCCTGACGCGCTTGCCGGCCCGTTCGCGCACATCGTCGTCGACGAGGCGCAGGAGCTCACCGACGCCGAGTGGGGGATGCTGCTCGCCCGCTGCCCCTCGCGCAGCTTCACGATCGTCGGCGACCGTGCGCAGGCGCGCCACGGGTTCACCGAATCGTGGATCGAGCGACTCGCCCGCGTCGGCCTGCCCGGCGCGACCGTCGCATCCCTCACGATCAACTACCGCACGCCCGAAGAGGTGATGGATGCCGCAGCGCCCGTCATCCTCGCCGCCCTCCCCGACGCGAACGTGCCCACCTCGATCCGCAGCAGCGGCCTGCCGGTCCTGCACGGCCGCGTCGTCGGAGCTCGGCACGATCCTCGGCACCTGGCTCGGCGAGCACGCGGACGGGATCGCGTGCGTCATCTCGACGGACGACCTCGCGGCGGAGGCGTTCGGCGAGAACTCGCGGGTGAGCGCGCTCACGCCCGAACTCGCGAAGGGGCTCGAGTTCGACCTCGTGATCCTGATCGATCCGGACTCGTTCGGCGACGGGATCGAGGGTGCGGTCGATCGGTACGTCGCGATGACGCGCGCGACGCAGCAGTTGGTCGTGCTGACGAGCTGACGGTTGACCCTGCCAGACTCACCTCATGTCGTACGAGCTCCCGCCGCCCCGCAAGCCCGGCTCGCCCGGCTGGTACGTCGACCCCGACGCGACCAACCGCGAGCGCTGGTGGACCGGCAGCGAGTGGACCACGGCGATCGCCCCGCTCGCCCGCGGACCGTTCGGCGCCGACTTCGAGCGCAGCATGCGTCCGGCGGCGAACCGGCTCGCCTGGGGCACGCGGTTCATCGCGTTCGGCGCGATCGTGGTGCTGCTCGTCGCGGTGATCGACGGCACGCTGATCGGGCCGGGCGCGCCCTCCGTGCTCGCGGTGGTGGCGCTCGTGGGTGCGTTCGTCCTCGGCGTGGCGGGTGCGGTGCTCGGGTGGCTGGCGCTGCGGCGCGCGGCTTGCTCGGCGGGGGCGGGGCGGCTCGGGCATCCATCGTCCTTGGTCTTGCCGCGATCGTGCTCGGGATCTTCGCGACGCTCGTGCGGTGATCGGCGACTCGAGGGTTCCGGCTAGGTTGGACTCATGACCTCAGGGCCAGCGTCGACCGTCGTGCATGCGAGGGCGCCGGGCAAGGTCAACGTCTTCCTCAAGGTCGGCTCGCTGCTCGACGACGGCTACCACGACGTCGCGATCGCCTACCAGGCGGTGTCGCTCTACGAGGATGTCCGGGCCACCGCCGCGGACGACTTCTCGGTCGCGGTCACCGGCTCGGTCGAGCTCTCACGCGTTCCGACGGACGGTGCGAACATCGCGATCCGCGCCGCACGGCTGCTCGCCGCGCGCACCGGATACCGCGGCGGCGCCCACCTCGACATCGAGAAGCACGTGCCGGTCACCGGCGGCATGGGCGGCGGATCCGCGGATGCCGCGGCCACCCTCATCGCCTGCGACACCCTCTGGGGCACCGGACTCCCACGGGAGGACATGCTCGACCTCGCCCGCGAACTGGGATCCGACGTGCCGTTCGCCTTCACGGGAGGCACCGCGATCGGCACCGGCCGCGGAGACCAGCTGAGCCCCGCGCTCGCGAAGGGCCAGTTCCAGTGGGTGTTCGCGATCGCCGACTTCGGACTCTCCACGCCCGACGTCTACGCCGAACTCGACCGCCACCGGGAGCGCCACGCGCAGGACATCTTCCCGGTGTCCGACTCGCCGACCGTCGACGCCAACGTGCTGCAGGCGCTGCGCGCGGGTGACCCGCACATGCTCGCCGACTGCCTCCACAACGACCTGCAGGCGCCGGCCACGCACCTCGAGCCATCCCTGTCCGACGTGCTCGAACTCGGCGAGGAGAACGGCGCGCTCGCCGGCATCGTGTCGGGCTCCGGCCCGACGGTCGCATTCCTGACCGCCGACCTCGACTCGGCGCTCGAGCTGCAGATCGCGCTGAGCGCCGCGCAGCTCACCGTCGTGCGCGCCACCGGCCCGGTGCACGGCGCCCGCGTCATCAACGAAGGCTGAGCAGCCAACCGGTACCCTTGGTCAGTCATGTCCATCCCGTTCTCGCTGCCGCTCATCGATCAGGATGTGATCGACGAGGTCAACGACTGCCTCACCAACACGGGGTGGCTGACCACCGGACCCAAGGTCCGCCTGCTCGAGGCCGAGATCAGCAAGCTCACCGGCACGCCCGTGCTGTGCGTGAACTCGTGGAGCTCGGGCGCGATGCTCATGCTGCGCTGGTTCGGCGTGGAGGCGGGCGACGAGGTCATCATCCCCGCGTACACCTACAGCGCGACCGGCCTGTGCGCGCTCAACCTCGGCGCGGACGTCGTCATGGTGGATGTCCGAGACGACTTCACGATGGACCCCGAGCTGCTGCGCGCCGCGATCACCCCGCGCACGAAGGCGATCATCCCCGTGGACATGGGCGGGCTCCCGGCCGACTACGACGCGATCATGCAGGTGGCCCGGGATGCCGCGGCCGGCTTCGTTCCGCGCAACGAGAAGCAGCGCATCCTCGGCCGTCCCCTCGTGGTCACCGACGCCGCCCACTCGATCGGCGCGACGTACCGTGGCGAGCCCAACGGACAGCAGGCGGACTTCTCCGTCTTCTCCCTCCACTCGGTGAAGAACGTCACCACGGGCGAGGGCGGCGCGATCTGCTTCAACCTCCCGGCGCCCTTCGACAACGAGGCCGAGTACACGTTCTCCAAGGCGCTCTCGCTCAACGGGCAGTCCAAGAGCGCGTTCGAGAAGAACCAGGTCGGGGCGTGGCGCTACGACATCCTCGACCAGGGACTCAAGGTCAACCTGCCCGACCTCGGCGCCGCGGTCGGGCTCGCGCAGATGCGCAAGTACCCGAACGAGCTGCTGCCCGACCGCAAGCGGATGTTCCGGCGCTACCTCGACGGGTTCGCCGGCTTCGAGTGGGCGGTGCTGCCGCCGATGGTGGACGGCGAGCGCGAGTCATCCTGTCACCTGTTCCTGCTGCGCATCGCCGGCGCCGACGAAGCGCGCCGCGACGCGATCATCGACCACGTCTCGAAGGCCGGGGTCGGGGTGAACGTGCACTACATCCCGATGCCGATGCTGACCCTGTGGATGAAGCTGGGCTACCGCATGTCGGACTACCCGAAGACCTACGAGCTCTACGCGAACGAGATCACCCTTCCGCTCTACAACGGACTCACCGAACAGCAGCAGGACGAGGTGGTGCGCGTCGTCGCCGAAGCGGTCGAGGCCACCGCATGAGTCATTCAGCTCTCGAGACCTTCGACCTCGACTCCTTCATCGCCCGCCGCGTCACCGGACGTGACACGAGCCTGCTCGCCGCCGACCTCGCCGCGAACGACACCGAGCTGCGGGCGCGGATCGATGGACGCTCGGTGCTGGTCATCGGCGGTGCGGGATCGATCGGGTCGTCCTTCATCCACGCGCTGCTGAAGTACCGCCCGCGCTCGCTCGTCGTCGTGGACTCGAGCGAGAACGGCCTCACCGAGCTCACGCGCGACCTGCGCTCGATCGACGGCCAGTACGTCCCGGACGACTTCCGCACCTACCCGATCGCCCTCGGCACCGCGGTCTTCGACCGCCTCCTCGCCGCCGAGGGACCGTTCGACATCGTCGCCGACTTCGCCGCCCACAAGCACGTGCGCAGCGAGAAGGACCGGTACTCGATCGAGGCGATGCTCCACACCAACGTCATCGACACGGTCCGACTGATGGATGCCCTGCTGGCCTCACCGCCCGAGCGCTTCTTCTGCGTCAGCACCGACAAGGCGGCGAACCCGGCCAACGTCATGGGTGCCTCGAAGAAGCTCATGGAACAGGCGGTGCTCGCCTACGCCGCCGAGTTGCCCGCGACGACCGCCCGGTTCGCGAACGTGGCGTTCAGCAACGGCAGCCTCCCGGATGGGTTCCTGCGGAGGCTGGCCAAGGGCCAGCCGCTGAGCGCGCCGTCCGATGTGCGGCGGTACTTCGTGTCGCCGGCCGAGTCGGGGCAGTTGTGCCTCATCGCGTGCGTGCTGGGGGAGCCCGGCGACATCCTGTTCCCGCGGCTCGCAGAGCCGACAACGCTCACGTTCTCGTCGATCGCGGATGCCCTGCTCGACGAACTGGGATACACCCCGGTCGAGTGCGCCACCGAGGACGAAGCGCGCGCCACCCGCCCGACGCCGCCCTCGGCCGATGGACGCGGCACGTGGCCGGTGTACTACTTCGAGTCCGACACCTCCGGCGAGAAGCCCGTGGAGGAGTTCTTCACCGACGACGAGCGCGTGGATCTCGAACGGTTCTCGGCGCTCGGGGTGGTGCGCGCGACATCCACACGCTCTGAACAGGCACAGCGCATCGACGAGATCCGGACGACCAGGGATGACCTCGTCGCCCTGTTCGAGAGCGCGGACCTCGACAAGGCCGCGATCGTCGAGACGCTCACCGCGCTGGTTCCCACCTTCGAGCACGTCGAGACCGGCCGCGGCCTCGACTCGAAGATGTAGGGCGGACGGATGACTGCCACACCCCGCACCCCCTCCCGCGCGTACCGCGTGGTGAAGCGCGCGCTCGACGTCGTGTTCGGCGGGCTTGCGGTCGTCATCCTGACGCCGTTCATGATCCCGGTGATCATCGCGCTGCGGCTCAGCGGCGAGGGCGAGGTGTTCTACCGGCAGAACCGCGTCGGCGAGCACCGCAAGCTGTTCGGCATCTGGAAGTTCGCGACCATGCTCAAGGACAGCCCGAACCTCGGCACCGGCAGTCTCACGGTGCGCAACGATCCGCGGGTCACTCGGGTGGGGCACTACCTGCGGGCCACGAAGGTCAACGAGCTGCCGCAGCTGCTCAACGTGGTCACGGGCGAGATGAGCTTCGTCGGCCCGAGGCCGCAGATGCTCGTCGACTTCGACGTGTATCCGCAGCACGTGCGCGAGGTGATCGCCGACGTGCCGCCGGGCATCACGGGGATCGGCTCGATCGTGTTCCGCGACGAGGAGCGCCTGCTCTCCAAGCCGGGCATCGACGCGAAGCAGTTCTACGCCGACCAGATCGCCCCGTACAAGGGCGACCTCGAGGTCTGGTACCTGCAGCACGGGTCCCTCTGGACCGACTTCCGGCTGCTCTTCCTCACCGGCTGGGTGATCTTCTTCCCGCGCAGCCGCGCCGCGTGGCGCACCTTCAAAGGCCTCCCCGCGCGCCCCGACTGGCTCGACTAACTCCCTCCCACCTCCCACCCGCCGCCGAGACTGCAGAAACCGTCCTCAACGGGCCCGAAAAGGCACCATCGGGCGGCATTTCTGCAGTCTCGAGAGGATGAGCGAGCGACCGTCGGCAAGCTGTCGGGATGCGTGAACGGCCCAAGCCATTCCACGGGGCGGTGGCACCGCTCGCCCCGGTGACGCTCGCCGAGTTCTGCGCTGCATTCCTCAGCCGTGGCGACCGCGGCCTGGTCTTCAGTCACTCGACGGCGGCGCGGCTGCTCGGGTTGCCGCTGCCGCGCCGATGGGAACGTGAGGGTGACCTGCATGTCTCGGCGATGGGCGCTGGGCAGGCTCCGCGGACTCGCAACGTCATCGGTCATCATCTACGGATCGCGATCGAGTACGAGGGAGACGTCCATCGGCTCGACCGCGACACCTTCCGCGACGACATCGATCGGCGGGAGCGATTCGAGGATGCTGGATGGCGCGTCATCCGCGTCACCGCGGAGCACCTGCAGCGGCCGCACGCCCTCGTGGAGCGGATCCGCTCGGCGCTCGCGGCGCGGGCGCAACCCCGTTCCGAGCCGGGCAGAGGGCGCCTACCGTCGAACCCATGAGCGAACTCAAGGTCGGTGACCGCGTCAGCTGGAACACCTCCCAGGGCCGCACCCGCGGCACGGTCGTCGAGCGCAAGACCGCGGACTTCGAGTTCGCCGGACAGCACTTCACCGCGTCGAAGGATGACCCGGCCTTCATGGTGGAGTCGGAGAAGTCCGGTGACCGCGCGGCGCACAAGGGCGGCGCGCTGCGAAAGCTCACGTAGCGCGCCAACGCGGGCCACGGTGAAGCGGGCTGTCCGTGCGCGAGCAGGGGTTCGTGCGTAGAGCGCGGCGTGACGTGGGCTGTGGATGCGCGAGACTGGAACCACCCATGGCACATCTCCTCGGCGCCGAGTCGCTGCACCTCGAGTTCCCGACGCGCGTCGTCTTCGACGACATCACCCTCGGGCTGGATGAGGGCGACCGCATCGGCATCGTCGGCCGCAACGGCGACGGCAAGTCCAGCCTGCTCGCGATGCTCAGCGGCCGGCTCCAGCCCGACCGCGGTCGCGTGACTCGCCGCGGCGGCGTCACGATCGGGGTGCTCGACCAGACCGACTCACTCGAGACCGAGGGCACGGTCGCGGATGCCGTGGTCGGCGGGATCGACGAGCACGTGTGGGCGGGCGATCCGCGGGCGCGCGACGTGATCTCGGGGCTCGTCGGCGACATCCCATGGGACGCGCCCCTCGTGTCACTCTCCGGCGGCCAGCGCCGCCGCGTCGCCCTCGCGAAGGTGCTGATCGGCGACCACGACATCGTCTTCCTGGATGAACCGACCAACCACCTCGACGTCGAGGGCATCGCCTGGCTGGCCGGCCACCTCAAGCAGCGCTGGTCCGCGAACGCCGGCGGACTCATCGTCGTCACCCACGATCGCTGGTTCCTCGACGAGGTGTGCACCGCGACGTGGGAGGTGCACGACCGTATCGTGGAGCCGTTCGAGGGCGGGTACGCCGCATACGTGCTGCAGCGGGTCGAGCGGGATCGGATGGCCGCGGCATCCGAGTCCAAGCGGCAGAACCTCATGCGCAAGGAGCTCGCCTGGCTGCGTCGCGGCGCTCCGGCGCGCACGGCGAAGCCCAAGTTCCGCATCGACGCGGCGAACGAGCTCATCGAGAACGAGCCGCCCATCCGCGACAAGGTGACCCTGCAATCCATGGCGATGCAGCGGCTCGGCAAGGACGTGGTCGACATCGAGGATGTCTCGGTGTCGTTCCCTGCCGGTGATGTCCAGAAGCCCGTGCTCGCGCACGTCACCTGGCGGATCGCGCCGGGCGAGCGCACGGGCATCCTCGGCGTGAACGGCGCGGGCAAGTCGACCCTGCTCGGGTTGGTCGCCGGCACGGTGCATCCATCGTCCGGTCGCGTGAAGCGCGGCAAGACGATCAAGGTCGCGACGCTCAGCCAGCAACTGCTCGAGCTCGGCGACGTCGAGCACGAGCGGGTGAGCGCCGTGATCGCGCGGCAGCGCACGAGCTACGTCGTCGGCGGCAAGGAGGTCACGCCGGGGCAGCTGCTCGAGCGGCTCGGGTTCACGAGTGCGCAGCTCTCGACTCCGGTGAAGGACCTCTCCGGTGGGCAGCGCCGCAGGCTGCAGTTGCTCATGATCCTGCTCGACGAGCCGAACGTGCTCATCCTGGATGAACCGACCAACGACCTCGACACCGACATGCTCGCCGCGATCGAGGACCTGCTCGACTCATTCCCCGGCACGCTCATCGTCGTGAGCCACGACCGCTACCTCGTGGAGCGCGTGACCGACCAGCAGTACGCCGTGCTCGGTGGCAACCTCCGGCACCTGCCGCGCGGAGTGGACGAGTACCTCGAGCTCCGGGCGAAGCAGAAGCGCTCCGGCGACAGCGGCGTCCTCGGCAACACCGGGTCGAGCCTGTCGAGACCTCCCACGAGCTCGACGTCGGGTGAGATCTCGACGAGCTCGATCCGCTCGGGGTCGACGCTCTCCGGCGCCGAGAAGCGCAACGCGGAGAAGGAGCTGGCTGCGGCCGGTCGCAAGATGGAGAAGCTCGGGTCATCCATCGCCTCGATCCACGAGCGGATGGCGGTGCACGACCACAACGACTTCGCCGGCCTCTCGATGCTCATGGACGAGACGGCGGCGCTCGAGTCCGAGCTCGCCGTGCTGGAGACACGCTGGTTGGAGCTGACCGACCTGCTCGAGTGAGCAACCATAACGATGTGTTCTTGACAATGGTGTGTGACGCACAGTAACGTGTGTCGCATGGTCGACAAGGACGCCGTCGAGGCGAACATCCAGGAGCTGCGCAGGGGCACCGTCGTGCTGGCGTGCCTCATCGTGCTGCGCACGCCCGACTACGGGTACGCGCTGCTCGAGCGGCTCGCCGGGTTCGGATTCCCGGTGGATGCCAACACGCTCTACCCGCTGCTGCGCCGCCTCGAGAAGCAGGGGCTGCTCACGAGCGACTGGAACACCGACGAGGCACGCCCTCGCAAGTTCTACCGGACCACCGAGGACGGCACGCAGCTCGCCGACCTCCTCATCGCGGACTGGAACGAGATCCAGGCCGCCATCACCAAGCTCGACCGGAAGTAGGAGACCGCCATGGACACCAAGAACAGCAGGATCACGACCGAACTGACCGACCGCTACATCTGGGCGGTGGTGCGCTCGCTCCCCGAGGACCAGCGCGAGGAGGTCGGCCGCGAGCTGCGTGCATCCATCGAGGATGCCGTCGAGACCCGCCTCGACGCGGGCGAGTCCGCGAAGGATGCCGAGGTCAACGCGCTGCAGGAGCTCGGCGACCCCGCCCGGCTCGCCGGCCAGTACGCGGAGCGTCCGGCATGGCTGATCGGTCCGAAGTACTACTACGACTGGCAGCGCCTGCTCAAGATCCTGCTCGGCATCGTGCTGCCGATCGTGTTCGTCGTGCTGTTCATCATCAACTTCATCGCGGGCGGCGTCGGGCAGGCGTTCGGCACCGCGTTCGGCGTCACGTTCTCCGTCGCCGTTCACCTCGCGTTCTGGCCGACGCTGATCTTCGCGCTCATCGAGCGCTACGGCAAGGGCGACGAGATCCCGAAGTGGTCCGTGGACTACCTGCCGATGCTGCCCGACGACCAGAAGAAGAAGGGATCGAAGACCGGCCAGACCTCGCCGATCGGTGAGTTCGTCGGCACGTTCGTGTTCCTCGCGTTCTTCGCCGGCGCCCTGATCTGGCAGCAGTTCAACTCGGTCTTCGAGGATGCCGCGGGCAACCCGATCCCGGTGCTCGAGCCGGCCCTCTGGTCGTTCTGGCTGCCCTACACGCTCGTGATCATCGCGCTGGAGCTCCTGTTCGCCGTCGCGCTCTACGCCGTCCGCGGCTGGAACTGGCCGCTCGCGATCGTGCACATCCCGCTCACCCTCGCGTTCGCGATCCCCGCGATCTGGCTTTTCGTCAACCACCAGGTGCTCAACGCCCCGTTCTTCGAGGAGCTCGGCTGGAGCGCGGACACCCTCGTGCTCAGCGACAACATCACCGCGGGTGTGATCGCCCTCGCCTCGCTCGGAACGCTGGCCGACGGCATCGTGAAGGCCGCGCGGTCCACTCGGCGCCGGGCGTAGCACCCCTCGCGTACAGCACCCGCCGAGCGTTCGCATACACTCGGCGGGTGCGTGCTGCGTCATCCCGGATCGCAGGCTTGGGGGTCCATCTGCCCGAGTCCGTGCGCGCGACCGCGGAGACCGAGCGCGGCCTGCGCGAACGCAATCCGAAGCTCAAGCTCGCCACGGGGCTCATCCACCGGATGACCGGGGTCGAGTCGGTGCACGTGCGCCCCGATGGCTGGCAGGCCTCCGATCTCGCGGTCGCCGCCGCACGCATCGCGCTCGAGGAGTCGCCCGGACCGGTGGACCTCCTGCTGTTCGCGAGCGCGAGCCAGGACCTGATCGAACCCGCGACCAGCCACATCGTCGCCGCCAAGCTCGGCCTGGACTGCCCGGTGATGGATGTCAAGAACGCCTGCAACTCGGTGATCAACGCCATGCAGGTGGCGGATGCGCTCATCGCCTCCGGCCAGTACCGGCGCGTGCTGATCGCGAGCGGGGAGCAGCCCTCGCACGGGGTGCGCTGGGAGCTCGCGGATCACGAGCAGTTCATCCGGTCGTTCCCGGGGTACACGATGAGCGACGGCGGGGCGGCCGTGCTGCTCGAGGCGACGGATGACCCGAGCCGCGGCATCCTCGCGTCCGACTTCCGCGCCGTGTCGTCGCACTGGGAGATCGGCACGCTGCCGACCGGCGGCACGATGAATCCGCGCAGCCTCGACCACACCTACTTCGACATGGACGGCCGCGCGCTGCAGCGCGCGTTCCTCGAACTCGGGCCTGCCCCGATCGAGGAGCTGCTCGCTGCGAACGACCTCGGCTGGGACGACTTCGACCTCGTCGCGATCCACCAGGTCGCGCTGCCCTACCTGCCGCCGATCTTCGAGCGGCTCGGCGTCGCGGACGACAAGACCGTGATCACGATCGCCGACCACGGCAACCTCGCGTCGGTGACGCTGCCGCTGCAGCTGGTCGAAGCGCGGGCGCGCGGGCTGGTGGGACCGGGGAGCCTCGTGATGCTGATCGGGCTCGCGGGAGGCATCAGCCTCGGGCTCATGGTGGTGCGGCTCTGATGGAGCGGTTGTTCGTCGTGGTTCCGGTCTACAACGAGGCGGCCGGGATCCGGCCCACCCTCGATGCGCTGCTCGCCCAGGAGGACGCCGACGTCGACGTCGTGTTCGTCGACAACGCCTCGACTGATGACTCGGTCGCGATCATCGAGGCCTACGGGCAATCGCGCTGGCGCGTCATCCATGAGGCGCAGAAGGGCACCGGCGCCGCCGCGGACACCGGGATGCGCGCGGCCATCACGGCCGGCGCGACGCTGCTCGCGCGCACGGATGCGGACTGCCTGCCGCGCGCCGACTGGACCGCCGCGATCCGCCGCTCGCTCACCGTCGACGGGCTCGGCCTGGTCGGCGGCGAGTTGGTCCCGCGCCGCGACGAGGGACTGCCGGCGCCCACGCGCTGGCTGCTGCGCGGCGCCGTGCATCTCGCAGAGGCATTCGGGCGCATCCGTCCGGGCAACCGCGACGCCGAGTACCGGGGCCCCTACATGATGGCCGCCGGCTGCAACGTCGGCATCACGTCCGAGCTGTATGAGCGGGCCGGCGGCTTTCCACGCACCGCGATCGAGGACCTGCACGAGGACCGCGCGCTCGTGAACGCCGTGCGCAAGCTCACCGACCGGTATGCGCGGCGCAACGACGTCGTGGTGTTCGGCTCGTCGCGGAGGGTGCAGGCCTGGGGCCTGCCGAAGACCCTGCTCTGGTACAAGGACCACGCCTACAAGCCGGAGCACGTGGACATCCGGGCGAGCGACCTCGAGACGAAGACGCGCCGATGACCATCGCGCAGCGGTCGCCCGCTCCGTCGCCACTGGCGGCGCGCTGGGAGCAGCGCGTCATGCGCGGCGCGCACCCCGTCGCGTACCGCGCGCTCGAACTCGCGCGCCGCCCCGTGCAGCGCGTGCCCGGCCTCGGCGTGCTCGTGCGCGATGCGACCCTGCTGCGCGAGACCCTGATGAACACTGCGAGCTTCTCCAAGACCGGACCGGGCGCCCCGAGCGACCTGTGGACGCCCGTGCTCGGCCCCGCGGTGCTGCTCAACATGGAGGGGGAGGAGCATGCCGTCCTGCGGCGCAAGCTCGCGCCGCTGTTCGCTCCCCGGTATGTCGAGGGGCTCGCTGCGGCGAGTCTGGGTGGGCTCGCGGCATCCATCACCGATCGCCTGCGCGCCGGTGAGCGAGTGGATGTCGTGGCCGAGGCCCGCACGTCGGCGAGCGCCATGATCAGCCAGCTCGTCGGCCTGGGGGCGGCACACCGCAGCGGGGGAGTCTCGACGACGCGCTCTTCGCGCGAGTCTCGAGCATCACGGGCTACGTGCGCCTCTCGCGCCCGCGACTCACCGCGCCGCAGGTGGCCGCGGCGCGCGAGATCGTCGCCGAACTCACATCCCACGCCCGCGCGGCGTATCGCGCGGGCGACGAGTCCACCGTGCCCGGCCGGATGCGCTCCCTCGACCTCACCGAGGACGAGGCCATGGGCGCGGTCGCCGCCTTCGTGCTCACGGGTACGGAGACGATCGTCGCGTACATCCCGCGCCTCATCGCCCTCCTTGCGGACAGCGGCTGGCTGCCGGTGATCGCGGCCGACCGCGCACTCGTCGAACCGGCGATCGCGGAGGGACTCCGGGTGACGACGCCGTCGCCCGTGATGCTGCGCAGCGTCGTGGCGGCGGACGCGATCGGGGGAGTCGCGGTGCGGCCGGGGGATCGTGTCATCCTCGCGACGTACGCGGCGAACCGTGCGCTCGGACCCTTCGACCCGGAGGCGAACGTCGGCGCGGTGCTGCGCCAGCTGTGGTTCGGCGCCGGGTCGCACTTCTGCCTGGGGGCGCCGCTCGCGATGGCGCAGATCCGGTTGCTGCTCGGTGCGGTGCTGGATGCACAGACGAGCACCACCCCCGTGACCGTCGTGTCGCGGCGGGTCGCGCGCGGCCAGCTCATTCCCGGCTACGCGAGTGTGGTGCTCGCGCGGAGCGCGCCATGACCGAGTCGCGCACGCACGATCGCGAGGTCGTCGACCTGCTCGCCGCGGTGCTCGCCGCGTGCGATCGCACGCCGGGCGCCCCGGCGATCACCTTCCGCGGGACGACGATCACGTTCGGCGACCTGCGTGCGCGAGTGGATCGCGTCGCGTCCGGGCTCGGCGTGCAGCCAGGCGATCGCGTGCTCTTCTCGGTGCGCCCCGGCATCGACGCCGTCGTGCTCGCGCTCGGGATCATCGCGGCGGGCGGCACCGTCGTGTTCGCGGATCCGGGTGCGGGGGATGCACTGTTCCGGGCGCGGGCGGGGCTCGCGGCGCCGAAGTGGGTGGCGGCGGAGTCGCTGCTGTACGCGGCATCCACTCGCCTGGCCCGCCCGATCGCCCGCCGGCGCGGGATCGAACTGCCGGACTACCGCACCGTCGTGCCCGATGCCCGCCACGTCTACGCGGGTCGATGGTTGCCGGGTGTGCCGCGCGGAGCACTCTCGCTCGACAGGTTGACCCGACGCCCGAGACGGGCGTCGGCGCTGGCATCGCGGCAGAGGCCAGAAATGGCCCCTGCTCCAAGCTCCAGCGCGCTGATCATCTTCACCTCCGGCACCACCGACCACCCCAAGGCGGTCGTGCACTCGCGGGCCTCGCTGGGCGCCGGCCTCGCGGACTTCGCCGCGAGCGTCGGGTTCGTCGCGGGCGAGCGCGTGCTCACCGACCAGCTCATGGTGGGTATCCCCGCGCTCATCGCGGGAGCGCACTGGATGATGCCGCCGCCCGGCGCCGACCCCGGCGCGAAGCCCGCCGCGTACCTCGACCTGCTTCCGGACGCCGACGTGCTGTTCGCCGTGCCGGCCGCGCTCGACGCACTGCTCGGCCTGCTCGACGCCCGGCCCGACCGCACGCCCGAGCTCCGGGCACTGATCATCGGCGGCGCTCCCGTGCTGCGGCCGCTGCTCGAGCGCGTGCGCGCAAGGTTGCCGGGCACGACCGTCCGCGCGGTCTACGGCATGACCGAGATCCTGCCGGTGGCCATCGCCGACGGCGACGAGAAGCTCGCGTTCACCGGCACGGGCGACTTCGTCGGCACGCTCGCCCCCCACGTCGAGGCGCTCGTGCACGACGGCGAGCTCGTCGTGCGCGGCCAGGGTCTCGCGCTCGGCTACCTCGGCGAGCCGCCGCTCACGGAACTGCGCACGGGCGACCTGGCCCGCATCGAGCCGATCGCGGGAGTGACCCCCGAAGACGGGGGCAAACGGATCGTTCTGACCGGACGAACCAAGGACATGTTCATCCGCGGCACCACCAACATCTACCCGGGCCTCTACGAGCCGATCATCGCCGGCCTGCCGACCGTGGCGCAGTGCGCCCTCGTCGGAGTGCCGGACGCGATCGGCGACGACGTGATCGTGCTCGCGGTGGTGCTGCAACGGGGGAGCGGGCCGGACGCGCTCGAGCTCATCCGCCGCCGCCTGCCAGGACTCGTGGATGCCGCGGCGCTCCCCGATCGCGTCGTCGCCGTCGACTCCCTCCCGGTCGCCGGCCGCAGCAGCAAGCTCGACCGCGCGGCACTCGCGCGCACGATCGCGGACACCCTGGCGGCCGCGTGAGGACGCTGCCATGAGGACGGTGACATGAGAATCGCGGTCACCGGCGCGAGCGGGTTCATCGGCGGTGCGGTCGCGACCGCGCTCGCCGAGCGCGACCACGAGGTGACCGGGTTGGGCCGCATTCGGGGCGGCTGGTCGCATCCACGGGCCACCTACTCGACGTGGGATGTCACGTCCGGCCCGCACACCGTGCGCGGACAGCTCCAGGAGTTCGACGCCGTCGTGCACAGCGCCGCCCTCGCGGACGACTGGGCGGACCCCGACCTCGCCCACCGGGTGAACGTGCTCGGCACCCGGGCGGTCGTCGCGAGCTTCCCGGGCGCGCGCTTCGTGCACCTGTCCACCTCGAGCGTGTACGACGCGTTCCGGGCGAGCCGCCACGTCACCGAGACCGAGGCGGCGTCGCGCCGCTTCCTCAGCGCCTATTCGGCGACGAAGGCCGCCGCCGAGCTCGAGTTCGCGGGCACGGATGCGGTGATCCTGCGCCCGCACGCCGTCTACGGTCCCGGCGACCGAACCCTGCTGCCGCGAGTGATCGCCGCGGTGCGCGGTCGGACGCTGGCCCTGCCGCAGGGGGCGCGGGTCGACCACACACTCACGCACGTGGACAATCTCGTGCAGGCCGTCGTCCACTCGGTCTCCCGGTCCGCCCCGGCGGGCGTCTACAACGTCGGCGACGCGACCGACGTGCCGCTCGACACGGTGATCACCGAGTTCCTGCACCGCCGCGGGATGGCGGACGTGCGCATCATCCCCGTGCCCTACGCCGTGGCGTACGCCGCAGCCGGCGCGCTCGAGTCCGTGCACCGGGCGACCCGCCGTGGTCGCCCCCGCATCACGCGGTACGCGGTCAGCCAGCTCGGGCTGGAGCGCACGCTCGACCTCTCCGCCGCCCGCACCCGGCTCGGGTTCGAGCCGACCCCGACCACACTCGCGGACGCCGAACATTGGTGAGCGGGCGTCCGACCCACGACAATGGTCAGGTGAGCGACGACCATGACCACACGCAGGATGCCGGACGCACCCGCCTGATCATCGCGCTCGCGATCACGGCGCTCGTGATGGTGGCGGAGCTGGTCGGCGCCTGGATCACCGGGAGCCTCGCGCTGCTGACGGATGCCGCGCACATGCTCACCGACACCTCCGGCCTGATCATCGCGCTCATCGCCTCGATCCTCGTCGCCCGCCCGCCGAGTGCGCGCCGCACGTGGGGCTTCCAGCGTGCTGAGGTGATCGCCGCGAGCGCGCAGTCCGTGCTGCTGCTCGCCGCCGGCGTCTTCATCGCCATCGAAGCGGTCAAGCGCCTGTTCGAGCCGCCGGAGATCCAGGACGACCTGCTCGTCGTCTTCGGCGTCATCGGCCTGCTCGGCAACGTCGCGTGCCTCATCGTGCTGCTCGGCGCGCGCCGCAAGAGCATGAACCTGCGTGCGGCGTTCCTCGACGTGGCCAGCGACACCCTCGGGTCGATCGCGGTCATCGTCGCGGCGCTCGTGATCGTCTTCACCGGCTTCTACCAGGCGGATGCGATCGCAGCCCTCATCATCGGCGCGCTGATCGTGCCGCGAGCGGTCGTGCTGCTGCGCGAGACCCTGTCGGTGCTGCTCGAGACCACGCCGAAGGGCGTCGACCTCTCGGAGCTTCGCGAGCACTTCCTCGAACTCGACCACGTGCGCGACGTGCACGACCTGCACGTGTCGCAGATCGCCACCGGACTCCCGGTGCTCACCGCGCACGTCGTGGTCGACGACAGCTGCTTCAACGACGGTCACGCGCCGAAGATGCTCGACGAGCTGCAGGAGTGCGTCGCGGAGCACTTCGACGTGCCGATCGAGCACGCTACCTTCCAGCTCGAGCCGGTCGGGCACGGGGCGCACGAGCACCCGACGCACGCCTAGCGCGCTACCTTCCGCACCACGAGCGACTCGTACGCCGGGATCAGCACCTTCCGTCCGTAGCGGCGCGAGACGACCTCGAACGGCCGCCCGTCGCCGATGAGCAGCTCGACGATCTTCGTGAGCTCGGCGCGCGCGAGCGGACCGCCGAGGCACAGGTGCCGTCCGGCTCCGAACCAGAGCTGCCGGTTCTGCGGGATGTAGGCGCGGTCCACCCGGTACTCGCCCGCGAGGTTGTTCGCGGTCCAGGTGAGCACCATGATGCGCTCGCCGGCCCTGAGGGTGTGCTTGCCGATCGTGAGGTCGGCGAGCACCGAGCGGCCGATCACCGGCGCCGGCGAGGTCACCCGGAGGGCCTCGCGCACCGCGCCCTCCATCAGCTCGGGATTCGCGATGAGCGCATGCTGCTCGCCCGTGTCGTAGAGCAGCGCGGCGGTGCGCGACATCGCCGACGCAGCCGTCTCGGTGCCCGCGACCATGAGCAGGGTCGAGAGTCCCTTGGTCTCCTGGAGGCTGAGGCCCAGGTCTCGGCAGCGGCCGATGATCGTGTCGCCCGACGCGGTCGGGAACGCCGCGTCGATGTGTCCCGTGAGCTTCTCGACGATCTCGCGGGCGCGGGCGATCTTGTCCGGCGGAAGCACGGTGTCGGCGGTCGTGCCGAGGGCGGTGGATGCCAGTTCCTCACCGGTCGCGAAGATCTGGCGGTACGCGTCATCCTCGGTCCCTCCCGGCGGCACCACGACGGGCATGCCGAGGAGCGTGACCACCATCTGCCCGACGAGCATGCGGCTGAGGTCGGCCAGGTCGATCTCCTCGCCGGCGTCGAAGCGCAGGCGGGCATCCTGGATGCGCGCGCCCCACGCGCGTTCGACGAAGTCGAAGCTGGTCTTCTCGGTGAAGAGTTCGCGGCTGCGGGTGCGGAGGTCGTAGTGGCCGGGGCCGTCGAACAGCTCGTAGACCCAGTCCCCGAGGATCTGCGCCCACAGGTGCCCGACGCCACCCTCGCTCAGCAGCGTGAAGTGGTCGGGGTCGTTGAGCACCGCGCGGGCGGTGAGCGGATCGGCGGTGATCCAGCCGAGGCCCGGCACCTTCATGAGCGGCCTGGCGAACATCCCGAGCCAGTTGAGGAACGGAAGCGCGGGACGAGCGGCGGACAGCAGCCGGTGCTCGTGGGCGATCGCGCTGCGTCCCAGCCCGTCGGTGAGCGGGTTGAGGATGCGCTCGCGCACGGGCGCTTGGAGGTCCTCGGCTACCGGCACGGCACCATCCTGCCACCGCCGCGCTCGCTATCGTGATCGCATGGAAAGCATCCGCGACCGCTACCGTCGCGTGTTCAACCAGGGCCGCAGCATGGAGCGGTTGGTGTTCTTCAGCGACGCGGTGTTCGCGATCGCGCTCACGCTGCTCGTCATCGACATCAAGGTGCCGCTCGACGACGAGGGCGGTTCGGCGGATGTCGTGCTCGCCGCCATTCCATCGATCTACGCCTACGCGCTCTCGTTCTACGTCATCGCGGTGAACTGGATGGGACACCACCGCAAGTACGCGCACATCGAGCGATTCGACAGTCGCCTGATCGGCCTGAACTTCCTGCTGCTGTTCATGGTGGCGTTCGTGCCGTTCCCCACGAGTCTCATCGCGGAGTACGGCGGCGAGGTCACGTCGGTCGTGCTCTATGCCGCGGTTGTCGCATCCCTGAGCCTGCTGCAGCTCGCCGCCTGGGCGTACGCCCACCACGCGGGTCACCTCGCTGCCGACGTCGACCCGCAGCTCTACCGCTACATGGCGCGCAACCTGCTGGCGGTGCCGCTCGTGTTCGGCCTGTCGATCCTCATCGCGATCTTCTGGGACCCGTGGATCGCGATGTGGTCGTGGATCCTGCTGGTGCCCGTGGACATCCTGTTCGGACGCATCGGCGGAGGCGGTTCCGCCGGTCCGACCGAGCCGCCTCGGACGGTCCAGCCGTCTCCGAAGGGCGTCAGCGAGTGAGGTCCTTCAGACCGTCGAGGTAAGCGACATCCTCTGCGCTGAGCTCGAAGTCGACGTCGGCGTTCTCGACGATTCGGCTCGGCGTGGTCGTCTTCGGCAGCGGCAGGGTGTTCTTCTGCAGCGCGTAGCGGATCGCGACCTGCGCGACCGACTTGCCGTACTTGTCGGCGATCGCCTGCACCTGGGCGTTGCCGAGCAGGGCTCCGGTGGCGAGCGGCGAGTACGCCTCGGTCAGGATGCCGTGCTCCGCGCCGTACGCGACGACGTCGTCCTGGGTGTGGCCGACGAACCAGCGGATCTGGTTCACCTGCGGGGTCTCCTTCGACGCGGCGGCGAGCTTCTCGAGGTCGCTCACGCTGAAGTTCGAGACGCCGATGGACTTCACGCGGCCGCTCGCGAGGATCTCCTCCATGGCGCGCCATGCCTCGGCGTTGCCCGCGGCGTAATCCGCACCGCGCTCGCCCCACGGCCACGGCGCGTGGATCAGGTAGAGGTCGACGTAGTCGACGCCGAGGGCATCCATGGTCTTCTCGAAGCTGGCCTTGGCGCCCTCGTAGTCCTTGACCTCGGCGGGCAGCTTGGTCGTGAGGTAGATCTCCTCGCGCGGGATGCCGCTGTCGCGGATCGCCTCGGCGACGCTCGACTCGTTGCCGTAGGCGCGCGCCGTGTCGATGTGGCGGTAGCCGGCGGCCAGCGCGGCGGCGACCGAGTCGTACGCCTCGGCGCCGTTCGGGATCTGCCAGGTGCCGAACCCGATCTTCGGGATCGTGGTGCCGTTGGCGAGCGTGAAGGATTCGGTGAGCACAGTCATGGTGGTTCCAACCTAGGCCGACGCGGATCGATTCCCGTGGGCCAATCGAGCGCCGATGGTCGGGGGAGCGGGGGTCAGTCGAAGTCGAGGCTCAGCTTGCGCAGCAGGGCGCTCAGCCGCTCCTGGTCCGCCTTGGGCAGGCGGTCGAGCAGGTCGGATTCGGCGACGAGCAGCAGGCGGATCGCGGCATCCACCCGCTCACGTCCCTCCGGCGTCATCGAGACGAGGATGCCGCGGCCGTCACTCGGGTCGGCGTCGCGAGTCACGAGCTTCCGTTCCACGAGGCGATCGATGCGATTGGTCATCGTGCCGCTGGAGACCAGGGTCTGCTGCAGCAGCGCCTTCGGGCTCAGCTGGTACGGCGCGCCGGCACGTCGCAGGGCCGAGAGCACGTCGAACTCCCACAACTCGAGGTCGGATGCCGCGAACGCGGCCTTGCGCGCCCGATCCACGTGCCGCGACAGCCGGCCGACCCGGCTGAGCACCTGCAGCGGACTGAAGTCCAGATCGGGCCGCTCGCGCGACCACGCATCCACGATGCGATCCACTTCGTCGCTCTGCGGCATTGACCCATTATCGCGGGCGACGTCCCGGAGGCACCGCGCGCCGTGTCGGCCGGTACCAAATGACGGAGATTCCTGCGTTTTCGTGGGCGCTGGTTGGGATGCGGTCACATTCGTGCGAAATCTCCGTCATTCGGTACGGCACGAAGCACGAGCGTGCTCGTGGGAGCCGCTCTGGCAGACTTGACCGGCGGCGGCGAGAACACCGGCCTCCGCATTCCGCCTTGGTGTAATGGCAGCACGACAGCCTTTGGAGCTGTTAGGTCTAGGTTCGAATCCTGGAGGCGGAGCGGCTACAAACCCGACTCGATCATGGCTGTCGCAATGGGATTAGCTGGGTACGGAAACCCATTCCGGTAGTAGAAGAGCGCCATGCCTACTGAATTCGCGAACTCGACAGATAGTCGCGAGTAGGTGCCGCTTGTGAAGAACAGAGGTCGTCGACCTCCACGCACGCCGTTCAGTTCACGCACGTCCTTAATCGCGACGGCACCGGCGACGTGCTTGACCTGAGCAACGTAGTAGCGGCTGACAACATCAATCCCGCCGTCGCCGGAGGCCCTTGTCACCTGAGCGTCGGGTGCACCCATGAGTCTCATCAGCTCGGCTACGTGGAATTCGGCTTGACGCGGCGAGGACGCAACGGTGGTGGCGCCACGCATAGAGCGGTCCATCAGCGGTACACCGGGTCGGAGTGCATCGGACTGGCGCTCGCTCAGCCGCAAACTTGCGGCCGAGAAGAGCGTGCTGATGAAGCGTGGACCAGATCTCGCCTTCCAGCCCGATCGGACGACAATCGCTGAAGTCGCTGTCGCCAGAAGGGCAGCGAACGCCAGGCCCGACCAAATGAAGACGGCCGTTGTCGAGCTCGGACGAGGTACTTGCCGAAGGAGCGCCCAGAACGCGACGCAGAGGCCTAACCACAGGACGCCCGTAGCGACGGCCGCTATGGTCAGCCAACGATGCGACGCCGGCCGACGACGACGAGTCACCCAGTTCAGGATGCGTCGATTTCGATGGCGAACCTCGGGCCCGATCGGGCGCCAAAGCGATTGATGCTCGGCGTAGGCTCGCCCATGCTGAACGAGTATGGCGTCGGCTTGCTCCTCGGTGAGCGCGCTTCTTTTTCCGCTCATGATGCAAATGTTAGTGTCGCCGTGACCTGCGAATATGAGGGAACCCATGAATCGTGAAGCGTTCTTCGAGACCATCACGACCGCGTTCGAGTTCCTGGGCGTCGCGACCATGGTGGTCGGGTTCGTGGTCGCGGTCGTGCTCGGCATCCGCACGCTCATCGTGCAGCGCGAGGGTCGCGCGGCGTACATCACGCTGCGCAATTCGATCGGCCTCGTCATCCTGCTCGGGCTTGAGATCCTCGTCGCCGCCGACCTCGTGCGCACGGTCACCACGACCAACCCGTCGATCGCCGATGCGGTCGTGCTCGGGATCATCGTGCTCATCCGCACGATCCTGAGCTTCTCGCTGCAGATCGAGATCGAGGGCATGGTGCCGTGGAAGCGTGCCCTGCTCACGAGTCCGCAGCTCATGGCCCGCGCCGTCAAGGCGTCGAAGGCCGCTGCCGCGGACAAGGGAGAATAGCGGCATGTCCGCCACGCAAGCAGAGCAGATCGCCGTCGTCATCCTCGCTGCCGGACAGGGAACGCGGATGCGTTCCACCACCCCGAAGGTGCTCCACACCCTCGCGGGCGTGACCCTCATCGGGCACGTGCTCGCGACGGCGGAGGAGCTCGGCGCCGCCCACATCGTCGCCGTCGTGCGGCACGAGCGCGACCGGGTGGTGGCCGCCATCCAGGAGCAGTCGCCGGCGGTCGTGGTGGTCGACCAGGACGACGTGCCCGGCACCGGACGCGCCGTGCAGGTCGCCCTCGCGGGCATCCCCGCGGGCTTCGACGGACTCGTCGTCGTGCTGAGTGCGGACGTTCCGATGCTGGATGCCGCGACCCTCCGCGACGCCATCGACCGCCACCGCGCCGCCGCCAACGCACTCACCCTCCTCTCCGCCTTCTTCGACGACCCCGATGGCGGCGGTAGGATCGTCCGCTCCGACGACGGCGCGTTCCAGGCGATCGTCGAGCAGCGGGATGCCACCCCCGACCAGCTCCAGATCGCCGAGGTCAACGGCGGCGTCTACGTCTTCGACGCCGGGATGCTGCGGGCCGCCCTCCTCGGACTGACCCCGCACAACGCGCAGAACGAGCTCTACCTGACGGATGCCGCGGCCGCGATCCACTCCGCCGGCGGCACGATCGCGGCCATCCCGGTCGCCGACCCCTGGCTCCTCGCCGGCATCAACGACCGCGTGCAGCTCTCCGCGGCCGCCCTCGAGATGAACGCCCGCATCGTGCGCGGGTGGCAGCTCGCGGGGGTGACGGTGCACGACCCGGCATCCACCTGGATCGACCTCAAGGCGACGCTCAACGAGGACGTCGAGCTGCTGCCCGGAACCCAGCTGCGCGGCGCCACACTCGTCGAGCGCGGCGCGATCATCGGCCCGGACAGCACGCTGGTGGACTGCGAGATCGGCGAGGGCGCGACGGTCAAGCGCACCGACGCGACGCTCGCCGTGATCGGCCCGCGGGCGTCCGTCGGACCGTTCGCCTACCTGCGCCCTGGCACCTACCTCGACGCGGACGGCAAGATCGGCACCTTCGTCGAGACCAAGAACTCGCGGATCGGCGCCGGCAGCAAGGTGCCGCACCTGAGCTACATCGGCGACACGACGATCGGCGAGCACACCAACATCGGTGCCGGTGCGATCACGGCGAACTACGACGACCTCGTCAAGCACGAGACCACGATCGGCTCGCACGTGCACACCGGCTCCGACAACGTGTTCGTCGCGCCGGTGACGATCGGCGACGGCGCGAAGACCGGTGCCGGCACCGTGGTGCGCAAGGACGTGCCGCCGGGCGCGCTCGCGATCTCGGTCGCACCGCAGCGCAACATGCAGGGCTGGGTGCAGGAGCATCGCGAGGGCACCGAGTCGGCGAAGGCTGCGGACGAGGCCGGCGAGTAGCCCGATAGACTGGCCTCCCGAGGGCGGAAGGCGGCACGTGTCCGAGATCAAGGTCACTGGACAGAAACGGCTTGTACTCGTCTCGGGGAGGGCTCATCCCCAACTCGCGATCGACATCGCGGAGGAACTCGGCGCCGATCTCGTGCACACCGACGCGAGGACGTTCGCGAACGGTGAGATCTACGCACGGTACGACGAGAGCGTCCGCGGCTGTGACGCGTTCGTCATCCAGTCGCACACGTCGCCGATCAACGAGTGGCTCATGGAGCAGCTCATCATGGTGGATGCGCTCAAGCGCGCCTCCGCCAAGCGCATCACGGTCGTCGCCCCGTTCTACCCGTACGCCCGCCAGGACAAGAAGGGCCGCGGCCGCGAGCCGATCTCGGCTCGGCTGGTCGCCGACCTGTTCAAGGCGGCCGGCGCCGACCGGATCATGAGCGTCGACCTGCACGCCGCGCAGATCCAGGGATTCTTCGACGGCCCGGTCGACCACCTGTTCGCGATGCCCGTGCTGCTCGAGCACTTCCGGGCACGCCTCGATCCGTCGACGCTCACCGTGGTGTCGCCGGACATGGGACGCGTGCGGGTCGCCGACATCTGGAGCGACAAGCTCGGGGCGCCGCTCGCGATCATCCACAAGCGACGCGACCCGCTCGTGCCGAACCAGGTCTCGGTGCACGAGATCGTCGGTGAGGTCGAGGGCCGGGTGTGCCTGATCGTCGACGACATGATCGACACCGGCCGCACGATCGTGAAGGCCGCCGAGGCGCTCAAGGCGGCCGGCGCGACCGCGGTCGTCGTCGCGGCGACGCACGCGATCTTCTCCGACCCGGCCACCGAGATCCTGCAGAGCGAGTCGATCGACTCGGTCGTGGTCACCGACACCCTGCCGATCGCGGCGGAGAAGCACTGGGACCGCCTCACGATCCTGCCCATCGCGCCGCTCATCGCGCGCGCCATCCACGAGGTGTTCGACGACGGGTCGGTCACCTCGATGTTCGACGGCGCCGCGTAGCCGTCAGTCGGCGGGTCGTCGTCCGATCCGGCGGGAGAGCGCGATCCACGGACGTTCGACGAACCGGTAGCTCAGCTCGGTGAACCCGGCGACGAGCACGAGGGCGATCACGAGGCCGACGGTGTACGGCAGGTGCAGGCCGATCACCGTCACGGTGAGCGCGGTCATGCCGATCGGCCAGTGCAGCAGGTAGACGCTGTAGGTGCGCTTCGCGACGACCGTGAGCACGCGTGATCCGGAGAATCTGCCCTCGAGCGTCACGGCGAGCAGGAAGAGCAGGCCCGCGAACGCGATGCTCGCACCCCACGGCATGTCCTCACCGATCTGCTCCGGACGCGACTGGCGCAGCCCGTAGAGCAGCAGCAGCCAGGATGCGACGGCCAGGCCCGCGCCCGCGAGCAACGGGAGCCGGCGGGTCAGGACGAGGTAGGTGAGCTGCCCGATCGCGAGCACCGGCAGCAGGATGAGGCTGTGCGCCGCCTCGAAGAACGACGGTCCGAGCGAGTTCATCGCCACGGCGCAGAACGCCGACACGGCGAGCACCGCGATCGGCACGCCGGCGGTGAACCGGGTCAGCAGCGGCTTCGATGCCCACACGATCAAGTAGAACGCCACCTCGATGAACAGCGTCCAGGTCACCGGGATCGCGATCACGAGCGGCGAGATCGCCCAGTTCGCGAGCGTTGCCTGCAGCAGCCAGTGGTCGGGACCGCCGGCCGCCGTCGGGGTGAGGAACACCACGGACACGAGCCAGGTGACCAGCACGGCGAAGAACAGCGGCGGGTAGATCCGAAGCAGCCGGCGCACGATGAACTGCCGGCCGGTCTCGCGGTACGCGGCGTGCGTGATCACGAAGCCGCTCACGAAGAAGAACAGTGCGACGCCGAACGAGCCGAGGTTGGTGCGCAGGCCGAGCGGGTCGGTGAGGATCGCCTGGCCGAGGTCGAGGCCGGTCCACGACCGGTCGTTGGCGTCCAGCCACGCGCCGACGAGGTGAGACCAGAGCACCGCGAGTGCGCCGAGCGCACGGAGCTGGTCGACGAGCACGAACCGCATGCCCGGTGACGCATCAACGGTCAGGATGCCGCGGTCCGCCCCCACGAGCGAGGTCATCGGGTGAACCGGCGCGAGGGCGACATGGGAAAAGTATGACCCAGGGCGGGAGCGTCGGCGGCATCCCCTTGGCCTATCGTGGAGCCATGAGCGGCATTTCGACTCCCCGTCCATGGCTCGCGAGCTACGCCAAGGGCGTGCCGGAGGAGATCGAGCTGCCGGCAGGCTCGCTCTACGACCTCGTGAGCGAGTCGATCGCGAGCTACGCCGAGAACGTCGCCCTCGAGTTCTTCGGTGCGACCACCACCTACGCCGAGATGGGCGAACAGATCGAGCGCGCGGCCGAGGGTCTGCGCGTGCTCGGCGTGCAGAAGGGCGACCCGGTGGCGATCGTGCTGCCGAACTGCCCGCAGCACGTCGTAGCGTTCTACGCGATCCTGCGGCTCGGCGCGATCGTGATCGAGCACAACCCGCTATACACCCCGCGGGAGCTGCGCCACCAGTTCGAGGACCACGGCGCGAAGGTCGTCATCGCGTGGGACAAGATGGTCGACACCATCCAGGCGTTCCCCGAGGATGTCGCGGTCGACACCGTCATCTCGGTCGACATGACCCGCGCGATGGGCCTCAAGACCCGCGCGATGCTCCGCCTGCCGGTCAAGCGCGCGCGCGAGTCCCGTGCGGCGCTCACCACCAAGGTGTCGAACACGACGCCGTGGCCGAAGCTCCTCGAGAACGAGCGGATCAAGCCCGGCATCTTCGGTCCGGAGCGCGACGACGTCGCCCTCATCCAGTACACGAGCGGCACGACCGGTCACCCCAAGGGCGCGACCCTCACCCACCTGAACCTCAACGTGAACGCCGCGCAGGCGCGCGCGTGGGTTCCGGATGTCGAGCGCGGCACCTCGGTCGTCTACGCGGTGCTCCCGATGTTCCACGCCTACGGGCTCACCCTGTGCCTCACCTTCGCGATGAGCATGGGCGCGCGTCTCGTGCTCTTCGCGCGCTTCGATCCCGACCTCGTGCTGCCCGTGATCAAGAAGCGCCCGCCGACCTTCCTTCCGGCCGTCCCTCCGATCTACGAACGGCTCACGAAGGCCGCGAAGGACCAGGGCGTCTCGCTCGAGGGCATCAAGGTCGCGATCTCCGGCGCGATGCCGCTCTCGGCCTCCGTCGTCGAACCGTGGGAGCAGCAGACCCATGGATGGCTCGTCGAGGGCTACGGCCTCTCCGAGACGTCCCCCGTGCTCATGGCCAACCCGGTGGGCGACACCCGCAGGGCCGGGACCGTCGGACTCCCGCTGCCCAACACCGAGGTCCGCGTGGTCGACCCCGAGAACCCCACCGTGGATCGGGCTCCCGGCGAGGACGGCGAGCTCATCGTGCGCGGCCCGCAGGTGATGTCGGGCTACTGGAAGAAGCCCGACGAGACCGCCGCGGTGTTCGTCGAGGCGACCGACGGCGGCAAGGCTTGGTTCCGCACCGGGGACATCGTCGAGCTCGACGACGCCGGATTCGTGAAGATCGTCGACCGCATCAAGGAGATGATCATCGTCGGCGGGTTCAAGGTGGCCCCGAGCGAGGTCGAGGACACGCTCCGCCAGCACCCGAGCATCGGCGACGTGGTGGTCGTCGGCATGCCGACCGCCGACGGCGAGGAGGAGGTCGTGGCGGCCGTGGTGCTCGGGGACGGGGCATCCCTCGACGAAGCCGCGATCCGGCAGTACGCCCGCGACAACCTGACTCCCTACAAGGTTCCCAAGCGCGTGATCGAGTGGCAGGGCGAGTTGCCGCGGTCGCTCATCGGCAAGGTGCTGCGCAAGAAGGTCAAGGACCAGTTGGTGGAGGACGCGAAGTAGCGCGACCTCACTCTCGACGAGCTAACTCTCGACGAGCGGAGCCGACGGCAGTCGTGCTCCGCCGGGGATGAGTCCGAGGTTCGCGACCAGGGTCTCCTTGCCGCCGAATTCGTGGGCGTAGCAGTTCCAGCCCAGGGCGGCGCCGAACAGCTCGAATCGCGTGACCGACTCGATCGCCATCGGTGCGTAGTAGTCCGTGTAGGCCGCGCAGCTCACCTGGGCCGTGCGGTTCGCGATCACGAGTGAGCCGAGGATGCCCGGCAGCACGAGCGCGACGAGCGCCACCACCACGATCACGCGCATCATCTTCCGGACCCGCTCGTGGCGCAGCGGGCGATCCCCGGTCGGCTGGTAGCCGGCGAGCTTCCGGCTCGTCGTCCTCGTCGTCGTACATGGCAGTCGACATTGTCGCACCCCCTCCTGCGCGCGAATGGCAGGATTGGCGGGTGACCGATGCCGCCCCGCCGACCGCTCGCCCGGGCATGCCCCGCCTGGTGCGGATGCGCGGGCGCGACCCCCTCGAGCGCCACCGCAGCGCGACTCCGCTCGAGTTGCTCTTCGATCTCGCCTTCGTGGTCGCGTTCGGTGCCGCGGCCGACCAGCTCGCGCACTTCATCGCCGACGCGCATGCCGCGATCGGCATCCTCGGCTTCGTGTTCGCGATCGGCGGCACCTGCTGGGCGTGGATCAACTTCACGTGGTTCGCGTCCGCCTACGACACGGATGATTGGTTCTACCGCGTCACCACGATGGTGCAGATCACCGGGGTGGTGGTCTACTCCCTCGGCCTCCCCGCGTTCTTCCACTCACTCGAGACCATCGGCGAGGGCGGTCACATCGACAACACCGTGCTGCTCTCGGGATACATCGTGATGCGGGTCGCGCTCGTCATCCAGTGGCTCCGGGCCGCCAAACAGGATCCGGAGCGACGCCGCACCGCCCTGACCTACGCGTTCTGGGTCGGTGTCGCCCAGGTCTTCTGGGTGATCGTGACGATCGCGGACCTGTCGGCGCCGATGTTCTTCCTCATCACGACCGCGATCTTCGCGCTCGAGGGAGTGGGCCCGGTGCTCGCGGAGCGCAAGACCTCCGGCACGCCGTGGCATCCTCATCACATCGCCGAGCGCTACGGCCTGCTCGCGATCATCGCGCTCGGCGAGGGCGTGTTCGGCACCACCGCCGCGGTCGCGGTGCTCGTCGAGCAGCAGGACTGGTCGATCGAGGCGGTGCTCATCATCATCGCCGGGCTCGGACTCACGTTCGGCCTGTGGTGGATCTACTTCATGCAGCCCTCCGGGCCGATCCTCGCCAAGTACCGCAACCGGTCGTGGGGCTGGGGCTACTCGCACATCGTGCTCTACGGCTCGATCGCCGCGACCGGAGCAGGGCTCCACGTCGCCGCCTACGTGATCGGCGGCGAGTCCGAGATCGGTGTGCTCGGTGCCGTGGTCTCCGTCGCCGTGCCGGTGCTCATCTTCGTACTCGGTCTGTTCGCGATGTACTCGTGGTTGCTGCGTGGGTTCGATCCGTTCCACGTCGGGCTGGTCGCCGGCACGATCGGCATCCTCGTGCTCGCGATCATCGCGGCGTCGGCGGGCGCGTCGATCGGGCTGTGCCTCATCATCGTGACGCTCGCGCCCGCCGTCACCGTGGTCGGCTTTGAGACCGTGGGCCACCGGCACGCGGCGGCCGCGCTCGAACGAGCGCTCGCGGGCTAGTGGCCGGAGCCCTCGGTCTCGATCTCCGCTGCGGTCGCCGCTCCACAGGGTGTGGAAGATTCCGGGCTGGTCGATGCGGCCGTAGGTGTGGGCGCCGAAGAAGTCCCGCTGGCCCTGCACGAGGGCGGCCGGCAGGCGGTCCGCGCGGAGGCCGTCGTAGTAGGCGAGCGATGAGCTGAAGGCGGGGGAGGGGATGCCGGCGGTCGCGGCATCCGAGACCACGGCGCGCCAGGCATCCTGCGCCCGTGCCATCACGTCGACGAAGAACGGCGCCGTGACGAGGGCGACGAGGCCCGGGTCGTCGGCGTACGCCTCGGTGATCCGGTTGAGGAACCGCGCGCGGATGATGCAGCCGCCGCGCCAGATCTTGGCGATGTCACCCTTCTTGATGTCCCAGTCGTACTGCGCGGCACCCGCGACGATCGCGTCGAAGCCCTGCGAGTACGCGATGACCTTCGAGGCGTAGAGCGCGAGCCGAACCTGCTCGATGAACGCATCCGGGTCCGCGGGCTTCCAGGCGTTCTCGTCGGGACCGGGCAGGGATGCCGCGGCCGCCCGCTGCGCCGGCTTCGAGCTCAGCGCCCGAGCGAACACCGCCTCGGCGATCCCCGACACCGGGATGCCGAGGTCGAGCGCGTTCTGCACCGTCCACACGCCCGTGCCCTTCGACCCGGCCTGGTCGAGGATGACGTCGACGAGCGGCTTGCCCGTCTTCGCATCCACCTGCCGCAGCACCTCGGCCGTGATCTCGATGAGGTAGCTCTCGAGCTCGCCCTTGTTCCACTCGGCGAAGATGTCCGCGATCTCCGCCGGCGACTTGCCCGTGCCGCGGCGGATGAGGTCATAGGCCTCGGCGATCAGCTGCATGTCGGCGTACTCGATGCCGTTGTGGATCATCTTGACGAAGTGTCCCGCGCCGTCGTGGCCGACGTGCGTGACACAGGGCTCGCCCTCGGCGACGGCGGCGATGGACTCGAGGATCGGGCCGAGGGTGACCCACGCCTCATCCGAGCCGCCGGGCATGATCGACGGACCGTGCAGCGCACCCTCCTCGCCGCCGGAGATGCCGGCGCCGACGAAGTTGATCCCGGTCTCGCGCACGGCCTTCTCGCGGCGGATGGTGTCGGTGAACAGCGAGTTGCCGCCGTCGATGATGATGTCGCCGGGCTCGAAGACCGAGACCAGCTCGTCGATCACGGCATCCGTGCCCTTGCCGGCCTGCACCATGATGAGCGCGGTGCGCGGCTTGCTGAGCGAGTCCGCGAACTCCTGGATCGTCTTCGACGGGATGAAGTTCGCCTCGGGGTGCTCACCGGTGAGGGTCTCGGTGCGGGCGTAGGTGCGGTTGTACACGGCGACCGTGTTGCCCTCACGACTCGCGAGATTGCGGGCGAGATTGCTGCCCATCACCGCGAGTCCAACGACGCCGATGTTCGCCTGTGCCACGTGTTGCCGCCTTCGATGTTGGGAGAGGGATGCCGCAGTACAGGCTAGTACGGTGGCCCCATGCGTCTCGTGGTGATGGGAGTCAGCGGCTCCGGCAAGTCCACGATCGGAGCTGCGCTGGCCGAGCGACTCGGGCTCCCGTTCGTGGACGGCGACGCGCTGCATCCGATGACGAACGTCGAACGGATGGCGGCGGGCATCCCACTCACCGATGAGGACCGCTGGCCGTGGCTGCGGAAGGTGGGTCGACGGCTCGCCGAGGGCGACGTCGTGGTGGCGTGCTCGGCACTCAAGCGCAGCTATCGGGAGGCGATCATGTCCGAGGCCCCAACAGCACGCTTCATCCACTTGACGGGCAGCCACGAGCTGCTGGACGAGAGGATGCAGCACCGCCCCGGCCACTTCATGCCGGCATCCCTGCTCGAGTCCCAGCTCGCCGCCCTCGAGCCCCTCGCGGCAGACGAGCCCGGAGTGGCCGTCGAGAACTCGGGACCGGTCATGGACGTGGTCGAAGCAATTCTCATCTCGCTAGGGTCGAAGGCATGAGACGCATCCTGTCGGTCGTGATCGCGGTCGCGGCATCCCTGGTCGGTCATGTCGTGCTGTGGATCTCCGCGGCGACCTGCTTCATCGCGTTCCAGCGGTTCCTGCAGCCGGAGATCGGCGCGATGGTCGGGGTTGTGGTGGGGGTGATCATCATCGGTATCGCCATGCTCACCGTCGCGATCTCGTCGGCGGGTGTGCTCCTCGTGGGCGCGGTGCAGATCGTCTCGGGGCTCGCGGGTGTGCTGCTGACACCGAGCCTGGGCGGAGGCTTCGCGCCGATGGTCCAGCTCTCGGGCCTGCTGCGCTCCATCAACGCCGAACTGTCGTACGGATTCGACTACTCGGTGCTCACGGGCATCTGCCTCATCACGGGCGTCACCTTCGTGGCTGCGGGACTCGTCGGCCGGATGCCGCGGCGCTCCGGCCCCGCGCAGGGAGTCGGCATCCTCGCCGCCGTGATCGCCGTCGTGGTTGGACTGATCGGGGTCGTGCTCGCGATCGGGGCAGGGTTCGTGACGTTCCGCAGGGGCTTCGTGTTCCTCGACGGACCCGATCCGGTCGCCGTACTCCTCCTTGTCCTCGGCGTGCTGCTGGTGGGGGTCGCGGTGGTCTCGGCTCGCTGGTCGCCGTACGGCGTCGTCGTGCTCGGAGTACTCGTCCTCGTGCTCGGGATCGCCGCGGTGTTCACGCGATTCGTGGTCGCGATGCCGTTGTTGCCGGTCGCGCAGCCGGGGATCGACACGGCAGCGATCCTCGGCAACGTGCAGCAGATCGGGGTGCTGCTCGCGGCGGCGGGTGTGGGGCTGTGGCTGCGTGCGAGGCGCGTGCCCGCGGCATCCACAGTCCTGGCCCCAGGGGAGTCGTCGCCGGTCATGTAGACTCGGTGGCTGAACTTCGGCGAGGGATGCGCTGCATCCGTGATCGACGCGGTGGAGGCCCACGGTTTCCTCACGCTGAGCATGCGTTCGAGTTGACGACGACCAATGGGCAAGCAGCCCGGAACAGGACCAACAGCCATGGCTGACAACGACAACCACCTCGTCGCCGAAGCGCGCACGAGCTTCGGCAAGGGCGCTGCGCGCAAGATCCGCGCCGTCGGCAAGATCCCCGCCGTGATCTACGGACACGGCACCGACCCGCAGCACGTGACGCTGCCGGGCCACGAGGTCTCGCTCATCCTGCGCAAGTCGAACCAGGTGCTCGAGCTCGACATCTCGGGCAAGACCACCCTCGCGCTCGTCAAGGACGTGCAGAAGGACCCGGTGCTCCAGATCATCGAGCACCTCGACCTCGTCATCGTCCGCGCGGGCGAGAAGGTCACCGTCGACGTGCCCGTGCACCTCGAGGGCGAGTCGTTCGCCGGCACGATCGCGAACCTCGACAACACCACCGTGTCGCTCGAGGTCGAGGCGACGCACATCCCCGAGCGCATCGTCGTCAACATCGAGGGCGCGGAGGACGGTACGAAGATCACCGCCGCCGACCTCACGCTGCCGACCGGTGCCACCCTGCTCAGCGACCCGGAGATGCTCATCGTCGGTGTCACGGTGCCCGCGGCCGCCGACCTCGGCGAGACCGAGGCCGAGGAGATCGAGGGCGAGGAGGCCGAGGAGGCCGCCGAGGCCGAGGCCGATGTCGAGGCTGCCGGCGAAGCCGCCGCCGAGGCGTCCGAGTAGTCACCCCAGGAACGGACGTCGGTCGTGGGCCTCTTCACTCGAAGTGAGCCCGCGACCGGCGACACCTGGCTCGTGGTGGGCCTCGGCAATCCAGGGCCCGGCTACGCGGGCAACCGCCACAACGTCGGCCAGATGGTCGTCGACCTGCTCGCCGAACGCGCGAGCGCGTCCTTCAAGCGCCACCGCTCGAACGCGATGATCGCCGAGGGTCGCACCACGCCGCAAGGCCCCAGGTACGTGCTCGCGAAGCCGCTGTCGTTCATGAACGTGTCCGGCACGCCGGTCGCGGCACTCGCTCGGTTCTACAAGGTGCCGGCCGCGCAGATCATCGTCGTGCACGACGAGCTCGACATCCCGTTCGACGCGGTGCGGCTCAAGATCGGCGGCGGACCGGGCGGCCACAACGGCATCAAGTCGGTCGCGGTCAATCTCACGACGCCCGACTTCGTGCGGGTGCGGGTCGGGATCGGACGACCACCCGGGCGACAGGATGCCGCGGACTTCGTGCTCAAGGACTTCTCCGCAACCGAGCGCAAGTCGCTCCCGGTGCTGCTCGAGGAGGCCGCGGACGCGGTCGAGCTCGTCGCGACCAGCGGACTCGAGACCGCGCAGCAGCGGTTCCACTCGCCGAAGGACTGAGCAGGAGCCCGTGCGCGCCGCCCGCTACGCCCGCTTCGGCACCCCCGAGGTCATCGAGATCATCGACGTGGATGAACCGAACCCCGGCCCCGCCGACGTGCTCGTCCAACTCGCCACCGCCGGCCTGAACCCCGCCGACACGAAGCGCCGCCGCGGCTCCAACCCGGACGTGACGCTCCCCTCCGGCATCGGTCGCGAGTTCGCGGGCACGGTGCTTGCCGTCGGGGCGGATGTCACCGACGTCGCCGTCGGCGACGAGGTCATCGGCACGTCGGAGGGCGTCATCGGCGAGCGCTTCGCGCTGCCCGCCGAGCTCACGGCCCCGAAACCGCGCGGACTCGAGTGGGTCGTCGCCGCATCCATCCCCGTCGCCGCCCAGACCGCGTACGTCGCGGTCGCGTCGCAGCACATCGGCTCAGGCGACACCGTGCTCGTGAGTGCGGCCGCGGGCGGCGTCGGTGTGATCGCCGCGCAGCTGGCTCGTCGACGCGGCGCGCGCGTGATCGGCACTGCGGGAGCGGCGAACGCCGAGCGGCTCTCGGCGCTGGGGATCGAGCCGGTGCGCTATGGAGATGGACTCGAACAGCGTCTGCGCGAGCTCGCGCCCGAGGGCATCACGGCCGTGCTCGACCAGCACGGCGCGAAGACCGTCGAGGTCGCGATCGCCCTCGGTGTTCCGCGGAACCGCATCAACACGGTCGCGATGGACGCGGCGCTCCACGGCGTGCGCCAGGTCGGACGCGTTGGACTGGATCGCGACCTGGTCGAGCGCATCGCCGCGGACGTGCTCGCCGGCGACGTGGTCATCCCGATCGAGGCCACGTTCGCGTTCGACGACATCGTCGCGGCGTACGAGCGCCTCGAGCACGGTCACCTGTTCGGGAAGGTGACGCTGGCGTTCTAGGAACCGCCTCCGCGCAACCGATTCATCTCGGCCTGCACACGGTCCTCGGTGACCAGGCCGCGCGGCGGTGAGAACACCGCGATCCCCTGGAACAGCGCGGCGATGCCCATGCCGCCGATCACCCAGCCCGGCCAGAAGTAGCCGCCGAAGTTCGTGACCGCCCAGATGACCGTGACGAGCACGGAGACTCCGAGCCAGACGAGCAGGAAGTGGTAGTAGTCGGAGCGTGCCTTGATGCGCTTGGTCGCGAGAGCGCGCAGTTCGTCGTCATCCATATCGCGATGCTAGTAGGCTCGCTGCAGCGAAGGGGAGTATCCCACCTCGCCGTTCCCGTCAGTACGAAGTGCAGCGCAGCGCTTCCGGGTCGGCGGCATCCAGCACGACATGGATGCGGGAGAGACTTTCGGGCTCCGCCCTGTCATCCTCCCCAACTGAACGGACACCTCTTGGAAGCCGCCCTCCCCGCTTGGTTCGAAATCGGCTCGTTCGTCGTGCTGCTGCTCATCCTCGCCGCCGACCTCGTGCTCGCGTACCGCCGTCCGCACGTGCCGAGCACCCGCGAGTCCGCGCTGTGGGTCGGCTTCTACGTGCTGCTCGCGCTCATCTTCGCGCTGCTCATGCTCGTGCTCGGGTCGGTGGACCACGCCGCCGAGTTCATCGCGGGCTGGGTGACCGAGTACTCGCTGTCGATCGACAACCTGTTCGTCTTCGTCATCATCATGGCGAGGTTCTCGGTACCCAGGAAGTACCAGCAGGAGGTGCTCATGGTGGGCATCATCATCGCGCTCGTGCTGAGGGGCATCTTCATCCTGCTCGGCGCCCAGCTCATCGAGAACTTCTCCTGGATCTTCTACATCTTCGGCGCGTTCCTGCTGTTCACCGCGGTGCAGCAGGCGTTCCAGAACCACGACGACATGGAGGAGACCGAGTCGGGGGTCATCCGGTTCCTGCGCAAGCGGATCGCGATCTCGTCCGAGTTCGAGGGCGTCAAGCTGCGCACGACGATCGACGGCAAGCGGATGTTCACGCCGATCCTGATCGTGTTCGTCGCGATCGGCACGACCGACCTCGTGTTCGCACTCGACTCGATCCCGGCGATCTTCGGCATCACCCAGGACCCGTTCATCGTGTTCACCGCGAACGTGTTCGCGCTCATGGGCCTGCGGCAGCTGTACTTCCTGCTGGGCGACCTGATCGACAAGCTCGAGTACCTGCACTACGGCATCGCGTTCATCCTCGCGTTCATCGGCGTGAAGCTCGTCTTCCACGCGCTGCACGAGAACGAGCTCCCGTTCATCAACGGCGGCCACGGCGTCGAGTGGGCACCGGACATCGACACCTGGACGTCGCTCGCGGTGATCCTGGGCGCGATGATCGTGGCCACGGTGGCGAGCCTGATCAAGATCCGGGTGGATCGGGCGAAGGCGCTCGCGGCGCCGGTCGACGAGTAGGGCATGACCCGGCGCGGGATCGCATGGCTGATCGGTGGTCTGAGCGCCGGACTCATCGCTATCGCTGCGGCGGTGGTCTGGGTCAACCTGCAGTTGGAAGATGGCATCGCCGATCCCCAGGACTCATCGATGTTCGACCTCGCCCGCGAGCTCAGCACGATTCCGGGCGTGGATGATGCTGGACTCCTGTATCCGACCGATGGCGGCTCCGGGCGGTCGCACCAAGACGCCTCGGTCCTGCTCGAGATCCACCAGGGTGGACCCGAGGATCCGGCGGTCCGCGCGGCGATCGAGGAGGCCACCTGTCGGGTGTGGCGCGGGATCTTCTTCGAGCCCGCGTTCATCTGGGCCGCCGTCGTCCGGTCGAGTACGGACGTGGACGGGCCGGACGGCATCGCTGGCAGCGAGTATCTGAAGCCCTACGGGATCCTGGATCCGGTCGACACGTCGGCCCTTGCGGAGGAACTCGGTGCCGACCGCTACGAGGACGGCTACCTGAAGTGGACTCCCGCCGCACTGTCGGAGCAGTGCGGACCGTGGGTGGATCCCTACCTCGAGCCCTAGATGGGTACCTCTGCCCATGCCGTCCGCTACGCCGCTGACGACCGCTTGCTACCGTGATCCAATGACGGTCGAGTCGGCACAGGAGTTCGCGCTGCCGGCGTTCACCGTGCGCTTCCGGTTCGCCGGGCACTCGGACCGTGGGTCGGTGCGCCGGGTCAACGAGGACAGCTTCCTCGCGGCACCGCCGGTCTTCCTCGTCGCCGACGGGATGGGCGGACACGCGTTCGGCGATCGTGCGAGCCAGGCCGCCGTCGCGACCTTCGCCGACCACTTCGCGGTGGACGAGCCCGCGTCGCCGAAGGACGTGCTGGATGCGATCACCGCGGCGAACGAGGCCGTGCTCGCACTCTCCGAGGCATCCGACGTCGCGGGCATCTCCGGCACCACGCTCACCGGGGTGGCGTTCGTCGACGTCGGCGGCAACAGCAACTACCACTGGATGGCGTTCAACGTCGGCGACAGTCGCACCTACTCGTGGGACGGGCGCACGCTGTCCCAGCTCAGCGTCGACCACTCGGCGGTGCAGGAGCTCGTCGATGAGGGTCTGCTCACGCGGGCGGAGGCGGAGCGGCATCCGAACCGCAATGTCGTCACGCGGGCACTCGGCGCCGACGAGGAGATCGACCCCGACGTCTGGATCCTGCCGACGCGCGCCCGGCAGACGTTCCTGCTGTGCTCGGACGGCCTCACCCGTGAACTCGGCGATGACGAGATCGCGCGCATCATCGTGTTCCACGACGCCGCGCAGCTGCGGTCGGCCGACAGCCTGCCGATGAGTCTTGCCGAGCGACTCGTGAACGCTGCGATCGCCGCAGGCGGTTCGGACAACGTCACCGTCGTCGTGGTCGAGTGCGAGGTCGTGCCCGCCGGCAGCGATGCGGGGGACGAGCGTTCGGACGAGACACTCGAACGGGGTAGCCTTCCCGGGGCAGTGTTCAGCAACAGCCTTGAAGACACGCGGCCGAGGGGATAGTCATGGCTCACGGAGTGCGTCCTGCCGCGGCCGGCTGGCTCGGCTTCATCCACGGACCGCGCGTGCTCGCCGTCGCGACGGCCACCGATGAGTTCGTCGAGTCGGCGTGGGCGGCGATCCGCGCGGATGACGCGTTCGACGCCATCCTCGACCTCCTCACCCGCCACGGACTCGCGTCGACCCCCGACTTCGTGCTCGTCGAGTGGCAGTCGGACTCCACGGTCCGCTGCATCGTGCGCGGCGCCCCCTCGCTCGAGGTCGTGGATGCCGCGGGCACCCACACCCTCTCCGCCGCCGGCATCGCGACCTGGGCCGAGCGCAGCCTGTCCGACGTGACCGCGATGGACCTCACGATCCTCGGCGTGACCCCGGCCGGGGGCGAGCTGCCCATGGAGTCCGGGGTGACGCACCTCGCGGGACTGCGCTTCGACCTCGACGGCGACCTCCCCGAGGCGACTCGGGTGAAGGCGCCGAGGCGGGCTGCGAAGTCCGAGGCCGTCGTCCACGCTGTCGAACCCGCCGAGCCGGAAGTCGCCGAGCCGGAAGTTGCCGAGTCCGACGTCGCCGAGTCCGCGATCGAGACGACGATCGCCGAGACCACCGCCCCGCCGGAAGTCGACGTGGAGGCGACGATGGTCTCGACGCCGGAGACCTCGGCTGCCGAGCCCGTGGTCGAGATCGCGGCCGAGGACGAGTCAGGCTACGACTACCTGTTCGGCGAGACGGTGCATCGTCCGGTCGCCGAGGCCGCGGTGCACGCGCCCGACGACGAGGCTGCGGCCGAGGCATCCGAAGCCCCGGACGGGATCGAGCACGACGGCGAGACCGTGCTGACCTCCGATGTGCAGAAGCTCCGGCGCACGCGGAAGGCGCGGGGTGGCGCGGCAGCGGCCCCGCCCAAGGCCGAGGTGGCGCCGAAGCTCGTGCTCGTGGCATCCCCGGGCGGAACCCGCGAGCCGCTGAGCTCGCCGCTGCTCGTGGGCCGCAGCCCGAGCGTGAGCAAGGTTTCCGGTGGCGCGCTGCCGCGGCTGTTGACCATCGGCGGGCTCGACCAGGACATCTCGCGCAACCACGCGCAGTTCACGCTCGAGGGCGGAACGGTCGTGGTCACCGACCTGCACTCCAAGAACGGCACGTCGATCGTGCTGCCCGGGAAGGGCCCGCAGACCCTGCGGGCCGGCGAGCCAACCGCCGTCATCGTCGGCACCGTGATCGACCTCGGCGGCGGCGTGACGTTCACCGTGGAAGAGGAGCGATGAGGCGACCCGCTTCACCGCCCCCCGAGCTGCCGGGCTACTCGTTCGTCAAGCTGCTCGGCTCCGGCGGGTTCTCCGACGTCTTCCTCTACGACCAGCAGCTGCCGAAGCGCCGGGTCGCGGTCAAGGTGCTGCTCACCGACGAACTGACGCCCGCGAACCGTGCGGCGTTCGTGGCCGAGGCGAACCTCATGGCGCAGCTCTCGGCGCACCCGTACATCGTGACGATCTACCAGGCCGACGTCGCGACCGACGACCGTCCGTACTTCGTGATGGAGTACTGCTCCGGCCCGAGCCTCGCGGAGCGCTACAAGCGGGAGGCGTTCAGCGTGGCCGACGCGCTCCGCACCGGGGTGCGGCTGTCGAGCGCGGTCGCCACGGCGCATGCGGCGGGCATCCTGCACCGCGACATCAAGCCCGCGAACGTGCTGAGCAACGACTACGGCTGGCCCGCGCTCACCGACTTCGGCATCTCGTCCGCCGTCGACGACGACGCGCTCCAGGCGCAGACCATCACGCGCGACGAGGCGCTCGTCGAGAACACCTCGGGCACCGGACAGTCGATCGGCATGTCCGTGCCGTGGTCGCCGCCGGAGATGTTCGAGGATGACCCGGCACCCGACCCGCGCTCCGACGTGTTCTCGCTCGCGGCGACCATCTACACGATCCTCGCGGGGCAGTCCCCGTTCGAGGTCAAGGGCCGGCCGAACGGCACGCTCGACCTGATCGGACGCATCGAGCGCGGCGCGATCACGCCGATGGCCCGGGATGACGTGCCCCGCTCGCTCACCGCCGTGCTCCAGAAGGGCATGGCCACCGATCGCAACGACCGGTTCGCGTCGGCCGTGGACTTCGCGCGCGCCCTCCAGCGCGTCGAGCTCGAGCTCGGCTACGCCCCCACCTCGATCGAGGTGCCGAACCTGCAGGTGGACGCTCCCGAGCGGGATGGCGCGCCCGGCAACGACGACGAGACGCGCGCGCGCGGCGCGGTCACGATCCAGGCGCAGCCGGTCGACGCCCGTCCGGCCTCGCCGTCCGCTGCGCCGCCGGCCCCGAGGAACGACGACCCGACGATGGTGCGCGGTGCGACCAGCATCGTCGCGCAGCCCTCGTCGTCGCCCGTGCCGTCCGATGAACGCCACGACCTGCCGAGCGAGACCGTCGTGCGGCGCCGCGAGCCCGCGGCGGCCGCCCCGACGGCGGCGCCGGAGCCCGCGGCAGCGCCGAAGTCCCGCACCGGGCGCGTGGTCGGGTGGGTGATCGGCGCGCTCGCCGCGGCGATCGTGGCCGCGGTGATCGTGAGCCTGGTGATCTTCGGTCCGCCCGGCGCTCCCCAGGCGGGTGAGACGCCCGCAGCATCCCAGCCCCCGGTGGTGATCGAGACCGTGCCGACGCCCGAGCTCGTGA
The DNA here is from genome assembly GCA_963740815.1 of uncultured Actinomycetota bacterium. Lineage (GTDB taxonomy): Bacteria > Actinomycetota > Actinomycetes > Actinomycetales > Microbacteriaceae > Rhodoglobus. The sequence continues at coordinate 80,531 of CAVUFG010000011.1, forward strand.
GCAAGGGCATCGAGGGCGGTGTGCTGCTGTTCGTGGTGGAGAATCCAGCCCCGGAGGATGAGGACGTCGTGGTCTGGCGCATCAGCAACCGCACCGAGAGCGAGGCCCTGCATCGCGCCGACGGAGACCGCTTCGACGTGCCCGACTACGTGGACGGGCAGACCGTGTGCGTCGAGATCAGCATCCTGCGCTCCGGCAAGACCTCGCCGCAACCACTCGAGGAGTGCTACCCATCGTGAGTGACGGCGCATGACGGGAACCGGGGAGACCGCGGCGGTCGAGGGGAATACGCCGCAGGGACCGGACAAGCTCCGGATCGAGTTCTGCGGCGAATGGTACGAGGTCGAGCACCCGAACGACTTCCACATCGGGCGTGAGTCCGACCTCGTGATCGACGACAACCCGTACCTGCACCGTCGGTTCCTGAGCATCTCGGAGGACCACGGGCTGTGGTGGCTCGCGAACGTCGGAACGCTGCTGTCGGCGACGGTCACGGATGCCACCGGCCAGGTGCAGGCCTGGCTCGCCCCAGGGGCGCGGCTGCCGATCGTGTTCCCCCAGATGCAGGTGCTGTTCAGCGCGGGCTCCACGACCTACGAGTTCACGATCTTCACGACCGGCGACTACTTCACGACCACGGCGCCCGCCGACTACGGCAGCGGCGAGACCACGATGGCTCCCGTGGCGCTCACGAGCTCGCAGCGACTGCTCATCGTGTCGCTCGCCGAGCAGGTGCTCAAGCAGGATTCCCCCGGACGCGGCGAGATCCCGACGTCCGCCGAGGCCGCCGCGAGGCTGCACTGGTCGATGACCACCTTCAATCGCAAGCTCGACAACGTGTGCGACAAGCTCGACAAGCTCGGCGTGCAGGGCCTGCGGGGCGCGAAGAACAACCTCGCGACCAACCGCCGGCTGCGGCTCGTAGAGTACGCCGTCGCGACCCGGCTCGTGAGCAAGGACGACCTCTCCCTCCTCGACCGCAATGACGCGGCGCAGGGGACCTCCGAGGCCGCGGAGTAGGTCGTGTTCACGGTGTGCCGGGACCCGAATTATGCTCGACGCTTGCGTGTTAGCGTTGTGCGCGACATCCCGGCGGCACCCGAGCCGTTCGGGCGGGGAAATGTTCAATCGCGGAGTGCCTTGTGAACCAGCTGACCAGGTGGGTCAAGACACGGAAGACCGTCGTGTCCGCCGTCGTCATCGCGCTCATCGCAGGGGTTCCGCTGACGTTCGCGGTGCTGCATCCCGGGTTCCCCATCACCGACGTCGACCTCACCTCGCGCGATGTCTGGGTCACCAATGGCGAGCAGCTGCTCGGCGGCCGGCTCAACCGCCAGATCGATGAGCTCAACGGCTCGGTGGTCGCGTCATCCCCGAACTTCGACGTGCTGCAGGACGGCGACACGCTCTTCCTCGTCGACCCCGATGCGGGCCGCGTCGAGTCGGTGAACCCCGCCTCGACCGAGGTGACCTCCGCGATCGACCTCCCGCCCGGCGCCGAGGTGCGCTACGGCGGCGACGTGCTCTCGATCATGGCGCCGGACGGCAAGCTGTGGGTCATCCCGGCGGTCGGCGATCTCCAGTTCAACTACGTCTCGACCCCGCCGCTGATCGAGCTCGGGGATGACGCGCACGCCGTCGTCACCCTCGATGGTGCCGTGATCGCGGTCTCGCCCAACGACCAGAAGCTGTATCGCATCCCCGACCTCGCGACCGCCCCGCAGGCGAAGAACTTCCCGTCGATCGGCGCATTCCAGCTCGCGGCCGTCGGTGACACCGCGGTCGTGCTCGACCAGTCGACCAACGAACTCGTCACCGAGTCCGGGTCGACGTACTCGCTCGGGGACGAGCGCGGGCTTCGGCTGCAGCAGACCGGCCCGACGTCGGATGTCGCGATCGTCGCCACCGCCGACGCCCTGCTGCGCATCACGATCGCCACCGGCGCGGTCGAGGTGCTCATCGCCGGCTTCGACAGCCCGAGCGCCGAGGCCGACGGCGTCGCCGCCCCCGTGAATCAGGACGGCTGCGCGCACGGCGCGTGGGCCGCCGGCCAGAAGTACCTGCTGGCGTGCCAGGGCAGTGACCCGCAGCCCACCGACATCCCGGAGCAGACCGGCGGGAGCCTGCTCGAGTTCCGCGTGAACCGATCGGTGATCGCGCTCAACGACCTCAGCAACGGCAACGTGTGGCTCATGGACGAGAACATGCGACTCGTCGACAACTGGGACGACGTCGTGCCGCCCGAGGAGGAGGAGTCGGAGGAGACGGGCGAGGAGGAGTCATCCACGCAGTCCTTCGAGGACACCCTCGCCGAGCGCACCGACACCAACCGGCCGCCGACCGCGCAGGACGACGAGTTCGGCGTGCGCCCGGGTCGCACCACGATCCTCTCCGTGCTCGACAACGACTCCGACCCCGACGGTGACGTGCTCGTCATCTCGGCCTACGACCCGATCGACCCCGCCACCGGCCGCCTCGACCCGATCGACGGCGCCCGCGCACTGCAGTTCACGCCGGCCGAGGGCTACACGGGCATCATCAACTTCCACTACACCGTGGATGACGGCCGCGGCGGCACCGCGTCGGCGAACGTCTCCGCGCGCGTGGTGCCCGAGGGGCAGAACGAACCCCCGTACTCGGTGCGGAACCCCGGTGTGAGCGTCGAGGCCAACCAGACCATCACCTACAACGTGCTCACCGACTGGCGCGACCCGGACGGCGACGACGTATACCTCGTCGCCGCGAACCCGAAGTCGGGCGACCTCGTGCGCTTCACCCCAGACGGCTTCATCACGTTCACGCACCAGACCTCCGAGCTCGGCGAGAAGGAGGTGCAGTTCCAGGTCACGGATGGCACGGGCGCGCCGGTCGTCGGAACCCTCAAGGTCGACGTCAAACCGGCGGGCGAACTCAACCCGGTCGGAACGCCGGACTTCCGCTCCGTCTTCGTGGGAGACGAAGTCGTCATCAAGCCGCTGGACAACGACCTGACTCCCTCGGGGGCCGACCTGATGCTCGTCGGGCTCGAGGAGCCGGGTGGGGGAGCCGTGGCATCCTTCAGTACCGACCGCGAGACGGTGACCTTCAGCTCCGGCGAGCCCGGCGTGTACTACATGAAGTACACGCTGCAGGCGGGCGCGAACACGAGCGAGGGCATCATCCGGGTCGACGTGCTCGTGCGACCGGACGACGCGAGCCTGCCGCCGGTCGCCGTGAAGGACACCGCCTACGTGCGCAGCGAGCAGCCGGTCACGGTCTCGGTGCTCTCGAACGACGCGAGCCCGACCGGCAAGATCCTCGCGGTGCAGTCGATCGACGTGCCGCCGGACGTCACGGCGAAGGGTGTCGTGGTCGAGCTGCTCGAGTCGACGCTGATCCGCGTGACGACCACGCAGGCGCTCACCGAGCAGGTCGGCTTCACGTACACGATCTCGGATGGCACGGCCACCGCCACCGCGGGCGTGACCGTCGTGCCCGTCCCGGCCCTCACCCGCCACCAGCCCCCCGTCGCCGTGGACGACCCCGCCACCGTGCGCGTCGGCGACATCATCACTCTCGACGTGCTCGCCAACGACTTCCACCCGGACGGCAGCACGATGTACCTCGACCCGGAGCTCATCACCGAGCCCGAGGAGGGCCTCGCGTTCGTCTCCAACGACCAGCTGCGCTTCCAGGCGCCGGACGAGCCCGGCTCGTACGCCGTGGACTACCGCGTGCTCGACCCGTACGGGGAGACCGCCGCCGCGACCGCGACCTTCACCGTGACGCCGCTCGACCCCGAGGGCAACCGCGACCCGGAGCCCGACCCGCTCATCGGGCGCGTGCTCGCGGGCGGATCGATCCGGGTGGACATCCCGCTGCAGCAGATCGACCCCGACGGCGATTCGACGCAGCTGCTGCGGTTCCCGACGGCGCCCACGCTCGGCTCGATCCAGGACTGGGGCACCGACTACTTCATCTACGAGACCGCGGGTACGGTCTCGGGCACCGACGAATTCACCTACCAGGTCTACGACGCGTTCGGCGCGACCGGTGAGTCGACCGTGAAGATCGCGGTCATCCCCGAGCCGGACGAGCTGCAGCCGCCGACCGCGGTGCCGGATGCGGTCTCGATTCGCCCAGGCCGCGTCGCGCAAGTCGACCTCACCCTCAACGACTCCGACCCGCAGGGCGCGCCGATCAAGGTCTCGCCCGAGCTGCTCGACGTGCCGGACGGGGTCGAGGCCGAGGTCTTCGACAAGCACTTCCTCGTGATCACCGCCCCCGAGACCGAGCAGACGTTCACGCTGCGCTACGAGCTCACCAACGATCGCGGCGGCAGGGCGCCGAGCTACGTGCTCGTCACGGTCGACCCGAACGCGCCGCTGCTGCCGCCGTCGGCCGACGACCTGCCGCTCACGAAGAAGGAGATCGCCGGCGAGGAGTCGGTCACGGTCGACATCTTCGACAAGGCCGCGTTCAATCCCGCGGGCAAGAACGAGGATCTCGTCGTGACCGTCGAGGGCCCGAACGCCGATGCCGCGACCGTGCTCGAGCAACCGGGCATGATCGAGGTCACGCCCGGCGACTCGCGGCAGGCGATCGCCTACCGGGTGACGAACGAGAAGGACGGGCTGAGCGCGATGGCGTTCATCCTCGTGCCGGAGGCGGTCGAGGACGACTTCGACGACCCGCCGATGATCGATCCCGACCTGCCGGTGCAGTACGTGGGCATGAACGAGACGCGGGAGTGGAACCTCAGCGACATCCTCGTCGTCCCGTCCGGCCGCGACGCACACATCTACGACCCGGCGTCGGTGAGCGGGGTGCAGTCGAATGGCGAGTCGAGCTACGTCGACGAGGACACGATCACGTTCACGCCGCCCCTGGACTACCGCGGCCCCGGCGGTGTCAACTTCACCGTGTCGGACGGCGACTCCAAGGATGACCCGAAGGGCGTCACCGCCCCGCTGACGCTGCCCATCATCGTTGGCGACCCCGAGTTCCGCGACACCCCGCCGGAGTTCACGACCCCGAACGTGCAGGTCGAGGTGGGCGAGACCACCACGATCGACCTGCGCCAGTCGACGGCGCACCCGAACCCGCAGATCCTGCAGCAGGTGACCTACTCCGAGATCCAGGTCTCCAACTCGAACCTGTCGGCGAACCTCAGCGGGTCCCAGCTCGGCCTGAGCGTGCCGGTGAACACGCCGAAGGGCACCACCTACACGATCGATCTCGTGCTGCGCTGGGACAAGTTCACCGTGCCGGCGACGATCAACGTGACGATCGTCGGCTCGACCCGACCACCGGCCGTCGCGGTCACCGACACCTACGAGACCAAGCGCCCGGTCACGAGCTACGAGATGAACCCGCTCGTCAACGACTCGAACCCGTACCAGACGGATGGCAAGCCGCTGCGGATCGTCGGCGCGACCACCAACATCGGCTCGGTGAGCTTCACGAACGACAGCGTCACCGTCGTGCCGCCCTCGACGCCGCAGTACGTCGAGATGGTGGTCGTCTACACGGTCGAGGACGCGACCGAGGATGCCGAGCGCCGGGTCAACGGCACGATCAACTTCACCGTGACCGACGTGCCGATGGAGGTCACGCAGCCCCAGCGGGACGGCGGATCGGCCATCGGCGGGGATGGCTCGGCCACGATCCGCTTCGACGCGCCGGGCACGAACGGCAAGCCGATCACGGCGTACGAGGTGAAGAACCAGACGACGCAGACGGTCACGCAGGGATGCACCGCCGGGGCGCCCTGCACGATCACCGGGCTCACCAACGGCACCCCGTACCAGTTCGTCGCACGAGCGATCAACGAGAACGGTGCCGGACCGTGGTCGACGAACCCGAGCGACCCGATCACGCCGTACGGCACGCCGGCGCAGCCGGTGGTCACTGCGGTGGCAGTCGACCAGTGGATACCCGGGGGTGCGATGTCCGCGAGCTGGCCCGCGGTGGGCGGCACCGGCGGCACCACGACCTACTTCTGGACGTCCTCGAACGGCTTCTCCGGTAGCACAGAGGGACTCACGACCGGCGGCATCCTGTTGGACAGTCCGGGCGAGGTCAGGGTCACCGTCTACGCGCAGAACACCGGTGGCAAGCGCGGTCCCGACGGGGTGTCGAACCCGGTGCAGGCAAGGAGCCAGTCGCTTCCTCCGCAGGTCGGGCAGCCCGTCACCAATGTCACCGACAGCGTGGCGACCGGCACGATCCAGTGGACCTGGGGCGCGGTCGTCGCCGCCGACGGTGGCTCCGATCACCTCACGTACGGTGTCCAGGTCTCCGGCGGCTCGTACTACAACACCGGGTCAGCGACGTCCTTCACGCAGAACTTCTCGGCGGGCGACTACACGATCATGGTGCGAGCGGAGAACAAGGCCGGGTTCGGCGCATGGAGCGTGCTTTCGGCGCCCGGTCACATAGACCCGCCGCCTCCGCCGTCGAACGCGAACGTCGCCGCAGGCGGTGCGTGCTTGTCGACGAGCGACGAGTTCTACGGGTACGTGCAGGGCTGCTCACAGCACCTGAACCCACAGACACCGATCAACCTCCAGTGCCGCGGGTCGCAGAACGGCGTGTGGTGGTTCCTGCTCAATGGCGGCGGACCGGGCACCGGCTACTTCATCCTGGCCTCCGACACCAACCGTCCCTACAACTACGTCGACCCCTGCTGATCCCAATCAACGACCTCAACCACGAACAGGAAGACATCCTCCGATGCCAGTAACCCAGGAACAGGCCACGTGGTTCGCCGATGCGTTCCAGAAGCTGATCGCGAACATCGACAAGGCGATCGTCGGCAAGGACGAGGTCATCCGGCTCGTCCTGACCGCCCTCATCTCCGACGGGCACGTGCTGCTCGAGGACTTCCCCGGCACGGGCAAGACCGTGCTCGCGAAGGCGCTCGCGAACACGATCGAGGGCACGACGTCCCGCATCCAGTTCACCCCCGACCTGCTGCCCTCCGACGTCACCGGCGTGCAGATCTACGACCAGGGCAAGGGCAAGTTCCAGTTCCACCCAGGCCCGATCTTCGCCTCGATCGTGCTCGCGGACGAGATCAACCGAGCGAGCCCCAAGACCCAGAGCGCCCTGCTCGAGGTCATGGAGGAGGGCATCGTGACGGTGGATGGCGAGAGCCACCCGGTCGGCGCCCCGTTCCTGGTCATCGCCACCCAGAACCCGGTGGAGCAGGCCGGCACGTACAAGTTGCCGGAGGCGCAGCTCGACCGCTTCCTGATCAAGACCTCGCTCGGCTACCCGGACTCGAAGACCGCGGTCGGGCTGCTGATGGATTCGGCGACCCGCGCCCGGGCATCCCTCGTCTCACCGATCATCAAGTCGGACTCGATCATCGCGATGGCCGACCTCGCCGCAGAGGTGTTCGTCGACGAGTCGGTCATGCAGTACCTGAGCGACATCGTGGATGCCACTCGCCACCACAAGGACGTCACGCTCGGTGTGAGCATGCGCGGCGCCATGGCGCTCGCGCGCGCGATCAAGACCTGGGCGATCACCCAGGGCCGGGTCTACGCGACGCCGGACGACGTGCGCGAGCTCGCGCCGTACGTGCTCGGCCACCGGCTCATGCTCGACCCGGAGTCGGAGTTCGCCGGCGTGAAGGAGCAGGACATCATCGACCGCATCCTCGTCGACATCGAGCCGCCCGCGTACCGGGCCGCCTGAGTCCACCCCACCGATGACCACCACCGCTGACCGCACGACCGTGGGCACGACCGTGCCCGGGCCGACGGTGCGTTCAACGGTTCAGCGCGCCGGCGAGCGGGTCGTGCGCGCAGCCCGCGTGGTGTGGGCGGTCGTCGGGCCGGTGGTGCGTGCGATCTGGCGGGTCGTCGCGCCCGTGCTCCGGGTCATCACGCCCGCGGGATGGCTCGTGCTCGGGGTCGCGGCGCTCGCCCTGGTGCTGAGCTTCGTGTTCGGTTGGCAGGAGTTCACCTACCTGGGCACCGTGCTGCTCGCCGCGGTCGTGCTCAGCGCGTTCTTCCTGTTCGGCAGGGCGTCGTACGGCGTCGAGATCGAACTCAACCCGCGACGGGTCGTGGTGGGCGACCGCGCGATGGGCCGGATGGTCGTCACCAACACGGGACCGCGCAACCTGCCGCCGACCCGCATGGAGCTGCCGGTCGGCAAGGGTCTCGCCGAGTTCCAGCTGCCCGCGATGAAGCCGAAGGACGAGCAGGAGGAACTGTTCGCGGTGCCGACCAACAAGCGCGCCGTGATCGTCGCCGGTCCCGCCGAGTCGGTGCGCGGCGACCAGCTCGGGCTGCTGCGGCGCGCGCTCCGGTGGGCCGACCCGGTCGAGCTGTTCGTGCATCCGCGCACTGCGCGCATCACGCCCTCGGCCGCCGGCCTCGTGCGTGACCTCGAGGGCCAGGTCTCGAAGAAGATCACGAACAACGACATCGCGTTCCACGCGCTTCGGCCGTACGTGCCCGGCGACGACCGTCGCAACGTGCACTGGCGCACGTCGGCGCGCATCGGCCAGCTCATGGTGCGCCAGTTCGAGGAGACGCGTCGCTCGCAGCTCACGATGATCCACTCGACGCGGCCGGAGCACTACGCCTCCGACGACGAGTTCGAGCTCGCGATCTCGATCACGGCATCCATCGCAGCCCAGGTGATCACCGACGGAACCCAGATGAACGTCGTGAGTGAAGCCGGGCAGTGGAAGACCCTGTCGGTGACCTCGATGCTGGATGCCTCGTGCCGCATCGACCCCGTGAGCGGACTGTTCCCCAGCACGAGGGCGTTCGCCCGCGAGCGCACCAAGCGCCTGCCCAACCCGAGCGTCGTGATGATCGTCGGCGGGTCCGGGATGAGCACGGCCGAGTTCCGCAGCGTGCAGTCGCTGTTCGGACCGGACACCCGCCAGGTCGCCTTCCACGTGGACCTCGGCGCCGCGCCGCGGATCGGCTCGGTGTCCGGGCTCACCGTCATCACGGTCGGCGCCCTCGAGGACCTCGCGAGCCTGGTCAGGGGGCTCACCCAGTGACCGCCGAACCGACCACGACGACCGCGGCCACGAGCGCAGCGGCGCCCGTGCCGAAGCCCAGCCTGCGCTGGCCGACGGCCCGAACCTGGGCGGACATCGCGGTCATGCTCGTGCTCACCATGCTCGGTGTGATCGGATTCGAGCCGTCGTTCGGAGGCTACGGCTTCCTGATCGCCGGGATCGGCGGGCTGGTGCTCGGCGCTGCGACGGGCATCCTCACCTCGGTGTTCCGGGTCGGAGCGGTCATGACCGTGCTCGTCGCGATCATCGCCTACTTCCTGGTCGGCACGCCCCTCGCCGTGCCGGAGCAGTCGCTGTACACCGTGCTGCCGACCCTGCAGTCGCTCGCGAGCCTCGCCGTCGGCACCGTCTACGGCTGGGCCGATATCGTGACGCTCAGCACGCCGATCGGCGCACCGCAGTACATCGCGGTCGTGCCGTACTTCGCCACCTGGTTCGTCGCGCTACTGTCCACGACGCTCGCCACCCGCTGGCTCGCGTCACGTCCGCGCGCGGCATGGCGGTTCGGCGTGGCCCTCATCGCGCCGATCGCGCTGTACCTCGCGAGCATCCTGATCGGCACGGACGAGCCGTACCAGGCCGGCATCCGGGGTGTGGTGTTCGCCGTGCTGGCGCTGATCTGGCTGGGGTGGCGGCGGCACGGGGCATCCATCGCGCAGGGCGGCGCCGCCCGGCTGCGCAACCGCAAGCTCGCGGGCACCGCGATCATCGTGGCCGGGGCCGTCGTGATCGGCGGCGTCGCAGGGTTCGCTGCCGCTCCGCCGAACGACTCCCGGTTCGTGCTGCGCGAGGAGATCGAGCCACCGTTCGATCCGCTCGACTACCCGAGTCCGCTCTCCGGGTTCCGGCACTACACGAAGCAGGTCACCGACGACGTCATGTTCACGGTCGACGGCCTCGAGGTCGGTGACGTGATCCGCCTGGCCACGCTCGACAGCTTCACCGGCAAGCTCTGGAACGTCACGGGACCCGATTCGAGCACGGATGGCTCGGGGGAGTTCCAGCTCGTCGGCCGCCAGCTGCCGGAGCCGTCGTTCATCACCGCCGTGCCGCGCGACGACGTCACGTTCACGATCGTGGACTACGACGACGTGTGGCTGCCGTCGGTCGGCTATCCGGTCGACATCGACTTCACAGCGGGCGATGCCGCCGACCACACCGACGACCTGCGCTACAACTCGCTCACCGGCACCGCGGTGGTCACCAGCGGAGTGCGTTCTGGGGATGTCTACACGATGGATGCCCTCGTGCAGCGGGTGCTGAGCCCCGGCGACCTCGGCGACACCGGGACCGCGAACATCGAGCTCCCGCCGGTCGAGGGATCGCCCGACATCGTGGCCGCCAGCAGCCGGAGGCTCGCCGGGTCTTCCCCTGCGCCGATCGACCAGCTCGAGGCGATGCGCCTCGCCCTGATCAACACCGGCTTCCTGAGCCATGGGCGGGCGTCGGATTCCGTGCCATCCCGCGCCGGTCACGGCGCCGACCGCATCACCGAGCTCTTCGAGCGCAACCAGATGATCGGCGACCAGGAGCAGTACGCGTCGGCCTTCGCGCTCATGGCCCGCAGCCTCGGCTACCCAGCCCGCGTCGTGATGGGCTTCGCCCCGGAGATCCTCGAGGGCCAGCCGGTCAAGGTGACTGGCGACGACGTGACGGTGTGGGTCGAGGTCGCGTTCGACGGCGTCGGCTGGGTCGCGTTCAACCCGACGCCGGACGAGACCGACATCCCGCAGGACCAGGTGCCGAAGCCGCAGAGCGAGCCGCAGCCGCAGGTGCGGCAGCCCCCGCGCGCGGAGAACGACGACGAGAAGCTGCTGTCGCCGGTCGAGCTCGAGGAGTCGGACGACGACGACAACGGGCTCGCGTTCGTGCTGCCCGGCTGGGTGATCGTGCTCGGGCTGAGCCTGCTGATCCCCGCGGCGCTGTTCTTCGTGCCGCTGCTCATCATCGGCGCGATCAAGGCTCGCCGCGCCCGCCGGCGCCGCGAGACCGGTCCCGAGCACGACCGGGTGGCCGGCGCGTGGGCGGAGCTCACCGACCGGTACTCCGAGCTCGGGTACGCGGTGCCGTCCAGGATGACGCGCGGGCTCGTTGCCGAACGGCTCGAGCGCCAGGTGCCGGAGGGGGTGCGATTGCGGTCGCTCGCGGCATCCACGGATGAGGCGGTGTTCTCCGGCCAGCCGGTGGACGAGCAGACCACCGAGGTGGTGTGGACCGAGGCGATGGCCGCGGTCGAGGGTGCCAGGGCCACGCTGTCGGGCGGTCGACGACTGCTCAGCCGGTTCCGGATCAGGTCGGCGCGCGACTGGGTCGCTCGCATGGGACGCAACACGAACGGGACACCATGAAGCTCAAGCTCACGCTGCAGCGTCCGAGCGGCCCCGAAGCCGACATCGTCGTGACGACGGATGCCGCGGCGACCGTCGGCGAGGTGGCCGCCGTGCTCGCGTCCGCCGCCACGCCGGGTGCCAAGCCGGCCGCCGCGACCCTGCGGATCGTCGACCCGGCCGGAGCGGTGCAGCCCGCGATCGAGCCCGACCTCGCGCTCGGTGAGGCTCCGATCGGTTCCGGCGCGACGGTGGCCGTGATCGCACCGGGCACCGCCGCCCCGCCCAAGCAGGCCGCGGTCGCCGTGCTCCGCGTGCTCGAGGGACCCGACCAGGGGAAGACGTTCCCGCTCGCCCCGGGCACGAAGTACCTCGGCCGCGACGCTCAGCTGTCCGATGTCGTGCTCTCCGATCCGCTCGTCTCGAAGCGGCACGCTCGGCTCGACGTGTTCTCGCAGTCGATCCGCATCGTCGACCTCAACTCCGCGAACGGCATCGAGGTCGACGGCGGGCTCGTGCCGCGCATCGACCTCGACAACGGCGCAACGGTGCGGGTCGGCGACACGGTGCTCATCGCCGAGATCGCCGCCGTGGAGTCCGAGCCCACCCTGGTGAACTCGGGACCGGTCGCGTTCAACCGGTCGCCGCGCGTCGACGACCGATACCCGGGTGACGAACTCGTCGCGCCGATCCTGCCGGGGGAGTCCGAGCGCTCGCCCTTCCCGTGGCTCGTGCTCGCCGCACCGCTCATCCTCGGCCCGGTGATGTTCATGGTCACCGGTCAGGTGACGTCGCTCATCTTCATCGCGATGGCGCCGCTGCTCGTCGCCGGCAACTTCTTCGCCCAGCGCGCGACCCGCAAGCGCAAGCAGAAGCTCGACTTCGAGAAGTTCGACACCCGGTTCGAGACCCTCTCCGAGCGGCTCGCGACCGAGCGTGAGGTCGAGCGCCGGGTGCGGCAGCGCGAGACGCCGTCCACCTCGGAGGTCTACGAGGACGCCATGCGCCTCGGCCCACTGCTGTGGACGCGACGGCCGGAGCACTGGCAGTTCCTGTCGTTGAACCTCGGCCGTGGCATCCTGCCGTCGCGCAACACGGTGACGATCAACGGCGAGGATGCCGCGCTGCCCGAGCCCCTCGAGCGGCTCACCGGTCTCATCGCGCAGTACGAGGAGATCGACGACGTGCCCGTGGCCGAGAACCTCCACTTCGCCGGCGCCCTCGGCGTCGTCGGACGACAGGATGCCGCGGCCGACGTCACCCGCGGCCTGATCGTGCAGGCCACCGGCCTGCACTCGCCCTCCGAGCTCGTCGTGGCCTCGATCGTCGGCCCCGCCTGGACGCCGGAGTTCGAGTGGCTCAAGTGGCTGCCGCACACCGGCTCCGCGCACAGCCCGATCACCGGCTCGCACCTCGCGAACAGCGCGGCGACCGGGGGCCAGCTGCTCTCGGCGCTCGAGGAGCTCGTCGCGGTGCGCAAGGCGGCGGCCCGCGCCAAGGAGGAGGAGCGAGGCGCGGCGAACCTGAAGTCGTCGGCGATCGTCGCAGGCGCGTCCGCCGGAGAGAAGGGCGATGCGACCAAGCCGCCGCCCACGCCGATCCCCGCGATCCTGCTGCTGGTGTCCGACGACGCCCCCGTGGACCACGCACGGCTCGTCCAGCTCGCGGAGAGCGCTGCGGACGCCGGCGTGTTCCCGATCTGGGTCTCGCGTCGCATCGACGACCTCCCCGCTGTCGCGCGCACGTTCGTCACGGTCGAGCAGGATGCGACGACCGTCGGCTTCGTCCGCCTCGGCTCGTCCTCCGTGGCCGTCGCCGCCGAGCGGATCACCCCCGAGCAGGCCCTCGCCTTCGGGCGCCGTCTCGCCCCGGTGTTCGACGCCGGCGCCGTGCTGAGCGACGCGAGCGACCTGCCGCGCACCGTGTCCCTGCTCTCGCTGCTCGGCCCGGAGATCGCGATCGACCCGGCCGTCGCGGTCGAGCGCTGGCGCCAGAACGACTCGATCCACGACCGCACGAACCCGCCACGCCCGCGCCGCGCGGCCCGGCTGCGCGGGATCGTCGGGCAGTCCGGCGCGGACGCCATGCACCTCGACCTCCGCGCACAGGGCCCGCACGCGCTCGTGGGCGGCACCACCGGTGCCGGCAAGAGCGAGTTCCTGCAGGCCTGGGTGCTCGGGATGGCGGCGGAGTCGAGCCCCGACCGCGTCACGTTCCTGTTCGTCGACTACAAGGGCGGCTCGGCGTTCGCGGACTGCGTCAACCTGCCGCACTGCGTCGGCCTGGTCACCGACCTGAGCCCGCACCTCGTGCGACGTGCGCTCACGAGCCTGCGCGCCGAGCTGCGGCACCGCGAGCACCTGTTCAACCGCAAGAAGGTCAAGGACCTCATCGAGTTCGAGAAGTCCGGCGATCCGGAAGCACCCCCGGCGCTCGTGCTCGTGATCGACGAGTTCGCGGCCCTCGCCAAGGAGGTTCCCGAGTTCGTCGACGGCGTGGTGGACATCGCCCAGCGCGGGCGCTCGCTCGGCATCCACCTGATCATGGCGACCCAGCGGCCGGCCGGCGTCATCAAGGACAACCTGCGCGCGAACACCAACCTGCGCATCGCCCTGCGCATGGCGGACGAGTCGGACAGCCTCGACGTCGTCGGCGACCGGATCGCGGCGAACTTCGACCCGGCCATCCCGGGCCGCGCGATCGCCAAGACCGGACCCGGAAGGCTCACCCCGTTCCAGTCCGCCTACGCCGGTGGCTGGACCACCGACGAACCCGTGCTGCCGGTCATCGACGTCGCCGACCTGCGGTTCGGCGCCGAGATCAACTGGGAGCGGCAGGACAGCGGCGCTTCCGACATCCCGGAGGACCAGGGCCCCACCGACCAGGCGCGGCTCGTCAAGACGCTGATCGGAGCGGCGAAGGCCGCAGAGGTGCCCGCTCCGCGCCGCCCGTGGCTCGACGAGCTCGCACCGGTGTTCGACCTCACCAAGCTGCGCCAGCGCACCGACACCGAGCTCGTGCTCGGCGTGAGCGATGTCCCGGAGGAGCAGCGGCAGGATGTCGCGGTGTTCCGCCCCGACACCGATGGCCACGTCGCGATCTTCGGCACGGGTGGATCCGGCAAGTCGGTCGCCCTTCGCACCCTCGCGGCGTCGGCTGGGATCACGCCGCGTGGCGGTCCGGTCAATGTCTACGCGCTCGACTTCGCCGGCAACGGGCTCAAGATGCTCGACAGCCTGCCGCACGTGGGTGCGGTGGTGGCGGGGGATGACACGGAGCGCGTCATCCGCCTGCTGCGCACCCTGCGCGACGAGATGGCGGCGCGGTCGGAGCGGTACTCGGCCGTGAACGCATCCACGATCACCGACTACCGCCGGATCGCGACCCAGCCGGATGAACCGCGGCTCCTGCTGCTCGTCGACGGATTCCCGGCCTTCCGCACCGAGTTCGAGGCGTCGAGCGCGACGATGCCCTGGTACCAGGTGTTCCTCGAGCTGCTGAACGAAGGGCGGCAGGTCGGCATCCACGTGGTGATCACCGCCGACCGACCGGGCAGCATCCCGACCGCGGTGAGCTCGGCGATCCAGCGCCGCGTCGTGCTGCGCATGGCGGACGAGCAAAGTTACCCGATGCTCGACGTGCCGAAGGACATCCTCGACAGCGCTTCGCCTCCCGGCCGCGCCATCATCGACGGCCGCGAGACGCAGATCGCCGTGGTCGGCGGCAGCGCGAGCGCGGTGGACCAGTCAAGGGCCACGGTCGCGCTCGGCGAGGCGATCGCCAGGACCGGTCGCGCCGCGGCCGAGCCCATCGGGTCGCTGCCGCGCGAGTACGCGGCGTCCACACTGCCGGAGACCATCGACGGGATGCCCGTGCTGGGCCTCTCCGACCTCGATCTCGGCCCGGTGGGCTTCGACCCGACCGGCGTGCTGCTGCTCGGCGGCCCGCCAGCGAGCGGACGGACCAACGCCCTGCGCTGGATCGCGGCGAGCGTCGCGCGGGCCATGCCCACGAAGCAGTACTACCTCGGCAGCCCTCGGTCGGACATCGCAGGACCGACGGGTTGGGCGGGCGTCGCACGCACCCTCGACGAGGTGGCCGAGCTCGCTCGCACCATCACCGCCGAGCTCGCCAAGCCGGCGCCGGACGCTCCGAAGATCGTCGTCGTCATCGAGGGGATCGGTGACTTCCTGTCGACCCCGGCCGACGCCTCGCTCACCGAGCTCATCAAAGCGATCAAGCGCTCGAACCACTTCCTGGTGGCGGAGTCCGAGACCTCCGCGTGGAACTCGTCCTGGCCGCTCCTGGCCGAGGTGAAGGCGGCGCGCACGGGCCTGCTGCTGCAGCCGGAGACCATGGAGGGCGAGATGGTGCTCCGCACCGCGTTCCCGCGCGCGGCACGATCCGACTTCCCGGTCGGACGCGGCTACTTCGTCGCGCGGGGGAAGGTGGTGCGCGTCCAGCTTCCGATCGCCTGACCGTGCATCGCATGGGTACCGCTGCCCATCGACGCATTCCATGAGCACAACTAGCTTTGAAACCAATCACCGCGGCCGCGCATCCGCCGGCGGCACACCGTAAGGGGAACTCGACATGGCCAACATCAACGTCAGCTACGACATCATCAACAACGCGGCGAGCCAGCTCGACCAGGGTCGCGACGCGCTGCAGCTGCAGATCCAGCAGCTGAACACCCTCATCACCAACCTCACCAACGACGGCTTCGTCACCACGGCCGCGTCCGGTGCGTACCAGCAGTCGTTCACCACGTACTCCAACGGCGCCAAGCAGACGATCGACGGCCTCATCGGCCTCGCCGACTTCCTGCGCAAGACCGCCCTCACGCTGCAGGAGACGGACCAGGCGATCGCCAACGCCGCGACGATCTAGTCGCTGCCACATCGATCCGACCGAGGACCGGGCCACCCGCCCGGTCCTCGGATCCACGTCTGAACGATCCATCGTCTGAACAGGGGAACCCGTGAGCTCGCTCGAGATCGACACCTCAACGCTGCGAGGCATCGCCAGCAATCTGCGCGGCATCGCCGGAGCCGTGCCGAAGGCAGCGCCGGTCGACATCGATGACGCCGGCAGCGCCAAAGTCGCGGCCGCCGCCGAGAGCTTCAACATGTGGGCCAAGGTCACCGGCATGGTGCTCGCGGGCAAGATCACGGCGCTCGCCTCCGATGCCGACACCGCGGCGACCGCGTTCGAGAACGCCGACGACAACGCCGCTGACGCGGTGACGGGACCCTGACCCATGGCGCAGTGGGACTACTTCGATCCGGGGGCCGGCGAGGTCACCGGCATCCAGGACAGCATGACGCGGCTCTGGTACGCGAGGCTCGACTTCGGCACGACGAAGGACGATCTCGGCACCGAGCGCACCGCAGCCGACCTCTGGTCGGGTGTCGCCGGGTCGAGCTGGCGCGTCGCCTCGCGCATGATCGAGAACGGCGTCCCCGAGATCCAGGACGCACTGGATGCCGCGTGGAACGCGCTCGATGCGTACCAGAACGCCCTCGCCCCGATCCGCGAGAACGGTGATCGCGAAGCAGCGAAGCTGCGCGCAGCGTCGGCCGTGATCTGGTCGAGCCCGCCGGCCTACGACCCGGTCACCGTGGTCGTGCACGACCTGCAGCAGACCGTCGCGGTGAAGGATGCCGCCGAGGCGGAGGCCGCCCTCCTCAACCTCACCTGGCAGCGCGAGGCTGCGGATGACGCGCTCGTCGCGGCACTCTCCGCTGCCGTGCCGGCCTCCTGGGCCGCGACGAGCAAGGCGCTCGCCGACATGGGCCTCACGAGCGTCTCCACCCTCACGAACTCGGCCGTCGCGGCCGCGATGGCCGACCTCGCCACCCGGATCGCCGATGACTACGCGGGCAATTCCGAGGATGTCGCCGCCCTGTCGCTGCTGCTGACGATGTACGGGGACAACGAGGACGTCATGTCCGAGTTCTTCCAGCAGCTCGGCGGCGAGACCACCGTGCGACTGATCGATGCGCTCGGCGACAAGTACGGCGTGCAGGCTCCGACCAGCTACGACGAGGCGGCACTGCAGCTCGCGCAGCAGGTGCGATCCGGTCTCGCCGTCGGATCGCTCGGCTGGCAGCACGACACCGCGACCGAGTTCGCCGCCGGACTGCTCACCGCGGACGCCAACTTCCTCGGCGTCGATGGCAACGCAGCGATCGCGTACCTGTTCTCGGACCCGGCGAACGCGCCCATGGGCCCACAGCTCGCGCTCGCCACGGCCGAGGTGATCGATCAGTTCGAGCGCGACGGCGGCGTGCTCATGAGCGTGCAGGCGGCGGCGAACGAGGGCGGCAACGTGCTGTACTTCGCCGAGAACCCCGAGCAGTACTACGAGATGCTCGACATGATGGTGATCGACTTCAGCCCGGGGATGACCGACGCCGCCGGCCGTGTGTTCGAGACCCTCGGCCAGTACCCCGACGAGGCGCTCGCCTTCCTCAACCCGGAGAATCAGGAACTCGCGCAGGATCGGATCACGCACTGGTTCGACGAGCGCGACTGGTCGTACCCGGATCAGTTCGAAGGTCCGTCCGCGCTGTGGTTCGGCGCGACGCAGGCGGGTGGCGCGCTCGCGGCCGAGCCGCCGGACCTCGCTCTGTCCGAGGACATCTCGCTCACCACCCAGCGCATCATGATCGCGCTCGCCGACAATGAGTCGCTGATCACGGAGCACCTGTCGGACGAGGCAGCAGTCACGTTCGCGAACGCCGTCGCGATGCACTTCGATGCATTCGGTGCGCTGCTCGCCGGCGCCGACACCTACGTCGACAGCGACGACCTCACCTTCGGCTACTCGAAGCTCGGCTCGGACGAGCAGCACGTCGGTCCGGTGGTGTCCGGACCGGTGCTCGCCAACCTGCTCGGCCAGATCGGCGGCAATGTCGAGGGGGCCCTGCGTCTCGCACAGGTCAGTTCGCTGTACGAGACCCAGTACCTCAATGCAGCGATCGCGAGTGGCCAGCCGGACGTCATCAACGACGCGATCGCCCGCACCGTCGGACTCGGCGGCATGCTCGACGGTGCCGGGGTCGGAGCGACGGTCGCCGAGGCGATGCGCAGCGACGAGGCCCTTGCCGAGCGCATCGAGAACACCAAGGACGGCCTCGAGTTCCTCGTCGGGTTGATCCCGATCGACGATTACGTGCTCGGGCAGGGCGTCGGCATCGTCGCGGGCGCCGGCATCGACGCGTGGGTCGAGTCGTGGTACGCCGACGACTGGCGGTACGCGAACGAGCAATCCGATGCGGCGTCGGCCCTGGTGGACCAGCAGGCCGCAGCGCGGATCGAGATGGCGGTGCTGCTGCACCAGGCGCTCGGCGCGACCTCCGACGGTCTCGACATCCCGACGACCGACCCCGACTACCTCACTGACGGCGTGCAGTGGGCGGACGAATACCTCGCTACGATCGACCAGAACACCTATCCAACGAACACGTGGCAGAACTACTACAACGCGTCATTCGGCTACGGCCTGGCGCTCGGGTTCGGCCTCGGCGATCCGGAGCTCGTGCCCTGATGACCCGTCGCACCAGCAGCCTCGCTCTCGCTGGCGCCGCCACACTCCTGGTGCTGCTCGCGGCGTGCCAGCCTTCGCCGGATCCCGACCCCACCGAGGATCCGAGACCGAGCGTGATCGCGACGCCCAAACTCACGGAAGCCGCTAGCTCGACTTCGCCACTCGAGTCGGACGAGTTCGTCACCGCCGCGCGCGCCGCTGACCTCGGATTCACGCTGGCGGCCAACAACGCTGACTTCACGATCGAGCAGTTCACGTCCACCCGGCCGTTGTCGGTGCAGCGCGATCAATACCGGGCGTGGGCGAGCACGTACCTCGGCACCGGCCAGGAGGCTCCGATCAGCCTCGGTCCGTCGGTACTGCTGCCGCTGAGCGTGACGGACGCGGCGGACGGCGCGGGAACGGTCGTCGAGTTCTGCCGAGCCGATGGTGCCCTCGAGGCAGCCGATGCGAGTTCCGCCTCGTTCGCCGGACACGTCGTGCGGATGACGATCGTCGCCGCGGACGACGGAACCCTGCAGCTCGAGGGTTCGCAGGGCAGCACCACCGAGTGCGACGCGACCGGGGCATCCGTGGCCTTCTTCGATCCGGCTCCGCAGCCGCTCGGACTGCTCGACGAGGGCGACGCCCGCGCGCCGTTGGAATGACGGCTACCATTTTCCCGAGATGAGTTCGGGGGTGGCATGGACGACGACGGCTTCATCACGCCTCCGCCCGGCCTGATCAACCCCGACTCCGGCACGCATCGGCGTCCGCGGGCCGAACGCACCGAGCGCATCCCGAACGACGAGATCGTGTTCGTCCCCGCTGCCCCGGGCGTTCCCGTGGCGCTTCCCGACGACGAGCCGGCGGCCGTCGAGCCGGACGAGTTCACGCCGCCAGCGGCATCCGCGCCGGCGACGGCACCGACGGAACTCCAGCCCACCGCGCCGATCCCGCGCGGCTGGACCCTCACCATCCCGGGCCTGGACGAACCAGTGCTCGTGGATGACGCCGCAGTCCTCTTCCTCGGCCGTGCACCGGTCGCGCCGCCGACCCACCCCGGTGCGCGAACCCTCGCCGTACCCGACCCGGAGAAGTCGATCTCGAAGACGCACGCGATGCTCGAAGCTCGACCTCGGGGAGTTGCGCGTGCACGACCTGCACTCGACCAACGGCGTGTGGGTGGTGCCCGCGGGCGGCGAGGCGATCGAGGTCGAGCCGGACGAGCCGGTGTCGATCCCGCCGGGCGCCGAGCTCGAACTCGGCGATGTCGTCATCCGCGTCGACCTCGCATAAGGCGGAGTACACTCGCACCATGCGTTTCGACGGTCTCCTTCTTCGTCGCCGCGACGGGGCCTAGTCACCGGCCACCCCCGTCGCGGAGTCGAGCGACGGCTGGGTCACCCTCCCACGAAGGACCCCAAACCATGACTGACACCACACCCCACCGCCCGCGCACCCTGGCCGAGAAGGTCTGGGATGACCACCTCGTCGTCAAGGGCGAGGACGGCTCGCCCGACCTGATCTACATCGACCTGCACCTCGTGCACGAGGTCACGAGCCCGCAGGCGTTCGACGGCCTGCGGATGGCCGGCCGTCCGGTGCGCCGCCCCGATCTGACGATCGCCACCGAGGACCACAACACCCCGACGCTCGCGATCGACAAGCCCATCCGCGACCTCACGAGTCGCACCCAGATCGAGACGCTGCGCAGGAACACCGCGGAGTTCGGCGTGCGGCTGCATCCACTCGGCGACATCGAGCAGGGGATCGTGCACGTCGTCGGCCCGCAGCTCGGGCTCACGATGCCGGGCATCACGGTCGTGTGCGGTGACTCGCACACCTCGACGCACGGCGCATTCGGCGCCATGGCGTTCGGCATCGGCACGAGTGAGGTCGAGCACGTGCTCGCGACGCAGACCCTGCCGCTCAAGCCGTTCAAGACGATGGCGATCACGGTCGAGGGTGAACTGCGGCCGGGCGTGACGGCCAAGGACATCATCCTCGCGGTCATCGCGAAGATCGGCACGGGCGGCGGGCAGGGCTACGTGCTTGAGTACCGCGGCAGTGCCATCCGCGCCCTGTCGATGGACGGCCGGATGACGATCTGCAACATGTCGATCGAGGCGGGCGCCCGAGCCGGCATGGTCGCGCCGGACGAGACGACGTACGCCTACCTCAAGGGTCGCGCCCACGCGCCGGAGGGTGCGGACTGGGATGCCGCCGTCGAGTACTGGAACACGCTCGCGACCGACGACGACGCCGTGTTCGACGCCGAGGTGTTCCTCGACGCGAACGAGCTCGAGCCGTTCGTCACGTGGGGCACGAACCCCGGCCAGGGCGTGTCGCTCAGCGAGTCGGTGCCCGATCCGTCGACGATCGCCGACCCGAACGAGCGGGCCTCTGCGGAGCGCGCACTCGAGTACATGGCACTGACGGCGGGCACTCCCATGAAGGAGATCCCGGTCGACGCGGTGTTCATGGGCTCCTGCACGAACAGCCGACTGGACGACCTTCGCGCCTTCGCGTCGATCATCAAGGGCCAGAAGAAGGCCGACGGCGTTCGCGTGCTCGTGGTCCCCGGATCGGCGCGGGTTCGCATCGAGGCCGAGGCCGAGGGCATCGACAAGATCGTCGAGGAGTTCGGCGCAGAGTGGCGATTCGCCGGCTGCTCGATGTGCCTCGGGATGAACGACGACCAGCTCGCCCCCGGCGAGCGCTGCGCATCCACCTCGAACCGCAACTTCGAGGGCCGGCAGGGCAAGGGCGGACGCACGCACCTCGTGTCGCCGCTCGTCGCCGCGGCGACCGCGATCCGCGGCACGCTGTCGAGTCCGTCGGATATCAGCACTCCAGTGGGGGTGAGCTGATGGATGCCGTCACCGAGGTCACCGGCGTCGCCGTGCCCCTGAAGCGCGCCAACGTCGACACCGACCAGATCATCCCCGCGAACTTCCTCAAGCGCGTCACGAAGACCGGATACGACGACGCGCTGTTCTACGCCTGGCGGCAGGACCCCGAGTTCGTGCTCAACCAGCCGCAGTTCGTCGGCGCTCGCATCCTGGTCGCCGGACCCGACTTCGGCACCGGATCCAGCCGCGAGCACGCCGTCTGGGCGCTGCGCGACTACGGATTCGACGTGGTGCTCAGCTCCCGGTTCGGCGACATCTTCCGCGGCAACTCGGGCAAGCAGGGACTGCTCGTGGCGCAGCTCGCCGAGGACGACATCAAGGCGATCTGGGCCGCCATCGACGCCGAGCCGGGAATAGCGGCGACGGTCGATCTGGTTGGCAAGACGGTGTCGATCGCGGGCTCGAGCTATCCGTTCGAGATCGACGACTACACTCGATGGCGTTTGCTCGAAGGTCTGGACGACATCGGGCTCACCCTGCGTGACGAAGCGCACATCACGGAGTTCGAGGCCCGCCGCGAGAGCTGGCGACCGAAGACACTCCCGGCACGACAGGCAGCACCGAAGGGTTGACGAATGAATTCAGTCGCAGTGAGTGACGGTTTGAAGAAGGACGCGAGCAAGGCTGCCGCACGGGTGGGCATGACCGCGGACAGCATCGTCATCCGCGGCGGCAAGCCCCTCAAGGGCCGGGTCGACGTGCGCGGCGCCAAGAACCTCGCCACCAAGGCGATGGTCGCGGCGCTGCTCGCCGACTCGCCGAGCGTGCTCAAGGACGTCCCGGAGATCAGCGACGTGAACATCGTCACGGGCATGCTCAACGCCTACGGCGTCGCCGTCACCGAGACTGCGCCCGGCGAGCTGCACCTCGACCCGAGCGAGGTCGAGCGGGCGCACTTCTCGAAGATCGACGCCCTCGCGGGCTCGAGCCGCATCCCGATCCTGTTCTGCGGTCCGCTGCTGCACCGGCTCGGCGAGGCCCTCATCCCCGACCTCGGTGGATGCCGCATCGGCGACCGTCCGATCAACTTCCACCTCGACGCGCTGCGCGCCTTCGGCGCGATCGTGCACAAGAGCTACGAGGGCATCCGCCTCACGGCGCCGAACGGACTCACCGCCGCCGAGATCAACCTGCCGTTCCCGAGCGTGGGAGCGACCGAGCAGGTGCTGCTCACCGCGGTGCTCGCCAAGGGAACGACGGAGCTCACCAACGCGGCGATCGAGCCCGAGATCATGGAGCTCATCGCGATCCTGCAGAAGATGGGCGCGATCATCACGGTCGAGCCCAACCGCGTGATCGTGATCGAGGGCGTCGAGAAGCTCAAGGGCTACGACCACCGCTGCCTGTTCGACCGCAACGAGGCCGCGAGCTGGGCCTCCGCTGCGCTTGCGACCAAGGGCGACATCTTCGTCGCCGGCGCGAAGCAGAACGAGCTGATGACCTTCCTCAACGTCTACCGCAAGGTCGGCGGCGAGTTCGAGGTGCGCGAGGACGGCATTCGCTTCTACCACCCGGGCGGCGAACTCAAGCCCGTGCAGATCGAGACCGATGTGCACCCCGGCTTCATGACGGACTGGCAGCAGCCGCTGATCGTCGCGCTCACCCAGGCGCACGGCGTCTCCATCGTGCACGAGACCGTGTACGAGAACCGCTTCGGCTTCACCGAGGCGCTCGTCGACATGGGAGCGGACATCGTCGTGCACAAGGAGGGCATCGCCTCGGTCACCCGTCGCGTTCCCCGCCGTGCCCTCGAGCAGGCCGCGGTGATCACCGGCCCGACCGCGCTGCACGGCGCCGACGTCGAGATCCCCGACTTGCGTGGCGGGTTCAGCCACCTGATCGCGGCCCTGACCGCGGATGGCACGTCGACGGTGAGCAACGTGGGGCTCATCAGCCGCGGCTACGAGCACTTCATCGACAAGCTGACGGATCTCGGCGCGGACTTCGATTACGCCGGCTGACCCCACGATGGCCGATGGGGTGAAGCCGAAGTCCGAGAAGACCGCGCTCTGGCGGTTCCTCGCCGGCATCGTGATTCCGCTGCTCAACATCCTCGGGCGGTACGAGATCGTCGGCAGCGGTCGCATCCCGAAGACCGGCGCGTTCATCCTCGCGCCCAACCACGTCACCAACATCGACCCGCTCGTGTCGGCCTACGTGCTGTGGCGCTCCGAGCGGGTGCCGCGGTTCCTCGCCAAGGCGAGCCTGTTCAAGGTTCCGGTGCTCGGCGCGATCCTGCGGGCGACCGGCCAGATCCCGGTGGAGCGCGCCGGGGTGCAGCGCGAGGGTGACCCGCTCAACGCGGCATCCAGGCTGGTCGACGAGGGCCTCGCCGTGATCATCTATCCGGAGGGCACGCTCACCCGCGATCCCGACGAGTGGCCGATGCGCGGCAAGTTCGGCGCCGTGCGGCTCGCCCTCGAGCACGACATCGAGATCATCCCGGTCGGCATCTGGGGAGCGCAGCAGATCCTGCCGCGCTACTCGAAGTGGATCAGCCTGTTCCCCCGCAAGGACGTTCGCGTGCTCATCGGCGAGCCGATCAACCTCTCGGCGTGGAAGGACGCACCGCGCACTCCCGCGACCTATGCCGCCGCGACGAACGCCGTCATGAACGCGATCACCGTGCTCGTCTCGAAGCTGCGGGATGAACCGGCGCCCGAAGTGCGCTGGGACCCGGCCGAGCACGGCCAGACCGAATTCGGCAAGCCCGAGTAGCACTCGAGCTTCATGGGCGCCGACCCGAGTAGGACAGAATGGTCCGTGTGACCATCGACGCGACGCCCGTGAAGCGCAAGGTTGCGGTGCTCGGTGCCGGATCGTGGGGCACGACGTTCGCGAAGGTGCTCGCCGACGGCGGCTCGGACGTCGCGATCTGGGCACGCCGCCCCGAACTCGCCCGCGAGATCACGCAGTCCAAGCGCAACAGCGACTACCTGCCGGGCATCAACCTGCCGCGCGGGCTCTGGTCGAGCTCGCGGCTGCCCGAGGCACTGGATGGCGCGGAGCAGGTGTACCTCTCGGTGCCGAGCCAGTCCCTGCGCGAGAACCTCATGATCATCCGCGACCTCATTCCGAAGAACGCGATCGTCGTCTCGCTCATGAAGGGCGTCGAGCGCGGCACCGGGAAGCGGATGAGCGAGGTGATCCGCGACGAGCTGCGGGTGGGCCCCGACCGCATCGCGGTCGTGTCGGGCCCGAACCTCGCGCTCGAGATCGCGAAGGAGCAGCCGACCGCATCCGTCGTCTCGTCCGAGGTGCTCGAGACCGCCACGATCGTCGCGATGACCGCGACCTGCCCCTACCTGCGCTCGTTCGTGAACACGGATGTGATCGGCACCGAGTTCGCCGGCGTGCTCAAGAACCTCATCGCCGTCGCGATCGGCATCGTCGACGGCGTGGGCTACGGCGAGAACACCAAGGCCTCGATCATCACCCGTGGTCTCGCCGAGATGACGGACTTCGCGGTGGCCTACGGCGGCCGCGCCGAGACGCTCGCTGGACTCGCGGGGCTCGGTGACCTCATCGCGACCTGCGAGTCGTCCCTGTCGCGCAACAACACCGCCGGCCGGCTGCTCGGCCAGGGCTACAGCTACTCCGAGGTGATCAAGCAGATGAACCAGACCGCGGAGGGCCTGTCGTCGGTCGCCCCAGTGCTCGAACTGGCGCTGGCCAAGAACGTCGAGATGCCGATCGTGAGCCAGGTCGCCGAGGTGCTGGCCGGTACGCTGGCTCCGCGGGACATGGCCCCGCACCTCACGACCGACGAGCTTCCGCAGGGGGAGTAGTGCCCGACCCTTCAGGCCGCATCCGGGTCGCGATCCTGTTCGGCGGCCGCTCCTCCGAGCACACCATCAGCTGCGCGACCGCAGGCGGCGTGCTCGGCGCGATCGATCGCGACAAGTACGACGTGCTGCCGATCGGCATCACGCGCGACGGTGCGTTCACGGTGCAGCCGGACGACGCGGCAGCGTTTCGCCTGAATCCCGAGGCGATGCCCGAGGTGCACGACAACGGCACTCGAGTGCTGTTCCCCGAGTCGACGAAGTCCCGCGAGTTCCACGCCTGGGAGCTCGACGAGCAGGGCGAGCGCGTGCTGCGCTCGCTCGGCGAGGTCGACATCGTGTTCCCGATCCTGCACGGCCCGTTCGGCGAGGACGGCACGGTGCAGGGCCTCATCGAACTCATCGGGCTGCCGTACGTCGGCAACGGCGTGCTCGCGTCGTCGCTCGGCATGGACAAGCACTACACGAAGTCGGTGCTGCAGGCCGCCGGCATCCCGGTCGCCCCGTGGGTCACGATCTCACCGCGCGAGTGGGAACGCGACAACGACCTCTGGCGACGCCGGGCGCAGGGTCTCGGGCTCCCCGCGTTCGTGAAGCCCGCGCGCGCCGGCTCATCGGTCGGCGTCACGAAGGTCAAGGACTGGTCCGAGCTGGATGCCGCGCTCAGGGTCGCGTGGGCCGAGGATTCGACGGCCCTCGTCGAGGGTGCGATCGTCGGCCGCGAGGTCGAGTGCGGCGTGCTCTCCGGCCGCGACGGTGGACCGACCCGCGTGAGCGTCGCAGGCGAGATCGTCATGACGACGCGCGAGTTCTACGACTTCGAGGCGAAGTACCTGGATGACGGCGCTGCCGACCTGATCTGCCCCGCCGACCTGCAGCCCGGCGAGCTCGCGGCGATGCAGCGGATCGCCGCCCAGGCGTTCGAGGCCATCGGCGGCTCCGGGTCTCGCCCGCGTGGACTGCTTCTTCACCGGCACCGAGTTCATCGTGAACGAGCTCAACACCATGCCGGGGTTCACCCCGATCTCGATGTTCCCGAAGTGCTGGGCGGCGAGCGGGATGACCTACCCCGAGCTCATCGACGAGCTCATCCAGCTCGGCCTCGAGACGGTGCGCTGACCCATGGCGACCGAGAAGCTGACCTTCGACGCGCGCCGGCACTGGATCTACCTGCTGTGGATCGGGCCGGTCGGCATCCTGGTCGCCGCCGCCGTCATCCTGATCGCCATCACGGTGCGCAACACCCCGCTCGTGCAGGACTTCCTCACGGCGTTCCCCAGCAGCTCCGCGGTGCCGGAGGGCACGCCCGTTGGTTTCCCGGCCTGGCTGTCGTGGACGCACGCGCTCAACGTGCTGTTCATCCTCATGCTCATCCGCACCGGGCTGCTGATCCGCAGCGGGAAGAAGCCCGATGCATTCGTGACGAGCAAGCGCCCGCCGAAGGGCGGCGCTCGCCCGAAGCGGTGGAGCATCACGGTGTGGCTGCACAACGCGTTCGACATCGTGTGGGTGCTCAACGGCGTCGTGTACGTCGTGCTGCTGTTCGTGACGGGCCAGTGGCTGCGGATCGTGCCGACCTCGTGGGATGTCATCCCGAACGCGATCTCGGCCGCGCTGCAGTACGCGTCGCTGGACTGGCCGACCGAGAACGGCTGGGTCAACTACAACGGGCTGCAGCTGCTGGCGTACTTCGTGACGGTGTTCATCGCGGCGCCGCTCGCGATCATCACGGGCGTGCGGATGTCGGTGCTCTGGCCGGATCAGGCGCCGAGGCTGAACCGGATCTTCCCGGTGGAGTGGGCCCGCGCCATCCACTTCCCGGTGATGCTCTACTTCTGCCTGTTCATCGTCGCGCACGTCACGCTCGTGTTCGCGACCGGGGCGCTGCGCAACCTGAACCACATGTACGCCGGCAACGACGGCGAGTCGTGGGTGGGGCTGCTCATCTTCAGCGGCAGCGTGGTCGTGATGATCGCGATCTGGCTCGCCCTGCGACCGTCGATCGTGCGGGCGATCGCCGGGATCACCCACAAGCTGGTGCGGTAGCGCTACTCGAGCGTGTCCTCCGGAGCGATGCACTCGCCCTCCTTGGGGCTGTTCGTGATCGCAAATGCGAGATCCGTGAGCGCCGCGAGCCCGGAGGCGGCCTCGTTGTCGACGACGACCTCGATCGCCGGGTCGCGCCCGTAGGAGGTGAACACGTACTGCGGCGCGTTCTCGTCGTTGAGCAGCCAATCGACACCCTCGACGGTGTAGCAGGGGTACTCGGCCGTCGGCGGAGGAACCTGCACGCCGCAGTGCAGGATGACGGAGGCCGGCTCGCCCCACGCGGACGTTCCCTGCGCGTTCGTCTGCCGCTGCTCGAGCCCGGCCACCGTCTCGGGCAGGCCGACGATCACCGAGGCGCAGACCGGATTGATCGCGTCGTCGGCGGGGTCGAGGGCGACGGTCTGGGCGCATCCGCCGAGCAGGAGTACTGCGGCCACGACGGCCGCGGCGATAAGGGGTCGGGTCGTGGCGCGCATCGCTGTCAGGCTACCGGGCCAAACCGGTAGAGTCCGGAGCATGACCGGTGACAATGAGAACGTTCAGGCCTGGTGGGACAAGCTCGGCTTCAAGGACCAGCGGGCGCTGCTGGAGCAGTCGCACAACGAGCCGTTGAGCACGTGGCTCACCGAGGCCGTCGAAGCCGCCGGGCGCAGCTTCGATACCGACCGCGGGCGCCTCACCCCGGAGGAGTGGGCGTTCATCGGCAAGCAGGGTGCCGACGGCGAGCACGGCCACGAGGGCCACGGTCACGAGAGCCACGAGGGTCACGAGCACGGCGGGCATGACCACGACGGCCACGAGCACGGGGACCACGGTCACCACAGCGGCGGAGGCGGCGGGCTCTGAGCACGCCAGGTCCGAGTACCCCCGGTCCGACCGCGCCGGGTCCCGGCACGCTCGGCGCGGCAGGGGAGGCGGCAGCGCTGGCGCGGATCTTCCCCCGGCTGCCGGCGGCTTCCGCGCAGCTGCTGGGTCCGGGCGATGACGCCGCGGTGCTCGGCGCACCGGACGGCCGGGTCGTGATCACGACCGACATGATGATCCACGGCCCGGATTTCCGGCTCGCGTGGTCAGGGCCGGCCGAGTTGGGGTGGAAGGCGGCGGCATCCAACCTCGCGGACGTCGCCGCGATGGGCGGGCGTCCGACGGCGCTCGTCGTCGCGCTGGCGGCTCCGGAGTCGACGGCGCTCGAGTTCCTCGAGCAGTTCGCCGACGGACTCCGGGATGGATGCGCGGCCCTCGCCCCCGGGTGCGGCGTGATCGGCGGCGACCTGTCGGTGAGCCCGACGCTCACGATCGCGGTGACCGCGTTCGGTGACCTGGAGGGCCGGGCGCCCGTGCTCCGTTCCGGCGCACGCGTGGGCGACGTCGTCGCGGTCTCCGGTCCGCTCGGTCTCGCCGCCGAGGGGTTGCGGCTGCTGTTCGAGCAGGGCGTGGACAGTGATGGGACTCCGAATGCTGCGGCCGCCGCATCCCTGCGTGCGTCGCACCCCGTACCGCTCGCCGCCCAGCTCACGCCCTCCCCGCCGATCGCGGACGGCGTCGCCGCCGCGCTCGCGGGCGCCACCGCGATGCTCGACCTGAGCGACGGCCTCGCGATCGACGCCCGTCGCATCGCCACGGCGAGCGGGGTCGCGCTCGACCTCGACGGAGCACTCACCCCGATCGAGCTCGACGGGGGAGAGGATCACTCGCTGCTGGCGACCTTCCCGCCCGAGGTCGCGGCCGCTGGACTGCCCGCCGGCTTCCGCGCGATCGGGTTGGTGCGAGCCGGCGCTGGGCTGCTCGTCGGCGGCGCGCCCTACGAGCGCCGCGGAGGGTGGGACCCGTATGACGGATGGGACGGCCTGGCCGGTTGAGTAGCGCCGCGCGGCGCGCGACGCGGATCGAAACCCGGCTGACCCGTCCCCGAAGGGCGATTTGGCGCGCCACCGATACGGACATCGTTCGCGCCGCGCCGCCCGGGGCCTCGACCAACCAGCGTGTCGCGGCAGATGTCCGTATCGCAGCCGCTCCCGCAGCGTTTTTCCGGTGCTGCCCGGGCCGGGTCTCGATACGCGTGCGGCTCCGCCGCGCGCTACTCGACCACCCGAGCGGCGAGCCAGTACAGCACCGTGTCCCCGTACTCCTTCGTGCGCTCGAGCTCGAGCGCAGCGGGAAGCACCGGCGCCGGGGTGCGGGCACCCCGCTCGAGGACCACGATCGCGTCCGGCGCGAGCAGCGGCACGAGCGCGTCGAGGGTGTGGCCGAGCTCGGCGAGGCCGAGCTCGTAGGGCGGGTCGATGAACACGACGTCCCAGCCCGATGCGCCGGGCCGCGACATCCCGCTGCTCAAGTAGGCCTGGACGGGCTGGCTGCTCGTCTCGATGACCGGCACGGCATCGCGCGGGGCGGACGCGAGCACCTTTGCGGTGTTCGACCGGCAGCAGCTCGGCGGCCTGCTTGACCTTCTCGACGAGCACGACCTCAGCGGCTCCGCGGGAGGCCGCTTCGAGCCCGAGTGCGCCGGAGCCCGCGTACAGGTCGAGCACGCGAGCGCCCTCGATCGCCTCACGGGCGGACAGCGCCGAGAAGATCGCCTCGCGCACCCGGTCGCTCGTCGGCCGCGTGCCGAACGAGGGCACGGCGAGCCTCAGTGATCCGGCGAATCCGGCGATGATGCGAGTCATTGCGAGTACAGCGTAGCGAGGCACATTCCGACGCCCGGGACGGACGTCGGCGCTGGCGTCGCGGCGAAGGCCGGAAATGGCCTTCGCTCAATGCTCCAGCGCGCGCAGTACGATCGGCTCGTGACCACCTCCCCGCCCACGCGCGCGAGCCGCAAGCGCAAGCACGTTCCGGCGGAACTCGACAGCCACATCGTGAACAACGCCGTGTACGAGGGCGGCAAGCGGGTCGCGACGCCTGGTTCGCTCGCCGAGACCTTCGAGACGCTCGCGAAGCGTCCGAGGGCCACCGCGTGGATCGGCCTGTACCGTCCGTCCGAGGAGCAGCTCGACACGCTCGCGGCCCAGTTCGGCCTGCACCAGCTCTCGATCGAGGATGCGGTGCACGCCCACCAGCGCCCGAAGGTCGAGCGCTACGGCGACACGCTCTTCATGGTGCTGCGGGCCGCGCGCTACCTCGACGAGGAGGAGCGCGTCGAGTTCGGCGAGCTGCACGTGTTCGCGGGCAAGAACTTCATCATCACGGTGCGGCACGCCGAGACCCCCGACCTCGCGATCGTGCGGCAGCGCATGGAGGAGGCGCCGGATGCCCTGAAGCTCGGCACCGAGGCCGTGCTGTACGCCATCCTCGACGCCGTGGTGGACGGCTACGAGCCCGTGGTCAAGGGGCTCGCCAACGACATCGACGAGATCGAGACCCAGGTGTTCGACGGCGACCCCGCGGTGTCGCGGCGCATCTACGAACTCACGCGCGAGGTCATCGAGTTCGAACGCACGGTGTCGCCGCTGGTCGGGATCATCGAGTCGCTGTCGACCGGGGTGTTCGACGGTCACGTCGAGCCCGAACTCAAGAGCTACCTGCGCGATGTCGCGGATCACGTCGTGGTGGCGAAGGAGCACGTCGAGGAGTTCCGGGTGCTGCTGCGCGACATCCTCGCGGTCAATGCGACCCTCGTCGGCGAGCGGCAGAACGAGGAGGCCGCGCGCCTCAGCCAGACGAACCTGCGGCAGGCGGAGGAGACCCGCAAGATCTCCGGCTGGGCCGCGATCCTGTTCGCGCCGTCATTGATCGGCTCGATCTACGGCATGAACTTCGACTACATGCCCGAGTTGCACTGGCCGCTCGGCTATCCGCTCGCGGTGCTCGCGATGGCGACCTCGAGCGTGATCCTGTACATCGTGTTCAAGCGTCGCGGTTGGTTGTGAGCCCTGCACCCGTGAACAGCCCGCTCGACCTCGGGCCGCTTGGGCAGAGACTCAGCGCGGTGCTCGGAGGCCGCACGGCGTCGTCGTTCCAGAAGAACCTCGGACTCGCGACCGTGGGCGACCTGCTCGCGCACTACCCGCGGCGGTACGCCCGGCGCGGTGAGCTCACGACCCTCACCGACCTGCCGCTGGACGAGAACGTCACGATGGTGGCGGAGGTGGTGTCATCCACGGAGCGTCCGATGCGGCAGCGCCGGGGCTCGATCCTCGAGGTGCGCATCACCGACGGCAAGGGATTCCTGACCCTCACATTCTTCAACCAGGCGTGGCGCAAGAACGAGCTGCGCCCGGGCGCGCGCGGCATCTTCGCGGGCAAGGTCGGCGACTACAAGGGGTCGCTGCAGCTCGCCCACCCCGACTACGAACTGTTCGAGGCCGGGGCTTCTGACGGGCACAGTGAGGAGGGTGCGGGGCTGGATGACGCGGCCGCCAAGGCCTGGGCCGAGCTCCCGATCCCGATCTACCCGGCGACCGCCGCCGTCGCGAGCTGGCAGGTGCAGAAGGCGATGGCGATCGTGCTGGACACGCTCGCGCCACTGGATGACCCGGTGCCCGACCCGGTGCGCGCGCAGCGCGACCTCATCCCGTACGCGCGCGCGATCGAGCTCATCCACCGTCCGCAGACGGACGCCGACTGGGGCGCCGCCCGCAAGGCGCTCCGGTTCCAGGAGGCCTTCGTGCTGCAGGCCGCGCTGCTGCAGCAGCGGGCGCGGCTCCGTGCGACGGCAGCGACCGCGCGCGAGCCCGGCGCGATCCTCGAGGGCTTCGACGCCGCGCTGCCGTTCGAGCTCACGGGCGACCAGCGACTCGTCGGCGCCGAGATCGCGAGCGACCTCGCGGCCGACGTGCCGATGAACCGGCTCGTGCAGGGCGAGGTCGGCTCCGGCAAGACGCTCGTGGCGCTGCGCGCCATGCTCGCGGTCGCGCAATCCGGCGGCCAGTCCGCGCTGCTCGCGCCGACCGAGGTGCTCGCCCACCAGCACCTGCGGTCCATCGTGCGCACGCTCGGTCCGGACCTCGCCGCCAAGCTGCGGCCCACGCTGCTCACCGGGCAGCTGCCGATCGCGGAGAAGCGCAAGGCGACGCTCGCCGCGGTCTCGGGCTCGGCCTCGATCGTGATCGGCACGCACGCGCTGCTCTCCGACACGGTCGAGTTCTTCGACCTCGGTCTGGTCGTGGTCGACGAGCAGCACCGGTTCGGCGTGGATCAGCGCGAAGCACTGCGGCTCAAGGGTGCGAGACCGCCGCACGTGCTCGTGCTCACGGCGACGCCGATCCCGCGAACGGTCGCGATGACGGTGTTCGGAGACCTCGACATCTCGTCGATCGCTGAGCTGCCCGCGGGTCGGCAGGGCATCGCATCCCACGTCGTGCCGCTCGCCGAGAAGCCCGCGTGGGTGTCTCGCGTGTGGGAGCGGCTCGCCGAGGAGCTCGCGCAGGGCCGGCAGGCGTTCGTGGTGTGCCCGGCGATCTCGTCGTCGGTTCCCGAGGAGGCCGATCCCGACGAGCCGCCGACCGAGGATGACGCGACCGCTCGCACCACCGCGAACGTCACCGACACCCTCGCCTCGATGCTCGCCAACCCGCTCTTCGAGGGCCGCCGGATCGAAGCCCTCCACGGACGCCTCCCGAGCGACGAGAAGGACCGCATCATGCGCGCCTTCGCCGCGGGCGAGCTCGACGTGCTCGTCGCGACCACCGTCATCGAGGTGGGGGTCGACGTGCCCAATGCGTCCACCATGGTGATCCTCGATGCGGATCGGTTCGGGGTGTCGCAGTTGCACCAGCTGCGCGGGCGGGTCGGGCGCGGCGGCATCCCGGGCCTGTGTCTCTTCGTCACGGCCGCCGAGGACGGCACGATCGCGCGCCAGCGGGTGGATGCCGTGGCCGCCACCCTCGACGGATTCGAACTCGCCCAGGTGGACCTCGAACTGCGGCAGGAGGGTGACGTGCTCGGCGGCATCCAGTCGGGTGGACGCTCGAGCCTCAAACTGCTGCGCGTCGTGAAGGACGGCGAGCTGATCGCCGAGGCGCGCGAACTCGCCGCGGGCGTGCTCGAGAGCGACCCGGCGCTCGCCGAGCACCCGGCGCTCGCCGAGGCGATCACGCGTCGCCTGGACGCGGCCGAAGAGGCCTATCTCGCAAAGAACTGACTTGTAACGGCCCGGTAACGTACGCCCGCTAGGGTGAGGGACATGAGCAGGATCGCCGTCGTTCCTGGGTCGTTCGACCCGATCACCCTCGGGCACCTCGATGTCATCGGTCGTGCGGCGGGCATCTTCGACGAACTGCACGTACTCGTCGTTCACAATCCCGGCAAGACCGCCCTGCTCCCGATCGCGCAGCGCGTCACGCTCATCGAGCAGGCCGTGCGCGAAGCGGAGCTGCCGGACAACATCCTCGTCACGAGTTGGAGCATGGGACTGCTCGTCGACTACTGCACCGACGTGGGGGCCACGGTGCTCGTCAAGGGCATCCGCTCGCAGATCGACGTCGCCTACGAAACCCCGATGGCGATCGTGAACCGCGACCTCGCGGGCGTCGAGACGGTGTTCCTGCTGCCGAACCCGGCGCACGCCCACGTGTCGAGCTCGCTCGTGCGCCAGGTCGCGTCGCTCGGCGGGGATGTCTCGCCGTACGTGCCCGAGGCGGTCGCGAAGTACCTGCGGACGCCCAGGACCGACTAGCGCGCGACGGCGACGCGCACGGCGGCCACGAGCTCCTTGGCCGCCGCAACATCGGGTCCCGCGATCGCCGCGGCAGCCCGCATCGCGTAGTCGGTCGGTGCGATCGAGAGCCGACCGGACGCCTCCGTCGCCGCCTTCTCGTTGATCAGCCATCGTTCGGCACGCCCGTGGAGCGCGTGATTGCACACCATGATCGCGCGGAAGATGCAGCCCGACGCGTAGACGGGATCGGTGCCCTTGACGCCGAGCCAGAACTCCGCGTCCCAGAGTCGCGCGACCATGGCCTCGGAGAGCGCTGGCGGGTACGCGGTCGGCCGCAGGGCCGTGAGCACCTGCTGCCGGTCCTCCAGCACGCGCGCGATCGCGAGCTCCGCCGCGTACGAGACCGAGGTCACGCCGTCGGGGTGGCCGAGTTGCGCGTGCAGGGCGACCCGGCCATCCGCGGCATCCAGCACCGAGATCGCAACCCGGTCCAGATCGCGATAGATCCAGTCGACGGCAGTGCCCTCGATGGTCAACCACCCTCCGCCGTCGACCCAGGGTCCCCAGCCGCCGCGTTCGGTGACCTCGCCGCCGAATTCGGCCGCGAGCGCGCGGAGCGCAGCAAGTTCGAAGTCGCCGCGGTAGTACAGGCCGAGATCCACGTCGGAGTCGGGCCGGTGCTCGCCGCGCGCGCGGCTGCCCCCGAGCGTCACCCCGACGATGCCGGGCACGTCGGCGATGCGGCGGACGACCTCAGCGATCCACACGTCTGGCACGGGATCGGTTTCCATGGGTCAGTAGCCTAGGTCGGGTGATCACGCGACGCGAGGCAGCCCTTCGGCTGGACATCCCGATGGAGATGGCCACCCGACACGGGCTGCCTTCGCGCATGTCCGAGGCGGAGTTCGCCGCAATCGAGGCCGACCCGCCGCCCTGGCTCGCGCAGTCCCGCGCGAACCGCACTGGCAAGCGCCCGGTGTGGATGTCGCTGCGCTGCGACGTCTGCGGATTCACCGAGGCCGCACGCCCCAAGAAGTGGTGGCCCGAGTTCACCTACCTGAGCTGCGACTTCCACGCCGCCGACGAGCTGCCCGACCCGGCACCGGGCCTGAGCCGCACCGAGGTGGATGGCGTGGGCTCACGCTTCATCGCGATCGTGGACGCGCGACCCTGATCCTCTCAGCGGGAGAGAATGAGGGCATGACACTGAAGCTGGGATACAAGGCGTCCGCCGAGCAGTTCGACCCGCGCGAACTCGTCGAGATCGCTGTCGCGGCCGAGGCCCACGGAATGGAGTCGGTCGCGGTGAGCGACCACTTCCAGCCGTGGCGCCACGAGGGTGGGCATGCCCCGTTCTCGCTCAGCTGGATGGCGGCGGTGGGGGAGCGCACGTCATCCATCGTCATCGGCACCTCCGTGATGACGCCGACGTTCCGCTACAACCCCGCGGTGATCGCGCAGGCGTTCGCGACCATGGGCGTGCTGTATCCGGGCCGGATCTTCCTCGGGGTGGGCACGGGCGAGGCGCTCAACGAGATCGCGACCGGATTCGCCGGCGCGGGCAAGCAGGACTGGCCGGAGTTCAAGGAGCGGTTCGCCCGGCTCCGTGAGGCGGTCGAGCTCATGCGCGAGCTCTGGACGAGTGACCGCGTCAACTACCGCGGGGAGTACTACGAGACCAACGACGCGTCGATCTACGACCGGCCGGAGCATCCGATCCCCGTCTACATCGCCGCGGGCGGACCGGTGGTCGCGCGCTACGCCGGTCGCGCCGGCGACGGCTTCATCTGCACGTCGGGCAAGGGGATGTCGCTCTACACCGAAGAGCTCATCCCGGCGGTGAAGGAGGGCGCGGAGAAGGTCGAGCGCTCGTTCGACGACATCGACCGGATGATCGAGATCAAGCTCTCCTACGACGTCGACCCCGACCTCGCGCTCGAGAACACGCGCTTCTGGGCGCCGCTCGCGCTCTCAAGGAGCAGAAGCACGACATCACCGACCCGGTCGAGATGGAGGCGGCGGCGGATGCCCTGCCCATCGAGCAGATCGCGTCGCGCTGGATCGTCGGCTCCGACCCCGACGAGGTCGTGGCGGGCATCAAGGAGTACGTGGACGCGGGGTTCAACCACCTCGTCTTCCACGCGCCCGGTCACGACCAGCGCCGGTTCCTGACGGCGTTCGAGCGGGATCTGGCGCCGCGACTCCGCGCGCTCGGTGGTTGAGGAGCGCCGCGAAGCGACGCGTCTCGAAGCCACCACCACGCTCGTTAAACGCCGAACCGGCGCCCATGGTCCTCATCTTGCAGGAGTCAAGACCATGTGCGCCGGTTCAGTCAGTCAGATGCGCGACGGCGGACCGTGCGCGGCATTCGCCGCTCCCGGAGCGTGAGCGGCACTGACGATGGTGATGGGTGTTGCCACCCGGACCTGCAATCTGCGGCCGGTCATCGGACCGGGAGCAGCAGTCGGGCGTTGCGTTCGTTCAGCTGGAACCGCGACTCGCGAGCGAGCGCCTGCTCGACGCGGTTGGCGCGACGCTCGCGGGACTCGAGGTCCTGCGGGCGACGACCCCACGTGATGAGCGCGAGGCCCACGCGGAGCGCCAGTCGGTCGAGCAGCTTCACCCGGCGAACCGGAGCCTGGTCGAAGTGAGCGAACTGAGCGTGCTGGTCGTGCTGGTGGTGCTGTTCCTGGTGACTCGGGCGAGTCTGGAGTTGAGTATTCACGGTGATCATTCCTTTTCGAGCGTGCTTGAGCGTCATCCGGGGTTGCCGGAGGTCGCCCTGGCGAGAGCCGCGAGCCGGGTCGGCCGATGCGGCGGGGGATGACGGACCGGCGGGTGCCGGCCGTGCTTCTGAAAAGCAGAGGGCGGTTCGATCCGGATGCGCAGGCTGCTAGGAGCAGGATTCGCGCTGGACCAGGGGCTTCGTCAGCGCCTCCACCGTCTGACCGGGAGGCGCTGGAGCGTTACCTGATCAGTCCGTGAGGACGCCGACGAAGCCGGCTGCGGATGCGATTCCCGTGGGAATCATTCCGGTGGTCATGGTGATCATTGGTCGGCTCCTTTCGTCGGCTTGAAGTTTTTCTGCCGAACTGAGGTCGGCTTGGGAGACCCAACCTAGCTGGGAAAACGCCGGGATCGCAAACTCGACGCGGGGATCGTTACCCGGCCGTAATCCTGAGCTGCATTCGAGGATGTTGGTGCGCTCCGCTATGGTCAGTGCCGGAGGCGACGATGCGACTTGCAAGTGCGGAGATCCAGGGTTTTGGCCGATTCGAATCAGAGAAGATCAACCTTGCGGGCAAGTTGGTCGCGATTGTTGGGCCCAACGAAGCAGGCAAGACAACACTGTTGCGCGCGCTGAACTACTCAACGTCAGCCGATGCGTTGGCGACCGGCCTACGCTCTAGATCGAACGTCAGAGATGACGGAGTCACAGTGGTTCGAGTCACCTACGACGTCGATGACGAACTGGGTGTCGACGGCGTGCCTGGGCTTGTCGCTCAGCCAACACACCTCGTGGTCGTTCATGCGGGCGGACGCACAATGGTCCCGCGCGTACTTCCCAGACCAGCTTGGCGGGTCGACGAACTCAAGTCGACGCTTTCATTTCTGCGGAGAGCCAGCCGCTCTCGAAGTTCGATGGAACTACGCGAGACAAGCCCTCCGGAACTCGGTGAGGAGCCGTCGGACGAATACGAGCATCGATTGGCTCTGGAAGCACTCGACAACGTGCTCGACGAATTCGACAAGAGTCCCGCGTTTGCTGACGAAGACCTTCAATCGCAGATGACAACTGCTAAAGGGCTGCTCCAAGTTCCGGAATGGGCAAAGCACGAAGGGAGAATCGACTCGCTTTCAAAGTGGATCGCCAAGCCGGACCCAGAAATTGCGATCAGCGAGACGCTCTGGGAAAGTACCCCCGAGTTTGCCTTCTTTGACGACGATGATCGAACCCTTGCGGCTTCTTACGAGCTGAATGACGCGCTCGTGCAGTCGACGCCCGGCGCTCTGATGAACATTTGCGGTCTGGCGGGCCTTGACCTCGCCACTCTGGTCACTGCGGTCTCGGAGAGCGATACCCCTGGCCGCGCGCGACTGCTTCTCAAGGCGAACAAGAAACTGGAGACACGCTTCCACGCGACCTGGAAACAAGCGCGATTGACCGTGAGGCTCGAAGTTAATTCTGATGACGAGCTGGAACTGCTCATTCACGAAGACGATGACACGATTACCAGTTTCGACGAACGAAGTGCCGGTCTTCGCGCATTCATCGCCTTGATCGCGTTCGTTGAATCGCAAAATCTTGATCCGCGACCCATCCTGCTGATCGACGAAGCGGAAGAGCATCTTCACCTCGATGCCCAGGCGGAACTTATCGAGATGCTCGAGGCGCAGACCTATGCCAGCTCGGTCATATACACGACGCACTCACCGGGTTGCCTCCCAACCGACATGGGATCACGCGTTCGAGTCGTTGAACCCACAGAAAAGAACTCCCCGCGAAGTAGAGTCCGGAACAGCTTCTGGTCGGGAGGTTCGGCAGGCTTTTCGCCCCTCATGATGGCGATGGGGGCCGGTGCCGCAGCATTCACTCCAGCTCGACGAGCCGTCCTGGCAGAAGGGGCGACCGAAATGGTTCTCTTGCCGCGGTTGCTGCGTGAGGCGGTCGGTGTGGACGCCTTGTCCTATCAAGTGGCGCCCGGATTGTCCGAAGCCCCAAAGCGGATTTACCCCGACCTCGATCTTGAGGCAGCGACTGTGGCATTTCTGGTCGACGGCGACCTCGAAGGCAAGGAAATTCGCAAGAACCTCGTGCGCGCGGGTATCAGGGAGGACGCGATCCACCAATCGCCGGCACCTACTCTGGAGCATCTCGTTGATCTCGACGCGTTCATCGAGGTAGTAAATCGCTGCATCCGCGCTTGCAACCCGGGGTCCGCGGATGAGATCAGAACCCTCCCACAGAGCGCCAGATCGTCGGAAGTGCGAAAGTGGTGCGAGAAGAAGGGTCTGGTCTCTCCCTCAAAGATCGTTGTCGCGGTCGCTTTGGCGGACCATCCAGCGCCAATACTTAACACCGCCTACGCACAGCAGCTGCAAGCATTGGATGCGGCCCTGCGCCAGACACTCCGCGTGCCGACGCCGATGCAGGACAACTTCGGCTAGGGCAGGACAATAGACCCCGTGCCCGCGGCATCCACCCCCCACATCGGCTACGCCGCGATGCTCGAGCGGTTCCCGCCGAGCGAGGCCGTCGAGCTGACGAAGCACGCCGAGTCGGTGGGGTTCACCGGGGTGATGGCCGCGGACCACTTCCAGCCGTGGACACCGCAGCAGGGCCAGGCCTCGTCGGTGTGGCCGGTGCTCGCGCGCGATCGGACAGGTGACGACCGGCGACCTGGGCACGGGAGTGACGACGCCGACGTTCCGCGTGCACCCGGCCGTGACCGCGCAGTCGAGCGCGACGCTCGCGGCGCTGTACCCCGGGCGGCACTGGCTCGGCGTCGGCAGCGGTGAGGCGCTCAGCGAGCACGTCGTCGGGCAGTACTGGCCGGAGGCGGCCGAGCGCATCAACCGCATGTTCGAGGCGGTCGAGATCATCAAGAAGCTGTTCGCGTCGGGCATCGCCGGGCGCGACGTCCGTCACGAGGGCCAGTTCTTCAAGCTCGAGACCACGCGGCTGTGGACGATGCCCGAGCGCGCACCCGAGGTGCTCGTCGCGACCGCGGGCCCGGTCACCGCACGCCGGGCCGGACGCGTCGCCGACGGGATCATCACCGAGAACGCTCCGCTCGACAAGGTCGGGATGCTGCTGCAGCGCTTCGCACGACGGCGCGCGCGAGGCCGGCCGCGACGCGGCATCCATGTCCCGCGTGCTCCGCCTGCACCTGAGCTGGGCGGAGACGGACGAGCTCGCCGCCGCGCAGGCGCTCGCGGAGTGGCCGAACGGCGGGATGCGGTTCCCGAAGGGCGACATCCGCTCGCCGTTCGAGTTCGAGCAGCTCGCGAAGCTCGTGCGCCGGGAGGACTTCGAGGGCAGGATGCTCATCAGCTCCGACCCCGACGTGCACCGGGCGCACATCCAGCAGTTCCTCGACCTGGGCTTCGATCGCATCTACCTGCACAACGCCGGCCGCAACCAGCGCGAGTGGCTCGACGTGTTCGGGCGCGACGTGCTGCCGAAGCTGGTGCGCTGATGGCACGAGGCTGCGAGGTGCTGGGGCGTCGACGGGATCGGGGAGATCGTCGCGGGGGACGACCTCGCGGCGATCATCGGCGACGTCGATCGCGGCTGGCCGGCGGGGTGCAGGACGGCGACATCCTGTCGCGTCACGTCGAAGATCGTCAGCAAGGCCGAGGGACGGCAGGTGGTCGCGAACGACCGCGAGGCCGCGATCACCGAGGAGACCGTGCGCGTCGTCGCCACGCGCGCGCACCCGGGCGGCGTGACCCGCATCGTCGAGAACAAGCTCGGCATGGTGCTCGCCGCGGCCGGCGTCGACTCGAGCAACGCGCCGGACGGCGTCGTGCTGCTGCTGCCCGAGGATCCCGATGCCTCCGCCCGCGCGCTGTGCGCCGCGCTGCGCGAGCGGTTCGGGGTGCGGATCGGCGTCATCATCACCGACACGCTCGGCCGGCCGTGGCGGCAGGGGCAGACGGATGTCGCGATCGGCGCCGCGGGCATCCGCGTGCTCGACGACCTCCGCGGCACCCCCGACGCCAACGGACGGCGCATGGATGTCACGATGGCCGCGGCCGCGGACGAGATCGCCTCGGCGGCCGACCTCGTCAAGGGCAAGACCAGCGGCATCCCGGTCGCGATCGTGCGCGGGCTCGCGCACCTCGTCGGCGAGCTGGATGAGCCGGGGGCGGCGGCGCTCGTGCGTCCGGCATCCGAGGACATGTTCCGCCTCGGCACCGCGCGAGGCGTGGGACGAGGGGTACCAGGCCGGACTCCACGCCCGCGCGGATACCATTCCGTAGATGAGCATCCTGCTGTTCGTGGCATCCCTCGCGCTGTCGATCGGCGCCCTGGTGCACCTCACGCGCACGGACGACGAGAACGTCAGGTTCCTGTCGAGGTTCGTCTGGTCGCTCATCATCGTGTTCCTGCCGATCCTCGGTGCGGTGGCGTGGTTCGGCATCGGGCGGCGCTGGACGCCGTCGGAGGCCAGGACCATGGCGCGCCGTCGTCGCAGCGCGCCTCCGCGGCCATCCGCGCCCGTCGTGACGACGCCCGAGGAGGACGAGGCGGCGATCGAGGCGGAGATCCGATTCCACGAGCAGCAGGCGGAGATCCGACGCCTCGAAGCGCAGCTCGAACGCAAGCGCGCGCAGGAGCCGGAACCGCCGATATCGGGCGAACCATCAGGAAAAACCTGAGAGACTCGCATCCGTGGACGGTACGCAGACGAACCTCGATCAGCCGCCGGACGTGCTGACCATCGACGCGTTCGGCAACAAGGTGCGCACGATCCTCTCCACGATCGAGACCGTCATCGACGGCAAGCGCGAGGCGATCGAACTCGCCCTGACCGTGCTGCTCGCCGAGGGGCACCTGCTCATCGAGGACGTGCCCGGCGTCGGCAAGACGATGCTCGCGCGCACGCTGGCACGCTCCGTGGACTGCGTCGGTCTCGCGCATCCAGTTCACGCCCGACCTGCTGCCGAGCGACATCACGGGTGTCTCGGTGTTCAACCAGGGCGACGCGCGAGTTCGAGTTCAAGCCCGGACCGGTGTTCGCGAACATCGTCATCGGCGACGAGATCAACCGCGCGAGCCCCAAGACCCAGTCCGCCCTGCTCGAGAGCATGGAGGAGGGCCAGGTCACCGTCGACGGCCAGAGCTACCAGCTCGCCTCGCCGTTCATCGTGGTCGCCACCCAGAACCCGATCGAGATGGAGGGCACCTACCCGCTGCCCGAGGCCCAGCGCGACCGGTTCATGGCGCGGCTCTCGATGGGCTACCCCGACGCCGAAGCCGAACTCAGGATGCTGCGCACCCGCGAGACCTCGAGCCCGCTGGATGCCGTGCAGCCGGTCGTGAACGCGACCGAACTCCAGGCCATGATCGCCACCACGCGCGCGGTGTTCGTCGAGTCGCGCGGTCGAGCAGTACGTCGTGTCGATCGCGCAG
Organism: uncultured Actinomycetota bacterium; assembly: GCA_963740815.1. GTDB lineage: Bacteria > Actinomycetota > Actinomycetes > Actinomycetales > Microbacteriaceae > Rhodoglobus. The sequence goes on from CAVUFG010000011.1 coordinate 122,910, forward strand.
GCCACCCGCGAGGATCGCGACCTCCGGCTCGGCGCGAGCCCGCGTGCGACCCTGCAGCTCGTGCGCGCGGCGAAGGCCCGCGCCGCGCTCGACTCGCGCGACTTCGTGCTGCCGGACGACATCGACCAGCTCGCGATCCCCGTGCTCGGCCACCGCCTCATCGCCGCCCGCCGCGCCGGAGCCTCCGGCTCCGTGCTCTCCGGCGGCTCGGTGCCCGACATCATCGCGCGCATCGTCGCGCAGACCCCGGTGCCGCTCGGCGCGGGCGGTTCGCGGTAGCGGCCGGATTGTGAGCGGGAACGCATGGCGCAGCGACCGCCGGTCGGCAGGCTGAGGACGCTGCTGCGCTCGACGCGCCTCACGACCCGGGGCACCGGCATCCTCGTCGCCGCGGCGATCTGCGTGCTCGTCGCGTACGGCGCCGGCATCCAGCAGCTGCTCTACGTCGGCGCGTTCCTGCTCGTGCTCGTGGTCGCGGCGTTCATCGTGGTCGGAGCGCGGCGACCGCGCATCGACGTGACGCGCTCGTTCTCGCCGCACGTCATCCAGGCCGGCTCGCCGACCGTCGTGACGCTGCTCGTGCGCAACCAGTCGGCGTCGCGCTCGATCGCGCGGGCGCTGGATGGATGCGCTGCCCTGGTACCCCGGCGCCACGCCCGAGTCCGACTTCCCGAGCCTCGCCGCGCGCGGACCGCGGTTCGCGGCCCGCGGCAACACGCGCGAGCTCGAGTACGACCTCACCCCGCCGCAGCGCGGCTGGTACCAGGTCGGACCGATGTCGCTCACCGTCGGCGACGCCTTCGGCATCGCGAAGAGCCACGCCGATCTCGGCGGCACGACGCCGCTCATCGTGACGCCCGAGGTCATCCCGCTCGCCGAGACCGGACTCTCGGTGCCCGCGGGCGACGGCGAGTCCCGCATGGTGCAGCGCCGCGCGACGGGCGACGCCGACGACTCGATGACCCGCGAGTACCGCCGCGGTGACGCGCTGCGCCGCGTGCACTGGCGCGCGACCGCCCGCCGCGGCGACCTCATGGTGCGCCAGGAGGAGCAGCGCAGCCTGCCGCAGGCGCGCGTGATCGTCGACACGCTGCGCTCCGGCTACCACGACCTCGACACCGATCGGCGTTCGGGCAAGGCTGAGACCGACGAGAGCGCATCGTTCGAGTGGGTCGTGCGCATGCTCGCCTCGGTCACCGTGCACCTGCGCCGCGGCGGGTTCCAGGTCGCGATCGAGGAGAGCCGGCGAACGACAGCTCGGCGAGCTCGCTCGCGACAAGCGCCGCACCTGGGGCGACGAGGAGTTCCTCGTGACCCTGTCGCGGTTCCACCTCGTCGACGAGCCGCCGGCCCGGCACGATCCGGTGAAGGATGCCGCGAACCGCGGCCCCATCGTCGCCCTGATCGGCACCCCCGACGAGGCACCTGGTCGAAACGCTCGTCGAGCGCCGCAAGTACGGGGACATCGCGGTCGCGTTCATGGTGCGCGGACTCTCGCCGCTCGACGAGCTCGACCGCTCGTTCGGCGTACCGACCTCGCGCCGTTCATCGCCGAGCGCCTCGCCGACGCGGGCTGGATCGTCGTACCGGTGCACGCGCACGACGACCCAGCGGCTGCCTGGGAGGCCGTCGTCGTCGAGACGGGACGCGCCCGTGCCTGAGCGCGCGCCGGACGCCGCGCCCGCGCACGCCGCTCGGCCGACTGGGTGATGTCCGGGCCTGCTGCTCACCGGTCTCGGCGTGTGCCTCGCGGGCATGAACTCGCTGCTGGCCGATGTCGACTGGTGGTTCCAGGCCATGTTCGTGGGAGCGATCGTGCTGCTCGCGGCCGCGCTCGCGCGGTCGCTCACGCGGCATCCACTCTGGGGTTCGCTCGTCGGTGCGCTGGTCGGCGTCGCGGTGATCACCGCGATGTTCGCGTCGGAGACGGCGATCCTGTGGATCATCCCGACCGCGGACACCTTCCCGGCGCTGCACATCCTCGAGCAACGCGGGATGCTCTCGATCGCCGAGCAGGACGTGCCGGCGAGCGCGACCGTCGGCATCGTCTACCTGCTGTGCATCGGAGTGGCGGCCATGGCGGTCGCGATGGATCTCGTGGCCAACGGCCTGCGCCAACCGGCGCTCGCCGGCATCCCGATGGCGATCCTGCTGCTCGTGCCGTCGCTCGTGCGGTCGTACCTCGACGACGCGTGGATCTTCGTGCTCGCGGCGGCGGTGTACATCGCGATCCTGCTCGTGCGCCGCCAGCGGCAGCTCGGGCTGCGCGGCGCGATCGGGCTTGGGGCGACCGCGATCATCGCTGTCGCTGTTCACGCCGCTCACGCTCGCGTCGTCGTCGACCGAGCCCACGGGCGGTGCGTCGGGACTGACGGCCGGCGTCAACCCGATCATCACGCTCGGCGACGATCTGCGGCGCGGTGAGCCCGAGCACGCGATCACGTACACGACGACCGCCGGCGCAGGGACAGTACCTCCGCCTCGCCGTGCTCGACGACTTCAGCGGCCGGTCGTGGTCGCCCACCAACACCGACGTGATCCCCGGCAACGACATCGACCAGATCGACCCGCCGCCCGGCCTCACCGACGGTGTGCCGGTGACCATCATCACGACGACCGTGACGGTCGACAACGTGCTGAGCCGCTGGCTGCCCGTGCCCTATTCGCCCGCGAGCGTGCGCGGCGTCGAGGGCGACTGGTAGCTGGGAGCCCGAGGGGCTCGCGATCCGCACCGAGCGATCGAACGCCCGCGGCCAGGAGTACGAGGTGGACAGCATCGTCGTGCAGCCGTCGATCGAGCAGCTGGTCGCGGCCGGGCACGACCGTGGAAGCCGGGTTCGAGCCAGTTCCTCGCCGTGCCCGAGGACCTGCCGCGCCGTCGTCGCGTCGACGGCACTCGAGGTGGTGGGCGACTGCGGCGACCAACTACGACCGTGCGATCGCGCTGCAGGACTACTTCACCGGCGGCGACTTCACCTACTCGGAGGATGCGCCGGTCGAGGACGGCTACGACGGCTCCGGCGCGAGCGTGCTCGGCACCGTTCCTCGAGGAGAAGAGCGGGTACTGCGTGCACTTCTCGTCGGCGATGGCCGCGATGGCGCGCACGCTGGGCATCCCGGCCAGGGTCGCCGTCGGCTTCACCCCCGGCACCGCGTCGATCATCGAGGGCACGCCGCTCGTGCAGTACGACGTGACCACGTTCGACCTGCACGCGTGGCCGGAGCTGTACTTCGCGGACATCGGCTGGGTGCGCTTCGAGCCGACGCCGGGTCGCGGCATCGCGCCCGCGTTCGCGCCGCTGTCACAGGATGACCCGGCCACCCCCGACGTCGACGAGTCCGTGCCCAGCACCGCACCGACGCTCGAACCGCTGCCCACGTCGTCCGCGCCGCCCGTGCTGCCCGAGGAGCTCGATGCGGGCGCGACCCCGGATGCCGGTGCGACGGCCGCGGTCGAATCCCGCGGTGCTGGATCGGACCGATCGCCGGGTTCCTGCTCGTGGCCCTGCTGCTGCTCCCCGCGATCCTGCGCGGCGCGCGGCGCGCCCGGCGCCTGGGCGCGGTGGATGACGGCTCGGCCGCCGAGGGCTGGGCCGAACTGCGCGACACGGCCGCCGATCTCGGCTGGCGCACCGCGGACACCCTCACCCCGCGCCAACTCGGCGACGACCTCGGCGACCTGCTGGACAGCAACGGCGCGCGCCTGATCGCGAGCCTGCGCGCGGGGCGTCGAGCGCGAGTCGTACGGCGGTCGCGACGCCGACCTGACCTCGGACGACGTGACGAAGGCGCTGCGCCTGCTGCGGCGGGAGGCCGGGATCGGGCGCCGGATCGCGCGCGACGTTCGCCCCCATCTCGCTCGTGGAGCGGTGGTTCCCTGCAGTGGCGGAGCGGCTCAGTCCGGCGGCAGCGGGTGGCGGGGTCGCCGGCAGCGACAGCGCGATGACCGGGCGGCCGGTCGCGGGGTGCTCGAGCACCGTCGCATCCACGCCGTAGACCTCGCGGATCAGCGCCGGCGTCAGCGTCTGCGGCGGTGGGGCCAGCGGCGACCACGCGTCCGCCGCGCAGCACGATGACGCGGTCGCACCAGGTGGCGGCGAGCCCGAGGTCGTGCATGGCGGCGACGACGGTCATCCCGTCGGCGGCGAGCGAGCGCACGAGCGAGAGCGTGCCGAGCTGCGCGGCGACGTCGAGGTGGTTCGTCGGCTCGTCGAGCAGCAGGATGCTCGGGCTCTGCGCGAGCGCCCGCGCGAGCATCACGCGCTGCCGTTCGCCGCCGCTCAGGGTGCCGAACTCGCGGTGCGCGAACTCCGTGACGCCCGCGGTCGCCATCGCCGCAGCGACGGCACCGCTCGAGTCACGATCGTCCTGCCACAGCGTCTGGTGCGGGATCCGGCCGAGCGCGACGACCGACTCGACGTCGAGCGCGACGCTCGCCTCTGCGTCCTGCTCGACGAACGCGAGCAGGCGGGCGCGGTCGCGGCGCGGCATCCCGAGGAGATCGTCGCCGGCGAACTGCACCGACCCGGCGTCGACGCGCTGCACGGCGGCGATCGCGCGCAGCAGGGTGGACTTGCCGGCGCCGTTCGGTCCGATGAGCGCGGTGAACGATCCCGCGGGCACGTCGCACGTGACGCCGTCGACGATGAGCGTGCCGCCGGCCGTGACCGAGATCCGCTCGACGTCCAGTCCGTCGTGCCGCCGCTCATACCGAGGTGCGCTTCCGAGCGAGGATCAGTGCGAACACCGGTGCGCCGAGGATCGCGGTGATGATGCCCACCGGAAGCTCACGGGGCTCGAACAGCGTGCGGGCGAGCGTGTCGGCCCAGACCAGCACGACGGCTCCGACCAGGGCGGTGAGCGGCAGCAGCGCGCGATGCCCCGGTCCGACGATGAGCCGCACCGCATGCGGCAGCACCAGCCCGATGAAGCCGATCGAGCCGCTCACCGACACCATGGCGCCGGTCAGCAGCGCGGATGCCGCCAGCAGCCCCCACCGCGTCGCCGGCACGTTGACGCCGAGCGAGGCCGCAGCGGTGTCACCGAACGCGAACGCGTCGAGCACGCGTCCCGGTGAGCAGGATCGGGATGCCCGCCACCACGAGCGCGACCACGCTGATCGCCACGGCCGGCCACCGCGCGCCCGGCGAGCGAGCCGAGCAGCCAGCCGAGGATCTCGCGGTACGAGTCGCCCGTGACCGTCCAGAAGATCACGAGGCTCGTGATCGCGCTCGCGAGCGCCGAGACCGCGAGCCCGGCCAGCACGGTGCGCGTCGGGGTGATCGTGCCGAGCGCGCTCGCGAGCAGCAGCGTGGCCGCGAGGGCTGCGATGGCGCCGACGAATGCCGCGAGCGGCAGCGCGATCGCGACCCCGAGCAGCAGCACGGCGACCGCGCCGAGCGAGGCACCGGATGACAGCCCGAGCAGGTACGGGTCGGCGAGCGGATTGCGGGTGATCGCCTGCATCACCGCGCCGCAGATCGCGAGGCCGGCACCGACCGCCGCGGCGGTGATCACGCGGGGCAGCCGCAGCTCCCACACGATCCCGTCGCGCAGCACCGTGAGCGGACTCTCGCCGAGGCCGACGTGGCTGAAGATCGACGCCCACACCTCGTCGAACCGGATGTCGGCCGGCCCGATCGTCACCGCGACGATCAGCGACAGCACGAGCACGACGGCGAGCGCGCCACCCCAGAGCCACGCGAGGCGGGCTCTGGTGCGCATCACGGGCCGGCGTGACTGTCGAGCTGGTACGCGAGTTCGGAGGCCGCCTCGACGCTGCGCACGCCGGCCTCGCTCGCCGCGAACGGCAGGATGAGGTACTTGCCCTCCTTCACCGCCGTGAGGTTGGCGGTCGCCGGGTTGCCCTCGAGCACCTCGATCTTGTGGTCGGCGGTGTTCCACGCGGCATCGATCAGGATGATGAAGTCGGGGTCGGCGTCGACCACGGCCTCCCAGCTGAACGGGGCCCACGTGGCATCCACGTCGGCGGCGATGTTGACGAGGCTCGACGCTCTCCATGATGAGCTGCGGCGCGCCGATGCCGGCTCCGACGTACGGGGTGTCCGATCCGGAGGAGTACCACAGCGCGGTGCGGCCGTTGCCGGCCTTGTAGGCGAGGTTGTCGAGGGTCTCGCGCTGCGCGGCGATGAGCTTCGAGGCATCCACTCCGAAGATCGCCGCGATCTCCTCGATGTCGTCGAAGATGTTCTCGAACGTGAGCTTCGCGGGCTGGCCCTCGCTCTGGCAGGCGGACGGCGACACGTAGGTGTTCACCCCGAGCGCCTCGAGGTCGGCACGCGTGCCGGCGCCGTCGGCGGAGAAGTTGGACTCCCAGCCGGCGTAGACCAGGTCGGGCTCGGCCTCGAGCACGACCTCCTCGCTCGGCACGCGGTCGGCGAGCACGGGCAGGTCCTCGGCCTCGTTCGCCCACTTGTCGGGCACCGGGCCGTCCTGGAAGCCGGTGCCGACGATGCGTGTCGCCGAGGCCGAGCGCGAGCAGCATCTCGGTGGTCGACGACTTGATCGTGACCACACGCTCCGGCGGCGCGTCGAACGTGACCTCGACGCCGCAGTTGTCGACCGTGACGGACTGGTACGGCTCGGTCGTGGGCTTCGGCGTCGCACTCGCCGACGCGGCGGGTGTCGGCGACGCGGTCTCGACCGCGGGTGCGGCGCATCCGGCGAGCAGGACGAGTGGCACGATCACGATCGGCAGGAGCGTGGCGGGCTTGAGCAAGGGGGACCTCCGTGGAAGGGGCGGTGAGCGCGACGGAACGTCCGCGTTTCCGACCTGCCGCCCAGGAAGCGGGCAGCGGACCACGCCAAAGCCGGCGCACGGGTCTGAAGGGCCAGTCTACGCATTCTGAATCTTTACGCGGCGGTCACAAACGGAAACAATGGGGAAACGTTCGCCCCGAATACTTGGGGTCTTACCCGGAGGTACCGCACCATGACCGTCGTTCGAGCAGCCATCACCCAGACCACGTGGACCGGCGACAAGGAATCGATGCTCGACAAGCACGAGCAGTTCGCCCGGGATGCCGCGGCGCAGGGTGCGCAGATCATCTGCTTCCAGGAACTCTTCTACGGCCCGTACTTCGGCATCACCGAGGACAAGAAGTACTACCGGTACGCCGAGCCCGCCGACGGCCCGATCGTGCAGCGCTTCGCCGCGCTCGCGAAGGAGCTCGGCATCGTCATGATCCTGCCGATCTACGAGGAGGACATCACGGGCGTGTACTACAACACGAGCGTGATCGTGGAGGCCGACGGCACGATCCTCGGCAAGTACCGCAAGCACCACATCCCGCACCTCGACCGCTTCTGGGAGAAGTTCTACTTCCGCCCCGGCAACATGGGCTACCCGGTGTTCGACACCTCGGTCGGCAAGGTCGGCATGTACATCTGCTACGACCGGCACTTTCCAGAGGGATGGCGCGAGCTCGGCCTCAACGGCGCCCACATGGTCTTCAACCCCAACGCGACCAAGCCGGGTCTCTCCAACCGCCTGTGGGAGGTCGAGGGCCCGTGCGCCGCGGTCGCGAACGGATACTTCGTGCTGCAGCCCAACCGCGTCGGCCGCGAGGACAACGAGTACGGCGAGCTCGCCGTCGACTTCTACGGCACGAGCCAGGTGATCGACCCGCGCGGCAACTTCGTGGGCGAGCGCGGGTCGGGCGAGCACGAGGAGATCCTCATCCGCGACCTCGAGATGGACATGGTGCAGGAGATGCGCGACGACTGGCAGTTCTACCGCGACCGCCGGCCGGAGTCCTACACGTCGATCCCGAAGCCGTAGGCGCAGCCATGGCAACCACACTCATCAAGGGCGGCACCGTCGTGTCCGCCACCGGCCAGGCCTTCGCCGACGTGCTGATCGACGGCGAGACCATCGTCGCGGTGCTCCAGCCGGGATCCGAGCTGCTCGGCACCGACCTGTCGGCGGGGGTCGACTCGGTGATCGACGCGACCGGCAAGCTCGTCATCCCGGGCGGCATCGACGCGCACACGCACTTCGAGCTGCCGTTCGGCGGCACCGCGGCATCCGACACGTTCGAGACCGGCACGCGCGCTGCGGCGTGGGGCGGCACGACGACGGTCATCGACTTCGCGGTGCAGACCACGGGCTCGCGCATCGAGGACGGCCTCGCCGAGTGGCACCGCAAGGCCGCCGGCAACTGCGCGATCGACTACGCGCTTCCACCAGATCGTCGGCGGGGTGGATGACGCGTCGCTGAAGTTCCTGCCCGAAGCTCATCGACGAGGGCATCACGAGCTACAAGATGTTCATGGCCTACCCGGGCGTGTTCTACGCGGACGACGCGCAGATCCTCAAGGCGATGCAGGTCGCCGCCGACACCGGACTGCTCACGATGATGCACGCCGAGAACGGCCCAGTCATCGACGTGCTCGCCGAGCAGCTCGTGAACGCGGGCAAGACCGAGCCGTACTACCACGGCATCGCCCGCGCGTGGCAGATGGAGGAGGAGGCCACGCACCGCGCGATCATGCTCGCGAACGTCACCGGCGCGCCGCTCTACGTCGTGCACGTCTCGGCGAAGCAGGCCGTCGCAGCAGCTCGCCTGGGCCCGCGACCAGGGCCAGAACGTGTTCGGCGAGACCTGCCCGCAGTACCTCTACCTCTCGCTCGAGGACAACCTCGGCGCGGACACCAAGGAGTGGGGCCGGTTCGAGGGCGCCAAGTGGGTGTGCTCGACGCCGCTGCGCTCACGCGAGGAGGGCCACCAGGAGTCGATGTGGCAGGCGCTGCGCACGAACGACCTGCAGATGGTGTCCACCGACCACTGCCCGTTCTGCATGAAGGACCAGAAGGAACTGGGCAAGGACGACTTCCGCAAGATCCCGAACGGCATCGGCTCGGTCGAGCACCGCATGGACCTCATGTTCCAGGGCGTGGTCACCGGCGAGCTCACGGTCGAGCGCTGGGTCGAGCTCACGTCCACCACGCCGGCACGGATGTTCGGGCTCTACGGCAAGAAGGGCGTCATCCAGCCCGGGGCCGACGCCGACATCGTGATCTACGACCCGGCCGGCCACACGAAGATCTCGGTCGACACCCACCACATGAACATGGACTACTCCGCGTGGGAGGGCTACGAGATCGACGGGCACGTCGACACCGTGCTGTCCCGCGGCAAGGTCATCGTCGACGGCAACCAGTACCTCGGTGCCAAGGGCGACGGCCAGTTCGTGAAGCGCGGCCTGACGCAGTACCTGATCTAGGAAGCAGAACCAATGGAATTCGGAGCTGTTCTCCAGACCCACCCGCCGGCCTCGCGCACGGTGCAGCTCGCCGAGCTCGCCGAAGCGCACGGCTTCGAGTACGTGTGGACGTTCGACTCGCACCTGCTGTGGGAGGAGCCGTACGTCATCTACAGCCGGATCCTCGAGCGCACCAAGCGCATCATCGTCGGCCCGATGGTGACCAACCCGGCGACGCGCGACTGGACCGTCACGGCCTCGGTGTTCGCGACGCTCAACGAGATGTACGGCAACCGCACGATCATCGGCATCGGGCGCGGTGACTCGGCGGTGCGCGTCACGAACGGCGCGCCCACGACGCTCAAGACGCTGCGGGAGTCGATCCACGTCATCCGCGAGCTCGCGAACTCGCGCGTCGGTCGAGTACAACGGCGCGCAGCTGCAGTTCCCGTGGTCCCGCGGGTCCGAAGGTGGACGTGTGGGTGGCGGCGTACGGTCCGCTCGCACTGAAGCTCACGGGGGAGGTCGGGGACGGCTTCATCCTGCAGCTCGCCGACCTCGACATCGCCGAGTGGATGATCGGCGCCGTGCGCAAGGCGGCCAAGGATGCCGGGCGCGACCCCGACGCCGTGAAGTTCTGCGTCGCCGCTCCCATGTACATCGGCGACGACTGGGCAGCACATGCGCGACCAGACCCGCTGGTTCGGCGGGATGGTCGGCAACCACGTCGCCGACATCGTGTCGAAGTACGGCGAGAGCGGTGCGGTGCCCAAGGCGCTCACCGACTACATCAAGGCGCGCGAGGGCTACGACTACAACCAGCACGGCCAGGCGGGCAACACGCACGCCGACTTCGTTCCGGATGACATCGTCGACCGGTTCTGCGTGCTCGGCACGGCCGACGACCACATCGCGAAGCTCAAGCAGCTCGAGGAGCTCGGCTGCGACCAGTTCGCGGGCTACCTGCAGCACGACTCCAAGGAGGAGACGCTGCGCGTGTACGGCGAGACGGTCATGCCCGCGCTGCGCGAGCACATCGTCGGCGAAGGCCGAACGACCCGAGACCTACAACGACGCCGACGGAACCCCCACCGCATGACCGCACGCACACGCTCGACCATCCTGTGGGGTGTCGTCGGCGTGCTCGCGGTCATGGTGATCTGGGAGCTGTACAAGTTCCTCGGTCCGGCCGAGGGATTCGTCGTCGGCGCGGTCGACGGGCGAGACCGGCTCGGGCGTCATGCTGCTGCCGCGCACGAACGACCGCGCGATGCCGCACATCTGGGAGATGGTCGCGCGGCTGTTCCAGTCGACGAGCGGTGGCACGACGCCGCCGCTGTTCGTCACGGTCATCAGCGCGGCGCTCACGACGCTCGGCATCGCCGCGGTCGGCTGGCTCATCGGCGTGCTCGTGGGCGCTGCGCTCGGCCTCGTCATGCAGCGCTGGCGTCTCGCCGAGTGGGGCCTGCTGCCCTGGATCGTCGTGAGCCAGACCGTGCCGCTCATCGCGTTCGCGCCGCTCGTGGCGAGCATCGGCACGCAGATCGACCGCGGCGGGTTCCCGTGGCCGCAGTGGATCTCGGTCGCGGTGATCGCGTCGTACCTGGCGTTCTTCCCGGTCGCGGTCGGGGTGCTGCGCGGGCTCGAGGCGCCCGACCGCATCCACCTCGACCTCATGAGCACGTACGCCGCCGGGCTACTGGTCGACCCTGCTGCGGCTGCGGCTGCCGGCCGCGGTGCCGTACCTGCTGCCCGCGCTCCGGCTCGCGGCCGCGAACGCGGTGGTCGGCGCGGTCGTCGCCGAGGTCTCGATCGGGATGCGCGGCGGCATCGGCCGCATGCTCATCCAGCTGGCCGGCCAGGGCTCGAGTGACCCGGCCGCACCGTGGGGGCCGACGTTCGGCTCGATCGCGCTCGGACTCGTCGCCGCGGGCTCCGTCGCCCTCGTCGGCGTCGGACTCAAGAACTACCGCAGGGGAGAGGCAACCGCATGACGTACCTCAGAGCATGCCGAACTCGCGGTCCGCGCGATCGGGCGTCGGCAAGGACGTTCCCGACCAAGGCCGGGCGACGTCGTCGCGCTCACCGACGTGGAGCTCACGCGTCGCCGCCGGGCGAGTTCGTCTCGCTCATCGGCCCGTCGGGCTGCGGCAAGTCGACCCTGCTGCGCCTCATCGCCGACCTCGACTCGGCGATCCTCGGGCGACCTCGCGATCTTCGGCAAGCCCGCCCGGCAGGCACGCGATCGACCAGGACTACGGCATCGCGTTCCAGCAGGCCGGACTGCTGCCGTGGCGCACGGTCGCGGGCAACATCGCGCTGCCGCTCGAACTGCACGGGATGTCGCGCAAGCCGACGCGCGGCGCACGCGTCGACGAGCTCGCCGAGCTCGTCGGCCTCTCCGACTTCATCGACCGCTACCCCGACCAGCTCTCCGGCGGCATGCAGCAGCGCGTCGCCATCGCGCGCGCGCTCGCCGAGCAGCCGCGGCTGCTGCTCATGGACGAGCCGTTCGGCGCGCTCGACGAGATGACGCGGGAGTACCTGCAGTCCGAGCTCGCCCGCATCGCCGCCGAGACGGGCGCCGCGGTGGTGTTCGTGACGCACTCGATCCCGGAGGCGGTGTTCCTCTCCGACCGCGTCGTCGTGATGAGCCCGCGCCCCGGACGGATCACCGAGATCATCGACGACCGACCTCGGCGCACGAGCGCACCGAAGCACTGCGCGAGTCGCCGGAGTACTTCGAGAAGGTCACCGCGGTGCGCGAGGCGCTGCACGGGACGCCCGTCGAGCGGGCGAACGAGCGATGACGCTCACTGCAGTTCGACGTCCACCCAGGTCGCTGGCGTGGGTCAGAGTCGTCGCGCCCGTCGTCGTCGGGCTGGTGATCTTCGTGCCTCTGGGTGCTCGTCGTCGACGTGCTCAAGGTCGCGCCGCGTGCCCTGCCGAGCCCGTTCGCGGTCGTGAACGAGATCGTGCTGCGCAACGACATCATCTGGCGAGGACATGCTGATCACGGCGGGCAACGCGCTCGTCGGACTGCGCGGCCGGCACGATCGTCGCGATCGTGCTCGCGGCGCTGGCCGCCGACATCCGGCCGATCGACGGCATGCTCGCGCCCGCTCGTCGCCGCGATCGCGGTCGTGCCGATCGTCGCGATCACGCCGATCCTCAACACGATGTTCGGGGCATCGAGCCAGTTCGGGCGGCAGGCGGTCGCGGCGATCGCGGCGTTCGTCCCCGTGTTCGTCAACGTGCTGCGCGGGCTGCGGCAGACCCGGCCCGGTGCACCGCGACCTGCTGCGGGCGTCGGGCGCGACGCGGCATCCAGACGTTCCGCGTGCTCACGCTGCCGACCGCGCTGCCGTACCTGCTGACCGGCTTGCGCATCGCGAGCTCGATCGCCGTGATCGCGGCACTCGTCGCCGAGTACTTCGGCGGTCCGGCCGACGGCATCGGCACCGCGATCGCCACCTACGCGAAGTCCGGCCGCGCCGCGCTCGCGTTCGCCTACGTCGCCGGTGGCATCGCCATCGGTCTCGTGTTCTTCCTCGTCACGTCGCTGCTCGAGCGGCTCGTGACGAGGCGAGGGCCGGTCTGACCGGCACTGCACCAACCAGCACCATCCATCACGAGAAAGGAACAGCATGAAACACAGCATCCAGGACGAGCGGCCTCGCCATCGCGGCTGCGGGCATCACCGCCGTCGCGCTCGCGGCGTGCTCGACGCCCGCGCCCGACACCGGTGGCGACGGCGGCGACTTCGAGCCGCTCACCGAGATCAGCCTGCAGCTCCAGTGGCTGCCGCAGGCGCAGTTCGCCGGCTACTACGTCGCGCAGGACCAGGGCTACTTCGAGGAGGAGGGCTTCACCGACGTCGACGATCATCCCGTCGGGCGGCGACATCGTTCCGCAGGACGCGCTCGTCGCGGGTGACGTCGACTTCGCGATCGCGTGGGTTCCGAAGGTGCTCGGCACCCTCGAGGCCACCGGCGCCGAGCTCACCGACATCGCGCAGGTGTTCCAGAAGTCCGGCACCCTGCAGGTGTCGTTCAAGGGCGACGGCGTCGCAGTCCGTCGCCGACTTCGAGGGCAAGCGCATCGGCTCGTGGGGCTTCGGCAACGAGTGGGAGATCTTCGCGGCCATGGCCGCCGACGGCCTCGACTCGACGTCGGTCTCGATCACCACGCAGGACTTCAGCATGAACGCGCTGCTCGATGGTGACGTGGATGCCGCGCAGGCGATGACCTACAACGAGTGGGCGCAGATCCTCGAGGTGGTGAACCCGGCAACGGGCGAGCTGTACCAGCCCGGAGGACTTCGACGTCGTCTCGTACGAGGACACCGACGGCGCCATGTCCAGGACGCGATCTGGGCCGACACCGCCCGCCTCGCGGATGACCCCGCCTACGCGGACGCCGCCGTGCGCTTCCTCAAGGCGATCATCAAGGGCTGGGTCTTCGCGCGCGACAACCCCGAGGAGGCCGCGGCGATCGTCTACGACGCCGCGATCAACGCCGAGGCCGCCTTCCCGGTCGGCCCCGTGCACCAGCTCTGGCAGATGAACGAGGTCAACAAGCTCATCTGGGCCGGCGGCAAGTTCGGCGTGATCGACCAGGCGTCTCTGGGACAAGACGGTCGCGGGCGCGCTCGCGGCGGTCAACCAGGACGGCCTCAACCTGATCACGGCCGAGCCGGCCGCATCGGCGTACTCGAACGAGTACATCGAGCAGGCGCTCGCCGAGCTCGAGGCGGACGGCGTCGGTCGTCGACGGCGAGTACACGCCGATCGACGTCGTGCTCACCGAGGGCGGGCAGTAGCAGTAGTCCAATGACGAACGGGTGGCCGGAAGCTCCCGGCCACCCGTTCGCCGTATCCGTAAGCTGACTCCATGAACGACAGCACTGCGACCAAAGCCCACGACCTGAACCCCGCCGACGGCCAGCTCGCCTACGACCTCGACCGCGCGCACGTGTTCCACTCGTGGTCGGCGCAGGGCGCGCTCAACCCGTTCGTGATCGCCGGCGGCCTCGGCAGCGAGGTCTGGGACTACGACGGCAACACCTACCTCGACTTCTCGAGCCAGCTCGTCAACACGAACATGGGGCACCAGCATCCCGCGATCATCGCCGGCGATCAAGGCGCAGGCGGACCTGCTCGCGACGGTCGGCCCCGGCGCTCGGCCAACCTCGCGCGCGGCGAGGCGGCGAAGCGCATCATCCGAAGGCCGGCGGCCACTTCGGCAAGGTGTTCTTCACCAACGGCGGTGCCGACGCGAACGAGAACGCGATCAGGATGGCGCGGCTCACCACCGGCCGCGACAAGGTGCTCTCGACCTACCGCTCCTACCACGGCAACACCGGCGCCGCGATCGTCGCGACCGGCGACTGGCGCCGCGTGCCGAACGAGTACGCGCGCGGGCACGTGCACTTCTTCGGTCCGTTCGCCTACCGCTCCGAGTTCTGGTCGGACTCGCCCGAGCAGGAGACCGAGCGCGCGCTGCACCACCTCGAGCGCATCATCCAGGGCGAGGGGCCAGCGTCGATCGCCGCGATCCTGCTCGAGACGCGTGCCCGGCACCGCCGGCGTGCTCGTGCCGCCGCCCGGCTACCTCGCCGGCGTGCGCGCGCTGTGCGACAAGTACGGCATCGTGCTGATCTTCGACGAGGTGATGTGCGGCTTCGGGCGCACGGGCGACTGGTTCGCCTGGCAGGGCATCGACGGGGGAGTCGTGCCCGACCTGTCACCTTCGCGAAGGGCGTCAACTCGGGCTACGTGCCCGCGGGCGGCGTGATCATCTCGGAGTCGATCGCGAACGCGTTCGAGGACCAGGTGTTCCCGGGCGGGCTGACCTACTCGGGCCACCCGCTCGCGATGGCGAGCATCGTGGCATCCATCGACGCCATGGAGGACGAGGGCATCATCGAGAACGCACGCACGCATCGGCGCAGACCACCTCGGCCCGCGGCTCGCCGAACTCGCCGACGAAGCACCCGCTCATCGGCGAGGTGCGCGGCCTCGGCGTGTTCTGGGCGCTCGACCTGGTGGATGACCGCGGCCACCCGCCAGCCCGTCGACGCCGGCCTCGTCGGGCGTGCTGAAGAAGGAGCTCATGTCGCGCGGGCTGCTGCCGTTCACCGCCGACAACCGCATCCACGTCGTGCCGCCGTGCATCGTGACCGCCGACGAGGTCGCGACGGGCGCTCGGCGATCTACGACGAGGCGTTCACGGCGGTCGAGGCCACGCTGTAGGACGGACTCGACAGGCTCGACGCGCTCCACTTCGGCGGGTAGAGCGCGACGAGCCGGTCGATCGTCATCGGCCAGCCCTCCTGCATCCCGCTGCCGAGGAAGTACTTCGCGCGCTCGTCGCTCATGCGCGGACCGCAGCTCGATGACCGGTGGTCATCTCGGTGCTGCCGGCGAGCTCGTCGAGGGTGATGGTGATGACGGGGTTCGCGTCGGGATCGGCCGGGTCGTACTCGGGCCATCCGCCGACGGCGCCCCAGGTGAACACGAGCTTCTCGTTGGGCACGATCTCACGGTAGAAGCCGCCCGTGATGTAGTCGGTGTCGTCGCTGATGTACATGCGCAGATGCCACGAACCCCCGACGCGGAGGTCGACGTGGATGGGCTCGTCGCGCGGGGACTGCGGGTTCAGGTACCAGACCATGTGCTCGGGCTCGGTCCACGCGCGGTACACGACGTCGCGGGGCGCGTCGAGGATGCGGGTGAAGGTGAGGGTGCGCTCGGGTGTTCCGGTTGCGGCGATGTTGCTCATCATGCTCGGTGCTCCTTCCGGTCGCCATCGGCGACAATGGTCTTCAGGTGGTCCTCGAGCCGGTCGAACGTGGTGTCGAAGAACTCGCGGTAGGGCTTCATCCATTCGTCTGCTCGTCGCAGCCCCGCGGGGTCGAGTCGGCAGTTGCGCCACTGCGCTGAACGGCTCTTGATCACGAGCGCCTGCGGACTCGAGCACCTTCAGGTGCCGCGAGATAGCGGGCAGGCTCACGTCGTGAGGGGCCGCCAGGTCTCGCCACCGTCGCCTCGCCCGTGCGTGAGTTGCGCGAGGATCGAGCGGCGGATGGGGTCGGCGAGCGCTGAGAAGGTCGCCGTCAGTGCATCCTCAGTAATTTTGCTCTTCGTTAATTGCGACATGCGTTAAATACACCACGCCGACCCGTGTCGCAGTCAAGCGGCGCTAGAATTCTTCTTCGTGTCTCACACCAGCCCTCCGCCTACAGCATCCCGGTGATCGACCTCATCCACCGGCCCGGGGAGTACCGCGAGACCGAACTCGACGTGGTCGCCCCCGAGCGGCTCGGCAACGCCGTGATCGCAGTCGAGAAGGGCGCCGAGGTGCACATCGAGGCGCGTCTCGAGTCGCTGCACGAGGGCATCCTGGTGTCCGCGGAGGTCGACACGGTGGCCGCCGGGGAGTGCGTGCGGTGCCTCATCGACGTCGGCTCCGGTCGAGGTCGAATTCCAGGAGCTTTTCGCGTATTCTGTCGACGAAGCTTTCGACTACCAGGTTCACGACGACCACGTGGATCTTGAACCTGTGGTCAGGGATGCGGTGGTGCTGTCACTGCCGTTCCAGCCGGTCTGTCAGGCCGGATTGCCTCGGCCTCGAGCCCGGAGTACGGGCGAGCGGCTGGCTGGACAACCCGGGCCACGAGCACGAGGCCGCCGTCGATCCACGGTGGGCGGCGCTCGGCGGGCTTCACACCGAACTTGATGGCGTTGAGCTCGACGCCACGGAAGAGAAGAGATAGCCATGGCCGTTCCGAAGCGGAAGAGTCCCGCGCCAGCACCCGCATCGCGCCGCGCGCAGTGGAAGGCGACGCCCGCCACGCTCGTGAAGACCGATCGAGAACGGCAAGACCGTCTACAGCCTCCCGCACCGCGCGAAGGTCGTCGAGGACTCGGCCGGCACGCCCCTGTACATGGAGTACAAGGGCCGCAAGGTCGCCGACGTCTGAGCAGGCTCGCCCTTCGGGCGACGCGTCGTCCGACGACGCGCTGACTCTGACGAGTTCTCGGGGTCGACATCGACCCCGAGCTGCTTCGAGCTCGCGCTGACGCATCGCTCGTACGCGTACGAGCACGGCGGCATCGGCCACAACGAGCGCCTCGAGTTCCTCGGCGACTCGATCCTCGGGCAGGCCGTCACGGTCATGCTCTACACCGAGAACCCCGACCTCGACGAGGGCGAGCTCGCCAAGCGCCGGGCGAGCCTCGTGTCGTCCGTCGCGCTCGCCGAGGTCGCGCGCGCCATCGGGCTCGGCGCGCACCTGCTGCTCGGCCGCGGCGAGGAGCTGACCGGCGGCCGCGACAAGGCGTCGATCCTCGCCGACACCGTCGAGGCGCTCATCGGCGCCACCTACCTCGACCGGGCGGCGATGCGGCGACCGCGCTCGTGCTGCGGCTGATCCGCCCGCTGCTCGCCGAACCCCGACCGGTTCGGCGCCGCGATGGACCCGAAGACGAGCCTGCAGGAGCTCGCGGCCCGCCTCGGCCGGGGCCTGCCGCGTACGCGGTCACCGACAGCGGGCCCGACCACTCGAAGCGCTTCCACGCGACGGTGCTGCTCGGCGGACGGCGATCGCCGAGGGCGACGGCACCAGCAAGAAGCAGGCCGAGATGGCCGCGGCGCTCGACGCCTGGGCGCTGCTGCAGCCGACCGGCAGTCAGCCGACGGTACCGTCCAGCATGCCCGAACTGCCCGAGGTCGAGGTCGTGCGCGCCGGCCTCGAGCCCGCCGTGACCGGCGCGACGCGTGGCATCGCGTCGAGGTGCTCGACGAGCGTTCGCTGCGCCGGCACGACGGGCCCGCCGAGGACTTCGTCGCCCGGCTCGACCGGCGCGACGTTCGCGGCCGCAGCGCCGCGGCAAGTTCATGTGGCTGCCGATCCAGCCGTCGTGGACGGCGCAGCCGCCGCCGAGGCGCTGGTCGTGCACCTCGGCATGAGCGGCCAGGTGCTGCTGCGCGAGCCCGACGCGGATGACGGGCGCACGCGCATCCGGCTCGAGCTGACGCATCCCGCGCACGGGCCGACTGCGAATCGACTTCGTCGACCAGCGCATCTTCGGCTCGATGGCGATCGACGCGCTGGTGCCCGCCGCGCGACCGCCCGGAGCGAGCGCGTGCCGAGCCAGGTCGCGCACATCGCGCGCGACCCGCTGGACCCGCTGTTCGACGACGCGGCGTTCCTGCGCCGCGCTCGCGCACGAAGGACACGACGATCAAGCGCGCGCTGCTCGACCAGACCCTGGTCAGCGGCATCGGCAACATCTACGCCGACGAGGCGCTGTGGGCGGCGCGCGTGCACTACGACCAGCCGACCGAGCGGCTCTGCCCGCCCGCGCGCGAAGCTGCTGCTCGCCGAGGTGCGGCTCGTGCTCGAGCAAGGCGCTCGCCGAGGGCGGCACGAGCTTCGACGCCCAGTACGTGAACGTCAACGGGCACTCCGGCTACTTCTCGCAGTCGCTGAACGCCTACGGCCGGCAGGGCTGCCGTGCCCGCGCTGCGGCCGCCCGATCGTGCGCGAGAGTTCATGAACCGCGGGTCGCACTTCTGCCCGTTCTGCCAGCGGATCCGCCGCTGCTGACGTCCCGCGCACGCTTCCACGCCCCCAACCACACGACCGGCACGAACCCGAGCGCGTCGTTGACGGCGAGCATGTGCTCGTTCTCCTCGGCGTTGAAGGTCGTGACCGCTGGATGCCCCGGCCGCTCGGTCTGCAGGAACGCGAGGTTCGCCGCCTTCAGCAGCATCCCGAGCCGGTGGCCGCGGTGCTCGCTGAGCACGAGCGTGTCCTCCTGCGTGACCGCGCGTTCGCGCTCCGCCGGGGCGCTGAGCACCGCGAATGCCGCCGAGCTGCGCCGGATGGCACGTGCTCGGCGCGCCGCGTCGAGGTACGTGCGCGGACTGTCGCGCTCGCGCTCCTCGTCCTCCACGATGCGCTCCGGCGTCCACGGGTCCTCGTCCCTCGAGTCCGGCGGCGGGCGCGTCGGTGCTCATCCGGGTGAGCATGCAGCGCGATGTCCTCGAGCCACCGCGTCCGGCACGTCGCCCGCTCGAGGTGTGCAGCCGGTAGTCGGGTCCCGCGGCGGTCTCGGCGGCGGTCGAGGTGGCGCGCGACATCCACGGGCAGCAGCACCTTGCTGCTGCGCTCGACCTGCTCGAGCGCGAAGCCGTGCTCGAGCGCGAATCGCACCGAGTCGGTCGGCGACGGGATCGATCCGAAGCCGGTCGGCGACGTGATCCGCTCGCCGCCGATCTCCTTCGCCGAGGCTCCAGCCCTGCAGCACGATCTGCCCGCCCTCGGCGGCCAGCTGCGACGAGACGCTCGAGCGCGGCGGTGCCGATGCCGCGCCCGCGGAACGTCGGGCAGCATCTCGATCGAGCAGCCACCCGACGTCCGTCGATGCATCGAGCTGCACCTCGAGCGATGCGCGCGCGCGACGATGCGCCCGTCGACTCGCGCGCAGCAGCAGGCGCTTCGGCTGGTGCGGGTCGCTGCCAGTTCGGGAGCAGCTCCTCGGCCCGTAGCGCGAGGTCGTGCGTGCCGTACCGTCGGCCTCGATCTCGTTGCGCACGTCGACCATCTCGCGGAACGCTGCTCGAGGCCTCGTCGTCGCCGAGGCGCTCGCGGGATCTCCGTCTCGGCGAGGGTGAAGCCGTCGTGGGTCGGTGACCGGGTCGCTCATGCAGGTCCTTCCGCCACGCGCTCTCGTCGCCGATCGGCACGAAGCCGACCGCTTCGTTGACGTCGAGCATGAAGCGGTTCTCCTCGGCGTTGAAGGTCGTGACCGATGGATGCCCCGGCTTCACCCGCTCGAGGTGCTGCAGGTTCGCGACCTTCAGCAGCATCCCGAGCTTGTGACCGCGGTGCTCCCGGAGCACGAGGGTCGCGTACTGCGCCACGGACCGGTGCAGCTGCTGCGGCACCGAGAGCACGGTGAAGCCGGCGAGGCGGCCGGATGGCACGTGCTCGACCACCGCGACGACCGGTCGCGCGGACTCGCGTCGCGAGCGCGCTCGTCGGCCTCGATGACGCGCTCGGCCGTCCCAGACGTCCTCGGGCTCCTCGAGCCCGGCGCTCGGGTGCGTCGGTGCTCATGCGGGTGGCGAGCACCGCCATGTCGTCGAGCCAGCGCTCGGGGGTGCGCCGACCCAGGTGTGCACGCGGTAGTCCGGGCCGCTCGCCGCGTGCGCGGCCGCGACGAGCTCGTCGAGCCGGGCACCGGCAGCGGGAGGCGGCTCACGCGCTCCACCTGCTCGAAGCGGTAGCCACGGGCGAGCAGGAAGCGCACGTCGCGGTGCCCGCGGGGATGGAGCCGAAGCCGGTGGGCGACGGGATGCGGTCGCCCGGGACATCCTGGAGCCGCGGAGTAGACGATCGCCTTGGCCTTGCCGTCGGCGCGCGCCATCCCTCGACCTCGTCGGCGAGCGCGGTGCCGATGCCGTGTCCGCGGAACTCCGGCAGCACGTGCACGCCGAGCCAGCCGGTGTCGGCCTCGCTCGCCGATCTGCGTCTCGTACGAGCGCCTCGGCGACGATCCTCGCCGTCGACCTTGGCGACGACGAGGCGCTTCGGCTGGTGCGCGGTTCGTCCAGTAGGGCAGCTCCTCGGCGGGCTCGTACGCGAGGTCGTCGGTGCCGAAGCCGATCGCCTCGACGATGTTGCCGACCTCGAGGCCGCGACGAAGTCGGCGGCGTCCGGGGAGTCGACGGTGTCGGGAAAGGTGACTTCCTCGATCGTGAACGTGAGCGTGCTCATGCTCGCAGCTTTCCGTCGGGTCCTCGTGGGACGTCGTGAGTGGTGGATGCTGCGTTGAGCAGCCGACCAGAATACATGCGGGCATCCGAGCCGCAAGAGACCGTGATCGAACCGTTAGCGAGCATCGGCGCGGTACCGTAGATGCCGAGCCGATCTCGACCCAGTGAAGGACGCCGCGTGTACCTGAAGAGCCTGACCCTCAAGGGGTTCAAGTCCTTCGCGCAGCCGACCACCTTCGCGTTCGAGCCGGGCGTCACCTGCGTCGTCGGGCCGAACGGCTCCGGCAAGTCGAACGTCGTCGACGCCCTCGCCTGGGTGATGGGCGAGCAGGGCGCCAAGACCCTCCGCGGCGGCAAGATGGAGGACGTCATCTTCGCCGGCACCGCGACCCGCGGTCCGCTCGGCCGCGCCGAGGTGCATGCTCACGATCGACAACGCCGACGGCGCGCTGCCGATCGAGTACACCGAGGTCACGATCATCGCGCACCCTGTTCCGCAACGGCGGCAGCGAGTACGCGATCAACGGCGAGCAGTGCCGCCTGCTCGACGTGCAGGAGCTGCTGAGCGACTCCGGGCCTCGGCCGCGAGATGCACGTCATCGTCGGGCAGGGCCAGCTCGACGCGGTGCTGCACGCCACGCCGGAGGAGCGCCGCGGGTTCATCGAGGAGGCCGCCGGCATCCTGAAGCACCGCCGCCGCAAGGAGAAGACGCTCCGCAAGCTCGAGGCGATGCAGGCCAACCTGACGCGCCTCACCGACCTCGCGGGCGAGATCCGGCGGCAGCTGAAGCCGCTCGGGCAGCAGGCCGAGATCGCGCCGCGAGGCGCAGACCATCGCCGCGATCGTGCGCGACGCGCGGGCGCGCCTGCTCGCCGACGAGGTCGTCGAGCTGCGCACCGCGATCGACCGGCTTCAGCCGCAGCGAGAGCGAGCGCAAGACCGAGCGCATCGTGCTGCAGGAGCAGCTCGACCAGGACAAGCTGCGCGAGGGCCGCCTCGAGCAGGCCAGGTCGGGCGACGCCGTCGACGACGCGCGCCGCGTCGAGCTTCGGGCTCGAGCAGGTGCAGGAGCGCCTGCGCGGCGCTGTACACGCTCGCGAACCAGCGGCTCGCGCTGCTCGGCCAGCAGGCCGAGCTGCCCGGCATGGCGACGACGATCTCGCCAGCGCATGGTCGACGACGCGCGCGACGAGGCCGAGCGCCTCGCCGCCGGCGTCGCCGAGGCCGAGGAGGCGCGTCGGCCGGGCAGCCGCCGCGACCGCGACCGCGAAGGCAGTCGCTCGACTCCCTCGACGAGGAGATCGCCGCGCAGAGCGCCCTCGTCTCGCAGCACGACCTCGAGCTCGGCCGGCCTGGCCGGCGCGCGTGGACGCCGCCGAGCTCCCGCCTCGCCGCCGCCCGCGGCGAGCTCGCTGCGCGCAGCAGCACCGCGCTCGAGGAGGCCGAGGCGCGCCGCGAGCCGACGCGCGCCGAGTTCGTCGCGCTCGAGGCCGCAGGCCGCGCACGAGCACCGAGGACGAGACGGCTCGCTCGACGCCGCGTACGAGGCCGCCGAGGCGCACGTGCAGACGCCTGCAGGCCGAGGTCGAGACGCTGCGCGACGAGCTGCACGCCGCCGAGCGCGAGCGCGACGCCCTCGCCGCCCGCAACCGGCGCTCTCGCTCGCCGTCGACCAGAAGGACGGCTCGGGCGCGCTCGTCGGGGCGAAGCTCAAGGGCATCCGCGGCCTGGTCGCCGAGCACGTGCAGGTCGAGCCGGCTACGAGGCGGCGATCGCCGCGGCGCTCGGCTCGCTCGCCGACGCCGTGCTCGCCGACGACCGCGACGCCGCGTTCGACGCGCTCGCGCACTCGCGCGTCGCGAGGACTGCGGCCGCGTCGAGATCGTCGTCGCCGATGCCGCGGCCGCCGCCGCGCTCGACCGGGCTGCCCGGCGGGCGCCGAGTCCGCCGCCGACGTCGTCACCGCGCCCGACGGCGTCCTCGGGCTGCTCGCCCGCGTCGTCGTCGCCGACGACCTCGAGCCGCGCGCGCGCCGGCCGTGCCGAAGGCGCTCGAGCGACGTCACCGTCGTCACGCGCGACGGCGACGTGCTGACCGAGCACGTGCTGCGCGGCGGCTCGGGCGCGCGAGCGGTCGCGGCTCGAGCTCGTCGCCGAGCGGGATGCCGCGCAGCGAGCGGCTCGTCGAGGTCACCACCGCAGATCGAGCGCACGCAAGTTCGCGCTCGCCGAGAAGCGCGAGGCTGCTCGACGTCGCGCAGATCGACGCGGCGCAGGCCGCTCGCCGGCGCTGCAGCGAGTTCGACGCGCAGCTCGCCGCGCAGCAGCGAGGCGCTCGGGCGCTCGCGCGTGCGCTCGAGGCCGCGTCAGGCCGAGGGGGAGCGGCTCGCCGCGCCGTCGCAGGCGCTCGACCGCGTCCGTCGCGCGAGGCCGACGCCGCGGTCGAACGCGCCGGTCGCGCGACGCGACGAGCACGCGGCGACGCCGCGCCCATCCTGGATGTCTCGGCCCGCGACGGCGTGCTCGCCGAGCTCGAGACGGCCCGCGCCGCCGAGGTGCAGCGCGCATCGAGCTCGAGACCGCGCGCGAGCGCGTGCGCGCCGCAGCGCGCGCGGGCCGAGCGCTGCAGCGCAGCTCGAGGCCGAGCGCGCCGCCGCGGAGGAGCACGCCCGGCTCGCCGTGCTCCGCCAGCGCCAGGTCGCGGCCGCCAACGAGCGTGCTCGCGGCGCTGCCCGCCGTGCTCGACACCGCCGACCGCTCGGTGTCGCAGGCGCGCGTCGCGCTCGCCGCGGCCGAGGCCGAGCGCTCGAAGCAGAACGAGGAGCTCGCCGAGCTGCGCCGCAACGAGAGCGCGCTGCGCGAGCGGCTCGCCGCGCTGACCGAGAGCGTGCACGGCCTCGAGATGCAGGTCTACGAGAAGAGCTGCACCTGTCGACGCTGCTCGAGCGCGCCGGCGAGGAGCTCGGGCTCGACGAGGACGTGCTCGTCGCCGAGTACGGCCCCGAGGTGCCGGTGCCCGATCGACGAGCCCGCGGCGTCGAGCCGTCGAGACGCCGCCGACGAGACTCGGCGCGAAGCCGAGGCCGAGGTCGGAGCGCCGCCTCGATCCCGACGAGGTCGCGACCGGCCCGTTCGACCGCGCCGAGCAGCAGCAGCGCCTCGCGCAGGCCGAGCGCAAGCTCGCGCAGCTCGGCCGGGTGAACCCGCTCGCCCTCGAGGAGTTCGCGGCGCTCGAGCAGCGGCACAAGTTCCTCACCGAGCAGCTCGCCGACCTCACCGCAGACCCGCAAGGACCTGCTCACGATCATCGACGAGATCGACGAGCAAGATGCAGGACATCTTCGCGAGCGCGTTCGAAGACACGAAGGCGCGCGTTCAACCAGGTGTTCCCGGTGCTGTTCCCCGGCGGCACCGGCAGCATCCACCTCACCGACCCCGACGAACCTGCTCACCACCGGCATCGAGGTCACGGTGCGCCCGGCCGGCAAGAAGATCGAGCGGCTGTCGCTGCTCTCCGGTGGCGAGCGCTCGCTGGCCGCGGTCGCGCTGCTGATCGCGATCTTCAAGGCCCGGCCCAGCCCGTTCTACATCATGGACGAGGTGGAGGCGGCGCTCGACGACGCCAA
The DNA here is from genome assembly GCA_963740815.1 of uncultured Actinomycetota bacterium. GTDB lineage: Bacteria > Actinomycetota > Actinomycetes > Actinomycetales > Microbacteriaceae > Rhodoglobus. The sequence goes on from CAVUFG010000011.1 coordinate 147,548, forward strand.
CCTCGGCCGGCTGCTGACGATCTTCGAGGACCTGCGCCGAGCTCGCAGCTGATCGTCATCACCCACCAGAAGCGCACGATGGAGATCGCCGACGCCCTCTACGGCGTCTCGATGCGCCAGGACGGCGTCAGCGCCGTCGTCGGCCAGCGCGTCGCCAAGGAGTCCGAGCGCGCGAGCTGACGTCGGGCGCGCCTGGGTGGCTCGAGATCATGCTCGCGCCGCCGCCCCCGGCAGGAGTATCTTGCCGCCCATGGTTCGCTTCGATCGGCGTCCGCGCGCTGCTCGCGCTGACCCTCGGCGCGGGCATGCTGATCGCGCCCGCAGCGGCGGCGCACGCCGCATCCGATCCCGCACGGTGCGCCGGCTCGCCGTACTCACCCGAGGGATCGCAGGACCACCGCGAGTTCATCGATCTCCCGCCCGAGCTGCTGCCGCCGGCGATGCGAGCGCTCGAGGCGACGTGCGTGAGCAAGCTCGCCGACGAGCCGTTCGACAACGACGGCATCATGGCGGCGTACAACGCCATCTACCTCGAAATCGAGTATCCGGCGTTCGTGGGATTCCTGCGGGACCTCGAGAACGAGGGCTGGACGTACGACGGCACGAACCGCAACATCGATCTCGGCGACGGCGCTGGCGCGCAGCATCACGAACTGAGCCTCGACGAACTCGGGGAGCTCGCGGAGTCCGGCCAGACGCCGTGGCTGGTGCAGAGCGCCTTCACGAGGCCGGGGGTGAACGGCGGGCCGAGCTCGATGTTCATGCAGTGGTCGGATGGCGAGCACTCGGGGCTGTTCTCCGGCTGGACCACCCCGCACCTGGTCGTCGACATGCTGCTCGGCGAGCGGTTCTCGGCCGACGGCATCGCCGATCCGAGCGTGCTCTCCACGCTGCGCACGATCGACGAGTCGATCCCGACGGTCACGCAGGCCGCCGTGATCGGCGGCTCAGCAGTCATGCTCACGCTCATCATCGGGTATCCGGGTTCGTTGCTCGGGTCGGTCGTGAGCGGCCGCTGGGACCGCTTCTCCAAGGCGGTGCGCACGCGATTCCGGCGCGCGAGCGAGGAGTCGGGTGCCCAGCCGAAGCCGCGCCGGCGCCCCCCGTCGTGGCTGATCTGGCCCGGCTTCGTCGCCTCTGCGGTGATCTCCGGCTTCATCGACCCGGCGTTCGGAGCGAATTGGATGTCGCTGCGCGTCGTGCTCAGCGCCCTGCTCGGCTTCGTCGTCTTCAACCTGGCGGTGTGGGTGCTCACTCGGCAGGTGATCACGCGGCTTCGAGCCGGACTCGAAGCCGTACATCAAGTTCCGCTCGGGCTCGCTCGCGGTGGTGGTGCTTGCGGTGCTCATCGCGCGGATGCTCGAGTTCCACCCCGGCGTGATCTTCGGACTGGTGGCGGGACTCGCGTTCGGCATGGCGCTCGCGCTGTCGCGCAGTGCTGCGGTCATCCTGCTCGGATCGGCGTTCGGCCTGACGATGGCCGCGCTCGGCTGGATCGGCTACAGCCTGCTCACCGATCGCCGCAGGCAGCGGCAACGCGGTGCTCATCTTCGCGTCGGAGTTCCTGGCCGGTCACATCAAGGGTGTCTCCAGCCTGCCGCTCGCGCTGCTGCCGCTCGGCTCGCTCGGCGGGGCGACGCTCATGCGCTGGAAGAAGTGGGTGTGGGCGCTCGCGTACTTCGTGGGCATCGCGGCGTTCACGCTCGTGATCCTCGCGGTGCCGCAGAGCTTCAAGGAGATCCCCGGGACTTCGCCCGGTGGATCGTGCTGTTCGTGATGTTCGGTGTGTTCTCCGTCGCGATCTGGCATCGACAACTTCCTCTCCGCCCGGCGGAAGCGGAACGCGCCCGAGCCGGAGCCTGAGCCCGAATCGAGATCAGCGCCGACGTGCCATCCGACTGACGGCTTGGGGAGACGGCGCCCGGCGGTAGATTGGCCACGTGGCAACCTGGTCCCTCTCGAACTCGCTCAAGGGCATGTTCGCGCGCAAGACGATCGACGACGAGACCTGGGATGACCTCGAAGACGCGCTGATCTCCGCCGACTTCGGCCCGGACATCACCGACGCGATCGTCGACGAACTGCGCGCGAAGCGTCGCAGCGGTTCCGCACGACCGACCCCGAGGACCTGCAGCGGATGCTGCGCGAGACCCTCGAGGAGCGCCTCGCGAAGCTCGACCCGACCCTCAAGCTCAGCGAACCGCCCCGCGGTCGTGCTCGTGGTCGGCGTCAACGGCGTCGGCAAGACGACGACGATCGGCAAGTTCGCGAAGTTCCTCGCGCGACTACGGCCGCACCGTGGTGGTCGGCGCAGCCGACACGTTCCGCGCCGCGGCCGTCGAGCAGCTCGCGACCTGGGCGGAGCGCGGCGGGCGCGTCGATCGTGCGGCCGCAGCAGCAGGGGCAGGATCCGGCATCCGTCGCCTTCCAGACCGTCGAGAAGGCGCAGGCGCGAGGGCATCGAGATCGTGCTCATCGACACCGCCGGCCGCCTGCAGACCAAGAGCGGGCTCATGGACGAGCTCGGCAAGATCCGCCGCGTCATCGAGAAGCAGACCGCGATCGCCGAGGTGCTGCTCGTGCTCGACGCGACGACGGGCCAGAACGGGCTCGCGCAGGCCGAGGCGTTCATCGAGCACGCGGGCGTCACGGGCCTCGTGCTCACCAAGCTCGACGGATCGGCGAAGGGCGGCTTCGTGCTCGCGGTGCAGGAGCGGACCGGCATCCCGATCAAACTCGTCGGTCAGGGCGAGGGGATCGGCGATCTCACCGGTTTCACCCCCCACGTCTTCGTGCAGCAACTGCTGGGCTGATGTCCGACGCGGCCCGCAGAGTTCAGCGCATCTACCTGGTGCTGACTGCGGGCAACACGCTGGCCGCGTCGTTCATCTGGGGCGTGAACACGCTGTTCCTGCTGGATGCCGGACTCACCAACCTCGAGGCGTTCGCCGCCAACGCGTTCTTCACCGTCGGCATGGTGATCTTCGAGGTGCCCGACGGGCGTCGTCGCAGACACCGTCGGACGGCGTGCGTCCTTCCTGCTCGGGACGCTCGTGCTCGCGGGCGCGACGGTCCTGTACTGGCTGATGTGGAGCTGGCAGCGCGCCGTTCTGGGCCTGGGCGCTCGTCTCGGTCCTGCTCGGGCTCGGGTTCACGTTCTTCTCGGGCGCGGTCGAGGCGTGGCTCGTCGACGCGCTGCACGCACGCGGGTACGACGGCACCTCGAGCCGGTGTTCGTCGAGGGGAGATCGTCGGCAGGCATCGCGATGCTCACCGGCTCGGTCGCGGGCGGCGTCGTCGCGCAGCTCACGAACCTGGGCGTGCCGTTCCTGGTGCGTGCCGGCATGCTCGTGCTCATGTTCGTCGTCGCGTTCGTCGCGATGCGCGACCTCGGATTCACGCCGGACAAGTCCGAGGGCCCGCTCCGGGCGGTGCGCACGGTGTTCCGTGGCTCGATCAAGTACGGGCTCGGCGCCCGCCGGTGCGGTGGCTCATGCTCGCCGCGCCGTTCAGTGCCGGCGTGGGCTTCTACGTGTTCTACGCGCTCCAGCCCTACCTGCTCGAGCTCTGGGGTGACGAGAAGGCGTACTCGATCGCGGGCCTCGCGGCGGCGATCGTCGCCGGTTCCCAGATCGTGGGCGGCATCCTCGCGCCGCGCGTGCGGCGACTGTTCCGCAAGCGCACGACCGTGCTCATCCTCGCTGCCGCGCTCGGCGTCGTGCTGCTGCTCGTACTGGGCTTCGTGCCGAACTTCTGGGTGGCGCTGGCCCTGCTCACGGTGTGGGGCATCTCGTCATCCATCGACGACCCGATCCGCCGTGCCTACCTCAACGGGCTCATCCCGTCGAAGCAGCGCGCGACGGTGCTCTCGTTCGAGTCGCTCATGGGCAACGTGGGCGGCATCGGCATCCAGCCGGCCCTCGGTCGGGCCGCCGACCTCAGCGGCTACGGGTTCTCGATGGCGGTCGGCGGTGTGATCAGCGCGATCGCGGTGCCGTTCCTCTGGCTGAGCCGGCGACAGAATGCCCCTGCCGACACGCGCTCTGGAGAAGACGACGCCGCCGACCAGGCTGCGGCCGAGCCGGCTTCCTAGGCAACCAGCAGCGCGGCGATCGCGAGCGCGAACGCGACGATCGCCGAGAGCGTGCGCACGGTGTTCCAGCGCACCCAGCGCGGCTCGAAGGCACGACGGTCGTTGTCCTTGGCGAGCGCGTTGTTGAGCGGCACGTTCACGCCGCCGGTCACGAAGATCACGCCGACCTGGTAGACGACCGCCGACGCCGCAAACAACCACGCGGCGAGACCGCCACCGGTCACGAATCCGACGATCGCGGCCGGCGGCGAGCGCGACCATCGATCCGATGAAGAACAGCATGAACGCCGGGTTGAGGATGGCGCGGTTCATCGCGTTCATCGCCTTGGCGAATGCCCGGTCATCCAGGGTGCTCAGGCCCGGCAGCACCGAGTTCTGGTAGGTGAAGAACACGCCGGCGGAGATGCCGGTGAGCAGCACGGCCGCGGCGCCGACGATGGATGCGATGGTCATGCTCTCGACGGTAGCGGCAACGCCCCACTACTGTGAGCGCCATGACCACTGCGCCCCGCCACAGCCCCGACGAGCCAGCTCGGCACGCGACCGCGACCAAGGGCTCGGTGGCCCCGGTGCTGGGACTCGTAGCCGTGATCGCTGGCGGCATCCTCACGGTGGTCGGATTCCTCGGTGGCATCGATGCCGCGCTCAACGGCTCCGGCAATGGCGCGCACGCTCTACACGATCATGTTCGTCCTCGGCGGGGTGCTCGTGCTCGCCGGGTCTGATCACCGGCGTCGTGTGCCTCGTCCGTGGCAGCACCGCGTGCTCGCCGTGGTCACCATCGTGCTCGCGCTGCTGCCGATCATCGGCGCGATCGTGCTGCGGTTGGCGGCGGTCGGGTCGTTCTAGCCCCCTGCTTCAACCCTCCGCGATGAGCTTGTGCGCGGCGCTGAGCGCGAGGTAGCTGTCGCGTTGCGCTGGATCTTCGCGAACTCGTCGTCGGTGATCTCCCGCCGCACCTTCGCAGGCACCCCCGCGACGAGCGACCCGGCGGGATGACGGTGCCCTCGAGCACCACGGAACCCGCTGCCACGAGCGAGCCCGCGCCGATCACCGCCCGGTTGAGCACGGTCGCGGACATGCCGATCAGGCAGTCGTCCTCGATCGTGCACCCGTGCAGCACCGCGGCGTGGCCGACGCTCACGCGCGCGCCAACCGTCGCGGGCATCCCGTCGTCGACGTGCACCGTCACGTTGTCCTGCAGGTTGGTGTCGTCGCCGATGCTGATCGCATCCATGTCGCCGCGCAGCACCGCGCCGTAGAACACGCTCGCGCGCTCGCCGAGCGTGACGTTGCCGATGAGCGTCGCGTTGGGTGCGACCCACGCGGAGTCCGGGACGCGAGGGACTGACGCCGTCGAATGGGATCACGAGAGCCATGGCCACAGTCCTGAGTTCGACCCGTGGATCACTTCGACGTCGTCGTGATCGGCGCCGGTCCGGCCGGCACCGCCGCTGCCCTGCGCGCCGCCGAACTCGGCGCCACCGTCGCCGTGCTCGAGGCGACGCACCGGCGGCACCTGCGTCAACACCGGCTGCGTGCCGACGCGCGTGCTCGCGAAGACCGCGCGGCTGATGCGCGACGTGCGCACCGCCGACGCGTACGGCATCACGGTCGGCGAGCACGCGCATCGACTGGGCCGCCACGGTCGCCCGCGTGCGGCAGACGGTGGATGCCGTGCGCGTCGATCAAAGACGAGGCGCGCCGCTTCGAGGCGGCCGGCATCGACCTCGTCCTCGAGGGACGCGCCCGCTTCGTGGATGCGCACACCCTGCGAGCTCGACTCCGGCCGCCGGGTCACGCGGCGACTCGGTCATCGTCTGCGTCGGCGGCCACTCGCGGCTCCTGCCCATCCCCGGCGCCGAGCTCGCGACCGTGCCCGAGCACGTGCTCGACCTGCCCGAGCCTGCCGCGCCGCGTCGCGATCATCGGCGCCGGCAACACCGGTGCGCAGCTCGTCACGGTCTTCAACTCGTTCGGGTCGCGAGGTGACGGTGCTCGACGTCGCGCCGCGCATCCTGATGGCCTCGGATGCCGCCATCAGCGACGGCGGTCGCGGCCGCGTTCAGCGAGCAGGGCGTCGCGGTGCACACCGGGGTCGACGGCGGTGGAGTCGCTCGAGCGCGGCGGACGACGGGCGATCGAGCTCACCTGGCGCGCCGGCGGCATCCAGCAGACCTCGTCGTTCGACGCGGTGATCATGGCGACCGGCTGGCCCGCCGATGTCGACGACCTCGGTCTCGAGAACGCGGGCATCGCGGCCGAGCGCTCCGCCATCCCGGTCGATCAGTACTTCCGCACGCTCGGTGCCGCACATCTTCGCGGTCGGCGACGCGAACGGCCGCGACATGCTCGTGCAGGCGGCCGTGTTCGAGGGCGAGGCGGCCGCCGAGAACGCGGTGCTCGACGCGAACCGCCGCACGCCGCACCACCTGCTGCCGGCCGGCGGCTTCACCGATCCCGACTACGCCGGCGTCGGGCTCACCGAGAGCAGGCGCGCGAGCGCGACCCGCAGTGCATCGTCGCGACCGTGCCGTACGCGCAGCTCGACCGCGCGGTGATCGACGACCGCAGCGCGGGTTCCTGAAGCTCATCGCCGACCGTCGGCGCGAGCTGATCCTCGGCGCGCACGCGGTCGGCGAGAACGCGATCGAGGTCGTGCAGTCGGTGACGACCGCGATGGCGGCGGGCATCGACGTGGCGACGCTGGCGGGCGTGAAGTTCGCCTACCCGACCTACAGCGCGGTGATCGGGATGGCGGCGCGGCAGGCTGCTGGCGGAGCCCGCCGATAGGCGCAGCGCGACGTTAGAACTGGCTGCACCATGGCACATTCGGCACCCTCTCCGATCGCCTCACCGAGACCTTCCGCAACCTCCGCACCAAGGGCAAGCTCACGCCCGCGGACGTCGACGGCACCGTCCGCGAGATCCGCCGCGCCCTGCTCGACGCCGACGTCGCGCTCGAGGTCGTCAAGGACTTCACCGGCAAGGTGCGCGAGCGCGCCCTCGGCGACGAGGTCAACAAGGCGCTGAACCCGGCGCAGCAGGTCGTGCAGATCGTCAACGAGGAGCTCATCGCGATCCTCGGCGGCGCAGCAGCGCCGGCTCGAGTTCGCGAAGAAGCCGCCGACCGTCATCATGCTCGCCGGCCTGCAGGGTGCCGGTAAGACGACCCTCGCCGGCAAGCTCGCGAAGTGGCTCGAGAAGGACGGCCACACGCCGCTGCTCGTCGCCGCCGACCTCCAGCGCCCGAACGCCGTCACCCAGCTGCAGGTCGTCGGCGAGCAGGCCGGCGTCGCCGGTCTACGCGCCCGAGCCCGGCAACGGCGTCGGCGACCCGGTCAAGGTCGCGCGCGACGGCGTCGAAGAGGCGCGAGCGCCAGCAGTACGACATCGTCATCGTCGACACCGCCGGCCGCCTCGGCGTCGACGCCGAGCTGATGAAGCAGGCCGCCGACATCCGCAAGGCCGTCGACCCCGACGAGGTGCTGTTCGTCATCGACGCGATGATCGGCCAGGACGCGGTCACGACGGCCCGGGCGTTCCAGGAGGGCGTCGACTTCACCGGCGTCGTGCTCTCGAAGCTCGACGGCGACGCCCGCGGTGGTGCCGCGCTGTCGGTCGCATCCGTCACCGGCCGTCCGATCATGTTCGCCTCCACGGGTGAGGGGCTCGACGACTTCGAGCCGTTCCACCCCGACCGCATGGCGTAGCCGCATCCTCGACCTCGGCGACATCCTCACCCTCATCGAGCAGGCGCAGAAGGCCTTCGACGAGGACGAGGCGCGGAAGGTCGCCGAGAAGTTCGCGACCGACACGCTTCACGCTCGAGGACTTCCTCGAGCCAGATGCAGCAGCTCAAGAACATGGGCTCGCATCAAGAAGATGCTCGGGCATGCTGCCCGGCGCGCGCGGCATGCGCGCAGCAGCTCGACAACTTCGACGAGCGCGAGATCACGCGCACCGAGGCGATCATCCAGTCGATGACGCTGCAGGAGCGCAGGATGCCGAAGCTGCTCAACGGCTCGCGCCGCGCTGCGCATCGCGAAGGGCTCCGGCACGACCGTCACCGACGTCAACCAGCTCGTCAAGCGCTTCGAGCAGGCCGCGAAGATGATGAAGACCGTCGCCAAGGGCGGCGTGCCGCAGGTCCCCGGCATGGGTCCGATCCCCGGCGCGAAGTTCGGCGGCGCGAAGCAGCAGCGCCGAAGAAGAAGGGCTCGAAGTCGGGCAACCCGGCCAAGCGCGCGGCCGAGAACGCGGCGCTCGCGGCGAAGCCGACCGGCGCGCTGCGGCGGCTCGGGCTTCGGCCTCGGCGGCTGCCGGCGGCGGCAAGGAGCCGACCGCGGAGGAGCTCGCGTCGCTGCAGAAGTTCCTCGGGCGTTGACCCGCTGCTAGCGGGTCGAGCCTGTCGAGACCTCACCGTCGCGCGGCTGAGATCTCGACAAGCTCGATCGTCTCAAGCGCTCCACCCGCTCCATCGCGTACTCCGGCGATCCCGGCCGGCTGCGCAGCGCCCGTCCGGCGGTGCCGAGCGCGAGCCCGGTGAGCAGCTTCACGGGCAGGGGTGATCTGCGCAGCCCGAGCAGGCGGCGGTACTCGACCGGCATCGACGCGACGGCGCCCGCGAACAGCAGCCCGTACGCGCGGCGCAGCCGCGGGGAGAGCGGCGGGCGGCGGATGAACCGCACGACGTCATCCACCCGCTCATCCCTGCGCAGCTGCGGCAGGAAGGCGGCAAGCTGCCCCCGCAGCTCGGCCTCGGACCTCGGCGGCTCGACCACCCCCATGAGCTCGCCGGCCGTCGCCCAGTCCGCGACGTAGGCATCGGCACCGCTCTCGCCGTGCCGTGCGGGATCGGCCCGCCCCACACCTGGTGGCAGCCGAGGAACGCGTCCGTGAACGCGAGGTGCACCCAGCTCACGAGGTCCTGGTCGGCAGCCGAGTACGCCTTCGTCGAGCCCGAATTGTCTGCGTAGTCGCCCTGCACCCTCGCGTGGAACCGCATGACGCGATCGGTCTCGCGCCGGGCCTGGTCCTGCGAGCCGTAGGTCGTGACGACGATCCAGCGGACGGTTCCGATGAGGCGCCCGAGCGGATCCTTGCGGTACCTCGACCAGTCGTGCACTCCCGCCATCGCGCCGGGATGCAGCGCCTGCATGAGCAGCGCGCGAATGCCCGCGACGAGCGTGCCCATCCCTGCGTGCACGGTCCACGCCGCACCGCCGGGAGCGAAGAACCCCTCGTCGTCGCCCTCTCGCAGCTCGAGCACCCACGGCGGCGTGCCGTCGCTCGTCCCGCTGAACGCGGTGAGCAGTTCGGTGCGCAGCGCGTCACGTCGGGAGGTCACCCTCGAAACGCTACGCCTGCGTTGCCGACGCAGGCTGAGGGTTGACTCGCACGGTCGATCGGCGCAGCAGCGCCGTCCACAGCGCGATCACGAACGCGGCGAACAGCCCGCCGAGCAGCCAGGCCAGGAACGTGCCCAGCGGTCCGGTCACGAAGAAGCCGAACAGCAGACCGGCGACCCACGCGATCACCGAGAGCGCGAGCGTCAGCAGGGCCGCACCGATCATGCGAAGGGGATGCCGCCGCGCCACCGCCAATCCGGTGCGGAACGTGCGCTCCTGCGCCGAAGCCGGCATGAACCACAGCACGACGAGCAGCACGAACGGGGTCAGGAACGGCGAGAGCACCCACGCCGCCGACGCCGCGATCGCGGCGACGGACGCCCACAGCGCGATGCGCGGCCGGCTGACGGTGAACCGAACGCCGTCCGCCGCCGAGGTCGACGCGATCGTGAACAGCCAGCCCGCGATGCCGATCACCGCGATCGAGCCGAGCACCCGCAGCACGAACCCCGCACTGCAGCTCCGTCGGCGGATGCCCGAGGATGAGCAGCGCCTGCACGGCAGCCAGCCCGAACGACACGGTCAGCAGCATCGGCCACGCGCGCGCGAGGATCGTCCAGACGCCGTGCGTCGGTTCCTTCGGAGTCGGCTCCTTCGCGGTTGCGTCCTTCGCCGTCGCGGCGCTCACGGCCGCGCAGCCTTCTCGATGAGGTCGTCGATCGTGCCGTCGTAGAGCACGGTGTCGCCGACCTTGATCGTCATGGTGGCCTGATCGGCGGCGGTGGACTCGACCGTGATGGTGTCGCCGTCGACCGTCGTGCCGGTGCAGCTGACCGCCTTGTCGTCGGATTCCGTACACGTCGGCACCTCGAGCAGGTCGATGTTCTCGTCGAGCAGCAGGTCGATGGTCGCGAAGCGGATCTCGGTCGCGCGGTCGCCACCGACGGGGGCGAGGGCGTCCACCTGCGAGCATCCGGTGAGCAGTGCTGCGGCGAGCGCGGCCGCAGTGGCGAGCCCGGCCGCGGTGCGGCCAGGTCGGGTCGTCCGCGCGGTCACGAGGTCAGCCCCTGCTCGTGCGCGACGAGCCGCGCGGTCTCGGTCATGTGTTGTGCCTCGAGAGCGGCATCCGTGATCCTGGACAGGTCGAACGGGGCCCTGAGCAGCAGCTCGGTGTTGCGGTCGAGGGGTGAGCCGCGCCGCATCATCGGGTCCTCCGCGAAGTCGTTCGCCGCGAGCTCGCGCGCCTGCGAGGCGAGCGCGAGCAGCGAACCGGAGCCGTCGGGGGTCACGGGGGAGGCGTGGTCGAGCACGGTCGTGAAGAGCGAGAGCGTGCCATCCCGGTTGTCGACGATCTCCACGACCTGCTGCTGCTGCGGGAAGTCGATGCACGAGGCCGTCGTGATCTCCCAGAAGCCGCCCTTGCTCTGCCCGTCTCCCTTGGCCTTGTGGGCGAGGATCTGGTTGAGGTGGGTGTGTCCGTTGAGCCACGCGACCACATTCGGGTACTCGAGCAGCATCGCGACGAACTCGTCGGCGTGGTGCAGCATCGGGTCGAAGCCGGGGCGCACCGCGTCGTTCTCGAGCGTGAGGCTGTTGTGGTGGCTCAGGATGATGCAGAGCTTGTTGTCGGTCTGCGCCCTCTCCAGCTCGGATTTCAGCCACTGGAACTGGATGTCGGGCACCGCACCATCCGGCCCCGCGACCTGGTTGCAGGTGTCGAGCCCGAACGCCCGCACGTTGGGGGACAGGTCCTGCTGCCACCAGGTCTCGCCCGAGTCGAGGTTGTGCTGCGTGAAGCCGTGGCCCACCGGACCCGGAGCCGGCTGCGTGTTGAAGTGCTCCGCCATGAAGTCGCGCTGCTGGAACAGGAACCGCTCGGGGTCGGCCGGCACGCGCTTGAAGCCGGGGCGTCCGAGTTCGATGCCCAGCGCATCCACGGCTCGTTGCAGCGGGCTCGTGGCCGCATAGCCGCCGAGGATGGCCCCCGCCGTGCCCTCGAGCGTGTACGACTTCTCCGAGCCGATCGACATCGCGTGCAGCTGCTCGCTGAGGTTGAACGTGCCGAGCAGGAGCGTGTCGTGATTGCCGTACACCGCGTACCACGGCGCGGGGAGCCCTGGGGAGGCGACCTCCGTCGCGAGTGCCTGGTCGAGCAGCTTGGGCAGCGTCGGGAAGCCGTAGTCGCCGAACGAGCCGCCCGCCGGGTCGTTCGGCCGATAGGCCCAGGTCGCCTCGGCCCAGGCCTGCACGCCGTGGAATTCGGGGAGGTCGAGGTTGTTCGCGCTGAACGGCACGCCGTCCATGAGGTCGATGTACCAGCGCAGCTCGAGGAAGGAGTGCATGTCCGCACTGTCGCCCGTGACGACGGCCGCGCCCATCGGTGCGCCCGTGAGCGGGCTGCGGCGCAGGTCGGAGAACGCCTGCACCATCGCCGCGACGGTGTGCGGATGCACCGGGTCCTGCGGATGGAACGCGGACCCCCACGCCGAGTGGTTCTGCAGGATCATCGGCTCGATGCGCCCTGGAGACTGCGCGTTGATGACGTGCAGGTCGCTCAGGTGACCCAGGTAGAGCAGCGAGCGGCGGTTGGCGACGCGGGATGCCGAGGGTGCGGTGCCGAGGATGTCGATGCGCGGCAGGTACGGTTCGCCCGGCCCGGTCGTGAGCGCACGGTAGCTCGCCTTCTGCACCGAACCCTGGCGCACGGTCTGCAGCAGCGTGCTCGGCCCGTCGAACGGCTCGAGCTCGGCGGCGAGGGCCGGGGCGACCTCCTCGATGCTCAAGCCGAGGGCCGCCGCGATCACGGCGGCGCGAGCCAGGAACTGGCGGCGGGAGATTCGCGGGCACGGCTCATCGTGGCAGAGTTGTACCCCGATTTCGCGTCCCCCGAATGCGGGGCAACAATGGGGCCATGACCTCACGTCCCGTTCGTATCGGTGTCCAACTCCAGCCGCAGCACGCCACCTACTCGCAGGTGCGCGAGACGGTGGTCGCGCTCGAGGGGATGGGCGTCGACATCCTGTTCAACTGGGACCACTTCTTCCCCCTGAGCGGCGACCCCGACGGGCTGCACTACGAGTCGTGGACGAGCTCGCCTCCTGGGCCGAGCTGACGAGCACCGTGCAGTTCGGTCGCCTCGTCAACTGCAACAGCTACCGCAATGCCGACCTGCAGGCCGACATGGCCCGCACGATCGACCACATCTCGGCCAAGGACACCGGAGTGGGCCGGTTCATCTTCGGCACCGGCGCCGGATGGTTCGAGCGGGACTACGACGAGTACGACTACGAGTTCGGCACGCCGGGCAAGCGACTCGACCACCTCGCCGAATCGCTGAAGCGGATCGAGAGCGCTGGACCAAGCTGAACCCGGCGCCGACCCGCGACATCCCCGTGCTGATCGGCGGCGGCGGCGAGAAGAAGACCCTCAGGCTCGTCGCCAAGCACGCGGACATCTGGCACAGCTTCTCCGGCCCGGAGACCTTCACGCGCAAGCTCGGGATCCTCGCCGAGCGCTGCGATCAGGTCGGGCGCGACATCAACGAGATCGAGTTGTCGGGCGAGATCCGCAACAAGGATGCCGCCTACGCCGACGAACTCCACGCGCTCGGCATCACGCTCTTCACGATCGGCGTGAACGGCCCGACGCCGACCTGTCCCGGGTGGCGCAGTGGCTGAAGTGGCGTGACGCCCGCACGCCTGATGCCAACCCTCGGCACGTTTCGGACAACGCGTCGCGAACCCACGCGCTCGGTCGGTGCCCACCCCTAGCCTGAACGCATGCCTGCCGAACGCATCCTGACCCCGCGCGTCTACGTCGCCATCGCGTTCACCGTGCTGGCCTGGGCGAGCGCGTTCGTGGTCATCCGCGGCACGGCGTGCAGGTCGGCGGCGGGGCGCTCGCGCTCGGGCGACTGCTGGTCGGCGCCGCGCGCTCAGCATCCTGCTGATCGGCCGCCCGTGGGTGCGGCCGACGCGCAGCGACTGGGTGCCCTCGCCGTGTACGGCGTGATCTGGTTCGGCGCCTACAACGTCGCGCTCAACCTCGCCGAGCAGACCCTCGACGCCGGCACGCGGCGATGATCGTCAACATCGGCCCGATCCTGATCGCGCTCGGCGCGGGGCTGTTCCTCGGCGAGGGCATCCCGCGGTGGCTCGCGATCGGGGCGGGGGTCGCGTTCCTCGGCGTCATCCTGATCGGCATCGGCACGGGCCGGGCCGACGGAGGTCTCGATCGTCGGGGTGCTCTGGTGCCTCGTCGCCGCGTTCACCTACGCGATCGGCGTGCTCGCCCAGAAGCCGTGTCGGGCGGCTGCCGCGCCACCAGGTGACGCTGATCGGCGCCGTCATCGGCGCCGTCGCGTGCCTTCCGTTCGTCGGCCAGCTCGTCGTCGAGGTGCAGACGCGCCCACGCCGGCCTGGCTCGGCATCCTGTATCTCGGTGTCGTGCCGACCGCGCTCGCGTTCACCACCTGGGGCTACGCGCTCGGCCGCATGCCCGCCGGGCAGCTCGGCGTCACGACCTACATCGTGCCGCCGCTGGCGATCATCATGGGGCTGATCTTCTTCGGCGAGGTCCCGGCCGCTCGCGATCGTGGGCGGCGTCGTGTGCCTCACGGGGGTCGCGCTGTCGCGGCGCAAGGCCCGCGTTCCCGTTCCGCCGAAAATCTGCCAGAATAGGCGGTTCGCCGCCGCCCGACCCTCTATCAGGCGCGAGCGAACCCCTTAGAACTTCTGCCGAGTGTGCGCCCCACGCGCACGGTTGCAGTTCGACACTCAGACAGTGATTTCAGGAGAATCGTGTCTGTCAAGATCCGCCTCAAGCGGCTCGGCAAGATCCGTGCCCCGTACTACCGCATCGTCGTCGCCGACTCGCGCACCAAGCGCGACGGCCGCGTGATCGAAGAGATCGGCAAGTACCACCCGACCGAGGAGCCCTCGTTCATCGAGATCGACTCGGCCCGTGCCCAGTACTGGCTCGGCGTCGGCGCGCAGCCGACCGAGCAGGTCACGGCGCTGCTGAAGCTCACCGGCGACTGGGGCACCTTCAAGGGCGAGAAGGGTGCCAAGAGCACCATCCGCACCAAGGAGCCCCGGCCGAGTTCTCGGTCGACGAGAAGAAGAAGCCGGTGCTGAAGCCCAAGGCCGAGAAGGCCCCCAAGGTCGAGGAGGCCGCCGCGGCTCCCGCGGCCGACGCGACGTCGCCGATGCGACCGGTGACGACGCTGCCGCTGACGCCGCGGTCGAGCCCGCCGAGGCCGCTGCTGCCGAGGCTGCAGAGCCCGAGGCCGCGGAGGCCGCCGTCCTGAGGGCGCCGCGGAGGAGGCTCCGGTCCGAGGCCGCCGACGAGGCTGCCGCTGCCGGCACCGACGACGCCGCTCCGGCCGACAAGGCCTAGTTGCTGGCATCCGCCCTCGAGCACCTCGTCAAGGGGATCGTCGATCACCCTGACGAGGTCAAGGTGGATTCGGCGACGTCTCACGCGGCGAGGTCCTCGAGGTGCGCGTGCACCCCGAGGACCTCGGCCGCGTGATCGGACGCGCCGGCCGCACCGCGAAAGCGCTGCGCACCCTCGTCAAGGCGCTCGCCGACGGCCGGCGCGTGCGCGTCGACGTCGTCGACACCGACGAGGCGTGGCCGCCCGTCCTCAGCCCGGCGCCTCGCACGCAGCTGCGCGTCGCGCGCCTGACGAAGGCGCACGGCCTCAAGGGCGGCATCAAGCTCGAGCTCTACACCGACGACCCCGCGCGCCGGTTCACGCCGGGCGCCGTTCGACCTGCAGGTGCCGACCAGCTCGCCGTGGCACGGCAAGACGCTCGAGCTCGCCGAGCTCAAGTGGTACAACTCGCACCCCGTCGCTTTCTTCAAGGGCGTCGGCGATCGCACGGCGGCCGAGTCCGCGATCAAGGCGATCCTCTGGGTCGACCAGGACCTCACCGAGGAATCGGGCGAGGATGACGCGTGGTTCGACCACCAGCTCGTCGGCCTCGCGTGCTCCGCGACGGGGCGAGGTCGGCACCGTCGCGCGCGTGGACCACATGCCCGCCCAGGACCTCATTGCCGTGAAGGTCGACGGGCGCGACGACGAGGTGCTGGTCCCGTTCGTCAAGGCGATCGTGACCGCGGTCGACATCACGGCCGGCACGGTGACCGTCGACCCGCCCATCGGGCTCTTCGAGGAGCTGCCAGACG
Source organism: uncultured Actinomycetota bacterium (assembly GCA_963740815.1). Taxonomy (GTDB): domain Bacteria; phylum Actinomycetota; class Actinomycetes; order Actinomycetales; family Microbacteriaceae; genus Rhodoglobus. Next base: position 163,183 of record CAVUFG010000011.1, read on the forward strand.
ACGAGCCCGACGAGCCTGCTGCACCGAGCGACGACGCGCCCGCCGAGACCGACCCCGCCGAGTAGCCTTCGATCGTGCGCATCGACATCGTCACGATCTTCCCCGAGTTCTTCGGTGTGCTCGACGTGTCCCTGCTCGGCCGCGCCCGCCAGTCGGGGCTCATCGAGCTGGGGGTCCACGACCTGCGTGACTTCACCCACGACCGGCATCGCACGGTGGATGACACGCCCTATGGCGGTGGCGCCGGCATGGTGATGCGACCCGAGCCGTGGGGCGAGGCGCTCGACGCGGTGCTGGAGCCCGTTGCATCCACGGTGCTCATCGTTCCGTCGCCGGCGGGCCGGCCCTTCACCCAGGCCATCGCGCGCGAGCTCGCGGAGCGTCGATCACCTCGTGTTCGCGTGCGGACGCTACGAGGGCATCGACCAGCGCGTCATCGATCACTTCGCCACCCGCACGACCGTGCGCGAGCTGAGCCTCGGCGACTACGTGCTCAACGGCGGCGAGGTCGCCGCGATGGCGATGATCGAGGCGATCGCGCGGCTCGTGCCCGGCATGGTGGGCAATCCCGAGTCGCTGACCGAGGAGAGCCACGAGGGCGGCCTGCTCGAGTACCCGAGCTACACGAAGCCCGCGCAGTGGCGCGATCTCGACGTGCCGCCGGTACTCTTGAGCGGCAACCACGGAGCCGTGGATGCATGGCGGCACGAGCAGCAACTCGAGCGCACCCGGCGGGTGCGGCCCGACCTGCTCGAGCCGGAAACGGGGGAGTGATCATGAGTGTCGACACCACGGTGTGGTTCCGCATCCACCTCGGTCTGACCATCGCAACGGCGGCGATCGTCGCGGTCGCGCTCGTGCTGCTCGCGGTGAACAGCAACCTCCTGCTCATGAACTCGTTCCAGGGTCCGATCATCCTGCTGTTCGTGATGCCGGGCGCCCTGCTGGTCTACGCGCTCAACCACCTCATCCTGTGGCGTCGCAAACCACGGGTGATCCGCACGAGCGACAAGGTCGTCATCGCCATCTTCACGGCCATCGTGATCGCGGTGCTGGCCTCGTCGCAGGACATCGAGATCGGACTCGGTCTCGAGTTCTTCCTCGTGCCGGCCCTCATGGTCGCCGGCGTGGTGTCGACGATCGTGCTCGCGATCGGCAGCGCTCGCGGCGATCCGCCCGCGGTGCCCGTCGAACCCGGCACGGCGCCGGTGGCGGCAACGCTCGACCAGCTGTTCCCCGAGCAGCCGGCGCCGACTCCCGTCGTGGAGCCTTCGGCCGCCCCCGATGCCGCGGCCCCGAACGAGACGCCCTACGGGCCGAAGCCCTGATGCTCGGGAAGCCCTGACGCTCGGGAAACCCTGATGCTCGGGAAGCCCTCACGCTCGAGTCGGCTGGTCAGGCTCGGCTCGTCAGCACGCGCGGACCGTCGTCGGTGACGGCGACCGTGTGCTCGAAGTGCGCCGTGCGCGAGCCGTCGGCACTGCGGAGCGTCCAGCCGTCCGGATCGGTGAAGATCTCGTCGGTGCCGAGCATGAGCCACGGCTCGATCGCGAAGACCAGCCCGGCACGCAGCTTGTAGCCGCGGCCGGCGCGCCCGTCGTTCGGGATGTGCGGGTCGCCGTGCATCGTGCGGCCGACGCCGTGGCCGCCGAACTGGGTGTTGACGGAGAATCCTGCGCTGCGGGCGACGGTGCCGATCGCCGACGAGATGTCGCCGATGGTGTTGCCGACGCGGGCGGCCTGGATGCCCGCATCCAATGCCCTGCTCGTCACGTCGATGAGGGCGAGGTCGTCGACCCGCGGCGTGCCGACGATGACCGTGATCGCCGAGTCGGCGACCCAGCCGTCGACCGAGGCCGCGAAGTCGATCTTGAGCACGTCACCGTCGCGCAGCCGGTAGTCGAACGGCAGGCCGTGGAGCACGGCGTCGTTGACCGAGAGGCAGATCACCTTGCCGAACGGCATCGCGCCGAACGACGGGTGGTAGTCGATATAGCAGCTCTCCGCCCCGCGGGTGCGGATGAGGTCGTGCGCGAGCCGGTCGAGTTCGAGCAGGTTGGCACCGACGACGGAGGCCGCGGCGACGGCCTCGAGCACGCTTCCGACGAAACGGCCGGCGACCTGCATCCGGTCGATCTCGTCCGGAGTGCGCAACTCGATCACCAGCGGTGCCCCCTCATCGGACCCGAAGACCTACTGGAACGACGCGAGCGACTCGTACTTGCTCATGTAGTCGCGCACGATCTCGCGCAGCTTGTTGATGAAGCGGTCGTCGCCGCGCGGCTCGTAGAGGAAGGCGCGGTGCAGGATCGCGTCCGCGGTCTCGACCAGCACCTCGAGGTCGAAGCCGAGCTCGTCGGTCGGCTCGAGTCCGTAGCGCTTGACGAAGAGGTCCTTGAACGCGTTCGCGAGCACGCTGTTGTTGCTGTGGTCGGGGTGCAGGAAGCGCTCGTCGATCACGTCGCCGAAGCGCAGGGCGCGGAAGCCCGGCTCCGAGCGGCTGAGGTCGGTGTAGATGTCGATGGTGCCGTCGAGGGCGTCGCGCCAGTCGGCGGGCTCCTCGGCCATGAGCGCGTAGATCGAACTCGTGAACTTCTCCATGTTGCGGGCGGCGAGGGCGCGCAGCAGGCTCTGGATGTTCGGGAAGTAGCGGTAGACCACGCCGACCGAGGAGCCCGATCGAGCAGCGACATCGCTCGTGGTCAGGCCGTCGATTCCGTTCCGGTCGATGAGCTCGGCGGCGGCGTCGAGGAGCGCGGTGATGCGCTCCGAGCTGCGCTGCTGCACGGGCTCGGTCCGAACGGTGATACCGGCGGGTACGGCATCGGACTTGGTAGACATTGGTCTGGTTCTCCAACTCGTGAGGTGTGGTCCAAAAGATACCGCGAAAAGCTGAATGGCCCTTCGTGGCGCGGACACGTGTCACCTTAATTGACAGAGGCTGGGAAACGTCCGACGAACCCGCGAGTAGCCGCGACCTCGCGGGATATGCGAGAATGACTCTTCGTGCTTCCATCCGGGGCTGCCACAGGGGCACCGGGCTCTGCGCCTTCGAGCGCGTGAAGCACAACCACTCACCTTTACCTTTTGAGCACGCGGTCGACCTGTGGCGGGCGCAGAGAGCGAAACACCATGCACATCCTCGACCACGTCGACGCGGCCTCCCTCAAGGACAACATCCCGGACTTCCGCGCCGGTGACACCGTCAAGGTGCACGTGAACATCGTCGAAGGCACGCGCGCGCGCATCCAGGTCTTCCAGGGCGTCGTCATCGGCCGCTCGGGCGAAGGCGTCCGCGAGACCTTCTGCGTGCGCAAGGTCAGCTTCCAGGTCGGCGTCGAGCGCACCTTCCCGGTGCACTCCCCGATCATCGACCACATCGAGATCGTGACCCGCGGCGACGTGCGCCGCGCCAAGCTCTACTTCCTGCGCGACCTGCGCGGCAAGAAGGCGAAGATCAAGGAGAAGCGCGACGCGTAGCGTCAGCGAAACCTTCCGCAACATCCGAGGGCCGGCCCGTTTCGACGGAGCCGGCCTTCGTCGTTCACTAGCCTGTTCGAGTGTCGAATCCGATGAATGACCGAGCGCCGATCCTCCTCACCGCCGACGGGGTGATGGTCGCGATCGACGTGCGCGATGGAGCTCCCGTGGTCACGCACTGGGGAGCCGATCTCGGCGCCGCCGACCTTCACGCCGAACGGCTCGATCCGGGACTGTGGCGCGAGAACGCGCGCGGCTTCACCGGTGCGCCCGCACTCGTCGGCGACCGGGACGGTCTCGATTGGTCGCCGAAGTTCGTCGTGAGCGGCGTCGAGCAGTCGGGCGGCGTCGTCACGATCGAGTCGGTGGATGCCGCGGCATCCCTCACCGTCACCGCGAGGTTCGAGCTCGCCCCCGCCGGAGTGCTGACCGTCGCGCAGACCGTCACGAACACCGGCCCCACCCCGTACACCCTCCACGAGCTCACGACCTGGCTCCCCCTGCCCGACCAGGCCACCGAGGTGCTGGACTTCACCGGCCACTGGGGCAACGAGCGCCAGCCGCAGCGACGTCCGATCCAGGTCGGCGTCTGGTCCCGCGAGGCGCGCGAGGGTCGCTCCGGCACCGACCACACGATCGTGCAGCTCGCACTCGAGTCGGGCGCGGGGTTCCGATCTGGCGAGGTCTGGGCGCTCGGCGTGCAGTGGAGCGGCAACTCGCGGCAGGTCGTCGAGCGCACGAACCGTGGCTACACCTCGATCGGCGCTGGTGAGCTGCTGCTGCCGGGGGAGGTCGTGCTCGGTCCGGGGGAGACGTACGTGGCGCCGTCGGTCTCTGCCACGTGGTCGCGCGAGGGGATCGACGGGGTGAGCGATCGGTTGCACCGGTGGGTGCGGGCTCGGCCGCAGCATCCATCGTCCCCACGTCCGCTCACGCTCAACGTGTGGGAGGCGGTGTACTTCGACCACTCGCTCGAGCGCCTCATCGCGCTCGCCGACCTCGCGGCATCGATCGGCGTGGAGCGGTACGTGCTGGATGACGGCTGGTTCCTCGGGCGACGCCACGACCACGCCGGCCTTGGCGACTGGGTGGTCGACCCTGCGGTTTGGCCGAACGGGCTGCACCCCCTCGTCGACCACGTCACCGGGCTCGGGATGCAGTTCGGGCTGTGGTTCGAGGGCGAGATGATCAACCCCGATTCCGACCTGTACCGGGAGCACCCGGAGTGGATCTTCCACGTCGGCGACCGCGTGCCCCCGGAGGAGCGCCACCAGCAGGTGCTCGACCTCGGGCACGAGGGCGCGTACCAGCACGTGCTCGGGCAGGTGGATGCGATCCTCACCGAGTACGACATCGCGTACATCAAGTGGGACCACAACCGCGTCATCCTCGAGCCCGCCCACCTCGGCCGGGCAGGAGTGCGGCGGCAGACGGAGGCGATCTACCGGCTGTTCGACGAGCTCAAGCTGCGGCATCCCGGTCTCGAGATCGAATCGTGCTCGTCCGGTGGCGGCCGCGTCGACCTCGGCATGATCGACCACGCCGACCGGTTCTGGACCTCCGACATGACGGATGCGGTGGAGCGGCAGCAGATCCAGCGCTGGACGGGCATCGCGATCCCGCCCGAGATGCTGGGCACCCACATCGCGTCACCCGTGTCGCACCAGACCTTCCGCACGACGTCGCTGCCGTTCCGCGCCATCACGGCGCTGTTCGGCCACGCGGGCATCGAGTGGGACATCGCGTCGGCGAGCCCAGAGGACCTCGAGCACCTCAGGGCCTGGGTGGCCTACTACAAGGAGCATCGCGAGAACCTGCACTCCGGTCGTGTGGTGCGGCTCGAGGAGCAGGATGGCGCCCTCGTGCACGGTGTCGTCGCGCAGGATGCCTCAGCCGCCCTCTACGCCTACGTGCGCCTCGACCAGCACCCCGGCAAGGACCCGCAGCGATTCCGCCTGCCCGGACTCGATCCGCTCGCGACCTACGAGGTGCGACTCGCCCAGCCGGCCGGCTCGGCGAGCACCGAGTACCGCGAGCTCGAACTCGACACGACGGTGACGACCGGAGCGGCGCTCGCCGAGCTCGGAATCCGACCGCCGTGGCTCATGCCGCAGGCGGCGTTCCTGGTCGAGGTGCGGCGCGTCTGAACGGGGCCGGAAGGAAAGCTGTGGATGCGCCCAGACCTCAGCGCGCGGCGATGTCGATGAGTTCGGGCGCGCCTCTACACTTGCAGGGACCAAGGGGAAGACGTGAGTGAAACCGAGGCGGCCCCCATCGAGGATGCCGACCGCACCGCCGCGAGCGCCAAGGCCGCGGACACGGCGGCTGCCAACAAGAAGAAGCGCGGCTGGAAGTACTTCCTCCGTGATGTGCTGCTCATCTTCCTGGCCGCGCTGCTCATCTCGTTCCTGATCAAGACCTTCCTGATCCGCTCGTTCTACATCCCGTCGTCGTCGATGGAGGACACCCTCCACATCGACGATCGGATCATCGTCAACCAGCTCGAGCCCAAGTTCATCCCGATCGAGCACGGTGATGTGATCGTGTTCCGCGATCCGGGTGGATGGCTGCCGCCGTCGCCGGGCACCGTCAACCAGAACCCGGTGATCGCTGCGATCGACGCCGTGCTCGCGTTCGTCGGGCTCAGCGCCCCGGACAGCAACGACCACCTCATCAAGCGCGTCATCGGGCTTCCCGGCGACCACGTCGTGTGCTGCAACGACTTCGGCCAGCTCACGGTGAACGGCACCCCGCTCGAGGAGCCGTACCTCAAGCTGCCGGAGGGCGTCACGAAGGTCACCCGTGACGACTTCGACGTGACCGTGCCGGAGGGCTCGCTCTGGGTGATGGGCGACAACCGGTACAACTCGGCCGACTCCGCGTACCACCACACCTCGAGCCCCGGCTTCGAGTACGTGCCGATCGACAACGTCGTCGGCCGCGCCCTGCTGATCAGCTGGCCGGTGCAGCACTGGACCTGGCTCGACAACTACCCGGTCGTCTTCCACGGCGTCGAGCAGGACGCGAGCCTCGGTTCGGGGCGCAACGATTCGACCTTCGCGCGCGAGGTGGACGCCGGATGACCGTCGCCGATCCGACCCTGCGCGTGGAGCATGCCCTGCACCGCGACGGCGTGGAGTTCGTGATCGGCGCGGACGAGGTGGGGCGCGGCGCGATCGCCGGACCGGTCGCCGTCGGGCTGTCACTCATCGAGACCAGGGTGCGCAAGCATCCATCGGGCCTTCGCGACTCGAAGATGCTCAGCGAACCGCGCCGTGAGGAGCTCGCGCCGCTCGCCCGTTCGTGGTCGCGCTACTCCGCGGTCGGCATGGCCTCCGCGTACGAGGTCGACACCCTCGGGATCATGGTCTGCCTCGGACTGGCCGGCGCCAGGGCCATGCGGGAGCTGCGGGAGGCGGGTGCCCCGGTCGAAGCCGCGGTCGTGCTGCTCGACGGGTCCCATGACTGGATGAGTGCGGCCCTGCCTCGCGAGGACGGGCCGAACCCGCGCGTGCAGACCCGGATCAAGGCCGACCGCGACTGCGCGTCGGTGGCGGCCGCCTCGGTCATCGCGAAGGTGCACCGCGACCGGATGATGATCGACGCGGACCAGGTGCACCCTGGCTACCTGTGGTGGTCCAACAAGGGCTACGCGTCGAGCGAGCACTACGCCGCGATCGACGAGCTCGGTCCGAGCGAACTCCACCGCCACACCTGGTTGCACAAGCTCGAGCCCACACTGTTCTGAGCCCGCGCTGGAGCTATGGGAGAAGGCCATTTCTGGCCTTCTCCGCGACGGCAGCGCCGACGGCCGTCTCGGCCGTCGGGGGTGCTACGAGGCCTAGACTAGCCAGAACATGGATGAGGACGAGTTCGAGGACTACGACCGCGAGGTCGAGCTGGCGCTGTATCGCGAGTACCGCGATGTCGTGGGCCAGTTCAAGTACGTCGTGGAGACCGAGCGGCGCTTCTACCTCGCCAACGAGGTGACGCTCACGCGCCAGGACACCGAGCACGACTTCTACTTCGAGCTCACGATGAACGACGTGTGGGTGTGGGACGTCTACCGTTCCGACCGCTTCGTGAAGTCGGTGCGCGTGCTGACCTTCAAGGATGTCAACGTCGAGGAGCTCTCGTCGAAGGAGCTCGAGCTTCCCAAGGAGCTCGCCCTCGACGAGTAGCCGAGGACGCTGACCGGTGGCACGCATGCGATCGCGAATGGTCGGTCTGCTGCTCCCGGTCGTCGTGCTGGTCGGCGGCGGCATCCTCGCTGGATGCGGCGCGCCCACGCCCGCGATCCCTGCCGGCATCTCCGACGACGAGGCCGCCGCGCTCAGCCTCACCCGCTACGAGTACGACCGGGACCTGCTGCTGCAGACCTATCCGGAGGCCGAGCTGCCGGACGTCCGGATCCAGGACATGGTGCCGAGCCGCTCGGAGTGGTCGCAGATGCAGGTGATGTGCCTCGTCGCCAACGGCATCCGCGGCGTCGAGGCCACGCTCGGCGGCTACTCGGTGCACGGCGACAACGACCCGCAGGCCCAGGCCGTCGCGCAACTGGTCTGCCGCTACCAGTACCCGATCGACCCGCGCATCCTCGGAGCGCTCTCGGCCGAGCAGTCCGGCTATGCGTGGGACTACCTCGTCGGGCGCGTCGTGCCGTGCATGCGCGCCCTCGGGTTCGAGCCGTCACCACCCGCGCCGCGCGACGAGTTCGTCACCTACAGCGCTCGCGTGTGGGGCTCGGTGCTGTGGTCGCCGTACGGCCGGTTCGAGGATCCGTTCTTCGGTCCGGAGCGCGTGCTCGTCGACAGTCACTGCCCGCCGCTGCCGGATGACCCGTTCGCCGTGTTCAACGGAACGCTCACGCTGCGCATCAACGGCGACCAGGAGCCCTAGCGCGGCTCGACGAGCTCCGCCGGTTCGGCAAGGGTGCGCGCGGCGCCCGTGCGCTCCACGCCGATCCCCGCGCCCACCACGCAGGCCACCCCGACGATCGCGAGCAGGTTCGGCACCTGGTGCAGGGCCACGAACCCGATCGCGAGAGCGAAGGCCGGTTCGAGACTCATGAGCGTGCCGAACGCCGCCGTGGTGAGGCGGCGCAGCGCGAGCATCTCGAACGCGAACGGGATGACCGGCAGCAGGATGGCCAACCCCAGGCCGACCAGCACGAGCTCGGGGGAGAGCGCCGAGAACACGTGCTGCCCGGGCAGGACCAGCACCACGATCGTCGCGGTGATGCCGGCGACCGGCATCGAGACCGCGAGCCCCTTCAGCCCGGAGACGGCGTCGCCGACCCGCTGGGTGAGCAGGATGTAGGCGGCCCAGCACGCAGCCGCGCCGAGGGCGAACGCGACCCCGATCAGATCCGACGTGCCCTGCCACGGCTGCGTGAGCAGCACGACGCCCGCGGCGGCGAGCACCGGCCAGGCGCGGGCGAGACCTCGGCTGCGCGCCGCGGCGACCCCGAGCGGGCCGAGGAACTCGATCGCCGCCGCAGTCCCGAGCGGCAACCGGTCGACCGCCGCCATGAAGAGCAGGGTGACCCCAGCGGTGACGACCCCCAGGGCGAGGCAGGTGCGGAACGCGGACGCCGTGAAGTCGCGCGGCCGTGGACGGGCGATGACGAGCAGGATGACGCCGGCCCACGCGAGCCGCAACCATGCAACTCCCTCGGGCCCGAGCGCATCGATGAGCGTCACCGACACCGCGAGACCGAGCTGCACGCACAGCATCGAGCCGATCGCGAGCGCCGTTCCCACTCGCGCCCGGCCGGCGGTCGCCTCGTCGTGCCGCGTCATGCGTCCAGTCAAGCTCCGCGCCATCACTCATGTCCACGTGACTGTCATGGACATACTGTTCGGTGATCGTGAAGAATAGAACGATGGATCCACGCCGCCTCCGCCTCCTGGTCGAGTTCGCGCGTTTCGGCTCGATGGCCGAAGTGGCCGCCGAACTCGGCGTGACGACCTCGACGGTGTCGCAGCAGCTCGCCCTGCTCGCCAGGGAGCTGGATGCCGTACTGCTCGAGCCGATCGGTCGCCGGGTGCGGCTCACGCCCGCCGGCCGGCGCCTCGCCGACCACGCCGTCGCGATCCTCGCGGCGATCGACGCGGCGCGACTCGACCTGGATGCCGGATCCGAACCGGCGGGCACGCTCCGGGTCGCGGGCTTCGCGACCGCGATCCGCACCTCGCTGCTGCCGGTCGTCGACGAGCTCGAGCGCACCCATCCCGCGGTGAGCGTCTCGATCGGCGAGTTCGAGCCGTTGGAGTCGTTCGCACTCCTGGCCTCGGACGAGGTCGACCTGGTGCTCGCGTACGACTACACGCTCGCTCCGGCGGCCGTGCGGGCGGACGTCATCGTGGCGCCCCTGTGGCGCACGGAGTGGGGGCTCGGGGTGCGGGGCGACGAGCCCGGGACATCCTTCGCCGACTTCGCGTCGAGGCCGTGGATCGTGAACTCGCGCAACACCGCGGACGAGGATGTCGTGCGCACGATCGCCTCGGCGGCCGGGTTCGCGCCGCGGATCGCGCATCGCATCGACAGCCTCGAGCTCGTCGAGGACCTCATCACCGCGGGCCACGGCGTGGGGCTCATGCCGATGACCTGGCCGACCGGCTCGGGTGTGCGCGTCCTACCGATCACCGAGGCGCGAGTGGAGCTGCGGGCCTTCACCGCCGTGCGCCGCGGGCGCGAGTCGTGGCCGCTGCTGCGCCTCGTGCTCGACCGACTGGGCTCGGTCGGCGATCCCGTCCACAGCACGCCGTTCACACGCACCGCTGTGCACTGATCGCCCGGCCGCCCGATCCGGCGGTGGCGTCCGCCGCACCCTTGGTCCATGGCAGCGAAGGACGCCCTCGGCAGGCGCGGTGAGCACATCGCCGAGCGCTACCTGCGCGATGCGGGCCTCGTCATCCTCGACCGCAACTGGCGCTGCACCCAGGGCGAGATCGACCTGGTCGCGATGGATGCCGGCGAGACCGTGTTCGTCGAGGTCAAGACCCGATCCGGGGTCGGCTTCGGCCATCCGTTCGAGGCCATCACGGCCGTGAAGCTCGCGCGGCTGCGCCGGCTTGCGGCCGCATGGTGCGACGCGCATCCCGGGCGCGGCGAGCGGATCCGGATCGACGCGATCGCGGTCGTCGCACCCCGGGCGGGCGTGGTCGTCGTCGAGCACCTCGAGCGGGTGTTCTGAGCATGATCGGTCGCACCTACTCCGTGTCGCTGCTCGGCATCCACGGCGCGCTCGTCGAGATCGAGGCCGACATCACGAGCAACCTGCCGTACTTCGTGCTCATCGGCCTGCCCGACAGTGCGCTCAACGAGGCCAAGGACCGGGTGCGCGCGGCCGCGACCAACTCCGGCCTTCCGCTGCCCAACCGCAAGATCACCGTGAACCTCTCACCCGCGGCGCTGCCCAAGCACGGCTCCGGGTTCGACCTCGCGATCGCGATCGCTGCGCTCGCCGCCGCGGGAGCAGTCGATCCGGAGGCCATCGACCGGGTGGTGCATCTCGGCGAGCTCGGGCTGGACGGGCGGCTGCGGCCGATCGACGGCATCCTGCCCGCGGTCCTCGCCGCACAGCGTGCTGGGTTCGACGCCGTCATGGTGCCGACGGGCAACGCGGACGAGGCGGCGCTCGTACCGGGCATCCGCGTCATCCCGGTCGCCTCGCTGCGCGACGCGGCCATCGCGCACGGCGCCGAACTCGAGCCCGAGCCGGTCGAGGCGATCCTGCGCACCGCGCCCGAGGAGTTCACGGCCGACGCGCTCGACCTCGCCGAGGTGGTCGGCAACACGGATGCCGTCGACGCGATGATCGTCGCGGCCGCCGGCGGGCACCACGTGTTCCTGCTCGGACCGCCCGGTGCCGGCAAGACCATGCTCGCGTCGCGCCTTCCCGGACTGCTGCCCGAGCTCGACCCGCACGACGCGCTCGAGGTGAGCTCGGTGCGGTCGCTCTCCGGGCTGCCGGTCGGCTCCGCACTCACGACCCGGCCGCCGTTCGAGGCGCCGCACCACACGGCATCCGCGGCGGCGCTCGTGGGCGGTGGCTCCGGCGTGATCCGGCCGGGTGCGGCGGCGCGGGCGGCGCACGGGGTGCTGTTCCTCGACGAGGCGCCGGAGTTCGCGCCATCCGTGCTCGACGCGCTGCGGCAGCCGCTCGAGTCGGGCGTGATCACGATCCACCGGTCGAACGCCGTCGCGCAATACCCGGGACGCTTCCAGCTCGTGCTCGCGGCGAACCCCTGCCCGTGCGGGCAGTACGGCTCCCAGGACGGCAACTGCACCTGCCCGCCGCAAGCACGGCGCCGCTACGTCGGTCGGCTGTCGGGGCCGCTGCTCGACCGCATCGACATCCAGTACCGTGTCGCACGCATCACGTCGGCGCAGCTGCGGCTCGGCTCCGGCGGCACAACGACCCGGGACGCGCGCGCTCGCGTCGTGGCCGCACGTGCAGCCGCGGCCGAACGGCTCGCGTCGACGCCGTGGCGGCTCAACTCGCACGTGCCCGGGTCGTGGCTGCGGGGGCCGGCCGCGCGATTGGCGCCGGCGGTCACGGCATCCATCGACCGTGCGCTCGAGCGCGGCGGCATCACCATGCGCGGCTACGACCGCGTGCTCCGTCTTGCCTGGACCGTCGCCGACCTCGACGGCGCCGCGCGTCCCGATGCCGAGCACGTCGGCAAGGCGCTGTTCCTGAGGAGGGCGATCTCGACATGACCTACCCCACCACTACCGTCGGCGCGGCAGCGCGACCGAGGAGGGCAGTCTCAACATGACCATGTTCGGACTCAAGGAGGCCGAGGTCGCCACCCTCGTCCGCGCCGTGACGCACGACGATCTCGACACCGAGGCGGTCGAGCGCACCTTCGCGCGCGCTGCCTGGACCGGCATGGCCGAACCCGGGGATGGCGCCGCCGGCGCCATCATCGCCGCACTCGGGCCATCACGCGCCCTCGCCGCCGTGCTCGAGCACCCCACGCCGGGCGAGCTGTCGGCCGCATCCGGGGTCGAGGCCGCCGTGCTCGAACCGGCGCTCGCGCGCTGGAGCCCGCGCCTGTCGTCGGCCGATGCGCTGCTCGCCCTGCGGCAGGCCGCGCGCTTCGGCGTGCGGGTGCGCACTCCGGAGGACGAGACCTGGCACGCACCCTTCGACGACCTCGGAGCGCACGCCCCGATCGCGCTCTGGACCAGGGGCGAGGATGCCGCGCTGGCCGCGATGACGGACTCGATCGCGCTCGTCGGCGCCCGCGCCGCCACCGGCTACGGCGAGCACGTGACGATGGAGTGCAGCGCCGGGCTCGTCGACCGCGGCTTCGCGATCGTCTCCGGAGCCGCCTATGGCATCGACGGCATGGCGCACCGCGCGGCACTCGCGAGCCACGGCCGCACCATCGCATTCCTCGCGGGCGGCGTCGACCGCTTCTACCCGAGCGGCCACGACGCCCTGCTCACCCGGATCGTCGCGGAGGGATGCGTCGTCTCCGAACTGCCGTGCGGGTCGCCGCCGACGAAGTGGCGCTTCCTGCAGCGCAACCGGTTGATCGCCGCCGCGAGCCTGGCCACCGTCGTGCTCGAAGCCGGTTCGCGATCGGGATCGCTCAACACCGCGCACCACGCGGCCGAACTCGGTCGACCGCTCGGCGCGGTGCCAGGACCGGTGACCAGCCCCGCGTCCGCCGGGTGCCACCGGCTGCTGCGCGAATCGCCGGCGATCTGCGTGACCGGTCCGGATGAGATGGCCGACCTCGCCCGCCCCGGCGTCGGCACCGGTGCACTCGCGAATCGGCCGCATCCCGATCCGACGACGACCCGGCTGCTCGACGCGCTCAGCGCTCGCGCGAGTCGCGGACTCGAGGAGGTCGCGAAGCGCGCAGGACTCGCGATCGGGGCGACGGCGGCCGCGCTCGCGCGCCTCGAGCTCGACGGGCTGGTGCGCGAGACCGAACGGGGGTGGCAGCGGATGGCCAGTCGGCGGTAGGCGATCGACGTCGCCATTCGATGGGCGTCGCCACGCGACGGGTCTCGCGCGTGGCGCCCGCCCTGTGGCCCGCCTAGTCTTGAGCGCGTGATCCAGCTCGGCCAGCATCCGGCCCCCTCGCACGTCATCGCCCACATCAGCGACACGCACTTCCTCGCCGAAGGGCGGAAGCTCTACGGCTCGTCGACAGCTCGCGCACCTCGAGCAGACGCTCCACCAGCTCGAGCAATCGAACGTGAAGCCGCAGGCGATCGTCTTCACCGGCGACCTCGCCGACCTCGGCGAACCCGACGCGTACGAGCGACTCAAGGAACTCGTCGAGCCGGCCGCCGAGCGCATGGGCGCGCGAGATCATCTGGGTGATGGGCAACCACGACGAGCGTCCGGAGTACTCGCGGCATCCTGTTCGGCGAGGAGACCGACGCCCCGCAGGACCGCGTCTACGACCTGGACGGCCTGCGCATCATCTCGCTCGACACCACGGTGCCCGGCTACCACCACGGCGAAGTCACGCCCGACCAGCTCGACTGGCTCGCCGACGTGCTCGCCTCGCCGGCTCCGCACGGTACGCTGATCGCGATCCACCACCCGCCGATCCCGACGCCGATGTCGAGACGATGGGGATGCTCGAGCTGCAGGACCAGCCCGCGCTGGCCGAGGTGGTCCGGGGGAGTGATCTGCGCGGCATCCTCGCCGGCCACCTGCACTACGGCACGCACAGCACGTTCGCCGGCATCCCGGTGTCGGTCGCATCGGCCACCTGCTACACGCTCGACCTCACGGCGCGCGATCGTCTGCTCGTCCGGGGTCGACTTCGGGCAGTCGATCAACCTCGTGCACGTCTACGAGGAGCAGATCGTGCACTCGACCGTGCCCGTCGGCGATGCGATGGAGGTCACGGGCTTCCCGATCGAGGCGTGGGTGCAGATCGAGGCGATGACGCCCGAGGAGCGTCGCGAGGCGTTCTCGAGCAAGACGTCCACGTTCGGGCAGGCGGAAGCGGCGGCCTCGGGCGCCTGACGCCCGGCGCGCTTGCCCCTGACGCCCGGCGCGCTTGCCCGGTCACGCGCGACCGTGCGCGACCATGGACTCGTGGAGCTCACGACCGCCGTCGCCGAGTTCGCGGGCTACCTCGCCGCGGACCGCGGATTCAGCGCGCACACCGTGAAGTCCTACCGCAGCGACCTCGCCCAGCTCGCGACGTTCGCGAACGCCCGCGCCGCGACGGCACCCGCGGACGTCGATCTCGAACTGCTGCGCGACTGGCTGTGGCGCGCATCCCAGGACGGGCTCTCGAAGGCCACCCTCGCGCGCCGCGCGGCCGCGGCCCGCGCACTCACCGCTTGGTTCGCCCGCACCGGGATGACGCCCGCCGACGCCGGCACGCGGCTCAAGGCGCCCAAGACCGACCAGCACCTGCCGAGAGTGCTCACGCGCGACCAGGTGGACGGCATCCTCGCGTCGGTGCAGCTGCGCGCCGACACCGGCGATGCCGGTCGCGGTCCGAGACCTCGCGATCATCGAGCTGCTCTACGCCTCCGCGCTGCGCGTGAGCGAGCTCACCGGCCTCGCGGTGCGGGACGTCGATCTCGGCCGGCTCACCGTGCGGGTGCTCGGCAAGGGCTCGAAGGAGCGCGTCGTGCCGTTCGGCCAGCCGGCGCGGGTCGCGCTCGAGCGATACCTCGGCACGGCGCGGCACGAGCTCGCCGGCGACACGGACGCCGTCTTCGTCGGCGCGCGCGGCGGCCGGATGAGCGCGCGCTCGGTCTACGAACTCGTCTCCGGGATCCTGGCGTCGGTGCCCGGCACCGGACCGGCCGGGCCCGCACACCTTCCGCCACACCGCGGCGACGCACCTGCTCGACGGCGGGGCGGACCTCCGCGCGGTGCAGGAGCTGCTCGGCCACGCGAGCCTCGGCACCACCCAGCTGTACACGCACGTGTCGTCCGAGCGCCTCAAGGAGAGCTACCGCCTGGCCCACCCGCGCGCGTAGGTACTCAGGCGTCGGATGACGCACGCCGAGCACGGACCGGTCTGCCGATCGGCATCGCTCAGCGCGTCGGCAGCAGGATCGCCCGAGGGATCCCGCCCAGGAATCGCAGCGGAGATACGTACTGGCCGTCGACGCGCACGCCCAGGTGCACGCAGGTGGACGCGCAGTGCCCGGGCAGCACTGTGCCGATCACGTCGCCGCGAGTCACCGAGTCGCCCTCGACGAGCGACGTCTCCACCGGCTCGTAGCTCGAGAGCACCCCGCCGCCGTGGTCGATCGAGAGCACGGGGCGGTCCACGACGACGCCGGCGAAGTGCACGACGCCGGACGCGGGGGCGTAGAGCGTGCCCGCGGGCGCGCGGATGTCGATACCGCGGTGCCCCGCTGCGTACGGGGTCGGCGGCGGGATGAACGGCCGCGCGATCGAGCGCGGCGGGTCGACCGGCCAGCGCCACGTGCCCTCTCCCGCGGCGAGCGGCCCGAAGCCCGGCGCCACCGGGTGCGGCGCCGCCGCAGAGCTGCCGGCGCCGAGGGTGAGCAGCGCGGCGAGTCCGATCGCGGTGGCGAGCGGAAGGAGCGGGTGGGTGCGGGCGGCCATGGGTCCACGGTGCGGTGCGCGGCGGCTCCGCGGGGCGGTGGTGGGGCGGCGGTGGTGTGCGCGGCAGGTGCGAGGGCTGTGGGGGAGGCGCAGCATCCATCTCGCTGCTACAATTCTGGGAGCACCGCTGGAAACGGCGGTGACTACGCGTGCCCGTGTCGTTCCCAAGACGGCGGCCACTGCATCCAATCAGTCTTCGACACCGCTCTGGTGAAGGAGCGGATGCATGCCGGGCACCAGGTCCCGCACCGTCCGGTTCGGGAGAACAACTGAGAAATGGCACGACCGCGGGCAGGAATGCCCGAACACGGCGTGCCGAGAAGGAGTCGGCCATGGCCGTCGTCACCATTCGCCAGCTGCTCGACAGCGGCGTGCACTTCGGACACCAGACCCGTCGGTGGAACCCGAAGATGAAGCGCTTCATCCTGACCGAGCGCTCTGGCAGCCACATCATCGACCTGCAGCAGTCGCTCGCGTACATCGACAAGACGTACGAATACGTCAAGGAGACCGTCGCCCACGGCGGCACCGTGCTGTTCGTCGGCACCAAGAAGCAGGCCCAGAACACGATCGCCGAGCAGGCGACCCGCGTCGGCCAGCCGTACGTCAACCAGCGCTGGCTCGGTGGACTGCTCACCAACTTCCAGACCGTGTCCAAGCGCCTCGCGCGCATGAAGGAGCTCGAGGAGCTCGACTTCGAGGATGGCACGAAGAGCGGCTTCACCAAGAAGGAACTGCTCATCAAGAAGCGCGAGCTCGACAAGCTGCACAAGTCGCTCGGCGGAATCCGCAACCTCACGAAGGTGCCGTCGGCCATCTGGGTCGTGGACACCAAGAAGGAGCACCTCGCGATCGACGAGGCGCACAAGCTCGGCATCCCGATCATCGCGATCCTCGACTCCAACTGCGACCCCGACGAGGTCCAGTACCCGATCCCGGGAAACGACGATGCGATCCGCTCGGTCGGTCTGCTGACCCGCATCATCGCGGATGCCGCCGCCGAGGGCCTCATCCAGCGCCACCAGAAGCCCGAAGAGGGCGACGAGGTCGAGCCGCTGGCCGCGTGGGAGGCGGAGCTCCTCGCCGCGAGCGAGAACCCGCAGTCCACGGAGGAGAAGATCGAGGCCGTTGACGGCCGCATCGAGTCCACCGAGTCGAACGTCGAGGCCGTGGCCGAGGTGATCGCCGCCGAGACTCCCACCGAGGAGAACGACGCGGACGCCCTGGTCGCCGAGCACGAGGCCGACGCCGACCCGACG
>CAVUFG010000012.1:0-10937 GCA_963740815.1 uncultured Actinomycetota bacterium
CACCGCGAAGAAGAACGACGAGGCTGTCTACAACGACGCCGACGGAACCCCCACCGCATGACCGCACGCACGCGCTCGACCATCCTGTGGGGTGTCGTCGGCGTGCTCGCGGTCATGGTGATCTGGGAGCTGTACAAGTTCCTCGGCCCAGCAGAGGGATTCGTGGTCGGCGCAGTCGACGGCGAGACCGGCTCGGGCGTCATGCTGCTGCCGCGCACGAACGACCGCGCGATGCCGCACATCTGGGAGATGGTGGCTCGGCTGTTCCAGTCGACGAGCGGTGGAAGCACTCCGCCGTTGTTCGTCACGGTGCATCTCCGCGGCGCTGCTCACTCTCGGCATCGCCGCGGTCGGCTGGCTCATCGGCGTGGTCGTGGGTGCTGCACTCGGCCTCGTGATGCAGCGCTGGCGTCTCGCGGAGTGGGGCCTCCTGCCCTGGATCGTCGTGAGCCAGACCGTGCCGCTCATCGCCTTCGCGCCGCTCGTGGCGAGCATCGGCACGCAGATCGACCGCGGCGGGTTCCCGTGGCCGCAGTGGATCTCGGTCGCGGTGATCGCGTCGTACCTGTCGTTCTTCCCGGTCGCGGTGGGTGTGCTGCGCGGGCTCGAGGCGCCCGACCGCATCCACCTCGACCTCATGAAGACCTACGCGTCGGGCTACTGGTCGACGCTGCTGCGGCTCCGGCTGCCGGCGTCGGTGCCGTACCTGCTGCCGGCGCTCCGCCTCGCGGCCGCGAACGCGGTGGTCGGGGCCGTCGTCGCCGAGGTCTCGATCGGGATGCGGGGCGGAATCGGCCGCATGCTCATCCAGTTGGCCGGGCAGGGCTCGAGCGACCCCGCCGCACCGTGGGGGCCGACCTTCGGCTCGATCGCGCTCGGACTGGTCGCCGCGGGCTCGGTCGCCCTCGTCGGCATCGGCTTGAGGAACTACCGCAGGGGAGAGGCCACCGCATGAGTGACGCAGAACTCGGCAGTCCGAGCGTCGGGCGTCGGCAAGGTCTTCCCGACCAAGGCCGGGGATGTCGTCGCGCTCACCGACGTCGAACTCACCGTCTCCGCGGGCGAGTTCGTCTCGCTCATCGGCCCTTCGGGCTGCGGCAAGTCCACCCTGCTGCGCCTCATCGCCGACCTCGACGAGGCGACCTCGGGCGAGCTCCGCGTGTTCGGGAGCACCGCACGCCAGGCTCGCATCGACCAGGACTACGGCATCGCGTTCCAGCAGGCCGGGCTGCTGCCCTGGCGCACGGTCGCGGGCAACATCGCCCTGCCACTCGAACTGCACGGGATGTCGCGCGCCGACCGCAGCGCGCGCGTCACCGACCTCGCCGCCCTCGTAGGCCTCTCCGACTTCATCGACCGCTACCCGGACCAGCTCTCCGGCGGGATGCAGCAGCGCGTCGCCATCGCGCGCGCCCTCGCCGAGCAGCCCCGACTGCTGCTCATGGACGAGCCGTTCGGCGCGCTCGACGAGATGACGCGCGAGTACCTCCAGTCCGAGCTCGCACGCATCGCGGCCGAGACCGGCGCCGCGGTGGTGTTCGTGACGCACTCGATCCCTGAGGCGGTGTTCCTCTCCGACCGCGTCGTCGTGATGAGCCCACGCCCCGGTCGGATCACCGAGGTGATCGAGACCGACCTCGGCGACGAGCGCACCGAAGCACTGCGCGAGTCGCCCGAGTACTTCGAGAGGGTCACCGCGGTGCGCGAGGCGCTGCACGGGACGCCCGTAGAGCGGGCGAACGAGCGATGACGCTCACTGCAGTTCGACGTCCACCCAGGTCGTTGGCGTGGGTCAGAGTCGTCGCGCCCATCGTCGTCGGCCTGGTGATCTTCGGCCTCTGGGTGCTCGTCGTCGACGTGCTCAAGATCGCGCCGCGTGCACTGCCGAGTCCGTTCGCGGTCGTGAACGAGATCGTGCTGCATTTCGACATCATCTGGGAGGACATGCAGATCACGGCGGGCAATGCCCTCGTCGGACTCGCGGCCGGCACGATCGTCGCGATCGTGCTCGCGGCGCTCGCCGCCAACCTCCGGCCGATCGACGGGATGCTCGCCCCGCTCGTCGCCGCGATCGCGGTCGTGCCGATCGTGGCGATCACGCCGATCCTCAACACGATGTTCGGGGCATCCAGCCAGTTCGGGCGGCAGGCGGTCGCGGCGATCGCGGCGTTCGTCCCGGTGTTCGTCAACGTGCTGCGCGGGCTCCGGCAGACCCGGCCCGTGCACCGGGATCTGCTGCGGGCGTCGGGGGCGAGCGGCATCCAGACCTTCAGGGTGCTCACGCTGCCGACCGCGCTGCCGTACCTGCTCACGGGGTTGCGCATCGCGAGTTCGATCGCGGTGATCGCCGCGCTCGTCGCCGAGTACTTCGGCGGGCCGGCCGACGGCATCGGCACCGCGATCGCCACCTACGCGAAGTCCGGCCGCGCCGCGCTCGCCTTCGCCTACGTCGCCGGTGGCATCGCCATCGGTCTCGCACTCTTCCTCGTCACGTCGCTGCTCGAGCGGCTCGTGACGAGGCGAGGGCCGGTCTGACCGGCATCCAGCACCATCACACGAGAGGAACAGCAATGACACACAGCATCCGGCGATCACTCGCCATCGCTGCGGCGGGCATCACCGCCGTCGCGCTCGCGGCGTGTTCGACGCCCGCGCCCGACACCGGTGGCGACACCGGCGATTTCGAGCCGTTGACCGAGATCAGCCTGCAGCTCCAGTGGCTGCCGCAGGCCCAGTTCGCTGGGTACTACGTCGCGCAGGACCAGGGCTACTTCGAGGAGGAGGGCTTCACCGACGTCACGATCATCCCGTCGGGCGGCGACATCGTCCCGCAGGACGCCCTCGTGGCCGGGGACGTGGACTTCGCGATCGCGTGGGTCCCGAAGGTGCTCGGCACCCTCGAGGCCACCGGCGCCGAGCTCACCGACATCGCGCAGGTGTTCCAGAAGTCCGGCACCCTCCAGGTGTCGTTCAAGGGTGACGGCGTCGCATCCGTCGCCGACTTCGAGGGCAAGCGCATCGGCTCGTGGGGCTTCGGCAACGAGTGGGAGATCTTCGCGGCCATGGCCGCCGACGGCCTCGACTCGACGTCGGTCTCGATCACCACGCAGGACTTCAGCATGAACGCCCTGCTCGATGGGGACGTGGATGCCGCGCAGGCGATGACCTACAACGAGTGGGCGCAGATCCTCGAGGTCGTGAACCCGGCAACGGGCGAGCTGTACACCCCGGAGGACTTCGACGTGGTCTCGTACGAGGACACCGACGGAGCCATGTACCAGGACGCGATCTGGGCCGACACCGTCCGGCTCGCGGATGACCCCGCCTACGCGGACGCCGCCGTGCGCTTCCTCAAGGCGATCATCAAGGGCTGGGTCTTCGCGCGCGACAACCCGGAGGAGGCCGCGACGATCGTCTACGACGCCGCGATCAACGCCGAGGCCGCGTTCCCGGTCGGTCCGGTGCATCAGCTCTGGCAGATGAACGAGGTCAACAAGCTCATCTGGGCCGGTGGCAAGTTCGGCGTGATCGACCAGGCTCTCTGGGACAAGACGGTCGCGGGCGCGCTCTCGGCGGTCAACCAGGACGGCCTGAACCTCATCACGGCCGAGCCGGCCGCGTCGGCGTACTCGAACGAGTACATCGAGGCCGCGCTCGCGGCGCTCGAGGCCGACGGTGTGGTCGTCGACGGCGAGTACACGCCGATCGACGTCGTGCTCACGGAGGGCGGGCAGTAGCAGTCCAATGACGAACGGGTGGCCGGAAGCCCCGGCCACCCGTTCGCCGTATCCGTAAGCTGACTCCATGAACGACCAAACCCCACAACTCGACCCCGCCGACGGACAGCTCGCCCACGACCTCGACCGCGCGCACGTGTTCCACTCGTGGTCGGCGCAGGGCGCCCTCGATCCGTTCGTGATCGCCGGTGGACTCGGCAGCGAGGTCTGGGGCTACGACGGCAAGCACCTGCTCGACTTCTCGAGCATGCTCGTCAACACGAACATGGGGCACCAGCATCCCGCGATCATCGCCGGGATCAAGGCCCAGGCGGACCAGCTCGCGACGGTTGGTCCGGCGTTCGGCAACCTCGCGCGCGGCGAGGCGGCGAAGCGCATCATCCAGAAGGCCGGCGGCCCGTTCGGCAAGGTGTTCTTCACCAACGGCGGTGCCGACGCGAACGAGAACGCGATCAGGATGGCGCGGCTCACCACCGGCCGCGACAAGGTGCTCTCGACCTACCGCTCGTACCACGGCAACACCGGCTCCGCGATCGTGTCGACCGGGGACTGGCGCCGGGTGCCGAACGAGTACGCGCGCGGGCACGTGCACTTCTGGGGTCCGTTCGCCTACCGGTCCGAGTTCTGGTCGGACTCGCCGGAGCAGGAGACCGAGCGCGCGCTGCACCACCTCGAGCGCACCATCCAGGGCGAGGGGCAGTCGTCGATCGCCGCGATCCTGCTCGAGACCGTCCCCGGCACGGCCGGCGTGCTCGTTCCACCGCCGGGCTACCTCGCGGGCGTGCGCGCGCTGTGCGACAAGTACGGCATCGTGCTGATCTTCGACGAGGTGATGTGCGGCTTCGGGCGCACGGGCGAGTGGTTCGCGTGGCAGGGCATCGACGGGGGAGTCGTGCCCGACCTGGTGACCTTCGCCAAGGGTGTGAACTCGGGCTACGTGCCCGCGGGCGGCGTGCTGATCTCGGAGTCCATCGCGAACGCGTTCGAGGACCAGGTGTTCCCGGGTGGGCTCACGTACTCGGGGCACCCGCTCGCGATGGCGAGCATCGTGGCATCCATCGATGCCATGGAGGAGGAGGGCGTTATCGAGAACGCCCGCACCATCGGCACCGACCACCTCGGTCCGCAGCTCGCAGAACTCGCCGCCAATCACCCGCTCATCGGCGAGGTGCGCGGCGTCGGCGTCTTCTGGGCGCTCGACCTCGTGGATGACCCGGCCACCCGCCAACCCGTGAACCCCGCGCTCGTCGGGGTGCTCCGCAAAGAGCTCCTGTCCCGCGGCCTGCTGCCCTTCACCGTCGAGAACCGGATCCACGTGGTGCCGCCGTGCATCGTGACCCCCGACGAGGTCGCGACCGGCGTCGGCATGCTCGACGAGGCGTTCAGCGCTGTGGAGGCGACGCTGTAGGAGGTGCTCGACAGGCTCGACCCGCTACTTCGGCGGGTAGAGCGCGACGAGCCGGTCGATCGTCATCGGCCAGCCCTCCTGCATGCCGCTGCCGAGGAAGTACTTCGCTCGCTCGTCGCTCATGCCCGGCTTCAACTCGATGACGGTCGTCATCTCGGTGCTGCCGGCGAGCTCGTCGAGGGTGATCGTGATGACCGGGTTCGCGTCCGGATCGGTCGGGTCGTACTCCGGCCAGCCGCCGACCGCGCCCCACGTGAAGACCAGCTTCTCGTTCGGCACGATCTCGCGGTAGACGCCGCCCGTGATGTAGTCGGTGTCCTCGCTGATGTACATGCGCAGGTGCCACGAGCCGCCCACCCGCAGGTCGACGTGGATGGGCTCGTCGCGCGGGGACTGCGGGTTGAGGTACCAGACCATGTGCTCGGGCTCGGTCCACGCGCGGAACACGACGTCGCGGGGTGCGTCGAGGATGCGCGTGAAGGTGAGCGTGCGCTCCGGGGTGCCGGTCGCGGCGATGTTGCTCATCATGTTCAGTGCTCCTTCCGGTCGCCGTCGGCGACCATGGTCTTCAGGTGATCCTCGAGTCGGTCGAACGTGGTGTCGAAGAACTCGCGGTAGGGCTTCATCCAGTCGTCTGCTCGCCGCAGTCCTGTTGGGTCGAGGCGGCAGGTGCGCCATTGCGCGTCGCGCGACTTGCTCACGAGTCCGGCGTGCTCCAGCACCTTGAGGTGCCGCGAGATGGCCGGGAGGCTCACGTCGTGCGGCTCGGCGAGTTCACCGACCGTCGCCTCACCGTGGGTCAGTTGCGCGAGGATCGACCGTCTGATGGGGTCGGCCAACGCCGAGAAGGTCGCGCTGACTGCATCCTCGGTACTTGCGTTCTGCGTTAATTGCGGCATGGGTTAAATACATCACGCCGGACTGCCGATTGTCAAGTGGGATGCCGCCCCGAGTGCTCAAGGGAGGACGGGCGCGGCGCGCCGCGCCCTCAACGCGGCGACCCTCCCGTGGAATCCTCCGTTCGCGACAGAGGCACCACGTGATCGCTGTCGCGGTAGGATATTTTCCCGTGTCTTCCCACAAGCCCTCCGCCTACAGCATCCCGGTGATCGATCTGATCCACCGGCCTGGGGAGTACCGCGAGACGGCCCTCGACGTCGTCGCTCCCGAGCGCCTCGGCAACGCCGTGATCGCGGTGGAGAAGGGCGCGCCGGTGCACATCGAGGCCCGTCTGGAGTCGCTGCACGACGGCATCCTGGTCTCTGCAGAGGTCGACACGGTCGCCTCGGGGGAGTGCGTGCGGTGCCTCATCGACGTCAAGCTCCCGGTCGAGGTCGAATTCCAGGAGCTTTTCGCGTATTCTTTCGACGAAGCTTTTGACCATCAGGTGCACGACGACCGCGTCGACCTTGAACCTGTGGTCAGGGATGCGGTGGTGCTCTCACTGCCGTTCCAGCCGGTCTGTCAGGAAGATTGCCTCGGCCTGTGCCCGCAGTGCGGGGTACGGCTTCTCGACAACCCGGGCCACGAGCACGAGGCCGCCGTCGATCCACGGTGGGCTGCGCTCGGCGGGCTTCGCAACGAACTTGATGGTGTTGAGCTCGACACCACGGAAGAGAAGAGATAGTCATGGCCGTTCCGAAGCGGAAGATGTCCCGCGCCAGCACCCGCATGCGCCGCGCGCAGTGGAAGGCAACCGCCCCCACCCTCGTGAAGACGATCGAGAACGGCAAGACCGTCTACAGCCTCCCGCACCACGCGAAGGTCGTCGAGGACTCCGCCGGCACGCCCCTGTACATGGAGTACAAGGGCCGCAAGGTCGCTGACGTTTGACGTTGAGCCTCTCTGAGGTTCTCGGGGTCTCCATCGACCCCACGCTGCTCGAGCTCGCGCTCACGCATCGCTCGTTCGCGTACGAGAACGGTGGCATCGGCCACAACGAGCGCTTGGAGTTCCTCGGCGACTCGATCCTCGGGCAGGCCGTGACGGTCATGCTCTACAGCGAGAATCCGGGTCTCGACGAGGGTGAGCTCGCCAAGCGGCGCGCGAGCCTGGTGTCATCCGTCGCGCTCGCGGAGGTCGCACGTGCGATCGACCTCGGCTCGAGCCTGCGCCTCGGCAAGGGCGAGGAGCAGACCGGCGGACGCGACAAGTCGTCGATCCTCGCCGACACCCTCGAGGCCATCATCGGAGCCGCCTACCTCGACCTCGGCGGGGATGCCGCGACGGTGCTCGTACTCCGACTCATCCGCCCACTGCTCGAGAACCCCGACCGTTTCGGCGCGGCGATGGACCCCAAGACAAGCCTTCAGGAGCTCTCCACCCGCCTGGGCCGCGGCCTGCCGGTCTACGCGGTGACCGACAGCGGACCCGACCACTCGAAGCGCTTCCACGCGGTCGTGCTGCTCGGCCAGGAGGAGATCTCCTCGGGTGACGGCACGAGCAAGAAGCAGGCCGAGATGGCCGCGGCGCTCGACGCGTGGGCGCTGCTGCAGGAGGATCCCAGCGGGTCGAGCCCGTCGAGCCCTCCCGTGGCCTGAGTCATGCCCGAGCTTCCCAGAGGTCGAGGTCGTGCGCGCGGGCCTCGAGCCGGCGGTGACCGGCGCCACCGTGGCATCCGTCGCGGTGTTCGACGAGCGCTCGCTGCGCCGGCACGACGGCCCGGCAGAGGACTTCGTCGACCGCCTGACCGGCGCGACCTTCGTCGGCGCCTCGCGGCGCGGCAAGTTCCTGTGGCTGCCGATCCAGCGGCAGCTGGATGACGCAGCTGCCAGCCGAGGCGCTCGTGGTGCACCTCGGCATGTCGGGTCAGGTGCTGCTGCGCGAGCCCGACGTGGATGATGAGCGCACCCGCATCCGGCTCGAACTGACGCACCCCGGCGCCGCCCCGACCCGACTGAACTTCGTCGACCAGCGCATCTTCGGCTCGATGACGATCGACCCGCTCATTCCCGCAGGCGATCGTCCGGACGAGCGCGTGCCGACCCAGGTCGCGCACATCGCGCGCGACCCGCTCGACCCGCACTTCGACGATGCCCTGTTCCTGCGCCGACTCGCCGCGAAGCGCACGACGGTCAAGCGCGCACTGCTCGACCAGACCCTCATCTCCGGTGTTGGCAACATCTACGCCGATGAGGCCCTGTGGGCGGCCAAGGTGCATTACGACCAGCCCACCGAGCGGCTCTCCCGCCCGCGGGCGAAGCTGCTGCTCGCCGAGGTGCGCCACGTGCTCGAGAAGGCGCTCGCCGAGGGCGGTACGAGCTTCGACTCGCAGTACAAGAACGTGAACGGGCAGTCCGGCTACTTCGAGCACTCACTCAACGCGTACGGACGCCAGGGCGAGCCCTGCCCGCGCTGCGGTCGCCCGATCGTGCGCGAGCAGTTCATGAACCGCGGGTCGCACTTCTGCCCGTTCTGCCAGCGCATTCGCTGACCGAGAGGCAGGACCGGCAGCAAGCGCATCAGGCCGGGCTGGTCGCCCGCTTCCACGCCCCGAGCCACAGCAGGGGCTCGAACCCGAGGGCATCGTTCACGGCGAGCATGTGCTCGTTCTCGGCGGCGTTGAACGTCGTGACCGCTGGATGACCCGGCCGCTCGCTCTGCAGGAACGCGAGGTTCGCCGCCTTCACGATCATGCCGAGCCTGTGACCGCGGTGCTCCTTGAGCACGAGGGTGTCCTCCTGCGAGACCGCTCGTTCGCGCTCGGCGGGCGCGCTGAGCACCGAGAACGCCGCGAGGTGCCCGGATGGCACATGCTCGGCCACCGCGTAGAGATAGGTGCGCGGACTGTCGCGCTCGCGCTCCTCGTCCTCCATGATCCGCTCGGGAGTCCACGGATCCTCGTCCACGTCGAGGCCGGCGGCGGGTGCGTCGGTGCTCATCCGGGTGAGCATGAGCGCGATGTCCTCGCGCCAACGCTGCGGCACGTCGCCGCTCCAGGTGTGCACTCGGTAGTCCGGTCCCGCGGCGGCCTGGGCGGCGTCGAGGTGGGGCGTGACATCCACCGGGAGCACGACCCTGCTGCAGCGCTCGACCTGCTCGAGGGCGAAGCCGTGCTTGATGCAGAACCGCACCGAGTCCTCATTCGCCGGGATCGAGCCGAAGCCGGTGGGTGACGTGATGCGGTCGCCTCCGATCTCCTTCGCCGAGTTCCAGCCCTGCAGCACGCTGCGGCCGTCCTCGGTGGCCATCGCGACGAGACGTTCGAGGGCGGCGCTGCCGATGCCGCGGTGGCGGAACTCGGGCAGCACCTCGATCGAGAGCCAGCCGACCTCCTCCGAGGCTTCGATCTGCGCCTCGAGCATCGCGCGAGCGACGATGCGACCATCGACTCGCGCGAGCAGCAGCCGCTTCGGCTGGTGCGGGTCGAGCCAGTTCGGCAACAGCTCCTCGGCCGAGTACGAGAGATCGTGCGACCCGTACGCGTCGGCTTCGATCTCGTTGCGCACGTCGACCATCTCGCGGAATGCTGCCGACGCCTCGTCATCGCCGAGGCGCTGCGGAATCATCGCCTCCTCGAGGGTGAAGCCGTCGTGCTCGGTGACCGAGGCGCTCACGCCAGGTCCTTCCGCCACGCGCTCTCGACCCCGATCGGCACGAAGCCGACCGCTTCGTTCACGTCGAGCATGAAGCGGTTCTCCTCCGCGTTGAACGTGGTCACCGATGGATGCCCCGGCTTCACGCTCTCGAGGTGCTGCAGGTTCGCGACCTTCAGCAGCATGCCGAGCTTGTGACCGCGGTGCTCCTTGAGCACGAGGGTCGCGTACTGCGCGACGGACCGGTGGAGCTGCTGCGGCACCGAGAGCACGGTGAAGCCGGCGAGGTGGCCCGACGGCACGTGCTCGACGACCGCGACGACCCGATCGCGCGGGCTCGCGTCCGAACGCGCGTCGGCGGCGATGACGCGGGCGGCATCCCACACGTCCTCCGGCTCCTCCAGTCCGGCGCTTGGGGCATCCGTACTCATCCGGGTTGCGAGCACCGCCATGTCGTCGAGCCAGCGCTCGGGCGATCCGCCGACCCAGAGGTGCACGCGGTAGTCCGGGCCGCTCGCCGCAGTGGCGGCGGCGACGAGTTCGTCGAGCCGGGACACGGGAAGGGGGAGGCGGCTCAGGCGTTCCACCTGCTCGAAGGAGTAGCCACGGGCGAGCAGGAAGCGCACGTCGCGGTGCTCCGCGGGGATGGAGCCGAAGCCGGTGGGCGACGGGATGCGGTCGCCCGCGACATCCTGGACCGCGGAGTAGACGATGGCCTTGGCCTTGCCGTCGGCGCGCGCCATCCTCTCGACCTCCTCGGCGAGCGCGGTGCCCAAGCCGTGTCCGCGGAAGTCGGGGAGCACGTGCACCGCGAGCCAGCCGGTGTCCGCCTGCTCGCCGATCTGCGTCTCGTACGAGGCCTCCGCGACGATCCTGCCGTCGACCTTGGCGACGACGAGTCGCCTCGGCTGGTCGCGGCTCGTCCAGTAGGGCAGTTCCTCTGCCGGCTCGTACGCGAGGTCGTCGGTGCCGAACCCGATCGCCTCGACGATGTTGCCGACCTCGAGTGCCTGGACGAAATCGGCGGCGTCCGGGGAGTCGACGGTGTCGGGGAAGGTGACTTCCTCGATCGTGAACGAGAGCGTGCTCATGCTCGCAGCTTTCCGTGTGGTCCTCGTGGGACGTTGGAGTGGTGGATGCTGCGTGAGCAGCCGACCAGAATACATGCGGGCATCCGAGCCGCAAGAGACCGTGATCGAACCGTTAGCGAGCATTGGCGCGGTACCGTAGTCCGATCCGATTCGACCCGTGAGGACG
>CAVUFG010000013.1:0-7444 GCA_963740815.1 uncultured Actinomycetota bacterium
ACTTCGCGAGCACCGCCTCGAAGCCGCCCAGGTCGGGGATGCCGTCGACCTCGCCCGCCGCACGAGCTTCGGTCTCGAGTCGGTGCAGGAGCGCCTGCGCGGACTGTTCACCCTCGCGAACCAGCGGCTCGCCTTGCTCGGCCAGCAGGGCGACGGACCGTCGGTCGGCTCCACGATCAGCCAGCACGCGGTCGATGAGGCCCGCGCCGAGGCCGAGCGCCTCACCGCGGGCGTGACCGAGGCCGAGGAGACGGTCGGCCACGCGGCTGCCGTGGTCGCGACCGCGAAGGCATCCCTCGACTCCCTCGACGAGGAGATCGCCGAGCAGGCCACCCTCGTCTCCCGTCACGACCTCGAACTCGCGGGGCTGGCGTCGCGCGTGGATGTCGCGACCTCCACCCTCACCGCCGCCCGCGGCGAGCTCCTGCGCCAGCAGGCCGCCCTCGAGGAGGCCGAGGCCCGCCGGGATGCCACGCGCACCGAGTTCGTCGCGCTCGAGGCGCAGGCCGCCACGAGCACCGAGGGTGACGGCTCGCTCGACTCCGCGTACGAGTCCGCCGAGGAGCACGTGCAGACCCTCACCGCCGGCATCGAGACCCTGCGCGACGAACTGCACGCCGCCGAGCGCGAGCGCGACGCCCTCGCGGCCCGCAACTCGGCGCTCTCGCTCGCCGTCGACCAGAAGGACGGCTCGAGCGCGCTCGTCGGGGCGAAGCTCAAGGGCATCCGCGGCCTCGTCGCAGAGCACGTCAAGATCGAGCCGGGCTTCGAGGGTGCGATCGCCGCAGCGCTCGGCTCGCTCGCGGACGCCGTGCTCGCCGACACCCGCGATGCCGCGTTCGACGCGCTCGCGCACTCGGCCGCGCAGGACTTCGGCCGCGTCGAGGTGGTCGTCGCGGGCAGCAAGGCTCCCGCGGCACTCAAGGGTGCGAAGGGCGTCCGCCCTGC
Organism: uncultured Actinomycetota bacterium; assembly: GCA_963740815.1. Taxonomy (GTDB): domain Bacteria; phylum Actinomycetota; class Actinomycetes; order Actinomycetales; family Microbacteriaceae; genus Rhodoglobus. The sequence continues at coordinate 949 of CAVUFG010000013.1, forward strand.
GACCGAGGTCGTCACGGCGCCCGACGGCGTGCTCGGCCTGCTCGCCCACGTGCTCGTCGCCGACGATCTCGAGGCCGCTCGCGCCTCGTGGAAGGGGCTCGACCCGTCCGCGACGGTCGTGACCCGGCAGGGCGACGTGCTCACGGAGTACGTGCTGCGGGGCGGCTCGGGCGCGAAGCGGTCGAGGCTGGAGCTCGTCGCGGAGCGGGATGCCGCGGCATCCAAGCTCGCGACCGTCTCCACCCAGATCGAGCGCACGCGCTTCGCGCTCGCCGAGCAGCGCAACCTGCTCGAGGTCGCCAAGAACGATGCGACCGCCGCCCTCGCGGCGCTGCGCGAGTTCGACGCGCACCTTGCGGCGCAGAGCGAGCAGCTCGGGCGGTTCCGCATCCAGCTCGAGGCCGCGCAGGCCGAGTGGGAGCGGCTGGGCGCCGCCGTCGCGCTCTCCACCGAGACCGTGCGCGACGCCGAGACCGAGGTCGAGCGCGCGCGGAGTGCCCACGACGAGTTCGCCGCGGCTCCCCGCCCGATGCTGGACGTCTCGGCCCGCGACAGCGTGCTCGCCGAAGTCGAGGCGGCGCGCGGCGCGGAGACCGAGCTGCGCATCCAGCTCGAGACCGTGCGCGAGCGGGTGCGCGCGGAGCGAGCCAGGGCCGAGCAGCTCGCCGCGCAGCTCGTCGCGGAGCGCGAGGCCGCGGAGGAGCACGCCCGGCTCACCGTGATCCGCCAGCGCCAGGTGGCCGCCGCCAACCGCGTGATCGCGGCGCTGCCGGCCGTGCTGGATGCCGTCGACCGCTCGGTCTCGCAGGCCCGAGTCGACCTGACCGCCGCCGAGGCGGAGCGCACCCAGCAGAACGAGGAGCTCTCGGCCCTGCGCCGCGAGGAGAGCTCGCTGCGCGAGCGGCTCGCCGCGGTGAGCGAGAGCGTGCACGGGCTCGAGATGCAGGTCTACGAGAAGAAGCTCCACCTGTCGACGCTGCTCGAGCGCGCGGGCGAGGAGCTCGGACTCATCGAGGACGTGCTCGTCGCCGAGTACGGGCCGCAGGTGCCGGTGCCAGACCTCACGGAGCAGCGGGTCGAGCCTGTCGAGACCTCACCGACGGAGAACTCAGAGGCGGGTGAGGACGCAGGTGGGGTCTCGACGAGCTCGGCCCGCGAGGAGGCCGCTGGCAAGCCCTTCGTGCGCGCCGAACAGCAGCAGCGCCTCGCCAGTGCCGAGCGCAAGCTCGCGCAGCTCGGCCGGGTGAACCCGCTCGCGCTCGAGGAGTTCGAGGCGCTCGAGCAGCGCCACAAGTTCCTCACGGAGCAACTCACCGACCTCACGAACACCCGCAAGGACCTGCTCACGATCATCGACGAGATCGACGAACGGATGCAGGACATCTTCGCGAGCGCGTTCGAAGACACGAAGAACGCGTTCAACCAGGTGTTCCCGGTGCTGTTCCCCGGCGGCGCGGGCAGCATCCACCTGACCGATCCGGAGAACATGCTCACGACCGGCATCGAGGTGACGGTCAAGCCCGCCGGCAAGAAGATCGAGCGGCTCTCGCTGCTCTCCGGTGGCGAGCGATCGCTGGCCGCGGTCGCGCTGCTCATCGCGATCTTCAAGGCCCGGCCGAGCCCGTTCTACATCATGGACGAGGTCGAGGCAGCCCTGGATGACGCGAACCTCGGCCGCCTCCTGACGATCTTCGAGGACCTGCGCCAGACGTCCCAGCTGATCGTCATCACCCACCAGAAGCGCACGATGGAGATCGCGGACGCCCTCTACGGCGTCTCGATGCGCGCCGACGGTATCAGCGCGGTCGTCGGGCAGCGCGTGGCGGAGCGGGCGAGCTGATGGCCTCGTTCTCCCTCTCCAACTCGCTCCGCGGCATGTTCGCGCGCAAGACCATCGACGACGAGACCTGGGACGACCTCGAGGACGCCCTCATCCAGGCCGACTTCGGTCCCGACATCACCGACTCGATCGTCGCCGAGCTGCGCGCGAACGTGCAGAAGTACCGCACGACCGATCCGGAGGACCTGCGCAGGATGCTGCGGGAGACCCTCGAGGAGCGGCTCGCCAAACTCGACCCCACCCTCAAGCTCAGCGCGCGGCCCGCGGTCGTGCTCGTCGTCGGCGTCAACGGGGTCGGCAAGACGACGACGATCGGCAAGTTCGCCAAGTTCCTGACGGGCTACGGGCGATCCGTGGTGGTCGGCGCGGCCGACACGTTCCGGGCCGCAGCCGTCGAGCAGCTCGCGACGTGGGCGGAGCGCGGGGGCGCGTCGATCGTGAAGCCGCAGCAGCAGGGGCAGGATCCGGCATCCGTCGCCTTCCAGACCGTCGAGAAGGCGCAGGCCGACGGCATCGAGATCGTGCTCATCGACACCGCGGGCCGGCTGCAGACCAAGAGCGGGCTCATGGACGAGCTCACCAAGATCCGCCGCGTGATCGAGAAGCAGACCGAGATCGCCGAGGTGCTGCTCGTGCTCGACGCGACCACCGGGCAGAACGGACTCGCGCAGGCCGAGGCCTTCATCGAGCACGCCGGGGTCACGGGGCTCGTGCTCACGAAGCTCGACGGGTCGGCGAAGGGCGGGTTCGTGCTCGCGGTGCAGGAGAAGACCGGCATCCCGATCAAGCTCGTCGGCCAGGGCGAGAGCATCGGCGACCTCACCGGCTTCACGCCGCACGTCTTCGTGCAGCAGCTGCTGAGTTAGTCAGCGCGCCGCATTCGCGGCGCGCGTCGTCCGCGCGACGGCACGAGCGTGGTCGCGCCGTCGCTCGGAATCGCCTGGGCGGGCATGGTGCGTTCGGTCACGGCGAGACGAGAAGTCCCGCGGTCGCGAGCGCGAAAGCGAGGATGACACTGGCCGTGCGCAGGCCGTTGAAGCGCACCCAGCGCGTCTCGAACGACTGACGGTCGCCGTCCTTCGCCAGCGCGTTGTTCAGCGGCACGTTCACGCCGCCGGTCACGATGACCACGCCGATCAGGTAGACCGCGAAGGATGCCGCGAAGAGCCACGCGGCGAGTCCGGTTCCCGAGACGAAGCCGACGATCGCGGCCGCGGCGAGCGCGAGCAGGGACCCGACGAAGAACAGCATGAACGCCGGGTTCAGGATGGCGCGGTTCATCGAGTTCATCGCGGTGGCGAAGGCCGCGTCATCCAGTGGTCTGAGGCCCGGGAGCACGGAGTTCTGGTAGGTGAAGAAGACGCCGGCGGACACCCCGGTGAGCAGCACGGCGACGGCGCCGACGATGGATGCAACGGTCATGCGTTCGACGCTATCGCCCACGCACGACTAGCGTGAAGCCGTGCGCGATCCAGCAACTCGCCAACGAAACGGCGCCGGACTCATCATCTCAGCGGCCATCGCGCTGTCGCTCGCGCTCTCGGGATTCCTCGTCGCGGTGGTCGGCGTGGCGAACGCGCAGCATCCGACCGTCGTCGCGATCGCAGTGCTCGCCCTCATCGTCGGCGACGTGCTCGCCGCGGTCGTGATCGTGCTCGCGATCGTCCACCTCGTGCGCGGCGGACGCAGGACCGCGGGCGGCATCGCGATCGCGTTCGGCCTGCTCGCGCTGCTGGGCACCGCGGTCGGCGTGATCGCCCTGGCGATCGTCGCGTCGGCGGCGCTGCTCAGCGTGATCGCGATCTTCCTGGCGTGGGTCTCGGCGTGGATGATCAGCGGATTCTTCGGCTGACCATCGCGCATGCGCTACTTTGTGCTCCATGAGCACAGATCCCGTCATCGCCCCTGCTGATCCCGCCGGCCGGCCGTACCCCGTCATCGGTCTGATCGGACTGGTCGCCGTCGTGCTCGGTGCGATCCTCACCGTGGTCGGGTTCCTCGGCGGCATCGATGCCGCGCTCAACGGCTCCGGCGGCGGTGCGGCGTTCTACACCGGCCTGTTCATCTTCGGCGGGCTGCTCGTGCTCGCCGGCATCGTGTTCGCGATCGTGCGCCTCGTCCAGGGCCGCAATCGCGTGCTCGCGGTGGTGACGCTCGTGATCGCGCTGCTGCCCGTGATCGGCGTGATCGTGCTTCGCGTGGCGGCGCTGAGCTAGCTCGCTAGCTCGCGGTCCCGTCGTCGATCGCCTTGTGATCGGCGCTGATCTCGAGGTACGCCGTCGAGTTGAGGGCGACCCGGGTGATCTCGTCGTCGGTGAGTTCGCGCAGCACCTTCGCCGGCACGCCCGCCACGAGCGAGCCCGGCGGCACGACGAACCCCTCGCGCACGACGGCTCCCGCGGCGACGAGTGAACCCTCACCGATCACCGCACCGTTGAGCACGATCGCGCCCATGCCGATGAGGCACCCGTCCTCGACCGTGCAGCCGTGCAGGATGGCGCCGTGCCCGACACTCACGCGCGCCCCGAGGGTCATCGGCTTGCCGAAGTCGACGTGCACGGTCACGTTGTCCTGCAGGTTGGAGTCGTCGCCGATCACGATCGCGTCCATGTCGCCACGCAGCACAGCGCCGTAGAACACGCTCGCGCGCTCGCCGAGGGTGACCTTCCCGATCAGGGTCGCGTTCGCGGCGACGAACGCCGAGTCGGGGACCGTGGGGGTGATGCCGTCGTGGGTGATGAGGAGGGCCATGGCACAATCACACCATGAGCGCGCCACGCCCGCCCGTCAGTCCGCCCGCTGCGCGCCAGCTCGTGCTGGCCGCGATGGCCGAATCCGGCCTGCTGGTCGGCATCACGGTGTACTTCTGGGTGCAGCCGCGGAGCTTCCTGACCATTGCGCTCGCCGCCGTGGCGTTCGCCATCGGACTCGCACTCGCCGTCATCACCATCTACCGCGCGGTGCCGCTGATCTCGGAGCCGCAGACTCGCACGGTCGGCTACCTGAGCATCGCGCTGCTCGTGGTCGCCCCGATCGCCCTGTTCGCCGTGAGCCAGTTCGCGTCATGAGCACCGACACCGTGGCCAGTCACTACGACGTGCTCGTGATCGGAGCCGGTCCGGCCGGCACGGCGGCGGCGCTGCGCGCGGCGGAGCTCGGGGCATCCGTCGCCGTGCTCGAAGCCGGACGCACCGGGGGCACGTGCGTCAACACGGGCTGCGTGCCGACGCGCGTGCTCGCGCGCACCGCGCGACTCGTGCGCGACGTGCGCACCGCGGGGCAGTACGGCATCGTCGTCGGCGAGCAGACCATCGACTGGGATGCCACGGTCGCCAGGGTCCGCGCGACCGTGGACCGGGTTCGCGACCTCAAGGACGAGGCCGGGCGGTTCGCGGCCGCCGGCGTCGACCTCATCCTCGAGGGACGCGCCAGGTTCGTGGATGCCTCGACGCTCGAGCTCGACTCCGGCCGCCGCGTCACCGGTGCCTCCGTGATCGTGTGCGTCGGCGGCCACTCGCGGCTCCTGCCCATCCCGGGCGCCGAGCTCGCGACCGTGCCCGAGCACGTGCTGGATCTCCCGGACCTCCCCGCCCGCGTCGCCGTGATCGGCGGCGGCAACACGGGTGCGCAGCTCACGACGATCCTCGACTCGTTCGGGTCGGCGGTGACGCTGTTCGACGTCGCGCCGCGCATCCTGATGGCGTCGGACGAGGACATCTCCGCTGCAGTCGCGGCCGCGTTCGAGCGCCAGGGCATCACGGTGCACGCCGGGGTCGAGGCGGTGGAGTCGCTCGAGCGGGCGGATGACGGGTCGATCGCGCTCAACTGGCGCGCGGGCGGCATCCAGCAGTCCTCGTCGTTCGACGCGGTGATCATGGCCACCGGGTGGCCCGCCGACGTCGAGGGGCTCGGGCTCGAGCACGCCGGCGTGGAGGTCGTGCGCAGCGCCATCCCGGTCGACCAGTACTTCCGCAGCTCGGTGCCGCACATCTACGCGGTCGGGGATGCGAACGGTCGCGACATGCTCGTGCAGGCGGCCGTGTTCGAGGGCGAGGCGGCCGCGGAGAACGCGGTGCTCGACGCGAACCGCCGGACGCCGCACCACCTGCTGCCGGCCGGCGGCTTCACCGATCCCGACTACGCGGGTGTCGGACTCACGCGAGACGCAGGCTCGTGAACGCGACCCGCAGTGCATCGTCGTGACCGTGCCGTACTCCCACGTGGACCGCGCGGTGATCGACGACCGCACGACCGGGTTCCTCAAGCTCATCGCCGATCGTCGGCGCGAGCTCATCCTCGGGGCGCACGCGGTGGGGGAGAACGCGATCGAGGTCGTGCAGTCCGTGACGACCGCGATGGCCGCGGGCATCGACGTCGCGACGCTCGGCGGGGTGAAGTTCGCCTACCCGACCTACAGCGCGGTGATCGGGATGGCCGCGCGTGCACTGCTCGCGCAACCCGCGGACGGACGCAGCCCCGCCGGATAGGCGCAGTCTCGCCGTTTAGACTGTCTGCACCATGGCGATCTTCGGAAATCTCACCGACCGCCTCGCAGAGACGTTCAAGAACCTGCGGGGCAAGGGCAAGCTCAGCCCGGCCGATGTCGACGGCACCGTGCGCGAGATCCGTCGCGCGCTGCTCGACGCCGACGTGTCA
>CAVUFG010000014.1:0-327816 GCA_963740815.1 uncultured Actinomycetota bacterium
GGAGAGTCACCCGTTCAGTGTGACGGGTCGGCCCTCAGGCTGGAGGCGACGCGATCGAGAACCGGTACTCGGTCGTGCTCTCATAGCGCTGACCGGGACGCAGGATGCGGTCGCGCCAGCCATCCGTGTTGATGAAGTTCGACGGCAGCCCCGGCTCGATCGCGAAGCCCCCGAACTGCTCGTACGGCCGCCCCGACGGTCCGACCAGTGACCCGTCGAGGAAGTTGCCGGTGTAGAAGTCGATGGCGGGCTCGGTGGTCCACACCTCGAGGCGGCGCCCGCTGGACTCCGCCGCGGCGGCCAGGGCGAGCTCGCCTCCGTCTCCCACCAGGTAGTTGTGGTCGTACGGTGTCTCGATCGAACGGGGCATCCGGAAGTCGAACGTCGTGCCGGCGACCGATGCGGGTTTCCCGGCCGGGATCAGGTCATCCCGCAGTGGCAGGTACTCCTCCGCCGAGATCCTCACGATGTGGTCGAGCACGTCGCCGGACCCCTCGCCGTCGAGGTTGAAGTACGAGTGGTTCGTGAGGTTCACGAGGGTCGGGGCAGACGTCGTCGCGAGGTATCGCACGCGCAGCGTCCCGCGCTGCTCGACGTCGTATCGGACCATGGCGTGCACCTCCCCGGGATAGCCCTCCTCGCCGTCCGGAGACAGGTAGTCGAGCTCGAGCGCGCGGTCGTCGTGAGAGCCCACCGTCCACAGCTTCCGGTCCCAACCCTCGATGCCGCCATGCAGACTCGCGGGCGGATCGTTCACGGGAACCCGATGCTCGACACCGTCGATCGCGAACCGTCCGCCGTCGATGCGGTTGGCGCAGCGTCCGATGATGGCGCCGAAGTAGGCGGTGCCTGCGAGGTACTGGTCGAGGGTCGGCACTGACAGCACGACGTCGGCGGAGCTTCCCGAAGCATCCGGAATCCGGATCGAACGGACGATGCCGCCCCAGTCGAGGATGTCGACGTCGATGCCCTCGCCAGTGAGCGCGTACGACTGCACCGCGCGGCCGTCGGGCAGCGTGCCGAACGAGTCAGCCCTTGATGCCACTGGCGGCGATCCCCTCGATCATGCGCTTCTGGAAGATCACGAACAGCACGATCATCGGAATGCTCGCGAGCAGCGAGCCGGCCATGAGCACCGGGTAGTTGGTCGTGAACTCGCCCTGCAGGGTCGCGAGTCCCGCCGAGAGCGGACGGTCGTCGGCTTGCTGTTGACCACGAGCGGCCAGAGGAGGTCGTTCCAGGCCCAGATCGCCGCGAGGATGCCGAGCGCGAGCAGTCCGTTGCGCGCGAGCGGCAGCATGATGCGCCAGAAGATCTGGAACGGATTGGCGCCGTCGAGGCGGGCGGCATCCATCGAGCTCCTCCGGGAGCTGCAGGAAGAACTGCCGCATCAGGAAGATGCCGAACGCGCTGAACATGCCCGGCAGGAGCGAGCGCGGCAACGGTGTCGAGCAGCCCGAGGCGCCTGGATGATCTGGTAGCTGCGACAGCATGAACAGCTGCGACGGGATCATCAGGATGGAGATGAAGAGCCGCGAAGATCACGTCCGCTTGAACGGGAACTCGCAGCCGAGCGAACGCGAAGCCGGCCAGCGAGCCGAGAAGAACACCTGGCCAGCGGTGCGCAGCGATCGTCATGCACCACCGTGTTGCCGAACTGCTGGGCGAACGGCAGCGACGTCGAAGACCTCGACGAAGTTGCTCCACTGCGGCGCTGACGGGCAGCAACTTCGGCGGCACGCTGACGGACTCGCCGAAGCGTCTTGAGCGACGTCAGCACCTGCCAGAGGAAGGGCGCCGACCATCGATGACTGCGCCGAGGCATGAGCAGCAGGATGGGTGAGCACGTGCAGCCGACGCGGCTCGCCGGTCGCCGGCGGTCGCCGGCGGACCGCGCGCGACGACGTCAGCCATAGTGCACCCACCTCTTCTGCAGCCGGAACTGGATCGACGGTGAGCACCAGGACGATGATCAGCAAGCAGGACGAACGCGATCGCCGCGGCGTAGCCGCCGTCGTGCTGGATGAAGCCGTTCTCGTAGAACAGGTAGACCACGGCTGCGTGCCTTGTCGAGCGCGGGGTTCGTGCGGCCCACCATGAGATAGACGAGGTCGAAGGTCTGCAGCGAGTTGATCACGCGTGATCACGGCGACGAAGAAGATCGTCGGGCGTGAGCAGCGGCAGCGTGATCGTGAGGAACTGGCGGAGCCGGCCGGCGCCGTCGAGCTCCGCGGCCTCGTAGTAGTCGCGCGGGATGCGACTGCATGCCCGGCCAGCGAAGATCACCATGTTGTAGCCGATCGAGCCCCAGACCGCGACCGTGCCGATCGCGTAGATCGCGGTCGGGGGTCGGACGAGCCAGTCGGCCCGTCGATGCCGAAGGCGCGAGCACCTAGTTGATCAGGCCGAAGTCGCCGTTGTAGAGCAGCTTCCAGACCAGGGCGACCGCGGCCGGCAGGGTCACGACGGGCAGGAAGTAGAGGGTGCGGTAGACCGTGACGCCCCGCAGGCCGCGCTGGTTGAGCAGGGCCGCGAGCGCGATCGCGAGCGGCACGCCCGAGCAGCGCGATCGCCGCTGAAGATGAACGGTGTTGACGAGCGATTGCCCGAACGTCGGGTCGTCGGAGCACGTCGAGCGTAGTTCTGGAGCCCCGATCCAGGTCGTGCCCGCCGAACGCGCCCCAGTCGGTGAACGAGAAGTAGAAGGTCTGGATGGCCGGCCAGATCGTGAACACGACGAGGCCGATCGCAGTGGGGGCCAGGAGGAGGAACGCCCACCACTGGTCGTTGCCGAGCGGGCGAGCGCGCGCGCCGCCGCGGCGGACCGGGGTGACCCGATCCGCCGCGGTGGCTGCTGGTGCACTCATGGAGTGTTGACTACTCCCGCTCGGCCGCGAGGGCATCGTTCATGAACGCTGCGACGTCGGCCGCGGCCTCCTCGACGGTGATCTCCCCGGTCCACGCCTTGTTGAACGTCTCCGTCGCGTAGTCCGCCCACACCGCGGTGTCGAGCGAGCGCGGGAACGCCGTATTGACCGCGACCGTGTCGAGGAACGCGGCCGTGTTGATCGACTCCGGCCGGCCATCCGCCCACACCTGCTGGGCCGAGGTCATCGCCGGCAGCACGCCGCTCTCGGCGATGATGTTCTCCCCGGTTTCCGAGCCGATGAACTGCAGGAACTTCCAGACCTCGTCCGGGTGCTCCGACTTGGCGAATCCGACGTTGGAGACACTGTTGCTGACGCCTCCGCGCTCGTCGATCAGCGGCATCTGCACGACGCCGAGGCTGTCCTTGATCGCTTCGTCGCCGGTGAACACCGGGATCATCCACGAGCCCGCGAAGGTCATCGCGAGCTTGCCCGACTGGAACATCTGGGTCGGGTCGGTGTCGGTCATCTGCTGCAGCGTCGGGGAGACGCCGAGGTCGATGAGGTCCACCCAGGCCTGGATGCCCGCGATCGTCGCAGGGTCGTCGTAGCCGGACTCCGTGCCATCGTCGCTGATCACGAATCCGCCGGACTGCGGGATCGTGTTGTAGTAGCTCAGCTGGTTGGTGTTGAGGGCCGGGATGCCGTACACCCCGGTCGCCGGGTCGGTAAGTGCCGTGGCGGCCTCCACCATGTCCGCCCAGGTCCAGTCGTCGGTCGGGACCGGCACGCCGGCGGCGTCGAAGATCGCCGTGTTGTACCAGAGCGCGAGCGCGTCCACGTCCTTCGGGATGCCGTACACCTCGCCATCGAAGGTCGCAGACGCGACCGGTGCGGGCGCGAACGCGTCGAGGTCGAACCCGTCGGCCGCGATCCGGTCGGAGAGCGGCAGCAGCACACCGCCGTCCGCGTACTTCGGCAGGTTCGGTGTGTTCATCCAGAAGATGTCAGGAGCGCTCCCGCTCGTCGCCGTGGTCTGCAGCTTCGTCCAGTACTCCGCCCATGGCGTGACCGAGAGCTCGACCTCGATGTCGGGGTTCTCGGCCTCGAAGGCGTCGATGATGGCCTGGGTGGCCTCCTCCTGCGGAGCATCCCAGATCGAGTAGGTCAGGGTGACCTTCTCGCCGTCTCCGCCCGTGCTGGCCGGAGTGCATCCGGCTAGCATGAGGGCGACAGCAGCAGTTCCTACCAAGGCGACTCGCGTGCGCGTCAACACGGGGTGGCGGTCTACGCGGGCCGCCACCTCGCTCGCTTCATTCCGATTCATTTCGTTCCTCTCAAGGGTGAGATGGTGCGTGGGTCGTGCTGTGATTTCGGGTGGTGCTGGTGGTGCGATCGAGTTCCCATTCCGGATGTCGGCTGATGGGATGGTCTGCGGTGCGGTGGGTCGCCGTGAGCAGCACGTCGGGGTGGCCCTGCAACAACGTGATCGGGTATTCGACGTCAGGTTCGCTGAACAGGCCGACGCGCAGGGCGGTCTGCTTCCACTCACCCGTATCGCTGAACAGGCGGATGCGCCTCGCCCCGAGGATCTGGCGCATCCCGAGGGTCACGGACATCGGCGGCACGAACTGGTAGGCACCGCCGAGCACCCGCTGGGCGAGCGCGATGATGGTGTCGGGGTTGTTGTCCTGGATGCGCACGGTGGAGTCGCGGAGGGCATTCACGGACAGTTCGCTGTAGGGATTTCGCCGCGCCTGGTTGTACGCGACGTGCCCGTCCTGACCCCAGCCCCCGTAGACGAGGTCGATGGGCGCCGCGTCGATCGCGCGCTCGACCTCGACGACCGTGTCGGGACTCAACCAGTGCCGTTGCGGTTCCGGGATGGCGAGCGCCGGGTCGATCGGTCCGTAGAACGCCTCCTCCATGACACCCCGGAATGAGTACGGGTGCGACCGCGGCAGCTCACGGCCCTCCCAGTCGAGGCACTCATCCATGTGGAAGACCTCGACGTGGGAGAGGCTCACGCGCTCGGTGTTCACGATGCGGGCGAAGGGCTCGTACCAGCCACTCGGGCCGCACGGGATGATCGCGCGGAAGGTCCGCCCTTCGAGCGCGACAGCCGCGATCGCGTCGACGAGCTCGCGGGCCATCAGCTCGCCCATGCCCTCGTTCTCGACCACTCGCACCGGGATCCGGAGGTCCGGATGACTCATCAGCCGCTCGGTCGGCACGCTGCACCAGCGCAGGAGGTCGTCGTTTCGCATCGTCGGGTCTCGTTCCGGGCTTCGGTCAGGCGCTCAGGCGTGAGCGGTAGCGGTAACGGTCACCGCGGTAGGTGATGACGGCACGCTCGATCGGTCGACCGGACGCGTCGAAGAATGCTTGCTGCACGTTCAGCAGCGGGAAGCCCTCCGCCACCTCGAGCAACCGGGCCTGGGCCTCGTTCGCGACGATGGCCTCCACCTCGGTGTCGGCCACGACCGGCGCGGCTCCGGCCGATCGGAAGCAGTCGTGCAGCGACGCCGTCGAGAAGTCGATCGACAGGGCGTTCGGCAGGATCGCGAGCGGCACGAGGCTCGTGTCCACGGCGACCGACAGTCCGTCGAGCCGGCGGAGCCGTTTGAGGAAGAAGACGTCGGCGCCCGGGGCGATGTTCAGGGCCTCCGCCTCGTTGAACGGCGCTGGATGCACGTTCCGCTCGAGCACGATCGAATCGGGCACGAGACGGCGTGAGCGAGCCATGTCACTGAAGCTCATCAGCTTGCCGGGCGGCTCGAACACCGGCGTGGACGGGCGCGGCTCCCTCGTGGCGCCGTCGGACGCGAACCAGCCCGTGCCGGCTCGCGATTCGAGCAGCCCCTTGGCCTGCACGAACTGCAGCGCCTGCCGGAGCGTGACGCGGCTGACCTCGAAGCGCGCGCACTGCTCCGCTTCGGACGGCAGACGGGTGCCGGGCTTCATCGACTGCGCTTCGGCCTCGATCACCTGCGCCACCTGTTCCCACAGCGGCATGGGCGAATCGACCTCGGTCTCGTGGACGATCGTGCGACTCATGGGGCTCATCGTCGGCGCGCTGGTACGGCCTGTCAATACTTGTCTTAATACAGGTCTGGACACGATCTGGTTGCACCTCGCAAGATGCTCACATGCCCGATTCCGAGCCGCTCGCGCTGCGCGATTTCCGCCCACGCCAGCAGGTGGTGCTGCCGAGCAGCGAGGTGACGCGCGCCGCGCATCCAGCGGTCGATGCGCATACGCATCTCGGTCGTTGGCTCTCCGACTGGGTCGGCCGCGACGGCCACTGGCTGGTCGAGGATGTCGCGGCCTTCCGAGACGCGATGGCCGACTTCAACGTGCACGCGTTCGTGAACCTCGACGGCCGCTGGGGCGACGAGCTCGAGCAGAACCTGGACCGATTCGACCGGGCGCATCCCGGTGCGTTCGCGACGTTCGCACATCTCGACTGGGGCTCCCTCGGCGATCTCGGCGAGCAGGTGGCTCGAGCTGCCGCGGTCGGCGCCAAGGGACTCAAGGTGTGGAAGGACCTCGGCCTCGGCGTCCGCGACGGCGATGGAGCCCTGCTCCTTCCCGACGATCCGCGGCTGTCCGACGTCTGGGATGCGGCGGCTGACTCGGGTTTGCCGATCTGGTGGCACACCGCCGATCCGGTGGCCTTCTTCGATCCCGTCGACGTGCACAACGAGAACGTCGAGTTGCTCACGGAGCGTCCCGAGTGGTCGTTCCACGACGAGGCCTACCCGACATTCGCACGGCTCATGGAGGCGCTCGAGGGTGTCGTGGGGTTGCATCCACGCACGACCTTCGTCGCGGTGCACGGCGGGTGCTACGCAGAGAACCTCGACTGGGTGTCGGGCATGCTCGACCGCTACCCCAACCTGAACATCGACATCGCCGCACGACTCGCCCAGCTCGGGCGACAGCCGCGCGCGACGCGCGACCTGATACTGCGGCACCCCGACCGTGTGCTCTTCGGGAGCGACGAGATCCCGCACACCGGGGCGAGTTACCCCACGCACTTCCGGTTCCTCGAGACCGAGGACGAGAGCTTCCCCCACAGCGATGAGGACCCGCCCATGCTCGGTCGCTGGATGATCTCGGGCCTCGGGCTGCCGGAGGCGGTACTCGCGGCGGTCTACGGTGGCAACGCGCGACGGCTCCTGCCGTCGCTGACCATCGACGGGACATCCGGATGAAGATCGCGATCATCGGGGCAGGCGGGCACGTCTTCCCGCTGCGTCTCATGAACGACTTCCTGTCGTTCCCGCGGCTGCGGGTCGCGCACTACGCCCTGATGGACGTCGACCCGGTGCCGCTCGCCCGCAACGAGGCCCACGTTCGCACGCTCGTCGCCGCGCACGCGCTGCCCGCTCTCGTCACGGCGACCACCGACCTCGCCGACGCGCTCGCCAACGCGGACTTCGTGATCACGTGCTTCCAGGTCGGTGGCTCCGAGGCGTATGGGCACGACGTGATGATCCCGCGGCGGTACGGCGTCGACCAGACGGTGGGCGATACTCTCGGCCCCGGCGGTGTCTTCCGGGGTCTGCGCACGATGTTCGCGCTCGAGACGATCACGGCGGCGATGCGCGAGCACTGCCCGGATGCTCTCCTGCTCAATTACGCGAATCCGATGTCCATCAACTGCATGTTCACGAGCGGCGAGGGGATCCGCACGATCGGACTGTGTCACTCGGTGCAGCACACCGCAGACGAACTCGCCGCCATTCTCGGCATCACGGACCGAGACTGGTCATTCCGCTCGGCGGGCATCAACCACCAGGCGTGGATGCTCGACTTCCGCCACCACGGACGCAGCGTGCTGCCCGAGCTCCGGCAGGCAGTGCGCGAGTACCACGCCGGCAACCGGACCCGGAGCCACCGCTCGACGAGTGGTACGCCGGCGGCCGCGAGGGTGTGCGCACCGCGATCATGGACCTCACCGGCCACTTCCAGACCGAGTCCAGCCACCATGCCTCCGAGTACTACCCGCACTTCCGGAGGGCACCGGAGGACGTGCTCGCGATCCTCCCGGAGCGCTGGGACTATCACGCCATCGGGCTCGAGTCCGGCGACGACGACCTCATCGAGCTGGTCGCGCAGTTCTCATCCGGGGACCTGACCCCGGGTGTCGAGTACGCCGCGCGCATCGTCGACTCGATCGTCGGTGACGAGCCGCGCACGGTCTACGGCAACGTGCCGAATACGGGCCTCATCACGAACCTGCCGAATGGATGCTGCGTGGAGGTGCCGATCCTGGTCGATGGCAGCGGCATCCAGCCCACGTTCGTCGGCGACCTGCCCGTCGCGTGCGCTGGGATCAATCTCGCGACAGTCGGTCTCCAGCTCACGGCCGTCGAGGCGTATCGAAAGCGATCGAAGGACCTCGTGGTTGCGGCGATCGCCCTCGACCGGCTAACGAGTTCGGTGCTCTCGCTCGATCAGATCCGCGCCATGACCGACGAGCTGCTCGAGGCGGAGGCCCGCTGGCTCCCGACGTTCGCATGATCGTGCTCGACGGCCGTGGCTTCGACTGGGTTGCGGGAACCGGTGGCATCGGCTCCGGGATGACGGTGCGGTTGGTCGGCGATGCGACGCTCGGCCGCGAGGAATCCCGCGCGGTCGAGGTGCTCGACTCGAGCGACCGCTGCAAGCTGCACATCGTGCTGCACTACGTGCAGCGCCTGCTGGGCCCCGGCTACCCGGTGCTGCCGTTCGGGGCGGTCGGCGACGACCCGGCAGGCGCTGTGCTCCTCGACGAACTCGCGGCGACTGGGATGGTGATGGCGGGCGTGCGCGTCATCCCGCAGCGGCCGACGCTGTTCGCGGTCGCGTTCGGATATCCCGACGGGGACGGCGGCAACCTGACGGCCGTGGGGTCGGCCTCGGACGCGGTCGCGCCGGGCGACATGCAGCTCGAGCGTGACGGGCGAGGCCTCGTCGTCGCGCTGCCCGAGGTGCCGCTCGACGCGCGAGCCGAGTTGCTGCGCCAGGGTGCCGGGCAGTACCGGGTCGCGTCGTTCGTCACCGGCGAGCTGCCGGAGGCGCTCGAGCGAAGCATGCTCGACCACGTCGACCTGCTCGCGCTCAACGCGGATGAGGCCCGTGTGGTCGCCGGCTCGGACCCGCTCATCGACGGTGTGATCGCCACCCTCGCGCCGCAGCATCCGACCCTGTCCATCGTCGTGACGAACGGCGCTGCGGGCAGTTGGTCGTGGGACGGTTCGTCCGTGGAGCATGCGCGCGTGGATGCTCCGGCGGTCGTGAGCACGGCGGGCGCGGGTGACGCGCACCTCGGCGGCATCCTCACCGCACTCGCGCTCGGCAGCGGACTCCACGAGGCGAACCGCCTTGGTGCGCTCGTGAGCGCGCTCAAGGTCGGCGGCACGCACGCGATCAATCACGCGGTCGACGGGGATGCGGTGCGGCGGTTGCACGCGACATCCGGAGTCCGACTCGATGACGCGCTGCTCGCGCGTCTGGCGTGAGGGCTCAGTCGCTCTTCTTCAACGGTCGCCACACCACGACCTGGTTCGGACGCGCCGCACGGGTGCCCGCCCGCAGCGAGATGACGTCACCGGCCGAGCCGGCGGCGAACACCCGCCGGCCGGGCCGGTTGAGCAGCTCGTCGGCGAGCAGCCCCTCGAGCTCGCGCACCCGTTCGACTGAGCGACGAGACCTGGTTCTCGAGTTCGAGGATGCGCTTGATCCCCTCGAGGTTGAGGCCCTCGGCCGAGAGGCGCGCGATCTCGCGCAGCTGCACGACATCCCGCATCGAGTAGCGGCGCGACTGGCCGGCCGTGCGCTTCGGGCTCACGAGGCCGAGGCGGTCGTACTGGCGGAGGGTCTGCGGATGCATGCCGGCGAACTCGGCGGCGACGGCGATCGCGAAGACCGGCGTGTGCTCATCCATGAGTGGACACCGTCATCAGCCGAACTCCCTGGCCTTCGCGAGCAGGTCCTCGCGCGGGTTCTCGTCGGGCATGGCGGCGGCGAACGCCTCGAGGGCGGACTTCGCGTCATCCGGCAGCCGACTCGGCACCGCGACCTGCACCTCGGCGAGCAGGTCGCCGGTGGCCTTGGTGGTCTTGACCCCGCGTCCCTTGACGCGCAGCACGCGACCGCTCGGGGTGCCCGAGGCGACCTTGAGCTTGACGGGATTCCCGCCGAGCGTCGGCACCTCGATGGTCGCGCCGAGCGCGGCCTCGCCGAACGTCACGGGAACGACCACGCGCAGGTTGTCGCCGTCGCGCTCGAACACGGGATGCTTGCGCACCGTGACCGTGAGCACGAGGTCGCCGGCCTCGCCGCCGTCGGGACTCGGTTCGCCCTTGCCCTTGAGCTTGATCTTCTGGCCGTCCTTGACTCCCGCGGGGATCTTCACCGTGATGGTGCGACCGCCCTGCTGCGAGAGCTTGATGGTGTCGCCTTGGATCGCGGTGGTGAACTCGAGCGTGGTGCCCGCGGTGAGGTCGCGGCCGCGGGTCGGACCGCCGAAGCGACTGCCTCCCCCGCCGCTGAACATGCCGAACAGGTCCTCGAACGTGCTCGCGCTGAAGTTCGTGCGCTGGCCGGCGCCGCCGAAGCCGCTGAAGACGTCCTCGAAGCCGCCCTGACGTCCGCCGCTCGCACCCGCGAAGCGAGCACTGCCGGCGCCCATCGCACGGATCTGGTCGTACTCGGCGCGGGTGTCCGGATCGGACAGCACGGCGTGCGCCTCGCTGATCTCCTTGAACTTCGCCTCGGCCTTGGCATCACCCGGATTGGAGTCCGGGTGGTACTGCC
This sequence comes from uncultured Actinomycetota bacterium, assembly GCA_963740815.1. Lineage (GTDB taxonomy): Bacteria > Actinomycetota > Actinomycetes > Actinomycetales > Microbacteriaceae > Rhodoglobus. Next base: position 10,674 of record CAVUFG010000014.1, read on the forward strand.
GCGCGAGTTTGCGGTAGGTCTTCTTCAGGTCGGCGGGCGTGACGTCCTTCGACACCCCGAGCACCGCGTAGAAGTCCTTCTCGAACCAGTCCTGGCTGGCCACGAGCGCTCCTCTCCTACTCGGCGGGGACGGAGACGGCCACCTTCGCGGGCCGCACGAGGCGGTCGCCGAGGGTGTAGCCGGGCTCGATCACGTCCGCGATCGTGTTGACCGTGACATCCGGCGTCGGGAACTGCACCACGGCCTCGTGCAGGCTCGGGTCGAAGAGCTCGCCCTTCTCGCCGATCTGCTTGAGTCCGAACTTCTCGAATCCGCCACGCAGCTTCTGCGCGACGAGCTCGAGGGGGCTGCCCTCGAGGTCGCCGTGCGCCTCGGCGCGGGACAGGTCATCGAGGGCCGGCAGCAGCGAGCGGATCACCTCGGCGATGACCGCGTCGCGGTTCGCCTGGCGATCGCGCTCGACGCGCTGCCGGAAGTTGACGAGCTCGGCCTGGGCACGCAGCATGTCGCTGCGCATCTCGGCGACGAGGTCGGTGGCGGCCTGGTCGAGCAGGGCCTGGTCGGCCTCGCTCAAGTCGTCCGCCGCCGCCTCGTCATCCGTGGATGCCGCAGCAGCAGGTTCGCGCACGTCGCCGGTCTCCGGGTCGACCCGCCGCTTGTCGCGGATCACCGGCTCGTCGGAACCGTTCTCGTCCTTGTCCTTGCTGTCCTTGTCGGCCATGCCTACTTCTTGGGCTCTTCCTCGTCGTCGACGACTTCGGCGTCCACGATGTCCTCGTCGCTGGATGCATCGGGTGCGGCCTCCTCGGAGGGCGCCTCCTCAGTCTGCTCCTGCTGCGACGAGTAGATCGCCTGGCCGAGCTGCTGCTGGCTCTCGCTGAGCTTGTCGAACGCGGTCTTCACCGCGGACTCGTCGTCGCCCGCGAGCGCCGTGTTGAGCGCGTCCACGTCGGCCTGCACCGAGGTCTTGACGTCCTCCGGCAGCTTGTCCTCGTTGTCCTTGATGAGCTTCGCGGTCGAGTAGGCGAGCTGCTCGGCCGTGTTGCGGACCTCGGCGGCCTCGCGGCGTGCCTTGTCCTCGGCGGCGTGCTCCTCGCCCTCGCGCACCATGCGCTCGATGTCGTCCTTCGAGAGGCTCGAGCCACCCGTGATCGTCATCGACTGCTCCTTGCCGGTGCCCTTGTCCTTGGCGGACACGTGCACGATGCCGTTCGCGTCGATGTCGAAGGTGACCTCGATCTGCGGGATGCCCCGCGGCGCGGGCGCGATGCCCTGCAGCTCGAACGTGCCGAGGTTCTTGTTGTCGCGGGTGAACTCGCGCTCGCCCTGGAACACCTGGATCGCCACGGACGGCTGGTTGTCATCCGCCGTGGTGAAGGTCTCGCTGCGCTTGGTCGGGATGGCCGTGTTGCGCTCGATGAGCTTCGTCATGATGCCGCCCTTGGTCTCGATACCGAGGCTCAGGGGGGTCACGTCGATGAGCAGGACGTCCTTGCGCTCGCCCTTCAGCACGCCGGCCTGGAGGGCGGCGCCGACGGCGACCACCTCATCCGGGTTGACGCCCTTGTTGGGCTCCTTGCCACCGGTGAGCTTCTTGACGAGCTCCACGACGGCGGGCATGCGGGTCGAGCCACCGACGAGCACGACGTGCGCGACATCCGCGACCTTGACTCCGGCCTCCTTGATGACGTCCTCGAACGGCTTCTTCAGCCGGTCGAGCAGGTCGGCGGTCAGCTCCTCGAACTTGGCGCGGGTGAGCGTCTCGTCGAGGTTCGCCGGGCCGTTCTCGGTGAGCGAGAGGTACGGCAGCTGGATGGTGGTGGAGGTCTGCGACGACAGTTCCTTCTTCGCCTGCTCCGCGGCCTCCTTGAGGCGCTGCTTGGCGATCTTGTCGCTGCTGACGTCGACGCCCGTGGTCTCCTTGAAGCGCTTGATCAGGTACTCGACGACGCGGTCATCCCAGTCGTCGCCACCGAGGCGGTTGTCACCGGCGGTGGACTTGACCTGGATGGTCGAGAAGTCGTCGTCCTTGCCCACTTCGAGCAGCGAGACGTCGAACGTTCCGCCACCGAGGTCGAAGACGAGGATGAGCTCGTCCTCCTTGCCCTTGTCGAGGCCGTACGCGAGCGCGGCCGCCGTGGGCTCGTTGATGATGCGCAGCACGTTGAGGCCCGCGATCTCGCCGGCCTCCTTCGTGGCCTGGCGCTCGGCGTCGTTGAAGTACGCCGGCACGGTGACGACCGCGTCGGTGACGGGCTCGCCGAGGTACTGCTCGGCGTCGCGCTTGAGCTTCGCGAGGATGCGCGCGGAGAGCTCCTGCGGCGTCCACGCCTTGCCGTCGATGTCCTTCTTCCAGTCCGTGCCCATGTGGCGCTTGACCGAAGCGATGGTGCGATCGACGTTGGTGACGGCCTGCCGCTTCGCGGTCTCGCCGACGAGCGTCTCGCCGTCCTTGGTGAAGGCGACGACGGACGGGGTGGTGCGGAATCCCTCGGCGTTCGCGATGACGGTGGGTTCCCCACCCTCGAGAACGGCAACCACCGAGTTGGTGGTTCCGAGGTCGATACCTACTGCTCGAGCCATATGCTCTGTTCTCCTAAGTTCAGTTCGCACGACAACCTTGAGTCGCGCAGAGTCAAGTTTGGCAGGCTGTGGATAACTCTGTCAAGTCGAAGTTGAGTCGATCTGACTCAACCTGTTGGAGGACGCGGAACCGGAGTACGGTCGGGGCCATGACGACGACGTCCGAGAACAACCGCTGGTGGCACAAGCTCGGCGGGCTGCCCTTCGCGGTCTTCGTGCTCGTCGCGTGCAACGCGGTCTACATCTCACTCGTCGCGTTCACGAACATCGTCGACTACCAGACGAACTATGCGTTCGTGCAGAACGTGCTCGACATGGACACCACCAACTTCGGCGCGGCCGAGGGCACCGACCTGGACCCGGACGTCATCGGGCGGGCGATCACCGACCCTGTGCTGTGGAACGTCTCGTACATCGCGATCATCATCTGGGAGAGCCTGGCCGGACTCGTGCTCATCCTGTCGCTCTTCTTCTGGGCGAAGGGTCTGATCAAGCGCCAGGGCGCAGTCGCCGACCGGTACGCGACCGCCCGGGCGGTCTCGAGCGCCGGGCTGCTCATGATCGCGCTGCTCTTCTTCGGCGGGTTCATCGCGGTCGGCGGCGAGTGGTTCGAGATGTGGCGGTCGACGTCGTGGAACGGCGAGGATCCCGCGTTCCGCAACGCCGTGCTCGCGATCCTGACCCTCGTGCTGATCCACTCCACGTCGCAGGCCTGGGTGCGCAACCGGCACGGCGAGGGACCAGCGACGGGATCGATTCCGAAGGTCACGCCACCCGCGTAACGGGTGAGCGCCGACCCGCTGACCAGCAGAGGACCGCTCAGCGCGAGCTGTTGGCGGTGCGTCCCCGCACGATGCCGACGAACACGTCGGAGTTCGGGTGCGACCCCGCGATCGGCCACACCAGCGAGATCGCGGTGTCGGTGCCATCCCGCAGCGGGCGTGCCACGACGTCCTTGCGGGACAGCGCCCGCGCGACCGATTGCGGCATGATCGCGACGCCGACGTTCGCGGCGACGAGCGCCACGGCATCCTCACCGGTGCCCGACTCGAGGTCGACGGGCTGCATCCGCTCACCGTCGAGATCGCGGAGGTCCACGGCGTCCAGGCCCGCGACGGGCGAGCCGCGCGGCGCGACCACGACCGGGAGCTCGCGGTAGAGCTCGATCGCGTGGTGGTCGTCATCAGCACTGCGGTCCCGCAGGAGCGCCATGTGCACGCTGCCGTCGTCGAGGGCGGCGAGCGCGGCATCCTGCGTCATGGCACGGAGCTCGAGGTGCCCGGGCGGACGGCGATCCCGCCAGACGCGCTCCCACTTGCCGGGCGTGACCCCCGGCACGAACGCGACGACGAGCGGGTCGGCCATGGAGCCAAGGCTACGCGGCGGCGCGTGCCGCGTACGCTCTGAGGATGACCGATGCACCTCGCGAGGACCGCCGCCAACAGCCGAAGCCGCCGAAGCAGCAGCTGCTGAGCCCCAAGACCGCGGCCGACAAGCTCGGCGTGTTCCTCCCGGCGACCCCGGAGGAGTTTCGCGCGACGCCGCTCTCGCGGGATGCCGTGCAGGCCATGCAGGACGACCCGCCGGCGTGGCTCGTCACCCTCCGCAAGGACGGACCGCACCCTCGCAAGGAGGTCTCGTACCGGCTGGGTGTCTCAAACTCGGCGCTCGCGCGCAACGGTGCGAGCGACTCGATGACGACGGTCGAGATCCGTGCCCTGCTCGCGGACCGCCCGGCCTGGTTGGTCGCGGAACGCGAGAAGCACGCACCGGGAACCGGGAACATCCCCGGCACGGCCGTGGGCGAGCGGCCGGCTCGCGCCGCCGAGCCGGAAGACGACGAAGACGACGCGGACGAGTAGTTCACCGCCAGGCCACCCTGCGGCACTACGTTGAACGCATGAGCGACGCTGCCGTCCCGCCCCCGACCGACAAGGTCGTCCCCGTCACCGCGAACACCGGCGCCATCGCCGCGGTCGGACTCGACCTGCAGGAGGGCAAGGTCATTCCGCGCAAGCAGGTGATCTCGTGGGCGCTGTGGGACTGGGCGACGCAGCCGTTCAACAGCGTGATCCTGACCTTCGTCTTCACCGCGCTCTACCTGATCACCCCGACCTTCCTGCCGGCGGACATCGCGACACTCCCCGAGGACGACCCGGCGGTCGTGCAGGGCATCGCCTCGCTGTCCAGCCAGTACGGCTGGGCGATCGCTGCCGCGGGCGTGTTCATCGCGCTCCTCGCGCCCGTGCTCGGCCAGCGCGCCGACCGCTCGGGGCGGCGCAAGCTGCAGCTCGCGATCTTCACCGGCCTGCTGATCGCCACGATGTTCGCCCTGTTCTTCGTGCAGGCGAGCCCGGCGTTCTTCATCCTCGGCATCAGTCTGATCGCGATCGGCAGCGTCTTCAGCGAGATCGCGGGCGTCAACTACAACGCGATGCTCGTGCAGATCGCGACCCCGAAGACCGTCGGCAAGGTCAGCGGGCTCGGCTGGGGGCTCGGCTACATCGGCGGCATCGTCGCGCTCGTCATCGTGGTCGTGCTCACGACCCTCGACTGGTTCGGCATGGACACGAGCAACGGCATGGCCTTCCGGGTGATCGCGGTCGGCTGCGCGGTGTGGGCGATCCTGTTCACGATCCCGCTCTGGCTCAACGTGCCGGAGGCGGCTCCCGCCGCGGCGGTGAAGGATCGCGTCGGGTTCTTCCAGAGCTACGCCGTGCTCGTCAAGGACATCGTGAAGCTCTACAAGGAGAGCCGCCACACGTTCTGGTTCCTGGTCGCGAGCGCGATCTACCGCGACGGTCTCGCGGGCGTCTTCGCCTTCGGCGCCGTGCTGGCCACTGGATCGTTCGGCTTCACGAGCAACGAGGTGCTGATCTTCGGTGTCGTGGCCAACCTCGTCGCGGGCGTCAGCACGATCCTCGCCGGTCGCTTCGACGACCGGTTCGGTCCGCGCGCGGTCGTGCTCGCCGCCCTGATCGGACTCGTGGTGGCCGGCCTCGCCGTGTTCTTCCTGCACGACGGCGGCAAAGTGATCTTCTGGGTGTTCGGTCTCGCGCTCACGATCTTCGTGGGGCCGGCGCAGGCGGCATCCCGTTCGCTGCTCGCGCGGGTCACGCCGATCGGCAAGGAGACGGAGATCTTCGGGCTGTGGGCGACGACGGGCCGTGCGGCATCCTTCCTGTCCCCGCTGGCGTGGAGCATCTTCATCTCGATCGCCGGCGCGCAGTACTGGGGCATCCTGGGCATCGTGCTCATCATCGCGATCGGGCTCGTGTTCATGCTGCTCGTGCAGATGCCCAAGCTCGTGGCCGCGAAGGAGAAGCTGCCGGGCGGGCTCGCGTAGGCGGCATCCTTCGCGGTGCCGTCCGAAAGCCGCTGGCAACTGTCGGCGCGACCCGACAGGCTGGGTGCATGACCAACCAAGCAGACCTCGCCCGCACGCTCGACGCGCTCCACGTTCCCGGTGACCCGCTCATCGTCACGAACATCTGGGACGCCATCTCCGCCAAGGTCGTCGCCTCGGCTCCCGGAGTGCAGGCGATCGCGACCGCGAGTCACGCGGTGAGCTTCGCCCACGGCGTCGAGGACGGCGAGGGACTCGACGTCGAGACTGCGCTCTCCGTCGCACGCACGGTCGTGAACGCGGTTTCGCTGCCGGTCACGATCGACTTCGAGCGCGCCTACGCCGAGGATGCCGCGGCCGTCGAGACCAACGTCGGCCGCCTGATCGAGACCGGCGCCGTCGGGCTCAACCTCGAGGACTCCCTCCCCGGAAATGTGATGCGCAACCTCGAGGACTCAGTCGTGCGCGTCGCGGCAGCTCGGGCGGCGGGCGATGCCGCCGGCGTGCCGATCGTGATCAACGCGCGCGTCGACTCGCTCGTGCGCGGCGAGGGATGGGACCAGGCCATCGAGCGCGCGAATGCCTACCTCGGGGCCGGAGCCTCCGTGATCTTCTTCCTCGGGCTGCGCACCGAGGACGAGGTGAAGCGCGCGGTCGCCGACGTGAATGGACGGATCTCGGTGATCTCCGGTCCGGACTCGATCCCGCTCGCGACCCTCGCCCGACTCGGCGTCTCGCGGGTGAGCTTCGGCCCGTACACGCTCGGACTCGTGCTCTCGCACCTGCGGGATGCCGCGGCCGACCTCACCTCGCTCGGCGCCTACCCGAAGGAGCTCGGCTTCCGGTACTGACCCCAGTCCCGGTACTGACTCAGTCCCGGGCGGCGACGCTCGGCCACGCCGCGACGAAGCGACCGAGCAGGTCGGCAAACGTCACGGTCTCGTCGTCGGTGAATCCCTCGAGCGCGGTCGTGACGGCCGAGCGGCGCGAATCCTTCATCGAGGTGAGGAACTCCCTGCCGGTGGCGGTGAGGCCGACGATCATGCGGCGGGCGTCCGCCGGGTCGGGGGTGCGCTCGACGAGCCCCATCCCGACGGCGTGGGCGACCAGGCGACTCGCGCGCGGCTGATCCACGCCGATCGCGTCGGCGAGCTCCGAGATGCTCGCGGTGCCCTGCACGAGTCGCTCGAGTAGACGGAAGCGTGCGGCGCCGAGCGCCTCGCCCAGGCGCCGGGCATGCGGTCCGCCCATGCCGGAGTGTCCGCGGCCGCGACCACCGAGGTCGGGGCGCAGGTGCATGCCGTGCGGGCCGGGGCCGTCGTGATCCGAACCAGCAGGCCGCGCCGGAGCCCGAGCCGGACGCGGCGCCGTGCTCGGCGGAACCGTGCATCCAGGGCGGTGCGCCGCGGCCGCGGTGCCCGGTGTCGTGACCTCCCGGATCGCCGAACGGGCCGCTGCGCGGTCCTCTGCCGTGGCGCTGCGCGAGGCGCAGGTGGGCGAGCGCCGATTCGATTTCGGCGACGGGGTCTTGACGTGCGGCATCCATGTATGTAATCTTACATTCATTGTCATATGACATGCATCCCGAATCGGCCAATCGGCCGCGGGATCCCACCGGGACCGTGAGCAATCCAGTCCCCCACAACCCCGAAGGACTTCAGCAATGAATACCCCCAACGACACCACAGACAACACCGCCCCCGACGCCGGAGAGGGACGCACCGACGACCTCGGCGCCGACCGCAAGCCCGGCAAGGGCAAGGGCCGCCGCGACCGCACCCAGCGCGCCGCGTTCTGGCTCCGCACCATCGAGCTGCAGAAGGACCGCAGGGCTCGCGAGTACCGCAAGTCGCTGCGCGACGTCGCCCGCGAGGGCATCTCCGACGAGGAGTACGCCGCCATGCTCGCCACCCTCGAGAAGATGGCCCGCAACCTCGGCTGGGACGAGTCCCAGCCGGACGAGCGTCCGTTCGGTCGCGGCTTCGGCCGCCGCCACGGCTTCGGCCCGGGCTTCGGCGGCCACGGTCACGGCTTCGGCCCGGACCACGACCACGAGGGCCACGGCTTCCGCCACGGTCACCGTCACCCCGGCATGATGCGCGGCTTCGGTCGCATGCACCCGGCCGACCACCACGACCACGACGGCCACACGGCCGACCGGGACGTGACGACCGAGGCGCCCAAGGCGTAACGTCGAACCATGGACGCTCAGCGACCGATCGGATTCTGGCTCAAGCTGGTTGACGGCCTGATCGATGAGCGCTTCGCCTCGACACTCGAGGAACACGGCGTCACCCGGCGCCAGTGGCAACTCCTGAACGTGCTCTCACGAGAGCCCGCGACGGTGGAGCAACTGGATGCCGCGGTGGCGCCATTCCTGTCTGCCGGCAGCACCGGCGCCGACGCCGCGGAGCCCGAGACCTCCGCCGAGCACCTCAGCGAACTCATCGACAGTGCCTGGGTGGACGCCACCGACTCCGGTTACGAACTCACCGAGCGCGGACGCACCGCGTTCGACGCCCTGGCCGAGACGGTCGCGACGCTGCGGGCCGAGATGACGGACGGGCTCACTCCCGAGCAGTACCAGCAGACCGTCGAGGCACTCGAGCGCATGGCGCGCAACCTCGGGTGGTCCGAGGCCTGACCGCCACGCTCAACGGACGATCGCCCACCAGATGAGCAGCATCGTCACGAGGAATCCCGTGACGAAGTTCAACCACAGGAACCGCTTCCAGCCGCGGTTCGCGGCCTCGGATCCCGCATCCGTCACGTTCCAGTAGGGCGCACAGGATGCCGCGTACGGCACCGCGAGCGCCGCGGCAAGCGGTCCCGGCCACGCCGTGAGGAGCAGGAGCACCCCCGCGGCCAGGTAGAGGATCACGCTGAGCCGCACGGTCGCGCGGGCACCGATCACCGTGGCGATCGACGCGATGCCGGCCTCGCGGTCGGCAAGCACATCCTGCACCGCACCGAACGCGTGCGACGCCATCCCCCACAGGAAGAACGCCGCCAGCACTGCCCACAGCTGCGGCGTTCCTGGATCGGACACCGTGACCGCACCGGCGAGCACGAGTCCGTAGAGTGCCGGCGAGACGAAGTGGGTCGCCGACGTGACCGAGTCCAGGAACGGCCGCTCCTTGAACCGCAGCCCCTTCGCCGAGTACGCGATCACCGCGAACACGCTCACGCCGAGCACGAGCCAGGAGAGGGGAGAACCGACCACGACCAGATACCCGAGGAACGGGATGTTGGTCACGAGCGCCGCGATGATCGTCGGCCGGTGCAGCGACCGGTCGAGCACCGCGCCCTCGGCGCCGCCCTTGCGCGGGTTCCGCAGGTCCGATTCGTAGTCGAAGACGTCGTTGATGCCGTACATCGCAAGGTTGTACGGGATCAGGAAGTAGAGCGTTCCGACGATGAACGTGACGTCGATCCGGCCGGTGGTCAGCAGGTACGCGGCCGCGAACGGGAACGCGGTGTTGACCCAGCTGAGCGGGCGCGAGGAGAGCAGCAGGGTGCGGATCATGCCGTGGCATCCGCCGCAACGGTCGTGCCGTCGCGCTTCGGTCGTCGAACGAGCAGCGACCACAGGCTCGGCAAGCCGATCACGGCGGCGACGGCGTACGCGAAGTCCTCGATCGGGGCGAGCCCGACGAACACGCCGCTGATGTGCTCGCGGCCGTAGGCGACGAGCCCGATCGCGATCATGACGTTGTCGAAGATCGCAGTCGCCACGATCACGACGCCGCCCGCGACCGCGATGGCGCGCCAGTCGGGCCCGCGACGGGCGATCGTTGCCGCGATGGCGAGCGCGACCGCGACGACGAGGAAGGGGGCGTTGATGAGCCAGTACGTCATCCTTCGCCTCGCTTCGGCAGGAGCATGGATGCCGCCGCCACGGCGTTCATCGTCAGGTAGCAGAGCAGCGCGAGGAAGAACACCTCCTCGAGCGGGATCTCGGGTGCGATCTGGAGCCCGGTCATGAACGACGTCTCGCCGCGGAAGAACACGCCGAGGCCGACGCCGACGAGGTCCCAGACCAGGAAGAACAGGATGCCGACGGGCAGCACGATCGCGGCACGGCGAGCGTCCCGCCAGAAGAACAGCCGGAACCGGCGGTCGAGCATCACCATCCCGAACAGCGCGACGAGCAGCGCGCCGAGGTAGAGCAGGTTCACGGACGATCCTGCTCGTCGTGGTCACGGTCGCGCGCCCACGACTTCACCATGTCCACGAGCGAACCGGATTCGTCGTCGTCCTCGTCCTCGGGCTCGCTGTCGGCTTCGGGCTCGGGTTCACGTTCGGGTTCCCGCTCTGGTTGGGCTTCTGCTTCCGGCTCCGGTTCTGCTTCTGCTCCGGCTTCCGTTTCGGCTTCCGGTTCACGCTCTGCGTCGGATTCGTCGTGCTCGTCGAGCTCGGATCCCGCCTCGTCGTCCGACTCGGATTCGACCTCCGCGAGCGCCTCGGAATCCGTCTCGGGCTCGGGCTCGGACTTGGGCTCGATCTCGATCGGGACTTCGGCGTCGGCGTCGACCTCCGCCTCGCCGTCGCCGTCGGTCTCGACTCCGTCCTCGTCCTCGGTCTCGATCCCAGCCTCGTCAGCGGCTCCTTCCGCGTCCCCGTCCGCAGCATCGTCCTCGGCCTCAGCGTCGTCTTCAGCCTCCGCCTCCGCCTCAGCCTCCGTCTCGGCCTCCGCCTCCGCCTCCTCTTCGGCTTCGGCTTCGGCCGTTTCCTCCGCCTCGGGGCCTTCTCCCTCGGGCTCGTCCTCTGCCTCTGCCGCAGCCTCTGCCTCTGCCTCTGCCTCTGCCGCAGCCAAGTCATCCGCTTCGAGCACGTTCGACGCGACATCCTCGGCCCATACCTCGGGCTCGTCGGCCTCGAGCGCCTCGGAGACCGGCTCGGGCTCCTGCGCCGGCTCGTCGGCCTCTGCCTCCGCCGTGTCGTCCGCACGGATGCCCAACGGAGGCACGACCGCGCGCAGCCGGTCCAGCACGCGCGACGCGGCGTCCCGGATCGCAGCGACTCCGGCCGCGTCGGAGGGCTCGCCCGACGCGGTGGGCTGCTGCTCCTCGGCCAGCACGAGGTCCTCGTCGCTCGCCTCGACGGGCTCGGCTTCGACGTCGGGGGCGTCGCGGCGCTTCGGCAGCTCGAAGGCGCTGATCCAGCTCAGCAGGGAGCGACGTAGCGACGCGGCATCCTGCTGTTCCTCGGCGAGTTCCTCGGCCTCGTGCTCGAGCAGGTCCTCTGCGTCCTCGATCGCCTCGGCCTCCTCGGGCGTGCGCGTCGACTCGAGCGGCTCGGGCAGCGCGGTGGTGGAGGTGTCGCCGCGCAGGCGCTTGATGAGCAGCTCGGCGCTGATCAGGCACATCGGCAGTCCGATGCCCGGGATGGTCGAGCCGCCCACGTAGTAGAGGCCCTTGACCTTCTTGCTCACGTTGCCGGTGCGGAACATCGCGCTCTGCCGCAGGGTGTGCGCCGGCCCGAGGGCCGTGCCCTTCCAGGCGTTGAGCTCCTCGACGAAGTTCTGCGGTCCGACGGTGCGCCGCAGCACGATGCGCTCGGCGAGGTCGGGGATGCCCGCCCAGTCCGACACCTGCTGGATGACGACGTCGGCGAGCTTCTCGAGCCGTGCATCCCCATCGCCGCCGATGTCGCCGCGCCCGATCGACGGGTCGGCGGGGATCGGCACGAGGATGAACAGGTTCTCGTGGTTCTCGGGCGCGACATCGGGGTCGACTCCGCTCGGCTTGCAGATGTAGAGGGATGCCGGACTCGGCACGCTCGGGTGGTCCCCGAAGATCTGCTCGAACCCCTTCTTCCACTTCTTCGTGAACAGCAGGGTGTGGTGCTCGAGCTGCGGCAGTTCGCCCTTCACGCCGAGCATGATGAGCAGGGCGCCGGGGCCGGCGGTGCGGTCGTCCCAGTACTCCTGCGGGTAGGTGCGCTCGGGCTCGGCGAGCAGCTGGGTCTCGGTGTGGTGCAGGTCCGCCGCCGAGACCACGAGGTCGGCATCCATGAATCGCACGTCGCGGTGCTGCTCGAGGTACTCGACGGCGGTGGCGCGGCCGTCCTGCACGACGATCTGCTGCACCGGCGCGTTCGTGATGATCTCGACCCCCTCGGCGCGCGCGAGATCGGCGATCGAGTCGATCAGGCGGGAGAAGCCGCCCATCGGATAGCGCACGCCGTCCTCGAGGTCGAGGTGACTCATCAGGTGGTACATGCTCGGCGTCGTGTAGGGCGACGACCCGAGGAACACGGCGGGGTAGCCGAGGATCTGCCGCAGCTTCGGGTTGTAGACCGTGAGCGCCGCACGGGTCGAGAGCGGCTGGAGCAGCAGCCGCATGAGCGTGCCGGCCCGGTTCATCACGTCGCGGTTGGCGACCTTCCGCACACTCTGGAACGTCGTGTACAGGAAGTGCTCGAGCGCGAGGTCGTAGGTCTCCTTCGCCGAGACCAGGTACTTGTCGAGGTGCTCACCCGCTCCCTTCTCCATCCGCTCGAACAGGGCGAGGTTTTCCGCCCGCTCGGCCGAGATGTCGACGGCGTTCTCGTCGCCCTCGAAGTAGATGCGGTAGCCCGGGTCGAGCGTGATCAGGTCGAGCTGCTCCTGCGCCGAGGTGCCGAGCAGCCGGTAGAAGTGGTCGAAGACCTCGGGCATGAGGTACCACGACGGGCCGGTGTCGAAGCGGAAGCCGTCCGCATCCCAGCGTCCTGCGCGGCCGCCGATCTCGGGTCTCGCCTCGAGCACGGTGACGTCGTGGCCCTCACGCGCGAGCAGTGCGCTCGCGGCCAGTCCAGCGATGCCCGCGCCGATCACGACGACCTTGCTCACCGATTGCTCCCCGCCGGTCGACGCCCGATCGCCGCACCAAGGGCAATTCTCGCCTTGATCGGGTTGGGCACGCGAACCCGCGACGTCACGAGCTCGCTCGCGGGGGTCGCACGCAGCCGTTTGGAGAGCTCGGCGAAGAGTCCCTGGGCGAGCGCGACCGCTCGGCGGCTGCCCTTCGGCAGCTCCGGCACGACCTCGGCGGAGACCGCGAGGTCGTGGTCGATGTCGTCGAGGAGGCGGGTCTTGTCGGCCTCGGTGAAGGTCGCGACATCCACCTCGGGGAAGTAGCTGCGGCCGAGGGTCTCGTAGTCCGCGGCGAGATCACGGAGGAAGTTGACCTTCTGGAACGCCGCGCCGAGGGCGCGCGCGCCGTGCACGAGCCGAGCATCCTGCGCCTCGGTGAGCGTCTCGTGCTGCACGAACGCACGAAGGCACATCAGGCCGACGACCTCGGCCGAACCGTAGACGTAGCGCTCGAAGCTGGCCTGGTCGTGCACGGTCTCGGTCAGGTCCATGCGCATCGACTCGAAGAACGGCTCGGTGAGCTCGGTGCCGAACCCGACCTCGCGCGCGGTGAGCGCGAAGGCGTGCACCACGAGGTTCGCGCTGTAGCCGAGGTCCATCGCGAGGTGCGTCTCCGCCTCGAGCTCGCGGATCGCGCGGCCCGCGGCGAGGGTGTCGAGGGCCGTGCCATCCACGATCTCATCGGCGACGCGCACGAGGGCGTAGATGTTCTCGACGTGCTGGCGCACGCCCGGCTCGAGCAGGCGAGACGCGAGTCCGAACGACGTCGAGTAGCGGCGGATGACGATCGACGCGGTCTCCTCGGCAACCCGGTCGTACAGGCTCCGTGCACCAGGAGCGTGGTCGGGCCCGCTCACTTCACCCTGCCGAGCACAGCATCCGCGACCGGATGCAGCTCGGTGCGCAGCGCGGGCGGGATGTGCGGCTCGGCCAGCCGCGCGAGCGCGCGATTGCCGTAGTAGCGGGCCAGCCCCTCGGCGAACGACTTCGCGCCGCACGCCGTCAGCACGTCGCGCACCGACGCCGCCTGTTCCTCGGTGAGATCCGGATCGCCGATCAGCGGCGCGATGTCGTCCCACTCCCGGGTGCTCGTCGCATACGCCACGAGCACCGTGCGTTTGCCCTCGCGGAGGTCGCCGAGCGTGGTCTTGCCCGTCTCCGCCTCGAGACCGAACACCCCGAGCAGGTCGTCCACGATCTGGTACGCGATGCCGATCTCGCGCCCGAAGTCGGCGAGGGTCTGCACGACCTCCTCCGACGCGCCAGCGAGGATCGCGCCGGCCTGCAGCGGGCACTCGAACGAGTAGACCGCGGTCTTCAGCCGCTCCATGGTGAGGATGTCGTCGACCCGCGGCATCTCGGCGGCGATCGAGAAGTCGACGTCGATCAGCTCGCCGGCGGCGGAGGCGAAGAGCGCGTCATCCATCACCTCGAGCAGTCGCGTGCGCACCAGGTCGCTCACGCCGCTGCGGTCGATGAGCCGGTAGGAGTTGAACAGGGCGAGGTCGCCGGCGATGACCGCGGCCGAGATGCCGGAGTGCTCCGCGACCCGCTCAGTCGATCCGCTCGCCGCCGCCGCATCGCGGTAGCTGCCCGAGATGTTCGGCACCCCGCGCCGCGTGAAGTCGTGGTCGATCACGTCGTCGTGCACGATGAGCGCCGTGTGCAGCAGCTCGAACGCGGCGCCGACGTATGCAGCCGCCTCGAGATCGGTGCCGCCGAGGCACTGATACGCGGTCATCACCATCCGAGGCCGGAACCGCTTGCCGCCGATCGTGTTCTGCTCGAGCGTCTGCCAGAGCTGCACGTACTGCGGCCCGAAGGCGGCCGCGCGGTTCTTCTGTAGGGTGAAGAAGCGCGCCAGTACGGCGTCGACCTGCAACTGGGTCTCCTTCGAGACCCCGACCAGGCCCGGAGCGTCCACGTAAGCGAGACTACAGCGAGCCCCATGACCGACCTCGGCGAAGTCTCAGGGGTGGACGGCGTGGAGCAGGTCGTCCTCGTGGATGACGCGGGCGCCCCCATCGGCGTCGCCGACAAGCTGACCGTGCATTCCGCCGACACCCCGCTGCACCTCGCCTTCAGCTGCCACGTGCACAACTCGGACGGCCAGGTGCTCGTCACCCGCCGCGCCATCACGAAGCTGACCTGGCCCGGAGTGTGGACGAACTCGTTCTGCGGGCACCCGGCGCCCGGCGAATCGATGGAGGACGCGATCGCCCGCCGCGCGCAGCGCGAGCTGGGCCTGCAGATCATCGACATCGAGATCGTGCTCCCCGACTTCCGCTACCGCGCGACCGACGCGAGCGGCATCGTGGAGTACGAGATCTGCCCGGTCTTCCGCGCGCGAGCCGTGGATGAGCCCGCACCCTCGCCGGACGAGGTCGCCGAGTTCGAGTGGGTCGAGCTCGACGCGCTGCGCACGGCCGTGACCGCGGCGCCCTACGCATTCAGTCCGTGGCTGGCCCTGCAGTTGGAGCAGCTGTGACCGATTCGGTCGCTGGGGCCTCGCGGGGCGCCGTCACCCGATGGTTCACCCCGGAGAATCCGCTCGCCGAAGTCGGTCGGGCCGGTGTGACCAACCGCGGCGCGAAGGGCCGAGCGTTCGTCCCACTCGCGGCCGGCGAGACGCTCACCCTCGTCGACGCCCGCGGATCCGGCACGATTCGGCGCATCTGGCTCACGCTCGAGGAGCGCACGCCCGAGGTGCTGCGGGGCATCCGCGTCGTCGCGCGCTGGGACGATGCCGCGGAGCCGGCGATCTCGGTGCCGCTCGGGGACTTCTTCGGACATCCACTCGGTCGGATGGTCGCGTTCGAATCGGCGATGCTGTCGAGCCCCGAGGGCCGCAGCCTGTGCAGCTTCGTGCCCATGCCCTTCCGCACGGCAGCGAAGCTCGAGCTCGTCAACGAGAGTGGCGTGGATGTGTCGGCGATCTACTACGACGTGGCCGTCACCCTCGGCGACGATCACCCGGTCGACACCCTCTGGCTGCACGCCGCGCACCACGTCGACCGCCCGGCGCTCGGGGAGTCACTCACCGTGCTCCCCGCCGTGCAGGGCTCCGGCCGATTCCTCGGTCTCTCGACTTCGCTGATCGAGCAGCCCATGTACCGCGGACTGTGGTGCGGCGAGGGCGAGGTGCGAATGCGGGTCGACGGGCACGACACGCTCAGCGGCACCGGACTCGAGGACTACATCGGCACGGCGTACGGCATGGGTGCGTTCGCGAACCGCACGCAGGGCTGCCCGGTCGCCGACGAGGCGACCGGGCAGTGGTCGCTCTACCGCTGGCACCTCGATGATCCCGTGTGGTTCTCCGAGTCGATCGAGGTCACGCTCCAGCAGATCGGAGGCGGCAAGGGACGCGAGGTGTGGGCCGCGATGGATGCTGGGGGCGAAGCTCGAACCGGTCTCGATCGACTCCGCGGCGCAGGGCTTCATCCGGCTCTTCGAGGATCCGCGGGATGCGCGCGATCCCGCCTTCGCCGACGACTGGATCAACTACTTCCGCCGGGATGACTACTCGGTGACCGCGTACTACTGCCTCGACCGGCCGTAGCGAGGAATCCCCGCAGGGGTCCGCGCGTTGGGTCGGACATGACCGCCGACATCCCCGCCCATCTCCGGTACCTGCTGGAACGCCCGTTCTTCGGCTCGCTCGGTACGGTGCGACCGGATGGCGCTCCCCAGGTCAACCCGATGTGGTTCGAGCGCATCGGCGACCAGCTGCACTTCACCCACACGAACAAGCGGGCCAAGTTCCGCAACCTGCAGCTCAACCCGGCGATGTCGTTCATGGTGTTCGACCCCGACGATCCCATGCTCTACCTCGAGGTGCGCGGCACGCTCGTCGAGGCGGTGGATGATCCGACCGGCGCGTTCTACGTGCGCTTGCAGAACCGGTACGGCAACCCGAGCGAGCGCGCGCCGCGGGATTCGGCGGACCGCGTCATCCTCGTCATGAGCATCGACAAGGTGCTGCAGCACTGAACCGACGGATGCTCCAGCGCCCGAGTCAGACCGTGCGGCGCCGACTCACGACGACCGCACCCGCACCGAGCAGGAGCACCACCGCGGCAGCGAGCGCACCCTCGCCGAGCGCGGAACCGTCGGAACCGGTGGCCGCGAGCTCCGGCACCAGTGGACGCGTGATCGCGAAGGAGAACGAGTAGAACTCCGTCGCCTCACCGTAGGTGAGCGGGCCCGACTCGATCGGGTTGGCGAGATCGGCGAGCGTCGCGCTGAACAGCACCGTGTGCGGCTGGACGGTGTCCACGTACCAGAGCAGCCCACTCGAGTCGAACTGCAGGCCGTAGCTGAAGGAATTGACGATCGGCAGCGTGCCCACGGGATCGAGCGTGAGGGCGGCGCGGTTGAACAGGAACAGGTCGCCGTTCTGGGAGAGCGCGTAGAACTGCTTCGTCGCGGGGTCGTACGCGAAGGCGTAGAAGGTGTGGCTGTCATTCACGGCGACGGCCGTGAGCGCGCCCGTGTCGAGGTTGAGCGCGTAGACGGCATCACCCCCGAATGCGTAGGCCTCGCGGTGCGCGCCGATCGCGATGCTCGTGACGCCAATCGGCATGCCATCGAGGGTGAAGGGCGTGCCTGGGGAGAAGGCGCCGGTGGCGACATCCACGCTCGCCAGTCGGCCGGTGTCGTAGGCGTTGTAGTAGACCGTGCCGGTGACCTCGTCGAACGCCGCGTTGTACCGGCATCCGGCCACCTCGGGGCCGACTGGCGTGGACTCGCCGGTGCTCGCGTCGACCTCGAGCAGCGACGGGTCCGCCGCAGTGCACGAAAGGGCGTAGAGCGTGTCGGTGCTCGGCAGCGCGTTACCGGCGGCCGACGCGGGAGCGGCGAAGGCGAGGGTCATCCCGGCCGTCGCCGCGATCAGGATGGCGACCTTCACGGTGGCGCGACGGGTCATGAGTGCTCCTGGAGTTGGCGGCGCACCCGATCGTGAACCCTGAGAAACTATTGTGAGCGTAGCGCACACCCGATCGGGCCGACCACTCCTACGAGCCGGGCTTGCCCGCCTCGGTCGCCGACACATCGGTGCGGTGGAAGTTCTGGAACGACCGCGACGCCGTCGGCCCGCGCTGGCCCTGGTAGCGGTTCGCGTAGATGCCAGAGCCGTACGGGTTCTCCACCGGGGAGCGCGTACGGATGAAGCAGAGCTGGCCGATCTTCATCCCTGGCCAGAGCTTGATCGGCAGGGTCGCGACGTTCGAGAGTTCGAGCGTGACGTGACCGGAGAACCCGGGGTCGACGAATCCCGCGGTCGAGTGGGTCAGCAGCCCGAGGCGCCCGAGTGAGCTCTTGCCCTCGAGGCGCGCTGCGACGTCGTCCGGCAGACTGACCAGCTCATAGGTCGAACCGAGCACGAACTCGCCGGGGTGCAGGATGAACGCCTGGTCCGGGTCGACCTCGACGAGGTGCGTGAGATCGGGCTGATCCTCGGCGGGGTCGATGAACGGGTACTTGTGGTTGTCGAACAACCGGAAGTAGCGGTCGAGTCGCACATCGATGCTCGACGGCTGCACCATCGCGAGGTCGAGCGGGTCGAGTCCGATGCGTCCGGCGGCGAGTTCGGCACGGATGTCGCGGTCCGAGAGCAGCATGCAGACACCCTAGCCAACTGCGGGCTCACGAGACGGGCCGAGGAGCCCGACACCGACGCCGATCCACGCGAGCCCGACGAGAACGTGCTCGACGATGCCCTGCAGCCGATAGCCGGCGATTGCATCGAACACCTCACGTGGCACCGCAAGGGCGTAGACGAAGGTCGCGGCCAGCAGCACTCCGATGACGAGGAACGAGACGGTCGTGGGCGCACCGATGGTCGGGTTTCGCCGACCGGTCAGCGCCACGACGAACGCTCCGGCCGCGAGCACGGGGATGAGCAGCGGCGGCCAGAGCGCCCTGGTCACCAGGTCCACGGTCGCCGGGATCACCAGCGCCGCGACCACGAGGATCAGCCCCACCCGCCGGACCCGTCCCGCCCCGAGCAGGCGAGCGTGCCCGATCAGCCCGAGCGCGACCAGGATGCTCGGCACCCCACTCATGATCGCGCCCCACAGAAGCGGGTCGCCGCCGGCGAAGCGACTGTCGAGATTGTCCGAGGTTGGTCCGTGCAGCGAGATGAACAGGACCCAAAGCGGGATCTTGAGCACCCCGCCCGCGACGATGAGCGCGGTGGCCACAACGCTCCGTGCGCGCATGAGCCGAGGATGGTCCCCTCGGGACACGCGGTCAAGGGGCGCCTTCGACGGGTAGTCTTGGTTCGCCGCCGATTGGCGTCCGCGAGTGTAGTTCAATGGCAGAACTCCAGCTTCCCAAGCTGGTAGCGCGGGTTCGATTCCCGTCACTCGCTCCACTACGCCGAGTGCGACTCCACCCACTCCAGCACCCGCAGCGCCCGCAGCGTGTTCCACTTGCTCGGCTTGCCGTCGCCCTCATCTACCGCGAAGTGGATCGAGCCCGGGTACGAGTTCTCCAGGATCCAGGTGCCGTCGTCGCGCTGCTTGGTGCGCAGCAGGTGCACCGCGTCATCCCATCGCTCATCCGGGGCGACGCCGGCGTCGCGCAGGTAGTCGAGCCCGCGGAGCACGTCGTAGTGCCAGCGCGGCGGGTAGGCGAACTTCGTGAACGCCTCCTTGATGACTTCGCCGTCCTTCGCCTTGAGCATGAGGTGGCGCGACAGCAGGTACTCGTGCGCGCGGTCGCGCGCTGCCGTCGACATCGCGACGAGCGCGGGGTCCGCTCCGGGGCTGCGCTCCCACGCGAGCAAGCCCTCGAGCACCTCGATCGTCGAGTTGAACGAGCCGCGCGTCGAACCGTTCTCCTGCTCGCAGTTCCAGCCACCGTCGTCCATCTGCTCGGACAGCAGCCGCTCGACGATGCCCGTCACGTCCTGGCCGAAGTAGGCGCCGGCAGCGACGGCGCGCCCGTTGATGCACGGCTCGACCTCGCCCGCGAAGAAGTCGCTGCCGTCGTACTCCCACTTCACGTTGTCGCGCACGCCCTCGATGGCCGAGACGACCCGTGGATGACCGGGGTCGACCCCGAACGCCGACAGCACCGCGAGCGTGGGAGCCGTCGCGGTCCACGGCTGGTACTCGTCGTCGTGATTCACCGCGGCCTGCACCTTGGGATCGTCGCTGCCCGCGGAAGCGTTCGGCGGAGGGGTCCAGCCCTCGGGCGGCCCGTTGATCGCCCAGTCGGGGAACACGGCGCCGTTGTCCCAAGCGCCGTTCTCGCCCTGCAGGTCGAGCAGCTGCCTGCCCCACCCCTCCTCGGCGACGCGGGCACGCTCTGCCGCCACATCGGCGGCCGGGGCGTGCTGCAGGTCGCGCAGCACCTGCCAGCGCAGGGCGGGGTCGGAGTCGAGGAGCCAGGTGGTCACGTCAGCGATGTCTGATGCCATCTTCGGAGCGTATCCACGGGCGCTGACAGCGCCGAGGGGCTGGATGCGGCACGGGCAGCGAGCGTAGCCTCGATGGCATGTGCCGAAACATCCACGTCCTCCACAACTTCGAGCCCGCTGCCACCCACGACGAGGTGCACGCCGCCGCGCTGCAGTACGTGCGCAAGATCAGCGGGTCGACCAAGCCGTCGAAGGCCAACGAAGCCGCGTTCAACCGCGCCGTCGAGGAGATCGCCCACATCACGGGGCACCTCGTCGAGGATCTCGTGGCCGCTGCGCCGCCGAAGAATCGCGAGATCGAAGCGGCGAAGGCACGGGAGCGTTCCGCGAAGCGCTACGCAACGGCCTGATCGCTCGGCCGGGCGCAGAACGGTACGCCCGATTCGCGCGGAACGTACCCGCCGCCGCACCCCCCTTTCGGGGAAAACACTAGGTCTGGAGTAGAACGAGGCGTATACCTAGCACAGGGGAGTAGACCGTTTCGTCTACGAAGCCTCGCTGGCACGACAAAGCAGCTCATTGTTCGAGCCCTGGAGGCCCTCGTGGCCACGTCTTCCCCGTCGTTCCCGCGACCCGTTTTCACCGCCATCGCCGCAGTTCCGGTGGCCTTCCTGTTGTTCCTCGGCGGCGCCGTTGCTCCGGCCGCGGCGGCTGAGGCCACCGTCGGCCTCGGTGTCGTCGGCTCGTACGGCGTGCTCGGCGGCTCGACGGTCACCAACGTCGGTGGCTCGGAGGTCACCGGCAACCTCGGCGTCAGCCCGGGTTCGGCCATCACCGGGTTCCCGCCCGGCAAGGTGCTCGGGGGTGTGAAGCACGCTGCTGACGTCGAGGCGGCGGCGGCGCGCGCCGCGTTCAACACCGCTTACACCGACGCGGCAGGTCGTTCGCCGTCCGTCGTCGGCCTCACGGACCTCGTCAACATGAACCTCGTACCCGGCGTCTACTCGGGCGGCGCGCTGTCCCTCAGCGGCACGCTCACGCTGACCGGCGGCGCGGACGACATCTTCATCTTCCAGGCGACCAGCACGTTGATCACCGCGAGCGCTTCCGTGGTCTCACTGGTCGGCGGGGTCTCATCGTGCAACGTGTTCTGGCAGGTCGCGTCATCCGCCACGCTCGGTGCGAATTCGAGCTTCGTCGGTACCGTGCTCGCCGCGACATCCATCTCCGCGAACTCGACGGCGACGGTGTCGGGCCGCCTGCTCGCCGGCACCGGCGCGGTCACGCTCATCAACAACGTCATCACGCGTCCTGCGGGCTGCGACATCGCCGACGACGACAAGAACGGCGACGGCGTCGTCAACAGCGACGACGGTGACAACGACGGTGACGGCGATGTGGATGCCGCGGACGGCGACACCGACAGCGACGGTGACGTGGATGCCGCCGACGGCGACCTCGACGGCGACGGCGACGTCGACGCGATCGACCGCCTGATCGCAACGGATGCCGACGCGGCTGCCCTGCAGGCGGAGGCAGACCGGATCGCGGCCGAGAACGCCGCGACGGAGGCAGCCGCACAGGCCGCGCGTGAGGCGGCCGAGGAGGCAGCCCGCGCCGCAGCCGCTCGTGCGCTCACCGCCCTGCCGGCCACCGGACTGGACCCGGCGCCCATCCTCGGGTTGGCCCTGCTGCTGACCGCAGCGGGCGTCCCGCTCCTGCTCGCCCGTCGGCGGACTCGGAGCTGACGCTCTGGTCATCCCCTCCTCGGGCCGCCAAGATGGAGGCCTGAGGAAGGGACGTGATGGCTGAGCTCATCCCCATCCCCGATCCGGGCGAGACGCTCTGGTACGGCGAGCGCGGCGACGACATCGTCGTCGTGCTGCACGACTGGTACGGGCGGATGCCGAGCCTCGAGCCGTTCGCCGTCGCGCTGGCCAGTCGCCGCTTCCGGGTCGCGGTGCCCGACCTCTACGACGGCGTGTGCACGACCGACCCGGCGACGGCGTCTCGAGCTCATGCGCGACCTGGATGTGGCCACCGCCCTCGCGATCGTCGACGACGCGATCCTCGACGGCCGGGCAGACAATCCGGATGCCCGCGTGGGCGTCGTCGGATTCTCGATGGGCGGATGGCTCGCAATGCTCCACGCCCAGGGCGGCGCGTCGGATGCGGTGGTGGCGTACTACGCGACGCTGCATCCGAGCCAGCACGGCGTCATTCCCGCGCCGGTGCTGCTGCACTGGGCCGAGACCGACGAGTGGCGCGAGGGCGAGGACCCTGAGTCGTTCGTGGACCGCCTCAAGGAGCACGGCACGCCGACGAGCCATCACACCTACCTCGGCACCGTGCACACCTTCGCGAACGCGAGCTTCCGCGACAAGCTCGACGCCCAGGCGGCGGCGCTCGCGTTCGCGCGCACGGCGGTGTTCCTGGAGTCACACCTGAAGGACTAGGCCTTCGGCGTGTTCACGTCCCAGAGGTGGTGGATCGGGTCGTGCACGAAGTACTTCGCGAAGGTCTCGATCGTGAACTCGACGCCGTCGCTGCGTCGGCCGGGACGCTTCCACTGGGCGCCGTGCACGGTCTCGAACCCGTCGGCGAGCGCTTCGCCCGCGGTCGAGAGCTCCATCGACACGACCGCGGGATCCTGCTCGTTGTACTGCTCGGCGACCGCCGTCGCATCCTGGTCCCAGTTCGGGAACAGCGGGTCCTCGACCTCGAGCATGAGGTGCAGTCGCTCCAGGTAGATGCGGAACACGTCCCGCACGTGCGCCGAGTACTCGAGGTCGCTCCACACGTCGTCGCGCGGACGCACCCGCACCTCGGCGCGCTCGAGCACGGCCGGCCAGGCAGCGGTGTTCTCGCGGAGCATGCCCGCGACATCCTCGGCAGTGAACGTGCTCGCGTCGTAGCCGCACTCGGGGCACGGCGTCTCGAGCACCCAGGTCCAGTTCTTCGTGTCGGGCGTGATCGGCATCGTCCCATGCTGCCACCGCCGGGCGACCGGGTACCGTTGTTTTCGTGCCAACCTTCTCCGCCGACGTCGTGGCAGCCGTGCTGCACCACATGAACGACGACCACCTCGACGACAACCTGCTGATCGCCCGCGCGTTCGGCTCGCAGGATGCCACGGCCGCCACCATGACCACACTCGACCACCTCGGCGGAACGTGGAGCTACGACGTAGGCGGCACCGCGCACGACCTCACCGTCCCGTGGCCCGGTGGCGAGATCGCGGAGCGCCCGGAGATCCGGCGAGAGGTCGTGAAGCTGTACGACGCGGCGTGCGAGCGCCTCGGCATCCAGCCACGGCCGCACTGACTTCGAGATCTCGCACCAAACGAACAGCGAATCCGGTACGAATAGACCTGCAAGCGGACCACAGCCCGCGAATCGAGAGGGAACACCATGACCAAGTCACCGAACCGCGTGATCGGCCTGATCTTCGGGGCGATCTACATCCTGATCGGCATCGTCGGATTCACCGCCACGACCGGAGTCGGACTGTTCTCGACCAACGGTGGCCTGCTGCTCGGCATCTTCGAGGTCAACCTCGCCCACAACATCGCGCACCTCGTGATCGGCGCCGCACTGTTCATCGCCGCCCTCGCCGGCGCGCGCATCTCGGCACTGGTCAACTCGGCGGTCGGCGCCGCGTACCTGCTGCTGGGCATCGCGGGCCTGTTCCTGGTCGACAGCGAGTTCAACTTCCTCGCCCTCAACGTCGCGGACAACGTGCTGCACTTCGCGAGCGCCGCCATCCTGCTCGCGGTGGGCCTCGGCGCCCTCAAGCCCGCTCCGAAGCCGGCGGCGTAACGCACATGTCCACCATCACGCGGGGCTGGCTGGCATTCGCCGCGGTCGGGACGGGGATCATCCACCTCGCCCTGGTCATCGGTGCGCCGCTGCCCCTCGCGGTGGTGTTCGGCCTGCTCGGCTTCGCCGAGTTCGCGTGGGGCGTGCTGGCGTTCGCCCGCGAGCCGTTCGCTCCCAAGGCGGCGATCGCGGTCGCGGTCGTGCCGATCGCGGCGTGGGGTGTGCTCATCACGATGGCGGCGACCGGCGGGGTGCCGGAGCTCGCGGCATCCCTCAACCTGCTGCCGCTCGCGATCGCGACCCTGTTCGAGCTGTTCATCGTGGCCGTGCTCGGGTCGCACCTGCGCCGCACGACCGAGAGCACGCCGCGCACACCTGGAACAGCGAAGTACCTCATCGGGATCTCGGCGGGTGCCCTGGTCGTCGCCGGCCTGACCTCCCCAGCGCTCGCCGCGACCGAGGCCGGCCTGGGTGCGCCATCGCACGACGCACCGGCCACGACCGTCGTCGACGAGCCGTTCGATCTCGAGCTGCCCGGGCACGAGATGGACATGGGGCACTAGAGACCCCACCCGCTACACTTAGGGTCACCTAACCCTGGAGTGCGTCGTGTCGGTCATCCCCTTCTCCCAGGCGCTCCGCGAGCGCACCTGGGGCAGTCACGGCGACAGCGAGGGCGCCGACTTCATGAAGGACCTCATGGAGGGCCGCGGCACCCGCGAGGACTACATCGCCCTGGTCGCCCAGCACTTCTTCATCTACGAGGCCCTCGAGCAGGCGGCGTCGCAGTTCGAGGATGACGCGGCCGCCAAGCCCTTCATCTCCCCCCAGCTCACCCGGCTCCCCGCGATCGAAGCCGACCTCGCCTTCCTCCTCGGGGATGACTGGCGCGACCAGATCACGCCGCTGCCGACCACCGAGCGGTACGTGCACCGCATCCGCGAGATCGCCCTCGAAGGCTGGAGCGGCGGGTTCATCGCCCACCACTACACGCGCTACCTCGGCGACCTGTCCGGAGGACAGTTCATCCGCAAGCTCATGCAGCGCCAGTTCGGCTTCGAGACCAACGGCGTCGGCTTCTACCTGTTCGACCAGATCGCGAAGCCGCGCGAGTTCAAGGACACCTACCGCGAGCAGCTCGACGCCGTCGCGTGGGATGCCGCCGAGCGCGAGCGTGTGATCGACGAGGTCCTCACCGCGTACCAGTTCAACACCGACCTGTTCGTGGACCTGTCGGCGGCGAAGGCCGCGGCCTAGCGCAGGTACGTTCCGAAGAACGCGTCGATCCGCTTCCACGCGTCCGCGGCCGACACCGGCTCCGGCCCCGCCCCCATCACCCGCTCGGTGATGAACCGCATCGCCGCCGGTCCGCTCTTCTCGTCGTTGAGGAACGAGTGCCCGGCATCCGGGTACTCCTTCACGTCGTGCGGGATGCCGCCCCGCTCCAGCACCGCCTCCAGCTTCGCGGCCGCGCCCTTGAGCGACCCATCGCGCGCGCCGTAACTGCCGACCACGGGGCACGCGCGCAGCAGGACATCCTCATCCTGGGGAAGGTAGCCGTAGTTGGCGGATGCCGCGTCGAACCCGCGGTCGATCGCGGCCATGAGCGCGAATCCTCCGCCCATGCAGAACCCGAGCACCCCGACCTTGCCGTTCGACTCGGACTGCGCAAGCAGGAACTCGCGTGAGGTCTCGAGGTCGACGTACGCGCGGCCCTCACCCGAGCGCAGCGACCGGAACGTGCCGACCAGGCAGCGGCGAGCGCCGCCCTGGGAGTACAGGTCGGGCATGAGCGCGACGTAGCCGAGGTCGGCGAGGTGGCCCTGAGCCCTCGGGGATGGCCATCACGCCGACCAGTCCCTGGCTGCCGCCGTCGCGTTCGGGCAGGGCCAGGTCGGTGAACATGAGGGTGACGATACTCGCGTGCGCCGCTCAGCGGCCGTTCACGTCGAACCGGGCCTCGGGTCCCCACCGCACCTGGATCATCGGCTCGGCCCCCGGATACGCGAGCGAGATGCCGTCCCGTTCGAAGATCTCCTGGTCGACGCACGACGATTCGCTGTTCAACTGCGTTGCCGACGGCACGTACGCGGCGAGGCACACGTCCGTGTCGTCGCCGCGGTACACGACGAACGCGTACCCGGCGCCCGTGCCGAGGTACCGGGCGCTGGGCTGCAGGTCGACGCGCAGCTCGGGGATGAAGACCAGAGCGGCACGATCGACGGCATCCTGCGGCTCGTCGAAGATGCTGAGGGCTGGCGGATACTCACCGGAGGTCACGGTCACGCCCTCGCGGATCCGCCAGCCGACCTCGGTCCAACCGACCTCGGTCTCGAACCGGATCACCGCTCCGGCCGTCGAGAACTCCGTCGGTGACGAGCACGAGCCGCGCGTCGACTGCTCGTTCTGCGTGACCACCATGCACGCGAGGGACAGCCGCGCGGGCGACAGCTCGTTCGCGATCGTGCGGTACACGTACACCTGGTAGCCCTCCGCCGCTCCGGCGTAGCGCACCGACTCGTACCGGATCGCCGGATCGGTCAGCCGCGGCTGGATCGCCAGGTCGGCCTCGGTCTGCGGCCGGTCGAAGATCGACATCGAGTCGGTGGTGGTGAGCGCCCTGAGCTGCACCGCGCCGGCGACGAACGCGAGGGCGAGGATGACCGCGAGCGCTGTGATCGCGATGCGGCGGCGGGTTGGGCGTGGGCGCGGATCCGCATCCGGATCCGAGTCGTCGGTCCGGAGGACTGCGCCTTCGGGGTGGGGCTCGAGGTCGGACTCGAGCTCGGGCTCGAGCTCGAGCACCGGTGACGGGGGACGCTCGGCTTCGAGGCGGCGGGCGAGCTCGGATGCCGCGGCATCCACCTCGGCCTCACTCGCCGACCCCGGCCGGCCGAACACGATCGCCTCGAGCGCAGCCCGGCTGCGCTGGTCGGATGCGGCGTCGTCGCTCATACCCGGATGCGGGTCACTCCACCCATGAACCGGTTGACGTTCTCGTCGACGATGATGTCGCTCGGGCGCAACGGCCGGGTGAGGTAGAGACCGTCGAGGTCGGTGATCCGGCTGAGCGCGACGTACGTCTGGCCGGGCGCGAACGAGCGCTGGCCGAGGTCGACGATCGCGCGTTCGTAGGTCTTGCCCTGCGACTTGTGGATCGTGACCGCCCAGGCCAGCCGCAGCGGGAACTGGGTGAACTCCGCGACGACGTCCTTGCGCAGCGACTTGGTGAGCGGCGAGTAGCTGTAGGCGAACTTCTCCCATACTGCCGGGCGCACCTCGTGCCGCTCGCCGTCGACATCCACCCACACCGTCGTGTCGATCTTCGACACCGTGCCGATCGAGCCGTTCACCCAGCGCTGGTCGGAGTCGTTGCGCAGGAACATCACCTGCGCGCCGACCTTGAGTTCGAGGCTGTCGTCGGCCGGGTAGGCACGCCCGCCGAACTCGCCCGAGATCTCGGCCCGCGCGGTGAGTGCCCGGCCCGGGAGCTTCGCGAGCTGCGTCGCGTTGATGCGGGTGACGGTGCCGTTGGTGGTCGCGAGGGTGATCGTGCCGTCCGCCGGAGGCGTGCGGGCACCCATCTCGTTGAGGCGACCCGCGATCTCCGCCGTCACCGCGCCGTGCCGCACGGCGTTGAGCATGCGCTTGAAGTCGTCCTCGTGCTGGCGGTGGATCACCGTGAGCTCGTAGATCGTGATCGGTGCGAGTTCCCACACCCTCGCGTCGAAGAACCACATCGAGCGGTACACGTCGGTGAAGTAGGCGCGCTCGTCACCCTCGCCGGGCACCGGCGCGAGCTGGTACGGGTCGCCGAACAGCACGACCTGCACGCCGCCGAACGGCTCGTGCGGCTTGCGGCGCGCCTGCCGGAGGGCGCGGTCCATGGCATCCATCAGGTCGGCGTTGACCATCGAGACCTCATCGATCACGAGCGTGTCGATGGATGACAGCAGCTTGCGCAACTGCTCGGACTGCTGGATGTCGTGGTCCGCGATCACACCGATCGGCAACCGGAACAGGGAGTGGATGGTCTGCCCGCCGACGTTGAGCGCCGCGACCCCGGTCGGCGCGCAGATCACGATCTGCTTCGAGGTGTTCTCGGCGAGGTAGTTCAGCAGGGTCGACTTGCCCGTTCCGGCGCGACCGGTGACGAAGATGTGCTCCATCGTGAGCTCGATGGCGTCGAACACCGCGCGCTGCTCGAACGACAGGCTGTGCCCATCGAACTGCGGCGTCTCGAGTGCGGCTTCCATGGCCCGTTCACTGTACCCGCGCACTCGGGAACCGACCGGAACCCCACCGTAGGATGTGTAGGGTTCCGCGCGGTCGAGCGATAGGGGAGGGTGCCCGTGCCTGTGCTCCAACGGCTCGGCGTCCGGCGCATCGGTGTCGCCTGGTTCGTCGTGCTCGGGGTGGTCGTCGTGGGCTTCGGCGTGACCGTGCTCGTGCTGAACTCCACGGTCTACAGCGCTCCCGGCTTCGTGCGCACGTACCTCGACGCGCTCGCGCGGCACGATGCTGCGGCGGCGCTCGAGCTGGCGGTGCCGATCGCGGTGCAGGGCGACGCGGATGACGTGCTGCTCTCGCGCGAGGCGATGGGCGAGCTCAGCGACATCCGGGTGACGGACGACGACGTCGATGCCGCGGGCATCCACCATGTCGTCGTCGAGTACCAGGCCGGCGACATCCCCGGCACGACCGAGTTCGAGGTGCGCCGGGACGGCACGCTCTTCGGACTCTTCAACGGCTGGGCCTTCGCGCAGAGCCCGCTCGCGACCGTGCAGATCACCGTGCAGCACGAACGCATCTTCACGGCCAACGGCATCGACGTCGTCGCCGAGCAGGATGTCGCAGCGCCCTACCTCGTCTTCGCCCCGAGCACGATCGAGCTGTCGTACGACTCCGAGTACTACCACGCCGACCCGGTGCTGGTGCAGGTGAGCGAACCGGGCGGAACCGTGGATGCCGCGGTCGACCTCCAGGCGACCGAGGCGTTCGTCGCCGAGGTGCAGAGCCAGGTGGACGAATACCTCGACGCGTGCACGACCCAGCCGGTGCTGCTGCCGTCCGGATGCCCGTTCGGCGAGACCGTCGTCAACCGCATCGTGAGCGACCCGCAGTGGTCCATGACCGCGTACCCCGTGGTCACCCTCGTGCCCGACGGCAGGATCGCGACCTGGCGGGTCGCCCTCGCCGACGCCACCGCGCACCTCGTGGTCGACGTGCAGTCGCTGTTCGACGGGTCGATCTCCACGTTCGACCAGGACGTGCCGTTCACGGTGCAGTACGAGGTGACGGTGCTGCCCGACGGTGATCCGCTGATCGCGGCCATCTACCAGTAGCCGCCCGGGTCAGGGCTTGTCGGCCCGCTGGGCCAGCATGGCGTTGTACTCCTCGAGTTCGGCGTCGCCGTCGCGGTCGGCCTTGCGGTCGTAGCGCTTCGCGCGCTTCGTGTCATCCCTCGACCACATGATCGCGACGATGATGGCCAGCGTGACGGTCGGGATCTCGCCGACGCTCCACGCGATGCCGCCGCCCGCCTGCTGGTCGGCGAGCGCACTCGTGCCCCAGCCCATCGCGCCGTACCAGTCCGCGAGCAGCAGCCCGGTGCCCGACAGCAGCGCGAGGCCGAAGAAGGCGTGGAACGCCATGGTTCCCAGCAGGATGAGCAGGCGCAGCGGATACGGAGCCCGCGCGGGCGAAGGGTCGACACCGATCAGGGACTGCACGAAGAGGTAGCCGACGCCGAGGAAGTGCAGGATCATCCACTGGTGGCCGATGTGGTTCTCGGTCGCCCACTGGAACAGGGGGGTGTAGTAGAACGCCCACAGCGATCCGGCGAACAGGCCCGCGGCGACGAGCGGGTTGCCGAGGATCGCGAACACGCGCGAGTGCACGACGAGCAGGATCCACTCCCGCGGGCCGCGACTGCCGTCGGTGCGCTTGGCGATCGTGCGCAGGGCGAGCGTGATCGGCGCGCCGGGCACGAGCAGCACGGGCACCATCATCCCGAGCGTCATGTGCGCGAGCATGTGCGCCGAGAACAGGTACTTCTCGTAGGCGTTCACGCCGCCGTTCGTGATCCAGAACAGCAGCAGCATCCCGGCGATCCACAGCGCGGTGCGGTACCAGGGCCAGGTGTCGCCGCGCTTGCGCAGGCGCAGCACGCCCATAACGTAGAAGATGATGCCGAACGCGCAGACCAGGATCCAGATCAGATCGAAGTTCCACATCGTGAGGTAGCGCTCGATCGTGGGCGGCGGCGGCAACGGGGCACCGGTGAGGATCTCGGCGGGGGTCGGCGACGCGAGATCAGCCGCGGTCACCTCCTTCTTGGGCGTGGCCGTGCGCGCGAGGGCTGCCGCAACGCCCGACGCGATGCCCATGAACGCGAGCTCGGCGGTGATGATCCACCAGAACCAGCCGCGGCCGCCCGGAGCCGCCTTCTCGATCCGTGAGATGACGTACTGGCGGTATGTGGCTCCGAAGAATCCGAGCACGACGAGCACCGCGATCTTGATGAGCACGAGGATGCCGTACGGCGTCAGCAGGTTCTCGAGCTTCTCGACGCGGATCTCCGCACTCACGTACCCACTCGCCGCCACCACGAGGAAGCAGATCAGCGCAACCGTCGAGTACCGGCGCAGCACCGTGACCAGCCGCGTGCCCTCGAGCTGCTTGCGGGTGACCGCGAGCGTGAGCAGTCCGCCAAGCCACACTCCGGCGAACGCCACGTGCAGGAAGATGGCGCTGGATGCCGCGTCGTGCTCGGCCGTGCCCCCCGCATGTCCCTGGCTCGACATCGGCACGAGCCCGAAGCCCGCGAGGAGTGTGACCGCGACGAGCACACTCTGGTTGCGGACGGCGAAGCACAGCACGGTGACCGCTGCCGCGATCAGGGTGGTCGCGAGCCAGGCCTGTCCGTTCTCGGTCGTGGTGAGGTACTGGCCGAAGATGTTGGCGGAGGTGTCGTCGAAGGTCGCGATCTCGAATCGGCCGACGAAGGTCACGAACGCGGTGAAGGCCGAGGCCACGGTCCACACGCCGGCGCTCGCGGCCGCGACATCCAGTGCCCGTCCGTACTCCGGGCGCGATGAGTCGAGCGCGAAGCACGCGAGCACGAGCCCGCCGAGCGCGCCGGCGACACCGAGGTTGAACAGCATCTTGCCGACCGGGATGCCGTAGCGCACGATCGCTCCGGGGTCCTTGCCGACCGCGAGGGTCGGGTCAGCGCCGCCGCCGTACGCGAGGCTCCCGAACACCGCGATGAGCGCGACAGCCACGAGCACCGCCGGGGCGGTGATCCAGGCCACACGACGGAGCATCATGCAAGCGTATTCGACGCGAATGCGCCGATCGGCGGGCCGGTAGGCCGGGCGATCGGCGGCGTGGGCGGCGGGGTTGCGGCGGATGGGCTGGCCCACACGGCACGAGATGACGAAATCCGCTAGTCAGGGCATCCAACAAAGAAAGGGCGGGCATCCATGGGATGCGCGCCCTTCTTTGGAACCTAGCCCTTTGCTGCGGCCTTGAGCTTGCTGCCGGCGCTGACCTTCACGCCGTAGCTCGCCTTGATCTGGATCGCCTCGCCGGTCTGCGGGTTGCGACCCGTGCGCGCGGCACGGTGGGTGCGCTCGACAGCGAGCCAGCCCGGGATCGCGACCTTCGTGCCGTCGGCGACGTTCTTCGCGAGCGTTGAGAACAGCGAGTCGAACACGCTGCTCACAGCAGCCTGGCTCTGGCCAGACTCAGCGGCAACGGCCGCGACGAGTTCCGTACGGTTCAGTGACTTGTCAGCCATGTGATGTCCTCCTCGGACTGTTGCAAATGAGATGCTCCGAGAACGCTGCTTGAGGGCAGAACCCCCGGAACCGCCTGAAATCTACCAGCTTGACTTGGTAATTCCGGGCAATTCGCCGCGGTGCGCCATATCGCGGAAACGAACCCGCGAGATGCCGAACTTGCTGAGGAGACCACGCGGACGGCCGTCGACGGCGTCGCGACCACGCACGCGCACCGGCGAGGCGTTGCGCGGCAGCTTCTGCAGGCCGACGCGGGCGGCCTCGCGGGACTCGTCGGTACCGTTCGGGTCGACGAGCGCCTTCTTCAGTTCCAGGCGCTTCGTGGCGTAGCGGGCCACGACCACCTTGCGCTGCTCGTTGCGAGCGATCTTGCTCTTCTTGGCCATGGTTTAGCGCTCCTCGCGGAATTCGACGTGCTGGCGGATCACCGGGTCGTACTTCTTGAGCACGAGGCGGTCGGGGTTGTTGCGACGGTTCTTGCGCGTCACGTAGGTGTACCCAGTGCCTGCAGTCGAACGAAGCTTGATGATGGGACGGATGTCCTGTGCTTTGGAGGCCATTAGATCTTCACCCCGCGAGCGAGGATGTCCTTGACCACGCGCTCGATGCCACGGGCATCGATGACCTTCATGCCCTTTGCGGAGACATTGAGGGTGACGTTGCGGCGCAGCGACGGCACGTAGTACGTCTTGCGCTGCACATTCGGGTCGAACCGGCGCTTGTTGCGGCGGTGCGAGAAGGAAATGCTGTGACCAAAGCCGGGAACGGCTCCGGTCACCTGGCAAACGGCTGCCATGGTGGTACTCCTGTTCTGGTTACCGTAGGGAACCGGAAGGTTCTCTACCCAAGATCACTTGTCGGCACATCTTGCGATGCACGATGTAGGCGGAAATGCCCAACCTGACGAGGATACGCGACGTTTCGCGGCTCGGCAACCTAGCGCAGGTCGGCCGGCAGCCGGTCGGCGGGGCCCGGCACGGACTGCTCCTCGGGATGCGACGTCGGCGGCGCCAACTCCGGACCGCGGATCGCCGCGCCACTCGGGTAGTCCCAGAACCAGCCCTCGCCCGGTTCGAAGCTCTGGATGACCGGATGCCCCGTCTCGTGCCAGTGCGCGGTCGCGTGCTTGCTGGGCGAGTCATCGCAGCATCCGACGTGGCCGCACTCGGCGCACCGGCGCAGGTGCACCCACCAGCTGCCCTCGGCGTCGCACTCGACGCAGCCGTCGCCGCTCGGCGGCACGCTCGGATCGATTCCCTGCATGAGGACATCCTGCCGGATCTGCGACGATGGCCTCATGCGCATCGGCTACGCGACCGGCTACTGGAAGTCCGGGCCTCCGGCGGGCGCGCTCAAGGCGATCCGCACGGCCGAGCGACTCGGCTACGAGTCGGTCTGGACCGCGGAGGCCTACGGCTCCGACGCGTTCACTCCGCTCGCGTGGTGGGGCGCGCACACGAAGCGCGTGAAACTCGGCACCGCGATCGCGCAGCTCAGTGCACGGACGCCCACCGCGGCGGCGATGGCCGCGCTCACCTTGGATCACCTGTCGGGTGGCCGCGTCATCCTCGGCCTCGGCGCCTCCGGTCCACAGGTGGTCGAGGGCTGGTACGGCCAGCCCTACCCGAAGCCGCTCGCCCGCACGCGCGAGTACATCGACATCGTGCGGCAGGTGCTCGCCCGGCAGGAGCCGGTCACGTCGGCCGGACCGCACTACCCGCTTCCCTACCTGGGCGAGGATGCCGCGGGCCTCGGCAAACCGCTGAAGTCGACGGTCCACCCCCTGCGGGCCGACCTGCCGATCTACCTCGCCGCCGAGGGACCGAAGAACATCGCGCTCGCCGCCGAGATCGCGGACGGCTGGCTGCCGTTCCTGTTCTCCCCGAAGGCGAACGCCGCGGCCGTCGATGCACTCGAGGCGGGGTTCGCGATTCGTTCACCCGAGCGGTCGCCGCGCGCGCAGTTCGAGGTGGCGGTGCCCCTCGCGGTCATCCCGCATCCGGACGTCGAGGCCGCGGCGGACCTCGTGCGCCCGATTGTCGCGCTGTACGTGGGCGGGATGGGAGCGAAGGGCGAGAACTACCACCGCAACGTGATCGATCGGATGGGCTACACCGAGGCCGCGGACCGGATCGAGGAGCTGTACCGGTCGGGCCGCAAGGACGAGGCGATCGCGGCCGTGCCGACGAAGCTCGTGGAGGAGATCGCGCTCGTCGGTCCGCCGGAGAAGATCCGGGATGAGCTGCAGGCCTGGGAGCAATCGGTGGTCACGACGCTGCTCGTGCAGGGTCCGGCGTTCGCCTTGCGCACCATCCGGGATGTCGTGACCGGTGGGTCGCTGACCCGCGCGAAGCTCGGAGCGCTCGCGTTCGCGTACTCGCAGCGCCGATCAGCTCGCCGCTGACGCCTTCCGACTGCAGTCCGGGCACAAGCCGAAGACGTCGACGATGTGCTGCGGCTGCGTGAAGCCGTGCTGGGCCGCGACCTGCTGTGCCCACTGCTCGACCGCATCCGCCTCGATCTCGACCGTGGTGCCGCAGTTGCGGCAGATCAGGTGGTGGTGGTGACTTCCGGGCGTGCACGCGCGGAACAGCGCTTCGCCCTCCTGCTGCAGGGTGTCGGCCTCGCCCTCGGTCGCGAGATCGTTCAGCGCGCGGTAGACCGTCGCGAGTCCGATCGGCGAGCCCTCGTCCCGCAGCGCCGAGTGCAGCGACTGCGCGCTCACGAAACCCTCGGAGCCGGTGAGGGCGGTGCGGACTGCTTCTCTTTGCCAGGTATTCCGCTTCATGTGAAGTCTCCCTGCAACCGAGCGCCGGGACGGCGCTCGGCGCTGGCGTCGCGGCGAAGGCCAGAAATGGCCTTCGCTCCCAGCTCCAGCGCGCCGGTGTTCCGCTTCGGCGTCATCCCACTCTCCTTGCACTCATTCTGCGCGCTCCGACGAGCCGGCACACCAGGTAGATCGCAAAGCTGATCGTCGTGATGAACGGGCTGATCGGCAGCGAGCTCCCGATCGCGATCAGGATGCCGCCGACGGCAGACACGAATCCGAACGCCATGCTCAGCACGGGCACCATGACCGGCGACGCCGAGACCCGCAGTGCAGCCGCCGCCGGGGTGACCAGCAGGGCGAGCACGAGCAGCGCACCGATGATCTGCACCGAGACCGCGACCGTGAGTCCGAGCACGACCATGAAGACCAGCGAGAGCGCGCGGGACGGCACGCCCCGAGCCGCGGCGACCTCCGGGTCCAGGCTGTCGAAGGTCAGCGGCCGCCACACGACCAGCAGCACCGCGAGCACCACGACCGAGATGCCGATGAGCAGTCCGAGCTGCGGGGAGTCGACCGCGATGATCTGGCCGGTGAGCAGCCCGAACTTGTTGCCGCTGCGACCCTGGTAGAGCGACAGGAACAGGATGCCGAGCCCGAGCCCGAACGGCATCAGCACGCCGATGATCGAGTTGCGATCGCGAGCGCGGCGCCCGAGCAGTCCGATCACCGCCGCGGCGAGGATCGAGCCGACGATCGATCCCGCGACCACGTTGACGCCGAGCAGGAGGGCCGCCGCCGCTCCGGCGAACGAGAGCTCGCTGATCCCGTGCACCGCGAACGCCATGTCACGCTGCATCACGAAGACCCCGATGAGCCCGCCGACGATGCCCAGCACGGCGCCCGCGACGATCGAGCCCTGCACGAGCTGGAGCAGGGCGCCGTAGTCGGAGAAGTCGAAGATCGCGTCCATCGGGCGCGCGGTCGCGTCGAGGATGCTCACGGTGCCACCTCATCGGCGAAGTGGTCGTGACTGTGGCCGTCCAGGGGCGGGTGGTGCTCGCCGTCGTCGGGGATGCCCGCCACGAAGACGCGCCCGCCAGTGCGGATGACCTCGACCGGCGTTCCATAGAGCCCGGTGAGCACGTCGCTGCGGAGCACCTCGTCGGGCGTGCCGATCGTGAAGCGGCCGTGCGCGAGGTACAGGATGCGGTCCACCATCCCGAGCACCGGGTTGATGTCGTGGGTCACGAAGACCACCGCGGTGTCGTGCTGCTTGCGCCGGGCATCCAGCAGTTCCGCCACGCCGCGCTGGTGCTGCAGGTCGAGGCTCATGAGGGGTTCGTCGCAGAGCAGGAGGATCGGGTCCCCGGCGAGCGCCTGGCCGACGCGGAGTCGCTGCTGTTCGCCCCCGGACAGGAGGCCGAGCGGGCGGGAGGCGTAGCCGGTGGCCCCGACGGACTCGAGCAGGGCATCCACTCGCTGTTTGGTGGCTCGGCTGGGCAGCGGCAGGCCGAACCGGTGACCGTCGACGCCGAGCGTCACGAGGTCGCGGCCGCGCAGCGGGATGCCGGGCGTCGCGATCTTCTGCTGCGGGATGTAGCCGATGCTGCGATCCCCGCGCCGCACGGGTCGCCCTGCCAGCTCGATCGAGCCTGTGTCGAGCTCCTGTTGCCCGAGGATCGCGCGGAGCAGGCTCGTCTTGCCGGAGCCGTTGCCACCGAGCACCGCGATGAACTCGCCGGGCGCGATCTCGAGGTCCAGCCCCGACCACAGCGTGCGGTGGCCGAACGCGAGCGACGCGTCGTGGATGGAGAGGACGGGGGATGCGCTTGCTGCTTCGTCCATGCTGCCGCTCCTCCCCGCTGTAGGGCGCGCCCATGCGTCGCCCTATTGAGATTGATTATCATACGCGCGAGGAGCTCGTCGTGGCGCTCCGGCGTCGAGATGCGGCGATTTCGGACAGTTGCGGGCATTCTGGCGGCCGCATGTGTCCGAAACAGCCGCATTCGTCGCGGTTCCCTGACGCGATACCCCCGCCGACCGCGAACGCGACGCTAATCCAGCAGCAGCGCCGGCTCCTCGAGCACGCTCGCGAGATCCGCGACGAAGCGGCTCGCGACATCCCCGTCCACGATCCGGTGGTCGAACGAAGCACCGACCGTCGTCACGAACCGCGGCAGCACCTGGCCGTCGACGACCCACGGCTTCTGGCGGATCGAGCCGAGCGCGACGATGGCTGCCTCGCCCGGGTTGATGATCGGCGTGCCGGTGTCCATGCCGTACGACCCGATGTTCGTGATCGTGATCGTGCCGTTCGACATCTCCGCGGGCTGCGTCTTGCCGTCTCGCGCGGTGATCGTGAGCTGCTCGAGCGCCGAGGCCAGGTCGAGCAGCGAGAGCTCCTGCGCGTCCTTGACGTTCGGCACGATGAGCCCGCGCGGCGTGGCGGCCGCGATGCCGAGGTTCACGAAGTGGTGGACGATGATCTCCTTGTCCGTCCACGCCGAGTTCACCGTCGGGTTGCGGCGCACCGACCAGATCACGGCCTTGGCCATGATCAGCAGCGGGCTCACGCGCACCCCCGCGAAGTCGGGCGAGTTCTTCAGCCGGCGCACGAACTCCATCGTGCGCGTCGCATCGATGTCGACGAACACGCTCACGTGCGGCGCGGTGAACGCACTCGAGACCATCGCCGTCGCGATCGCCTTGCGCACGCCCTTGACCGGAATGCGCTCCTCGCGCTGGTCGCCCCACTCGGGCGTCTGGATGTTGCGGAACACCGACGCCTGCGACGCCTGCCGAATGACATCGTCGCGCGTGATCTCGCCCGCGAGCCCGGTGGCCGAGACCGTGCCGAGATCGACCCCGAGGTCCTTCGCGAGCTTCCTGATCGGCGGCTTCGCAATGATGGTGGATGCCGCTGCCGCCGGCACCGAGGCCGGCCGAGCCGCCTGCGCCGGGCCTTCGCTCGCGGCTCCAGTCCCCGTCGGTACGCCCGCGCCGCCGGTCGCCTCCGCGCCCGCGCCGCGACGGCGGCGTGACCCGCCGTGCCCCTTCGTCCCATAACCCACGAGCACGGAGCCGGAGCCCGCGGCGGCACCCCCGCCGCCGCTGCCGTCCGCCGGTGCGCCGCCCCCGTACGGCAGCCCGGACGGTCCTGCCCCAGGGCCTTCGGCCGCCGTGCGTGCGGTCTGCTCGGCGATGGCTTCGGCCGCGGCATCCACGGCGGGTGCCGTGGTCGGCGCGCCAGTTCCGCCGGCGCCCGACTCGACGCTGATGATCGGGGTGCCGACCTCGACGGTCTGGCCCTCCTCGACGAGCAGCGCGCTCACGGTGCCGGCGAACGGCGAGGGCAGCTCGACCAGCGACTTCGCGGTTTCGATCTCGACGATCACCTGGTTGACGACGATCGTGTCGCCCGCCTTGACCTTCCACGAGACGATCTCGGCCTCGGTGAGACCCTCGCCCACGTCGGGGAGTTCGAATTCGGAATTCGCCATCGTTGCCTCCTAGTAGGCCATGGCCCGGTCGACGGCCTCGAGCACGCGGTCGGCGTCGGGGAGGAAGGTGGTCTCGAGCTTGGCGGGCGGGAAGGGGGCGTCGAATCCCGCCACCCGGATCACCGGTGCTTCGAGGGAGTAGAACGCACGCTCGGTCACGGTCGCGGCGATCTCGGATCCGATCGAGACGAAGCCGGGCGCCTCCTGCGCGATGACCAGTCGTCCGGTCTTCTGCACCGACGCGATGATCGGCGCGTAGTCGATCGGGCTCAGGCTCCGCAGGTCGATGACCTCGGCGCTCGTGCCCTCCTCGGCGGCGATGTCCGCTGCGGCGAGCAGCACGTTCACCATCGGGCCGTAGCCGAGCAGGGTGATCTCGGTGCCCTCGCGCACGACCTGGGTGGTGTGCATCCCGATGCCGCGCTCCGCCGTGTCGACGTCGCCCTTCGGCCAGTACCGGCTCTTGGGTTCGAAGAACATCACGGGATCGTTGGAGCTGATCGCATCCTGGATCATCCAGTACGCATCGTGCGGGGTGCTCGGGGTCACGAGCCGCAGGCCGGCGGTGTGCGCGAAGTACGCCTCCGGGCTCTCCTGGTGGTGCTCGACCGCGCCGATGTGGCCGCCGTACGGAACCCGGATGACGACGGGCATCGGCATCGCGCCCTCGTGCCGGTTCGCGAGCTTCGCGAGCTGCGAGGTGATCTGGTCGAAGCCCGGGAAGATGAAGCCGTCGAACTGGATCTCGCACACCGGGCGGTACCCGCGCATCGCGAGCCCGATCGCGGTACCGACGATGCCGGACTCGGCGAGTGGGGTGTCGAGCACGCGCTGCTCGCCGAACTCCTGCTGCAGGTTCTCGGTGACGCGGAACACACCG
Organism: uncultured Actinomycetota bacterium; assembly: GCA_963740815.1. Taxonomy (GTDB): domain Bacteria; phylum Actinomycetota; class Actinomycetes; order Actinomycetales; family Microbacteriaceae; genus Rhodoglobus. The sequence goes on from CAVUFG010000014.1 coordinate 49,606, forward strand.
CCGAGCCGCCCGATGTCCTCGCCCATGAGCAGCACCTTGGCGTCGTCGAGCATCGCGGCGCGCAGTCCGGCGTTGATGGCCTTGGCCATCGACATGGTTTCGATGCTGGTCGACGGCTCGGTGCTGTTCGACGGCTCAGTGCTCATTCGGCGTACCCGGCCTCGTAGTCGGCGAGCCACTGCTTCTGCGCAGTCATCACGGCGTGGTCGTCGGTGTAGACGTAGTCGAAGATCGTGTCGGTGGGCGGGTTCTCGAGCAGGTAGGTGCGGGTGCGGATGTCCGCGGCCAGGTCGGCGCCCTCGCGCGCGACATCCGCGAAGAATGCGTCTCCCTCGCCGAGATTGCGCAGGTAGGCCTCGAACCGCGTGATCGGATCCTTCGCCTGCCAGCTCGCGAGCTCCTCGGCGCTGCGGTAGCGGGTCGGGTCATCCGAGGAGGTGTGCGCGCCCATCCGATAGGTGAGCGCCTCGATGAACTGCGGCCCACCGCCGGAGCGAGCGGACTCGAGCGCCTTGCGGCTCACCGCGTAGCTCGCGAGCACGTCGTTGCCGTCGACCTGGGTGCCCGGGATGCCGAATCCGGCCGAACGGTGCACGAGCGGCGTGCGCGACTGCCGCTCGACCGGCACGGAGATCGCCCAGTGGTTGTTCTGCAGGAAGAACACCTGCGGGGTCTGGTAGCTCGCCGCGAACACGAACGCCTCGCTGACGTCGCCCTGGCTCATCGCACCGTCGCCGAAGTACACGACGACCGCTTCATCCTTCGTCGGATCGCCGGTCGGCGCGGAGTCGAACTGCACGCCCATCGCGTAGCCGGTGGCGTGCAGCGCCTGGGATCCGATCACGAGCGTGTAGATGTGGAAGTTGTTGGTCTCCGCCGGGTTCCAGCCGCCGTGGGTCAGGCCGCGGTAGAGCTTGATGATCGCGATCGGGTCGACACCCCGGATGCGCGCGACAGCGTGCTCGCGGTAGGCCGGGAAGATCGAGTCCTGCGGGCGGCTCGCGAAGGCCGACCCCACCTGCGCGGCCTCCTGGCCGAGGCTCGGCACCCAGAGCGCGAGCTGGCCCTGTCGCTGCAGGTTGGCCGCCTCGACGTCGAACGCGCGGGTGACCACCATGCTGCGGTGGAACTCCTGCAGCTGGGTGTCGGTGAGTTCGTCGATGTAGGGCTGGTACTCCTCGGCGCCGGCGTCGGCGACGAGGGTCCCCTCCGGGGAGAGCAGCTGGACCGTCTCGGCGGTGGTGGGCATTGGTCTAATCTAACGTTCCCGCTCGGATGCCCGTTGGTCGCATCCCTACAAGCTCCGCCGTCGCACTGAGGAGTTTCTCCACAGACTCGCGCTCGCCCACACTGACCCGCACGCCGTCGCCGAGGGCGCGCGCGACGATGCCGTGCTCGGCGAGCACATCCGCGGCCGCGGCGGTCTTCTCGCCGATCGAGAGCCACACGAAGTTGCCCTGCGGCTCCGGCACCACCCAGCCCTGGGCCTCGAGTCCGGCGACGATCTCGGCGCGCAGCTCGTTGAGCTTTCGCACGCGAACCATGAGCTCGTCCTCGTGCTCGAGGCTCACGATCGCCGCGCGCTGCGCGGGCTCGGTGACCGACAGCGGGATGGCGACGGCCCGCGCGGCGTCCATGAGGTACTCGGCGCCGACAGCGTACCCGATGCGCAGGCCCGCGAGTCCGTACGCCTTCGAGAAGGTGCGCAGCAGCACGAGGTTGGGATGCGCGGCGAGCAGGCCCTCGCCCGTGACGGCCTGCGGGTCATCCACGAACTCGAGGTAGGCGAGATCGAGCACGACCAGTACGGTCGCCGGCACCGCGGCAAGGAACGCATCGAACTCGTCGCGGGTGACCGTGGTGCTCGTCGGGTTGTTCGGGCTGCACACGATGACGACGCGCGTGCGATCGGTGATCGCGGCCGCCATCGCCGGCAGGTCGTGCCGAGCCCCCGCGGTCAGCGGGACCTCGACGGCAGTGGACCCTGCCGTCGCCACCAGCAGCGGGTACGCCTCGAAGCTGCGCCACGCGTACACGACCTCGTCGCCGGGGCCGCTCGCGGCCTGGATGAGCTGGGCGAGCACCGATACGGATCCCGCGCCGACCTGCACCGCTTCCGGCGAGACGCCGAAGCGCTGGCCGATGCGCGCGCGGAGGACCGCGGCCGAACCCTCCGGATAGCGGTTGATGCTCGCTTCGGTGATGGCCGCGAGCACTTCGGGCAGCGGCGGGAACGGGTTCTCGTTGGACGACAGCTTGAACGCGTCCTCGGCGGCGGACCGGCCCTGCCGGTACGGCACGATCGACGCGATCTCGGGGCGCAGTCGCACCTGGGGGCTGTCCACGCGAACAGCCTACTTGCGGCGCCGTCAGCGCCCGGGCAGAGTGTGCACCATGAGACTCATCGTGCGACTCCTCATCAATGCGGTTGCCCTGTGGCTGACCACGATCATCGTCACCGGCGTGAAGGTCGTGCCGTTCGCGCCGGGCGGCACGCTCGAACTCGTGCTCACCTTCCTGCTGCTCGCCGCGATCTTCGGCATCGTCAACGGCGTGATCGGCAACCTGATCCGCATCGTCGCGTTCCCGCTCTACGTGCTGACGCTCGGCCTCATCGCGCTCATCGTGAACGGTCTCCTGCTGCTGCTCGTGGCGTGGATCTCCGGACTGATCGGCTTCGGCCTCACGGTCGACGGATTCTGGTGGGGCGTGCTCGGCGCGCTCGTGCTCGGCCTGATCAGCTGGCTGATCGGCATCATCCTTCGGCCGCTGATCAAGGACCGCAGCCGCACCGCCTGATTCGCACCTCGCAGCAGGCATCCGTCACCCCTCCGTGCGGGTGGCGAGGTAGCTCGTCGTGGTGCCCTCCGTCGCCCCGGCGGTGAACGCGAGCACGTCGTCGATCGCGCCGCGCAGCTCCGGGCTCGCGTCGGCATCCATGAGCGCCGCCGTTGCCAGGTACGAGTCGAACTGGTGGGCCGGCGCCGGCTGGGTCGTAGGCACCGACTGGCCGGCGAACGCCGTGTTGCGCACCTCGAACACATTCGGTGCGTGGAGCTCGTTGCCCCCGGCGCCGGACGCGACCAGATCGTCTGGATGCCGCACCGCGAGCACCGGGATCGACTCCGGTATCGGCAACTGCCCGATGGGTGCACCGAACGTCACGACCGACTGCACGTTGTAGTCCCCGGTCATCGCGAGGACGGCGGCCTGCGCGCCGCCCTGGGAGAAGCCGACGAGTTGGATGGGCGTCGCGCCATCCACCCCCGCCTGCCGCAGCGCCTCGTCGACCGCCATCGTCGCGCTGCTGTGCAGGCCGGCGACGGCGGAGAAGTTGCCGCCCATGTCCCACGGCTCATCGCTGCCGATCGTGAACTCGGCCGTGCCGGCGAGCAGCACGACGGCGCGAGTGGACCCGTCGGGCATCGTGTACTGCTCCACCACGATCTGGCGTCCGCCGTTGTCGTCCGTGCGCGGGATGCGCTCGGCCAAGTCGGTCACGCTGGCCGGCGGTGCCGCGACCGGCTGGGTCGTGCTCGAGCGCACCGTCGGCACGGTCTCGCCGGTGCCGAGGACCGCACTCGCCCCGCGAAGCATGCCGGCCGCCGTCGCGAGTCCGAGCAGTCCGAGTCCGGAATCGCCGAGCGCCTGCTGCATCGGCAGCGGGACGCCCGCGAATCCGGCCATGAAGTCGTCGGCGCCCATCGAGACGGTGCGGAGCCCGTCGACCACCGGCTCGTTCGTGTACAGCGGATTGGCGGCGAGTCCGACTCCCTGCCAGAGGTCGCCCAGCTCGTCATCGAGACCGAGGGCCTTCGCGGCCGCGCCACCGATCGCGAGTCCGCCCGCGGTTGCGAGAGCAGGAACGATCCAGACGGGCAGCGTCAGCCTCGCGAGCACGCCCGTGCCGTAGCCGATCACGTCGGTGAGCCAGAGCCAGGCGCGCTCGCCGCTCGCTTCGGCCACCCCGTAGCGGTCGGCGGCCGAGCGCAACGAGGTGGTGAGCGAGCGGCAGATGGATGCCGTGCGGTCGAGCTCGGCGATCGCCTCCTCGATCGCCCGTTCCGCGAGCATTCCGTAGTGTGTGTCCGCCACCAGCAGCCGCGACTCCGCGACGAGCGCGTCGACCCGGCGAAGATCGCCGGCGAGCTCCTCGGCGAGCGCGGCTTCGCTCTCGTGCACCGCCGCGTGCTCGAACAGCTCCGTGGTCGCGACCGCGACCGAGTTCCACGGCGAGATCGTGAGGGTCGTCGAATCCGGTGGTGGGCCCTGGGTCGAGCGATCGTGACCGCCCTGGAGTTCCGGTGGCCTCGCGGGGGGCTCGGTGGGCGGCCCGCTCATCCGGGCCGCACCGACGAGATGGCGGCGCGGGTGTGCGCGAGCGCCGAGCTCAGCGCATCCGTCGCCAACCGCGCCTGGGCGTGGGCGACCGTGACGCCGGCCTCGTAGCCGAGGCGGGCCTGGCCGGTCCAGAAGGTGGAGTGCCCGGGAGCGATGCGGCGCGCGACATCCCACCGCGAACGGATCTCCGCGAGACGCCGGTGCTGCGCCTCGAGTGCCTCCGCGAGGCGGGCGAGCTGCTCGGGATCCATGGGTCGATGGTCGCCCGAAGGGACCGGGCCCAGGGCGGGAGCCGCGCATCCCGTGCGCAACCGCCAACGCGGCTGCCATGGGAGGGAGAACTGCGGGACAATGGACCGTGAGCTTCGAGCGGACCTTCGACGAGTCGGCGCTCTTCCGCATCTGCTTCGTGTGCACGGGCAACATCTGCCGCTCGCCGATGGCCGAGACGATCTTCAACCAACTCGTCAAGCGCGCCCGGCTCGAGCATGCGATCTCGGTGGTCTCGGCCGGCACCGGTGACTGGCACGTCGGGGAGCCGTCCGATGAGCGCACCCTCACCGCCCTCGACCGCCCACGGCTACAACGGCTCGGGTCACCGCGCCCGGCAGTTCGACCCGGCCTGGTTCGACAAGCTCGATCTCGTGGTCGTGTTCGATCGCAGCCAGGAGCGCATCCTCAAGGCGTGGGCGTCGAGCGAGCAGGACCGGTCGAAGGTGCAGGCGCTGCTGAGCTTCGACAATGCGCAGTCGCCGATGCACGACGTGCCAGACCCCTACTACTCCGACGCCGCGATGTTCGACCAGGTGCTCGGCATGATCGAGCAGGCGTGCGTCGCGCTGTTCCGCCAGATCATGCCCGGCGTACGACAGGGAGCCCCATGACCCCGATGCCTCCGCAGCCACTCAGCCCGCTCGACGGTCGGTACCAGCCGGTCGTGACCGCGCTCGGCGACCACCTCTCCGAGGCGGGGCTGAACCGCGCGCGGGTTCGCATCGAGGTCGAGTGGCTGCTGTACCTCACCGAGCACGAGTTGTTCGGCTCGACGAAGCTCGACCACGAGTCGGAGCGTGCGCTGCGCGTGTTCGCCGCCGAGTTCGGCCAGGCCGAGATCGACGAGCTCGCTCGCCTCGAGGCGACCACGCGGCACGACGTGAAGGCCGTCGAGTACCTGGTGCGGGCCAAGCTCGCCGAGCTCGGGCTCACCCAGATCGCCGAGCTCACCCACTTCGCCTGCACGAGCGAGGACATCAACAACCTCGCCTACGCCCTGACCGTGCAGGCCGCGGTACGGGACGTGTGGATGCCGAAACTGCGCGCCGTGATCGACGCGCTCACCGCGCGCGCGGTCGCCCACCGCGCCGACCCGATGCTCGCCCACACGCACGGCCAGCCCGCCACCCCCACCACGGTCGGCAAGGAGTTCGCGGTGTTCGCGCACCGGCTGGAGCGCATCGCCGCGCGGATCGCCGCCGTCGAGATCCTCGGCAAGTTCAGCGGTGCGACCGGCACCTTCGGCGCGCACGTCGCGGCCGATCCCACGCAGGACTGGCCGGCGATCTCGGATGAGTTCGTGACCTCGCTCGGTCTCGCCTGGAATCCTCTCACCACCCAGATCGAGTCGCACGACTGGCAGGCCGAGCTCTACCAGTCCATCGCGCACGCCAACCGGGTGCTGCACAACCTGTGCACCGACGTGTGGACGTACATCTCGATGGGGTACTTCCGGCAGATTCCGCAGGAGGGGGCGACCGGGTCATCCACGATGCCCCACAAGATCAACCCGATCCGGTTCGAGAACGCCGAGTCCAACCTCGAGCTGTCGAGTGCGCTGCTCGACTCGCTCGCCGCGACCCTGGTCACGAGCCGGCTGCAGCGCGACCTCACCGATTCGTCGAGCCAGCGCAACATCGGCGTCGCGCTCGGTCACTCACTGCTCGCGCTCGACAACATCGAGCGGGGGCTGCTCGAGATCGACCTGGATCGTGAGCGCACGCTGTCCGACCTCGACGGCAACTGGGAGGTGCTCGGCGAGGCGATCCAGACCGTGATCAGGGCCGAGGTGACGGCGGGCCGGTCATCCATCGCCGATCCGTACGCCGTGCTCAAGGACCTGACGCGCGGTCGCCGGGTGGGGGCCAAGGAGCTCGCCGAGTTCATCGAGGGCCTCGACATCGGCTCGGAGGCAAAGCAGCGCCTGCTCGCCCTGACGCCCGCAGGCTACATCGGCCTTGCGGACCAGCTCGTCGACTACCTCAAGCCAGGCTCGTAGGGCGATTCGCCTACCAGATCGTGCCGCCGCCGACGGCGATGCCGCTCCAGGTGAGCGCGATGAAGATGGCGGCGAACACGACGGGTGCGATTCCCTTGCCACTGCGCGCGAGTCCCTTGAGAAGGGCGATCACTCCGAGGATCGCCGCGACCACCGAGAGGCCGCCGCCGACGATGAGCCCGATGAACAGCGGGATGGGCATGAGCAGCAGACCGGCCAGCGCGATCCAGAATGCGGCCCAGGCCGAGGGATTCGAGCGGCGTTCGATGGTGGAGGACATGCCTCAGTATCTCGTGCGCAGCCCCGCGCCCGCGAGACCCGTGAACTCAGTGCGCGTCGCCTGATGGCGGCGGCGGAGAGCCGTCATCCGGCGGGCTCACCGCGAGCGCGATCATCGCGAGCACCACGAGCGAGACGATGAACCCGCCGCCGAGCGCGATGAGCGCGATCGTGATCTCGCGCGTCGACATGAGCACGACCACCCCCGCGAAGATCGCGAGCGCAGCCGAGAGCCCGAGCAGTTCGAGCGGACGCGTCCGCGCCCGCCGGTCCGGGGTCGTCACGGTGCGTCCACGACGGCGGCAGTCGGGGCACTGGATGGCGCCGCCGCCCACTTGATCGACAGCGCAGCGATCACGAGGTACACGCCGACCACCGCGAGATACGCGCCGAGCAACCCGACCACGATCGTGGACGCGGTGAGCACCCCGGTCGGACCATCCACCCCGGTCGTGGTCTGCTCGAGCCCCGGCGGCACGATGAGCACGGCGATGGCGAGCAGGAGCGTCAACCCGCCGGCGAACAGGCGGTCGCGCCGCAGCGGTCCGCCGCGCAGGCCGAGGTAGAGCTCGAGCAGCCCGGTGATCGCGGCGACGCCCGAGAGCAGGAAGACCAGGTAGGGCAGCCCGCCGCCGATCGTGAACAGCGCGACGATCCCGACGAGTTCGAGGATGCCGCCCTGGGCGATGAGGATCGCGCGCTCGACACCCTGGCTCCGCACGCCGCTCCACACGAGCACCGCACCGGCGACGATGCCGTACGCGCCGAGGGCGACGAGGCCGAGCGGGGACGAGTGATCCGGCGTGAAGGTGATGACCGCCGCCAGGGCCAGCGCCGGGATGGCGCGGAGGAGCGGGAGGTACCAGGTCACTGGGTCAGTCTATTCGCGGCTGCCCGCCGTCGAACCGCTCCCAGTGCCCCTCCGAGACGACCTCGACCGTGGCGCCATCTACAACGATCGCGGTCTGGTCGTCGATCGCGTACGACGTTGTCGGGATGCGGGTCGCCCAGTCCCGGGCGCGCGCGAGCGTGTTGTCGTCCCAGCCCGGGTAGTCCAGGTGCGGGAAGATCGAGAAGTCGACGAGCCCGAGGGTCTCGTCGCCGCCGTCCGGATCGAGCTCGACGAACTCCGGCCCGATCCGCGGGGTGAGGGCCATGCTGCCGGCGCTGATCCCGACCCACACGGTGTCGGCGAGCGAGGGAATCAGATCGGCGAGGCCGGAGTCGCGGATCCAGTTCGCGAGGAACACGGCTTCGCCGCCGTCCACGAGGAGCACGTCCGCCTCACGCACCCACGGCTCCCATCGCGACCGCGGGATGCTCGGCAGTGCCGTGAGCTCGAGGAGCCCCACCGACTTCCAGCCGAGGGTGCAGAGTCCGCCCTCGTCCGCGGGCGCGGTCATCGCACGCAATACCGACTCCGGACCGCACATGGGGTGTCCCCACTGGGCGGTCGGGATGAAGAGTGCGTCGCACTCCTCGATCGGCTTGCCGAGGAGCTCGACGAGCGCAGCACGGATCGACGCGTTCCGGATCCCGCCGGAGGTGAGCAGCAGCTTCATCGACTAGGTGCCGGGCGGCAGATCCACGAACCGGGAGAAGTGACCGTGGAATCCGACCGTGATCGTGCGGGTCGGGCCGTTGCGGTGCTTGGCGATGATCAGGTCGGCCTCGCCCGCGCGCGGGTTCTCGGCCTCGTAGGCGGATTCGCGGTGGAGCAGGATCACCATGTCGGCATCCTGCTCGAGCGAGCCCGACTCGCGCAGGTCGCTGAGCGCGGGCTTCTTGTCGGCGCGCTGCTCGGGTCCACGGTTGAGCTGCGAGATCGCGACGACCGGCACGCCGAGCTCCTTCGCGAGCAGCTTGAGCGCACGGGAGAACTCGCTGACCTCCTGCTGGCGGGACTCGACCTTCTTGCCCGAGGTCATGAGCTGCAGGTAGTCGACGATCACCATCTTGAGACCGACGCGCTGGTTGAGCCGGCGGCACTTCGCGCGGATCTCGACGAGCGTCATGTTCGGGCTGTCGTCGATGTACAGCGGGGCGTCGTTGATGCGGCCGCGGGTGGACGCGATCGTGGTCCAGTCGTTGGTGTGCACGGTGCCCTTGCGCATGTGCTGCAGGGGCACGGATGCCTCGGCCGACAGCAACCGCATCGCGATCTCACTGCGTCCCATTTCGAGCGAGAAGATGATCGTCGGCAGGTCGTGCTTGATGGCCGCCGCCCTGGCGAAGTCGAGACCGAGCGTTGACTTACCGAGCGCCGGGCGAGCGGCGAGGATGATGAGCTGGCCAGGGTGGAGACCGTTGGTCAGTTCATCCAGGTCGGCGAACCCGGTCGGCACGCCGATCATGCTGCCGTCGCGGCCGCGGGCGGCCTCGATCTCGTCGATCGCGACCGTCACCGCCTCGGTCAGGGGGACGAAGTCCTCCTTGTCGTCGCCACCGGTGACGGCGTAGATCTCGGCCTGCGCGGTGTTGACGAGGTCCTCGACCTCGCCCTCGCTCGCGTAGCCCATCTGCACGATGCGCGTGCCCGCCTCGACCAGGCGGCGCAGCACGGCCTTCTCCGCCACGATCGACGCGTAGTAGCCCGCGTTTGCCGCCGTGGGCACGAGCGAGGTGAGGGTGTGGAGGTACTCCGGGCCGCCGGCGCGGGTGAGCTCGCCGGTCTTGGTGAGCTCGTCGCTCACGGCGATCACGTCGGTGGGCTCGCCGTGCGAGTAGAGGTTGAGCACGGCCTCGAAGATGAGCTCGTGCTTGGGGATGTAGAAGTCCATGCCGCGGACGACCTCGATGACGTCGGCGACGGCATCCTTGCTCAGCAGCATTCCACCGATCGTGGACTGCTCGGCGAGCAGGTCGTGGGGCGGGGTGCGCTCTCCGCGGGATGCTCCGGGCTCACCGGACTGGCGCTGGTCCTCAGCCAGTCCCAGGTGGGCTATGGACATCTGTTTCCCCTCGATTTCCTGCCGTGGCGCGCGCCGATCTCATGACGGTACGCCCCAGTTCTACTGCCGGGCGCCGACACTCCGATGGTGTCCCGACCACCCGGGCTAGGGCTCCGGCAAGAGGGACTGCCCAACCATAGGAGTCGCCCATCGCACTCTCAACCAGCCCTGTGGACGGGGCTGTGGGCAACGTGCGCGAAACGCCGGAAGCAGTGTGGGCAACCTGTGGAACTGGCTGTGGACAAAGCATCCATTTCGGTTCGGATCTGGATCCTGACCAGCATTTTCCCCGAACTCCCCATGTGTGTAGAAACATGTTTAGAGTGCCGGTTGAGGGTTGCCCGAAATGGCTCCGACATGTGCACAAATACCCTCCCGGAGCACTTGACTTTGTGCGCGGGAACGACGAAGGCGACGGGCAGAACCCGTCGCCTTCGAGGTGTGTGCAGCGGTGCTGCGGCTACTTGGCCGCGACCACCTGGAGGGTGATCGTGGCGACCAGGTCGTCACGCAGGCGAACCGTCGCCTCGTGCTCGCCGGTCGTCTTGATCGCCGAGGTGATCTCGATCTTGCGCTTGTCGACCTGTCCGAGGCCGGCCGCCGCAACGGCGTCCGCGATGTCGGTGGTCTTCACCGAACCGAACAGGCGACCCTCGGCGCCGGCCTTGACGGTCAGCTTGACCGTCGCAGCCTGCAGGCGCGCCTTGAGGTCCTGCGCCTCCTCGAGCGTCGCGTGCTCGCGAGCGGAGCGCGCGGCCTTGATCGACTCGATCTGCTTCTCGCCACCGCGCGTCCACGCCACCGCGAAGTTCTGCGGGATGAGGAAGTTGCGCGCGTAGCCGTTCTTGACGTCGACGACGTCGCCGGGGGCACCGAGTCCGGTGACCTCGTGCGTGAGGATGAGTTTCGTCATGGTCGTGCCCCTTAGCGGCCCGAGCCCGCGTACGGCAGCAGGGCCATCTCGCGCGCGTTCTTGACGGCGGTCGCGATGAGGCGCTGCTCCTGCACGGAGACACCGGTGATACGGCGAGCGCGGATCTTGCCGCGCTCGGAGATGAACTTGCGAAGCGTCGCGACATCCTTGTAGTCGATGACGCCGACGCGGATCGCCTTGGCCGGCGCGGCGTTCTTGCCGTCCTTGCCCTTGCGGATCGGCTTGCGGCTGTCGCCGCGGCTCTTTCCTGCCATTGGTGTTGTGTCCTTAAGTCGTTGTGAAGGGGGAGGCCGTTAGAACGGCGTCTCGTCGTTGTAGCTGCCGGGCGTGTTCCACACGTCACCGTCGGCTGCGGGCGCTGCTGCGGCCCACGGCTCCTCGGCGACCTGCGGACGAGCGCCGCCACCGGAGGCGCCGCCACCGTCACGGGATGACGCAGCACGCGTCACCTGTGCGGTCGCGTAGCGCAGGCTCGGGCCGATCTCGTCGACCTCGAGCTCGATGGACGTGCGCTTCTCGCCTTCCTTCGTCTCGTACGAGCGCTGCTTCAGGCGACCGGTCGCGATGACGCGGGAGCCCTTGGTCAGCGATCCGGCGACGTGCTCCGCGAACTCGCGCCAGACCGACGCGCGGAGGAACAGCGCTTCGCCGTCCTTCCAGTCGTTCGTCGCACGGTCGAAGTTGCGGGGCGTGGATGCGATGGTGAAGTTCGCGACGGCCAGCCCGTTCTGCGTGTAGCGCAGCTCCGGGTCGCTCGTGAGGTTGCCCACGACGGTGATGATCGTCTCGCCGGCCATGACCTACTCCGCAGCCTCGTCGGCCTTGGCGGCCTTCGCAGCGGGCTTGGCCTTGGCGGCCGGCTTCTCGGCAGCATCCTCGGCGGGAGCATCCTCGGCCACGGGCTCGACGACGGTCTCGGCCTTGGCGGGCTTCGATGCGGCGGGCTTCTCCTTGGCGGCGGGCTTCTCCTCGGCGACGGGAGCGTCAGCCTTGGGAGCCTCGGCCTTCGGCGCGTCAGCGGGCGCGGACTTGGCGACCGGCTTGCGCGCGGCCTTCTCGTCGGCGAGCTTCTTGGCGGCCGCCACCTGGGCGATGGCCTCCTCGGCGCGGAGCACCTTGGTGCGCATGACGGCCTCGCTGAGCTTCAGCTGGCGGTCGAGCTCGATGGTGGCGTCGGAGTTCGCGGTGAAGTTGACGACGGCGTAGATGCCCTCGGACTTCTTGTTGATCTCGTAGGCCAGGCGACGGCGTCCCCAGATGTCGATGTTGTCGATCGAGCCGCCATCGTTCCGGATGACGTTGAGGAACTTGTCTAGGCTGGGTGCCACGGTGCGCTCATCGATCTCTGGATCGAGGATCACCATCAGTTCGTACTGGTGCGTCACAAACCCACCTCCTTCGGACTAGAACGGCTGCAGACGATCTGCAGCAGGAGGGTGTTGACGGTCGTCCGCGAGCGGACAACCTGTACAGCATAGGCCCTCGCCGCCTGAAGCACCAAGGAGCGCTGGATGCCGCACGACTCATCCGGGCCCATCCGCGTGGGAATCGTCGGGGTCGGCAACTGCGCGAACGCGCTCATCCAGGGCGTGACCTTCTACGCGGACGCAGTCGCTGAGGAGCGCATCCCGGGCCTCATGCACAACCGGCTCGGCGGCTACGCCGTCGGTGATCTCGACTTCGTCGCCGCCTTCGACGTGGATGCCGCGAAGGTCGGCGAGACCTCGCCGACGCCATGTGGGCGAGCCAGAACGCCACGTTCCACTTCGCCGACGTGGCATCCACGTCAGTCACCGTCCAGCGCGGACCCACCCTCGACGGCCTCGGCGAGCAGTACCGCGAGGTGATCGAGGAATCCGGGGCGCCGGTGGTGGATGTCGCGCAGGCCCTCCGCGACGCGCGCGTCGAGGTGCTCGTCTGCTACCTCCCGGTGGGATCCGAGCTCGCGGCCAAGCACTACGCCCAGGCAGCCCTCGACGCCGGAGTCGCGTTCGTGAACGCGCTCCCGGTCTTCATCGCGAGCGACCCGGAGTGGGCGGAACGGTTTGCCGCGGCATCCATCCCGATCGTGGGCGACGACGTGAAGAGCCAGCTCGGCGCGACCGTGACCCACCGCGTGCTCGCACGGCTGTTCGAGGAGCGCGGGCTCGTGCTCGACCGCACCTACCAGTTGAACGTCGGCGGCAACATGGACTTCCGCAACATGCTCGAGCGCACCCGGCTCGAGTCGAAGAAGGTGTCGAAGACGCAGGCCGTGACGAGCAACCTCGATGCCGACATCGACCCGCGCAACGTGCACATCGGACCGAGCGACCACATCCCGTGGCTCGACGACCGCAAGCTCGCGTTCGTGCGCCTCGAGGGCCACGGCTTCGGCAACGCGCCGACCAGCCTCGAGTACAAGCTCGAGGTGTGGGACTCGCCCAACTCGGCCGGTGTGGTCATCGACGCGATCCGGCTCGCGAAGCTCGCACTCGACCGCGGCATCGGCGGTCCGCTCGAAGCGGCGAGCGCCTACCTGATGAAGTCGCCGCCGGTGCAGCATCCCGAACCGCAGGCGCGGGCGCTGCTCGAGGCGTTCATCCTCGGGTAGCCCACCAGGCGCGGAGGCGCTCCTCCGCGACATCCTCGCCGAGCGGCCCCTCGTCGAGGCGCAGGTCGAGGAGGAACTTGTAGGCCTCGCCCACCTCGCGGCTCGGCTTGAGGTCGAGGATGCGCATGATCGCCTCGCCGTCGAGGTCGGGCCGCACCGCGGCGACGCCCTCGGCCTCCTGGATCGCGGCGATCCGGTCCTCGAGGTCGTCGTACGCGAACGAGAGCCGGTCGGCCTTGCGCACGTTGCGGGTGGTGACGTCGGCGCGGGTCAGGATGTGCAGCCGTTCGAGCTCGTCGCCGGCGTCGCGCACGTAGCGGCGCACGGCGGAGTCGGTCCACGCACCATCCGCGTAGCCGAAGAAGCGCAGGTGCAGCTCGATGAGCCGGCCGACCGAGGCGATCGTCTCGTTGTCGAAGCGCAGTGCCTTGAGCCGCTTGGTCGCGAGCTTGGCCCCGACCACGTCGTGGTGATGGAACGTGACCACGCCGCCGCCCTCGATGCGGCGGGTCGACGGCTTGCCGATGTCGTGGAGCAGGGCGGCGATCCGCAGCGTGAGATCCGGAGCCTCCCCGGGATGCCGCGCCCGCTCGAGCTCGATGGCCTGCCGCAGCACGGTCAGCGAGTGCTCGTACACGTCCTTGTGGTGGGCGTGCTCGTCCACCTCGAGTCGGAGCGCCGGGAGCTCGGGCAGCACGAGCTCGGCGAGCCCGGTGTCGACGAGCAGGCGGAGGCCGGGCACCGGGTCATCCGTCTTCAGGAGCTTGGACAGTTCGTCGCTGATCCGCTCGACGCTCACGATCGGCAGGCTTCCCGCGAGGTCGCGCATGGCCTGCTCGGTCGGCGGCGTCGACGGTGGAACCCGAGCTGGGACGTGAAGCGGGCGGCGCGCAGCATCCTCAGTGGATCGTCGCCGAACGAGACCTCGGGGGTGGACGGCGTGCGCAGGATGCCGGACTGCAGGTCCTCGAATCCGCCGTGCGGGTCGACGAGTTGGCGCGCGGGCAGCCGCAGCGCCATCGCGTTGACGGTGAAGTCGCGGCGTGCGAGGTCACCCTCGAGGGTGTCGCCGAACTCGACGGTCGGCTTGCGGGTCACGCCGTCGTAGGAGTCGGCGCGGTAGCTCGTGATCTCGAACGTCTCGCCGCCGATGCGCGCGCCGATCGTGCCGAACTCGCGGCCGATGTCCCAGTGGGTCTGCGCGATCGGCTTCACGATCGCGATCGTCTCGTCGGGCGTCGCGTTCGTCGCGAAGTCGAGGTCGGTCACCGGGCGGCCGAGGAACGCGTCGCGCACGGGACCGCCGACGAGGGCCAGTTCACGGCCCGCCGCAGCGAACGCGTCGGCGAGCCGACTCACGCCCGGGGACTCGGCGAGCGCCCCGAGTCGCTGGATTGCCGCAGCGACGCTCTCCATGGTGGCAAGAATAGACTCGACCGCATGTCCGCCGAGCCTCACGCTGGAGTCGGCCCGTGCTGATCCGTCGTGCAGGGGCCGTGCTGGCTCTCGTGCTCGGCGTGGCCGTCGGGGTGCCGCTCGTGGCAGCGGCGCCGGCCCAGGCGGTGGATCCGGGCCAGCCGGTGCGGGTGGCGATCGCGGTGCCGATCACGGTGCCCGCGTCATCCATCGGTCTCATCGACGCCGAGGCGCTCGAGGCGTACACCCGTCCGCTCGGCGTGCTGACCCGACAGCTCGATGCGGTGTTCGGCCGCCCGGTTGCCATCGGGATCGACCCGATGATCATCGCGTCGATCCGCGCGCTCGGCACCACGGCACCCGAGAGTGCCCTGCTCTGGCTCGAACGACTCGGGGATGCCCCGAACCAGGTCTTCCCCCTCGCCTACGCCGACCTCGACCTCACCCTCGCGACGCAGGCCGGGGCCACGACGCTGCCCGTTCCCACCTCGTTCCTGCTCGACCCAGCCATCGTCACCCCGGTCGAACCGACGGACACCCCGACGCCCGAACCCTCCGACGACGCCGAGGATCCCGACGCGCCCGACGTCCCGAGCGTCGAGGAGCTGCTCGCCTGGCCGTACTCGGCCACCGGCATCGCGTGGCCGCGGGAGGGCACCGTGATCGGTGCCGATCTGCCCGTGATCGGCGACAGCGACTACACGACCACGATCCTGTCGTCGTCCAACATCGCGCGTGACGCGAGTGCGTCACCCACCACGGAGGTCGACGGTCAGGGCGTGCTCGTGAGCGATGCCGGGGTGTCGCAGGCGCTGCGCGCGGCCGCGACCGCCACCGATCCCTCGGTCTGGGGCGACACGGTGACCGCACTCCTAGATGCGATCACCGCCGCCGCGCGCGCCCAGCCCGGTGACCAGGCCACCGTGTTCGCCACCCTCCCGCGCGAACTGCCCGTCACGGGCGCCCGCCTCGCCGAGACGCTGGACGCGCTCTCGCTGGACGGCCGGATCACGACCATCCCGCTCACCCTCGCACTCGCGAGCCAGCCCGACACCGCGACGGTCGTGGATGCCCCGCAGGCCGCCGACCGCATCGTGCAGGCGCGGATGCTGCTCTCCGCCGACGCGAACACCGAGCAGTTCGCGACGATCGCCGCCGACCCGTCCGCGATCAGCGGCCCCGAGCGCCTCGCGCTGCTCGCGCTGCTCTCGGCATCGTGGGAGGCCAGCCTGCCGGGCTGGCCGGCCGCCGTCACCGAGCAGCTCACTGCGACGAACGACCTCACGGCGCTCGTGCAGGTAGGCGAGACCAGTCGCATCAACCTGCTCGCGGATCGCCAGACCCTCCCGATCCCGATCGTGAACGGGCTCTCGCAGCCCGTCACTGTGATCGTCACCGTCGACCCGAGCACACCGATCCTCGCCGTCGAGGATCGCCGCGTCGAACTCACGATCGAACCGAACTCCCAGGCCAACGCGCTCATCCCGGTGCAGGCGGTGAGCAACGGCACCGTGCAGATCCAGGTGACCGTCAGCGGCCAGAGCGGCGTCGCGATTGGAGCACCGAAGTCGGTCGAGGTCGTCGTGAACGCGGGCTGGGAGACGCCGATCTTCATCGTGCTCGCGAGCGGTGTCGTGATCCTGTTCGTCGGCGGCATCATCCGCAACATCGTGCGGCGACGCCGACCCGCGGCCGCCGCCGTGGAGGCGGGCACGTCCGGGGGAACTCGGGTGACTGACCGCGCGGGCGACGAGCCGGACGCGGCATCCACCGTCGGCCGCGCGAGCGTCGTGCTCGGGGCGGGCACGCTCGTGTCCCGCATCCTGGGCTTCGTCAGCGCGTTCGTACTCTCGATCGCGCTCGGCATCACCGGCGCCGGCGCGGACGCGTTCGCCCTGGCCAACCAGCTGCCGAACAACGTCTACGCGATCGTCGCCGGCGGCCTGCTCGGCGCGGTGCTCGTGCCCGCGGTCGTGCGCGCCGGTCTCCACGACGACGGCGGCAAGCGCTTCGTCAACAAGATCGTCACCCTCGGCGGCCTCGCGTTCGTCGCGATCGCGATCATCGTGACCCTGTGCGCGCCGCTGCTCGTGCGGCTGTACGCGACCTCGGGCGCCGAGGGCTTCAGCGAGGCGCAGCTCTCGCTCGCGATCGGGTTCGCCTACTGGTGCCTGCCGCAGGTGCTGTTCTACGCGCTGTACAGCCTGTTCGGCGAGATCCTCAATGCGCGCGGGGTGTTCGGGCCGTTCACCTGGGCGCCGGCTGTCAACAACGTCGTCGCGATCACCGGCATCCTCATCTTCATCGCGCTCTACGGCGGGGAGTCCGAGCACGTGGATGCCGCGGGCTGGACCCCTGCGCAGATCGCCCTCCTCGCAGGCACCGCAACCCTCGGCATCGCGGCGCAGGCCTTCGTGCTCGTGTTCTTCTGGCGGCGGGCGGGCCTGGGTTTCCGGCCGGACTTCCAGTGGCGCGGTGCGGGACTCGGGCGGGCGGGCGCGTCGGCCGCCTGGCTGTTCGGCATGGTGCTCATCACGCAGCTCGCCGGGATCGTCGAGTCACGGGTTGCGTCCATCCCGTCCGGCGATGACGACGCTTCGATCGCAGCGCTGCGCTACGGCTGGCTCATCTTCATGCTGCCGCACTCGGTGATCACGGTGTCCGTCGCGACGGCGTACTTCACGCGGATGAGCGGTCACGCCCGCGACGGCGACCTCGCGAGCCTGCGCACCGACGTGTCGGCGGCGCTTCGCGGCATCCTGCTCATCATGGTGCTCGGCTTCGTGGCACTCGTCGTGCTCGCCTGGCCGTTCTCCGCGGTCTTCGCGCAGGGTCCGACGCAGGTCGCGGCCCTCGCGACCGTGCTGCTCGCGTTCCTGGTCGGGATGATCCCGTTCACCGTGCTGTTCGTGCTGCAGCGGGTGTTCTACTCCCTCGACGACACCCGCACGCCGTTCGCCTTCCAGGTCGTGCAGGCCGTGCTCTACGTCGCGGGAGCGCTGCTGGTCGCGGCCTTCGCGCCCGACGAGTGGATCGCGGTGGGCCTCGCCCTCGTGCTCTCGATCGCCGGCACCATCCAGACCATCACCGCCGCCGTGCTGCTGCGTCGCCGGTTGCAGGGGCTGGGTCTCGGCCTCGTCGCGCTCCGCGCACTCTGGTTCCTCGCCGCGGCGATCGTCGCGGGTGCCGCGGGCTGGGGCGTGCTCGTGCTGCTCGGCGGCACCGGGGATGGCGCGTTCCCCGTCTCAGGGCCGGTGGGCGCCATCGCATCCATGGCCGTCGCGGGCCTCGTGATGGCGGTGGTGTACCTCGCCGTGCTCTGGATCACGCGCAATCCCGAGCTCCGCGTCTTCGTGACTCCGATAGCAGCCAGGATCACTCGCCGATAGCGCTCAGAGCGGCGCGGCTGGCCGGAATACGGCGCGGCTAGGCTACGTTGTACCGCCCAGACGAAGGGAAATCGATGCGCCAGGTCATCATCGTCGGCTCAGGGCCGGCGGGCTACACGGCAGCCATCTACGCCGCGCGCGCGAACCTGCGGCCGCTGCTCATCGCCTCGTCCGTCGAGGCCGGCGGCGAGCTCACGAAGACCACCGAAGTGGACAACTTCCCGGGCTTCGCGGAGGGCATCCAGGGCCCCGACCTCATGATCGCCATGCAGGCGCAGGCCGAGCGCTTCGGCACCGAGATCATCCTCGACGACGTCGTCAAGCTCGAGCTCGACGGCCAGGTCAAGCGCGTGCACCTCGGCAACGGCGACGTGCACGAGGCCCTCGCCGTGATCTTCGCGACCGGCTCGGCGTACCGCAAGCTCGGCATCGACGACGAGACCCGCCTGTCGGGCCACGGCGTCTCGTGGTGCGCCACCTGCGACGGGTTCTTCTTCCGCCAGAAGACGATCGCGGTCGTCGGCGGCGGTGACTCCGCCATGGAGGAGGCCACGTTCCTCACCCGGTTCGCCGACAAGGTCTACGTGATCCACCGCAAGGACTCGCTGCGGGCATCCAAGGTCATGCAGGAGCGCGCGTTCAACGACCCCAAGATCGAGTTCCTCTGGAACAAGCAGGTCGAGCACATCTACGGCGACGAGCTGGTCACGGGCGTCGGCATCGTCGACACCGTGGATGGCACGGAGACGACGCTCGACCTCAGCGGTCTGTTCATCGCGATCGGCGCCGACCCCCGTACGCACCTCGTGCACGGTCAACTCGACCTCAACGCGGACGGCACGGTGGCCGTCGACGGCCGCTCCTCCCGCACGAACATCACGGGCGTGTTCGCCGCCGGCGACGTGATCGACCCCACCTACCGCCAGGCCGTCACGGCCGCCGGTTCGGGAACGGTCGCCGCCCTCGACGCGGAGCACTACCTCGCGGCACTCCCGAAGGAACTGCTGGCGCAGGCTGACGCCGTGCCCGCCAACGCCTGACCCACGATCCCAACACCCCACACCCAGCAACCCAGGAGACAACCCACCATGTCCGCAGCCCACGACGTCACCGACGCCACCTTCGCCGACGAGGTCCTCTCGTCGACCACCCCGATCATGGTCGACTTCTGGGCCGAGTGGTGCGGCCCGTGTCGCCGCGTCTCGCCGATCCTCGACGAGATCGCGACCGAGCACGCCTCGAAGATCAAGATCGTCAAGCTCAACGTCGACGACAACCCGCAGATCTCGGCGAAGTACAACATCACGTCGATTCCGGCGATGTACGTCTTCCAGAACGGCGAGGTCGTCAAGAAGGTCATCGGCGCCAAGCCCAAGCCGGCGATCGAAGCCGACCTCGCGGAGTTCCTGGCGTAGTTCGACTCGCCAGTCCAACTGTCACAATCTGGCCCTGCTCCCCATCGGAGCGGGGCCATTTTGGTGATGTTGCCCTAGATTTGACGGATGACTTCGCAGGGCAACAACCTCGACCAGTGGTACGGCTCCTATGCCGAGCGGACCGCCGGTCTGGCCGCCAGCGAAGTGCGCGCCCTGTTCGCGGTGGCGTCACGCCCCGAGGTCGTGTCGCTCGCTGGCGGCATGCCGTACGTGTCCGCGTTGCCGCAGGAGCTCATCCAGAGCCTCGATGGAGCGCGTGATGCGCGACTACGGCGCCCAGGCGCTGCAGTACGGCTCCGGCCAGGGCACGCCGCAACTGCGTGAGCACATCCTCGAGGTGATGGCCCTCGAGGGCATCCGGGGCAGCGTGGATGACGTCGTCGTCACCACCGGATCCCAGCACGCTCTCGAGCTCGTCACGAAGCTGTTCATCGATCCCGGCGACGTCGTGATCGCCGAGGGTCCGAGCTACGTGACCGCGATGGTCGTGTTCAAGTCGTACCAGGCCGACGTGCACCACGTGCCGATGGATGAGTTCGGCCTCATCCCGCAGGCGCTGCGCGAGCACGTCGCCAGGCTCAAGGAGCAGGGCAAGCGGATCAAGTTCCTGTACACGATCCCGAACTACTCGAACCCGGCCGGCGTGACGCTCACGTGGGAGCGCCGACTGGAGATCCTCGAGATCTGCCGGGCCAACGGCATCCTCGTGCTCGAGGACAACCCCTACGGGCTGCTGTACTTCGACGGGCCACCACCGCACGCGATGCGCTCGGTCGAGGAGGACGGCGTCGTGTACCTCGGCACGTTCTCGAAGACGCTGGCCCCGGGGTTCCGTCTGGGCTGGGCGCTGGCGCCGCACGCTATTCGAGAGAAACTCATTTTAGCGAACGAGGGTTCGGTGCTCTGCCCGAGCTCGTTCACCCAGTACGTCGTGAGCGAGTACCTGCAGACCACCGACTGGAAGGGCCAGATCGACACCTTCCGCGGCGTGTACCGCGAGCGCCGCGACGCCATGCTCGCCGCGCTCGACGACTACCTGCCCGACTTGAGCTGGACCAACCCGACCGGCGGCTTCTACGTCTGGGTCACGCTGCCCGACCACCTCGACTCGAAGTCGATGCTGCCGCGCGCGGTGAAGGAGCTCGTCGCCTACACGCCGGGCACCGCGTTCTACGCGGACGGCAGCGGGCGCAACAAGCTCCGGCTCGCGTTCTGCTACCCGACCCCGGAGTTCATCCGGGAGGGCATCCGCCGACTGTCGACCGTGGTGAACGGCGAGCTCGAGCTGCTGCGCGACTTCTCGCAGACCGGCTCGTTGCCGACCGTGCAGCCCACCACGCAGTCGATCGCGATCAACCCGCCCGCGAACCTGGGCTGACCGTGGCTGCCTCCCCCCGCGTGCTCGTGCTCGCCGGCGGCATCTCGCACGAGCGGGACGTCTCGCTGCGCTCAGGTCGGCGCGTCGCCGACAGCCTCGCGTCCCACGGCATCCAGGTCGAGCTCCGCGACCCGGATGCCACCCTGCTCGGCTACCTCCGCCAGTCCCGCCCCGACGTGGTGTGGCCCGCTCTCCACGGCGCGAGCGGCGAGGACGGCGCCCTGCGCGGCCTGCTCGACTTCATCGGCGTCCCGTACGTCGGCTCGAGCGCCGACGCATCCAGGCTCGCGTGGGACAAGCCCACCGCGAAGGCGATCGTCGCGCAGGGCGGGCATCCCCACCCCGACATCGATCACGCTGCCGCGCGACGCGTTCCGCGAGCTCGGGGCCAACGGCATCCTCGAGGAGATCGCGGACGAGTTCACCGGACCGCTCGTGGTCAAGCCCGCCCAGGGCGGCTCTGCGCAGGGCGTGACGATGGTGGATGACCGCAGCCTCCTGCCGCGCGCGATGGTCGACGCCTACACGTACTGGGATGTCGCGCTCATCGAGCAGCGCATCACCGGCACCGAGATCGCGATCGGCATCATCGACTCCGGCGACGGACCGGTCGCACTCCCCGCCGTCGAGATCGAACCCCTCTCGGGCGTGTACAGCTTCGAGGCGCGATACAACGCCGGTGAGACCCGCTTCTACGTTCCGGCGCGCATTGCCCCGGAGATCGCCGCACGAGCCGCCGAGGTCGCACTCGAGGCGCACCGCGCACTCGGCATGCGACACCTCTCCCGGATCGACATCATCGTGGATGGCGCCGGCACGCCCTGGTTCCTCGAGGCGAACGTGCTGCCCGGCCTCACCGAGACCTCGATACTTCCCCAGGCGCTCGAGGCCGCAGGACACGACCTGGGCTGGGTCTACTCGGCCCTGGCCGAAGCCGCGATCGCAGAGGCGAGCGCCCGCTGAAGTCGGCGGGGGTTGAGGAGCGCCACGCACTGACGCGTCTCGAAACCATGATCGCGTGTTGTGGTCTCGAGACGTGAGCGCCAGCGGCGCGCGCTCCTCGACCACCGTTGCCCGCTAGCTGAACCCTGGCTCACCCAGCTCGCCCAGGATCCGGTTCAGGTCGCCGACGGTCGCGAAGTCGATCACGATCGTGCCCTTGCTCGCGCCGAGCGACACCTTGACGCGGGTGTTGAGCCGGTCGCCGAGGCGCTCGGCGATCTCATCCAGCTGTCCCTGGCGCTTGCCCGCCGACGGCTTCGGGGCCGCTCGGTGCGAGCCGCCCTGCCCCGCGACCGCTTCGGCCGCACGCACCGAGAGGTCCTCGTTCACGATCTTGTCGGCGAGGCGCTCCATCGCGCCCGCGTCGCCCGCGGCGAGGATCGCCCGGGCGTGACCGGCGCTCAGCACGCCAGACGCGACGCGGCGCTGCACCGACTCCGGCAGCTTGAGCAGACGGATGGTGTTCGTGATCTGCGGGCGCGACCGGCCGATGCGTGAGGCGAGCTGGTCCTGCGTGATCCCGAAGTCGGCGAGCAGCTGCTGGTAGGCGCTCGCCTCCTCCAGTGCGTTGAGGTTCGCGCGATGGAGGTTCTCGAGCAGGGCATCCCGGAGCATGGCCTCGTCGGCGGTGTTCTTGATGACCGCCGGGATCGAGGCCAGGCCGGCGAGCTTGGTCGCGCGAAGGCGACGCTCGCCCATGATGAGCTCGTACTTCGGTCCGCCGGGCGTGCCGCCGGTGATCGGTCGCACCACGATCGGCTGCAGCACCCCGAACTCGCGGATCGAGACGACGAGCTCGTCGAGCTCCTCCTTGCGGAACTCGTGGCGCGGCTGCACGGCGTTGGGCACGATGTCGTCGGGCGACAGGTCAGCGAGCCGAGCACCCGGAACCGCGACGAGACGCTCGCCAGACCGGGATCCCGCCGAGTCGAAGAACACGTCGACGGGGCGGTCGGGTGCGTCATCGCCGCCCGGGATGAGGGCGCCGATGCCCCGGCCGAGTCCAGTGCGCTTGGTCGCCATTATGCGGGTGCTCCTCGTCGTGCGATCTCGGCGGCGGCCTCGAGGTAGGAGAGCGAGCCGGGCGAGCTGCTGTCGTAGCTGATCACGCTCTGGCCGTAGCTCGGGGCCTCCGAGATGCGGACGGAACGAGGGATGAGGGTGTTGAGCACCTGCTCGGGGAAGTGGTCCCGAACGTCCTGCGCGACCTGCGTCGCGAGGTTGGTGCGTGCGTCGTACATGGTGAGCAGGATCGTGGACACGGTGAGCTTCGGGTTGAGGTGCTTCTCGATCAGTCCGATGTTCTTGAGCAGCTGGCTGAGCCCCTCGAGCGCGTAGTACTCGCACTGGATCGGGATGAGCACCTCGCGCGCGGCGACGAACGCGTTGATCGTCAGAAGACCGAGCGACGGCGGGCAGTCGATGAACACATAGTGGAACGGCTCCGGAGCCTGGGCGAGGAAGACATCCAGCGCAGTGCGCAGCCGCTGCTCGCGAGCGACGAGCGAGACGAGCTCGATCTCGGCTCCGGCGAGGTGGATGGTGGCGGGAACGCAGTACAGCGCATCGAACTCGGGAGACTTCTGCACGACGTCGGCCATCGGCTCATCGTTGATCACGACGTCGTAGACGCTCACGGTCTCGGAGCGGTGCTCGACACCGAGCGCCGTGGATGCGTTGCCCTGCGGATCGAGATCGATCACGAGCACCCGGGCGCCGGCACGAGCGAGCGCCGCGGCCAGGTTCACGGTGGTCGTGGTCTTGCCGACGCCGCCCTTCTGGTTGGCGACCGTGAAGACGCGCGTCTCGGGCGGCAGCGGCAGCTTCTCCGCGGCGAGCGCCTGCCGACGACGAGTGATGTCGGCGAGCTCCCGCGCGAGAGGGGTCGACTCGTCGCCGTACTCGTTCAGGTAGGGGGCGCCGGTCTCGCTCATCGTGCCGATCTCTCCATCACCGATCGCTCGGTCGTTGTGCTCAGTGCCTGCTCGGTTGCTTCGCGCCGTGCGCGTGGGAACCCTCGTCGGCCATGCGGCCCGGCGTTCCCAGCGCCGACGAGGCCGAGCCGCGTCGTGGTGGAAGTGCGATGTTTCACGTGGAACATCGATCAGTCCACTGTAGCCCGAAAGACCCGAGTGACCTCGGGTGTGATTCCCTCGCCGAGAACGAGCACCTCGACGTTCGAGACCTGATTGCTGCGGAGGACCTTCTGGGCCTCGGTGATCTCGTCGTGCACGCGCTCGCCCTTCATGAAGATCAGCTCGCCGCCCCGGCGGAGAAGACCGACCGTCAGGGGGATGAGCTTCGCGAGCGACTTCACCGCTCGAGCCGTCACCTGGTCCATCGGCTCGTCGAGGTGCACGTCCTCGGCCCGGCCACGGAGCACTTCGGCGTTCTCCAGCCCGAGCTCGGCGATCTCGTGGCGCAGCCAGTCCACCCGCCGTTCCATCGGTTCGATGAGCACGAAGTGCGAGTCCGGGCACGCGATCGCAAGTGGGATGCCGGGCAGGCCGGCGCCGCTGCCGACGTCCCCGACATTGCCGGGCTTGACCACCTCCGCGACCAGTCCCGAGTTGATCACGTGTCGCGTCCAGAGCCGCGGCAGCTCGAGCGGACCGATGAGACCGAGTTCCTCGCCGCGCCGACCGAGGTCGGCCGTGAAGCGGCGAGCCAGCTCGATCGTGTCGCCGAAGACGATCGCGGCGGCCTCGGGCTCTGGCTCGATCTCCGGTAGTGACACGGTGGCTCCTCGGTGCGGTGGCTGAGTGGTGATGGTGCGCGATCCTGGCGCAGTGGCCGACGTCGCTCGCAACGGCCAATGTACTGAACCTCGGTGACGCAGCGGTGGTGATGTCCGGAAGCCGGCACCGTGGACGACAGGGGAGGAGTGGATCCGAAGGCTGCACGGCGTGCGTCCGACGCGATGTTTCACGTGGAACATCCGTGTCGAGCATCCAGCGACGTCGTCGCCTGGACGAGCGGAGTCCGACTGGAGATGATCCTGCCGACGCGATGTTCCACGTGAAACATCGCCGCGCAGCGCGCGTCCGAAGGGTGAAGCTACGCCTTGGTGATCACCGTGTGGCGATCGCGACCTTCGCCCTCGGACTCCGAGGAGAAGCCGCGCTCCGCCACCAGATCGTGCACGAGCTTGCGCTCGTAGGACGACATCGGGGGGAGTGCCGCTGACGGCGACCCCGCGTCGATGCGCTCGATCGCCTTGGCGACCAGTGCCTCGAGCTCGCCGGCGCGGGCGTCCCGTGATCCACCGATGTCGAGGATGAGCCGGGAGAATCCACCGGTCTTCGCCTGCACGGCGATGCGGGTGAGCTCCTGGAGCGCACTCACGGTGTCGGGCTTGGACAGCAGTCGGAGGCTTCCCTCGTCGCTCGCGGCCACTGCGATGTACGCACGTCCGCCACGCACCTCGATCTCGATGTCGCCATCGAGGTCGGCGATGTCGAGCAGCTCCTCGATGTAGTCGGCAGCGATGTCGCCCTCGTCCTCGAGCTGGCTCGCGGAGGGAGCATCCCCGTCGGCCGACGCGTCGGCGGTGGTGTCGGGCGCGAGCTCCTCGGCCTCGACGGCCTCGGTCTCCTGGGTCTCGGTGACGTCACTCATCGTCGCTTCTTTCCTTGCTTCTTGGCGCGGTTCTTGCTCGGGGGTTGCACCCGTTGCGTGCTGGGCTTGGGCTCGGGCTCTGCGGTCATCGTGCTGCCCGCTTCATCCGAGTCGGACTGCTCGAGCGGCTTCGGCTTGTTCTGCTGGCGCTTGGCGAGGCGCGCCTCACGGGCCAGCGCGGCCTCGGAGCCGGGCGTCGGCATGTTGCGGATGACGAGGAACTGCTGGCCCATCGTCCAGAAGTTCGAGACGAGCCAGTAGAACATCACGCCGATCGGGAACGTGAAGCCGGAGAACGCGAACACGAGCGGCAGCAGGTACAGCAGGATGCGCTGCTGCCGGAACATCGGGCTGGCCTTCATCTCGGCCGACTGGTTCTTCGACATGATCTGCAGCTGCGTGATGAACTGCGAACCGGTCATGAGGATCACCATGACCACCGCGATGACGATCACGGCGACGTTCCCGTTCGCGGTGGAGATCGCGAGGTGCAGCGGCGCGATGTCGAACAGCGACGACGTTCCGAACGACTCGGAGAGATCGGCGTTCAGCAGGCCGACGCCGGGATTGCGGCTGCCGTCCGGGTTGACGTGCTGCGCGTTGCTGAGCACCGAGAACAGGGAGAAGAAGATCGGCATCTGCAGCAGCAGTGGCAGGCACGAGCTCAGCGGGTTCGTGCCGGTCTTCTTGTAGAGGGCCATCGTCTCGCGGGACATGGCCTCGCGGGAGAACTGGTCCTTCTTGCCCTTGTACTTGTCCTGGATCTTCTTGAGCTGCGGTGCGACCTCCATCATGCGGCGCTGGCTCTTGATCTGCCGCACGAAGATCGGGATGAGGGCGGCGCGCACGACGAGCACGAGCCCGACGATCGAGAGCACCCAGGTGATGCCGGCGTCGGTGTCGAGCCCGACGATGTTCGTCCAGAACCAGTGGAACCCGACGAGGATGGCCTCGATGACCCACCTGATCGGGATCAGCAGGGTGTTGAAGAAGCCGATGATGCCTTCCATCGCTGGTCAGCCCTTTCCGTGACTGGCGACGACGAACCCGAATCGGGAGATCGCGTAGCGGTCGTGACGACGAGCGGGTACGTCGTCGATCCCACCTTCGGCCCACGGGTGGCAGCGGGCGATGCGCCGGGCACCGAGCCAGGTGCCTCGGAGCACGCCGTGCTGCTGGTAGGCCTGCAGTGTGTAGTGCGAGCAGGAGGGGTAGTAGCGACAGACGTCGCCGTACAGCGGCGAGATCACCGCGCGATAGGCCCGGAGGATGCCGATGCCGACGTTGCGCGGCAGCAGCAGCAGGAACGAACCGACCTGGTTCACTGCGTCACGCTCCTGTCGAGTCCGGTCCGGATCTCCGAGTGCAGGGTAGCCCACGGAACCTCGTCGGATCCTGGCAGCGCCCTGATGACGACATCCGTTCCGCCGGCGATCGAGGGGAGCACGGAATGGCCGACCGCACGCAGGCGGCGCTTGACCGTGTTGCGGGTGACGGCGCCGCCGACGGCCTTCGTCACGATGAAGCCGAAGCGCGCGGGGGTGAGGTCAGCGGCGACATCCCGCTGCAACACGTGCAGCACGGTGTGACCCGTGGGCACGCGGCGACCCCGGCGCACGGCGGCGCGGAAGTCCTCCGGCCTCGTGACCCGGTTCGCCCTGGCGAGCAACGGTTACGCGGAGAGTTCGGTGCGACCCTTGCGACGACGAGCCGCGAGGATGCTGCGGCCGGCGCGGGTGCGCATGCGCAGCCGGAACCCGTGCACCTTGGCACGACGACGGTTGTTCGGCTGGAAGGTTCGCTTGCTCATGGTGATAGCTCCAAAGCCCAGCTTTGCGGGCCGGAAAGAAGTAGTGCCGGTGGCCACGTGCCACACGACTGAAAGTCAACTGGTTAAAAATACGGCCTCGCGGCCCTCCGGTCAAACGCCGAAGGGACATTGTCCACATTCGGAGAACTGGGGTTGGTAATGACACCCTGTGGAGAACTATGGTGAATGCCAGCCGTTCCGCGGGGGCGGGGCGATCCACAGGACCGATCACCGTCATCCGAACCGGTGGATAAGCCTGTGAATAAGTACTCAGCAGGGATGTGTGGCCATGTCGGAAGCACCAGACTCCACCCGAGAGATCTGGCAGTCAGTGCTCGGTCGGTTGACCGCGGACGAGCGCATCACGCCACAGCTGCACGGCTTCATCAGCCTGGTCGAGCCCAAGGGCATCATGGCCGGCACCCTCTACCTCGAGGTGCCGAACGAGCTCACGCGCGGGATGCTCGAGCAGCGCATCCGGCTTCCCCTGCTCAACGCGATCGCGGGCCTCAGTGATGAGGACCAGGAGGTCGCGAACTTCGCGATCGTCGTGAATCCCGAGATCCGGCAGGACACCCTCGAGACGCCGATCGTGCAGGTCGAGCAGACCAGCTACATCGAGGCCACCCCGCCGCCGGACACGAACCCGAACCGCCGCACCGACTCACGTCTCAACCCGAAGTACACCTTCGACAACTTCGTCATCGGCGGATCCAACCGGTTCGCGCACGCCGCAGCGGTCGCGGTCGCCGAGGCGCCGGCCAAGGCCTACAACCCGCTCTTCATCTACGGCGAGTCGGGACTCGGCAAGACCCACCTGCTGCACGCGATCGGTCACTACGCGGAGAGCCTGTATCCCGGCATCCGGGTGCGCTACGTCAGCTCCGAGGAGTTCACGAACGACTTCATCAACTCGATCGCGAACAACCGTGCCTCGGTGTTCCAATCCCGCTACCGGGAGATCGACATCCTGCTCATCGACGACATCCAGTTCCTGCAGCGAGCGGTCGAGACCCAGGAGGCGTTCTTCCACACCTTCAACACGCTGCACGATCACAACAAGCAGGTCGTCATCACGAGCGACCTGCCGCCGAAGCACCTCACCGGATTCGAGGATCGGATGCGCTCGCGCTTCGAGTGGGGCCTCATCACCGATGTGCAGGCGCCCGACCTCGAGACCCGCATCGCGATCCTGCGCAAGAAGGCGCAGTCCGAACGACTCCAGGTGGACAACGAGATCCTGGAGTACATGGCATCGAAGGTGTCGTCCAACATCCGCGAGCTCGAGGGCACCCTCATCCGGGTGACCGCGTTCGCCAACCTGAATCGCACGCCGGTCGACATGGCCCTCGTGCAGACCGTGCTCAAGGACCTCATCACGCTCGACGAGGACAACGTCATCTCGCCGGTCGACATCATCAATCACACCGCCGAGTACTTCAAACTCACGGTCGACGACCTGTACGGGTCATCCCGCTCGCAGGCGGTCGCCACGGCCAGGCAGATCGCGATGTACCTGTGCCGCGAGATGACGAACCTGTCGCTGCCGAAGATCGGGCAGCTGTTCGGGAACCGCGACCACACCACGGTGATGTACGCCAACAAGAAGATCGCAGAGCTCATGAAGGAGCGCCGGTCGATCTACAACCAGGTCACCGATCTCACCAGCCGCATCAAGCAGGATCACCGCTTCAAGTCCTGACCCCCGAAGGTGGGCCTTGCCGCAGGCAAAGATGATCTACCTTCGCGTGATGATCGAGAGTTTTCACACCATGTGAAAACCCTGTGGATAACTGTGGAGACACGCCGTCGGCTCTGTTGACGATTTCGACGCCGTTGTGGAATGGATGCCGCGCCGCCACGACCTCTCCCGCTCCACTCCTCGGACTCACCACACACCGTGCACATCTCACACCGTTGTAGTTCCCACGCCGGCATTGGGTACTCACCGGGTTATCCACAGTGTGCACACCGGTTAAGAAGAAGAGAGAGAAGAAGGAGTTAAGAGTCGAACAACCTTGAGCCGCCGAGGCTCCACCGCGCCGAAGCCGCCCGCGCGGTCCGTTGCGCACTGTGCCAGTATTCGTATTGTCAGTTTCGTAGTGTCGTTCAGTGTGGCCCGCCAGGCCCGACCGTGTGTGAGGGGTGACAGCCAGTGAAGTTCCAGGTCAATCGTGATGTGTTCAGCGAGGCCGTCTCCTTCACTGTCAAACTGCTTCCCCAGCGCACGACCCTGCCGATCCTGAGCGGCGTGCTGATCGAGGCCACCGCCGACGGACTGGTGCTCTCCTCGTTCGACTACGAGGTCTCCGCCCGCACCGAGATCTCGGCCCAGGTCGAAGAGCCGGGCCGCGTCCTGGTCTCCGGCCGGCTGCTCGCCGACATCGCGAGCCGGCTGCCGAATGCGCCGGTCAACTTCTCGACCGAGGACGGCCGCATCACCGTGGCCTGCGGCTCCGGTCACTTCACGCTGCTGAGCATGCCGGTCGAGGAGTACCCGACGCTGCCGCAGATCTCCGACCAGTCCGGTTCGCTCGACGCCGAGGAGTTCGCGAACGCGATCTCCCAGGTGGCGGTGGCTGCGTCTCGGGATGACGTGACTCCCGTCATCACCGGCGTGCAACTCGAGGTCACGGCATCCACCATCTCGCTCGTCGCCACGGACCGGTACCGCGTCGCCGTCCGGGAGATCCCGTGGGACTCCTCCGGCAGCGGCATCACCGAGGCCACCGCCCTCGTGCCGGCGCGCACGCTCTCGGAGATCGGCAAGACCTTCGGTCACAGCGGCACGATCTCCGTGGCGATCACGAATTCGGACGATCGCGAGCTCATCGCATTCAGCGCCGACAAGAAGACCGTCACGTCGCTGCTCATCAAGGGCAACTTCCCTCCAGTGAAGCGACTCTTCCCCGAGACCGTCGAGAATTACGCGGTCGTGAACACGGCCGAGCTCATCGACGCGGTTCGCCGAGTTGCCCTGGTGCTCGAGCGCGAAGCGGCCCTGCGGTTCAGCTTCTCGATCGAGGGTGTGACGCTCGAAGCCATCGGCTCCGAGCAGGCCCAGGCGTCCGAATCGATCGACGCGTTCCTCACCGGCACCGATACCGTCGTGTCGCTCAAGCCGCAGTTCCTGCTCGACGGTCTCACCTCGGTGCACTCGGAGTTCGTGCGGATCTCGTTCACGAAGACCGACAACCCCAACAAACCGGGCCCGGTGCTCATCACGAGCCAGTCGTCGAAGGACCAGCCGGGAGCGGACAACTACAAGTACCTCCTGCAGCCCAACCTGCTCCTGCGCTAGGCGACGATGGCGAAGGCATCCATGCACATCGGACTCGTCGGCCTCGGCAAGATGGGCAACAACATGCGGGCCCGCCTGCGCAAGGCCGGCCTCGAGGTCACGGGCTACGATCCGAATCCGGATGTCACGGACGTGCCGTCACTCGCGGCACTGGTCGAGGCGCTTCCGACGCCTCGTGTGATCTGGGTCATGGTTCCGTCCGGCAAGATCACCGACGACGTCATCCACGACCTGGCGGGTGTGCTGTCCAAAGGCGACCTCGTGATCGACGGTGGCAACTCGCGGTTCACCGAGGACCAGATCCACGCGAAGTTCCTCGCTGAGAGCGGCATCCGGTTCCTGGACTGCGGCGTCTCGGGTGGGGTCTGGGGTCTCGAGAACGGCTACGGGCTGATGGCCGGCGGCGACGCGAAGGACGTCAAGGAGGCCATGCCCATCTTCGACGCGCTGCGGCCAGAAGGTCCCCGCGACGAGGGGTTCGTGCACGCGGGCGAGATCGGTGCTGGTCACTACGTGAAGATGGTTCATAACGGTATCGAGTACGCGATCATGCAGGCGTGGGCCGAGGGCTACGAGCTCATGGATTCGCGCAAGGACATCGTCAAGGACGTCACCGGCACCTTCAAGGCCTGGGAGCGCGGCACCGTCGTGCGCTCGTGGTTGCTCGAGCTGCTCGTGAAGGCGCTCGAGGAGGATCCGGAGTTCACGCAGATCGCAGGCTACGTGGATGACTCGGGCGAAGGCCGCTGGACCGTGCACGAAGCCCTCGACCAGGCCGTCCCGGTGCCCACCATCAGCGCCGCGATCTTCGCGCGGTTCGTCTCGCGCCAGAAGGACTCCCCGTCGATGAAGGCGGTGGCCGCACTCCGCAACCAGTTCGGCGGGCACGCGGTCCGAAAGGCGTAGCGGTGTTCGTCGCCGCGCTCGGCCTCACGGACTTCCGCAACTACGAGACACTCGACATCGAGTTGCATCCCGGTCCGAATCTCGTGGTCGGCAGCAACGGGCAGGGCAAGACGAACCTGGTCGAGGCGCTCGCCTACCTCTCCACCCTCGGCTCGCACCGCGTGTCGTCGGATTTCGCGCTCATCCGCCAGGGCCAGGACGCCGCGATCGTGCGCGCGCGATTGCGGCACGGTGAGCGCCAGGTGCTCGTCGAGCTGCAGCTCAACCGCTCCGGGGCGAACAAGGCGCAGGTGAATCGCACCGCCGTGAAGACCCGCGATCTGCCGAGGTCGTTCTCGAGCGTGCTGTTCGCGCCCGAGGATCTCGCGATCGTGCGTGGCGAGCCGTCGGTGCGACGTCGGTTCATGGACGAGCTGCTCGTGCTGCGCACGCCGAGGATGTCGGGCGGTGATCGCCGACTACGAACGGGTGCTGCGACAGCGCAACACTCTGCTCAAGTCCGCCCGGGCGGTGCGATCGCCGGATCTGACAACCCTCGACATCTGGGACGAGCGGCTGGTCGCCCTCGGCTCCGAGCTCATCGAGGCGCGCAGCCGCCTGGTCACCGACCTCGGCCCCGAGGTGTCGGCCGCGTACTCGGCCATCGCGGGTGCGGATCATGCGGCGCGGCTGCACAGCCGGCTCAGCATCCTTGCGAGCGCTCCGCCGAGTTCGTTCTCCACAGCTTCGACCGGTGATGACGATGTTGAGGACGAAACCGCGAACCGCGACGGGGTCATCGAGGCCGGAGCCGCCGCGGAGAATTTCCGCGACGCGCTCACGCGCGTTCGGAAGGCCGAGCTCGAGCGCGGACTCACCCTGGTCGGGCCGCATCGCGACGATCTCGTGCTCGATCTCAACGGGCTGCCGGCCCGCGGGTACGCGAGCCACGGCGAATCCTGGTCGTTCGCGCTCGCGCTCAAGCTCGCGTCCGCGCAGGTGCTGCGGCGCGAATCCCAGGCGGGCGACCCGGTGCTCATGCTCGACGACGTGTTCGCCGAACTCGATGAGTCGCGACGCGAGCGGCTCGCCGACGCGATCGAGGGCTACGAGCAGGTGCTCATCACCGCGGCCGTGTTCGGTGACGTGCCCGAGCGGCTCGCCACGAACGTCGTGCGGATCAAGGCGGGCGCCGTCGTCGACAGCGAGACGAGCGCACCCGCGGAAACCGCGGGAGAATGAGGGATGACCACCGACGACCGCGCGCGACCGGCTGACGCCGGCACGGATCCAGCGGTCGTCGCCGAGTCGGCGGGCGCTGTCGCACCCCTGCCCGAGGCTGCGCTCCCGGAACACATCGCGGTGTACCAGCGGTTCCGGCGGATCTTCGGCGACGCGGGCAAGCGCTCCGCGAATGCGCGGAAGCGGAACGCGAAGCCGGTGTCCGGCATCCCGTTCACCGACGGCCGCGACGCCCATTCGCTCGGGGATGTGATGGACGCGCTCACGATGCGCATGGGGTGGACCAGTCCGCTCGCGCGTGCGGAACTCATCGCGAGCTGGCCCGAACTGGTGGGCGGCGAGACCGCGAGCCACTCCACTCCGGTGGGGATCGAGGAGGGCGTGCTGACCGTCCAGTGCGACTCGACGGCGTGGGCGACGCAGCTGCGGCTCATGCGCACGAAGGTCACGACCGAGATCGCGAAGCGGTTCCCCGAGGCGGGCATCCAATCGGTGCGCTTCGAAGGGCCCAACGCCCCGACGTGGAAACGCGGTCCCAGATCAATTCCAGGCCGCGGTCCGCGCGACACTTACGGCTGACAAGGCAAATACGGTCAACCGACTCGCGAAAGGGCCGCAGACGGCCGAATCGCCCTCTCGATTTGGTAGAATCGGATGAGTCGCCGACGGCACCTCCTCTCGGGAGATACCCGCCGCGGATGACGCGCAGCACAGAACCGGCAGGAGCCCAATTCAATATGCCAGCCACGCCCTCGAACCCTCAGTCCGGATCCCAGTCTGACGAGTACGGCGCCGACCAGATCCAGATCCTCGAAGGTCTCGAAGCGGTCCGCAAGCGGCCCGGCATGTACATCGGCTCGACCGGCCCACGCGGTCTGCACCACCTCGTCTACGAGGTCGTCGACAACGCAGTGGATGAAGCGCTCGCCGGCTACTGCGACACGATCCTGGTCACCATCCGCAAGGACAACTCGGTGCGCGTCGAGGACAACGGCCGCGGCATCCCGGTGGACCTCAACAAGCAGGAGAACAAGTCGACGGTCGAGGTCGTCATGACGATCCTGCACGCCGGCGGCAAGTTCGGCGGCGGCGGATACGCGGTCTCCGGTGGCCTCCACGGCGTCGGCATCTCGGTGGTGAACGCGCTCTCGATCCGCATGGAGACCGAGGTTCGCCGCCAGGAGCACGTCTGGCGGGTCGCGTTCACGAACGGTGTGCCGGATGCCCCGCTCAAGCAGGGCGAGAAGTCCGACGTCACCGGAACGATCCAGACCTTCTGGCCGAACCCCGAGATCTTCGAGACGGTCGAGTTCGACTACGAGACCCTGCGCGCGCGCTTCCAGCAGTACGCGTTCCTCAACAAGGGACTCAGCATCACCATCACCGACGAGCGCGACGACGATCGAAAGCCGGTCACCTTCAAGTACGACCGCGGTCTCGTCGACTACGTCGAGTTCCTCAACAAGGCGAAGAAGAACGAGCTCATCCACGAGGAGGTCATCGCGTTCGAGTCCGAGGACGGCGACCGCAAGATCTCGCTCGAGGTCGCGATGCAGTGGACCAACGGCTACACCGAGATCGGTGCACACCTACGCGAACACGATCAACACCCACGAGGGCGGAACGCACGAGGAGGGATTCCGCGCCGCGCTCACCACGCTCATCAACAAGTACGCGCGCGACAAGGCCATCCTCAAGGAGAAGGACGAGAACCTCTCCGGCGACGACGTGCGCGAGGGTCTCACCGCGGTGATCTCGGTCAAGCTCGCCGAGCCGCAGTTCGAGGGCCAGACCAAGACCAAGCTCGGCAACACCGAGGCGAAGTCGTTCGTGCAGCGCGTCGCCGGCCAGCAGCTCGGCGACTGGTTCGACCGCAATCCGACCCAGGCCCGCGACATCGTGCGCAAGGCGCAGCAGGCGGCTGCCGCGCGGATCGCCGCCCGCAAGGCGCGCGAGTCCACCCGCCGCAAGGGACTGCTCGAGTCGAGCGGCATGCCCGGCAAGCTGCGCGACTGCTCGAGCAAGGATCCGTCGCTCAGCGAGATCTTCCTCGTCGAGGGCGACTCGGCCGGCGGCTCGGCGGTCGCCGGTCGCAATCCGGAGTTCCAGGCGATCCTGCCGCTGCGCGGCAAGATCCTCAACGTCGAGAAGGCACGGCTCGACCGCGCGCTCGCGAACAACGAGGTGCAGGCGATGATCACGGCGTTCGGCGCCGGCATCGGCGAGGACTTCGATCCGGAGAAGGCCAGGTACCACAAGATCGTGCTCATGGCCGATGCCGACGTCGACGGCCAGCACATCACCACGCTCATCCTGACCCTGCTGTTCCGCTACATGCGGCCGCTGATCGACTTCGGCTACGTGTACCTCGCGCAGCCGCCGCTGTACCGGCTCAAGTGGTCCAACGCCGACCACCAGTTCGTCTACAGCGACCGCGAGCGGGACGCGCTGCTCGCGGATGGCGCGGCCGCCGGCAAGCGCATCCCGAAGGAGAACGGCATCCAGCGCTACAAGGGTCTCGGCGAGATGGACTACACCGAGCTGTGGGAGACCACGATGGACCCGGCAACTCGCACCCTCATGCAGGTGACCCTGGATGACGCGGCCGCCGCCGACGAGATCTTCTCCACCCTCATGGGCGAGGACGTCGAGTCACGCCGCAACTTCATCCAGCGCAACGCCAAAGACGTCCGCTTCCTGGACATCTTAAGGAACCTCAATGGCTGACGTAACCGAACCACGAAGACACTGCTGCCGAGGAGCCGCGCATCGCGAGCGCCGAGGTCGACACCCGGCACGACAAGATCGACCAGGTCGACCTCCAGCTCGAGATGCAGCGCTCGTACCTCGACTACGCGATGAGCGTGATCGTCGGGCGCGCGCTGCCCGACGTGCGCGACGGGCTCAAGCCCGTGCACCGCCGCGTGATCTACGCGATGTACGACGGCGGCTACCGTCCCGACAAGGGATTCTCGAAGTGCACCCGCGTGGTCGGCGAGGTCATGGGCCAGTTCCACCCGCACGGCGACACCTCGATCTACGACGCGCTCGTGCGGCTCGTGCAGCCGTGGAGCCTGCGCTACCCGCTCGCGCTGGGCCAGGGCAACTTCGGCTCCGCCGGAAACGACGGCGCGGCCGCCCCCCGGTACACCGAGACCAAGATGGCGCCGCTCGCGATGGAGATGGTCCGCGACATCGACGAGGAGACCGTCGACTTCCAGGACAACTACGACGGCAAGACCCGCGAACCGACCGTGCTGCCGGCGCGCTTCCCGAACCTGCTCGTCAACGGGTCGGTGGGCATCGCGGTCGGCATGGCCACGAACATCCCGCCGCACAACCTGCGTGAGGTCGCGGATGGCGCGCTGTGGGCACTCGAGCACCCCGACGCCACCCGCGAGGAGCTGCTCGAAGCGCTCATCGCCCGCGTCAAGGGTCCGGACTTCCCGACCGGCGCCCAGATCCTCGGGGTGAAGGGCATCCTGGATGCCTACCGCACCGGCCGCGGCTCGATCACCATGCGCGCCGTCGTCAACGTCGAGGAGCTGCAGGGCCGCACGTGCCTCGTGGTCACCGAGCTGCCGTACCAGGTGAACCCCGACAACCTCGCGCTCAAGATCGCGGACCTCGTCAAGGAGGGCAAGGTCGGCGGCATCGCGGACATCCGCGACGAGACCTCGGGTCGCACCGGCCAGCGCCTCGTGATCGTGCTCAAGCGCGACGCGGTCGCCAAGGTCGTGCTCAACAACCTGTACAAGCACACCTCCCTCCAGGAGAACTTCGGCGCGAACATGCTCGCGATCGTCGACGGTGTGCCGCGCACGCTGCCGATCGACGGCTTCATCTCGTACTGGATCGAGCACCAGATCGACGTGATCGTGCGTCGCACCCAGTTCCGCCTCAACAAGGCGGAGGAGCGCGCCCACATCCTGCGCGGGTACCTCAAGGCGCTCGACGCGCTCGACGAGGTCATCGCGCTGATCCGGGCGTCGGCGACCGTCGAGGATGCACGGGAGGGGCTGATGAAGCTCCTCACGATCGATGAGCTGCAGTCCCGCGCCATCCTCGACATGCAGCTGCGCCGGCTCGCAGCACTCGAGCGCCAGAAGATCATCGACGAGCACGACGAACTCGAAGCGCTCATCACGGGCTACAAGCGCATCCTGAAGTCCCCGAAGGAGCAGCGCGACATCGTGCGCGACGAGCTCACCGAGATCGTCGGCCGCTTCGGCGATGACCGGCGCACCGAGATCATGTTCGGCTTCGACGGCGACATGTCGGTCGAAGACCTCATCCCCGAAGAGGAGATGGTGATCACGGTCACCCGCGGCGGCTACGTCAAGCGCACGCGCAGCGACAACTACCGGAGCCAGCACCGCGGCGGCAAGGGCGTCAAGGGCGCGGCGCTGCGGGCGGATGACGTCGTCGACCACTTCTTCGTGACGACCACCCACCACTGGCTGCTGTTCTTCACGAACACCGGTCGTGTCTACCGCGCGAAGGCCTACGAGATCCAGGAGGCGGGACGCGACGCCAAGGGACAGCACGTCGCCAACCTGCTCGCGATGCAGCCGGGTGAGGAGATCGCGCAGATCCTCGACATCCGCGACTACAAGGCCGCGACCTACCTCGTGCTCGCGACCGCCGGCGGACTCGTGAAGAAGACCGCGCTCACCGAGTACGACACCAACCGCACCGGCGGCATCATCGCGATCAACCTCCGCGAGGGGGATGAGGTGGTGTCCGCGATGCTCGTCGAGCAGGAGCACGACGTGCTGCTCGTGAGCCGCAAGGGCATGTCGATCCGCTTCACGGCGTCGGATTCCGCGATGCGACCCATGGGCCGTTCCACCTCGGGCGTCATCGGGATGCACTTCCGCGACGACGACCGACTGCTCAGTGCGAGCGTCGTCGGCGACCGCGGATACGTGTTCGTCGTCACCGAGGGCGGGTACGCCAAGCGCACCGCGGTCGAGCAGTACCGCCTCCAGGGACGCGGTGGACTGGG
The DNA here is from genome assembly GCA_963740815.1 of uncultured Actinomycetota bacterium. Taxonomy (GTDB): domain Bacteria; phylum Actinomycetota; class Actinomycetes; order Actinomycetales; family Microbacteriaceae; genus Rhodoglobus. Next base: position 87,461 of record CAVUFG010000014.1, read on the forward strand.
CATCAAGGTGGCCAAGCTCAACGACGAACGAGGCGACCTCGCGGGCGCCCTGATCGTCGGCGACGAGGACGAGGTGCTCGTGGTTCTTGCCAGCGGCAAGGTGGTACGCTCGTCTGTCGCTGAGGTTCCGGCCAAGGGACGTGACACGATGGGAGTCGTGTTCGCGCGGTTCGCGGATGACGACAAGATCATCTCGATCGCCAGGAACAGCGAACGCAATCTCGACAATCAGGAGCTCGACCCCGAGGCGGAGACGCCTGCGGACGAGGAGCCTGGGAAGGACGAACCGGTAGATGAGTAGCGTCGCAGAGAAGCTGCAGCGGAAGTCGCAGCGGCAGGTGGCCACGAAGCAGGTTCGCCTCAAGCTCGTGTACATCGACTTCTGGTCCGCCGTGAAGTTCTCCTTCCTGATCGCAGCTGCACTCGGCATCGTGCTCGTCGTCGTGGCGGTCTTCGTGTGGATCGTGCTGAACTCCACGGGCATCTTCGGCAACCTCGACAAGATCCTCAAGGACATCCTCGGTGACCCGAACTTCAGCGTGACCGAGAGCTTCTCGCTCACCCAGACGGCGCTGTTCGCGTTCATCGTCGCGCTGCTCAACACCGTCGTCGGCACCGCGCTCGGTGCGATCGCGAGCATGCTGTACAACTTCAGCGTGCGCATCACCGGCGGACTGCTCGTCGGCTTCACCAACAACTGATCTTCACCCGGCGAATTCGTCGGTCCGGCCGAAGTGCGGTAACGTACATATTCGGTTCGGGGGCTATAGCTCAGGCGGTTAGAGCGCTTCGCTGATAACGAAGAGGTCCCAGGTTCAAGTCCTGGTAGCCCCACTTGGCGGTCGAAGACCGCCAAGACCATGCCGAAAGAACCATCGCCGGGTAGTCGCGATGCACAAGAACGCAACGTGCCTACCCAGGTGATACCGGCGAAGACCGCGACCGCGTCGTGGGCTTCGACGGACGACGCGCGCCGCCGAGCGGCGCGCTGACTAGCACAGGCACGGGGCCTTAGCTCAATTGGTAGAGCGCCTGCTTTGCAAGCAGGAGGTCAGGGGTTCGATTCCCCTAGGCTCCACGAACGAAGACGGCCGTCCTCTGGGCGGCCTTCTTCGTTCTTGGCGGCTCAGGCCACGGATGGAACGCCCGGGGTCCCCGCCGCGCCGGTTCCGACGAGCCGCGCAGCGGCTTGGCGGCCGTGCCGGTGGGGCGTCGATTCCCCTAGGCTCCACATCATTTAGGCTCCACAGATGGAAACCCGGATCGCTGCCTACGGCGTGATCATCCGCGACGGCCACGTGCTGCTCAGCCACTGGGAGCAGGGCGCCCGCTGGACGCTGCCGGGCGGCGGGCTCGAGCCGGGTGAGCACCCGGTGGATGCCGCGGCTCGGGAGATCCGCGAGGAGACCGGCTTCGTGGCATCCATCGACACCCTCCTCGGCATCGACTCGTTCGTGATCCCCCGCGCCGAGCGGATCGAGGGCGACGACGACCTGCATTCGATCCAGGTCGTCTACACCGCAACCATCCTCGGCGGCGAGCTCACGATCGAGGTCGATGGCTCGAGCGACGACGCGCAGTGGATGCCGCTGGATGGTCTCGATTCGCTCCCGAGGGTGCGGCACGTCGACGTCGGGCTCGCCTGGTGGCGCGAGCGCCCCGCTCGCTAGGCGCCGTTCTTCTTCATGAGCGCGCTGCGCCCGGTGACCAGCCAGATCAGCGACCCGAGCACCGGGAAGATGATGATGATGATGATCCAGACCACCTTGGCCGTGGTGCTCGCGTCGGGGTGCTTGACGATCGTCACGAGCGCCCAGATCAGGAGCGCGAGCTCCACGGCCGCGACGAGAACGATGATGATGGTGTGCCAGGGCTGAAGGTCCATGACCCCAGTCTTGCATCGGGCACAGCGAAGGGGTCACCCGCATCGCGGATGACCCCTCAGTTGTGGAGCGCAGTTCCTACTTGAACGCGTCCTTGACGTTCTCGCCGGCCTGCTTGACGTTCGCGCCGAACTGGTCGGCGCGGCCCTCGGCCTCGAGACGCTCGTTGTCGGTCACTTCACCGACGGTCTCCTTGACCTTGCCGCCGGCCTCTTCGGCCGCGTTCTTCATCTTGTCGTCGAGTCCCATGAGACGTCCCTTCGTCGTTGTTACCCAGTCCCAACACTCTCCCCCTCGAACCTGCAAGGCCGTCCCCTTGCCGCGGAGTGCCGACGGGCGTACCCTCCCCCCGACAAGGGAGATCACATGACCATCGTTCTGAACCCGTACCTCAACTTCCGCGGCAACGCGCGCGAGGCGATGGAGTTCTACCACTCGGTGTTCGGGGGCGAGCTCGTCGTCAACACCTTCGCCGACTTCGGCTCGCCGGTCGCCGACGGCGAGGAGAACCTCGTGATGCACTCGCAGCTCACCGGCGCCAAGGACCTCGTCTTCATGGCCTCCGACGTGCCGCAGCACATGGGGTGGGCCGGCGGCGAGAACGCGTTCTCGGTCTCGCTGAGCGGAGCGCCCGCGGATGACGCGACGCTGCGCGGCTACTTCGACCAGCTCGCCGAGGGCGGCCAGGTCGCCCAGCCGCTCACGGCCGCCCCGTGGGGCGACGTGTTCGGCATGCTGACCGACCGGTTCGGGATCAGCTGGCTCGTCAACATCTCCGGGTCGTGACCCAACGAAGCGCCCGCCCCACCATGTGGGACGAGCGCTTCGATGTGGGTGAGGGTCTAGGCCTCGGCGTCGTCGAGGTCGCCCACCGGGGTTGCCTCGTCATCCACCCAGAGCTCGTCGTCCGCGCGCAGGGTCTGCCAGGCGGCGTACGCGACACCGATCGCCGCGACCACGCCGATGCCGATCAGGATGTAGCGTCCCGGACCCGGCTTCGGCTTCTCGATGATCCCCAGCCGCTGGCCGACCGACGTCGCGCCGCGCGACGCGCGGGAGATCGCCTCGCGCACCTCGCGGTTCTTGGCGACCTCGAGGGCGGCGAGTGCGGTGCCGAGCGCGCCGGTCATCGCGGGGAGCACATCGTGGGAGAGGCGCTTGCCGGCATCCCGTGCCGCCGAGCGCGCAGAGGACACCCCGGATTCGAACGCCGGACGCACGCGATCCTCGTAGGTGTCGCGTACTCGCGGCCCGACTTCCTCGCGTGCGTAGTTCGCCGCCTGGCGGCTCGCATCCCGCACGACCTTGGTCGCGTGATCCAGCAGGTCCTTCTGGTCCTCCCAGAGGTCCTCGGCCTGCGACTTCAGGCGGTTCAGTTCTTTCCTGCGCTTGCGGGACAGTGCCATGGAAGACCTCCAACGAAGAAACCGGAGATTCCATACTGTCACGTCGCAATCCCCCGCCGATATGGGGTTGACCTCGTGTGACGCCGCGGTGTGCTGAGGGGCTGCGTGCTCAGAGATCGGGCAGCATCCACCGTGACAGAATGGGTGCCATGTCCACGCACACCGCAGTCGCCACGTTCAAGACCAACCTCGGCGACATCCGCGTCAACCTGTTCGGCAACCACGCTCCCAAGACGGTGCGCAACTTCACCGGCCTCGCCAAGGGCGAGATCGAGTGGACCGATCCCGCGACCGGCGAGAAGACCTCCCGCCCGCTGTACGACGGCACGATCTTCCACCGCATCATCGACGACTTCATGATCCAGGGCGGCGACCCGCTCGGCCAGGGCACCGGTGGACCGGGCTTCGAGTTCGACGACGAGATCCACCCCGAGCTCACCTTCACCAAGCCCTACCTGCTCGCGATGGCGAACGCCGGCAAGCGCGGCGGCCGCGGCACCAACGGATCGCAGTTCTTCATCAGCACGGTGCCCACCACGTGGCTGCAGGGTGCGCACACCATCTTCGGCGAGGTCGCCGACGAGGCGTCGCGCGACGTGGTGAAGAAGATCGAGTCGGTCGAGAAGGGCCGCAACGACCGTCCGAACGTGGATGTCGTGCTCGAGTCGGTCACGATCGAAGACGTCTGAGGGTGAGTTCAGCCCCCGCGTCGGGGAACGTCTGCTACCGGCATCCCGACCGGCAGAGCTACATCCGGTGCCAACGGTGCGGCCGCACGATCTGTCCGGAGTGCCAGACCCAGGCTGCGGTCGGCGTGCACTGCCCCGAGTGCGTGCGTGAGGCGCGCGCCTCGATGCCGCGAACGCAACCCGCGATCGTGACGGCGCTGCGCCGTACCGGTGCGCCCGTCGTGACCTACGCGATCATTGCGCTCTGTGTGCTCGTGTTCGCCGGCGAGCTGATCTTCGGCAGTCCGTTCATCAACGACATCGTCTACTTCGCGCCGTACACGCTGTCCGAGCCGTGGCGGATCGTGACGCACCTGTTCGCACACTCGCCCGCGTTCCCGTTCCTGCACCTGCTGTTCAACATGCTCACGCTCTTCATGTTCGGGCGGGTGCTGGAGCCGCTCCTCGGGCGGCTGCGGTTCATCGCCCTGTACTTCCTGAGCGGCTTCGGTGGCGCCGTTGCGGTGCTGCTGCTCGCGCCGGGAACTGCGGTGCTCGGCGCATCCGGTGCGATCTTCGGCATCGTCGCGGCCTACTTCGTGATCCAGCGCCGACTGGGGTTCAGCAACCCCACCCTGCTCATCATCATCGTGGTGAACCTCGCGATCGGGTTCTTCCCCGGGTCATCCATCTCGTGGCAGGCGCACGTGGGCGGACTGATCGTCGGTGCGGCGATCGGACTGATCTACATCCGCACCAGGAGCCGCGCCCAGCGAACCCTGCAGGTGATCCTGATCGCGGTCGTGGCGGTCGCGCTCGCCGCGATCATCGCCGTGCGGTTCGCGATCGGCTGAGACGGCGTGGCTGAGAGTTATCCACACCGTTCTCCACAGTGGGGATAATTACACGCGTGTAATTCGAGCGGTCAGCGCCAGCGGGTCGTCATGAGGAACCCGATGAACGCGATGCCGAAGCCGATCGCGAGGTTCCACGTCTGCAGCGACGCGATCGGGAACTGCTGGCCACTCACGTAGTAGACGATGATCCAGGCAAGGCCGAGGAGCATGAACCCGAACATCACCGGTCGGAACCAGACCGGGTTGGGCGCCTGCTGGCCGGAGCCTTCGGTCGGGCGCTCGGTCTTGGGGCGTGGGTTACGGGCCATGCCGAAGATTCTAGCCTGACGCGCAGATCGGCCGTCGGAGGAAGTGAACTCAGGGCGCTTACACGGGTTGCGCATCGTACAATCTCCGTATGATCCTCGAGGATGGCCGCCGTGCTGCGCGCGCAAACGCGCGCAAGAAGGCCGCCCAGGCGAAGCGGGTCAGCGCCGTCGGCGTGATCGGTGAGCTGTTCATCACCGCGGGCGTGCTCGTGCTGCTGTTCCTCGGGTGGGAGCTCTGGCTCAACGACCTGATCGTCGGCAACCAGCAGAGCGAAGAGGGTGTCGCGCTCAGCGAGTCCTGGCAGACCGACCTCGAGAAGGGTGGCGTCATCACGCCGGCCCCGCCCGAGCGTGCGGATCCGGGCGAGCCCGTGATCACCGGTGAGCCCGAGTACGCGTCGCAGTTCGCGACCATCATCGTGCCGCGCTTCGGAGCGGACTACATCAAGCCGGTCCGCGAAGGCGTCGGCACGAGCGAGCTCGCCGACGGTCTCGGTCACTACCCCGGTACGGCCATGCCGGGCGCCGTGGGCAACACGGCCTACGCGGGTCACCGCACCGGATGGGGCGCGCCGTTCGGTCCGATCGTGAACCTGCAGGTGGGTGACTCGATCTACGTCGAGACCCCCGAGGGCTGGTACCGCTACATCTACCGCAGCATGGAGTACGTGATGCCCACGGGTGTCGACGTGCTCGAGGCGGTGCCGAACCTGCCGGGCATCGCCCCGACCGACCGCCTCATCACGCTCACGAGCTGCAACCCTCCGCTCACCGCGGCCGAGCGCATCATCGCCTACGGCGTCTACGACACCTGGTATCCGCGCGCGGGCGGTCCGCCCGAGGAGATCGCGGCGATGCTGCCGGCAGCGTACGGCCAGACGGCGAACGACTCGGCGGACGGCTGATGTACGGCGCCCTGTGGCGCGTACTGCCCGGTCCGGCCTGGTTGCGCGCGCTGATCCTCGCCGTCGCGGCGACCGCGATCGTTGCGGCGCTCGTGCTGTGGGTGTTCCCCGTCATCCAGCCGCTCGTCACGCCGCCCGAGTCGACGGTGGGTGGCGAGTGACCCGCGTCCTGGTCGTCGACAACTACGACAGCTTCGTCTACACGCTCAACGGCTACCTGCTGCAGCTCGGCGCGCAGACCGAGGTGCTGCGCAACGATGCATTCTCGGTGGATGACGTGCCCTCCGTCATCGCGGAATACGACGCCGTGCTCCTCTCGCCGGGACCGGGCACGCCCGCGTCGGCCGGAGTCAGCGTGCCGATCGTCACCGCAGCGCTCGCGTCGGGGCAGCCGCTGCTCGGCGTGTGCCTCGGTCACCAGGCGATCGCCGAGGCGCTCGGCGCGACCGTCACCCACGCCGACGAGCTCATGCACGGCAAGACGTCGCTCATCACGCACGACGACAGCGCGTTCTACGAGGGTGTGCCGCAGCCGTTCCGTGCCACGCGCTACCACTCGCTCGCGATCGTCGACTCGACGGTGCCCGACGAACTCGAGGTGACGGCGCGCACGCAGGGCGGCGTCATCATGGGCATGAAGCACGTGGATGCCCCGCTCTACGGCGTGCAGTTCCACCCCGAGTCGGTGCTGACCGAGGGCGGCTACCGCATGCTCGGAAACTGGCTGGCGGTCGCCGGCCTCCCCGAGGCGGCGCTCGCGGCACACGGCCTGAGCCCGCTCATCACGACATAGTTCGCGACCCAGCTCGGCCACCCGTTTGCGGCGGGAGAGATCGCGGCCTATCCGCCGCTGCAGTAGGAGATCGTGATCTGGCTGCGCTGCGGGTTGCTGCCGATGAGGGACTGGCCGCTCACCGTGCCGCCCGAGCAGCTCGAGTCGCCGACGAGGTTGACGTTGAGCAGGAGCTGTCCGCGCAGGAGGTTCGCGGCATCCGCCGCCTTCTGGCCTGAGACGTCGGGGATCGTCACGTTGCCGTTGGACGTCACGAGGTTGATCGTCTGGCCCTTGCGGATCTTGACCACGTTGCCCTCGGCGTCGATGAACTCGGTCTCGCCGGCCTTCGGGTCGGTGCGGATGACGACCCCCGCCGCCACCGAAGCCGAATCCTCGCTCGTGGTCGTGCCGTAGACGAGCCCCGCCGCCTCGATGGCGGCGATGGCGTTGGCCTCGGGCTGGTTGGACACCTCGGGCACGGCGATCGGCGCCGATCCGATCGACACGCTCACCTTCACGTCGAAGCCGGGCGCGACCGAAAGGCCGGCCTGCGGGTCGGTGCTGATCACTTCGTTCTCGGGCACGACGTCGTCGATCACGTCGACGCGCTGCGGGCTGAGTCCGATGTCGTCGAGGGCGTCCTCGGCCTCCTCCCACGTCATCCCCTTCACGTCGGGCACGTCGACCGCGACGTTGTCACCGAAGTTGGCGGGGGTGAGGGTGAAGGCCCAGAAGACCACGGCGGCGATGATGACGATCATCGTGGCGATGCCGGCCCAGATCCATGCGACCGGAGGGCGCGACTGGGTGCGGGCGCTGCGGTCGTTGTCGATCGAGAGCTGGCGCAGCGTGGCATCCGAGCCGGAGGTGGCGTTCGGGTTCGCGCCGAAGAGGGTCGCGTTGAAGGCGTCGTTGGCCGGGGACCGCTTGACCGGCACCTGCCCGGCGGCGGCGACCTCGACATCCTGCCGGAACTCCGCCGCGGTCTGGTAGCGCTCGAAGCGGTCCTTGGTGAGCGAGCGGAGCACGACGGCGTCGAGCGCTGGCGAGACCGCCGGGTTGATCGAGCTCGGCGGCACGGCCTCGGAGTTGACGTGCTGGTACGCGACCGCCACCGGGTTGTCGCCGCGGAACGGTGCACGGCCGGTGAGGAGCTCGAAGAGCACGACGCCGGTGGAGTAGAGGTCGGTGCGGGCATCCACCCCTTCACCGCGGGCCTGCTCCGGTGAGAAGTACTGCGCGGTGCCGACGATCGCACTGGTCTCGGCGATGGTGGCCTGCGAGTCGGAGATCGCGCGGGCGATGCCGAAGTCCATGACCTTCACCTGGCCGGTGGCGGTGACCATGATGTTGCCCGGCTTGATGTCGCGGTGCACGACGCCTGCGCGGTGCGAGTACTCGAGCGCGGTCAGCACCTGCTCGATGATCTTGGCGGCGTCGGCCGGAGCCATCGGGCCCTCGGCGATCATGTCCTTGAGCAGCCGGCCTTCGACGTACTCCATGACGATGAAGGGCACGAGGGTCTCGATGCCGTTGGACTCGCGCACGACCTCCTCGCCGGCGTCGAAGATGCGCACGATCGTGGGGTGCGCCATCTTGGCGGCATCCTGCGCCTCCCGGCGGAACCGCGTGCGGAATGCCGGGTCGTTCGCGAGCGTGGGCTTGAGCAGCTTGATGGCGACGCGGCGACCGAGACGGGAATCCGTGCCCACGTAGACGTCGGCCATGCCGCCGCGACCGATGAGCGCCCCCACCTCGTACCGGCCCGCGAGGACGCGCACGTTCTGCGCTACGCCGTCAATCACGAGCTGTCTCCAGGTGCATCAGGGGGAAGGTCCATCACAGTGTACCCGCGGGTGTCTGCGCGGCCACTTCACGTCGTTGCCGGCTAGACCACGGTCGTGACGGTCACTGTCGACGAGGCCGGCGACTCGAAGGATCCGCCGCAGATCGCGGTGTACTGGATGCCGTTGTCACCCACCGTCGGCCCGAGGATGATGTCCGCCGTCGTCGAGTTCTGGTCGACGGAGCTGTTGAGCGTCGCGCCACCGCTGAGGATGAAGTTGTAGCCCGAGAGCTCCTGGCCGACCGGGCACGAGCCGTAGCTCGGGAAGCTGACCTGGATGGACATCCCGGTCGTGTACGGACCGAGCGTGTCGACCGTCACGGGGTCGGGCGCCGGGATGACGACCTCGGGGATGTCCTTGTAGATCGTGAGTTCGATCGTCGTACCGATCTTCACGTTGCCCTTGGGGTTGATCTTGTAGACGAGCCCCTCCTGGTCCTCGCTGGGCGCGACCTGGCCCTCGACGACCTCGGTCGGGAATCCGAGAGCCAGCAGCGCGGCCGCGACCTCCTCCGGGGTCTTGCCGATGTAGTCCGCCTCGTTCAGGGTGACCCGGTCGCTCGCCGGGGTCGTGGGCGGCGACGAGGACGTCGGAGCGGTCGGAGGAGTGGATGACGCGGGGTCGTCTCCGCCGCCGGTGGGCAGCAGCAGCGCGATCACGACGCCGATCAGCACGACGGTGAGCAGCGAGATCAGGGCCACGAGCGGCCAGGTCCACGGGTTGCGACGCGTCGCCGGAGTCGGCATGGTCGGGGTGTTCACGCCGCCGGCGGTGGGCAGGATGCGGGTGGCCTCGGTGGCCGACCCCGGCTTGGCGTAGCCCGGCCCGATCAGCCCGGCCAGGGTGTTGCCGGCGAGGATGCCCGGCACGGCGGCCGCGGCCGCCTCCACGTCACCGCGACGCAGTGCCTGCGCCGCTCGCGCGAGGTGTGCGGCCGACGCGGGGCGGTCGGCCGGGTTCTTGGCGATGCAGGAGTACACGAGGTTGCGCACCGGCTCGGACACTGTGACCGGCAGCTCGGGAGGCGCTTCGTTGATCTGCGCCATCGCGATCGCGACCTGCGACTCGCCCGTGAACGGCCGGCGACCGGCGAGCGCCTCGTACGCGACGATGCCGAGGGAGTAGATGTCGGTGGACGGCGACGCGGGGTTGCCGCTCGCCTGCTCGGGCGAGAGGTACTGCACCGTGCCCATGACCTGGCCGGTCGCGGTCAGCGGAACCTGGTCGGCGATCCGGGCGATGCCGAAGTCGGTGATCTTGACCCGGCCATCCGGGGTGATGAGCAGGTTGCCCGGCTTGATGTCGCGGTGCACGAGCCCCGCGGCGTGCGCGGCCTGCAGCGCCGAGGCGGTCTGGGCCACGATGTCGAGCACGCGGTCGGTCGAGAGCACGCGCTCCCGCTCGAGGATCGCACTGAGCGCCTCGCCCGGCACGAGCTCCATCACGAGGAACGCGCTGCCGTCCTCCTCGCCGTAGTCGAAGACGTTCGCGATGCCCTCGTGGTTCACGAGCGCTGCGTGCCGAGCCTCTGCTCGGAACCGCTCGAGGAACCCGGGGTCGCCGAGGTACTCGTCCTTGAGGATCTTGATCGCGACGGTGCGGCCGATCACGAGGTCGGTGGCCTGCCAGACCTCGCCCATGCCGCCGATGGCGACGCGGCTCGAGAGCTGGTAACGCCCACCGAAGGTGAGCCCACTGGTGGGTCTCATCTGCTCAGCACCGCCTCCATGACTGCCTTCGCGATGGGCGCGGCCACTGTGTTGCCCGTGCCATCCTGTCCGAGTCCGCCGCCGTTCTGCACCACTACGGCGACGGCGACCCGTGGGTCGTTCGCGGGAGCGAACCCGGTGAACCACAGCGTGTACGGCTCGCTGTCGCCGTTCTCCGCCGTGCCCGTCTTACCTGCGACCTCGACTCCGTCAATACTGGCATTGCTGCCCGCCCCGTTGCTCACGTCCTGCACCATGAGTTGTGTGAGTGTTATCGCATTCTGCTGGCTGAGTGCGCGGCCGAACTCGCTCGGCTGCAGCGCGCTGAGCACGCGGAGGTCCGGCGCGGTGATCGACTCGACGAGGGTCGGGTTCATCACGATCCCGCCGTTGGCGACGGCGGCCGAGACCATGGCCATCTGCAGTGGGGTGGCGCGCACGCTCGACTGGCCGAACGCGGAGAGCATGAGCTGGGGGTCATCCAGCCCGCGCGGGTATTGGCTCGCCTCGGTGAGCATCGGGATGCGGAACTGCTCGTCGAAGCCGAACTTCGCGGCCTGAGCGCCGATCACCGCGCCGCCGAGCTGCAGCCCGAGCTGCGCGAACGGGATGTTGCACGACAGCCGCAGCGCGTCGGCGATCGAGACCGTGGCGGTGCCGCCGCAGTCGTCGCCCCCGGAGTTCGTGATGAACGAGTCGCTGCCGGGCAGTTGCAGCGAGGACGGGTTGGGGAACTGCGTGTCGGGGCTGAGTCCCTGCTCGAGCGCGGCCGCCGTGACGATCACCTTCATGGTGGAGCCGGGCGGGTCGAGGTCGCCCTGGATCGTGCGGTTGATGAGCGGGGAGTTCGGGTCATCCAGCAGCTGCTGGTAGAGCTGCTCGACCATCTCGGTGTCGTGGCTCGCGAGCGAGTTCGGGTCGAACGACGGCTTCGAGACCATGGCGAGGATGGCGCCGGTCTTCGGGTCGATCGCGATGACCGCCCCTTCGAGGCCACCGAGCGCGTCCCACGCCGCCTGCTGCACGACGGGATCGATCGTGAGCTCCACCGAAGCGCCCTTCGGGCTCTGGCCGGTGATGATCGAGTTGACCTGGTCAAGGAACTGCTGGTTCGCGCGCCCGCTCAGGTAGTCGTTGAGCGCACCCTCGATGCCGGTCGGCTCGCCGAACAGGGCGAGGAACCCGGAGACCGAGGCGTACATCTCTCCGCCCGGGTAGGTGCGCTGGAACTTGAACTCGTCGTCCGTCGGCACCGACTGCGCGATCGGCTGGCCGTCGACGAGGATGGCGCCGCGCTCGACCGAGTAGCTCGCGTAGAGGGTGCGCGCGTTGCGGCCGTCCGCCTTGAGGTCGTCGGCGAACCCGACCTGGATGAGCGAGGTCGACAGGAAGAGGGCGACGAACATCGCGAGCACGACGAAGCTGACGCGCTTGAGCTCCTTGTTCATGCACTCACCCCGCTCACTGGCCGACCACCAGGCTCGATCGGGCCGGCTCGTTCTCGTCGATCACGAGTTGCGGCTGGTTGCGCACCGAGTCGGACAGCCGCAGCAGCAGTGCCGCGATGATCCAGTTGGCCACGAGCGATGAGCCGCCCGCGGCGAGGAAGGGCGTCGTGAGTCCGGTGAGCGGGATGACCCTGGTGACCCCGCCGATGACGACGAACACCTGCAGCGCGATGACGAAGGAGAGGCCGACGCCGAGCAGGCGGCCGAAGTCATCCTGACCCGCGAAGCCGATGCGGAAGCCGCGGGAGACGAGCAGCAGGTAGAGGGCGAGGATGGCGAACAGGCCGACGAGGCCGAGCTCCTCGCCGAGCGCGGAGATGATGTAGTCACTCTCGCTCAGCGGCGTGATCTGCGGGCTGCCGCGGCCGAGGCCGGTGCCGATGATGCCGCCGTCGGCGAGGCCGAACAGGCCCTGCACGAGCTGGTAGCTGCCGCCATCCGCTCCGTAGTTCTCCGGGGTGAACGGGTCGAGCCACGCGTCGACCCGAGCGCCGACGTAGCTGAGCACCCGGCTCGCGATGAAGCCGCCCGCGAGGAACAGGCCGAGGCCCAGCAGAATCCAGCTCGAGCGCCCGGTCGCGACGTAGAGCATGACGATGAACAGGCCGAAGTAGAGCAGCGCCGTGCCGAGGTCGCGCTGCACGACGAGCACGAGCATGGATGCCGCGAACACCACGAGCAGCGGACCGAGATCGCGTGCGCGCGGCAGGCGCATGCCGAGGAACTTGCGCCCGACCATCGAGAGCGAGTCGCGCGCCGTGACCAGGTAGCCCGCGAAGAAGATCGCGAGCGCGACCTTGCCGAGCTCTCCGGGCTGGAACGAGAACGGGCCGATCTCGATCCACAGCTTGGCCGACGTGCCGAGGTCGCTGCCGATGACCGGCAGCATCGGCAGGATGAGCAGCACGATGCCGCTGAACATCGCCACGAAGCGGTAGCGCTGCAGCACGCGGTGGTTGCGGATGAGCACGAGCACGAGGATCGCGATCACGATCGAGATCGCCGTCCAGGCGATCTGCCGGATGCCGCCGTTCGCCCACCCCTCGAGCTTGTCGGCGAGGTCGATGCGGTAGATCTCGGCGATGCCGAGGCCGTTGAGCACGACGATGATCGGCAGGATGAACGGGTCGGCGTCGGGCGCGACGAGTCGCATCGCGATGTGCATGCCGAGCACGAGGAGTCCGAGCAGCATCATCAGCGCGAGCGCGCCACCGGCGAACTGGCCGAGGGCACCGAGCTGCACGAGTCCGACGGCGCCCACCGTGAGCAGGGCGGCGAGCGCGAGCAGGCCGAGTTCGAGATTGCGCAGGCGCGCGGGCACCCGCAGCCGCAGTCGGATCGTCGAGGTGAAGGTCGAGCGCGGGCTCGCCTCCATGACGACCGGCCCCGGGGTGCCGGTGGCGATGGCCTCAGTCATTGCGGGCATCCGCGAGCGCCTCGATGATGCGGCGCGCATCGGCGAGGCTGTCGGCGTTGATCGTGGCCTCGACGCTGTCCTGCTGGTTCATCGGAAGGTCGGCGAGTTCGATCGTGGTCTGCTGCAGCACGTGCGAGAGCTGGATCGGCCCGATGTCCTGTTGCACGCCCTGGTAGATCGCGACCCGGCCCTCGTACGACCCGACGAAGTAGTGGGTCTGGGTCCACTGGTAGCCGATGATCGCGGCGGCGACGATCGCGGCGATCACCGCCGCGACGAAGATGAGCCAGCTGACCCGTCGCCGTCGCGCCCGGCGGCGGTCCTCGAGCATGAGCTCGTCGAGGTACTCGTCGCTCTCCGGCTCGAAGTGGCTCGGGTCGGGCTGGGTGGACTTGAGTGGATGCAGCAGCAGGCTCGGCAGCCGCAGCTGGCGGCGGGTGCCGTCCGGCTCGAACACGAGCGGCACGCTCGCCGAGCCGACGAACACCGGCGGCACGTGCGCGGACTCCGCCGAGTCGTCCACGTCGACGAGGATGACCGTGACGTTGTCGGGAGCGCCCTGGTCGAGGCTCTCCTTGACCAGGAGGTCCGCGGCATCCAGGGCGTCCGGCGTCGATCCGAGGATGGCCGCCATCTTGTCGTCGCCCACGTAGGAGCTCAGGCCATCGGAGCACAGCAGCCAGCGGTCGCCGGGACGGGTGTCGAGCACGGTGGTGTCGAGTTCGGGGGCGGCATCCACATCGCCGAGCACGCGCATGAGCACGGCCCGTCGCGGGTGGACGGCGGCCTCCTCCGGCGTGATGCGACCGCTGTCGACGAGGCGCTGCACGAAGGTGTGGTCCTTCGAGATCTGCTCGAGCTTGCCGTCGCGGAACAGGTAGATGCGCGAATCGCCGATATGCGCGAGCGCGACCCGGTTGCCGACCCGCAGCAGCCCGCTGACGGTCGTGCCCATGCCGGTGAGCTCGATGTGGTCGAAGACCGTCTCGGCGATGAGCGAGTTCGCGGCGAGCAGCGCGGACTGCAGGGCGAACTCGGCGTCGTTCGCCGAGGTGTAGAGCTTGTCGACCTCGGCGATGCGCTTCGCGGCGATCGCGGAGGCGACGTCACCGCCGGCGTGGCCGCCCATGCCGTCCGCGACGACGAAGAGGTGACGGCCGGCGTAGCCGGAATCCTGGTTGTCGGAGCGGATCTTGCCGACATGGGAGACGGCCGCACTGCGGTACGTGGCCATGCCTACCGCCGGAGCTCGAAGCTCGTCGTGCCGATCTTCACGGGGGTGTTGAGCGGCACGAGCACGGGGGTCGTCACGCGCTGGCCGGCGAGGTAGGTGCCGTTGGTCGAGTCGAGGTCCTGGATCATCCAGCCCTCCTGCCACAGCAGCAGTCGGGCGTGGTGCGTCGAGGTGTAGTCGTCGCGGATGACGAGGCCCGACTCACCCGAACGGCCGATCGTCAGCACCTCGGACGGCAGGTCGAGCTCGAGGCCCTCCTTCGCACCGGAGGTGATGACGAGCCGCTTGGCAATGCCCTGCCCACTGGCGGAGGCGGGGGTCGCGGCAGGAGCCGGACGGGATGGCGCGGCCGCCACGGGCGCCTGCACCGACTGCGCCTGGGCGGGCAACCGCCGGGCCTTCTGGCCGAACAGGTCGGAGCGCAGCGCGTACACGACCGCGAAGACGAACGCCCACAGGATGCCGAGGAAGGCGATCCTGAGGATGAGGAGGGTCAGCTCGCCCACTACCAGGTGCCGCCCTGGCCGCGATCGTCGCCGTTCTGCATCTTCTGCGTGCGCAGGTCGGCGAACTGGTCGACATCGGCACTCTGCGCGAGCACACGGAACACGATGCGGGTGCGACCGATGTCGATCACCGAGTCGGGCGGCAGGGGCGCCTTGTTCACCTGGCGGCCGTCGAGCAGCGAGCCGTTGGTCGAGCCGAGGTCGTTCACCTGGGCGCGCGTGCCGTCCCAGAGCACTTCGACGTGCTTGCGGGAGATGCCCGTGTCATCCACGGTGATGTCGGCGTCGCTGCCGCGACCGATGACGGTGCGGGACTGGGTGATCGGGTAGCGCTTGCCGCCGATGTCGAGCACGGGGGTCCACGAGACGGCGCCCTTGACGTTGGTCGACTGGATCTCGATCATGCCGCGCGTGAGGCTCGGGTCCTCGCTGAGCGAGATCCCGATGCCGCCGGCGAACGAGTAGTGCTGCGCGGTGGCGTGCCGCTGCACGAGATCGGTCAGCTCGTCGATGAGGGTGGGCCCGAGCGCGGACATCTTGTCGTAGTCGTCGCGGCTCAGTCGCACGACGAGCTTGTTGGGGACGAGGATGCGGTCGCGCGAGACCACGGCGGCCTTGGTGTCGAGTTCGCGGCGCAGCGCCGCGGTGATCTCGATGGGCGCGAGAGAGCTCTTGAAGGTCTTCGCGAACGTGCCGTTGACGGCGCGCTCGAGACCTCGTTCGAAGCTGTCCAGAAGGCCCAACGTGCTCCTCGGTCGGATTCGGCCCCGCCCGAACAGGGGCCAGTGGGGATTAGCCACATGGTAGCCGAGGCGCGTGCAAGACGGCTGTCTATGGACGCCGCGGTGCCGACTTCGACAGCCAGAGCACGGCGAGGAACCCGATCAGCGCGAGCCCCGCGAGGGTGAGGAATCCGATGCCGAAGGCGCCCGTCGCATCCTTGAGCACGCCGAGCACGAGCACCGAGGCGAAGCCGCCGGCGTTCGCGCACAGGTTGCCGAACCCGGAACTCAGTCCGGCAAGCCCGGGGCCGAACAGTTGGCGCGGCACCGCGAAGAGCGGCCCGAAGTACACCTGGATGACGAGCGCGGTGAGGCAGATGACCACCACGAGCACCGGGGAGACGTGGATCAGGCCGATGAGCGAGAGCAGCACGACCATCGACCCGAGCGCTCCGCCGATCACGAGCAGCGGCCGGCCGAGCCGGTCCGACAGGATGCCACCGCCGATGTTCGACGGAGCCGTGAGCGCCGCGGACACCGCCACAACCACCCCCGCGGCCGCGAGCGAGAACCCGCGCTCCTCGATGAGGAACGCCGGGATCCAGAATCCGACCCCCGCCACGATCGACAGCCGGGCGAACTGGATGACGCCGAGCAACCACCACGCCCGAGTGCGCCACACCCATCCGGTCGCCACCCGACCCCCGTCGACCGTCTCGCGGGCCGGACCGTCATCGGCAAGCAACCAGAACGCGGCCGTGACCGCCAGCCCGAGCACCGACGACACGACGATGATGCCCTGCCATCCGAGCGGACCCACGAGCACCGGGCCGAGCAGGTTGACCACGATGTTGGACGAGAAGCCGCCGGCGACGAACAGCCCCATCGCCGTCGCGCGCTTCGCCTCGGAGAAGTGCCGGGTGATGAGCAGCATCCCCGGGATGAACATGAACGCCCGGAAGATGCCCGCGACGCCCTGCGTGACGAGCATGATCGCGTACGAGTCGGAGGTCGCGAACACGATCGCGAGCGCGTTGGTGCCGATCAGTCCGATGCCGAACAGGAGCTTCGGACTCATCCGGTCGGCGAGGATGCCCGCGGGCACCTGCATGAGCGCGTAGGAGAGGGTCGCGACCGCCGCGAGCAGACCGGCCTGGGAGAAGTTGAGCCCGAGGTCCGCGCGGATGAGCGGGAGGAAGAGGGCGACCGCCCCGACCGCGATCGCCTGCGTGCTCTGCGCTGCGACGATCAGCGTCGCGTTGAGGCCGGTGCCGCGGGTCTCGCGAGGACTCCGGGTGGTCTCGGGCGGCACCGAACCCTCGACCGAGAGGTCGTCGGCCGCGCTCGAAGTCACGATCGCGAGCCTAGACCCGCGTCAACCCGACGGATGCCCAAGACCGTCGTGAGGGTATGAGACTGCATCGCACGCTCGTCGCCGCGGCCGCCACTGTGGTCGTCGCGACGCTCGCCCTCACGGTCGGCATCGCCGGCCCCGCTTCGGCGGCCAGCGCTCCCGTGCCGACCACGAACATCTCGTGCGCGAAGCTCGCGTCGGCGAGCAATCCGACGTCGGCGTTCGCGACGCCGATCACCCCGCAGAACCCCGCGGTCACCGAAGGGGAGTCGCGAGTGCTCGGGGGCGGGGAGATGATGCCGAGCGCGCAGTTCATCCGCGCCGGCGGTGGACTCGTCTGCGAGTGGAGCAACGGCACGCCCTATCTGCCCTGGACCTCCGGGAGTTGGGTGGGCGTGCGGATCGAGTTCCTGCAGAACGCCGCGGCGGACTTCGCTCGCTGGGATGCCCTCGGTGGTCCGAGCGGCACCGAGCAGTGGCTGTGCTTCGGCGGCACCTGCCAGTACATGTCCCTGCGGGGCGACGACTGGCTCTACGCCACCTTCACCGGCATGGTGAGCGAGGCGAGTGCGCGCACGGTCGGACTCAGGATGCGGGATGCCCTCCAACTCGGCACCGAGTCGCCGTACCTGCCGCCCAGGCCGCTGCTGCCGATCGGCACGACGTGCTCGGGTATCGTGCCGCTCTCCGGGTTCGCCACCGCGATCGGCGCGACGACCACGATCAGCTACCTTCCGGACCCGCCCGGCTGGACGCCCTGGCATGCTGCCCTGCGCCGGACGCCGTCGGTGCTGTGCTCGGTGAGCAATCCAGCGGGCACGATGTCGGTCGGACTCATGCAGGCGATCCCGAACGGGCGATGGGCGTTCGAGGAGGTGCGGCCGTTCCTCAACGAGCCGGGACGGCTCACGCCGTTCACCCCGGCGGCGCTGCGGCCCGGCGACCAGGCCTTCACCAGATGCAATGCGGTGCGCAGCGACTGCATCCTCGACCTGCTCATCGCCGACCACTGGGTGCAGGTCGAGCTCGGACCGACGACGCTCGTGCGCACCGACCGGATGGTCGCGTTGAGCCAACTGGTCGCCCGCATCACGGCCGAGATCACCACCCCGTGAGCACCGGATGACCGGATCGGTGAATCGGCCATTGTGATACCCTCGCTTGTCCGGGATTCAGGTCCCGGACAGCGCGCGAGTGGCGAAATTGGCAGACGCGCACGGTTCAGGTCCGTGTGCCCGTGAGGGCATGGGGGTTCAAGTCCCCCCTCGCGCACGAATGACTCATGGGTGTCTCCATCGGAGGCACCCATGAGTCATTTCGTAGGGTGGCGTCTCTTGGACCACCCGGGACCACGCCGCGCAGTCCGCGGCCGCGCGTCCAGCGCCGTCGAGGCGGCGTCGGTGGGGCGTCAAGTCCCCCCTCGCACATCTGCACCAGCCGGACCGGCACGTCGGGGTGACGTTCAATTTGTTCGTTTGAACTTGATTTCAAAGAAATGGTATGCCGTACACCATTTCATCCTATGATTCGAAATATCGGCGGTCAGCGTGGCCGCCCGAGCCAAGGAGGCCTCGTGAAATCACGTTTGATCGCGGTGGGTGTTGCCGCAACGGCACTCGCCATCGCACTCTCAGGGTGCGGTACGACCGGCGGCGGCGCCGGCGGCGGCGACGGTGAGGATGTCAACGTCAATGTCGGCACCGACCTGACCGGCAAGAGCATCTGCTTCGGCTTCTCGGGGAGTGAGACCGAATTCTGGGCGGCCGGCATCGCATCCATCACCGGATCCCTCGAAGAGGTCAACGCGACCGTCATCGAGCACAACTCGAACGAAGACCCCAACAAGCAGCTCGAGCAGATCCGCGACTGCATCACCCAGGGTGTCGACGGCATCATCGTGATCCCGCAGGACGGCGAAAGCGCGAACACGATGATCGACGAGGCCAACGAAGCGGGCATCCCGATCGGCATCTTCAACCGGCCGCCGGCCAGTGAGGATGGCGCGGCCCTCGTCGCCGTCGCCGACAACCGCGACGTCTCGGCGCAGACCATGCAGTACATGGCCGACCAGGTTGCCGCGACCGGCGCCAAGGTGCTGCCGCTCATCATGGTCGGAGACCTCGGTGACCCGAACGCCGTGGAGCGCAAGAACGGCTTCTACGACATCATCGACGCCAACCCCGACCTGTTCGAGACCCCCATCGAGGTCGAGACCAAGTGGGATGCCGCGACCGGCAAGGCCAACCTCGAAGCCGCCATGCAGGCCAACCCGACCGTCGGACTGCTGTTCACCTCGAGCGACTTCCTCTACCCGCAGATCCAGGCGGTGCTCGAGCCGCTCGGCAAGTGGGCGAAGGTCGGCGAGGAAGGTCACGTCATCATGGGCGGCATCGACGGTGACAACCGTGCGTGCGGTCTGCTGAAGGACGGCTACGTGGACGCCACCGGCGTGCAGGACCTGTTCTTCGAGGCCGAGTCGATCCTGAACGCGCTCGCCGAGGCGATCAACGCGGGCGACACCGAGCCCGACGAGGTGCTCGTCGACCCCGGCTTCGCGCTCACGCAGGCGAACGTCGGCGACAAGGAGCAGGACACCTGGGGCTGCGTCATCGCTCCCCCCGGAAGCTGAGCTGATCTGAACGCAGGGGGCCGGGCCTCACGGCCCGACCCCCTGCACTGATCGTCCGAACCACGAGAGGATGCCGTCGTGAGCACCGCCACCGCCGACACCGTGCGCCCCCCGCGCGGCAATCGCGTGCGCCGCTTCCTCGCGGGCGAGGGCTTCGTCGCCCTGCTCATCGTCGTCTACATCATCGCGGTCGCCCCGTTCGCGAACGGGATGCTCACCGAGCGCAACGCGCTGAACGTGCTCTCCAACCTGTGGCCGCTGGCGATCGTCGTCGTCGGCCAGACCTTCGTGCTCGTGCTCGCGGGCATCGACCTCGCACAGACCGCGATCATCAACGTGACCAACACGTTCGGCGCCCTACTCATCACCCAGGCGCTCGATCCGGCCCGGTGGAGCGACTCTGTGCTGTGGGGCGCGCTGATCGGCGAGCAGGGCGGCGTCCTCGCGCCACTGGGTGGCGGTGGCATCGGCATCTCGATCGTCATCATGATCGCGATGGGCGCAGGCATCGGTGCGCTCAATGGGCTCGCCGTGGCCAGGCTCGGCATGCCGCCGTTCATGGTCACGCTCGGTGTGTTGCTGCTCTTCAACGCGATCGCGATCTGGCTCACCCGCAGCGAGAACGTGAGCAACCTGCCCGAGGGGTACGTCGCAATCGGCAAGGGCCAGCTGTGGGGCGCGATCACCGTCCCTATGCTCATCGCCGTCGGTCTCGCCGCCGTCGCGCACTTCGTGCTCTCGCGCACCACCTTCGGCACCTGGCTGTACACCTCCGGTACCAACCGGGATGCGGCCATCATCTCCGGGGTGCCGTACCGCCGGGTGGTGGTCTCGGCCTACATGCTCAGCGCGGCGTTCGCGACCGTCGGCGGCATCCTGTACTCGACCCGACTCGGCGGCGGCCGGCCGACGCTCGCCGATGACTTCCTGCTGGATGTGATCGGCGCGGCTGTCATCGGCGGCATCTCGCTGTTCGGCGGCAAGGGCTCCATCCTCGGCGCGTTCCTGGGCGCGCTGTTCTTCGTCGTGCTGTCCAACAGCCTCAACCTGCTCAACCTCCCGTTCACGGTCGTCTTCATCGTGAAGGGGCTCGTGATCGTCGCGGCGGCCCTGCTGGATGTCGCGCGCACCCGGCTCCTCGGAGGTGTGCGATGACCGATCCGATCGCCGTCGTGCCCCGCCTCGAGCTCCGCTCGATCTCGCACAGCTTCTTCGGAGTGCCGGTGAACCGCGACATCTCGCTGACCGTCGCACCCGGAGAGGTACTCGGGCTCGTGGGCGAGAACGGTGCAGGGAAGTCCACCCTCATGAACATCGTCGGCGGGGTGTTGCAGCCGACCGAGGGCGAGCTCCTCGTGGACGGCGTCGCGTACGCGCCATCCAGTCCCGCGGCCGCACGACGGTCTGGCATCGCGTTCGTGCATCAGGAGCTCAATCTGTTCTCGCAGCTCTCGGTGGCCGACAACGTGTTCCTCACCTCGTACCCGCGCTTCGCGGGCATCTTCACGAACAAGCGGAGCGCTCGGGTGCAGACGGTGGCGGCGCTCGAGCGCATGCAGCTGCCGTTCGCGCCCAACACGATCGTCGAGGACCTGAGCCCAGGCGAGCGGCAGATGCTCGAGATCTGCAAGGCGACGCTCGGTGACCCGGGCCTCATCATCTTCGACGAGCCGACGACCTCGCTCACGTCGCGGGAGACGAAGCGGCTGTTCAGCCTCATCGAGGAGCTGCACCGCGGCTGGCACGTCGGTGATCTACGTCTCGCACATTCTCGAAGACGTCAAGCGGATCTCCGATCGCATCGCGGTCATGCGCGACGGCAGTCTCGTCGACGTTCGCGCCGCCGACGTGCCGACGGGTGAGCTCATCACCCTCATGGTCGGTCGTGCGCTCGACAAGCTGTTCCCCGACCGGACCTCCGCGCCCGCCGATCGACCGGTGCTGCAGCTCGAGCACGTCACGGCCACGGGGCTCGTCGAGGACGTCGACCTCACGGTGCACGCCTCGGAGGTGCTCGGGGTGTTCGGGCTCATGGGGGCTGGACGCACCGAGCTCGCCCGGGTGGTCTACGGCCTCGAACCGGCGTCGTCCGGCACGGTGCGACTCGACGGAGTCGATGTCACGAGGATGTCGACGAGGGACCGCATCGGTCGCGGCCTCTCGTTCGTCACCGAGGACCGCCGCGGCGAGGGTCTCTTCATGGACTATCCCGTCGTGACCAACGCCGGCCTGCCGTCGCTCAAGCGCTGGGCGCGCGCTCTGCTCGCCCCCATCTCACGGCGACGGATGGCCGACGACGTGCGCCGCACCACCGACGGGCTGCGACTCAAGTCGGGTGACCTCGAGCGCTCGCCGGTGCGCACACTGTCCGGCGGCAATCAGCAGAAGGTCGTGCTCGCCAAGTGGCTGCTGACTGCTCCCAAGCTGCTCATCCTCGACGAGCCGACCAGAGGCGTGGATGTCGGCGCTCAGTTCGAGGTGTACCGCACCGCCCTCGAGATCGCCGACAGCGGCACCGGTCTGCTCGTCATCTCGTCGGAGCTGCCGGAACTCCTCGGCATCTGCGATCGGATCGCGGTGATGCGCCTCGGTCGCGTCGTCGCCGAGTTCGATCGCGGCGACTTCGACGCGAGGCGCATCCTCGGTGCGGCCTTCGGGGAAGCCCCGACCGTGGCGGCGCCGTCCACCGGCTCGGGAAAGGACGCCCGATGAACCGCGTGCGATCCCTCCTCCTGCGCAACGTGCCGGTGCTACTGCTCGTCGTCGTGTTCATCGTCTTCTCGCTGCTCGACCAGCGCTTCTTCGATCTGCAAACGCTCGCGAACGTCGCGCGCAGCACTGCCTACATCGGCATCGTCGCGGTCGGCATGACGCTCGTGCTCATGACGGCGGGCATCGACCTCGCGGTCGGCTCAATGCTCTACCTGTCCGCCGTGATCGTCGGGCAGATCATCAATTCGGCCGATCTGCCGCTGTTCATCGTGCCGATCCTGTCGATCGCGGTCGGGCTCGTGCTCGGCTGCATCAACGGGTTCATCGTGTCGGTACTGCGCGTCATCCCGTTCATCGTCACGCTCGCGATGCTGACGGCGTTCCGCGGTCTCGGGCTCGAGCTGTCGGAGTCGCGGGAGGTCAACTACCCCGACGTGATCGGGCAGATGGGCAGCCAGTCTGTGCTGGGCATCCCGCTGCCGATCCTGGTCTTCGCGCTCGTGGTGCTGCTCGCACACCTACTCGTGACGCGGACTCCGTTCGGTCGGCAGCTGCTCGCGACCGGGGAGGATCGGGCCGCGGCCGAGCGCGCGGGTATCCCGGTGCGTCGCATCCTGTTCACCGTCTACGCGATCTCGGGCGCGCTCGCCGGGCTCGCCGGATTCGTCGCGATGACGCAACTGCGCACGGCTGCGCCGGGCTTCGGCAGCGGCGACGAGTTCGACGCGATCGCAGCCGCAGTGCTCGGCGGCACGAGCCTGTTCGGCGGACGCGGGTCGGTGTTCCCGGGCACGGTCGTCGGGGCCTTGCTCATCCAGCTCATCCAGACCGGCCTCGTGTTCCTGCAGGTCGACCTGTATGTGACGCCCATGGTGCAGGCGGGCATCATCCTGCTCGCGGTGCTCGCGGACAGCATCCGGACCGGGCGCCTTCAGAAGCTGGGACGGCGGGTGCTCACGTCGGGGCGCGCCGACGAGGACGGGCTCGCTGAGGGCCGCTCTCCCTAGCCACGCGGCACCCTCAACGGCAGTACACCGCGATCACGATCTCTCGCGTGAGGTTCGCCATCGCGGCGTGCGAAGGTGTTGAGCGTTACTCCGACTGCTCGCGTGAGCGGCGTCGCACGATGAACGTGAGCGCGATGGCCGTGGCACCGACGCCGAGCAGCCCGAGCGCAAGGGTGACGCCGTGCGTGCTATCCGCACCGGTCGCGGCAAGCGCCTTCAGTTGGATGAACCACAGACCTTCGTCCTCGTCGACCGGGAAGAACATGCGATCTCCGAGCACGGTGAATCCAAAGGGCTCGCTGGGTGCGGCGAAGGAGTGGAACGTGCCGGTTGCCGGGTCGTACCAGTGCAGGAGCTCGTCACCATCAGCGTATCCGCCGAAGAAGACCTTTCCGTCGAATCCGGTGAAGCCGTACGGGTCGATGGGCGCGCCTGGGTATGACGTGAAGGCGGAACCATCGAACGACAGCATGCGGTCGACACTGCCGTCAGAGGCCGTGAGGTACAGCAGGTCGTCCACCACGCTGAGTGACCAGGGATCGACGGGATCTCCGGGCTGGTCGAACACCCTGGTGGCGTTCGTGCCGGGCGTGAACTCGTACAGGGTCTGGTCGCCGCCCGGGTATCCGATCCAGTAGAGCTTGCCGTGGTACTCGGTGAAGAACTCGGGGGTGGGGATCGTGACGTCGCTGGTGAACGTGTTCGATCCGGGGTGGTAGACGGCGAGTCCAGCGCCGGCATTCATGTACACGTCACCGTTGAACGTGGCCAGGTCGTCCACGGCGACCGCGCCGACGATCTTGGTGACGGCCGAACCATCGAATTTCCAGAGCACGTCCGGCCCGAAGCCCCCATCGGTGGCGGCGAAGTAGACAACCCCATTGGTCTCGACGAAATCGTTCGGGATGAGCGGGCCGACGGTGGTGTCGCCCCACTCGGTGAAGACCTCGGTGGTGCGATCGAACGTCCAGAATCGGCCGTAGGAATTGCTGTCGTCCGCCTGCATGACGATGTCGTCGCCGAGCGCGACCGCCGGCATGGCCTCTGAGGGGTCGCCCGGCCGGTCGTACAGCGTGAATGACGTGCCGTCGTAGGTGCCGAGGCTCCCCGCGCCGGAGGAGAAGTAGAGCACGTCGTCGATGTTCACGAGGTTGCGAACGTCCCCCGGAGCGTCAGGGATGATCTTGGGATCGGTCGTCGCCGCCGAAGCAGGGAGGGCTACGGCGAGCGTCATGGTCGCGGTGAGCGCTGCGGTCGTCGCGAGCAGGGCGAACCGTCGAAAAGTCTGGGGCATCACAACTCCTGGTACCGGCGAGCATGAGCTAGCCTCGACAACCGTACTGCACCCCAGACGCCTGCGTTAGCCTCGCTGGCATGGCCCTTCCGCCCGGCTTCCACGTGCGCCGCCCACGCGAGTCCGACCACCCCGCGATCATGGACGCGATCCCGCGCTGGTGGGACACCCCGAACGCCACGACGCTCGGCGCCATGCTCCCGCGGCTGTTCCTGCAGCACTTCACGTCGACCAGCTGGGTGGTCGAGGCCGAGTCGGGCGAGCTCGGTGCGTTCCTGGTCGGGTTCCGGTCAGCGGACAAGCCGCAGCTCAGCTACATCCACTTCGTCGGCGTCGACCCCGAGCTGCGTGGCGCGGGCATCGCGCGCATGCTCTACGAGCGCTTCTTCGAGCAGGCGAAGGCGAGTGGATGCACCGAGGTGCGCGCCATCACCGGACCCCTCAACCGGCGCTCGCAGGAATTCCATGCCGCGATGGGATTCGAGGCCCGCGGAGACGACGACATCGACGGCGTGATGGGGTACCGCGACTACGACGGGCCGGGTGAGCACCGCGTGGTGTTCGTGCGTTCGCTGTGAGTCGACTGACGGCATCCCCGCGCTCTTGTCGGCGTGGCAGCGGCGGCTCCATACTGGCCCCATGAACTCTGGGACCAGCACGAAGCTCCGCCTGCTCGCCGTCGCGCTGGTCGCCAGCGCCGCCCTCGCCCTCGTTGGTTGCGCGCCGGCCAACGTGATCACTCCGGTGACGATGAGCGCCAACGACCTGCAGGGCGCGACCGTCGACCTCAAGGTCGGCCAAGTGCTCAACATCAACACCGGTGACCTTGCCTTCGACAGCTACACGGCCGAGGTGTCGGACCCGTCGGTCGCCGAGTTCGTGCAGGGCCACGACGACGGCAGCGCCACGTTCAACCCGGGCTTCACGGCCAAGGCCGAGGGCACGACGGATGTCACGATGACGAACGAGCAGGGCGGCATCCAGCCCCTCGAGTTCACCATCACCGTCACGAAGTAGCTGCACGAGATCACGCGAACAGTGGCCCTGCGTCGCTGAGGGCCAGTAGGGTTCGATCAGTCCACGTCACTGATCGAGAGGCGCTGCCATGCGCGCATCCATTCGCATGACCCTCGCCGCCGCTGCGGCATCCGCGCTCGCGCTCGGCAGTCTCGCGCTCGGCATCGCACCGGCGTCCGCCGAGATCACCCCGGGGTACTGCCCCATCACGTCGGACGAAGGCGTCACCGTGTCGTCCGGCGGCGGTCTGTGGTGGAACGTCTGCTTGGATGCCGGCGCGACGGAAGATGCTTCAACGCCCCACAAGACCGACGCGTTCGACACGATCGGTCAGCTCTACCTCAACTACGCGGACCCGGGGGCCCGTGTCGAGTTGCACGCCGACTTCCCGGCGCTGGTCGAGGAGTTCGCGGGCGGGGAAGTGCACATCACCTGGACGGACTTCGACGTGCCGTTCACCGACACCGACCTGGTCGACGTCACGGTGGTGCGCCACATCAAGGGCACGACGCAGGAGTGGATCTTCACCGTCAACGACTCCGATGACGGAACCGTGCGCAGCGACGTGACGATCGCAGCGCTGGGCAACCTCGGCTCGGATGGCAATGCCGACTTCGACTTCGATGTTTCCACCGTCATCGCGTACGGGGATTCGCGCGACCCCATCATCGTCGCCCGCCCGTCGGCCTCGACGTCATCGTCGATTTCGATGAACTTCGGCACCCCCGACGGCGTCATGTTCACGACCCTGGGCTCGTCCATGAGCCTCTTCATCGGTCTCGTCGACTACGGGTGCGACAACTACGAGGATGCGATCGACTACGCGATCGACGACCTCGGGAATGACATCGAGAGCCACTATGGCGAGACCCTCGTGACGCCCGGAACGGTGTCGTGCATGACTGCCGCGTCGCCCATCCACTTGACGACCGGGGCTGCGTTCAACGTGCCGGTGAATGTGACGTTCGGCCCGGCGTTCGACTTCTCACAGGGCGGCGAGCTCGTCGATTGGTACGACAACATCTACGAGTGGACGGACTGGGTCGAGAGCGACCAGAACCTCCCGGGCGTGACTCCCAAGCTCGCGATCACGGGCACGGCGCCGAACGAACCGGGCACCTACTACATGTACGTGTACGGCATCTCCAACGTGAACGACGTCGGTGACCAGGCGCTCGTCGTGATCATCGTCGACCCGCCCATGCTGGCCGCGACCGGCTCTGGTCTCTCGCCGATCGCGGTGGGTGGGGCGCTGTCGCTGCTGTTCGCCGGGGCTCTCACCCTCGGAGTGCTGCGCCGCCGCCGGAGTCAGGTCTAACTGCACCGCGAAGGCGTGGGCGCAAGCCCGGGCCTTCGCCGTGCCCGCGCCAGCGCGCGGTGGTACGTTCGGCCAATGACCCGCATCGCGGCAGTGGCACCCGTGCTGCCCCCGCACGTCTACACGCAGGCCGAGATCACGCGCGAGCTCGCTCCGCTGATCTCGCCCGACCCATCGCGACGTGCGGTGCTCGAGCGGATGCACGCGGGCAGCGGCATCGGAACGCGCCACACCGCCCTGCCGATCGAGGCGTACCGCGATCTCGGCGGGTTCAAGGCCGCGAACGACGTCTTCATCGAGGTCGGCACCAACCTCGCCGAGCTCGCCCTCCGCAACGCGCTCGACCAGGCGGGGCTCACCCCGCAGGACGTCGACTTCGTGCTCTTCACCTCGGTCACCGGGATCGCGGCGCCGTCGATCGATGCACTCCTCGTTCCACGTCTCGGGCTGCGACCCGACGTGAAGCGGCTGCCCTCCTTCGGGTTGGGCTGCGTGGCGGGGGCCGCGGGCCTGGCCCGCGTGCACGACTATCTGGTCGGGCATCCGACCGAGGTGGGCGTGCTGCTCTCGGTCGAGCTGTGCTCGCTGACGCTCCAGCGGGATGACGCGACCATCGCCAACTTCGTCGCGACCGGGCTGTTCGGCGACGGCGCAGCGGCGGTGGTCATGGTCGGCGACGATCGGCCGGAGCCGGGCATCCGCGTCGTGGACACCCGGAGCGCGTTCCTGCCGGAGACGGCGGACGTGATCGGCTGGAACATCGGCGGCACCGGCTTCGAGATCGTGCTCACCGCGGGGGTCGCCGACGTGATCGAGCGGCACTTCCCGCCCGTGGTCGCCGACTTCCTGACCACCAACCACCTCTCGCTCGACGACGTCAGCGCGTGGGTCGCACACCCCGGCGGGCCACGGGTGCTCGACGCGTTCGCGCACGCCCTCGAGGTCGACGAGTCCGCGTTCGCCGCGAGCTGGGCCTCGCTCGAGCACGCCGGCAACCTGTCATCCGCGGCCGTACTGCACGTGCTCGCCGCGACCGAAGCGGCGCCCGGCGCCCACGGGCTGCTGTTCGCACTCGGCCCAGGGGTGAGCGCCGAGTTCGTGCTGCTCGAGTGGCCATGAGGCCGGCCCGCCGATGAGCCTGAGCGTCACCCTCTACATCGTCTTCATCCTGCTGACCGGGGTCGAGCGGCTGTTCGAGCTGCGTCGTCTCGAGGCGGAACGCTGCGGAGGCGTTCGCGCAGGGCGGCGTCGAGTACGGCCAGCGGCACTTCCCGTGGATGGTGTCCCTGCACACCGGCTTCCTGCTCGCGTGCATGGCGGAGGTGGTGTTGCTCGACCGTCCGTTCATCCCGTGGCTCGGTTGGCCGATGCTCGTGATCGCGGTGCTGTGCCAGGCCGGGCGGATACTGGATCATCCGCACCCTCGGTCACCAGTGGAACACGCGGGTCATCGTCGTGCCCGGCGCCGAACGCGTGGTCGGTCGCGGGCCGTACCGGTTCGCCTGGCTGCCGCATCCGAACTATCGTTCTCGTCGCGGTCGAGGGCATCGCGATCTCGATGATCCACACCGCGTGGATCACGTGCATCGCGTTCACGGTGCTCAACGCGATCCTGCTGATCGGCTTCCGCATCCCGGTGGAGGACCGCGCACTGAAAGCGCTGACGTGACCGATGTCGTCGTGGTGGGCGGCGGTCCGGTCGGACTCGCGACGGCGATCGAGGCGAGGATGGCGGGACTCTCGGTCACACTCGTCGAGTCGCGCTCCGGCACGATCGACAAGGCCTGCGGCGAAGGGCTCATGCCCGGCGCCGTGCCGCTGCTCGAGCGGCTCGGCGTGCAGCCGGACGGGATGCCCCTTCGCGGCGTCACCTACACCGACGGCACGCGCAGCGTCACCCACCGCTTCGCGACCGGCCCGGGACTCGGCGTGCGCCGCACCACCCTCCACGATGCCCTGAGCGCGCGGGTCGCCGAACTGGGTGTCACGCGCGTGACGGCCAGGGTCGACGAGGTCCAGCAGGATGCCTCGGGCGTCGAGGTCGCGGGGGTGCGCGCGTCTTGGCTGCTGGCCGCCGACGGACTGCACTCCACCGTGCGCAGGATCACCGGACTCGAGCGCCCCGTCCGTGGACCTCGTCGCTTCGGCCTCCGCAAGCACTACGCCGTCGAGCCGTGGAGCGAGTTCATCGAGGTGCACTGGGCGAAGCGGGCGGAGGTCTACGTCACCCCGGTGTCGGAGCGCGTCGTCGGGCTGTCGCTGCTCGGCGCACCGAAGACCGACTTCGACGCGACCATCGCGGGGATCCCCGCGCTCGCGGATCGGATCGCGGGCGCGGACGCGGCGAGCGACCTGCGCGGCGCCGGTCCGTTCCGGCAGCGCGCGAGCAGTCCGGTCAGCGGACGCGTGCTGCTGGTGGGGGATGCGTCGGGGTACGTCGACGCGATCACCGGCGAGGGGCTGCGGCTGGGCTTCGACCAGGCGCGCGCCGCGGTGTCCTGCATCGTGGCCGAGCGGCCGGCGGAGTACGCGCGCGCGTGGGCGGACGTCACCCGCGATTTCAGGGTGCTCACGGCCGGGCTCGTGCGCGGAGCATCCTCGCCCCTTCGGCGCGCGATCGTGCCGACGGCCCGCGCGCTGCCCCGGTTGTACGGCTCGATCGTGGAGCGACTCGCCCGTTAGCTAGACGCGGCCTTCAACCAGAGGCTCGACGGGCTTCCGATCCCGGATGATGAACCCGAACGCCGCCGCGACGAAGAACATCAGCACGCCGTAGACCGCGGCCGGCAGCGACATCTCGAAGTTGTCGAGCACCGACTGCGCGATCACGATCGCGAGCGTCGCGTTGTGGATGCCGATCTCGAACGAGCTCGCGACGGCCTGCCGGCGCTCCACCCGGAACAGCCTCGGGATGAGGAATCCGACCGTGAGCGAGATCAGGCAGAACAGCACGGTGATGGCGGCGAGTGCGCCGAGGTTGTCGAGCAGCGCCTTCGCGTTCGAGACCACCGCGCCGATGATGACGATCGCGAGGATGATGATCGACGCGATGCGCACCGGACGGTCGGATGCGATCGCGAAGCCGGGCCGGAAGCGGCGGACCAGCATGCCGAGCACCACCGGGATCAGCACGATCGCGAACACCTTGAGCGCCTCGACGAAGTCGATGCCCACGGCGCTCTCGCCCGGCTGGCCGGTGGTCACGGGCTGGAAGTATCCGATCGCGAAGTTCACGATGAGCGGCAGGGTGAAGACCGAGATCACCGAGTTCACCGCGGTGAGGCTGATGTTGAGCGCGATGTCGCCGCGGAACAGGTGGCTGTACAGGTTCGCTGTCGTTCCGCCGGGACTCGCCGCGAGCAGCATCATGCCGACCGCGAGCAGCGGCGGCAGCTGGAACGCGATGACGAGGCCGAAGCAGATCGCCGGCAGCACGAGCAACTGGCAGAGCAGGGCGATGATCACCGCCTTGGGCGACTTGCCGATCCTGGCGAAGTCCCGGAGGGTGAGGCTCAGCCCCAGGCCGAACATGATGATGCCGAGGGCGACGGGCAGGGCGATCGTTGTCAACGGTGACATGACGCAATACTGGCTGACCCGCGAGCGAAACGCGACCTACGCGCTCTGATGATTCCGATCCGTGGCGCGACCGCGCTCGTGCCGCGGAGCGGACGACGCGCGCCGCACCGGCGGCGCGCCAACCGGCACAGACGCCGCGGCGAGGAGCTTGGTGAGCTGGTCGCGGATGCGCTCGAGTTCGGACAGCGGCATCCCGAGCCGTTTCACGATCGCGGGCGGTACCTGCTCGGCTCGTGACCGCAACGCCTGCCCCTGCTCGGTGAGCCGCACGTCGAGGGCCCGCTCGTCGTCGGCACTGCGTCCGCGGGTGACCAGCCCGGCCGCCTCGAGTCGCTTGAGCAACGGCGACAGGGTGGCGGGCTCGAGCGCGAGGGCGCGCGCGATGTCGCCGAGCGTGCGTGGGCTGCGCTCCCAGAGCGCGAGCATCACGAGGTACTGCGGGTGCGTGAGCCCCATCGGCTCGAGCACGGGACGGTAGAGCTGGATGACACTGCGAGAGGCCGCGGCCAGCGCGAAGCACACCTGCCGGTCGAGGGCGAGCGGATCGGTCGTCATGCAGTTCATGGTATCCGCCTGCCCTAATAGTTAGTACACTAAGTAATATGCGACGCGATGCGATCGAAGAAGCGGACCGGATGCACTGGTGGGACCGCTGGAACCGAGCGCTGTTCCCGTGGCTGGGTCCGCCACCGCTCGGACCCTACGGCGAGGAGCCGCTGCCGCCGACCGGACCGAAGCCGTGCCCGATCTGCGGCGCGGCGATGGACCTCCACGTGATCGAGCGAACGGCCGACGATCACACGCCGACCCGGCTGCACTGCCCGCGGGGGTGAGGTTTCGAGACGCGTGCGTTCGGCGCGCTCCTCAACCAGCGGGGAACAGCAGCCGTATCAGGTCGGCCGCATCGGCCGCGACGCCGATCGTGCCGACCTCCTCGGCGGGCGAGCCGTAGCCCCAGCGCACGAAGATGGTCGGCACCTCGTGCTCCCACGCGCCCTCGACGTCGTGGATGCGGTCGCCCACCATCACGGGACGCGAGATGTCGGCGCCGAACGCCGCGAGGCGCTCGAGGGCCTCCTTCACGACATCCTTCTTCGCGCTGCGCACCTCGTCCTCCGAGGCTCCGGTGATCACGTCGAAGTAGTGCAGCAGGCCGGTCTTCTCGAGGATGAGCTTGGCCGGAAGCTCGGGCTTCGAGGTCGCGAGCGACAGCGGCACCCGCCGCTCGTGGATCTCCTGGAACACGCCCTCGATGCCCGGGTACACCGTCGCGTCGAACACGCCGGTCTTGAGGTACTGCTCGCGGTAGATCTCGAGCGCGCGGCGCGCCTCCGGGAGGTCGAAGTGGGCGAGGTCGCGGAACGAGTCCATGATCGGCGGCCCGACGTACGCGACGAGCTCGGCGGGGGTGGGCACGGGCAGCCCGAGCTGCTGGAACGTGTAGGCGAGGGTGGCGGTGATCCCCGGCGCGGAATCCACGATCGTGCCATCCAGGTCGAACAGGATGCAGGTGAATCCGGCGCTCATTCGTGTCACTCTAGCCGCGCCCCCACTAGCGTTAGCCCAAAGACGAAAGGGCGCCCATGACCGACTCGACTTCGACCCCCGAACCCGCTGCGGAGTCAGCACCGGCGGAGGTCGCCCCTGCAACCGGCTACGGCACGGCGACGCGCGGCAAGCTCGTGCGACCGAAGAACGTCTCGGTGCAGCCGCTGACCTACACGCTCGCGATCGTGCTGAGCTCGCTCGTCATCCCGCTGCCGATCTTCGTCGGCAAGCTCGTCGAGGTCATCCTCAAGACGGCCAACCCGGCCAAGGTGGATGTCACGAACGGCCTCGCCTACCTGCGCGAGATCCTCGGCTGGAGCTTCGCGTCGCTCGGCGTACTGCTCATCGTGATCGTCGTCATCTTCGTGCTCATCTACCGCCGTGAGCGTACGCTCGACGTGCTCAAGCTGCCGCTGCTCATCCTCGCGACGCAGATCGTGATCGGCGTGCTCATCCTGCTGTTCAACGCTGTGATCAACGGCGCCGCGGGAGGCTAGCCGCAGCGGCGGCGCGCCAATCAGAACAGCCGAGCGATCCCGTCGTCCATGCCGCGCAGCTCGTCGTAGTCGAGCAGCACGCAGCGGATGCCGCGGTCCTCGGCGAGCGTGCGCGCCTGCGGCTTGATCTCCTGGGCGGCGAAGACGCCGGCCACGGGGGCCAGGAGCGGGTCGCGGTTCATCAGTTCGAGGTAGCGGGTGAGTTGCTCGACGCCGTCGATGTCGCCGCGGCGCTTGATCTCGACGGCGACCGAGGCGCCCGCGGCATCCTTGGCCAGGATGTCGACGGGACCGATCGCCGTCATGTACTCGCGCCGCACCAGCCGGTAGCCGTCGCCGAGCACCTCGATCTGCTCCGCGAGCAGCTTCTGGAGGTGGGCTTCGACGCCGTCCTTCTGCAGGCCGGGGTCGACACCGAGATCGTGGGATGAGTCGTGCACGATCTCGTGGATCGAGATGACGAGCAGGTCGGCGGTCTTGGCCTGCGCCACCTTCCAGAGCTCGACGACGCCGGCCGCGCGCTGGTCGTCATCCGGCTCGAGCACCGCGAGGATGCACGGCGGGCTCATCCAGTTGAGTGGCTTGTAGCTCAGCGAGTCGGAGTGGACGAGCACGCTGCCGTCGGCCTTGACCACGAGCAGGCGGGTCGCGAGCGGCAGATGCGCGCTGAGGCGTCCGGCGTAGTCGACCGAGCACTTCGCAACGACAAGACGCACCGAGCCAGCCTACTGATCGAGCAGGGCGAGCAACTTCGTCGTGGTGCCCCACGTGCGCACGGTGAGCTGCTTGAACACGGGCTTGGCCATGAAGGCCTGGATGCGGGTCTTGGTCGCCGTGGCCTTCACGCGCGAGAAGTACAGCACGCCCGGTCCCGCCGCGATCGCATCGACGCCGTCACGGAGTCTCCGGCACCTCGGCGAGCGCCTGCTTCGCGGTGAGCGGGTGCTTGAGGAAGAACACGTCCGCACGGAGCGTCGGCGAGTCGTGCCCCTTCGGCGCCCCGTCGATCACCTTCGCGAGCTCGGCCCGCGAGAGCACGAGCGTCGGGAACGCGGTGCCGAACGCCTTCTTCAGGAGAGCCTCGATCGCTGCCTCGAGCCTTCGTGCGGTCGTGCCCGTCGCGGCGAAGACCACGTTGCCGCTCGCGAGCAGCGTACGGACGTCGTCATAGCCGGCATGGCGGAACGCGGCGGCGAGGTCGCTCATCGCGACCTTGTTGTTGCCGCCGACGTTGATGCCGCGCAGCAGCGCGACGTACTTGGTCGGCACCGCGGCGGTCATCGTCGGATCAGACCCGATCGACCTTGACCCGCGCGCGACGTCCACGAACCCGGTCGTTGAGCTCGGTCGGCGTCGCCTCGTGTGCGGCGCCGGACACGATCGCGGCAATGCCGACGAGCACGAGCACCACGAGCAGCGCGAGCAGGAGGCCGATGCGGTCGCCGATGAATCCGATCACCGGCGGGCCGACCAGGAACGCGAAGTAGCCGATGGTCGCCACGACGCCCACGCGTGCCGCGGCGCGAGCCGGGTCATCCGCCGCCGCTGACATCCCGACCGGGAAGCCGAGCGCCGAGCCGAGACCCCAGCCGATGGCCGCGATCGCGGCGACGATCGGGTTGGGGATGAAGATGAGCACGAGCAGGCTGACCGCGGCGAGCAGGAACGATCCGCGCAGCACGGGAACCCGGCCGAACCGGTCGAGAAGCTTGACCCCGGCGAGGCGGCCGACCGTCATCGCAGTCACGAACAGACCGAATACCAGCGCGCCCTGGTAGTTCTCGACCCCGTGGCCGTCGACCATGGCCAGTCCGAGCCAGTCGTTGGCCGATCCTTCCGAGAAGGCCGCACCGAGCACGATGAGTCCGATGAGCAGCGTTCGCGGCTCGAGCCAGGCGCCGAGACGGGAGCGCCAGGTGCCGGGACTCGGGTGGGCGGCATCCTGCGTGGTGTGCTGCTCGATGACGTGCTCCGACTGGAAGGTGCGGATCGCCACGATCACACCGGCCGTGAGGATCGCGGCGATCACCGAGATGTGCAGGAGGATCGGCACGCCGGCCAGCTCGGCGAGCGCGCCGAGGCCTGCGCCGACCATCGTGCCGAAGCTGAAGAAGGCGTGGAAGATCGGCATGACGGTCTTGCCGATGACGCGCTCGTTCGCCGCGCCCGAGACGTTCATCGCAACGTCGCACAGGCCGGACCCGCACCCGAACAGGATCAGGCCCGCGAAGCTCAGGAAGAAGGTCGGGCCGAACGTCACACCGAGGGCCGCGATCACGAGGCCGACCGACGACGTGATCAGGGCGGCGACCATGACCGTGCGGGCGCCGAACCGAGCAGTGGCGTGGCTCGAGGTCGAGATCCCGATGATCGAGCCGACCGCGATGCCGAAGATCAGCAGGCCCATCATGGCGGTGGATGCGCCGAGCGAGTCACGCACGGCGGGCACCCGCGAGATCCAGCTCGCCATCCCGAGCCCCGGCAGCATGAACACGACGAAGGTCGCGTTGCGCCAGCGGTAGGCCTGGGCGCGGGTCAGCCCCGCGTACTCGGAGGTGAGGGTGCTCATGGGGTGTCGGTGCTCATTCCGCTATTGCAATCGAATCGATTCGACTACGCTACTTGACCATGGGGTCCGAGGCAACATCGCGTCCGACGCTCGCCGCCGTCGCGGCCCGCGCGGGGGTGTCGCCGTCGACCGCGTCGCTCGCGTTCAGCCGATCCGGACCGGTCTCCGACGCCACCCGCGAGCGGGTGCTCGCCGCCGCCCGCGAGTTGGACTACGGCGGCCCAGACCCCCGCGCCAAGTCACTGCGTACCGGACGCTCCGGCATCATCGGCGTGGTGGTCGAGGATCGGCTGCGGGATGCGTTCCGCGACCCGATGAGCCTCGCGATGCTCGACGGCATCGCCGAGGAGGCCGGCGCGGCCGGCGCTGGGCTGCTGCTGCTCGCGGACACCGGGGGGCAGCGCATCGACGTGGCATCCGCCCCGATGGACGCAGTCATCCTGGTCGGCTGCAGCCATTCACTGGATGCCGCGGTCGCCACCCTCCGCCAGCGCGGCATGCCCATCGTGGCGATCGAGGCCGACGAGATGGATGGCGTGCTCGCGATCGGACTCGACAACCGCCCGGCCACGCAGCGTGCCGCGACCTACCTCCGCGACCTCGGACACGACCGAGTCGCGGTCGTCACCCTCGAACTCGACGACACGGACGACTCCCGTGCGCTCCCGGTCGACTGGGAGTCGCTCGCGACGTCGCACACCACTCGCGAGCGCCTGCTCGGTGCATTCGACGTCTTCCCGGGTGCCGCCGCGTGGGTGGCGTCGGGCAGTTCGATCGACGCCGGTCGCGCGGCCGGGCTCGAGGTGCTGCGCGATCCGGGACTCCACGGTTGGCGACGGCCGACGGCCGTGCATCGCGCAGAGCGACCTGCTCGCGGTCGGGGTGCTGCGGGCGGCGGCCGAGCTCGGGCTGCGCGTTCCGCAGGATGTCAGTGTGCTCGGGTTCGACGGCATCCGCGTGGACGAGGCCGGCGGCGTCGAGCTCACGACCGTCGTGCAGCCCGGCGTCGACAAGGGTCGCGCCGCAGGTCGCGCGGCGATCGGACTCATCGAGGGCGTCGACCAGCAGCGGGTGGACTTCGTCAGCGAGCTGCGGGTCGGGACGACAACGGCAGCGCCACCGGACTAGTCGGCGAGCGCGCCGAACGTGCGGGCGTGCTCGACGAGCAGGTCCATCCGGGCATCGAGGCTCTCGTCGACGTGCTGGTACTGCGGGTGCTCGTCGTAGAAGGCGATGATCTCCTGGGCACCGATCGAGAACGGGGTCGTGATCCGCCAGTTCGGCACGAGCCGCTGCACCTTGGAGTTGTCGAAGATCACCGAGTGGGCCTGGTCGCCGAGCAGGAGCCCGCTCCATTCCGGGATCACCTGCACGATGGACTCGGATGCCACGTGCACGAGCTCGGGCGCCGCGACCCCGGCCGCGTTCGCAAGCGCGGTGTGGATCTGGTTCCACGGCAGCGCCTCGTCCGAGGTGATCTGGAACGTCTCGCCGATCGCCGCAGGCTGGCCGAGCAGGCCGACGAACGCCGGGGCGAAGTCACGCGAATGGGTCAGCGTCCAGATCTGCGTGCCGTCGCCGTGCACGAGGATCGGCTTGCCGCGCCGAGCGCGGTCGATGTTCGTCCAGCCACCCTGGGTCGGGATCGCCTGCTCGTCGTAGGTGTGCGACGGGCGCACGATCGTGGCCGGGAACCATGCGGTCCCTGAACGCGCGAACGAGCACGTCCTCGCTCAGGATCTTGTCGTTCGAGTACTCCCAGAACGGGTTTCGCAGTGCGGTCGACTCCGTGATCGGCAGCGCGGCGACGGGCTTGGCATACGCAGACGCGGAGGAGATGTACACGTACTGTCCGGTGCGGCCCTCGAAGAGCGCGACATCCGACTCGACCTGGAAGGGATGGAACGAGCGCCAGTTCACCACGACGTCGAAGTCCCGCGTGCCGATCGCCGCCCCCACCGACGCCAGGTCGTCCATGTCGCCGACGAGCGTCTCGGCTCCCTCGATCGGCGGACGACGGGTGCTCGTGCCGCGGTTCAGCAGGGTGAGCTCGTGGCCCTGCTCGACCGCGAGCCGGCTGGCGAACGCGCTGATCGTGCCGTTGCCGCCGATGAAGAGGATGCGCATGGTCTCCAGCCTAGAACCGGGTCTCTCCAGCAGTCGATTCGCAACATTCACAAACTTCTGAAACAGGCGTACAGTCGCATTCATGACGACGGTGATCGAGGCCTCGGGCCTCACGAAGCGGTTCGGGCGCACGCACGCGCTCGACGGACTGGACCTCAGCGTGACCGAGGGCGAGGTGCACGGGTTCCTGGGTCCGAACGGTGCAGGCAAGTCCACGACCATCCGCATCCTGCTCGGCCTCATGCGCAAGTCGGGTGGCGAGGTGAGCGTGCTCGGCAAGGATCCGTGGGCGGACGCCGTCGAGATCCACCGCAGCCTCGCGTACGTGCCCGGGGATGTCGCCCTGTGGCCGAACCTCTCGGGCGGCGAGACCATCGACCTGCTCGCCGGCCTCCACGGCGGCGCGGATCCCGAGCTGCGCGCATCCCTCATCCGCGACTTCGAGCTCGACCCGCGCACGAAGGCCCGCAGCTACTCGAAGGGCAACCGGCAGAAGGTCGCGCTCGTCGCGGCGTTCGCGCGCCGGGCATCCCTCTACGTGCTGGATGAGCCGACCAGCGGGCTCGACCCGGTGATGGAGGCGGTGTTCCGCGCGCAGGTCGCCAGGGTGAAGGCGGATGGCGCGACCGTGCTGCTCTCCAGCCACATCCTGAGCGAGGTCGAGGAGCTGTGCGACCGGGTCACCATCATCCGCGCGGGCGTCGCGGTGGAGAACGGCACGCTCGCCGAACTGCGGCATCTCACGAGCACGTCGTTCACGGTCGTGACTGAGGCCCCGGAGTCGGCGTTCGCGTCGCTGCCGGGCGTCGCACATGTGCGCCGCGACGGGGAGGCGCTGCGGTTCGACGTCGAGACCGACGCGGTCGCGAGGGTCATCGCATCGCTCGCGACGCATCCGGTGCAGGCGCTCACCGTCACGCCGCCTTCGCTCGAGGAGCTGTTCCTGCGGCACTACGGCGATCAGATCGCGGCCGACACCGAGGTGCGGAGGCGACGGCCTGATGCTCCGCCTCATCCTCGTCAGGATTCGGCGGGATCGGATCATCCTGCCCATCTGGATCGTCGCGACCGGCCTCCTCGCGCTTGCGAGCTCCTCGGGTGTGCAGACCGAGTTCCCGACGGATGCCGACCGCGAGACCGTGATCAAGGTCGCCGTCGCGACGCCGTCGCTGCTCGCGCTGCGCGGGCTGCCCGACGGTGGCAGCCTCGGCGCGTACGTCTACTTCCAGGTGTTCTGCTACCTCGCGATCATGGCCGGGCTCATGAGCACGTTCTTCGTCACGCGCCACACACGCGCCGACGAGGAGCGCGGGCGCGCCGAACTCGTCGGGGCGGCGCCCATTCGCCGTACGTCGCCACTCGCGGCGACCATCATCGTCGGCGTACTCGCGAACGCCGTGCTCGGCAGCGTTGTCACGCTCGGCATGATGGGCGGCGGGCTCGAGGCAGCGGGTGCCTGGCTTGCGGGACTCGCGACCGCGGCGGTCGGCGTCTCGTTCATCGGGATCGGAGCGCTCGCCGCCCAACTCGCCCCCACGTCGCGGGCAGCCAACGGCATCGGCGCGGCCGCGGTCGGAGCCGCCTTCCTGCTGCGCGCGGCCGGGGACGCACTCGGAACCCGCGCCGACGACGCGCTGTCGGTGACGAGCGCGTGGCCGAGCTGGCTGTCGCCGATCGGCTGGGGCCAGCACGTGTACGCGTTCACGAGGCAGGATGCCGCGCCCCTCCTCCTCGCCGCAGCCCTTGCCGCGCTGACCGCCGCCGCTGCACTCGCGATCCAGGCGAGCCGGGACCTCGGCTCGAGCCTGCTGCCGGAGCGGAGAGGACGCGCCACTGGCCCGGCCTCCCTGCGCTCGAGCGTCGGGCTGGCCTGGCGCCAGCAGTGGCCGAGCATCATCGGATGGGCGATCGGTGGCGCGGTGCTCGGAGCCCTCGCGGGCTCCCTCGCCGGTCGGATCGCCGACGTGCAGGATCTCGCCGACCAGCTCCAGGAACTGCTGGCGAGCTTCGTGCCCGGCGGCACCGGCCAGCTCATCGACCTGCTCGTCGGTGCGATCCTCGGCATCGCCGGCATCCTCGCGGCCGCCGCAGGGGCGCAGGCGATCATGCGCGCGCGCGGCGAGGAAGCGGATGGCCGGGCGGAACTCGTGCTCGCGGCCCCAGTGCATCGCACCGGCTGGCTGCTCGGCTACGTGCTGGTGGCGGTGGTGTCGGCGGTCGCCGTCGCGCTGACCGCGGGCCTCTTCGCCGGGCTGACCTTCCTCGGCAGCGGGGCGGACTCCGACCGGTTCTGGTCGAGCGTCGGCGCGGGCGTCGTGCAACTGCCGGCCGCACTCACCTTCATCGCGCTCACGACGCTCGTGTTCGCCGTGGCCCCGCGGGCCACCGTTGCGGTCGGCTGGGCGGCGATCGGTGTGGGCTTCGTGATCGGGCAGTTCGGCGGCATCCTGCAGGTGCCGGAGTGGGTGCGCGACGCGAGCCCGTTCACGCACACGCCCGGGCTGCCGGCCGCGGACGTCGAGTGGTCGGGCGTGTGGTGGTTGCTCGGCATCTCGGTCGTGCTCGTCGTGATCTCGGCGGTCGTCGTCCGCAGGAGACAATTGACGTCATGACCGACCAGCCGCCGCGCGACGACGACCCCGCCGCGGGCCTGGTCAGCGCGCTCGCGGCCAACGGATTCCCGCGGATGCCCGCGGCCGTGCTCATGGCGCTCATGACGAGCGAGGACGGCGCACTCACCGCCGAGCAGCTCGGCGAGCGCCTCGGCGCGAGTCCGGCCGCGGTGTCCGGGGCGGTCCGCTACCTCGAGACCGTCACGATGATCCAACGGCATCGGCGGCCGGGGAGTCGCAAGTTCGAGTACGAGTTGCCGCATCATCCCTGGTTCACCGCCTCGATCGCGAAGAACGAGCTGTACGGCGTGATGGCCCGGATGGCCGACGACGCGGCCGGCCGGCTCGGCCCGGTGGCGGCCGCGCGCATGGATGAGATGGCCGACTTCTTCCGGTTCGTGCAGGCGCGGTTGCCGCGGGTGCTGGACGAGTGGAACGCCGAGCGTGCCGCGGACGGCGCGACATCGCCGAACTAGGCTTGGCTCCCATGAGCGACGCCGCATCCCCCCTCTCGTCCGGCATCCACACCGAGGATCTCGACCCCGCCATCCGCCCGCAGGACGACCTCTACCGGCACGTCAACGGCAAGTGGATCGAGCGCACCGAGATCCCCTCCGACAAGGCCCGGTACGGCTCGTTCCTCGTGCTCGCCGAGGAGTCCGAGAAGGCCGTGCGCGACATCATCATGGAGTCGCAGTCGGCGGCGCCGGGCACCGAAGCCCGCAAGGTCGGCGACCTGTACGCGAGCTTCATGGACGAGGCGCGGGCGCAGGCGCTCGGCGCGCAGCCGATCAAGGAGCTCGTCGAGCAGGCCGAGTCGGTCGGCTCGATCACCGAGCTGCTCACGACGCTCGGCAAGCTCGAGCGGGGCGGGTCATCCGGGTTCTTCCAACTGTTCGTCGACAACGACCCCGGCGACCCGGAGCGCTACCTGGTCTTCGTGGAGCAGGCGGGGATCGGCCTGCCCGACGAGTCGTACTTCCGCGAGGAGAAGTTCGCCGAGACGCGCACCAAGTACGCCGCGTTCGTGGAGCGCATGCTGGCGCTGGCCGGCGTGGATGACGCCGCAGCCCGCGCCGCCCGCATCCTCGCCCTCGAGACCGAGATCGCGAGCCACCACTGGGACAACGTCAAGAGCCGTGACTCCGAGGCGACCTACAACCCGATGCTCTGGCAGGCCGCGAACGACCTGGTCGGCGACGTGGACATGGATGTCTGGCTCACCGCCCTCGGCGTGCCGGAGCACAGCTTCGACGAGGTCGTGGTGCGCCAGCCCAGCTTCCTCGCCGGACTCGAGTCGGTGCTGCGGGCCGACAACCTGCCGGCCTGGCGGGACTGGCTGGTGTGGCAGGTCATCCGCTCGAACGCGCCGTACCTCTCGCGCGAGTTCGTCGAGGCGAACTTCGACTTCTACGGCCGCACGCTCACCGGCACGCCGGAGCTGCGCGCCCGGTGGAAGCGCGGCGTCTCGCTCGTCGAGGGCGCGCTCGGCGAGGCGGTCGGCAAGATCTACGTCGAGCGGCACTTCCCCGCCGCGGCCAAGGTCGCGATGGATGCCCTGGTCGCCAACCTGGTCGAGGCCTACCGCCAGTCCATCGAGAAGCTCGAGTGGATGGGGGCGGACACCCGCACGCGCGCGATCGAGAAGCTCGAGAAGTTCACGCCGAAGATCGGGTACCCCGATGAGTGGCGGGACTACTCCAGCCTCGACATCTCCTCCGACGACCTGATCGGCAACGTGCGCGCGACGAGCGAGTTCGAGTTCCAGCGCGAGCTCGGCAAGATCGGCAAGCCGCTCGATCGCGGCGAGTGGTTCATGACGCCGCAGACGATCAACGCGTACTACAACCCCGGGTTCAACGAGATCGTGTTCCCCGCGGCCATCCTGCAGTTCCCGTTCTTCGACGAGACCCGGGATGCCGCGGCGAACTACGGCGCGATCGGCGCCGTGATCGGCCACGAGATCGGCCACGGCTTCGACGACCAGGGCAGCAAGTACGACGGCGACGGTCGGCTGATCGACTGGTGGACCGCCGACGACAAGTCCGCGTTCGAGGAGCGCACCAAGGCGCTCAT
Source organism: uncultured Actinomycetota bacterium (assembly GCA_963740815.1). Taxonomy (GTDB): domain Bacteria; phylum Actinomycetota; class Actinomycetes; order Actinomycetales; family Microbacteriaceae; genus Rhodoglobus. The sequence continues at coordinate 129,545 of CAVUFG010000014.1, forward strand.
CGGCCAGTACGACGCACTCGCCCCGCGGCAGGTGCCCGACCACAAGGTGAACGGCGCGCTCACGATCGGCGAGAACATCGGCGACCTCGGTGGCCTCAGCATCGCGTGGAAGGCGTACCTGATCTCGCTCGGCGGCCAGGAGCCCCCGGTGATCGACGGCCTCAGCGGGGCCGAGCGGTTCTTCCTGTCGTGGGCGCAGGCGTGGCAGAACAAGGGACGGGATGAGGAGGTCATCCGTCTCATCACGATCGACCCGCACTCGCCCGCGGAGTTCCGCTGCAACCAGATCGTTCGCAACATCGACGAGTTCTATGAGACATTTGGCGTGACCGATGCAGATGAGCTCTGGCTCGACCCGAAGGATCGCGTCACCATTTGGTAGAACCGCGATGTCGGCGTGGGTGAGTATCTTACAAACAGCGATTCGTCAGGCCGCGTGGAGGTCGCTGGTCATAGTATTAGCTCGCGCCTTCTAGCCACGGGCGCTTCGTCGTTCCGGAGGTCCCATGAGCAAGGTCATCGGTAATGGCACGTCCTAGCCTCGTACGGTCCAAGGCGCTGACCCTCGACGACTTTTTCACTGGACTCATGGCAGGGTTGGCGAGCCTTGGAGTGCGAGTTGTTTCAATTCGCGGGGAACGTTTCCATGAGGCCGTGGAGGAGGCTTTCCACGACCTTGAACGGGAAGCAGAACAGTCGGGACTCTCCCTCAAGTTCACGATCGCGCGCAATCCAATTCATGGAGACTCCCCGGATGTACGCGAAGCGCTGGTGAAGGCCGTTCAGCGAGACTTGGTGAGCCTGGACAACCCGACTTATCAGGACATGAGATTAAAGATCGGCCGCGAAGACGCTGCCGACTATCTTGATCGCGTGCCGGGAAGCCCAGAACTGTTCATTCGACTCGCGGAGTCCTTCCTCGATAGGTACCCTGCGTATCGCTAGTGTTGCGCGATGCGAGCCTTGCCGGCCAAAACACTCCTCGAGAAGTACAAAGAGGATCTGGAAGGTCTCGCACAGCGCCTTCTTGGTGACTATCTGAAATCACTGAGGCACGTGCGCCCCGGGTCGGTGGGGGTTAAGGAGATCAACGATCCTGTATGGGGAACTCTCACTCTTTTGCCCCATGAGGTCGTTGTTCTGGATAGTCCGCTTCTTCAACGGCTGTCCAGGATCCGGCAGCTTGGAGTCGCGCACTTCGTGTACCCCGCTGCGGTTCACACGCGCCTCAGTCATTCGTTGGGCACCCTTCATCAGATTGACCGTTTAGTCGACTCAATGAACCGCAACTCTGCGTCTCCGGAAGCGGGGTACATGATCAGTGAGTCGATGCGCCATACTCTTCGCCTCACAGGACTGTGCCACGACACAGGCCACGGCGTGATGTCGCACGTCATTGAGAACGCGCTCCTAAACAATGACGAATGCGAGAGGCTCCGCCAAGAGTTTCGGCTCGCGACGAACAAGGACGGCAAAGCACAGCTTTCCGAAATGGCCGCCTACTACCTTCTTGGCAGTGCAGCCTTTGCGGATCTGGTCCATGAAGCACTGCGGATCGGCAAACGGTCGTCGGACTGGATCGACCCGCAACAGATGGCACGGGCCGTCGTCGGCGAGAAGATGAGCGATGAGGTGCCGCTACTTCATGAGCTCATAAGCGGCCCGTTTGATGCGGACAAGCTCGACTACATGCCGCGAGATGCCACGATGTGCGGCGTCCCGATCGTGACTGACGTCAACCGTTTGGTTCAAAAGATCCGTGCGGTCCGCATGCATGAGCACGATTTACCTCTCGAAATAGCGCGCACCGTCCGAAAGGGCCTCCCGTCCTACACCCTTATCGGGATCGCTCGCTCGGGCGCTTCGACCTTGGATGAGGTGGCCCTAGGCCGATCCCTCATGTTCGACAAGATCTATCGGCACCACAAAGTGCGGGCGGTCGAAGCAATGATCGCCGCGATCTGCGAGCAGGCCATGGAACTCTTAGAGGTCAATCCGGCCATGATTCCGTTCTCACTCTTGGACGACGAGCTCATCGACCTCGATTCGGCAACTATCAAGCGACGTTCAGGGAAGCGGCGATTCACAAAGGTCGAGGAGGACGGAATTCTCGTTGCCGCCGATATCGCTCGTCGACTCCGCGACCGGCGACTTTTTAGCAGGGCGTACGCATTCGCGACAGTCATGCCCGACGATGGCTATCGCGGCGATACCTCACAGCGTGGTGCTCTTGAGGAGCTAATACGCGATGCGGACGAGCCGTCTAGGCGAAACGACATCGTCCTTGAGATCGTGCGAGTCGCCGAGGACATCGCGAGGCGAACAGGGAAGAGCTCGGCCATCTTGAGCCTCCCTGGAGAGAGTCTTGCGCCCTACGTCTGGCTCGATCCGCCTGCGAACAAGACCATCGACCAGAAGCCCGATCCCAGCAGGGCGTACCTAATCGACTCAAACAATGGCGTTCGGCGCGTTGAGCAGATAAACGCTGACACGCGCGCGTGGGCCGACGCCTATGTGAACACTCGAGACCTCGGCTATGTCTTCTGTCCTCGGGAGGTAGCGGACATCGTGCACATCGCAACGGAGGTCACGTTGCGAGTCCGCTACAGCGTGCGTGTTCCGAAAGCGACCCATGTCTACACCAAACAGGATGATGGCGAGTTGCGCGCGATCCGAGATGCGCTGTTGAAGGACGGCTTTTACGCAAAGCTCCCACCGGACCTTGAGCCCCTTCCCGCGGCACTAGAGACAGCCGACGTGAGCAAGAGGGCGGTCGATCTGACAGAGAAGTTCGGCGGGTACCTTGGACCGGTCCTCAGCGAAAGCGACGAGGGCAGAGTGCAGGAAGGTCGAATCCGACCAGGAAGAATCATCGATTGGGCGGCCCAATTTGGGCCCCGTTTCTCGGGCCCAGCGTTGGCTCTGCTAGAACACATGCTTTTCATTGGGCGTGACGAAATGAATAGGGCCCTGAGGCACTTCCTCGACACTCGACCCGAATTCAGGGGCAGCTCGATTGTTCCGCTGGGGGAGCCAAAAGACGGATCGGCGGTGATGGCCTACTACGCAGGCGACGCCGCGAAAGCTTACGACTGTGAGGTTGTCAGCTTGGCGCACGCCGTACATCGAAAAGACGCCCCGATCATCTTTGTTGATGATTTCATTGGACGCGGCTCGTCAGCTATCAGCATTGTCCTCAAGCTGTTGGGCGAGGAACCAATCATCGATCTGCACGAAGCTCGCAGTCTCACGCTTGCCGAGACGGAGCGTGACGGCTTCAAGTCCATGCGCAAGGCGTTTGTCTTTACTGCAGCGATGGACGAAGGGATCCTGGCGCTGTCCAACTCATTATCGAACCATGGTGTCGAAGGTGACGTCTTCGCGGACCTGAAACAGCGAGACATCCCGACGATCTTCACTGCTCTATTGGGATTCCTTGAGCCAGACGAGCAGCAAGCCTTCATTGAGAAGGCTCGGGAGATCGGCCGTCAGCTCCTTGAGGACGGCAAGCCAGACCACCACGAACCATGGCGGTCTGACAAAGGCTTGGGATATGGAGATAACGGACTTCTGCTCGTGAGTGCATACAACACGCCAACAGCGACCCTCACGGCGCTCTGGTCAACAGGCGAATACGAAGGGCGAAGTTGGACACCCGTCTTTCCGCGGCGTAAGAAGTACTAGAACGCCCCCCCCGCAGCGCGGCCATGTACCATCGCTTAACTCGCCCATTGTTCGCTTCCCCTTTAGTTACGGCGTCACCATTTGGTAGAGACCTCCCGAATCCGAGAGCGCCACGAACGGGTCCGCACCCCCCGGCAGCCCCGCCACAGTGGCACTGGTGAAGCCTCGAGCTTCAGCAGGACGTTCAGCGCGCTCGGAAAGCTCGCGTACGAGGGCGCCCAGGTCTCGGCGAGCGTCGTGGATCTCAACTCGGGGCGCACGCTCATCGCGATCGATGACCGGATCGTGCTGCCGACGGCATCCATCGGCAAGATCCTGCTGCTCATCGAGGTGTCCGCGCGGCTGACGTCGCGCGAGTTCAGCGGGTTCGGCATCCTCGACAAGACACCGATGGATGCCGTCGGCGACTCCGGCATCTGGCAGCACCTGCAGGCGCCGTCGCTCCCGGTCGCCGACCTCGCGACCCTCGTCGGCGCCACGAGCGACAACCTCGCCACCAACGTGCTGCTGCGGCAGGTCGGGCTCGCGGCCGTGCGCGCGCGCACCGAATCGCTCGGACTCATGCGCACCGCACTGCTCGACCTCGTGCGCGACAGCCGGGGCCCGGATGACGCGCCGCAGCTCTCGGTCGGATCCACCGCCGAGCTCAGCTGGCTGTTCGGCGCACTCGCCCGCAACGAGATCGTGGACTCGCTCACCAGCCAGCGGGTGATGGGCTGGCTCTCGCTCAACAGCGACCTCTCGATGGTCGCGAGCGCGTTCGGCCTCGACCCGCTCTCGCACCGCGGCGCCGACCACAACACCCTGCTCGTGAACAAGACCGGCACGGACACCGGCGTGCGCGCCGAGGCCGGCGCGCTGCGCGGGGCGAACCGGGCGATCTCGTATGCGGTCTCGGTGCAGTTCAACGACGACGGCCTCCAGGCCCGCCTCCGGGTGCTCGACACCATGCGCACGGTCGGTCTCGACCTGCTGGAGTACGTGCACTGAGCGCCGATGCACGGCGGATTCCGGCGTCGTTCACGGCAAATACGCAGCATTCCGTCGTCAAAAGGACTTGTCCTCCATATGGAGGACACGTAACCTGATCGGCAGTCACTGCGAACCCGAAGCAGCGGTGACTGCTTACCCGAACACCGACGGTGACGCCGTCGGCCAAATACCCGAACCAGCAGAATCCGACCCGACGGATCAGCAGCTTCACTGAACCCCGAGACGGTTCCTGCACGCCCGAACAGGACCCGATTCATGAAGAAAATCCTCGCGACAGCAGTGACCCTGCTGCTCGCCTTCGGCAGCGTCGCGCTGTCGAGCAACATAGCCACAGCGGACGAAGTGCCCGCTGTCGACACCACCACCGGCACCGAGGCGCCCGCGGCGGAGGAGACGGCTCCGGCCGACGAGACCGTCGTCGCCGAGGAGACCGCTCCCGCCGAGGAGACCGCCCCGCCGGCCGAGACCGAGCCGGTCGTCGAGCCGGAGACCGACGCCGAGCCGACCGTCGAGGCCGACGAGAGCACCGGCACCGATCCCCCAGCCGAGTCGTCCCGCCAGTTCTCGACCGAGTCGTTCGAGACCATGGAGGCCGAGGACTTCGTCGGCGAGATCGGCGTGCTGCTGCCCTGGAGCGCAGCGACCAACCAGGCCGACTACTGGGAGGACTACACCGACCACGAGATGGTCTGTTACAAGCACGAGGGCAACTCGGACCACGGATCCATCACGGACGATGGCAAGACCGTCACCCTCAACCCGTACAACCAGGACTGGTACGGCGACCACTGGGAGCTGCTCGTCGTCAAGGGCGGCAACCTCTGGAACAACGTGATCGTGCACCCGGTCGCCGGCGTCGCATACGCGTCCCCGCTGAATGCCGGTGGCCAGCAGTCCGACGTCTCGCACTGGATCGTGTGCAAGGGCGTCACGCCTGACACCCCCGTCGCATCCGCCGACATCGTGCTGAACCCCGGCACCTGCGACGCGGTCGGCAGCGTGACCGGCATCAACGCCGTGAACGCGACGTTCGCTGCCCCGATCTACGCGAACGGCATGTACACGCTGGTTGCGACCGCGACCGGCAACGCGAAGTTCGCCTCGGGCGACGGCGTGAACGGCGACCGCACCACGAAGACCTTCACGGGTGCGGTACCGCCGAAGAACCCAGACCTGTGTGCCGTGGCATCCGCATCCGTGCAGACCACCCCCGGCACCTGTGATGCTGCAGGCGGCGTGATCGGAACCAACCCGGTGAACGCCACGTTCGGTGCGCCGATCTACGCGAACGGGATGTACACGATCGTCGCCACGGCGACCGGCACGGCGAAGTTCGCGGCGGGCGACGGCGTGAACGCCGACCGCACCACCAAGACCTTCACCGGTCAGGTGCCGCCGAAGAACATCGAGCTGTGCCCGGTCGCTTCGGCCGCGGTGCAGACCACGCCGGGCACGTGTGACGCGGCCGGCGGTGTGATCGGTGTGAGCCCGGTGAACGCCACCTTCGGCGTCCCGGTCTACGCCAACGGCACGTACACGATCGTCGCAACCGCCACCGGCAACGCGAAGTTCGCAGTGGGCGAGGGCGTGAACGGCGACCGCACCACCAAGACCTTCACCGGTCAGGTGCCGCCGAAGAACCCGGACCTGTGCTCGGTCGCCTCGGCGGCCGTCGAAACGACGCCCGGTACCTGCGAGGCAGCGGGCACGGTGTTCGGCATCGACCCGGTGAACGCGACCTTCGGCGCTCCCGTGATCGTGGACGGCAACTACACGATCGTGGCGACGGCGACGGGCACGGCGAAGTTCGCCGCGGGCGAGGGAGTGAACGCGGACCGCACCACCAAGACCTTCACCGGTCAGGTGCCGCCGCAGAACCCCGACCTGTGCGACATCACGGTGCCGTACCCGCCCGACTGGTCGAACGAGTACTGCTTCGAGGGCGAGACCCAGGATGGATCGATCACGGTCTACTTCGGTGCCGCCGGCGACAAGATCCAGTACCGGATCACCGGTGAGGGTGTCGACATCCTGGTCGAGTACGGCGACGAGAACGTCGTCTACCTGCCCGCGGGTGACTACACCGTGACCGCCGAGGGCGTCGCCCCGTACAAGGTCACCGGCACCTCGGTGTTCCCGATCACGATCGGCGCTGCCATCAACTGCCAGTGCGCAGTGGACAGCATCGAGAAGGAGGCCGCTGCGGTCATCTTCGACCCGGAGTGCGCTGAGGCAGCTGTCTCGGTCACGCCCGGAACGTGCGCGGCAGCGTCGAGCCTCGTGCTCGGCAGCACCCTGCACGCGACCTTCGGCGAGCCGGTCATCGTGAACGGCAACTACACCGTGATCGCGACCGCCGACGACGGATACCGCTTCTTCCCAGGGGAGGGCGTATCCGACGACGGATTCCAGAAGACCTTCGAGGGTGTGCTTCCGGCACAGCCCAAGGTCTGTGGTGACCTGACGACGCTCTCGCTGCCGAACACCGGTGGCGGGATCGCCGGTGGCGCACTGTGGCTGGGCCTCGCCGGCCTCGTCCTCGGTGCGGCCGGCGTGGTCGTCGCATCGCGCCGAGCCGCGGTCCGTCGGGACGCGGTGCAGTAACCATTAGCACCTGAAGCGGGGCGGTCCGGATCATCCGGACCGCCCCGTTTCCTTTTCCTCCCACAATGGATTCCTGTCCACCCCCCAAGTGGGGATGGGCTGGATGTGCGGTGGATTTGTCCTCATAAGGGGGGACCCGCTAGCCTGACGTTGCACTCGCGTCTGTGTGGAACCCGAAACTCCCGCGGACAACCCGAAAACGAGTGTGTCGAGTCTTACCCGAATCGCTCGTGACTACGCGTGCGCGCCGGTGGCGCTCGAACTCCCCTTACCCAGGAGCTCAACCCCCATGTTCAAGAAAGTTCTCGCTGCGCTCGCAGCGGTCCTCCTCGGCGTCGGCATCTCGCTGACCGCGGTGGCCGCTCCGGCGTCAGCTCACACCGGTGACCTGACTGCCGCGGCCACCTGCGTCAACGGCGAATACAAGGTCACCTACACCCTCAAGATCACCCAGACGGACCTCAAGGGCACCGCCTACTGGCGAATCGGCACCACCAGCTTCGACGGCACGCCGACGAACAACACCGGCATGAGCAATTCGGTCGCCACGAACGGCTCCGGAAGCTACGTGCTCACCACGATCACCCTCCCTGGCACCTCGACGAAGGCCCCGTGGGCCTACGCCTACACGATCTGGACGGACCAGTTCGGCAAGGGTTCGGACGGCGGCGACATCGCCCTCGGCGGAAACTGCGACACACCGAAGACCCCGGTCACGGTCAACCCGGGCGCGTCCGCGACGCCGCCCACCTGCACCGAGGCCGGCAAGCTCGTCATCCCGACGCAGACCGGCGTCGTGTTCTCCGGCGGCGCGAACGGCGCCGGACCGGGCACCTACACGATCGTCGCCGCGGCTGCCCCCGGCTACACGCTGACGGCGCCCTACTCCAAGACCATCACCGTGCTCCCAGCCAACGGCGACCTCTGTGAGAAGGTGACCATCCCGGTCTCCTCCAAGAACCAGATGACCTGTGTCGCCGGTGTCGCGAGCGGCAGCTACACGCTGCCCGCCGCCGGCCAGTGGGTCGAGTGGTACGTCAACGACGTGAAGACCACGACGCCGTCGCCGGTCACCACCCCGGGCACGGTCAAGGTCGAGGCGAAGATCACGGCCGCGGGCCTCGCAGCCGGTGTCAAGTTCACCGACGGCACGACCGTCAAGACGTACAACCACCAGTTCACCGCCCCGGAGAACTGCCTCAAGGTGACCACCCCGGTCTCGTCCAAGAGCCAGATGACCTGCGTCGCCGGTGTGGCGAGCGGCAGCTACACGCTGCCCGCGACCACCTGGGTCGACTGGTACGTCGACGGTGTGAAGACCACGACCCCGTCGGCCGTGACCACGGCCGGCACGGTCAAGGTCGAGGCGAAGATCAACGCTGCGGGCCTCGCGGCCGGGATCGTCTTCACCGACGGAACCACCGTGAAGACCTTCAACCACCTGTTCACCGCTCCGGAGAACTGCTTCAAGATCGCAGCTCCGACCACCACCAAGTCGCAGACCTGTGTCGCGGGTGGCCTGTCGGGCAGCTACACGCTGCCGGCGACCACGTGGGTCGACTGGTACGTCAACGACGTGAAGACCACGACCCCGACGACGGTCACCGTCGCCGGTGATGTCAAGGTCGAGGCGAAGATCAACGCTGCGGGCCTCGCGGCCGGAATCGTCTTCACCGACGGATCGACGTCCAAGCTCACGACGCACACCTTCACCACGCCGGAGAACTGCCAGAAGATCGCGGCGCCGACCACGCAGAAGTCGCAGACCTGTGTTGCTGGCGGCCTGTCCGGCAGCTACACGCTGCCGGCGACCACGTGGGTCGACTGGTACGTCGATGGTGTGAAGACCACGACCCCGACGACGGTCACCGTCGCCGGTGACGTCAAGGTCGAGGCGAAGATCAACGCTGCCGGCCTCGCGGCCGGGATCGTCTTCACCGACGGTTCGACCGTGAGCACCACGACGCACACGTTCACCACCCCGGAGGACTGCCAGAAGATCGCGGCTCCGACCACGCAGAAGTCGCAGACCTGTGTCGCTGGCGGCCTGTCCGGCAGCTACACGCTGCCGGCGACCACGTGGGTCGACTGGTACGTCGATGGTGTGAAGACCACGACCCCGACCACGGTCACCGTCGCCGGTGATGTCGTCGTCGAGGCGAAGATCAACACCGCCGGCCTTGCCGCCGGGATCGTCTTCACCGACGGTTCGACCGTGAGCAGCACGACGCACACGTTCACCACCCCGGAGGACTGCGAGAAGGTGACCATCCCGGTCTCCACGAAGTCCGTCATGGAGTGCGTGCTCAACGCGCCGACCGGCTCGTACACGCTGCCCCCGACCAAGTGGGTCGAGTGGTACGTGAACGGTGCGCTCACCACGACGCCGACCGACGTGCACACCGCTGGTGACGTCGTCGTCGAGGCGCGCATCACGGCCGCCGGCATCGCGGCTGGCATCGTCTTCACCGACGGATCCACCTCGAAGACCGTGACGCACACGTTCGTGCTCCCGGTCGAGAGCTGTGACCCGCCGACGCTGGCGATCCTGCACCCGACGGCCACCCAGGTCGCCGGCAGCTGCACCGCCGACCCGACCTACACGCTGTCGAACACCACGTCGGTGTACGGCGGAGTCCAGTGGTGGATCGGCGACCCGCAGATCAAGACCACGCCGGGAACGCACAAGGCCAGCTGGGGCTCGACGATCGTCGTCGAGGCGACCGTGGTCGACCCGGTGCACGACGGTATCGACCCGTCGCCGGCAACGTGGACGTTCAAGTTCCCTGCAAAGCCCGCGTGTGGTGACCTCATCACACTCGCACTGACCGGAAGCTCCCCGGGTGGATTCGTCCCGTGGATCGCCGGAGCCCTGCTCCTCCTGGGTGGAGCGGGCCTCTACTTCCAGCGCCGCCTGGTAACGGCCAAGAAGTAGTTTCGGAATCGTTCGGCCCTCGGCATCCACTCCCCCTAAAGGATGCCGAGGGTCGAACGTGCTTAACCCGCGGTGACTGCGGCTAGATTCACACCATGCGCGTCATCGAGACTGCAACGCCGCGGTTCATCGCCCTCTACGCGATCGGGTACGTCGGCTCGTACATCGCGCTCATCACCCCGGTGGTCACGACGCTCGCGATCAAGATCGAGCAGCTCGACCCAGAGGGCAAGGAGGCGAGCCTCGGGGTGATCGCCGCGCTCGGCGCCCTGATGGCGATCGTCGCGAACCTGCTCACCGGCGCCCTGAGCGATCGCACCCGGTCCCGGCTCGGCCGCCGGCGGCCGTGGATCATCGGCGGCGCGCTCGGGGGCATCGTCGCGCTCGGCATCGTCGGATTCGCGCCGAACCTCGTCGTCGTCGGCATCGGATGGGTGCTCGCGCAGCTCACGCTCAACATGGTGCTCGCCGCCCTGCAGGCGCTGCTCCCCGACCAGGTGCCGCTCGAGCAGCGTGCGCGGGTCAGTGCGGTGCTCGGCATCGCGCAGCAGGTCTCGCCGCTGTTCGGGATCGGCATCGCGCTCGGCGTGCAGTCCGCCGGGCTCGGCATCGGCTTCATGCTCCTCATCCCGGGCATCGTGGGGGCCGCGCTCATGATCCTGCTCGCGGCGCGCATCCGCGATGTCGACCACGACGCGGCGCCACCGTTCCAACTCGGAGCGTTCGTGCGCACGTTCAGCGTGGAGAAGGGCAAGCGCTACGACTTCGCGTGGACGTGGTTCGGGCGGTTCTTCGTCATCCTCGGCTTCGCGGTGTACACGACCTACCAGCCGTACTTCATCACGGACCGGCTCGGCGTGCCCGTGGATGGGCTGATCCTGCAGCAGCTCATCGCGCTGCTGATCTTCGCGGCATCCCTCACCGTCAGCGCCCTGATCTGCGGGCGGCTCTCCGACCGCACCGGCCGCCGCAAGCCGTTCGTGTTCGCGGCCGCCGCGATCGTCGGCGTCGCCCTCGTGATGCTCGCGCTCACCGACACCATCCCGTTCTTCTACGTCGCCGCGATCGTGATGGGCCTGGGCATCGGCGCGTACTTCGCCGTGGACCTCGCGCTCATCACCGATGTGCTGCCCGACAAGGACCACAAGGCGGCGAAGGACATGGGCATCTTCAACATCGCCAACTCGCTGCCGCAGTCGGTCGCGCCCGCGATCGCGCCGTTCTTCCTGGCGATCGGCGCCGGCTCCGATTCCAACTACACCGCGCTGTTCATCGCCGGTGGCGTGCTCGCGGTCATCGGGGCGGTGCTGATCGCGCCCATTCGTGCGGTGAGATAGAGGATGCCTCCCGAACAGCCGCTCCGTGCCTGCGACGCTCACCGTGGAGCAGCAGGCCGCCCTCGTCGTGGGCGCGTCGTTCTGGAGCAGCACCGCGGTGCCGGAGGCGGGCATCCCCTCGGTGGTGATCACCGACGGGCCGCACGGAGTGCGGCTGGCCGGCGCTGCCAGCCCGACCGGCGTCGACCACCTCGGGCTGGGCGACAGTGCCCCTGCGACGTGCTTCCCGCCGGCGGCCGGGCTCGCGTCGAGCTGGAACGTCGACCTCGTCGAGCGGGTCGGGCGCGCACTGGGTGACGAGGCCCGCGCGCTCGGCGTCGACGTCCTGCTCGGCCCGGGGGTGAACATCAAGCGGTCGCCGCTGTGCGGTCGCAACTTCGAGTACTTCTCCGAGGATCCGCTGCTGTCGGGCGAGCTCGGTGCCGCGTGGGTGCGCGGCCTCCAGTCGCGCGGTGTCGGTGCGAGCCTCAAGCACTTCGCCGCGAACAACCAGGAGACCAACCGGATGACGGTGAGCGTCGAGGTCGACGAGCGCACGCTCCGCGAGCTCTACCTGCCGGCGTTCGAGCGCGTCGTCGTGGGCGAGCAGCCGTGGACGGTGATGTGCTCGTACAACCGCATCAACGGCATCCCGGCGGCGGAGCACCACTGGCTGCTCACCGAGGTGCTGCGCGACGAGTGGGGCTTCGACGGCGCGGTCATCTCGGACTGGGGAGCCGTGGATGATCTCGTCCCCGCGATCGCCGCCGGCCTCGACCTCGAGATGCCCGGCCCGCAGGCGCAGAGTTCCGCGGCAGTGATCGCGGCCGTGCAGGATCGCACCCTGCCGGCCGCCGCCCTCGCAACCGCGGCGGCCCGCGTGCGCAGGCTCGCGGCACGCGCGCAGAGGGATCGGCCGGCCCAATCGCCGCTGCCGTCCCGACCGGGCATGCCGGCCGGCGTCGCGGCGGGCACCTGGACGGCGACCGGCTCGGTCGCGGTGCACGCGGTGACCCACACCATCCTCGCGAGGGAGGCCGCGACGCAGTCGATGGTGCTCCTGCGCAACGAACAGCGCGTGCTGCCGCTCGGCACGAACCAGCGAATCGCAGTGATCGGGGAGTTCGCTCGCACGCCTCGCATCCAGGGGGCCGGAAGCTCGAAGGTCACTCCGACCCGCGTCGACACTGCACTCGAATCGATCGCGGCGGTGTCGCCGGTGGAGTTCGCGCCCGGCTACGCGTTCGACCGCAGGGTGGACCCCGAGCCGTTGCTCGCGCAGGCCGTCGCGATGGCGGCGCGCTCGGACGCCGTACTGCTGTTCGTCGGCCTGCCGGAGGGCGACGAGAGCGAGGGCTACGACCGCACCCACCTGCAGTTGCCGCCGGCGCAGCTCGACCTGATCCGCCGCGTGGCCGCGGTGAGCGACCGCGTGGTGGTGATCCTCACGAACGGCGGGGTGGTGTCGCTCGAGCCGTGGCACGACTCGGTGGCGGGCATCCTCGAGACCTGGCTGCTCGGCCAGGCCGGCGGTGCCGCGATCGCCGACGTCGTGTTCGGGCGGGTCGCGCCGTCCGGGCGGTTGGCCGAGAGCATCCCGCTGCGGCTGGAGGACACCCCGGCGTTCCTCAACTTCCCCGGCGAACGCGACGTGGTTCGCTACGGCGAGGGCGTGTTCGTCGGGTACCGGTACTACGAGACCGTCGAGCTCGCGGTGCGCTACCCGTTCGGATTCGGACTGACCTACACCGAGTTCGAGTACTCCGACCTCGAGGTGTCACGTGAGACGGTCGCGGTGACGATCACCAACACCGGGGACCGTGAGGGCAGCGAGGTCGCGCAGCTCTACGTCGGATCGCCGGCCGGCGGGGCACTCCGCACACCGCGCCGCGAGCTGCGCGCGTTCTCGCGCGTCACCCTCGAACCGGGCGAGTCCCTGCGCGTCGAGTTCGCCCTCGACGATCGTGCCTACGCCCACTGGGACTGCGTCGGCGAGACCGATGGCTGGGTGATCGCCGGGGGTGACCACACCATCGAGGTCGGACGCTCGGCGAGCGACATCGTGCTGAGCGCAACGGTGGGGATGCCGCATCCCAAGCCCCCGACGCTCACGCTCGAGTCGAGCGTGGCCGACTTCCTCGCGCACCCCGTCACCGGACCGATCCTGCTGCGCACGGCGAAGCGCGCCGGAGCCGAGGAAGGCGACACCGACCTGCTCGACATGGTGGGCTCGATGCCGATGCGGCGGCTGCTGCGCTACCCCGGCACCGAGGGCAATCGGGCGGGCATCCTGCGGCTCATGCGCCTGGGCAACAACCCGGTGGTGCGAACGGTCGCCGGGTGGTTCAAGCGTTCGTAGTCAGGTGCCGACCACGGCCATGACGATGACGTCGCTCCACTCGCCGTCCCAGTACCAGGCCTCCTTGAGCAAGCCCTCCTCGTGGAAGCCGGCCTTCGAGTAGACGCGCTGCGCCCTCGTGTTGAAGTCGACGACCTCGAGCTCGATGCGATGCAGGCCGACCACGGTGAGGCCGTACTCGACGACCGCCTTGGTCGCCTCGGACCCGAAGCCCCTGCCGAACACGGCCGCTCCTGAGAGGGCGATGCGGAAGCCCATCTTGCGGTTGTGGCCGTCGAGGTCGTTGAGCACGATCTCCCCGAGATACTCCCCGGACTCCCGGGCCTCGATCGCCCAGTCCGCGCGGTCGTGGGCATCGGCGCGGGAGGCCAGCCAGGCTCGGATCTGCTCCTGGGTGAACTCGGTGTGCGTGCCGGTCATCCGGCGGCTCTCCTCGTCCTGGAGTGCAGCCCACGACCCGTCGAAGTGCTGCGGGCCGAGCGGAACGAGGCGCAGGTTCGCGGTCTCGAGCGTGACCTGGTCGCGGAAGTAGTCGTCGGGGATGGGGATCTCAGCTCTGGCCATGGGTCAGTTCCTCCACGTAGGCGTCCTCGGTGTCGTAGTCGAACCAGTCGTCGGCGCCGTAGCGCTCGACCAGGCGGGGGAATGCGGTGCGCCAGTCCCCGCCGTTCAGGCGCTGCAGCATCCACTCGATCGACGCTTGGATGCTCTGCTCGTAGCTGACCACCGGTGCGTACCCGAGCTGCTCGCGTGCGCGATCCATCGACATCACGAACTGGCCCGGCACCGACCAGGGCGAGGTGCCGAGCGTGCCGCGCTCCGGGCCGGGAAGCCCGACGATGGTCGCCTCGTGGCCCATGAGACGGAATACGGTCTCGCCGATCTGCCGTGCGGTCGGCGGGTCGATGTCGGCAGCATTGAGGGCGCGGGAGCCGGGCTGCTCGCCGCAGAGCCGCGCGAGTTCGGCGATGTTCGCGGTCGCCGAGGTGCCGAAGATGCTCTCACCGTCGTAGGCGAGCACCGCGTGGCGACGGCCGTCGAGGGCGCGCTTCACGAAGAACCACTCGCGCGTGAACGCCGAGTGCGGCCCGTGGATGGCGCCGGGGCGCAGGATGCTCGCCGGCAACCCCGGCGTCGCGAGCAGCACCCGCTCCATCGCGGCCTTGAGCGGCGAGTAGCTCTGCTCGGCGTTGTCGACGGTCGGCTGGTCCTCCGTCACCGGAACCGGGTAGGCGGGGAAGTCCTCCGGACCCTCCATGATGTCGAAGTACCGCTGCTGCTCGTCGGTGTAGACGCTCGCGGTCGAGATCACGACCAGCGATCCGACCGAGCCGGCCAGGGTCGCGAGCTGCTCGGCGTGCGCCGGCGTGTACGCGACCGTGTCGACGACGAGGTCCGTGCCGTCGGCTTCGAGCCGCACGTGGTCGCCGTCCTCGCGATCGAGGGCGATGGTTCGGACGCCCTCGGGTGCGTCGCCCTCGGTGCGGGATGCGGCGGTGACATCCCAGCCGTGGGCGAGGAGGTTGTGGGCGGTGGCCCAGGCGATTTGGCCGGTGCCGCCGAGGATGAGGGCGGTCTTGGCGATTCCACACTACCTACGTGAGTTCGGCGGCCCTGCGGGGCTCCGCCCGAACGGCTCCGCCCATAGAGGCCCGCCCTCCCCTACTGAGCCGCCGCCAGATCGCTGCGCGCTCCGACGGACTGCTCAGCGGGGGCCCACCCGAGCCATCCAGCCGGACCCCCGCAGAGACCCACGGCCGCGGCGCCACGCTCAACCCCGCCAGGGAGAACTCGAGAGAGGCTCTCGCCGCGCGCTCCGTTCCTGTCAGGCGGGGGTGACGCCGGTGAGGTCTCGAAAGTGGACGATGGCACGGGCGGTGGGGTTGCCGACCACCGCGGAGGCCGAGTGGTGGTTGGCGGAGATGAACATGCCGACGAGCGGGGTGGGGCCGAGGTCGAGGGTGGTGCGGCCGATCTCGATCCAGTCTTCGTCGCGCTCGCGGCGCATCCCGACGTAGTCGTCGCCCGTGCGGGTCAGCCGAAGGTGCACGTCGGGGAACGGGCGCTGGACGCCGTCGGCGTTCTTCGGCTGGTAGCCCTGGGCCTGGTACGAGAACGCGTCGTTGCCGAACACGCGCGGCGCGAACTCCGCCGGGTCGGAGTCGAACAGGAAGCCGGCGTACTTCGTGCGGCGCATGAAGGTGTACTGGTCCGCGTCATCCACGTACTCGTTCGTCGTCACCGCCTGGGCGACCATGAGGGCGCTGGGATGCAGCGACGCCCGAGCCATCAGCCCCGCCTCCGTGAACGCGGCCTCATCGTTGTGGATGCTCTCGATCCGCACGGTGACGTCGAAGTCACCGCCCAGCTCGACGTACGAGAAGCGACCCTCGTCCGAGCCGGTGTGGAGTCCGAACATGGTGCCGTAGCCCTCGAGGTCGTAGTCCTTGCCGGGGGTGACCTCGGTGGCCTTCGCCTGCCGCAACGGTCGGAGTGAGCCGACATGAACCGAGGTGAACGAGGCCGCCATAGAGCGACGGTACGGGTGGCTCGTTGCGATTCGTGAGTACAAGTGTCGGCGTGGGTCCTGTGGGGGTGTCCGCGCGAACGGCTCCGCCCATAGAGGCCCGCCACACCCGAGCCATTCGCCCGGACACCCCCACAGAACGAGTCGTCCTAGTGCCGAGCAGCCCACTCCGAAGCGAGGATGGCGTACACGCCGGTGTCGCCCCACTCGCCCTTGAACCACATGTGTTCGACGAAGTAGGCCTCCTCGCGCATTCCTAGGCGCTTGCACAGCGCCACGGAGTCGTCGTTGCGGGGATCGAGTTCGGCGGTGACTCGGTGCAGTCCGAGGGTGGTGAATGCGTACGTGAGCATCGCGGTGGCGGCCTCGGAGGCGTAGCCCTGGCCGGCGTAGTTGCGGTTCAGCGTCCAGCCGATCTCGCCGGAGAGGTCTTCGGTGCTCGTGAGCTTGAAGTAGATGTGCCCGATGACGCGACCGGCGTCCGGCCCGGACGTGCAGCTCGATCGCCGCCTCGATGTCGTCGCCGACCTCGGCCAGGCGGCCCATCCCCGACCACTGCGCGAGCTTCTCGGCGACGACCTCGCGGGTTCGCGGCTCGAACAGCAGGTACCGGCAGGTCTCGGGGTCGGACATGTACACGTGGACGTCGCTCACGTCGTCCGAGGTCATGACGCGCACGAGGGTGCGCTCGGTCCGGAGCGGCTCGAACTCGTGCGGCGCGTAGACGGGCGCGGCCGTGGTCATGCGCTTGCCTCGTCGGTCTCGATCTGCGGCTGGGCGAGTTCGGTCTGGATGCCGTAGACAGCGTCGAGCGCCGCGACGAACTCCTCGGCGCGGCCCTCGCCGGCGAGCTCGCGTGCTCGCGTCGACGGGCCGTGGAGCAGCACGCCCGCGAGGTGGCGCAGCGCGGCCTCGGTCTCCGCGGCGGCCTCGGGGGACGCGGCACGGCGGCGGGCGCGTTCGATCTCCGCGTCCACGAGTGCGGCGACGTGGGTGCGCAGCGCGACGATCGCGGGCTCGACGGCCTGGTCGCCGGCGAAGCTGGATGCCGCGTGCCGCACGAGCGCCCGCGCATCCTCATGTGCCGACAGCTCCTCGAGCGGTGCGTGCACCCGCAGCGTCTCGAGGTCGAGCAGCTCGACGCCCGGCAGTGCGGACACCGCGGGATCCACGTTGCGCGGCAGCCCGAGGTCGATCACGAGCTTGTGGGTGGAGGGGGTTTCGAGACGCGGCGCTTCGCGGCGCTCCTCAACCACCGAGAACGCCGAGGCCGGGATGACCGTGCTCGCGGTGCACGCGATCACGACGTCAGCGCGGCCGATCGCCGCCCCGAGGTCGGTCTCGGCGCGGAGTCCGTACCGGGCGGCGAAGGCGGCGACGCGTCCGGACGGCGAGAACGCCGCGATGCTGCCGGCGCCGCGATCGCGCAGGGCGGCGACCGTCGTGGCCGCGTACCGACCGGTGCCGATCACGAGCACGGATGCCGCGCCCCAGTCCACGACGCGACTGCCCGCCAGCTCGAGCGCGAGCCGCACGAGCGACCGGTCCGCGCCGCCGACGGAGGTCGCGGTGCGCACCCCACGGCTCGTGCGAGTGGCCCGCTGGAACAGCCGCTCGAGCGCACGGCTCGTCGTGCCCTCGGTGCGCGCGCGGTCGAGCGCGCGCGAGACCTGGCCCGCGATCTCCTCCTCGCCGACGACGACGGATTCGAGTCCGCTCGTGACGGCGAACAGGTGCTCGGCGACGCCGGCGCCGGAGTGCACCTCGATCGAGGTGCGGAGTTCCCTGGCATCCACGCCGCTGGCGGCGCCCACCACGTCGAGGACGGCGGCGACCGCGACGGCCTCCGCTCCCGTGACGGGCTCGTCGATGTCGAGGTAGGCCTCGAAGCGGTTGCAGGTGGCGACGACGACGGCGCCGACGACCAGGTCACCGCGCTGCACGAGACCGGTCGCGGCATCCGGGGCCCCGATCGAGAGGGCTTCGAGGAGTTCGAACGACGCGGTGCGGTGGTTCGAGCTCAGGCACAGCAGCACCCTCCCACCCTAGGCGACCTACAGTTGACAGGTGCCCGTGAACCCCGATGCTCCGCTGCTCCGTGCCTACCGAGGGGACCGGCCCGAGGTCACTCCGGTCTGGTTCATGCGGCAGGCCGGGCGCTCGCTGCCCGAGTACCGCGAGCTGCGCACGGATGTCGCGATGCTCGACGCCTGCCTCACCCCGGAGCTCGCGAGCGAGATCACCCTGCAGCCCGTTCGGCGCCACGGCGTGGATGCCGCGATCCTGTTCTCCGACATCGTCGTGCCCGTGCTGCTGGCCGGCGTCGACGTCACGATCGTCCCCGGCAAGGGCCCGGTGATCGCCGACCCGATCCGCACGCCGGCCGACGTGCTCAAGCTCCGCCCGATCGATCCGGACGCGCTCGCCCCGATCGCCGAGGCCGTGCGCCTGACCGTCGAGCAGCTCGGCGACGTGCCGCTGATCGGCTTCGCCGGTGCGCCGTTCACCGTCGCGTCGTACCTCGTCGAGGGTGGTCCGTCGAAGGACCAGTTGCGCGCCCGCACCCTCATGTACGACGACCCGCACACCTGGGCCACGCTGCTCAACTGGTGTGCGGATGTCTCGGGCGCGTTCCTCAAGGCGCAGGTCGAAGCCGGCGCGTCCGCAGTGCAGCTGTTCGACTCGTGGGTCGGCTCGCTCAGCGAGCAGCAGTACGTGCGTCGCGTCGCCCCGCACTCGAAGCGCGCGCTCAGCCACCTGCGCGGCTTCGACGTTCCGAAGGTGCACTTCGGGCTCGGCGGCGGCAACTTCCTGAAGGCGATGCACGGCATCGGCGCCGACGTCATGGGCATCGACTGGCGCCTCCCGCTCGACGAGGCCGAGGAGCGACTCGGCGGTGGCGTGCCGCTGCAGGGCAACCTCGACCCGGCGATCCTCGGGGCGCCGTGGCCGATCCTGCAGGCCCACATCGACGACGTGCTCGACCGCGGCCTCGCCGCTCCGGCGCACGTGATGAACCTCGGGCACGGCGTGCCGCCCGAGACCGATCCCGACGTGCTCACCCGCATCGTCGAGTACGTCCATGAACGGGGCTGATCGCGACTTCACCGTCGTCGGCGGCGGCATCGCCGGACTCGTCGTCGCTCGCCGGCTCGCGCTCGCGGGAGCCTCGGTCACGCTGCTCGAGGCGAGCGACCGGCTCGGCGGCACGGTCTCCAGCCACACGCTCGCCGGTCTCGAGCTGGATGCCGGACCCGAGTCCTACGCGACCCGCGGCGGTCACGTCGCCGCCCTCGCCCAGGAGCTCGCCCTCAGCGCCGACCTCGTGGAACCCACGGGCAAGCCCGCCTGGCTCCAGCAGACCGCCGACCGTGCGGTGCCGCTGCCCGCGACGAGCCGGCTCGGCATCCCCGGCGTGCCGATGGCGGCCGACGTGATCGCGGCGATCGGCCAGCGCGCGGCCTGGCGTGCCCAGCTCGACACCCTCATGCCGGCGTTCGACGGCGGGCCCGACCTGACGGTCGGCGCGCTCGTGCGCAAGCGGATGGGCGCGGCCGTGCTCGAGCGCCTCGTGGCGCCGGTGGTGCAGGGGATCTACTCGCGGCATCCTGACGAGCTGCTGGTGGATCGCGTGGCACCCGGACTCCGGTCGGCCGTCGCGCGGCTCGGCGGCCTGGCGATCGCGGTGCGCGAGGACCCGGCCAGCGTGCCGGGGCAGGCGGTGGGCGGCATCCGCGGCGGCATCCACCGACTGGTGACCGAGCTCGCGAGCGACCTCGACACGTTCGGGGTCGAGGTGCGGCTGAACCGTCGCGTCGACTCGCTGGACGGACTCGACGGGCAGGTCGTGGTCGCGGCGCCCGGGCTCCTGGGAGATGCGACACCGGGCCAGCCGGTCACCCTGGTGACCCTCGTGACGGATGCACCGGGGCTCACGGAGGACCCGCGCGGCTCTGGCGTGCTCGTGGCCGCCGGCACGGGCATCCGCGCGAAGGCGCTCACCCACCTCACGGCGAAGTGGCCGTGGTTGCGGGAGGCGTCGGGTGGACTCGAGGTGATCCGGCTCTCGTACGGCGAGCGTCCGGAGCTCGAGCAGGCGCGCCGGGATGCGGAGGCGCTGCTGGGCGTGGCGCTGCCGGCATCCAGCATCCTCGACTCCGATTCGCTGGACTGGACCCGCGCCGCCCAGGTCGAACCACCGGCAGGGCTGCGTCGTCGTCGGCGAGCAGGTCGCGGGCGCCGGGCTCGCGAGCATCGTCGCGCAGGCCGAGCGGACGCGCCGCCGAGCTGATCGATTCGCGTGGGCCAGACCGCGAAGGGACAATGGACGAGTGAGCACCGCTCCAGCGAATCCCGAGCCGGCCGCGCCGGCACCCGCGCAGTACACGCTCTGGGCGGTGCTGCGGCGCGATCCGGATCACCCGGCCGAGGACGACGACCTCGACCAGACCCTCGAGGATCTCGCCGCCGACGGCGTCACCGTGCGCGGCTTCTACGACGTCTCCGGGTTGCGCGCCGATGCCGACGTGATGGTGTGGCTGCACGGCGAGCAGCCCGAGCAGCTGCAGGCGGCGCTGCGGCAGCTGCGGCGGCAGCATCCACTTGCGAACCTGCTGCCGACCTGGAACGCGATGGGCGTGCACCGCGACGCCGAGTTCTCGCGCGAACCACCTGCCGGCGTTCCTGCGCGGCAAGGAGCCAGAGGCGTGGGTGACCGTGTACCCGTTCGTGCGCTCGTACGAGTGGTACCTGCTGCCCGACGACGAGCGGCGCGGGATGCTCGGCGAGCACGGCCGCAAGGGTTCGGAGTTCACCCAGGTGCTGGCCAACACCGTGGCGTCGTTCGCGCTCGGCGACTACGAGTGGATCCTCGCGCTCGAGGCGCCGGAGCTGGTCGACCTCGTCGACCTGATGCGGCACCTGCGGCAGACGGATGCGCGTCGGCACGTGCGCGAGGAGATCCCGTTCTACACCGGGCGCCGCATCCATCACACGGAGATCTTCGAGGTCGTTCGTTGACGATCTCCAACGGGCACGTCGGGACCGTCGAGGCCGCGGCGTCGGCCGAGGCGGCGCGTGGCGACGAGCACGTCGAGACTCCGGTCGCCTACGACGCGATCCTGCTCGCGAGCTTCGGCGGGCCGGAGGGGCAGGACGACGTCATCCCGTTCCTGCGGAACGTCACGCGGGGTCGCGGCATCCCGGAGGAGCGGCTCGAGGAGGTGGCGCACCACTACCGGGCCTTCGGCGGGGTCTAGCCCGATCAACGACCAGAACCGCGAGCTCAAGGCCGCGCTCGAGGCCGAACTCGGACGCCGCGGCATCGACCTGCCCGTGCTCTGGGGCAACCGCAACTGGGATCCGTACCTGAAGGACGCGCTGCTCGACGCGAAGCACCGGGGATTCGGCAAGCTGATCGCGATCGGCACCAGGGCGTACAGCTCGTACTCGTCGTGCCGGCAGTACCGCGAGGACTACGCGATGGCGCTCGCCGAGACCGGTCTCGACGGGCGCAGCTCGAGATCGACAAGGTGCGGCAGTTCTTCGACCACCCGGGCTTCGTCGAGCCGTTCGTGGAGGGGGTGCGGGATGGGCTGGCCGAGGCATCCCGCAGCGATCGAATCCCTCGACGAGGTGCACGTGCTGTTCGCGACCCACTCGATCCCGACCGACGATGCCATCCGCAGCGGGCCGCGCGACCGCGACTTCGGACGCGGGCGGGGCCTACGCCGCGCAGCACCTCGCCGTCGCGGAGGTCGTGATGGCGAATCACGACGGCATCGGCTGGGACCTCGTGTACCAGTCGCGCTCGGGGCCGCCGACCCAGCCGTGGCTCGAGCCCGACATCAACGACGCCATCCGCGGGCTCGCCGAGCGCGGCGTGAAGGCCGTCGTGATCGTGCCGCTCGGCTTCATCTCCGACCACATGGAGGTGAAGTGGGACCTCGACACCGAGGCGATGGAGACCGCGGAGGAGCACGGCATGCTCGCGATCCGCGTGCCGACGCCCGGGGTGCACGCCGCGTTCGTCAGCGGACTCGTCGACCTCGTGCTCGAGCGGCGCGACGGCGTGCCGACGGCCGACCGTCCCGCGCTGACCGAGCTCGGCCCCTGGTACGACGTGTGCCGGCCCGGATGCTGCGAGAACATCCGCCTCGGATTCAAGCCGGCCCTCGCCGGGAGTGCTGCCGTGAGCCCCTCGACCGGCACCGCCGTGCGGATCGGCACCCGGGGCAGCGCCCTCGCCCTCGCGCAGGCCGAGAGCGTCGCGAAGTCGCTCGGTGGTGACACCGAGCTCGTGGTCGATCACGACCCACGGCGACACGGCGACCGAACCCCTCGAGGACCTCGGCGGCACCGGCGTCTTCGCGGGCGCCCTGCGCGAGGCGCTGCTGCGCGGCGAGTGCGACCTCGTCGTGCACTCCCTCAAGGACCTGCCGACCGCGCCGTATCCGGGGCTCACGATCGGCGCGGTGCCCAAGCGCGCGGATGCCCGCGACGCCCTGTGCGCGCGCGACGACCTGAAGCTCGCCGACCTCGAGCCCGGCGCGCGGGTGGGCACCGGCTCGCCGCGGCGACGGGCGCAGCTGCGCTCGCGGCGTCCCGACCTCGAGGTCGTCGACATGCGCGGCAACGTCGACACCCGGCTCGCGCACGTCGCCGACGGACGGCTCGACGCGGTCGTCCTCGCCGTCGCCGGCCTCGAGCGCCTCGGCCGGCTCGGCGCGATCACCGACTTCCTCGCGATCGACCCGTGGCCGACCGCGCCCGGGCAGGGTGCGCTCGCGGTCGAGGTGCGCGACGGCGACGGTGCCACCGCGAAGCTCGTGGCGCAAGCTCGAGCACCGCACCTCCCGCATCACCGTCGACGCCGAGCGGGCGGTGCTCGCGAAGCTCGAGGCCGGGTGCTCCTCGCCGATCGGGGCGCACGCGGTGATCGACGACGGGCTGCTGTTCCTGTCGGCGCGCGTGTACGCGCGGGACGGGTCATCCCACCTCACCAGCTCGCACGCCCTCTACGTCGACGACACGAAGGATCCGGCGGGGGATGTCGCGGCGCGAGTCTCCGCCGAGCTGCTCGACCTCGGCGCGGCGGAACTCGCATGAGCGCGTCATCCCGCGCGGTACCGGGATTCGACGGAAC
Source organism: uncultured Actinomycetota bacterium (assembly GCA_963740815.1). GTDB lineage: Bacteria > Actinomycetota > Actinomycetes > Actinomycetales > Microbacteriaceae > Rhodoglobus. The sequence goes on from CAVUFG010000014.1 coordinate 153,107, forward strand.
CATCCGCCCGCGTCGCCTGCGCGCCACCCCGGCCATGCGCCGCCTCGTCGCCGAGACCCGCGTGCACCCGGCCGAGCTCATCCTGCCGCTCTTCGTGCGCGAGGGGCTCACCGAGCCGAAGCCGATCACGTCGATGCCCGGGCGTCGTGCAGCACTCCCTCGATTCGCTCAAGGCCGCGATCGCCGAGGCGGCCGAGGTCGGGCTCGGCGGCGTGATGCTGTTCGGGGTGCCGGAGACAAGGACGCGATCGGGTCGGGCGCGACCGATCCGGACGGCATCCTCAACGTCGCGACCCGCGTCGCGGTCGCCGAGGCGGGCGACGCGCTCGTCGTGCAGACCGACCTGTGCCTGGACGAGTTCACCGACCACGGGCACTGCGGCGTGCTCGACGCGCACGGCCGCGTCGACAACGACGCCTCGCTCGAGCGCTACCGCGACATGGCGCGTCGCGCAGGCCGAGGCCGGCTCGCAGCTGCTGGGCCTCAGCGGCATGATGGACGGCCAGGTCGGCGCCGTGCGCGACGCGCTCGATGCCGCGGGCCGCACCGACGTGCCGATCCTCGGCTACGCCGCGAAGTACGCGTCCGCGTTCTACGGCCCGTTCCGCGAGGCGGTGCAGTCCTCGCTCGTCGGCGACCGGCGCACCTACCAGCTCGATCCGGCGAACCGCCGCGAGGGCGAGCGCGAGGTGCTGCTCGACGTCGAGGAGGGCGCCGACGTCGTGATGGTGAAGCCCGCGATGAGCTACCTCGACGTGCTCGCGGATGCCGCGGCCACCAGCCCGGTGCCGGTGTGGGCGTACCAGGTGTCGGGCGAGTACGCGATGATCCGGGCCGCCGCGGCGAACGGCTGGATCGACGGCGACCGCGCGATCCTCGAGACCGTCACGAGCATCCGCCGCGCGGGCGCCGACGCGGTGCTCACCTACTTCGCGATCGAGGTCGCGCGGGCCCTGAACCAGCAGAGCCGCGCGTGACCGTGTCGTACGAGGGCACGAACGCCGAGGCGTTCGAGACCGCGCGCGGCATCCTGCCCGGCGGCGTCGACTCCCCCGTGCGCGCGTTCGGCTCGGTCGGCGGCACGCCGCGCTCCTACGTCTCGGGCCGCGGTGCGTACCTCACCGATGTCGAGGGCCGGGAGTACGTCGACCTCGTTGGGCAGTGGGGGCCGGCGATCCTCGGCCACGCGCATCCCGCCGTGATCGATGCGGTGCGGGATGCCGCGGCGCTCGGCCTCGGCTTCGGCGCCTCCCACCCCGCCGAAGCCCAGCTCGCGCTCGCCATCCGCGACCGGGTCGGGCCGGAGCTCATCCAGCGCGTCCGCCTCGTCTCCACCGGCACCGAAGCCACGATGACCGCGATCCGGCTCGCGCGCGGCGCGACCGGGCGCGACCTGCTCGTGAAGTTCGCCGGCCACTACCACGGCCACTCCGACGGACTCCTCGCCGAGGCGGGATCGGGCGTCGCGACCCTCGCGCTGCCCGGCTCGGCCGGGGTGCCCGGCCGCGATCGCCGCGCAGACCATCGTGCTGCCGTACCACGACCTCGATGCGGTGCGGGAGCTCTTCGCGGAGCGCGGCGCGCAGATCGCCGCGATCATCGTCGAGGCCGCGCCCGCGAACATGGGGGTCGTCACACCGGAGGCCGGGTTCAACGCGGCGCTCTCCGCCGATCGCCCACGAGCACGGCGCGCTGCTCATCGTCGACGAGGTGCTCACCGGATTCCGATCGTCCTCGGCGGGCTGGTGGGGCGTCGAGCGCGGCACCGCGGCGCCGTACGACTACGTTCCCGACCTCGTCACGTTCGGCAAGATCGTGGGTGGTGGGCTTCCGCTCGCGGCGCTCGCGGGGCGCGCCGACGTGATGGAGCTGCTCGCGCCATCCGGCCCGGTCTACCAGGCGGGCACGCTCAGCGGGAATCCGGTCGCCGTCGCGGCCGGACGAGCGACGCTCGAGCTGCTGGATGCCGCCGTCTACGAGCACCTCGACCGGGTCTCCCACACGATCGCCGACGCGGCGTCCGCAGCGCTCGCCGCGGAAGGCGTCGCGCACAGCATCCAGTTCGCCGGATCGCTGTTCTCGATCGCCTTCGCGGATGCCCCGCCGCAGGACTACGCGCAGATGAAGCAGCAGGACGCGTTCCGCTACCCGCCCTTCTTCCACGCCATGCTCGACGCCGGTGTCTCGCTGCCGCCGTCGGTGTTCGAGGCCTGGTTCGTGTCGGCGGCCCACGACGACGCGGCGGTCAGCCGCATCCTCGACGCCCTCCCGCAAGCCGCCCGTGCCGCCGCACGGCAAAGGCGAGGTGCCTACGCTAGCGCTGAGCGCACAGCTAGCGCGACCTCCCGCGCAGCGCAACCCCGCGACGCATTCCGGAATCGGCATGCATCGTCCGCACTCCCGGGGCTAGTCTGGAAACAGATTTCTTCAGGATCAACGAACGGAGCACACCGTGAAAGGCAAGATCCTCCTCCTCGTCGGACTCGGCGTCGGATACGTCCTCGGCACCAAGCGCCGGCCGCGAGCGCTACGAGCAGATCAAGGACGCCGCAGCCAAGCTGTGGAACGACCCGCGCGTGCAGAAGCGCGTCGACCAGGCCGAGGACTTCGTGAAGGACAAGGCTCCGGATGTCGCCGAGTTCCTCGCCGACGGCGCGAAGACCGTCGTCGCGAAGGTCTCCGGCTCGAAGCCGCCGGCCGCGTCGCAAGCCGCGCGCGTCGTCGACCGCCGCGCGCAAGCCGAGCACCTCGAAGCCCTCCACCTCCAAGTAGCGATGAGCAGCGCATCGGGGCAGAGCCCCAAGCGTTCCCTGTTCAAGCTCCTCGGCGACGTGCCGGGGCTGATCGTCGACCTGTTCCGGCAGGAGATCGAGAACCTCAAGCAGGAACTCGTCGACAAGGTCAAGCACGCCGGCGTCGGCGTCGGCCTGCTGGCCGGCGCGGGCGTCGTCGCGCTGTTCCTGCTCGGCACGCTCATCCTCGCCGGCATCTACGGTCTCGCGACCGTGCTGCCGATGTGGGCCTCGGCGCTCATCGTCGCGGGGGCGCTGCTGCTGATCGTGCTCATCCTCGTGCTCGTCGGGATGCGGCAGCTCAAGGCCAGCGGCAAGCCGATCGAGACCATCGACAGCATCAAGACCGACGTGCAGGTCATCAAGGAGCACCGCTCCCGAATCCGTATCGAAAGGACTGACGTCATGACCGACAGTGCAGCGAACGCGAAGATCAAGGCCGCGCGGGCCGAACTCGAGGACACGTTGGATGCGATCGAGGACAAGTTGAACGTGCCGAAGCAGGTTTCGGCGTTGGCTGAGCGGGCGAAGAGCTCGTACGAGGCGAATCCGGTGCCTTGGATCATCGGTGCGGTGGTTGCTGCGGTCGGGGTCGCGGCGGCGATTGCTTGGGCGGTTCTCTCGGACGACGACTGAGTTACTTCGGGGGTCCTGTGGGGCATGCGGCCGAACGGCTCCGCCCATAGAGGCCCGCCACACCCGAGCCATTCGACCCGCACCCCAGGACTGGTAGGATCACCTGAGGTGGGTGACTTGTTCCACGGCTCGTGCTGCTCGCCGACTTCGGCTCAGTCGCGTTCCGCCGAGCAGGTGGCCCCAGCCACGCGGCCGTCGAGCTTGTCGTGACCTCGACTGCGCGCGAGTCGGTGGGGCGGTTCATCGGAGGGTGGTTCCGGTGAGGGTCATGATGAGCCAGATCGTGGCGGCGATCAGGAGGCCCAGGGCGCTCAGGATGGCGCCGAAGAGGGTGACGCCGATTCCGTCGCGGGTGTTGCGGGCGCGGATGAGCACCCAGGCGTAGGCCGCGGTGGCGAGGCCGACCGTGCCGACGAAGAAGGGGATGGGGATCAGGATCGTGGTGGCCATCGTCGCGACCCCGAGGATGAGGGCGACGTAGGCCCACACCGGGGCTCCCGATGGCGGCGTCTCCTCCATGCGTCGACCCTAGCGGCACGGGTGCGCAAGCCCTCGGGGGCGGGGAAACGAGTTTCACGGGGCGAAGTACAATGGCCGTATGTCCAAGCCACTGGGGGGTTGGCGCGTGCTCGTCCCCCGCGGTGGTAAGTGGGGTGACGGCATCGCCGCCACGCTTCGCTCCTTCGGTGCGATCCCGGTGATCGCCCCGATGATCAACTTCGCCTCCCCGCCCGACGGCGCGGCGCTCGCGAACGCGTTCCACGAGCTCACCGACGGCCGCTTCGACTGGCTCGTCGTCACGAGCGCGACGACCGTCGACGTGCTCGCCGGGCAGCGCGTGCAAGCTGCCCGAGACCACGAAGGTCGCCGCGGTCGGCGAGACCACCGCCGCCGCGCTCACCCTCGCGGGCTACCCGGTGCACTTCGTGCCCGAGAACGACAACTCCGCACGCGGCCTGCTCAAGGAGTGGCCGTCCGACGTCACGGGCGGCAGGATGCTCGTGCCCCAGTCCGACATCGCCGAACCGAACCTCGTGGCGGGCCTCGGCGCGCTCGGCTTCGACGTGGTGTTCGTCTCCGCCTACCGCACCGTCGGAGTGCCCGTCGCCCCCGAGGTGGCGAACGCCGTCGCCACCGGCGAGATCACCGCCATCCTGGTGAGCTCCGGCTCGGTCGCGCGGCAGATCGCCGAGCAGCTCGCGCCGCTGCCGGCCGGCACGATCGTCGCGTGCATCGGCCCGCGCACGGCCTACGACGCGCGCGCGGCCGGCCTCACCGTCGACGTGATCGCGGAGCAGCGCTCGGCCGAGTCGCTCGTGCAGGCGCTCGTCGAGCACGCGCGGCCGGTGACCGCGGCGATCCCGGTCATCCGCCCGAACGCCTAGGCCGGCTCCCGGGCTCAGCCCGTGAACAGGGCGACCAGCAGGAACGTGATGCCCAGCAACGGCGCGACGCCCTGGATGAGCGCCGAGCGCCAGAGCTTCGGCGACGACGTGATGAGCACGACGGCGGCGAGCACCATGCTCACGCACGCGAAGATCGCGATCGCGAGGCCGCCCTGCACCCAGTTCGCCGAGCCGAGCATCACGAGCCCGGTCCCGGCGCCGATCGCGAGGAACACGTTGTAGAAGCCCTGGTTGAACGCCATCGGCTCGCACGATGTCCGCCTCGGCCTGCGTCTTGAGCCCGAACCGCTTCCAGGTCGACGGCTTGGACCACACGATCGACTCGAGGAAGAAGATGAACAGGTGGATGACCGCGGCCAGGAACACGAACACGGATCCCACGATGAGCAGTGCGGTATTCATGCCCCTCAGTGTGGCACGGCATCCGCTGCGCGCCCGATAGGCTGATCGGCCCTGACCGCGCTCGAGAGGACTCCCGCATGACCCGCAGACTGATCAGCTCCGGCTCGCCGTTCGAGGAGCAGATGGCCTACTCGCGTGCCGTGGTCGGACGGGGACTGGGTGTTCGTGTCCGGCACCACCGGCTACGACTACGCCACGATGACGATCTCCGACGACGTGGCGGAGCAGGCGCGGCAGACGCTGCGCAACATCGGTGCGGCGCTGGGGGAGGCCGGGGCATCCTTCGCCGATGTCGTTCGCGTGCACTACATCCTCCCCGACGGCAAGGACTTCGAGGCGACCTGGCCAGCGCTGCGCGAGGCGTTCGGCGACGTGCGCCCGGCCGCGATGATGATCCAGGCCAGCCTGCTCGACCCCGCGATGAAGATCGAGATCGAGGTCACCGCGCGCCTGCACGGCTAGGTGATGAGCGTGGTCTGCTCGATGTCGACCATGCGGGCGTAGAGCACCTGCTCGTTGACCTCGAGGTTGTTCACGAGGATGAGCGCGGTGATGATGCCGCTGCCGACCATCTCGTCCGCGGTCTCGCCGAACTGCACTTCGAGCATCACGTTGTCGGCGCGCTCGTCGTTCGAGACCGACGCCGGGTCCTGCCAGGTGCCCGCCGCGCTGAACTCGGTCGAGGCCCGCATGAAGTCGAGGGCGCCGGCCTTGAACCGCGGCAGCGCGAAGGTCAGAGCTCCTGCTGCGTGCGCTCGAGGGACGTGTTCGTGGATGCATCGCCGAACAGCAGCGCGAACAGCACATCCTTCGCGAACTGCAGCAGCTCATCCCCCTGCTCGCTGCGATCGTCGGACACCAGCAGCGCGGTGCCCTTCGCCGGGCGCGCTCGCGAGCAGGTGGCCGGACTCGATGAGCGACTCGCGGGTCACGCCGCCCCAGTCTCCGAGGAACTTCTCGAGCACGGCGTGGTCGAGTGCGAGCAGGGTCACCCGCTCGATGCGCGCGGTCCGCGCCGCAGACTTGGCGTCGCGCTCGACCTTGCGGTCGATCTCCTGCATGCTGTGCGCGTCGAGGGTGAGCCGCACGATCTGGTCGACGAGCCACTCGCGATCCTTGTCGGCGAGCTGCTCTCGCAGCCGCTCCTCGAACACGGGCGTCAGGTCGCGCTGCACCGACTGGACCAGGTGATGGATGGTGTGCATGCGGCAAGTGTGCCGCGAGCGCGCGCTCCGGCGCTAGCCGAAGAGGATGGCGGCCTCGTCGTAGCGCGACTGCGGCACGACCTTGAGCTTGCCGAGCGCGTCCTCGAACGGCGACGTGGGTGATCGACGTGCCGCTGCAGCGACGACCATGCGGCCCCAGCGGCTGTGGATGACCGAGTCGATCGCCGCCATGCCGTAGCGGGTCGCGAGCACGCGGTCGTAGGCGGTCGGGGTGCCGCCGCGCTGGATGTGTCCCAGCGTCGTCGCGCGGGTCTCGATGCCGGTGCGGGCCTCGATCTCGGGAGCGAGCAGGTCGCCGATGCCGCCGAGGCGCGGACGCCCGAAGGCGTCGAGTCCGCGTTCGGAGTGCGCGTCATCCATCGTGTCGAGCTTGAAGCCCTCGGCGACGGCGACGAGCGGCGCGCGACCGCGGTCGCGGGCCGAGTTCGACCCAGTCGCAGATCTGCTCGATCGAGGTCTTCTGCTCGGGGATGAGGATCGCGTGCGCGCCGGCCGCCATGCCCGAGTGCAGGGCGATCCAGCCGACGTGGCGCCCCATGACCTCGGCGACCATGCAGCGGCCGTGCGAGTCGCCGGTGGTGCGCAGCCGGTCCATCGCATCGGTCGCGATCTGCACGGCGGTGTCGAACCCGAACGTGTAGTCGGTGGCGGAGAGGTCGTTGTCGACGGTCTTCGGGACGCCGACGATCTTGATGCCGGCGTCGGTGAGGCGCTTCGCGGCCGCGAGCGTGCCCTCGCCGCCGATCGCGATGAGCGAGTCGATGCCGAGCCGCTCCATGTTCTCCTTGACGACGTCCGGCGCCGCCGCCGCTCGTCGAACGGGTTGGTGCGCGAGGTGCCGAGGATCGTGCCGCCCTGCTTGGCGATGCCCATCGATGTCGCGCCGCTCGAGGGGGATCACGTCGCCCTCGACGACGCCGCGCCAGCCGTCGCGGAAGCCGACGAATTCCTTGTCGTAGATCTGGATGCCCTTGAGCACGGCCGCCCGGATGACCGCGTTGAGGCCGGGGCAGTCGCCGCCGCTGGTCAGGATGCCGATCTTCATGGGTCCATCATTGCGTACAACGCCGCCGCGCTCCGAAGCGGTCAGCCCGCGAGGGGCAGCGCGAGCGTCGCGATCAGCCCGCCGCCCTCGCGCGGCTCGAGATCGAGCGCGCCGCCGTGCGCCCCGGCGATGCTCGTGACGATCGCCAGCCCGAGGCCGATGCCGTCGTGCTCGTCCGCGAGGCGGGAGCGCTCGCCGCGGTGGAACGGCTCGGCGAGCAGTGCCGCTCCGGCGCGGGTGAGCTGGATGCCGGAGTTCGCGATCTCGAGCACGGCGACATCCTGCTCGGTGCGGAGGACGACCGTGAGTTCGCCGCCGTCCACGTTGTGGCGGATGGCGTTGTCGAGCAGGTTCCGCACCGCACGCTCGATGAGGGCCGGCTCTCCGATCACCGACGCGGGACCGAGGTCGCTCGCCAGCGAGATGCCGCGCAGCCCGGCGGCATCCGCGTGCTCGTCCAGCTGGTCCGCGACCACCTCGGCCAGGTCGATCGTGTCGGTGCCGGTCAGCTCGGTGCGGGAGCGGGCCAGCACGAGCAGCGCGGAGATCAGCCGCTCGCTCTGGCCGGTGGCGCGCAGCGCACGGCGCAGTGCGGGCTCGAGGCGCTTGGGCACGTCGCCCTGCTCGAGCGGGATCTCGAGGGCGGTGCGGGTCACGGTGAGCGGGGTGCGGAGCTCGTGCGACGCGTTCGCGACGAAGCGGTCCTGCGCGGCGAACGCGAGCTGCAGCCGGTCGAGCATGCCGTCGAAGGTGTCGCCGAGCTCCTTGATCTCGTCGTCGGGTCCCGGAAGGCCGAGCCGCCGGTCGAGCGCGTGCTCCGAGATGTTCTGCGCGGCGGCGGTCACTTCGGCGATGCGGCCGAGCGAGCGCTTGGCGAGCCAGTAGGCGATCGCCGCCGCGGCGGCCGCGAACACGACGAGCACGATGATCGACCAGAACAGCAGGCCGCTGCTCACCACGTCGAAGAGGAACTGCGACTGCTGGATGACGGCGCCGGCCGTGCCCGACGTCCCCTGGGTCAGCGGTGCCGACGGCACCGCATCGACCATCTGGCAGCCGGTCACGGTGCCGCCGGAGAACAGGTTGCCCTGCTCGTCGATCATCGGCGTGCCTCCGTCGACGGTGCAGATCGTCATCGTGGCGTCGATCGCGGTGCTGAACAAGCCCTGCACGATGAAGTACTGCACGACGAGGAGTGCGGCGCCGGCGAGCACGAACACGCCCGTGATCATGAGGGTCAGGCGAGTGCGGAATCCGAAGCGCCGCTCCCGCTTCGGACCGGCAGTGCTGAGGTCGGTGGTCATGGTGCTCCGATCCGGTATCCGTGGCCGGCCGCCGACTGGATCGCGACGGGCGCGCCCAGCTTGCGACGCAGGGTGTGCACGACGATCTTCACGACCCCGCGGGTGCGCTCGAGCGGTTCCTCCCACACGTCGTCGAGCAGGTCGTCCGCGCTCACGTAGCCGCCGTCGGCGGCCAGGAGCGACTCGAGCACGCCGAACTCCTTCATCGTGAGGCGGATGGGCGTGCCATCCCGTTCGACGATCCTGCGCGCGGTGTCCATCCGGATGCCCGCGACCTCGAGCATCGACCCCGAGCTCGTTGTCGCGCGTCGGCCGAGTGCTCGGATGCGGGCCAGCAGCTCCACGTACGCGAAGGGCTTGGCGAGGTAGTCGTCGGCGCCGAGATCGAGTCCCTCCACCCGGCTCTCGAGCGCGGCGGCCGCGGTGAGCATGAGGATGCGCGCGGGGTGCTGCTGCGAGACGAGGGTGCGGCACACGGCATCCCCGGACAGCACGGGCAGGTCGCGGTCGAGCACGACGACGTCGATGTCGTTGGCGCCGGCCATCGCGAGGGCGGTCGCGCCGTCGCGGGCGAGGTCGACGAGGTATCCCTCACGGCGCAGGCCGTCGGCGAGGGTGTCGGCGAGGTCGGCCTCGTCCTCCACGAGCAGGAGTCTCATGGGATCCGAGCCTCGTGGGTCGCCGGTTAGCTCCCGGTTAGGTGCGATCACACCGGAAGCAAACCACGTCATCCGTAGAACTGTCTTCGAGCCGCGGGACCCCGCGCGCAGAGAAGAGGACACGACATGTTCACGACCAACGTCCGCCGCGGCACCGCAGCCGCGCTCCCGATCGCGGTGCTCGCGATCGCGCTCGCCGCCTGCACGGCCGCACCACCGGAGGAGAGTTCCGCCGAACAGGATGCACTCGCCGCCAAGTTCGTCGCGTGCCTGACCGCCGAGGGACAGACCGCGAAGATCCTCGACGGCGGCATGGTGGGCCTGCTCCTTCCCGACGGGGTCGAGGAGGGGCAGGGCGGCACGCTCTCGGTTGGCCCGGTCGAGGGCGAGAGCGGAGATGGTCCGAGCGAGAACACGCTCGTGATGGTCACGATGGATGGCGACGGCACCTGGCAGTCCGCGAACTCGGCGAGCGGCTACCCCGAGGAGGGCGGCATGCAGGAGGCGTGGCTGGCCTGCGAGGCGGAGCTGCCGGAGTTCGAGCAGTCGGAACCCGACCTCGCTGGGGCCGAGACCCACATGCTCAGCATGGAGGACCAGCTGGAGGCGAGCCTCGCCTTCGCCGACTGCGCGCGCGAGAACGGGTACGCGGACTTCGCCGACCCAGATGAGAACGGCCAGCTCGACTTCCCGCCGCTGAGCGAGGACGAGTTCCGCTCCCTGCTCGACGCGTGCTCCGACACGCTCGGTGAGGTGGGCCTGCCGATGACGCAGGAGTCCACCGAGGGCTTCGACTTCGACTGGATGTCGGTGATGCAGGAGTACTTCGACGGCATCATGGGCGGCACCGCTGTCCCGGCGGGGCCCCGGCCGTGAGGCGCGCACTGCTGATCGGCGGGCCGATCGCCGCCGTGCTGGTCGCCTCGGTGGTCGCGACGCTCGTGCTGCAGCCGTGGCGACCCGCGGCCGCGGACGCCACCGACGAGGATGACGCGGTCACGGCGATCGCGGAGCGCACCTCGCTCACGAGCGAGCTCATCCTCAACGGCAACCTCTCGTACGGCGAGGAGCTCTCGCTGCCCGGCCGGGGCGGCACGATCACGAGGCTGCCGAACGCCGGCGACGAGATCGCTGCGGGCTCGGCCGTCTACGAGGTGGATGGGCGTCCGGTCATCGCGATGCGCGGCGACCGTCCGTTCTGGCGGTCGCTCGCCGAGGGCATGACGAACGGCGCGGACGTGCAGCAGCTCGAGCAGGCGCTCACCGACTTCGGATTCGGCGCCGACCTCACGGTCGACACCGAGTTCACGTCGGCGACGACGTCGGCGATCGAGGCGTGGCAGGAGTGGCTCGGGCTCGAGGGCACCGGCGTGGTCGAGTTCGGCGACGTGGTCGCCATCACGACATCGTCGATCCGCATCGCGTCGGTCACCGCCGAGCTCGGCGACGACCCGGCGCCAGGATCGATCACCTACACGAGCACCGCACTGCGGGTCGTGGCCAAGCTCACCGACGCGCAGGCGCGCGAGATCCTGCCGGCGACGGCCGTGGTCGTGACGCTGCCCGACGGCACCGAACTGCCCGCGACGATCATCTCGATCGATCCAGGCGGCGAGCCCGTGGGCGAGGACGGCGACACGACCTCGGCGTCGGCGACGATCGAGTTCGAGGATGCAGCGGCGGCCGTCGGCATCGGACTGCGCGCCGTGAAGGTCGCGCTCGCCGCCGCGACCGTGGCAGACGCGCTCGTGATCCCGGTGACCGCCCTCGTCGCGACGCTCGACGGCGGCTACGCAGTCGACGTGCTCACGAACGGCGCGACGGTTCGCGTTCCGGTCGAGCTCGGCCTGATCGCGGACACGCGGGTGCAGGTGATCGGCGGGGACCTCGCCGAGGGCGACGTCGTCGTGGTGGCCCAGTGAGCGCCCCCGTGGTCGAACTCGACTCCGTGACGAAGGACTACCCCGGCACGCCGCCGCTGCGCGTGCTGCACGGTGTCGACCTGCGCGTGGATGCCGGCGAGCTCGTGTCGATCGTCGGCGCCTCCGGCTCCGGCAAGACCACCATGCTCTCGATCATGGGCACGCTGGACGACCCGTCGTCCGGGTGCGTGCTCATCGACGGGATCGACGTCGCGACGTTGCGGGAGCGCGACCGTGCCGCGCTCCGCGCCCGCCGGATCGGCTTCGTGTTCCAGCAGTTCTTCCTGCTGCCGGCGCTCTCGGCGATCGAGAACGTCGCGCTCGGCCTGCTCTACTCGGGGGTTCCGGCCGCCGAGCGGCTCGAGCGCGCCGACGTCGCGCTCGCCCGGGTGGGCCTGTCGCAACGCGTCGGGCATCGCCCGGGTGCCCTGTCCGGCGGCGAGCAGCAGCGAGTGGCCATCGCCCGCGCCCTCGTGCGCGACCCGGGCGTGCTGTTCGCGGACGAGCCCACCGGCTCGCTCGACTCGACCACCGGCCAGAGCATCCTCGGGCTGCTCACCGAAGTCGCGGGGTGGGGCACGGCGGTCGTGATCATCACGCACGACGCGCACATCGCGGCGAGCACGCGGCGGCAGATCGGGATCTCCGACGGTCGCATCGTGAGCGACACTGCGCTGGATGTCGCACGCCCCGCGCTCGCCGGAGCCGGCCGATGAGCGGGGCGCCGGCCGTTCGGCTCTCGCCCGCGGACCAGCTCCGCACGGCGCTCGTCGGACCGCGGTCCCGCCCGCTGCGCACGGCGCTGTCCGCGCTCGGGGTCGCGGTGGGGATCGCGGCGCTCACGGCGATCACGGGCATCGCGGCATCCAACCAGGCACAGCTGCTCGCGGAGCTGGACGATCTCGGGGCGAACCTCGTGATCGTGCAGCCGGGCATGGGGCCGGACAACGAGCTCGTGCCGCTGCCCGAGACGGCGCCCGGCATGCTCGCGCGCGTCGACGGCGTCGAGGAGGTCGGCGTGCTGCGCAGCGTGCCCGACGACGTCGGGGTGTACCGCAACGACCTGATCCCGTCGGGGCAGGGCAACGGGCTCACCGCCTACGCCGCCGAGCCCGGATTCCTCGGTGCGGTCGAGGGCCGGGTCGCGAAGGGTTCGTGGTTCGACGAGGCCACTCGCGGCCTGCCGGTCACCGTGCTCGGGGCGTCTGCCGCGGCGCGGCTCGGCATCGACGAGACCGGCGTGCGGGTGTGGATCGGCGGCCAGTGGTACGTCGTCATCGGGATCCTCGCCTCCGAGGGACTCGCCGACGAACTGGATGACGCCGCGTTCCTCGGCGACGCCTGGGCCGCCGAGCACGTCTCGGCCGAGGACGACGACACCCTCGCCGGCGTGTACGTGCGGCTCGCGCCCGGCCAGGTGGAATCGGTCCGCGACGTGCTCGCCCTCGCGGCCAACCCGGTCTCGCCGTACGTGTACGTCTCCCAGACCTCAGACCTGCTGGATGCCCGGCAGACCACCGACGACTCGCTGTCGGGTCTCGCGATCGGACTCGCTGCGATCGCGCTGCTCGTGGGCGGCATCGGGATCGCGAACACCATGGTGGTCGCGGTGCTCGAGCGACGCGGCGAGATCGGACTGCGGCGCGCGCTCGGTGCCCGCTCCGGCCAGATCGCGAGCCAGTTCGTCGGCGAGGCGATCGTGCTCGCCCTGCTCGGTGGGCTCGCGGGCGCGGTGCTCGGCAGTGCCGGGGTGCTCGTGTACGCGGGCATCCAGGGCCAGCCACCGGTGCTCCCGGTGCTCGTGCTCATCGGAGGACCGGTCATCGCGATCGCCGTCGGGGTCGTCGCGGGGCTGTACCCGGCGATGAGCGCATCCCGCCTGTCGCCGACGATCGCGCTGCGAACCGTGTGAGCGGTGGATGCCGCGACGCACGTCACAGACCGCAACACCCGATCGACGGCCGCCGCTCCCGCTAGAGTGACTGTCGTCTGGCAACACCGCCACCTTGGAGGAACTCTCTCATGACCGAACCCACCCCGGCACCTGCGCCGGTTCCCGCGGCCCCTGCCGACTTCCCGGGCAAGACCCTCGGCATCGTCGGCCTCGTGCTGGCGATCCTCGGCGTGTTCTCGTACGGCGTCCTGTCGATCGTCGGGCTCATCCTGAGCATCGTCGCCGGCAACCAGTCGAAGGCTGCCGGGTTCCCGAACCAGCCCGCGAAGATCGGCGTGATCGTCGGCATCATCTCGCTCGTGCTGGGCGTCATCGCGATCATCGTCACGATCGCCCTCGCGGTCGCCGGAGCGGCGATCTCGAACGCACCGCAGATCTGATCCACTCACCGGAACGCCCCGAGCCTCGCGGTTCGGGGCGTTCCGTCGTTGTACGAGAAGTCCGAATGGCGGTCAAGGTCTGGCGGGTCGTTCCTGCGGCTCGGTAGAGTCTGGCTGCGCCGTGCTCAGGGTGAGCGCGGCAGAAGGAGCTGTCCCACATGACCGATCCCACTCCCGCCCCCGCTCCGGAGCCGACGCCCGCTGCCGCTGCGCCCGCAGCCCCAGCACCCGGCGTCGACTTCCCGGGCAAGACGCTCGGCATCGTTGGCCTGGTGCTCGCGATCATCACGCCGCTGATCGGCCTCATCATCAGCGCCGTGGCGAACAGCCAGTCCAAGGCCGCCGGGTACCCGAACCAGCTCGCGAAGATCGGCATCATCGTCGGCGCGGTGCTCACGGCACTCGGCATCATCGTCGGCATCGTCTACGGCATCGCCACGGCGTCGCTGATCTCGACCGGCCTCAGCACGTACTAGCCAGTCGCACGCTCGACCACGGAACGCCCCGGCCATGCCGGGGCGTTCCCTCGTTCGCACCGGATCGATAGAGTCGGCCTCGACCCGCGCTCACGGTGAGCGCGTCACGAAGGAGCACTCCATGTCTGACGTACCTCCGCCCCCGGCCGCCGCTCCAGAGCCCACGCCGGCCGCCGCCGCTCCTGCCGCGCCACCGGCCGGTGCTCCCGTCGCCGCCGCTCCGGGCGCGGACTTCCCCGGCAAGACGCTCGGCATCGTCGGCGTCGTGCTCGCGATCCTCGGACTCTTCTCCGGCGGGTTCCTGGCGCTCGTCGGCCTCATCCTCGGCGTGGTCGCGCGCGGCCAGTCGAAGGCGGCCGGCTACGCCAACGGTCCGGCTCGGATCGCGATCATCCTCGGCGTCATCGCCCTGGTGATCGGCCTCATCATCGCGATCATCTTCGGGGTCGTGCTCGGCGGCATCGCCGCGCAGTGCGCGGGCCTCGGCCCTGGCGTGCACGAGGTCAACGGCGTCACGTACACCTGCAGCTAGGCACGACCCTCCGCCCCGGGCGGTCACGCGTCCGATGGAGCGTGGCCCCCGGGGCTTCTGCGTCGTTAGGATGCACGCATGACGATGCTGAACGGCGAACCGGTCGATTCCGGCGTGAAGTCCACGCAGCCCACCGTGGGCCCGTCGGGCGCCGATCCGGTGCGACCGATCGCGAATCCGACCGCGCAGATCATGGGCATCGTCGGCCTGATCCTCGCCTTCGCGTTCTCGCCGGCGGGACTCGTGGTCTCGATCATCGCCAAGCGGATGTCGAAGAACGCGGGCGACCGCAGCCCGTTCGCGACCTGGGGCATCGTGCTCAGCATCATCTTCACGGTGCTCTGGCTGATCTTCACCGTGCTGATCATCCTGGTGTCGGTGGCCGGAGTCTTCGCCGGCTTCGACTTCTGCGAGAACGGCACCGGCCCCGACACGTTCATGGGCTTCCCGATCGAGTGCGGATAGCGCCGACAGCTCGCACGTCACTGCGCGAGGGTAGCCTCGACGCCATGACCATCGTCGACCCGTCCCCGGTCACGACGGTGTACGCGCCGGAGCGCGAGGTCTCGCTGCGCCGGACACTCTCGCCGCTGCGGCGGGGATACGGCGATCCGACCTTCAAGGTCATGCCCGACGGCATCTGGCGCACGCTGCGCACACCGCACGGTGCCGCGACCCTGCACCTGGTGGCGGGAGCGGGCGGCGTGACGGCGACCGCGTGGGGTCCGGGCGCGGCGTGGGCGATCGAGGGGGTGCCGGAGCTGCTCGGGCACGGGGACGACTGGAGCGGGCTGGACGTGTCATCCACCCCCCTGCTCGCCGACTCGCTGCATCGCAACCCGGGACTCCGGCTGCTGCGCACCCGGCAGGTGTTCGAGATGCTGCTCGTCGCGGTGCTCGAGCAGAAGGTGACGGGCAAGCAGGCGAGGCAGTCGTGGCGGCAGCTGCTGTGGAAGTACGGGGATGCCGCGCCCGGCCCGGCTCCGGAGGGGATGCGCGTGTTCCCGACCGCCGAGACCTGGCGGCGCGTTCCGTCGTGGGAGTGGCACGCGGCCGGCGTCGGACCGCAGCGGGCGGACACGATCATGCGGGCGGTGACGGTCGCGGCATCCCTCGAGCGCACGCTCGAGCTCGGGCGGGGCGGGCCGGCCGTCGAGCGTGCGCTGCGCAGCATCCCGGGCGTCGGCGTCTGGACCAGCGCCGAGACCACCCAGCGCGCGCACGGCGACCCGGACAGCCCGAGCGTCGGCGACTACCACCTGCCGGCGCTCGTCGGGTGGGCGCTCATCGGCAAGCCGGTCGACGACGACGGGATGCTCGAACTGCTCGAACCGTGGCGCGGCCACCGCCAGCGCATCATGCGGCTGATCGAGCAGAGCGGCGTCACGAAGCCGCGATTTGGACCTCGGATCACCATCGAGGACCACCGCGGTCGGTGAGCTCACTCCGAGCGGTCGGTGGCTCGCTTCGTGAGTTCCTGGGTCTTCTCGGTGATGTAGGAGATCGCGATGCCTGAGGCAGCGCCGATCACGAGGATGCCCGAGAACATCAACAGCACTGCGTACGCACGGCCGAGGAGCGTGACCGGATAGACCTCGCCGTACCCGACCGTCGCGATCGTCACCATCGCCCACCAGACGGCGTCGCCGAAGGTCAGGATGTTCGCACCCGCCGCATCCCGCTCAACCTGCAAGGTCGCGAGCGCGATGAAGTACACGAACACGACGATGTAGGCGATCGCGTACGTCGCGACCTCGGTGCGCACGGCGGCGCTGGTGCGCGAGTGGAAGTACGGCAGTCGCCCGAGCAGCGTCACGACCTTCATGGCGCGGAACACCGGAAGCGCCGCGGAGAGCAGGTCGAGAGGATGTGCGCGGAGGAAGGCGAACCGCTCTCCCCTCGGGGTCTGCACGACGCGCACCACCAGGTCGACGATGAACGCGAGCCATGCGACGCTCACCGCGAGCAGCGCGATCGCACGGAGTTCGCGCGGCGCGTCCGGCACCAGCACGTAAACCGAGTACGCAGCGACGAACAGCACGCCGAGCACGAGGAGCGGCCAGGTCGAACGCGACTCCCACGTCGATCGCCGCTCCATGACTTAGGCGGCCGCCGGGGTCTTCGGTCTGGCGATCTTCGCGCTGTTCGACCGAATCATGGCGATAGCCTCGGTCTGCGCTCGATCCCGATCGCCCGCCGCGGTGCGGAGTGCGGAGGCCCGGCCGAGGTGGAGCTTGAGTCCCCAGTACTTCCTCGGCTGGTGGCTGAGCTCCTGGTACTCCGTGATGATGCTCATCCGCGGAAAGGTGTTGATCAGGATCTGGTCGGGGACCAGCCGGTCGACCAGGCGGCCCCACGCGGGGCTGGGGAGCGTGGCATCCTGGCCGGCGGCCTTCGCCTTGAGGAAGGTGTTCTTCTGCTCCGTCCGCGCGTAGGCGAGCAGCGTGAGCACGATCGACGCGATCGTGAGCGCCACGAGCAGCCAGAGCACCACGTCGGCGAACGGCCGAGCGAACTGCACGATGATCACGAGGTTGATCACGTCGAGCACGTAGATGAGCACGAGCGACAGGCCGCCCCAGATGAGCGCGTACTTGAAGCAGATGCGGCCCTGGACGTTGAGGAACTCCTTGCTGTAGTCCCAGAACACCGACTTGAACACCTTCTCCATCACAAGGCTGGCGACGTACTCGAGGGCCGTGCACACCACCAGCCCGACTGCGAAGACGAGAAACGGATTGGCGATGAACCTGCCGAGGACGAACGTGACCGCAACGCCGCCGAGGCCGTACAGCGGATTGAATGGCAGGTAGAGGATCCCGAGGCGCGATTCGATGATGCCCTTGTGCTCGAAGAAGAAGCAGTACAGCATCTCGACGATGACCCCTGCGAAGCTGTAGGCGAAGAACAGCCACAACGCGAGATAGACCCAGTCGTAGGTCGAGAGGTCGAGGTCGAGATCGACGGCCGTGGGCATCATGTGTGCGCTCCTCGCTCCCAATGCGGGACGGCGCCAGAGTAGCGCAGGGCGACCGCGGCCGACCTAGGCTTGGCCCGTGAACAAGCTGCTCCGCACGTTCTGGCTGATGCTGGTGTCGAGCCGGCGGCGCTCGCGCCTGTCGGTGCTGGATGTCGCGCACACTCCGTTCCGTGTGCGCCCCACCGACATCGACATCCTGCGCCACATGAACAACGGCGTGTACCTCTCGATGGCCGACCTCGGGCGCTTCGACCTGCTCATCCGCTCCGGCGTGTGGAAGACGTTCAACGAGCGCGGCTGGTACCCCGTGGTCGCGAACCAGACCATCTCGTACCGCAAGTCGCTGCAGCTCTGGACGAAGTACGACCTCCAGTCCAAGGTGCTCGGCGTCGACGAGCGCGGGCTCTACGTGCAGCAGCGCTTCGTGGTCGGCGGCGAGATCCACGCCGAGATGGTGATCCGCGGGCGCTTCCTCAAGAAGTCCGGCGGCACGGTGACGATCGACGAACTCATCGAGGCGACCGGCGTGGATGTCCGTGCCCTCGAGCTCCCCGCCTGGATCCAGCAGTGGGCGGCCGACGCCGCCCTCCCGACGAACCGCGAACCCGCGCGGAGCGACTGGTAACCGCCGGCTCAGGAGGCGGGCCACCCCACCGGGTCGCCGTCCATCGCGAGTCGCTCGTAGTACGGCCGCTGCTGCGGGAAGTAGTCGTTCCAGTCCGGCATCTCTTCAGCCTGGTACGCCGCGACCAGCCGGTCGAGGTAGTACTCCCAGCCCGGTCCGACGCTGCCCGCGAGCCGGGCGTTGTCGAGCCGGTGGCCGAGGAAGATCGTGGTTCCAGCGTCCGTCTCGGCCAGCGAGATCCGCAGCCGCCAGCGCTCGTCGCCCGCGGCCTGCTCGACGACGTAGCGGCGAAGCGGGTCGCACTCGAGCACCTCGAGCGGGGCGGTCGGTTTGCCGTCCTCGGCGGTCATCGTGAGCTGGAGGACGGCGCCCACCGAGGGGCGGCCCTTCAGGATGCCGATCCACTGCTTGACGCGGGCGGGCGCGGTGACCCACTCCCACGCGTCATCCACCGGGATCGGCAGTCGGCGCTGCACGATGAGCTCGAGTCCGAGCGCGTCGCGCACGACACGTCCGGTGGCCTGCACGACGCGAACTGCCATGGTCGAAACCTAGTGCGCCGCCGCCCCGAACGGGAAGCGCCCGTCGGGATCGACCGCCGCGCGCTCGGCCTTGAGCCGCTCGAGGATCGCCGTCGGGCCATGACCGGTCGTAGTCGGCGACCGAGTTCCAGTCGGTCCAGTGGATGTTCGTGCCGGCATCAAGCCACGGCGCGACCCGCGCCTTGAACCCGGCGAGCGCACCCGGCAGCACCTCCGCGAACAGGGAGGGGTCCGGGGCTCCGATCAGCGTGAGCGCGAAGTCCGGCGTCGCGACCGCCGACCGCGGAGCCGCCCGTCGACATCGGCTGTGCGTCGCGGCGCCGAGGTGGCGCACCTCGGCGACCATGAACGGTGTGCGGACTCCCGCGCCGAAGCTCTCGAGCACGAGGTCGACGAACTCGTCGTCGATGTGGTCGAGCAGCATGCCGGCACCCCAGCTCGGCGCCGGGTCTGCCGGGTCGTTGTGGATCTGTCCGACGTCGGCGCGCGACATCGGGTGGATGCCGTCGATGAACGCCTCGGCCGCGGCCCGCAGCGGCGCGGCGATGGTGGCACCGGTCTCGGCGTCGCCCGGGCGGGCGAAGCGCACCGCGAGCACGTCCTTGCCGCGGAAGATCTCGGGCACCTGCTCGATCGGCGGGAAGTGGATGATCGCGGCGGACGTGGTCACGTCGTCCGGCGCGGTCTTCGTGAACTCGGCCCAGGCCCGGTAGGCCGGCTCGATCGCCGCGCCCTCGAACATGAGCGCGCCGGCGTACAGCTCCGGCAGCTCGACGAGCTCGACGCGCGCTTCGGTGACGACGCCGAGTCCGCCCTTGCCGCCGCGCAGCGCCCAGAACAGGTCGGAGTTCTCATCGGCGCTCGCGGTCGTGATCTCGCCGTCCGCGGTGACGACCGTGAACCCGCGCACCCAGTCCGACGAGAAGCCGTGGCTGCGCGCGAGCGGGCCGAGGCCGCCGCCGAGCAGGTAGCCGACCGCGCCGACGCTCGGCGAGGATCCGGTGATCGGGGCGAGGCCGAACGGGTCGGCCGCGGCGATCACCGCGGACCAGCGCGCTCCGGCGCCGATCGTCGCGATGCGGGTGTGCTGCTCGATCGCGACGGCGTCCAGGCGGTGGGTCGTGATCAGGAGGCCGTCGGTGATCTGCGCGTGGGCGCCGTGGCCGGTGGATTGCACGCGCACGGGCATCCCGTGCTCGTTCGCGAAGCGCACGGCGGCGACGACATCGTCGACCGTTGCGACGCCGACCACGACCTCCGGATGCTGCTGGATCGCGAGGTTGAACCCGGCGACCTCTGCGGCGAAGCCGGTGTCGTCGGGGGTGAGGACGACGCCGCTGACGGCGTCACGGAGCGCGGTGAAGTCGGTCATCCTCCGAGCGTATCGCCACCGGGTGACGGCGTCAGGGCACGGATGACGGCGTCACGCGACGGGAGCGCTCGCCCGCTTCTCGGGGTCCGCGACGGTCACGATGTCGGCCTGGCTCACGATGAGTTCGGTCGAGTCGAGCACCGGCCCGTTGCCGTTCTTGGACTCCGTGCTGGTGCCGTTGTTGCTGGGCTGCTTGTCGTAGGTGTCCTCGCTCGTGACGATCAGCCCCTGCGAGCCGTTCGCGGACGCCATGAGCGACGCGAGCCAGTCGCGGTTGATCGCCGGCACCCGGCTGCCCGAGAACTTGAAGTAGAGCGGCATGCGCCGGATGGATCCACGCCGAGCTGCCGGCCGTCGCCGACCGAATCGGCGTCGCGCCACGACATGAGGAAGCTCTCGCCCTTGCGCAGCTTCTGCACGATCACGATCTGCAGGTGCGTGAGCACGCGGTCCTCGAACTGCACGACCATGCCGTCGTACGTCAGTGATCCCATGCGTCGACCTCCTTGCAGCGGGTGGCATCGATCATGTCACGGAAGCTCGCGGCGGAATTCAGCCGCTTCGAGCACCGCCATCGCCGCGTTCTGCCCGCCGATGCCGCTCACGGCGCCCCCGCGGCGCGCACCGGCACCGCACAGCAGGATCCGGTCGTGGGCGGTCGCGACGCCCCAGCGCTCCGCGGGCGTCGCGAGTGGCTCGTCGTCCTCGGCGAACGGCCACGACAGCGGGCCGTGGAAGATGTTGCCGCCGGGCATCCGCAGGCTGTGCTCGAGGTCGAGGGTCGTGCGGGTCTCGATCGTGGGGCGTCCGTCGGCATCGGTCATGAGCAGCGGTTCGACCGGCTCGCCGAGCACGCTGTCCAGGCTCGCGAGCACGGCGGACTGCAGGGCATCCCGCATCGAGTCGTTGGTCGCCTCGGTGAGCAGGCGGTCGGGCACGTGCAGTCCGAACACCGTGAGCGTCTGCGCTCCGGCGGCCTGGAGCTCCGGCGAGAGGATGCTCGGGTCGGTCAGCGAGTGGCAGTAGATCTCGCAGGGCAGCGGGTCGGGCAGCGCGCCGGACCGGCCGGCGCGGCGGTACGCGGCATCCAGCTGGTCCCACGTCTCGTTGATGTGGAAGGTGCCGCCGAACGCGGCCGCCGGATCGACGTCGGCGAGCAGCCGCGGCAGCCGCGACACGAGCAGGTTGGCCTTCACCTGCGCGCCCTCCGGCCGCGGCAGCCGCCTCGCCCAGCAGGCGCGCGAGCTCGTACGGCGCGACGTTCGCGAGCACCGTGCCGGCGGCGATCCGGTGCTCGCTCGAGCCGTCGTTCCAGGTGACCTCGCCGTCCGGGGTGATCGCCGTGACCTCGGCGCCCGTGACGATCGTCGCGCCCGCGAGGCGTGCCGCCCGGGCGAGCTCGCCCGAGACCGCGCCCATGCCGCCGACCGGAACGTCCCAGTCGCCGGTGCCGCCGCCGATCACGTGGTACAGGAAGCAGCGGTTGCCGTGCAGGTCGGCGTCGATGTTCGGGGCGAAGGTGCCGATGAGCGCGTCGGTGAGCACGACGCCGCGCACGAGGTCGCTCGCGAACTCGCGCTCGATCGCCGTCGCCGATCGGCTGCTCGATGAGGTCGCGCCAGACGGCGTCGTCGCCGAGGGCGCGCTTCGCCTCGGCGCGGGTGAGCAGCGGCTCGGTCACGGTCGGGAACATCGCCTTCGCGATGCGTTCGGTGCCGCCGTAGAAGCGGCCCCAGGCGTCCGCGTCGACGCCGAGCGCGGCGTCCGTGCCCGCGGGGTCGGCACGGTCGACGAGCAGGCCCGCGTCCGGGGGATGCCGGGTCGGGGGTGTACGACGAGTAGCGCCGGCGCTCCAGCCGGATGTCGAGGCCGAGATCCTCGATGATGCGGCGCGGGAGCAGGGAGACCAGGTACGAGTAGCGGCGAGAGCCGCGCATCCACGCCCGGGAACACCTCCGCCGACACCGCGGCCCCGCCGACGTGGTCGAGCCGCTCGAGCAGCGTGACCCGCTTGCCGGCGAGCGCGAGGTAGGCGGCGGCGGTCAGGCCGTTGTGGCCGCCCCCGACGATGACGACGTCGGCGGTGTCGGTTCCCGTGCTGCTCGGCATGGCTGCGAGCCTAGCCGGGGGCTACTCGGCGTCGTCGAGCTCGGTGCAGATCGGGGGGTCGATGGTCGCGAGCACGCGCTCGGAGATCGCGCGCAGCACCTGCTGCTCCTCCTCGGTCACCACGTCGAAGAAGTACTCGCGCAGGGCCGCGGAGTGGTCCCGCACCGCACCGAGCGCGGCGCGGCTGCCGTCGGGCGTGAGCACGATCCACACCCCGCGGGCGTCGTCGTCGCACTCCTCGCGGCGTCACGAGACCGCGCTGCTCCATGCGCGTGAGCTGGTGCGAGACGCGGCTCTTCTCCCAGCCGATCAGGTCGCCGAGCTGGCCGGCGCGCAGCCGCCGGTCAGGGGCGTTGCGAAGGGCGACCAGGATGCCGAAGTCGGCGGACGAGATGCCGGCGTCATCCTGCAGCCGCCGTTCCAGCAGGAGGTCGAGCTGGCGCCGCATCGCGACGAACGTGCGCCACGTGACGCTCTCGTCGTCGGAGATCCGCGAGGTGGCCCGAACGTCCTGGTCGCGGGTGATGGTCGTCATGCCGTAATCCTAGCGTCTAGTTGACACGTCATCCATGAAGAGTTACGGTGACGTGTCAACCAAAGGTGTTGACACATCAACCAAACGCGAAAGGTCCTCCTCTTGTCTGAGCTCCGCATCGGCATCATCCTCGGCAGCACCCGTCCCGGACGGAAGGGCGAGGCTCCGGCCACGTGGCTGCTCGAGCATCGCGAGCAAGCGGGGCGACGCGGCCTACGAGCTCATCGACCTGGCCGACTTCGACCTGCCGCTGCTCGACGAGATCAAGAGTCGCTTCGCAGGGCGACTACGAGAACGAGCACACCAAGGCCTGGTCCGCGAAGATCGACCAGTACGACGGATTCGTGTTCGTGACGCCCGAGTACAACCACTCGACGTCTGCCGCGCTCAAGAACGCGCTCGACTACCTCTACGCCGAGTGGAACAACAAGGCCGTCGGGCTTCGTGAGCTACGGCGCCGCCGCGAGCGGCCAGCGCGCCGTCGAGCACCTTCGCCTGATCGTCGCCGAGCTGCAGATGGCCGACGTGCGCCAGCAGGTCGCGTTCTCGCTGTTCTCCGACTGGGAGCAGTTCACGACCTTTGCACCCGCGCCGACCCACGAGCACTCCGCGCAGCTCATGCTCGACCAGCTCGTCTCCTGGACGAGGGCCCTGCACGGCGTGCGCGACGTCAAGGTCGAGGAGTACGAGGCGGCGTAGCCCGTCCCGGCCTCTTCGGCGGTCAGCCCTTGAGGGCGCCCTGCACCAGGGCGTCCTCCATGCGGCGGTTCAGCACGATGTACACGATGAACACCGGTGCCACGGCGATGAGCGTGCCGGCGCAGACCAGCGCGTAATCCGTCACGCCCTGGCTGCCCTGGAGCGTCGGGAGCGCGACCTGCAGCGTTCTCCGCTGCACGCTCGTGCCGACGATGACGAGTGCGTACAGGTACTCGTTCCAGAACGAGATGAAGTTCAGGATGGTCACGGTCGCGATGCCCGGTGCCACGAGCGGGAGGTAGACGCTCGTCAGGATCCGGAATCGGCCGGCCCCGTCGATGCGCGCGCTCTCCTCGAGTTCCGCCGGCACCGTGCGCATGAACTGCACGAGCAGGATGACGGTCAGTGGCTGCGCCGCGGCCGGCAGGTACGCGAGCAGGAACTCCCGCTCGTAGAACAGTCCGAGCGCGATCGCGAGCAGCAGCGTGGGAACGAGTGCCGCAAAGCCCGGGATGAGGAAGCCGAGCGCGTACAGCCGCTCGAACCACGTGCCGATCCGCCCCTTGCTGCGTGCGATGGCGTAGGCAGCCGGCACCGCCAGCAGCAGCGTGATGATGAGCGAGCCGATCGTCGAGTACGCCGAGTTCACGAGACCCTGCGCGATGCTGATCCGGTCCCACACCTCGATCAGGTTGGCGACCCCGCTGCTGAAGGTCGGCAGGAACGGCAGCGCGAGGATGCTGAGCCGGTCCTTGAACGCGGAGATGAAGAGCCAGTAGAGCGGCAGCACGAGCGTCAGCGCGTAGATGGTCACGACCACGTACGCGACGACCCGCCCGCGCGTGAATCGGCTCGCCTTGCCGCGCTGCGCCCTGCCGCGCTGCGCGCGTCGGGCGGACGTCGTCGAGCTCGCGCTCCTCGGCGAATCCGCCGGCCTGGATCGGTGTGATGGTGGTCACGTCAGTACCTCGCCCGCAGCAGTCGACGAATGATGAGCAGCCCCCCGATGCCGAGCACGAACAGGATGATGCCGATCGCCTGGCTGTACCCGACGTCGGTGCCCTGGCCGCCCCACCGGTACACGAGCCACGAGAGCGTCACGGTCGCGTTGCCGGGGCCTCCTCGCGTGAGGATGAGGATGAGGCCCGCCGAGCCGAACACCGTCCAGAGGTACTGGAGCATCGTGAGCACGCCGAAGTAGTCCTGCGCGATCGGGAACGCGATGCGCCACATCTTCGTCCAGTCGTTCGCGCCGTCGAGATCCGCAGCGGCGTAGATGTCCTGGTCGATCGCGGCGAGGCGCGCGGCGAACAGGATCGAGTTGAATCCGGTGCCCGACCAGATGGTGATCAGGATGATGGCCGGCAGGGCGGTCGCCGGGTCCTGCAGCCACGCCGTGGTCTGGTCGTGGAGTCCCAGCAGGTCGAGCGTCGAGTTGACCATGCCGACCGGGCCGAGCACGGCGAGGAACAGCATGCCGAGCGCCGAGAGCGAGATGAGCGCCGGGATGAACATGATCACCCGGAAGATGCGGTGGCCCGGCAGGCGCAGGCTCAGGAAGTACCCGAGCATGAACGAGCCGATCATCATCACCGGCAGTGTGGCCAGCAGGTGGATGCCCGTGTTGATGAAGGCATCGGCCATCTGCGAGTCGCGGAAGATGCGCTCGAAGTTGGCCAGGCCGGTGAACTCGGGCTTCGCATTGAAGCCCTTCCACTCGAGCAGCGCGATGTAGAACATCGCGGCGAGCGGGCCGATGGTCCAGATGGCGTACCAGACCATCGACGGCACCGCGAGCAGGATGAGCCCACGATCCTGGGCGAGCCCGCTGCGACGCTTGCGGGTGGTGGTGGCGATCGTCGTCGTCATCCGGTGGTCTCTCCTTCAGAACAGGGTGGGTCCGGCGCATGCACGGGCCGGACCCACCCCGATCTGTTCAGTGGCTACAGGTCTGCGTAGAGCTGGTCGAGCTTCTGGCAGTACTCCTCAGCCGACTCGGTGCCGCCCAGGAACTCGGCACCGACGGCAGCACCGTCGTAGCCGGCCGGCCAGAACCCGTCAGGCAGGACCATGAACGAGACCTTGGTCTCGTCGAGCTGGTTGCCCTTCGTCACGAGCGGCAGGTCGCTCGTCGCATCCCCGATCGCCTCGGACGTGAGGGCGAGGATGTCGCCGCCGCCCACGAACAGCTGCGAGTTCACCGGCTCGTACATGTACTGGATGAACTGCTGGATGCTGTCGAGCTTCGGCTCCGCGCTCTTGCTGATGTAGACGCCGCCGTTGTACCCGTTGTAGGCCGTCGGCAGGTCGTACTGGCCACCGTCGACCGCCGGGAATCCACCGAGCTCGGTGACCTCGGCGATCTCGGTCGGTGCGGACGCGTAGCCCCACGAGCCGGAGACGACCATGGCGGCGTCGCCGTTGAAGTACGCGGTCATCATCTGGTCGGCCGTGTAGCCGGCGACGTTGTCGACGAAGACGCCGTTGTCGCGGAGCTCGACGAGCACGTCGAGACCCTTGATCGCGTTCGGGCTCTCGCAGTAGCCGCCGTTGGCGAAGATGTCCTTCGCCTCGTCCGGGGTGAGGTACTGCTGCGCCATCCAGGTCGTGAAGTTCTGGATGGGCCACTCGGCGCCACCGATGACGAGCGGCTGCATGCCGTTCTCGCGGAGTGCCTGCGCGGCGGCGATCAGGTCGTCCACCGACTGCGGCACCTCGGTGATGCCGGCCTCGCCGAGCATCTCCATGTTGTACCAGAGCGGCCAGTTGAAGGCGCTGTGCGGGAACCCGTTCACGCCGCCGTTCTGCGTCCAGTACTCGATGCTCGCGGGCTGGAGCTTGTCGCCGATGCCCCACTCGTCGAGGAACGGGCCGACGTCGTAGACAAGGTCGTTCTGGAACCAGTCGGAGGTCGACGGGGTGAGGTTGTGGAAGACCATGTCGGGCTGCTCGCCGGCGAGGGCGGCCGCTTCGTACACGGTCTCCATGTCCTCGCCGTTCACGACCTCGACCTGCACATCGATGCCGGTCTCCTCCTTGAACGCGGCGACCATGGTCTCGAAGCTGGTGCCGCGGGGCGAGCCGGCCTCGTACGACGACATGACGGTGATCGTCTTGTCGTCACCACCGCTGCCGCCGCCACCGGTACAACCGGCGAGGGCGATGAGGGCGGTGGATGCGAGCGCTGCTCCGATGAGCAGGCTGCGACGTGATGCTGACATGACACTCCTTACTGCGCTGGATGGAGCTGTGTGGGGGTCCGCACCCTTGCGGATTCGAACCGGTTCATATAAACCGGTTCAGTGGTATCGAAACCACTTTAATCGGATTTGTCAAGGGTGACCGGGATCAGGGGCTATCGTGGCCACACGAGCAGGAGGTGAGCACGAGATGGCGGTCGCTCCGCGCAGCCAGCGCCTCACCATCCGCGACGTCGCCGAGCACGCGGGGGTATCCAAGGCGGCGGCGAGCTTCGCGCTCAACGGACAGCCGGGGGTGTCAGCGGTCACCCGGCAGCGCATCCTCGACATCGCCGACGAGCTCGGCTGGAAGCCGCACGCTGCTGCTCGCGCGCTCGGGTCATCCACCAGCACGTCGATCGGCCTGGTGATCGCGCGATCCCCGGAGCAGCTCGCGCTCGAGCCGTTCTTCATGGAGGTGGTGGCCGGCATCGAGCGGGTCCTGGCGTCCGGGCCGTACTCGCTCCTGCTCAAGACGGTGGACAGCCCTCGCGACGAACTCGAGGTGTACCGCACCTGGGCCGCCGAGCGGCTCGTGGCCGGCGCCATCCTCGTCGATCTCACCGTGGATGACCCGCGGCCGGCCCGACTGCAGGAGCTCGGCGTGCACTACGTGATGCTCGGTGGCGACGTCGAGGTCGCGAACCTGGTCGGTGCTTCCGCGATCTGCCAGGACGACGCAGGCACGATGCGCGGCATCGTCGACTACCTCGCCTCGCTCGGTCACCGGTCGATCGCGCACGTGACCGGTCCGCTTCGTCTGATGCACGCGAACCGGCGCAACGAGTCATTCCGACGGATCGCCGCCCAGCTCGGCACCCGCGGCACCACGACGAGCGGGGACTTCTCGCTCGAGTCGGGCATGGCGGCCTTCCTGGAGGCGCACGCTGCGCCGGCAGCGCCGACCGCGTACATCTTCGACAGCGACGTGATGGCGGTCGGGGGCCTCACCGCTGCTCGCGAGCTCGGCCTCGCCGTACCGGGAGACGTGTCGCTCGTGGCCTGGAGCGGCTCGCCGGTCTGCCACTACGTGTTCCCGACCCTCACGGCGCTCGAGCGCGACGTGATCGGTATGGCGGCTCGGGTCACCGAGACGCTCCTCGCCCAGATCACCGGCGGTGCGAGCCCGTCGGTGATCGTCCAGCCCGCGCAGCGCCTCGTGGTCGGCGGCAGCACGGGACCCGCGCCAACGGCCTGACCAGCGCACGACCTCGCCGTTCGGGAGTCCCGCCGCGCAAGAGTCGTGCGCCCAACGGCGAACCCCGCCGAAGCGTGCCGATTACGCTTGATCCCATGCTCGAACCCGAGTCGGAGTCACCCGTGCGCCCCGCCGACCTCGCCGACGAAACCCTCGCCACCGTGCGGCGCTGGCTCGACCAGAGCAAGGATGCCCCGGCCGACCCGAGCGCGAAGCGCCTCGCCGGCCTGCTGTCCGATCCACTCGGGCTCGACTTCGCCCTCGGCTTCGTGGACGGCGTCGTGCGCCCGGAGGACCTGCGCGTCGCGGGCCGCAACCTCGAGAAGCTCACCCGCGCCATCCCCTCGTTCCTGCCCTGGTACCTCCGTGCCGCGATCTTCGTGGGCGGCAACATCGCCGCGATCCTGCCCTGGCCGGTCGTGCCGATCGCGCGCTGGGTGCTCCGGCGCATGGTGGGGCACCTGGTGATCGACGCGACCCCGAAGCAACTCGGGGCGTCGCTGCGGAAACTGCGGGGCCGTGGCATCCGGCTCAACATCAACCTGCTCGGCGAGGCGGTGCTCGGCGACGAGGAGGCCGCCCACCGGCTGGACGGCACGCGCGAACTGCTCGAGCGCGACGATGTCGACTACGTGTCGATCAAGGTGTCGAACGTCGCGAGCCAGCTCTCGATGTGGGCGTTCGACGACATGGTCGCGACCGTCGTCGAGCGACTCACGCCGCTGTACGAGTACGCCGCGCAGTCCCCGACGACGAAGTTCATCAACCTCGACATGGAGGAGTAC
The DNA here is from genome assembly GCA_963740815.1 of uncultured Actinomycetota bacterium. Taxonomy (GTDB): domain Bacteria; phylum Actinomycetota; class Actinomycetes; order Actinomycetales; family Microbacteriaceae; genus Rhodoglobus. The sequence goes on from CAVUFG010000014.1 coordinate 181,925, forward strand.
CGCGACCTCGACCTGACGATGGCCGTGTTCACGAAGCTGCTCGAGCGTCCGGGCCTGCAGAACCTCGAGGCCGGCATCGTGCTGCAGGCCTACCTGCCCGACGCCCTCGGGGCGCTGCAGCGCCTGACCGAGTGGGCGATCGCGCGGCGCGCCGCCGGGGGTGCGGGCATCAAGGTGCGCGTCGTCAAGGGCGCCAACCTCGCGATGGAGCACGTCGACGCCACCATCCACCACTGGCCGCTCGCGACCTACGGCAGCAAGGTCGACACCGACACGAACTACAAGCGAGTGCTCGACTGGGCGTTCACGCCGCAGCGCGCGGATGCCGTGCGCATCGGCGTCGCCGGTCACAACCTGTTCGACCTCGCGTTCGCCTGGCTCCTCGCCAAGCGACGGCACGTGGAGACCCGCATCGAGTTCGAGATGCTGCTCGGCATGGCGACCGGTCAGGCGGACGCCGTGAAGAAGGATGTCGGCGGACTGCTGCTGTACACGCCGGTCGTGCACCCCAAGGAGTTCGACTCCGCGATCAGCTACCTGATCCGACGGCTCGAGGAGAACGCGAGCTCGGACAACTTCATGTCCGGGGTGTTCGAACTCGCCACGAAGGAGCGGGTCTTCCAGCGCGAGGCCGACCGCTTCCTCGCGTCGCTCGCCGCGCTCGATGCCGAGGTGCCGAAGCCGAACCGCGTGCAGGACCGCGGCGTCACGGCGTCCAGGGAGGCCCGCGGCTTCGCGAACGAACCGGACACCGACCCGTCGATCGGGGTGAACCGGGTGTGGGGTGCGCGGATGCTCGAGCGCTCACGCGACTCGCGGCTCGGCATCGGCACGATCGAACTCGCTCGCGTGACCGACCCCGGGGAGCTCGAGCAGCTCATCCAGCGCGCCGCGGCCGCCGGCGCCGAGTGGGGTGCGCGTCCCTCGAGCGAGCGCGCCCGCGTGCTGCACGACGCCGGCGATGTGCTCGCGGCGTTCCGCGGACGGCTCATCGAGGTGATGGCGAGCGAGACGGGCAAGACCATCGCCGAGGGCGACGTCGAGGTGAGTGAGGCCGTCGACTTCGCGCACTACTACGCCGAGCGCGCCATGGACCTCGACGACGTGGATGGCGCGGCCTTCGTTCCGCCGCGACTCACGGTCGTCATGCCGCCGTGGAACTTCCCGGTCGCGATCCCGGCCGGATCCGTGCTGGCCGCGCTCGCCGCGGGCAGTGCCGTCATCGTCAAGCCCGCCCCGCAGGCGAAGCGCTCCGGCGCCGTGATGGTCGAGGCGCTCTGGGAGGCCGGGGTTCCGCGCGAGCTGCTCGTGCTCGTCGACCTCGAGGAGGGTGACGCTTCTGACGGGCACAGTCTCGGCAAGCAGCTCGTCGCGCATCCGGCGGTGGACCGCGTCATCCTCACCGGCGCGTGGGAGACGGCCGCACTGTTCCGCTCCTGGCGACACGACCTGCCGATCGTCGCCGAGACCAGCGGCAAGAACGCGATCATCGTCACGCCCAGCGCGGACCTCGACCTCGCGGTGGCGGACGTCGTTCGCAGTGCGTTCGGGCATGCGGGGCAGAAGTGCTCCGCGGCATCCCTCGTCATCCTCGTCGGGTCGGTCGCGAAGAGCGAGCGGTTCCGCCGCCAGCTCGAGGACGCGGTGCGCACGCTGCGCGTGGGGTGGCCGCAGGCGGCATCCAGCCAGATGGGCCCGATCATCGAGCCCGCCCACGGCAAGCTGCTCGGCGCACTCACGACCCTCGACGACGGCGAATCGTGGATGCTGCAGCCGCGAGCCCTCGACGAGACCGGCCGTCTCTGGTCGCCGGGCGTGCGGGACGGGGTCGCCGCGGGGAGCGCGTTCCACCTCACCGAGTACTTCGGCCCGGTGCTCGGGATCATGACGGCTCCCACCCTGGATGCCGCGATCGCGCTGCAGGACGCCGTGCCCTATGGGTTGACGGCGGGCATCCACTCGCTCGACCCAGCCGAGGTCGCGCACTGGATCGACACCGTGCGCGCCGGCAACCTCTACATCAACCGCGGGATCACCGGAGCGATCGTGCGCCGGCAGCCGTTCGGCGGCTGGAAGCGCTCGAGCGTCGGCACGTCGGCGAAGGCGGGCGGACCGAACTACGTCGCGAGCCTCGGGCAGTGGACGCCCGTGGACAACCACCCCAAGGAGAACCTCGTGCTCGAGGGGCTGTCACAGGCGGTCGAGGGCGTCATCACGCTCGGCGCCCCGGCGATGGACTTCCCCGAGTTCGACCGAGTGCGCCGCGCGGCGCACAGCGACCAGGAGGCCTGGGCGGACGAGTACGGCGTGAGCCGGGATGTCTCCGCTCTCGGCGTCGAACGGAACATCTTCCGCTACCGGCCGACGCCGGTCACCATCCGCCTCTCCGACGGCGAACCCGCGGGCCACCTCGTGCGCCTGCTCGCCGCGGCCGCTCGCGCGGGATCGACCGTGTACGTCAGTTCATCGGTGCCGCTGCCGACTCCGCTCGTGCAGTCGTTCGACGACTTCGCGCCGAACGTGCGCGTGCGCGACGTGGCGATCGAGTCGGACGCGCGGTTCCTCGCGCGCGCCCAGGCCGGGCAGCTCGCCACCGATCGGGTGCGCCTGATCGGCGGTGACCCGGCCGGACTGTCGGCCGTGCTCGCCGGCAACCCGGATGTCGCGATCTGGTCCGGACCCGTCACCACCTCGGGTCGCGTCGAACTCCTGCCGTTCCTGCGCGAGCAGAGCGTGAGCATCACCGCCCACCGGTTCGGCAACCCGGATCGGGTTTTCCAAGCCCTGCCGGTGTAGTCCGCCGCCCGGTCGCCCGCGACCACCGAGTCCGCGGCTGCCCGCGGGTCGCGCGCCTGCCCGCGGGCCGCGCGCCTGCTGATCGCGGCCAGCCGGTTCGAAATGACGGAGATCCGACTGCGTAGCGCGCATTTCAACAGGGAGATTGTGCTCGTCCGAGCACAATCTCCGTCATTTGGTACCGGGCTAGGGTCGCCGTGCGGCAGCCGTAGGCTGGTTGCGTGACCCCTCCCGCCGCATCCATCCCCTCCCTCCCCCTCAACGACGGCCATTCGATCCCGCAGATCGGCCTCGGCACCTGGCCGCTCAACGATGTGCAGCTCGCGGACGCGATCGTGGATGCCGCGGCGCTCGGGTACCGGCACATCGACTCGGCCACGCGCTACGGCAACGAGCGGGGCGTCGGCGAGGGCATCCGCCGCACCGGGATCGCGCGCGAGGAGTTCTTCGTCACGACGAAGCTCGACGGCGAGTTCCAGGGCGAGGACCGCGCGATCGCGGGACTCGCGGCGGCGCTGCAGCGCATGGAGTTCGAGTACGTCGACCTGCTGCTCATCCACTGGCCGAAGCCGTGGGAGGACCAGTTCGTGTCGACCTGGAAGACCTTCGAGCAGCTCAAGGCGGAGGGGCTCGTGCGCTCGATCGGCGTCTCGAACTTCAAGCCGGAGCACCTCGACCGGCTCGCGGCCGAGACCGGCACGGTGCCGGCGGTCAACCAGATCCAGTTGAGCCCGGCGATCACCCGCGAGGAGCAGCGCGCGTACGACGACGCGCACGGCATCGTGACCGAGTCATGGAGCCCGTTCGGCGGCGGCAGCTCACCGTTGTTCGCCGACCCGGTGCTCACCGCGGTCGGCGAGCGCTACGGCAAGACCGCCGCGCAGGTGATGTGCCGCTGGCACCTGCAGCTCGGACTCGTCGTGATCCCCAAGTCGGGCGACAAGGCCCGCATGGCGGAGAACCTCGACGTGTTCGACTTCGAACTCAGCGAGGCCGACCTGGCCGAGATCGCGACCCTCGCGGGGCCGGGCGGCGTGGATTCGGACTCGGACGGGCACTGAGCCCGGCACGTCACTTCAGCGCGACCCGCACGTACTCCAGCGCCGCATCCGCGTCGACGCCGAGCTCCTCGACTCGCGCCGCGTACTCCTGCGCCGCGAGTTGGGCGAGCGCCGCGGCATCCCCGGCGGCGGCCTTGATGAGGGTGCCGTTGCGGCCGCGGGTCTCGATGAGGTCGTCGGCCTCGAGCTCGCGGTAGGCGCGCGCGACGGTGTTCGGCGCGATGCCGAGCTCGGTCGCGAGAGCGCGCACGGTCGGCAACTTCGTGCCGGCGATGAGCTCACCGGACTCGATGCCGGCGATCACCTGGGCCTTGAGCTGCTCGAACGGCGGGTGCTCGGCGTTGGCGTCGATGACGAAGGCGACGACGCTCGAGGTCGGGGAGCGGCGCCATCCGATCGGGTGCGCCGCGTCGTCGGCGGCCGAGTCGCTCACTCGATGGTCCGGTGGATGAGGCGGCTCAGCACGATCGCGGAACGGGTGTGGTCCACGTTGGGCGCGATGCGCACCTTCTCGAGCGCGAGCTCGAGCGAGGGGATGTCGCGGGAGCGCATGTGCACGATCGCATCCGCCGAGCCGGTCACGGTGCCGGCATCCACCACCTCGGGCACGCCGGACAGGATGCGCTTGAGCTCCTCGGGCGCGACGGTGCCCCGGCAGAACAGCTCGACGTAGGCCTCGGTCGCGAGGCCGTCGACGGCCGGGTCGACCTTGATCGTGAACCCGCGGATGACGCCGTCGGCCACGAGCCGGTCCACGCGCCGCTTCACGGCGGAGGCGGAGAGTCCGACCACATCGCCGATGTCGCCGTATCCCGCCCGCGCGTTGAGCCGCAGGAGGTCGATGATGCCGTAGTCGAGGCTGTCCATTCATCCAGCCTATGGAGGATTAGTGCGTTGGGCCAGAGCCAGACGCACGTTCAGTGCGCTGTACGCCCGGACATTGCGGATAGGTGCGTGAAACACTGGATGCATGACGCTGATCGAACCGACCACCGAGGCCTCGCGCCGTGTGCCCACGAAGCGCACCGTGCTCATGTGCCGCCCCACGCACTTCACCGTGAGCTACCGCATCAACCCGTGGATGCATCCGGAGGACCCCACCGACACGAGCCTCGCCGTGCGGCAGTGGGACGTGCTGTACCAGACCTACCTCGACCTCGGTTTCGACGTGCACCTGATCGACCCGATCGCGGGGCTCCCCGACATGGTCTACGCGGCCAACGGCGGCTTCGTCATCGACAACATCGCGTACGGCGCGAGCTTCACCTACCCGGAGCGCCAGCCCGAGGGTCCCGCGTACATGGACTGGTTCCGCGCGAACGGCTTCGACGTGCGCGTACCCGAGGAGATCAACGAGGGCGAGGGGGACTTCCTGCTCGTCGGCGGCGTCATCCTGGCCGGCACCGGCTTCCGCACCGCCTCCAACAGCCACGACGAGATCGCCCGCATCTACGGCCGCGAGGTCGTCTCGCTGCAGCTGATCAACCCGAGCTTCTACCACCTCGACACCGCGATCGCCGTGCTGCGATGACACGCAACATCGCGTACCTCCCGAGCGCGTTCGACGAGCCGTCGCTCGAGGAGATCCGCTCCCGGTTCCCCGACGCGGTCGTCGTGAACGAGGAGGATGCCGCGGTGCTCGGCCTCAACTCGTTCAGCGACGGCTACAACGTGGTCATCGCCAGCCGCGCCAAGGACTTCGAGCGCCAGCTGCGCGAGCGCGGCTACAACCCGATCGGCGTGGACCTCTCCGAGCTGCTGCTCGGCGGCGGCGGCGTGAAGTGCTGCACCCTGGAGCTGCGGCGGTGAGCGGGGGCGTCGGCACCGACACGTCGAGGGCGTTCCTCGACGTCGAGGACGCGCACCTCACCCACAACTACCACCCGCTGCCGGTGGTCGTGGCGTCCGGTGACGGCGCGTGGGTGACGGATGTCGACGGCAAGCGCTACCTCGACTGCCTCGCGGCGTACTCGGCGGTGAACTTCGGCCACGGGCATCCAGCCCTCATCGCCGCCGCGCGCGACCAGCTCGACCGCATCACGCTCACGAGCCGCGCGTTCCACAACGACCGGCTCGGACCGTTCGCCGAAGCGCTCGCCAAGCTCGCCGGCAAGGACATGGTCCTTCCGATGAACACCGGAGCCGAGGCCGTGGAGTCCGCGGTCAAGGTCGCGCGCGCGTGGGGCTACCGCGTGAAGGGCGTGCCGGAGGGCCGCGCGAAGATCATCGTGATGGCCGGCAACTTCCACGGACGCACCACGACGATCATCAGCTTCAGCGACGACGAGCAGGCGCGTGCGGACTTCGGTCCGTTCACGCCCGGCTTCGTCACCGTGCCGTACGGCGACCTCGAGGCGCTCGAGGCCGCGATCGACGACGACACCGTCGCGGTGCTGCTCGAGCCCATCCAGGGCGAGGCCGGCATCATCGTGCCGCCATCCGACTACCTGCCGGCGGTCCGCGACGTCACGCGTCGCCGGCAGGTTCTCATGATCGCCGATGAGATCCAGACCGGGCTCGGCCGCACCGGGTCCACGTTCGCGTGCGACCTGGTCGGTGTCGTGCCCGACCTGTACCTGCTCGGCAAGGCGCTCGGCGGGGGCATCGTTCCGGTGAGCGCCGTCGTCGGCGACCGCGACATCCTCGGCGTGCTGCGTCCGGGCGAGCACGGGTCGACGTTCGGGGGCAATCCGCTCGCGGCATCCATCGGCCTGGCCGTCGTCGAACTGCTCGAGTCGGGCGAACCGCAGGAGCGGGCCAGGATGCTCGGCTCCCACCTGCACGAGCGGCTCGGCCGCCTCATCGGCCACGGCGTCACGGCCGTGCGAGGAGCCGGCCTCTGGGCGGGCGTGGACATCGACCCGTCGCTCGCGACCGGTCGCGAGGTGTGCGAGGCGCTCATGGTGCGCGGCGTGCTCGCGAAGGACACGCACGGCTCGACGATCCGGCTCGCGCCGCCGATCGTGGTCGAGGCGGAGGATCTGGACTGGGCGGTCGACCAGCTCGAGGCCGTGCTCACGGAGTTCGCTGCGCGGTAGTCGTCTGGTGGGCGCTGTCGGCGCGGGCGATATGTTGTGAGACATGGCGTTTCCCACCACCCTGCCCAAGCCCACCAACACCCCGCTGCGCGGCGGTCCGACTCTGCGCTGGGGCGTGCTCGGTCCCGGTCAGATCGCGAACGACTTCACCACCTCGCTGCATGAGTTCAGCGACCAGCACGTGAGTGCGGTGGGCTCGCGCTCCCTCGAGCGCGCCCAGGCCTTCGCTGCCAAGCTCGGCATCGAGCGCGCGTACGGCAGCTACGAGGAGGTCGTCGCCGACCCCGACATCGACATCATCTACATCGGGTCACCGCACAGCGAGCACCGTGAGCACGCCCTGCTCGCGATCGCGGCAGGCAAGCACGTGCTGTGCGAGAAGCCGATCGCGCTCAGCGCGCGCGAGGCGACCGACATCGCCGAGGCTGCCCGCGCGGCCGGAGTGTTCGTCATGGAGGCGATGTGGACGCGCTTCCTGCCCAAGTTCACGGTGATCAAGCAGCTGCTGGATGACGGCGCCATCGGCACCCCGGAGGTCGTACTCTCCGACCTCGGCTTCGCGGCCGAGTACCTGCCAGAGGGTCGCATGTGGAATCCGGCGCTCGGCGGCGGCGGGCTGCTCGACCTCGGCGTGTACCCGACGTGGTTCTCGCAGTTCGCGCTCGGGACGCCGAGCGCGGTGCACGCGAACGGCTCGCTCGGGCCGACCGGCGTCGACCAGCAGGTGTCGGTGAGCCTCGAGTTCGAGACCGGCGCGCACGCCACGTACACGGTCTCGCTGCTCACCGACACGGGCGGGCCGCGGAGTGATCTCGGGCAGCGACGCCCGCATCGACCTGCCGCCGATGTTCATCGCGCCGGGCGGATTCGTGCTCTCCAACCGCGAGCACCGGCTCGAGTTCGTCGACGAGACCGGCTTCGAGTGGCGGGATGGGCTGTGCTGGCAGGCAGCGGCCGTCGCGCAGCACGTCGCCGACGGGCTGACGGAGGCGCCGGAGCATCCGCTGTCGACGACGATCTCACAGCTTGCGACGATCGACGCCGCGCGCACGGCGGTCGGGTACCCGCCGGTATGAGGAGCCGGTGACGCCCAGCGCGGCCGAGCTCGACGCCGCGGATCCGCTCGCGCCACTGCGCGACCGCTTCGCCGCGAGCGAGGGGCTGGTCGCGTATCTCGACGGGAATTCGCTCGGGCGGCCGCTCGACGGCATCCATCGATCGCATCGGAACGATGCTGCGGCGGGAGTGGGGCGACCGGCTGATCCGCGGGTGGGACGAGGGATGGCTCGACCTGCCGCTCACGATCGGCGACGAGCTCGCGCGGGTCTGCCTCGGTGCCGCCGCCGGCCAGGTGACGATCGCGGACTCGACCACCGTGCTGCTCTACAAGGCGATCCGCGCTGCGGTGGATGCCCGACCGGGCCGAACCGAGGTCGTCATCGACCGCGACAGCTTCCCGACCGACCGCTACGTGCTCGAGGGCATCGCCGCCGACCGCGGCCTGACGGTGCGCTGGATCGAGACGGATGCCGCGGCCGGGGTCACCCCCGACCTGCTCGCCGCCGCGCTCTCCGACCACACCGCGCTCGTGCTCCTCAACCACGTCGCGTATCGCTCGGGATACCTCGCCGACGTGCCTGCGCTCACCGCGCTCGCCCACGACGCCGGCGCGCTCGCGATCTGGGACCTCAGCCACTCGGCGGGCGTGGTTCCCGTCGAACTCGACCGCTGGAACGTCGACCTCGCCGTCGGCTGTGGGTACAAGTACCTCAACGGCGGACCCGGTGCGCCCGCGTTCGTCTACGTCGCGTCCCGTCACCAGGCGGAGTTGCGGCAGCCGATCCACGGTTGGCTCGGCTCGGCGGCGCCGTTCGAGATGGGGCCGGGCTATCAGCCGGCGGCGGGCATCCGGGGCTGGCTGAGCGGCACGCCGCCGATCGTCGGCATGCAGGCGATCCGCGACATGCTCGCGCTCATCGACGAGGTCGGCATCGCGGCGGTGCGGGCGAAGTCGGTGGCACTCACGACCTTCGCGATCGAGCTGGTCGACGAACTGCTGCCGGACGCGGTGCTCGCGAGCCCGCGTGATCCGGAGCGGCGCGGCGGCCACGTCACGATCGACCATCCGGAGTTCGAGGCGATGATGCCGCGGCTGTGGGCGCGCGGCGTGATCCCGGACTTCCGGCGGCCGAGCGGCATCAGGCTCGGGATGTCGCCGCTGTCGACCTCGTTCGCGGAGGTCGAGACGGGGATCCGCGCGATCGCCGACGAGACTCCTTTCCGCGTAGGTCGCGGGCGATCGGCCGGACGGCCCCGCCCATAGAGGCCCGCCCTCCCCTACTGAGCCGCCGCCAGATCGCTTCGCGATCCGACGGTCTGCTCAGCGGGGGCCCACGAGCCATCCGGCCGATCGCCCACGACCAACGTTCCCGCTCCTCGCAGAGCTTTGGGAGACTTAGGGCGCGATCGACAGGAACATGAACGCCGCGAAGATCGCGAGGTGCACGCCGCCCTGCAGGCGGGTCGCGCGGCCCATCCCGATCGTGATGGTCGAGACCACCGCGGTGAGCACGAGCAGCACGATCTGGGTGCCGCCGAGCCCGAGCACGACCGGCAGGCTGAACACGAGCGACGCGACCGCGATCACCGGGATCGTCAGTCCGATGCTCGCGAGCGCCGAACCGTAGGCGAGGTTGAGGCTGGTCTGCAGCCGGTTGCGGGATGCCGCGCGCACCGCCGCGATCGACTCCGGCAGCAGCACGAGCAGCGCGATCACCACACCGACGAAGCTCTCCGGGATGCCCGCGGCACGCACGCCGGATTCGATCGCGGGGGACGCGAGCTTGGCGAGTCCCACCACCGCGACGAGGGCGACGATGAGCAGCACGAGGCTCAGCCAGGTCTGCTGGTTGGTCGGAGGGTCGGCGTGCGCTTCATCCTCGTCGTCACCGTCGGCGGTCCTGAGGTCGGTGGTCACGGGCAGGAAGAAGTCGCGGTGGCGCAACGTCTGGGTCGTGACGACGAGCACGTAGACCGCGAGTGAGATCACCGCGGCGAAGATGAGCTGCGCGGGCGAGAACTGGCCGCCCGCCGCGCTCGTGGTGAACACCGGAACGACGAAGCAGAGCACGGCCAGCGTGATGACAGCGGCCAGGAGTGCGCCCGCGCCCTCACGGTTGAACCGCACGATCCCGTGCTTGAGCGAGCCCACGAACAGCGAGATGCCGACCACGCCGCCGGTGGTGATCATCACGGCGGCGAACACGGTGTCACGAGCGAGGGACGCGCTGCCCTCGCCACCTGCGAGCACGAGCGTGAGGATCAGCCCGACCTCGATCACCGTCACCGCGACGGCGAGCACGAGGGAGCCGTACGGTTCACCGACCCGGTGCGCGATCACCTCGGCGTGGTGCACGGCGACGAGCACGGTGCCCGCGAGCGCGACACCGACGATGATCACCGCCCAGAGCGGAAGGTCCTTGATGTTCCAGGCCAGCGCGAGGATGACGACGCCGACGACCGGGATCGCGATCGCCCACCACTGCCTGCGGAGCGTCTCGACCATGCCTCAAGTGTGGCAGAGGCCGGCTGGGCTACTCCCGGTCGATCACCTGCCCGCCGTCGACCGGGATGACCGCGCCGGTCACGAAGGAGCTCGCGGGCGACAGCAGGTGCACGATCCACTCCGCGAGCTCCTGCGCCGTGCCGATGCGACCGAGCGGCACCTGCCCGCGCAACCACTCGTGCGCCTCCTCGAGGTTCGTCGCCCAGGTCTCGTGGATCGGGGTGTCCACCGGGCCGGGCGCGATGCCGTTCACGCGGATGCGGTCGGGAGCGAGCTCGCCGGCGAGCGACGACGTGAGGTAGTCGAGTGCGGCCTTCGTCATCCCGTACACCGACTGCCCGGTGCGCCGGAGCGTGCCCGACGACGAGCTGATGTTCACGACCGAGCGGATCGGCGACTCCCTGAGGTAGGGCATGGCCGCCTGGGTGAGGAAGTACGGAGCGCGGATGTTCGTGAACAGGTGCTCGTCGAAGGTCTCGACGTCCCATTCCCCGAGCGGCATATGGCGCACGATGGCCGCGTTGTTGACGAGCCCGTCGATGCGGCCGAAGCGCTCGGCGGCGGCGGCGACGATGCCGGATGGCGCGGCGGCATCCGACACGTCCGCCCGAACCACGAGCGACTCCCCGCCGATGAGCCCCGCGACCTCGTCGAGCGTGGACTCCCGGCGAGCGACGAGCACCGGGCGCGCCCCGCGCTCGGCGAGCAGCAGGGCGGTGGCACGCCCGATACCGCTGCCTGCGCCCGTGACGATGATGACGGCATCCTGCAGATCGCTCATGGGCGGGTCTCCTTCTGGGCTCAACTTGTACCTATTCGCCGATGGGGGGCAAGAGTACATTCCGATGAATCGACCGGCGAACCGGTTCGAGAGGAGTCGGATGCCGCACCTGTGGGGCCGTGCCTGGACCAGGGCCGAGCTGATGGCGCGGATCGGAAGGCTCGAGCAGGTCGCGGGCGTCGAACTCCTCGAGGCGGCGGACGGTCCGGCTCGGGGAGTCCGCCTGCTGCGGTTCGTCTCGGGCGGCGGACTCGAGTTCGAAGTGCTCGTCGATCGCGGGTTCGACATCGGGCGGGCATCCTTCCGCGGCACCCCGCTCGCGTGGTGGTCGCCGGTCGGCCTGCAGGCACCCGCGCTGGTCGACTCGGGCGGCATCGAGTGGTTCCGCGGCTGGGCGGGCGGGCTCGTGTCCACGTGCGGTCTCGACCACACCCTGCTCGGCGGCACGGATGACACCAGCCACTTCAACTATCCGCACCACCGCACCGAGGAGTACGGACTGCACGGCCGCCACACCACCATCCCGGCCCGCCTGGTCGGCTACGGCACGGAGTGGATCGTCTCCCCGGACGGCACCGACGAGTGCGTGCTCTGGGCGGAGGGCGAGGTGCGGCAGGTCGCGATCTTCGGCGAGCAGCTCGAACTGCGCCGACGGGTCGAGGTCGACCTCGGCGGCACCTCCCTGCGGATCACCGACCGGGTGACGAACATCGGCGGCACCCCGAGCACCCACATGCTGCTGTACCACTGCAACATCGGCGCACCGATCGTCGCCGCGGGTGCCGAGCTGCTCTACCCCGCGCCGCCCGGCACGGTCGTGAGCGACGCCTCGACGATCGGCTACCGCGCGCTCGGCGACCCCGACCCCGCCTTCGTGGAGGAGTGCTACGAGCACGCGATGGTCCCGGATGCCGACGGCACGGTGAGCGCGGGCATCGCGAACCGCGCGCTCGGCCTCGGCGTCTACCAGCGCTACTCGGCCGGGACCCTGCCGCACCACATCACGTGGCGCCAGCTCGGGCACGGCACGTACGCCGTCGCGATGGAACCGAGCACCAACCGGGATGCCGGACGCTTCGACGCCCGCGAGCGCGGCGAGCTCCTCTTCCTCGCGCCCGGCGAGGAGCGGCTCACCACGCTCGAGCTCGGCGTGCTCGATGGACCCGGTCCTATCGACGACTTCGCGCGGCACACGGCCGCGCTCGCAGGAGCAGGAGTAGGAGCAATCGCATGAGCGAGCCGACATCCAGGACGTTCGAGGGCAAGGGCGTCATCGTCACCGGGGCCGCGCAGGGCATCGGCGCGGGGGTGTCCCGCATGTTCGCGGAGCAGGGGGCCAGGGTCGTGCTGTTCGACATGGATGCGACGCTCGCCGAGCGCACCGCGGCATCCATCGGCCCCGCCGCCATCGCCGTCGGAGGCGACGTCACCTCCCGGGTCGACGTCAGGCGCGCGATCGAGGCCTGCATCGCGCACGCGGGCGCGCTGGACATCATGGTCGCGCACGCCGGGATCGCCGGCGAGGCGCCGCTGCTCGACGTTACCGACGCCGACTGGCAGCGCGTCATGGACGTCAACGTGACCGGGGTGTTCGTGTGCGTGCAGGAGGCGGGACGTGCGATGCGCGACTCGGGTGCTCCAGCCGGCAAGACGATCCTGGTCACGGCCTCCACGAACGCCACCCAGGTCGAGGAGAACCTCGTGCCGTACTCGACGACGAAGGGTGCCGTGGTCACGTTCGTGCGCGCGGCCGCGCTCGACCTCGCCCGGTTCGGCATCAGGATCAACGCGGTCGCCCCCGGCGTGGTGAACACGCGCATCTCCGAATGGGTCATCAACGACCCGGTGCTCGGCCCCGCCTACCTCAAGAAGATCCCGGTCGGCCGCTTCGGCGAGCCGGACGACATCGCCCGCGCCGTCGCGTTCCTCGCCGGTGGCGGGTCCGAGTACATCACCGGCCAGACGCTCATCGTCGACGGCGGCCAGACGCTCGGCATCCCGTACGAACCATCCGCCTAACCCAAGAAGGAGCAGCAATGACCACCCAGTCCGCACCACCCGATCAACTCAAACGGAACAGCGTCGGCCTGCCCGGCGTGCTCATGCAATCGGTCACGACGATCAGTCCGGCCATTGCGGGTCTGTTCACGCTTCCGTTCATCGTGCTCAACGCGGGGGTGACCGCGCCGCTCGCGTACTTCGGCGCGTTCGTGATCGCCCTCTCCCTGGGCTACGTGCTCTCGCAGTTCTCCCGGCACATCTCGTCGGTCGGCAGTTACTACACGTTCGTCGCCCGGTCGCTGACGCCGGCGATCGGCATCGTGGTCGCTTGGATCTACCTGCTGTTCTACCCGGTGGTGGTCGCGCAGGCCGGATCGTTCATGGGCGACGTGCTCGAGGTCACGCTGCGGGACAACTTCAACATCAACATCCCGTGGTGGGTGTTCGTTGGTGCCATCATCATCATCTGCGCCCTGACCGCCATTCGCGGTATCGACCTCTCGATCAAGTTGATCATCGTGATGGGCGGGATCGAGATCCTCGTGGTGTTGGTGCTGGCGATCTGGGGCTTCGCGGTGCCCGGCGACGGCGGCATCAACTTCGACTGGGTGAACCCAGGGAACGCGCCGAGCCTCAACGGCTTCGCGCTCGGCGTGGTGTTCGCAATCTTCGCCCTCACGGGCTGGGATGCCGCGGCGCCTCTGGCCGAGGAGGCCGTCGAACCCCGGCGCACGGTTCCCCGCGCAGTGCTGGGCTCGATCATCTTCCTCGGCATCTTCCTCGTGATCGCCTCGTGGGGCCAGATCACGGGATGGGGCTCGAACCTGCTGCTCGGCGACGGGCCGGAGGCACTGGTGAGCGGGGAGCACCCGCTGCCCGCCTTCGTGCTCGGCGAGAAGTTCTGGGGCCTCGGCTGGATCATCGTGCTGCTGGCGCTGCTGAACTCGGTCATCGCGGTGTGCATCGCGTGCACCAACTCGGCGGTCCGGTTCTTCCTCGGGCTCGCACGTGCGGGAGTCTTCCCCGCCGGGCTCGCGAAGATCCACCCGAAGTACAAGACGCCGATCAACGCGGTGTGGCTGCAGACCGGCATCAGCGTCGTGCTCGGCCTGATCCTGCCGCTGCTGATCGGGGTGTCCAACGTCTACAACGTGACCGGCACCTGGTTCACGTTCGCCCTGGCGATCGTGTACATCGTGTCGAACATCGGACTCATCCGGTTCTACTGGAGGGAGCACCGCGATGAGTTCAACTGGTTCAAGCACGTGGTGGTGCCGGTCTTCGGCATCATCATGCTGCTCGTCCTGGTGGTGTTCTCGTTGAAGGACATCGCGTTCCCGATCATCATCGCGCCGATCGTCGTGGTGGTCTGGGCCGTGATCGGCGTCATCGTGACGCTCGTGATCTACCGCGGCACCCGCAAGGAGAAGCTCGACAAGGCGGGCTACGCCGGGTTGGACAGCTCCGAGTAACGCCTACAGGTAGGGCTCGACGAGTCGCGCGTACCTCTCGAACGAGGTGCGCGCGACTTCGTCGTACGGGGCGTCCCAGATCGCCTGGTTGAAGAGCTCGCCCTCGATGTCGCCGGTCCACCCGGCATCCGTCACCAGACGGGTGAAGGACTCGAAGTCGATGTGCCCGTCGCCCGGGTAGCCGCGGCTCAGCAGCGGGTCGGCAGCGATGGGCGTCATCCAGTCGCACACCTGGTACGAGACGATGCGGCGCTCGGCGCCAGCGCGGCCGACCTGCGAGGCGAGGTCGGCATCCCACCAGAGGTGGAACGTGTCGACCACGACGCCGACCGCCTCGGCCGGGAACGGTTCGGCGAGATCGAGCGCCTGCCGCAGCGAGTTCACGACGGCCCGGTCCGCTGCGTACATCGGATGCAGCGCCTCGATGCCCAGCGAGACGCCCGCGTCGAGCGCCTCGGGTACGAGCTCGCCGATCGCGTCGGCGACCCGGGACCGCGCGCCGACCAGGTCACGCGATCCGGAGGGCAGCCCGCCCACCACGAGCACGAGCGTAGGGGCACCGAGGGCGTGCGCCTCCGCGATCGCAGCGCGGTTGTCGTCGAGAGCGGCCCGCCGCTCCGGACCTTCGGCCACGGTGAAGAACCCGCCGCGGCACAGCGATGAGACGCGCAACCCGGCGTCGCGGATGAGCGCTGCGCTGCGCTCGACGCCGTACTCCTGCACGGGCTCGCGCCACGCTCCGATCGCGAGGATGCCGGCGTCGGTGATCGTGCGGACCGCATCCTCCATGCCGGCGTACTTGATCGATGCCTGGTTGAGCGAGAAGCGCGAGCCGGTCATCGACCCAGACCGTTCAGCGCGAGCAGGCCGTGCCAGCGCTCGGCCGCGAGCTCGGGGCGCTCGAGCGCACCCGCGTCGTTCGCGAGCCGCACGATCTCGCTCAGGTGCGGGATGCTGCGCGCCGAGTGCAGCCCGCCCACCATCTGGAACGCGCCCTGGTGGCCGTTGAGCCAGGCCAGGAACGCGACGCCCGTCTTGTAGTACTGCGTGGGTGCCGCGAAGACCTGCCGCGACAGCGCCTCGGTCGGCGCGAGGACGCGGCGGTACTCCGCGACGTCGCCGCGGTCGAGTGCCTGGATGGCGGCGGACGCGTTCGGGGCGACCGCCGCGAAGGCGCCGAGCAGGGCATCCGAGCCGCTCCCGATGAGCCCGACGTAGTTGAAGTCGTCACCTGTGAACATCCGCACCCCGGCGGGCAGCTGCTCGCGGAGGGTGACCTCGGCGGCGGCATCCAGCAGGGACATCTTGATGCCCGTCACCTCGCCGACGTTGTCCTCGATGATGCGCACGACGGTTGCCGACGCGGTGGCGACGTCGTCGCTGCCGAAGTACCCGGCCAGGTTGGCGTCGAACGCGGAGCCCAGCCAGTGCAGCACGACGGGCGCCTGCACCCGTTCGAGCACCGCGCGGTACACCCGCTCGTAGTCGTGCGCTGTCTCGGCGGCTCGCGCGAGGTGGCGGCTGGCCATGAGCACGACGCCGGCTCCGGCATCCTCGGCGACCTCGAGCTGGGCCAGGTACGCCTCGATCACCTGATCCAGCGAGATCACCGCGTCTGCCAGGTGGTCGGTGTTCACCCCGACGACGAGCGCACCGCCGACCGAGGAGGCCTCGGCCGCGCTCCTGCGGATGAGCTCGGAGCACGCGGTCCAGTCGAGCCCCATGTTGCGCTGCGCGGTGTCCATCGCGTCGGCGACGCCGAGTCCCCACGACCACACGTGATGGCGGAACGCGAGGGTCGCATCCCAGTCGATGTCGGCCGGCGAGCCGGGCACGTTGTCGGCGGTCGTGCGCGGCACGACGTGGGCGGCGGCGTAGGCGACCCGCGACTGCAGCGGCGAGGTCGGCTTCGCGAAGGATGGCGCGGCCCTGAGGTCGGCCGTGCCCACCGAGCCATCGGCGGCCACGAGCCGGAGGTCGCCGGTCATCGGAGTGTGACCACCGGCAGCTCGATCCGCCGCCCCTCGCGCGAGGACCGGAGCCCCTCCTCGCTGAGCCGCACACCACGGGCGCCCGCGAGCAGGTCGTAGTCGTACGGAGCATCCTCGAGCACGTGCCGCAGGAACTGCTCCCACTGCACTTTGAAGCCGTTCTCGTAGACGTCGTTGGTGGGCACCTCGATCCAGTCCGCGAAGTAGTCGTGCGTCTCCTGCAGGTCGGGGTTCCACACGGGCTTCGGGGTCGCGTTGCGGGGCTGGATCTCGCAGCCGAACAGGCCGACGACGGCCGAGCCGAGCGTGCCATCCACCTGGAACTCGACGAGCTCCTTGCGGTGCACGCGCACGGCCCAGCTCGAGTTGAGCTGCACGACCGTGCCGTTCTCGAGCTGGAAGATGCCGTAGGCGGCGTCGTCGGCGGTCGCGGTGTACTGCTCCCCGCGCTCGTCCCAGCGCTCCGGGATGTGCGTCGCCGCCGTGGCGTAGACGCTCTCGATACGCCCGAACAGGTTCTCGATCACGTAGTTCCAGTGCGCGAACATGTCGCTCACGATGCCGCCGCCGTCTTCGGTGCGGTAGTTCCAGCTCGGCCGTTGCGCGGCCTGCCAGTCGCCCTCGAAGACCCAGTAGCCGAACTCGCCGCGCACCGACAGGATCCGACCGAAGAACCCCGAGTCGATGAGCCGCTTGAGCTTCTGGAGGCCCGGCAGGTAGAGCTTGTCGTGCACGACGCCGTGCTTGATGCCCGCGGCCTCGGCGAGCCGAGCGAGCTCGAGCGCATCCTCGAAGCTCTCGGCGGTGGGCTTCTCGGTGTAGATGTGCTTGCCGGAGGCGATCGCCTTGCGGATCGCCGGCACCCGAGCCTGCGTCACCAGGAAGTCGGCGTAGATCGGGAAGTCCGGGTTGGCGAGTGCCTCGTCGAGGTCGTCGGTGAAGTGCTGGATGTCGTGCTTCGCCGCCAGCTCGGCCAGCTTCGCCCTCGAGCGGCCGACGAGCATCGGCTCGACCTGCACGCGCGATCCGTCGGAGAGCAGCACCCCGCCCTGCTCCCGGATCGCGAGGATCGACCGCAGCAGGTGCTGCCGGTAGCCCATGCGCCCGGAGACGCCGTTCATGATGATGCCGATCGGCTTGGACTCGGGCATGGTGAGGGGCTCCGTTCGGAATGCGCTTTCCCGACTCTAACGGCCGCTGCGCAATCCGGCAAGTTGCCGTGCGCCGCCCATGCCGAAACGGCAGTTCGGCAGCCTTGAGGCGCCACATGCATGCAGAACTGCCGTCTCGGCGGGAGGGTCGCCGGGCTACCGGCGGGGGGTGCTCGCCCGTACCACCACGGTCGCGGGGAGTTCGGTCGCGGCATCCCCGTCCGACGCGAGCGCGAGGGCGACGGCGGCGGAGCCCGCGGCCTCGAGGGGGAGGTGCACCGTGGTGAGGGCGGGCGTGACATCCTGCGCCGTCGGGATGTCATCGAAGCCCGCGATCCCGATCCCGCCGTCGCCGACGACCACGCCGCGATCGCGCAGCGCGGACATCGCGCCGATCGCCATCACGTCGTTCACGGCCACCACGCAGTCGACGCCGTCGAGCGGGAGGTCGAGCGCGGCGGCGTGGCCGGCATCCCGCCCGAAGTCGCCGTGGATGACCCGCACCGGCGCGAGGTCGTGCTCGGCGAGCGCCGCGGCGAAGGCATCGAGGCGGTCGCGGGCGGTGACCAGGCCGGCGGGACCGGCGAGCACCGCGAACCCGCGGTAGCCCAGTCCCACGAGCTCGTGTGCGAGAGCCGCCGCGCCGCCGCGGTTGTCGAGCAGGACGGTCGGGAACGGCAGCTCATGCTGGCTGACGAGCACGACCCGTCCTCCGCCGTCGGCGTAGCTGGTGAGTTCGGCGACGAGGGCCTCGCGCCCGGCGTCATCCACGAACCGGCTGCCCGCGAGCACGATGACCCTGGGCCGCTGCCCGCGCATCGTGCGGACCAGGTCCACCTCGCGCTCGGGGTCGCGACCCGTGACCGCCATGGTGACCGCGAGCCCTTCGGCGCCGGCCGCGGCGATCACGCCGGCGGCGATCGACGAGAAGTAGGGGTCGGCGATGTCGCTCACGAGCAGGGCGAGCGTCGAGGAGGCACCGCGCGCGACCGCCTGCGCCGAGAGGTTCGCCGAGTACCCGAGCTTCGCGGCCGCGGCGAGCACGCGTTCGCGGTAGCTGTCGTTGACCCGGCGCGTGCTGCCGTTGAGCGTGCGGCTCGCGGTCGCGAGCGAGACGCCGGCCTCGCGAGCGACGTCGTACAGCGTCGGGGGCCGCGCTCACGGCGCCCACCGGTAGCGCACGTCGGGTGCTCGCTCCTCGTTGCCTGATCCGTCGGTCTGCTCGACGATCACGAAGCCGTGCGACTCGTAGAACGCCCGCGCCGCCGAGTTCGAGGCGAACGCCCAGAGCTGCAGGCCGGCGGGACGCTCGGCCTTCGCGTGCTCGACGAGCGCCGTGCCGATCCCCCGCCCCTGCGCGGTCGGCAGCACGTAGAGCTGCTCGAGCCAGTCGTCGCCCTCGAGGGCGAGGATCGCGAGCGGCGCGTCATCCTCGTCGACGGCGAACCAGATCTCGGAGCGAGGGAAGAACTCGTCGCGCATCCATCGCCGGGTGTCCTCGTCGTCGTGCACGGGGGGCGGGATGAGGGCGCCGGCCGCAGCCCGCGACTCGAGGTAGACGTTCGCCGCGACGAGGGGCTCGTCCGCTCGCGCGCGCCGGATCAGCATCCGCTCAGGCTAGCGCGGCGGATTCCACAGCACGCGGAGCTCCCGCCAGTGCGAGGGATCGATCAGGCTCGCCGGCACGACCGTGGATGCCACGGCCCCACCCCGCAACGAGGCCTCCACCCCCCGGCGCAGTTGGGCCGTGGTGATGCTCTTGGCCTCGAGGCCGACCACGGGAGCCCACATCCCGATGGAGATCACGTACCGTGCTTTGGTCTCGCCGGGCAGCCCGCGCACGAGTGCCTCGACGGCCGCGGGCTCCTTGCCGGCGAGCGCGAAGTACGCCCAGACCACGAGCCGATCCGCGACGCCGAGCAGCGCGGGGTAGTCCTGGCCGTCGTGGTCGGTCGGGCCGTCCCACTGCGCGCGCACCTCCACGTCGAGGGTGCAGCCGTGCGACTTCGCGACCGCGGCGACTTTCGCGACGAACCCGGTCACGGCATCCGAGCGCCACGCGCCGATCGACGGATGCGACTCGTCGATCGCCTTCGAGTACGTGCGCGGCCAGTCGTCGGCCTTCCCGCCCGTTCGCTTCTGGAACGCCAGGTAGCTCGCCCTGTCATCCGCGCCGAAGGTCCAGCGGTCGAAGAAGAGCTCGGTGAGTCCGATCGCCGCGGTGGCCCAGCGGGTGCCGGCCTCCTCTGCAAGGGCGAGGATCGCGTCGCCGACCGGCCCCTGGGTGAGGGCGGTGAGCGACGCGAATTCGGTGGAGGCCGTGCCATCCACCGCGATCCCGGCAATCGAGGCGTCGCGCGTGATCCAGCGCTCGACCATGACGTCGATCACGGCCGTGATGCGCCGACCCTCGCCGATGGCGGCGATGGTCTCGGCGACGTAGTCGCGGCCGGGCTCGAGGCCGTCCGCGAGGGCGTCCTCGTGACCCTCCCACGGGAAGCACACCCAGTCGACGCGGCCGATCGTGATCGCGAGCGCGGTCGCCTGCACGAGGTCGAGATTCGCCGTGAGCCCGGGGATGCCAAGGGCGTCGATGGTGTCCTCGAAGCCGAGGCTGATCATCCGTTCAGCCACTGGGCTCATGGCCTGAGCGTAGCCCCCCGCCCCGAGCTCAGGTCAGGCGGACGATGTCACCCTCGAACAGCGTGACCTCGGCGGGCGTCAGCTCGCGTCCGCGCAGCAGCACGCGATCGAGGGCGAGCTCGCCCCACAGCAGCTCGAGTTCGACGGACGTCCCGTCGATCGTCACGTGCCCCCATCCCGTGCCCGTGCTGAAGAAGCCGGAGTACTCGGATGTCGCCGGGTCGAAGCCGAGCGTGCGGTTGGGACCGTCGTACTGCACGCCGCTGAAGGCGAGCAGCAGCCCCCAGCTCGCGAGGCTGCGCGCGTAGTGGTTGCCGCACTCGATCTCGTTCCATGGGGAGCGGGCGAATCCGTCGTGACGGGCGCGGAGGCGCGCGGACGATCGCGAGGGCATCCTCGGTCAGTCCGTCGTAGACCAGCTCGGTCGCGACCTGGTACTCGATGCCGGTCCACACCTCGTCGGAGTAGATGAACGGGATGGTCGGCCGCCCGCCGTTCGGCCACGACGCGAGCAGCAGCCCGCCCTCGTGCCCGACGGCGTACGCCCGCTGGGTGCTCTCGTGCGCCGACAGGTCAGGGCGGAAGTTGTACCGGAACACGGCGTCGGCCGCGGACTTCACGTGGTCCTCCGGCAGCAGGTAGCCGAGGCCGTTGAGGTGCGCGTGGAACTGCCCGAGCAACTGGTCGCTCAGCACCCCGTCGCCGTACTGGAACCGGTGCTCGTCGACGTCGTCGATCACCTGGCGGTAGTACTCGCCATTGAACAGAAGCGCATCGGATGCCGCGGCCCCCCGCTCCCGCCCCTGCGCCCACCGCGCCGCCGTCGCCGTCTCCCCGAGGTGCTCCGCCATCCGCGTCCCCGCCGCGAGCGCGGCGAGGAACATCGTGTTCGCGAGCGGGTCGGCGCCGTGGAACTCGATGTCGTAGGTGTTGTGCAGCTTGCCGTCGAGCACGCCGTCGCCGTCGTGGTCCCACTCCCGGATCGCGTAGTCGAGCGCCCGCACCGCGGCGGGCCAGCACTCGCGCAGGAAGTCGTCGTCCGCGCTGAACCGCCACTCCCGGTGCAGGCGGACGATCGTGCCGAGCTGGCCGTCGACGGCTGGGCCCATGCTCCACGGCTCGCGGCCCCAGATGCGGTTGGTGCGGAACTTCTGGGCGCCGTCGTCATCCGTCTCGAGGAGGTACTCGGTGCGGCGCGCGCTGCGCTCGAGCTCGGGGAACAGCCACGCGACGGACTGCGCGTAATTCCAGACGTGGGTGCAGGTGCCCTCGCACGATCCGACGTGCTCGAAGGATCCCTCCCAGGCCAGGAACGAGCCGTCCTCGATGCGGAAGCACGTGGTGCTGCGGAGGGTCGCGAGGGTGGCGCTCGCGGCATCCACCACCGCAGGATCGAGCGTGGTGTCGTACAGCGCGTCGTGGAACGCCCGGGTCTGCTCCTCGAGGCGCGGGAAGCTCCGTGCCGAGGTACTCGGCGGCCGCCCACGCGTCGGGCCACCGCGTCGCGTAGAAGTTTCGCGCGGTCTCGGTGATGTTCTCGTTGTCGACGACGTGACCCGCCCAGCCCTTGGGTCGGTTCGGGAAGCTCCACGCGAGCACGAAGTCGAAGTCGCGGGTCTCGCCGGGCGCGAGCTCGTGCACGATGCCGAGCGAGCCGGTGCGGAGCTTGGGCAGGCGGGCGAGCAGTTGCTCCTCGCTCTCCTCGCCGGTGCCGGCCTGGAGGTCGCTCGGCTGCCGCTCCGTCGTGAGCTGCTCCTCGACATCGAGCAGGCCGTCGTCGGTGAAGTCGTTCCAGAACAGCTGCACCGAGTCATTCCAGAAGTTCACGAGCCATCGCGGCTTCTGCGTCGTGCTCGGGTCGGTCGTGGTGAGCGCGAGGGTGCCGTAGCGGAGGTCGTCGTGCGGCAGGTCGACGTCGAATGCGAGCCCGCGAGTCGCGCCGTGCTCGCGCCACTCGACGTGCTGCCGCACGTCCCAGCTCTGCCACGGACCGTATCCGCCGTCGCCGCGTCCGGCGGTGTGGCTCATCGTGCCGGCGACCGTCACGGTCACGGGCACGCTCTGCGGGTTGGTGATCGAGTACCGCAGGACCGCGCCGGGGATGCCGGAGTCGCTCGCGTCGAGCGGGATGAGCGGGGTGAACGCGGTCAGCTTCGCGTGCACCGGCAGCGTCGCATCCTCGAACTCGATTTCGACGAACGGGTACTCGCCGACCATTGTGGATGACTCGAGCCTCGGCAACCCGGCGAGCCCGGTGAATCCGCGGCCCTCCTCCCAGTCGACCGGCCCCGTGAACCCGGACTCGAGCACGCGCGTGACTGGTTCCCCGCCCGCGGGCCTCGCGTGGATCGCGAAGAACGAGTAGGGATTGCGGCGCCCCTTGTCGGGGTGGTTCTCGAACTCCCAGTCGGTCAGCTCGCCCCGCGGACCGACCGACACGTTGCCCGTGCCGATGCCGCCGAGCGGGAAGATGGCGCGCTGCGCGGTGGACGGGATCGGAGTCGAGCGTGTGAGCACGTCCGGCAGGATAACCCTTCCGACAATAATCAGATAGATTCTGAGACAGCAATTCCAGCCGTACCCTTCCTGCCTGAACGGACCTGCCATGCTCTCCGCCATCGTCGACGGTTGGACCCTCCGCGCCGCCGCCGGCCCCGTCCCGGACGAGCTCGCCGAGGTCCTCGCGGCCGGCATCCCGGCGACCGTGCCCGGCGTGGTGCACACCGACCTGCTCGCGGCCGGGCTGATCCCGGATCCGTACCTCGAGAACAACGAGGCCGTGCTCGCGTGGATCGGGCTGGTGGACTGGAGCTACTCGACGACGTTCCGGGTCGGGGCATCCGACGCGCGCCGCGACCTGGTGGCCGAGGGACTCGACACCGTCGCGACGGTGGTGCTCAACGGCACCGAGGTCGCGCGCACGCAGAACCAGCACCGGTCGTACCGGTGGGATGTCGCGGCGCTGCTCCGGGCTTCTGATGAGCGCAGTGGCGACAACGAGCTCGTCGTGACCTTCCGCTCCGCGATCGAGTACGCGCGCGAGCAGGAGCAGCTTCTCGGCGCCCGCCCGCACGTCAACCACCACCCGTTCAACGCGATCCGCAAGTCCGCGTGCAACTTCGGCTGGGACTGGGGACCGGACGTCGTGACCGCCGGCATCTGGAAGCCGTTCGGCATCGACACCTGGTCCGGCGTGCGGCTGGCCTCGGTGCGCCCGCTCGCGATCGCGGACGGTGCCGGGCGGGTCGTGCGCGTCGAGATCGATCTCGAGTGGCAGCCGGGCGCAGCATCCACGAGCATCTCGGCCTCGGTCGCGGGACATTCGGCGGCGCTGGATGTCGCACCCGGCACCCCCTCGATCATGATCCCGATCGAGGTGCCGGAGGCCGAGCTCTGGTGGCCGCGCGGACACGGCGCCCAGCCGCTCTACGACGTCTCGGTGCGCGCGGGCGAGGAATCCTGGACCGGCCGCGTCGGCTTCCGCACGGTCGAGCTCGATCTCTCGGCGGATGCCGACGGCAGCGCCTTCACGATCCGAGTCAACGGCGAGGACATCTACATCCGCGGCGCGAACTGGATCCCGGACGACACGTTCTTCCCGCGCATCACGCGCGAATCGCTCGCCCGCTCGATCGCCGACGCGGTCGACGCCAACATGAACCTCCTGCGCGTCTGGGGCGGTGGCATCTACGAGACCGACGACTTCTACGACCTGTGCGACGAGCTCGGCGTGCTGGTCTGGCAGGACTTCATGCTCGCGTGCGCCGCGTACTCGGAGGACGAGCCGCTGTGGTCGGAGTTCGAGGCAGAGGCACGGGACGCGGTCACGCGCATCGTGAAGCATCCGAGTCTCGCGCTGTTCAACGGCGGCAACGAGACCATCTGGCTGCGCCTCGACATGGACTGGCCGGCAGCACTCGGCGACCGGTCGTGGGGCTCCGGCTACTACCACGACCTGTTCCCGCGGGTGGTCGCCGAGCTCGCGCCGGGCATCCCGTACTCCGACAACAGCCCGTACTCATTCGGCGCGGACCGCTCGGACGAGGTGCCGTACCCGAACGATCCGCGCTTCGGCAGCAGCCACCTCTGGGAGGTCTGGAATCGGCAGGACTACGCGACCTACCGCGACTACCCCTCTCGGTTCGTCTCCGAGTTCGGGTTCCAGGGACCGCCGGCGTGGAGCACGCTCGTGTCGGTCGTGCACGACGAGCCCCTCGATCCGTTCGGCGAGCAGATGCTCGTGCACCAGAAGGCCGCCGACGGCAACGGCAAGCTCGAGCGCGGCTTGGGCTCCCACCTGCCGCAGCCGTCGTCGATCGAGGACTGGCACTGGGCGTCGCAGCTCAACCAGGCCCGCGCGGTCGAGTACGGCATCGAGCACTTCCGGTCGCTGGTTCCGCTCAACCAGGGCTCCATCGTCTGGCAGCTCAACGACTGCTGGCCGGTGGTGTCGTGGGCCGCGGTCGATGGGCACGGCATCCGCAAGCCGCTGTGGTTCGCGCTCCGGCGCGTGTTCGCCGACCGGCTCCTGACCATCCAGCCGCGACCCGACGGCGTCGTGCTGTTCGCGCACAACGACTCGCCCGATCCGTGGCGCACCGAGGTGGTCGTGCGGCAGCTCGGCGTCGGAGCCTCGCCGAACGGGCAGAGCCTCGGCGGCGAGGTCGTGCACGAATTGGCGGTGCCGGCTCGCGGCATCGCCGAGGTTCCCGTGGTGGCCGGCGGCGGCCTCGTCGTCGCGACGGCCGGCTCGGGCGAGCGCGCGATCTGGTACCCCGCGGAGGACCCGCAACTCGCGCTCGACCCGAACCCGATCACGGCGTCGGCCGAGCGCGTGGACGGCGGCTACCTCGTCACGGTCGATGCCACCGCGCTCGCGAAGGACATCACCCTCCTCGCCGACCGCGTTCACGCCGCCGCGACCGTCGACAGCGCGCTCATCACGCTCCTGCCCGGCGAGCGCCACGAGTTCCGCGTGACGCTGCAGCACGAGGTGGATGCCACGGCCTTCACCGGCCCGCTCGTGCTCCGCACTGCGAATGATCTGTTCCGCTAGCGGCAGACTGGTGGGGTGACCGTCGAGTACCGCCGCGCAGCGCCCGCGGACGCCGAGCAGCTCGTCGAACTGCGCGCCGTGATGATCGACGCGATCGCGGGCACGGTGTCCACGCCGGCCGATCCGTGGTGGCCGCAGGCGCGCGAGTGGTTCGCCCGTGAGCTCGCCGGCGAGGATGCCGCGGCGTTCGTCGCGGACGACGGAGGACGGCTGGTCGCGGGCGCGCTCGGCGTCATCCGCCGGATGCCCGGGGTGCCGCGCAACCCCGACGGACTGACCGGCCACGTGTCGAGCGTCGCCACCCGCGACGGATACCGGCGCCAGGGACACTCGCGGCGCGTGCTGGAACTGCTGCTCGAGTGGTTCGACGGCACCGGGGTCGGCTTCACCGAGCTGAACGCGACGACCGACGGGCTCGGTGTGTATCGGGGGCTCGGGTACGAGGAGTGGCCGGAGCCGTACCTGCGACGGACGACTCCCGGCTCCAGCGCGGAGGCGTAGCGTTGCGGTCGTGGACCTCGACCCGGAACTCCTGACCCGCATCCGCTCGCGCGCCTCGGGCTACGACGCAGCCAACACGTTCTTCGTGGAGGACCTCGACGAGCTCCGCGCCGCCGGCTACCTCAGCCCGCGCAGCCTGCTCGAGACCGCTCGCGACCAGCGACTCCTCGCCGCGTACGCCCCGGCCACCACGCTCGGCATCAACATGCACCTCGTGTGGGTCGGCGTCGCGCGGGTGCTGCACGACCGCGGAGACACCTCGCTCGACTGGGTGCTCGACGACGCTGCCGCAGGCGAGCTGTTCGCGTTCGGCAACAGCGAGCAGGGCAACGACCTCGTGCTCTGGGACTCGCTCACGACGGCGACGCCGGTCGACGGCGGCTACGCGTTCACGGGCACGAAGATCTTCACGTCCCTCGCCCCGGCGTGGACCCGGCTCGGGGTGTTCGGCAAGGAGGCGGGGGAGCCGACGGCCGACGGAATGCCCACGGCACGGCTCATCCACGGCTTCCTCACGCGCGAGACGAGTGGATGGCGCAGCCTCGACGACTGGGACACCCTCGGCATGCGCGCCACCCAGAGCCACAGCACGGTGCTCGACGGCGCCGTGGTGCCCACCGAACGGATCGCGCGCATCCTGCCGGTCGGACCGAACGCCGACCCGTTCGTGTTCGGGATCTTCGCGAACTTCCTGCTGCTCATCGGCTCGGTCTACGCCGGGATCGCCGACCGTGCCCTCGAGCTCGCAGTGGAGGCGGTCGGGCGTCGCACCTCCCTGCGGACCGGACTCGCGTACTCGCAGGATCCCGACTTCCGCTGGCGCATCGCGGATGCCGCGCTCGCGCTCGACGGCGTCCGCCCCGAACTCGAGACGCTCGCCGCCGACGTGGACGACCTCGTCGACCACGGGGCGGACTGGTTCCGGCTCCTCACCGGAGCCAAGCACCGTGCGACCGAGGCGGCGCGCGTGGTCGTCGACCATGCGATGCGATCGGCCGGTGGGGGCGGATACCGCACCTCGAGCGAGCTCGCTCGGCTGCAGCGCGACGTGCTCGCGGGCATGTACCACCCGAGCGACACCGAGTCCATCCACTCGACCGTGGCGACGAACCTGCTCGGACCTCTCGAGAGCTAGGCGACGGGCAGCGACCCGCTGCGCACGAAGTCCTCGATGCCGAACAGGTGCTCGGCCATGTGCACACCCGCGCGCTCGCTGTCGCCGGCGCGGAGGTCGTTGAGGATGGCACGGTGGTCGGTCACCGCGCCGCGCGAGACCTCGGCATCCACGATCGCCCGCCACATCCGGATGCGCTGGGTGCGGTCACCGAGCGCATCGATGAGCGCCGAGAGCACGGCGTTGCCCGACGCCTCCGCGATCACGTGATGGAAGCCGAGGTCGGCCTCGATGTACGCCTCGGCGCCCGCGGTGCCGGTTCCGGCGAGGGCGTCGGCGGTCGCGAGGTACTGCTCGGCCCGCTCGAGCTGTTCGGGTGTGATCAGCCGGGCCGCGGCCTGGGCGGCGGCCGTCTCGAGAATGCGCCGCACGGTGTGCAGGTCGACGGTGTCGCGTCCTCCGTGCAACTCGACGATGAAGCTCAGAGGCGCCATCAGGGTGGATGGCTCGAGCCCGGTCACATAGGTGCCGGAGCCCTGGCGCGACTCGAGCACGCCCATCGCCGAGAGCGCCCTGACGCCCTCGCGCAGTGACCCGCGGGACACCCCGAGCAGTTCGGCGAGATCGGCCTCCACCGGCAGCCTGCCGCCGGCTCCGATCGAGCCTTCGAGGATCATCCGCTTGATGCCGTCGACCACGACGTCGGTCTGTGACCCCCGGATCGTCTCGGACATGACGGCCAGTCTAGGGTGGACATAGTATGTTTCCAATAGATCAGATGTAAGTCTGAAACGACGGAGTGAACGCCGCAATGAAGCTCGCCCGCCTCGGGGACCCCGGTCTCGAGAAGCCCGTACTCATCGCCGATTCCGGCACCTTCGACCTCAGTGGCATCGTCGCGGACCTCGGTCCTGAGGCCTTCGCCACCGGCGGTCTCGCGCGGATCCGAGCCGCCGTCGAGGCCGGCGGCCTGCCGGAACTGGCCGACGCGCACGCCCTTCGGATCGGCTCGCCGATCGCCCGCCCGGGCGCGATCTACTGCATCGGCCAGAACTACGCGGCGCACGCCGCCGAGTCGGGCAACCCCCCACCGACGTACCCGATCCTGTTCATGAAGCCGCCGAACACGGTGGTCGGACCGAACGACGACGTCGACATCCCGCGCACGAGTGTCAAGAGCGACTGGGAGGTCGAGCTCGGCGTCGTCATCGGTGAGCCGGCGCTCTACCTCGAATCCCCTGCTGCCGCCGCGGCGGTGATCGCGGGGTACCTGACCGCGGACGACCTGTCGGAGCGCGACTTCCAGCAGACCGTGTCCGGTGGGCAGTGGAGCAAGGGCAAGGGCGCACCTGGGTTCGCGCCGCTCGGACCGTGGCTCGTGACGGCCGACGAGTTCGATCCGTCCGACGCGCGGCTGCGCAGCTGGGTGAACGGCGAGCCTCGCCAGGACTCGACCTCGGCGGACATGATCTTCGACGTGAACGTGCTCGTGCACCACCTGAGCCAGTACGTCGCGCTCGAGCCCGGCGACCTCATCCTGACCGGCACGCCCCAGGGGGTCGCACTCTCGGGCAACTTCCCCTACCTCAAGGCCGGCGATGTCGTCGAGGTGGAGGTCGACGGCCTCGGCCGCCAGCACACCCGGTTCGGCCAGGCCTGACCGTGGGCGAATTCGACGGGCTCGTCGCGGTCATCACCGGCGGCGCGTCCGGCATCGGAGCCGCGACCGGGCGCCGGCTCACCGAGCTCGGCGCGAAGGTCGCGGTGCTCGACGTGAACGTGGCATCCGCCGATCCCGAGGTGCTCGCCGTCGTGGCCGACGTGAGCGATGACGCGTCGGTGCGCGCCGCGATCGCGACCGTGGTCGAGCAGCTCGGCGGCATCGACATCGTGGTCAACAACGCCGGCATCGGCGCGCAGGGCACCATCGAGACCAACGACGATGCCGAGTGGATGCGGGTGCTCAACATCAACGTCATCGGCATGGTCCGCGTGGCCCGCGCCGCGCTGCCGCACCTCCGCCGGTCGAAGGCGGCGGCGATCGTCAACACGTGCTCGGTCGCCGCGACCGCCGGAATCCCGGAGCGGGCCCTGTACAGCGCCTCGAAGGGTGCCGTGCTCGCCCTGACTAGGGCGATGGCGGCGGATCACCTGCGGGAGGGCATCCGCGTCAACTGCGTGAATCCGGGCACCGCCGACACTCCGTGGGTCGGCCGGCTGCTCGAGAAGGCGGACGACGCCGAGGCCGAGCGCCGCGCGCTCGAAGCCCGGCAGCCGCACGGCCGGCTGGTGAGCATGGATGAGGTGGCCGACGCGATCGTCTACCTCGCGAGCCCGCGCTCCGGCTCGACCACCGGCACGAGTCTCGCCGTCGACGGGGGTATGCAGAACCTGAGGCTCCGGCCCGAGTGACGCCCTCGCGATGAGCAGGGTGATCGACGCGCACCAGCACGTCTGGGGGCCGGCGACCGACGCGTGGCTGCGCGGACTGCCGATCGATCGGGCCTTCGACCTCGAGGACTTCCGAGCCGCGTCCGCGGGATTGGGCATCGACGGTTCGGTGCTCGTCGAGGTGAGCTCGACCGACGCCGAGACCGACCTGTTCGTCGCGCTCAAGGCGCAGCACGCCGAAGTGGTCGGGGTCGTGGGCTGGGTGGACCTGGCCGACCCGCTCGTCGGGCACCGGCTGGACGAGATCGGGGGATCGCTCAACGGCATCCGCGCCGGCGTACAGGATGACCCGGATGGCAGTTGGTACCACCGGGACGACGTACGCCGCGGCCTGCGCGAGCTCGAGCGCCTCGACCTCGCCTTCGACCTGCTGGTGCGGCGGCAGTCCCGCGTCGATGCCGCGATCGTCGCGCGCGAGATGCCGGGCATGCGGTTCGTGCTCGACCATGCTGCGAAGCCCGAGATCGACGACGGCGAGTGGGATGGCTGGATCAGCCACCTCCGCGCCCTTGCCGACCTCGACAACGTCTCGTGCAAGCTCAGCGGATTCGTCACCGAGGCGTCCTGGACCGGGTGGCGCACCCAGGACGTCGACCGCTACTTCGACGCGGTGCTCGACACCTTCGGCCCCGAGCGCTGCCTGTGGGGTTCGGACTGGCCGGTGTCGCTCCTCGCCGCGACCTACGCCGAGATCTTCGAGTTCGCGCAGACCCGACTGGCGAGCCTCTCGTCCGACGAGCGTGCCGCCGTCATGGGCGGCACCGCCGAACGGGTCTACCGGCTCTGAGCCCCAGCGGGTCGAGCTTGTCGAGACCTCACCTGCGCCCTCGGTGCCGATCGCTCCGCCGCCGCCGCCCGTGCTCGCGGGATGAGCCGCTCGAGCTGGGTCACGTGCTTCGGCTCGAGCTCGGCCACCGAGTTCACCTCGAGCAGCTTCATCGTGCGCACCACCTGGTCGCCGAGGATCTGGATCGTGCGGTCCACACCTGCGCGCCCTCCGGCCATGAGGCCGTAGAGGTAGGCCCTGCCCACCAGGGTGAACTTCGCACCGAGCGCGAGGGAGGCCACGACATCCGCGCCGTTCATGATGCCGGTGTCGACCATCACCTCGGTGTCCTTGCCGACCTCGCGCACGACCTCGGGCAGCAGGTGGAACGGGATCGGCGCGCGATCGAGCTGCCGACCGCCGTGGTTGGAGAGCAGGATGCCGTCGACGCCGAGGTCAGCGAGCCGACGCGAGTCCTCCACGTTCTGCACCCCCTTGATCACGAGCTTGCCCGGCCACATGTCGCGGATGATCTTCAGGTCGTCGTAGTTGATCGACGGGTCCATCGCGGAGTCGAGCAGCTCGCCGACCGTGCCGCCGGTCGACGACAGCGACGCGAACTCGAGGGCGGGTGTGGTCAGGAAGTCCCACCACCACCACGGCCGCGGGATCGCGTTGACGATCGTGCCGAGCGTGAGCTGCGGCGGGATCGAGAACCCGTTGCGCTTGTCGCGCAGCCGGGCGCCCGCGACCGGGGTGTCGACCGTGAACATGAGGGTGTCGAAGCCCGCGGCGGCCGCGCGCTCGACGAGGCCGTAGGAGATCTCGCGCTGGCGCATCACGTAGAGCTGGAAC
The DNA here is from genome assembly GCA_963740815.1 of uncultured Actinomycetota bacterium. Lineage (GTDB taxonomy): Bacteria > Actinomycetota > Actinomycetes > Actinomycetales > Microbacteriaceae > Rhodoglobus. The sequence continues at coordinate 213,167 of CAVUFG010000014.1, forward strand.
CAGTTGCGGCCGTCCGGGTTCGCGGCCTTCACGGCCTCGATCGACGAGGTGCCGAGCGTGGACAGCGTGAACGGGATGCCCGCCGCCGCCGCCGCGCCCGCGCCGGCGATCTCGCCCTCGGTCTGCATGAGCCGGGTGAACCCGGTGGGGGCGATGCCGAACGGGAGCGCGGACGTGCCGCCGAGGATCTGCGTCGTGGTGTCGACGGAGGACACGTCCCGCAGGATCGACGGGTGGAACTCGACATCCTCGAACGCCTGCCGTGCGCGCGCGAGTGACAGCTCGCCCTCCGCGGCGCCGTCGGTGTAGTCGAACGCGGCCTTCGGGGTGCGCCGCTTCGCGATCGCCTGCAGGTCGTGGATCGTCAGGGCACGCCCGAGCCGGCGCTTCTTGCCGTTGAACTCGGGCTTCTTGAACTTCATGAGCCCGAGGAGTTCCCTCGGGTTCGGGAACTGTCGCTTCACCATCGAGTGTCTCCTTGGACTTCGGTGTAGTAGCCGGTGATGTGGTCGTGCACGAGTCCGCGGATCGAGTGCGCGTACCCGGATTCGATGGCGCGCAGGATGCCGCGGTGCTCGCTGCGCAGGCGGCGGCTCGTCGCATCCCAGTCCTTGATGCGCGACAGCCCCGCGGTCACGTAGCCCTCGATCGCGGAGCGCAGGCCGGCCATCGTCGCGACGACGACCTGGTTGCCGGCGGCGTCGGCGAGGGAGCGGTGGAACTCCTGGTCGAGGGCGAGGAACTCCTCCGGGGTGAGGTCCGGGGCGTCCATCGCGTCGAGCAGCGCTCGCGCCACCGGCAGCTCGCCGGGCGCGGATTCGGCGAGCTCGACGCCGACGGCGGATTCGAGGATGAGCCGGGTGCGCACGACATCGGCGACCGCGAACCCGTTCGCGGCGACCTGCAGCCGCATGAGCGCGGACATGCCGCCGCTCGGGGTCGCGATGATGATCGCCCCGGCGTTCGGGCCGGAGCCGGTGCCGGTGCGCACGAGCCCGAGCACCTCGAGCGCGCGGAGCGCCTCGCGCACGCTCGATCGACCGACGCCGAGGTCCGCGGCGAGCTGGCGCTCCGGCGGAAGGTGGTCGCCGGGGGCGAGCGCGCCCGAGAGCAGGTCGGCCTCGACGCGCGAGAGCACGAGCTCCCACGCACGCGGCTCGATGCTCGCAACGGGATCCGACATGGTTGACCTCCTGTGGTCTGACCACATGGTACCTGTGGTCAGACCACACACGCAAGCGCGGTCATGTGGTTCGCTGGAGGGATGGCCGACATCGTCTACTTCTCGCAGTGCTCGCTCGACGGCTTCAGCGCGGACGAGGCCGGCGACTTCTCGTGGGCCTTCCCCGCCGACGACGCGCACCGCCTGGCGAACGAGCTGGCTGCTCGCACGGGCACCCACCTCATGGGCCGGCGCATGTACGAGGTCATGCGCTACTGGGACGACGTGCAGGATGACGCGCCCGAGGTCGAGGCGGAGTTCCAGCGAGCCTGGGCCGGTGCCGAGAAGGTGGTGTACTCCACGACCGCGGACGACGTGGGACCGGGGGCGCGGATCGAGCGGACGTTCGACCCGGTCGCGGCGCGGGCGCTCGCCGATGCATCCACGCTGGATGTCGCGGTCGGCGGCTCCACCCTCGCCGGCCAGGCGCTCGCCGCCGGGATCGTGGATGTCGTCACGCTGCTGCTCTACCCCGTGCTGGTCGGCGGCGGGCTGCGGGTGTTCCCGCCGAACGTTCGGCTCGACCTCGAACTCGTGGAGCAGCGGCAGCTCGACGGCGGGGTCGTGCTCGCGAGCTACCGCAGGCGCGCTCGCTAGGCTCACGCCCATGGACCGCGATCCCGCACTGCTGCCGGGTCCGACCGCGCAGCAGTGGGACCTGCGGGCACGGCTCGTGCTCGTCGGCGGGGCGATCGTGCTGCTCGTGGCGGTCGTGCTGTTCGCGGCGCGGGCGCCGGTGCATCCATCGATCCCCATCGCGCTCGGCATCGCGGCGCTCGCCGGCTTCGTCGGCTGGCTCGTGCTCGGCGCTCGATCGCAGCGCCGCCAGCGCGAGGAGATGCTCGCCGGCTACTCGACGACCGTGGATGCCGCGGGCTACGACCTCCGGCATCCGGTGACCGGTGCCCTCGAGCGCGACCGCTCGGAGCCGCCGGCCGGGCCACCTCGTCGCCGCTCGTTCCTGCTCGACAACTTCCGCATCCGGTCGGACACCTGGGTGGACCGGCGGAACGAGCCCGACGCGGACTGAGGTCCGAAGTTGAGCGGAATGGCCATACGCTCTCCCATGTGAACGTGCACACCGGCCCGACGGATGGGGAGGATCCGCCGCGCGAACGCACGCGCCCACCGAACATCCACGACGTCGCCCGCATCGCCGGGGTCTCGTACCAGACCGTCTCGCGCGTGCTCAACAGCAACCCGCGCGTGCTCCCGGAGACGCGGCAGCGCGTGCTCGACGCGATCGACTCGCTCGGGTACCGCCCCAACCAGGCGGCCCGGGCGCTCGTCACCAAGCGTTCGCGCACGATCGGCGTGATCATGTCGCAGACCGCGAACTACGGACCGACGACGAGCCTGACCGCGATCGAGCAGGCGGCGAAGGAGGCGGGCTACCGGCTCAGCATCACCACCCTGGTGTCGAGCGAGTCCGCCTCGATCAAGTCGGCGCTCGACTACCTGCTCACGCAGTCGGTCGAGGCGCTCGTCGTGATCGCGCCGCAGGTGCGCGTGCTCGAGGCGATCAAGGAGCTCGCGGTCGACGTGCCGCTCGTCACGCTGCAGTCGAGCAACGTCGACGTGCACAGCACCTCGATCGACCAGGTGGCCGGCGCCAAGCTCGCCACGCGCCACCTCATCGATCTCGGGCACACCGAGATCCTGCACATCTCGGGGCCGCAGGACTGGATCGAGGCCGAGGCGAGGATGCAGGGCTACCTCGACGAGCTGAACGACGCCGACCTGCGCACCAGGGCTCCGATCCTCGGCGACTGGACCGCGCACTTCGGCTACTACGCAGGACTCGAGCTGCTGCGCTTCCGCGACTTCAGCGCGGTGTTCGCCGGCAACGACCAGATGGCGCTCGGGTTCATCCACGCCTGCCGGGATGCCGGACTCGACGTCCCGGGCGATGTGAGCGTCGTCGGCTTCGACGACATCCCGGAGGCGGCGCACTTCCATCCGCCGCTGACGACCGTGCGGCAGAACTTCGCCGAGGCCGGGCGGCGCGCGGTGTCGCTGCTGCTCGCCGAGCTCCAGGGCGAGGCCGCGGTGGACGGCGAGCAGGTGCGACCGGATCTCATCGTGCGCGGCTCGACCGCGCGGGTCTGACGCGCGGCCCGCGCCGCCCACTTGACAAAATCCGCTAGTCCCCAAGGCGTGGCACTGTCGGATTCTGTCGGCTGGCCGCCACCGCCACCACGACGGCGCGACCACCCTGCCACAGCCTTGGCGGTCGCGAGGCGTGAATGCATTAATCCGTTCTCTGAACTCGTCTCGCCGAAGCCCTTGACAGATGTGATCGTTTCGCCTGTACGATGTGCGAACCGCGTGTGAACGCTCACATGGACGATGGAGTCGACGATGGATCTTGCCCCTGCCGAGGACGCTGATGCGTACTCGCCGGAGACGCAGGTCGCGATCGCGCGCGAGCGGGACCATGTCGTCGCCCTCCGATCCGACCTGGCGGCGCGGGCGTCCGCACGCTGGACCTCGGCCACCGTCTCGGCTCGAGTCGCGAGCGAGGCGCTGTTCGTGATCACGCCGGCGCTCGCGGATGGCACGGCGGAAGCCGTCATCCTCGCCGACTTCGACGGCGTCGCCGTGCCGCACACTCCCGGCTGGGACACCGTGCCGTCGTCGAGCATCGCGGCCCACGCGATCGTGTACCGCGAACGCGAGCACGTCGGCGGCGTCGCCGACCTCGCCGATGCGGATGAGCGCATCTTCGGCATCGGCGCCGATGCGAGCAGCGCGGTCGACGCCGTGCTCGAGAGCGCGGAGGCCGTTGCGGCATCCACACCCGTCCCGGGGTCCAACCCGGGCGAATTGCACCACTGACAATGACGTCCAACCAAGGAAAGGAACCACAGTGAAGAAGAGAGCAATCATCTCGCTGGTCTCTGCCGCCGCGATCGTGGTGGGCCTCGCTGCCTGCGCGACGCCCGGTGGCGGGAGCGGCGATGGAGACGGCGGCGGTGGCGGTGGCCTGATCGGCGTCGCGATGCCGACCAAGTCGTCGGAGCGCTGGATCGCCGACGGCAACGCCCTGAAGGAGTTCCTGGAGGGCGAGGGCTACACCGTCGACCTGCAGTACGCCGAGGACGACATCCCCACCCAGGTCAGCCAGGTCGAGAACATGATCACCAAGGGTGCAGAGGCCCTGATCATCGCCGCGATCGACGGCACGACGCTCACGAGCGTGCTCGAGACGGCGGCCGAGTCCGAGATCCCGGTGATCTCGTACGACCGCCTGATCCGCGACTCGGAGAACGTCGACTACTACGCGACGTTCGACAACTTCCTGGTCGGGCAGCAGCAGGCCTGGACGCTCCTCAACGGGCTCGGCATCACCGAGCTCGACGGCACGCCGATCGCTGACGCGCCCACCGGCCCGTTCAACATCGAGCTGTTCGCGGGCTCGCTCGACGACAACAACGCGTTCTTCTTCTTCGACGGTGCGATGGACGTGCTCCAGCCGCTGATCGATGACGGAGTGCTCGTCGTGAAGTCGGGCCAGACCGACATCGAGCAGGCGGCGACGCTGCGCTGGGATGGCGAAGTGGCGCAGAGCCGCATGGAGGACCTCCTCACGGCGAACTACTCGGACGGCAGCAAGGTCAACGCGGTGCTCTCGCCGTACGACGGCCTCAGCCGCGGCATCATCGGCGCCCTCACGGACGCCGGCTACACCGTGGGCGAGGGCTGGCCGATCATCTCGGGCCAGGACGCCGAGGTCGACTCCGTGAAGGCCATCCTCTCGGGTGAGCAGTACGCGACGATCTTCAAGGACACCCGCGAGCTCGCGAAGGTCGCCGGTGCCATGGCGATCGCCGCGCTCAACGGTGAGGAGCCGGAGATCAACGACACCGAGACGTACGACAACGGTGTCAAGGTCGTCCCGTCCTACCTGCTCGGCCCCGTGCCGGTCGTGAAGGACAACGTCAAGGAGGCGCTCGTCGACACGGGCTACTGGACCGCTGCGGAGCTCGGCCTCTAGGCCCACCCGCATCATCTCCCCGACTGAGCCGCCGCCGGATCGCTCCGCGATCCGACGGACTGCTCAGCGGGGGCCCACCACCGCCGATGGCGGGGAGTCGTCACCCGAGACGGCTCCCCGCCACCGGCATCCATCCCATACGCTCGCACTGAGCAGTCACGACGAGGAGGCTCCTGCAGATGGCCCAGAACCAGACGGCAGCGGGCGCTGCGACCGACAACATCCTCGAGATGCGGTCCATCACCAAGACCTTCCCGGGCGTCAAGGCCCTGCAGGATGTCACGCTCGAAGTCGCCCGCGGCGAGATCCACGCCATCTGCGGCGAGAACGGCGCCGGCAAGTCCACCCTCATGAAGGTGCTGTCGGGCGTCTACCCGCACGGCACCTACGACGGCGACATCGTGTTCGAGGGCGAGGTGGTGTCGTTCCGCGACATCCGCGACAGCGAGGCCAAGGGCATCGTCATCATCCACCAGGAGCTCGCCCTGAGCCCCTACCTCTCGATCGCAGAGAACATCTTCCTCAACAACGAGGTGCGCGGCCGGTTCGGTCTCATCGACTGGAACAAGGCAAACTCCGAAGCGGCCAAGCTGCTCCAGCGCGTCGGCCTGCGCGAGAACCCCACCACCAAGGTGCTGAACATCGGCGTCGGCAAGCAGCAGCTCGTCGAGATCGCCAAGGCGCTGTCCAAGCGCGTGAAGCTGCTCATCCTGGATGAACCGACCGCCGCCCTCAACGACGAGGACTCCGATCACCTGCTGGGCCTGATCAGCCAGCTCAAGGAGCAGGGCATCACGTCGATCATCATCAGCCACAAGCTCAACGAGATCAAGAAGATCGCCGACTCGGTGACCGTGCTGCGCGACGGCAAGACGATCGAGACGATCCAGAAGGCCGAGGTGACCGAGGAGCGGATCATCAAGGACATGGTCGGCCGCGATCTCGAGCACCGCTACCCGGACCACACGCCGCACATCGGTGGCGAGGTGCTGCGCGTCGAGCACTGGACCGCGCACCACCCGCAGGACTCGTCGCGCGTCGTCGTCGACGACGTGAGCATGAACGTGCACCGCGGCGAGATCGTCGGCATCGCGGGCCTCATGGGCGCCGGCCGCACCGAGTTCGCGATGAGCCTGTTCGGCAAGAGCTACGGCACGCGGATCACCGGGCAGGTCTACAAGGACGGCAAGGAGATCCAGCTCAGGAGCGTCTCCGAGGCGATCGACCACGGCATCGCCTACGCGACCGAGGACCGCAAGCAGTACGGCCTCAACCTCATCGAGGACATCAAGCGGAACGTCTCGATGGCCGGCCTCGAGAAGCTCGCCACCCTCGGCCTCGTGAACGACAACGAGGAGTACAAGGTCGCGAACGAGTACCGCAAGCGCATCAACATCAAGGCGCCGAGCGTGCTCGTGAAGACCGGCAAGCTCAGCGGCGGCAACCAGCAGAAGGTCGTGCTCGCGAAGTGGATCTACTCCGATCCCGACGTGCTGATCCTGGATGAACCGACGCGCGGCATCGACGTCGGCGCCAAGTACGAGATCTACTCGATCATCAACAAGCTCGCCGCGGAGGGCAAGGGGATCATCGTGATCTCGTCCGAGCTGCAGGAGCTGCTCGGCATCTGCGACCGCATCTACGCACTCTCGGAGGGCCGGATCACCGGCCAGCTGCCCATCAAGGAGGCGACCCCCGAGGCGCTCCTCACCCTCATGACCATGGAGGCCCCACGATGACCAACACCGACAACGAACTCGTCGAGCGCGTCGGCCCAGCCCCGTCGCGGGTGACGACCGCGATCAGCCACATCGTGAGCGACCTCGGCAAGAACGGCATCTTCCTCGCGCTCATCGCGGTGGTGGCGCTGTTCTCGATCCTCACCAACGGCATCCTGCTGCGACCGCAGAACATCTCGAACCTCATCGTGCAGAACGGCTACATCCTGATCCTCGCGATCGGCATGGTGCTCGTGATCGTCGCGGGGCACATCGACCTCTCGGTCGGGTCGGTCGCGGCGTTCGTCGGCGCGATCTCCGGGGTGTTCATCCGGGACCTCGGGATGCCGTGGTGGGCCGCGATCATCCTGTCGCTGCTGGTCGGCGCGCTCGTCGGCGCCTGGCAGGGGTTCTGGGTCGCGTACGTCGGGATACCCGCGTTCATCGTGACCCTCGCGGGCATGCTGATATTCCGCGGCCTGGCGCTCGTCGTGCTGGGCAACGCGAACATCGGCTCGTTCCCGTCCGAGTATCGAGCGTTGGGCAACGGGTTCCTCACCGATGTGTTCGGGGAGTTCGCGATCGATCCGCTCACGATGGGCCTCGCGCTCATCGCGGTGATCGGCATGATCGTGCAGCAGGTGCGCACCCGCCGCGGTCGCATGAGCTACGGGCAGGATGTCGAGCCGCTGGCCTGGTTCATCGGCAAGATCGTGCTCATCACTGTGGGTGTCGGTGCGTTCGCCCTCGCGCTCGCCTCGTTCAAGGGCATCCCGATCACGCTCATCGTGCTCGCCGTGCTCGTGCTGGTCTACGGCATCGTCACGAACGTGAGCGTCTTCGGCCGCCACATCTACGCGATCGGCGGCAACCGCCACGCGGCCGAGCTCAGCGGCGTCAAGACCCGTCGGGTCGACTTCCTGATCTTCGTCAACATGGGCTTCCTCGCGGCGCTCGCTGGCCTGGTCTTCACGGCGCGACTGAACCTCGCGGGCCCGAAGGCCGGTGACGGCTTCGAGCTCGAGGCGATCTCGGCGGCCTTCATCGGCGGCGCGGCCGTGCAGGGCGGCGTGGGCACGATCGGCGGCGCCATCCTCGGTGGCCTGATCATCGGCGTGCTCAACAACGGCATGTCGATCCTCGGCATCGGCATCGAGTGGCAGCAGGCCGTCAAGGGCCTCGTGCTGCTGCTCGCGGTCGCGTTCGACGTGTTCAACAAGCGGCGCGCGGGCGGCCGCTGACCGATCCCTAGACTGGCGGCATGAGCGTTGTCGTCGTCGCCACCCTGATCCCGAAGCCCGGCCGACTGCAGGATGTGATCGACGGATTCGAGGCGGTCAACCCGCTCGTGCACGACGAGCCCGGCTGCGAGCTGTACGCCGTGCACTCGGATGGCGAGCGGGTCGTGATGATCGAGCGCTGGACCACGGCGGCCGACCTCGACGCCCATGGCGGCGGCGCCGCGATCGAGGAGCTGCACCGCCTGCACGGCGACGCGGTCGAGTCGGTCGAGGTGCTGCGGCTCGAGAACCTCCCGTTCGGCGATGCCGTGAAGGCGACCGTCCAGTAGCCCTTCGCTAGGCCCGCGGGTCGTACCGCCTCGGCTCGAACGTTCGCACGACGAGCGCGCGGAGGTGCTCGAGCGATCCCTCGATCGCGCCGAGAGCGCGGCCCTGCACGAGCACGTTGCCGAGCGCGGTCGCCTCGACCGGGCCGGCGAGCACGGGCAGTCCCGACGCGTTCGCGGTGAGCTGGCAGAGCAGCTCGTTCTGCGAGCCGCCGCCGACGAGGTGGATGACGCGCACCGACGTGCCCGACAGCCTCGCGGCATCCCGAACCGCCTGCGCGAACGCGTCGGCGAGGCTCTCGAGGATCACCCGGACCAGCCCAGGACGAGTGGATGGCACGGGCTGCCCGTTCACCGTGAGCCACCGCTCGATCCGCTCCGGCATGCCGCCCGGCGCCACGAACGCCGGGTCGTTGGGATCGAAGCGGGCGGCCTCGTCCGCCTGCGCGGCCTCGGCGAGCAGGGAGCTGAGGTGCGCGTCATCCAGCCCCCAGTCCCGCACGCACTCGCTCAGCAGCCACAGTCCCATGACGTTGTGGAGGAAGCGCACCCGCCCGTCGACGCCGCCCTCGTTGGTGAAGTTCGCAGCGCGGGCCTCGTCGCTGAGCACGGGGTGATCGGTCTCGACGCCGACCAGTCCCCACGTGCCGCACGAGATGTAGGCGAAGTCGCGGTCGGTCGCGGGCACGGCGACCACGGCGGAGGCGGTGTCGTGCGAGCCGACGGCGACGACGTTCACGCCGTTCCGCCACGGGCCGATGACCTGGCCCGGGTCCACGAGCTCCGGGAACAGGTAGCGCGGCAAGCCGAGCGTCTCGATGACCGTGTCGTCCCAGTCGCCGGTCGTGACGTTGAGCAGGCCGGTGGTCGACGCGTTCGTGCGCTCGGCGACCGCGCGGCCGGTGAGGCCGTGCGCGACGAGATCGGGGATGAGTAGGGCGACCCGCGCCGAGCCTAGCTTGGCTTCCGCGGCGTACTGGTACAGCGTGTTGAACGGCAGGAACTGCAGGCCGTTGCGTCGGTAGAGCTGTTCGAACGGCAGGATCGCGTGCACGGTCTCGACCCCGTGGGCGGTGCGCACGTCGCGGTAGTGGAACGGTTCCTCGACGAGTTCGCCCTCGGCATCCAGCAGTCCGTAGTCCACGGCCCACGAGTCGATGCCGACGCTCGCGAGGTGCGGGGACTGCTCGAGCGCCTCCTCGAGACCCTTGCGCACGGCGCCGTACAGGCCGCTGAAGTTCCAGTGCAGGTGTCCGTCGGGCCGGGTGACCGGTCCGTTCGGGAAGCGTGCGACCGGCGTGAGCGACAGCTCGTCCGGTCCGACCCGGCCGAGCATGACCCGGCCGCTCGTCGCGCCGAGATCGACGGCCGCAACCTCGACCGCCGTCACTGTGCCGGTCCCATGATCGCGCGAGAGGCGATCATCGCAGGAACGCCGCCGCGACGCCCGCATCCACCGGGATGTGCAGTCCCGTCGTGTGCGACAGGTCCGGCCCGGTGAGCACCGACACCGCGTTCGCGACGTTCTCCGGCAGCACCTCCCGCTTGAGGATCGTGCGCTGCGCGTAGAACTTGCCGAGGTCGTCCTCCTCGATGCCGTAGGTCTTGGCGCGGTTCGCACCCCAGCCCGAGGCGAAGATGCCGGAGCCGCGCACGACGCCGTCGGGGTTGATGCCGTTCACCTTGATGCCGTGCTCGCCGAGCTCGACCGCGAGCAGTCGCACCTGGTGCGCCTGGTCGGCCTTGGTCGCCGAGTACGCGATGTTGTTCGGGCCGGCGAACACCGAGTTCTTCGACGCGATGTAGATCACGTCGCCGCCCATGCCCTGCTCGATGAGCACGGGCGCGGTCGCCTTCGAGACGAGGAACGAGCCCTTGGCCATGATGTCGTGCTGGAAGTCCCAGTCCGCCTCGGTGGTCTCGAGCAGCGGCTTGGAGAGCGAGACGCCCGCGTTGTTCACGACGATGTCGAGGCCGCCGAAGGCGAGCACGGCATCCTCGATCAGTCGGTCGATCGCGGCGGCGTCGGTGACGTTGACCGCGAGGCCGACCGCGACATCCGTCGAGCCGATCTCGGCGGCGGCGGCCTGGGCCTTCGCGAGGTCGAGGTCGGCGATGATGACGCACGCGCCGTCTGCGGCGAGCCGGGTGGCGATCGCCTTGCCGATGCCCGACGCCGCGCCGGTGACGAGCGCGATGCGGGTCGCGTGCGACTTCGGCTTCGGCAGCCGCGCGAGCTTGGCCTCCTCGAGCGCCCAGTACTCGATGCGGAACTTCTCCCGCTCGTCGATCGGCGCGTAGCTCGACACCGACTCGGCGCCGCGCATCACGTTGATCGCGTTCACGTAGAACTCGCCCGCCACGCGCGCGGTCTGCTTGTTCGCGCCGTAGCTGAACATGCCGACGCCCGGGATGAGCACGATGAGCGGGTCGGCGCCGCGCATCGCGGGGCTCGCGTCATCCGCGTACTTCTCGTAGTAGCGCGTGTAGTCCTTGCGGTACTGCTCGTGCAGCTCCTTCAGGCGCGCGATGGCCTTGTCGACCGGGGCATCCGCCGGCAGGTCGAGGATGAGCGGCTTGATCTTCGTGCGCAGGAAGTGGTCGGGGCAGCTCGTGCCGAGCTCCGCGAGCTTCGGGAGCCTTGGATGACGCCAGGAAGTCGAGCACGACGTCCGAGTCGGTGAAGTGCCCGACCATGGGTGCGTCGTGCGACGCGATCCCGCGGATCGTCGCTGCCAGCGCCGCCGCCTTGGTGCGCCGCTCCTTCGGCGGCAGCGCGCCGTAGCCCTTGCGCGGCTTGCCGAACGGATCCTTCTTGCCGTTCGCCTCGAGGTACTCCTCGGCCGTGCGGATGATCCAGAGCGAGTTCTTCTGCGACTCCGCGCTCGTCTTGCCCCATGCCGTGATGCCGTGCCCGCCGAGGATGCACGCCGATCGCCTGCGGGTTCTTCGCCTTGATCGCGGCGATGTCGAGCCCGAGCTGGAAGCCCGGTCGGCGCCACGGGACCCACACGACCGTGTCGCCGTAGATCTTCTTCGTGAGCTTCTCGCCGTCCTTCGCGGTGGCGATCGCGATGCCGGCATCGGGGTGCAGGTGGTCGACGTGCGCGGCATCCACGAGTCCGTGCATGGCCGTGTCGATGGATGGCGCGGCCCCACCCTTGCCGTGCAGCGTGTAGTCGAACGCCGCAACCATCTCATCCTCACGCTCGACGCCCGGGTACACGTCGACGAGCTGCCGGAACCGGTCGAGCCGGATGACGGCGAGCCCGGCTTCGGTCAGCGTGCCGAGGTCACCGCCGGAGCCCTTGACCCACAGCAGCTCGACGGGCTCGCCCGTGACGGGGTCGATCTCCGTGCCCTTCGCGGAGGTGTTGCCGCCGGCGTAGTTGGTGACGGTGGGGTCGGCGCCGAGCTTGTTGGAGCGCTTGATGAGATCGGCCGCGGCCTTGTTGAGACTCACGCGCCCCACCCCGCCTGTGCTCCACCGACGCGGTCGGCCGCGATCGTCGCGCCGTAGCCCGAGGACAGGTACGCCGCCATCGGGTCGCGCGGCAGGCCGCGGGACTCTCGCCAGTCGGCGAGCGGGGTGCGCACGTCGGTGTAGAAGGCATCCATCAGGATGCCGTTCGCCGCGAGGATGTCGCCGGCCGCCTGCGCTGCGTCGAGCGCCTCGCGGTCGACGAGCAGTGCCCGCGCCGTCATCTCCTGCACGTTGAGCACCGAGCGGATCTGCCCCGGGATCTTGTCCTCGATGTTGTGGCACTGGTCGAGCATGAACGCGACATCCGCGTTGCCGTACCCGCCGCCGCGCACGACCTCGAAGATGATCCGGAACAGCTGGAACGGATCGGCCGCGCCCACGATCAGGTCGTCGTCGGCGTAGAAGCGCGAGTTGAAGTCGAACGAGCCGAGCTTGCCGAGGCGCAGCAGCTGCATGACGATGAACTCGATGTTCGTGCCGGGCGCGTGGTGTCCGGTGTCGAGGCAGACCATCGCGCGGTCTCCGAGCGCGGCGACCTGGGCGTAGCTCGTGCCCCAGTCCGGAACGTCCATGTGGTAGAACGCCGGCTCGAAGAACTTGTACTCGAGCACGAGGCGCTGGTCGGCGCCGATGCGGGCGTAGATCTTCTCGAGCGAGTCGGCCAGGCGGTCCTGGCGAGCCCGGAGGTCATCCTGGCCGGGGTAGTTCGTCCCGTCGGCGAGCCAGATCTTGAGGTCGCGCGAGCCGGTCGCGTTCATGACGTCGATGCACTCGAAGTGGTGGTCGATCGCCTTCTGGCGGATCCGCGGGTCGGAGTGCGTCACCGAGCCGAGCTTGTAGTCGTCGTCCTGGAACGTGTTGGAGTTGATCGTGCCGAGCTTCACGCCGAGCTCCTCGGCGTGGCGGCGGAGGTCCGCGTAGTCGTCGACCTTGTCCCATGGGATGTGCAGGGCGACGCTCGGCGAGAGTCCCGTGAAGAGGTTGACCTGCGCGGCATCCGCGATCTTCTCGTAGGGGTCGCGGGGCACGCCGGGCTGCGCGAACACCTTGAAGCGCGTGCCCGAGTTGCCGAACGCCCACGATGGCAGTTCGATCGCCTGGGCGGCGAGCTGGTCGGAGATGGTGGAGAAGTCGTTGGTCATGATGTCCGTTCTGCTGTTGCGAGTTGTGTTGCCAGATTGAAGATCTCGGGGAGCTGCTGCGCCGACTGATCCGGTCGCCCGCCGAGCGAGACGAAGAAACCGGCCATCTGCGCCTCCCAGGCTGCGGTGCGCGGGTCGGCGGCGAGGCGGGCCTGGGATGCCGCGTCATCCTCGGTCTCGTAGTAGCCGATGAGCAGGCCGTCCTCACGCAGGAAGAGCGAGTAGTTGCTGCGACCGGAGTCGCGGATCGCCTCGAGCATCTCGGGCCAGACCGCGGCGTGGCGCTCGCGGTACTCGTCGAGCCGGTCCGGGTGCACCTGCAACTGGAAGCAGACCCTGGGCATCGTTGCTCCTTGACACGGCGTGTGATCCAATGGACTTTGAATCGATTCAAGCCCGTGGAGAGCATACGATCAGCAGAGGGCCGAGCGCAACCCACGTGCAACGGTATGAACGATTCAACGGGAGTTGACCATGACGACGACGGTGAGTGTGCGCGATGTCGCCGACCTCGCCGGGGTGTCGGTCGGCACGGTCTCGAATGCGATGAACCATCCGCAGAAGGTGTCCGATGCGGTGCTCGCGCGGGTGCAGTCGGCGATCGAGCAGCTCGGCTACGTTCGCAACGACGCCGCGCGCCAGCTGCGCGTCGGACGCAGCGCGTCGATCGGCCTCGTGGTGCTCGACGTGCGCAATCCCTTCTTCACCGACATCGCGAGAGGGGCCGAGGATGCCGCGGCGCAGGTCGGCCTCTCGGTCATCCTCGGCAACTCCGACGAGTCGGTCGACCGCGAGACCGCCTACCTCGACCTGTTCGAGCAGCAGCGGGTGGCGGGCGTGCTCATCTCGCCGTACGGGGACATCACGGCTCGCCTCCACCGGCTGCGCGAGCGCGGCATCCCGGCCGTGCTCGTCGACCGCCGCAGCGCGGATGCGACGTTCAGCTCGGTCTCCGTCGACGACCGCGCCGGCGGCCGGATGGCCGTCGAGCACCTGATCGCGCAGGGCCGCCGCCGCATCGCGTTCGTCGGCGGGCCGATGATCGACCAGGTGAGCGACCGCCTCGAGGGTGCGCGGGCCGCGGTCGCGGTGAACCCGGACGTGACGCTCGAGGTGATCGAGACCGACGGCCTGAGCGTGATCGAGGGCCGCACCGCCGGGCAGTCGATCGTCGCGCGACCCGGCGCGGCAGCGCGACCCGACGCGATCTTCGCGGCCAACGACCTCATCGCGATGGGCGTGCTCCAGGCGCTCATGATGCAGGGCGTCGACATCGCGGTGCCGGGTGAGATCGCGCTCATCGGGTACGACGACATCGACTTCGCGTCGGCGGCCGTGGTGCCGCTGTCATCCATTCGCCAACCCGCGCAGCTGATCGGGCAGACCGCCGTCGAGATCATGCTCGAGGAGTCCGGGCGACCGGACGCCGAGCCACGGCAGGTGGTGTTCCAGCCGGAGCTCGTCGTTCGGGCTTCGAGCCGCCGCTAGGGCAGCAGGTACCCCGCCGCCTGGAACAGGCGGTACCACTCGACCCGCTCGAGCGGCAGGTCGGAACCGGCGGCCGCCTCGAGGATGCGCTCGGGCTTGGTCGAGCCCGTCACGACCTGCATGTTCGCGGGATGCCGCGTGATCCACGCCACCGCGATCGTGCTCGGCGTGACGCCGTACTTGGCGGCGAGCTCGTCGAGCGCAGTGTTGAGGTCGGTGTAGGCCGGGTCGCCGATGAACGGCCCGTCGAAGAACTTCTTCTGGAACGGCGACCACGCCTGCAGCGTGATGTCGTGCAGGCGGGAGTAGTCGAGGATGCCGTTGTCGCGGTCGATCGACTGGTCCAGACCCTCCATGTTGGCCGCGATGCCGGCCGCGACCAGCGGCGCGTGCGTGACGCTCAGCTGCACCTGGTTCACGCCGAGCGGCTGCCGCACGGACTTCTTGAGCAGCTCGACCTGGCCGGGCGTGTGGTTCGAGACGCCGAAGTTGCGCACCTTGCCCGCCGCGTGGAGCTCGTCGAACGCCGCGGCGACCTCGTCGGGCTCGACGAGCGCGTCGGGGCGGTGCAGCAGCAGCATGTCGAGGTAGTCGGTCTTGAGCGCCGCGAGCGATCCCTCGACCGACTCGAGGATGTGCTCGCGCGAGAAGTCGAACGTCATCACGTCGCCGATCGGGTTGAGCCCGACCTTGCTCTGGATGACGATCGCCTCGCGCTCGGCGGGGCTCAGCGTGAGCGCCTCGCCCCAGCGCGCCTCGCAGCCGTGCATGGTCGAGCCGTAGATGGACGCGTGGTCGAACACGGTGACGCCGGCGTCGATCGCGGTGGCGACGAGCGTGCGCACGGCTTCGTCATCCAGCTCCTGGATGCGCATGAGCCCGACGATGATGTTGGATACGGGACGGTCGGCGCCGGTCCACTGGACTGTCTTCATGGAGTCCAGTCTGCTCCTCCGCGGGAGTCTCGAACGCCCTGAGGTCAGGCCTCCGGGATCGGCAGGTCGAAGCGGCTCAGGTTCATGCCGTCCGGGATCCGGTCCGCCGCGCACGCCGCGATCGAGGGCGTCGATGCGGGAGAGGTCATCGGCACTCAGTTCGAAGTCCAGCACGTCGAAGTTCTCCGCGATGCGGGAGGGCGTCACCGACTTCGGGATCGCCGAGCGTCCCTGTTGCAGATGCCAGCGAAGCATGACCTGCGCGGCGGTCCTGCCGTGCGCCTCCGCGATCTCGACGATCGTGGCATCCTCCAGCGGGCTCTCCTTGCCCTCGTTCCAGCCCGGGTAGAACGATGATGCCGCCGATCGGCGACCACGCCTGGGTCAGGATGCCGCGCTCTCGATCCGCCGCCTGCACGTCGGGCTGGGCGAAGTAGGGGTGCACCTCGATCTGGTTGACCGCTGGGACGACCTCGGTTCCGCTTTCGAGCAACTCGAGGTGGTGCCGCATGAAGTTGCTCACGCCGATCGCGCGCACCGAGCCATTGGCCAGCAGCTTCTCGAGCGCCCGGTACGCCGCGATCGTCTTCTCGAAGCGGTCGGGGGCCGGCTGGTGGAGGATCAGCAGGTCGAGCCGGTCGACGCCGAGCTTGCCGGTCGCCTTCTCGAACGCGTGCAGGGTCTCGTCGTAGCCGTAGTCGCTCACCCAGACCTTGGTCTCGATGAACAGGTCGTCGCGCGGCACGCCCGAGCGGCGGATGCCCTCGCCGACCCCGACCTCGTTGCCGTACGCGGCCGCGGTGTCGATGTGGCGGTAGCCGGTTTCGAGCGCTGCCGCGACCGCGTCCGTGGTCTCGTCGGGCGGCGTCTGGAACACGCCGTAGCCGATGGCCGGCATCGCGACCCCATTGTTGAGCTGCAGGGTGGGAGTGGTCATGGCTCCAGTCTGCGCCCGAATCGTCAGAGCCCCGCTCGCTCCAGGTACTCGTTGCGGAACTTCCCCTCCGGGTCCAGCCGCGCCGCGAGCGCCCGGAAGTCCGCCGCGCGCTCGTACTGGCGCCGCGGCATCCACGACGTGCGTGACCTTGCCCCAGTGCGGGCGTGGGGCGAACGGGGCGAGCGCCGCTTCGATCGGGTCGAGCAGGGCATCCACCGCGTCCGGCTGGTTCTTCCAGGTGAAGTGGATCGCGAGCGAGTCGCGCCCGTACGCCGGGCTCAGCCAGAGGTCGTCGGCGGCGACGGTCCGCAGTTCGGTGATGAGCAGGTGCGGGGCGATGCGGTCGCGCAGCTCGCGGAGGGCGGCGAGGGCTGCCGCGGCATCCGCACGCGCGACGAAGTACTCGGTCTGGATCTCGTCGCCGTTGCTCGGGGTGCGGTCCAGCCGGAAGTGGGGCAGGCGCAGCGACCAGGGTCCCGGCACGCCGCCCTGCTGGGTCACGTTGTCGTCGACCGGGTCGAGCACGCCCTTCGACCCGAGATCGCGCACGGCGCCGAGCAGCGAGTCGGGGATGTCGCGACCGGCGTCCATCCGCGACTTCACCCACACGCTGCGGGCCGTCGGCCCGAGCCAGTCCATGAAGACGCTCACGCTGTAGCCGGCGGAGCTCACCGCCTCGAAGTCGGAGAGCAGCGCCTCCCACGGCAGCTCGTCGTACACGTCCTGCCGCACGAGGTAGCTCGGCTGCAGGTCGAGGGTCACGCGCGTGACGATGCCGAGCGCGCCGAGGTGCACGACCATCCCGTCGAAATCGGGGTCGCCGCGGCGCACCCGGAGCAGCTCGCCCGTCGCGGTGACGAACTCGAGGCCGGAGACCGCGGTCGCGAGCGAGCCGTTGGTGTTGCCGGATCCGTGGGTGCTCGTCGCCGTCGCGCCGGCCACCGAGATGTGCGGCAGCGAGCCCATGTTGTGCAGCGCCCAGCCGCGGGCTTCGAGCCATTCGGCGAGCACGCCGTAGCGGGTCCCCCCGCCGACGGTCACCGTGCGACCGGCTTCGTCGAGCTCGATGTCGGGGTCGATGGCGGTCGTCGAGACCAGGATGCCCGGCCCATCCGCCAGGTCGTTGAACGAGTGCCGCGTGCCGAGCGCCCGCACCCGCGGGTGACTCGCGACGAGCTCCTGCACCTCGGCGACCGACCGGGCCTCGTGGATCGCCTCTGCGGCGAAGGTGTGCGTGCCGGCCCAGGTGCGTTCCATGGGTCCAGTCTGCCGCGTCGGGGACTCGCATCCGGCAGGATGGTGGGATGACGCGCACCGTCCAGCTCCGCCGCTACCGCCTCATCCCCGAGCTCGTCGACGACTTCCTGGTCTGGTGGCCGACGCTCTGCGTGCCGGCACGTGAGGCAGCGGGCTTCACGATCGAGTTCGCCGTGCACGTACCCGAGTCCGAGGAGTTCGTGTGGGCCGTGAGCGTCGAGGGCGACGAGGCGGCGTTCGCCGCGGTCGACGCGGCGTGGATGGCGTCACCGGAGCGGGCCGCGATCTTCGTCGAGGTCACGAAGTGGACGGTCGGCGCGCAGGTCGACTTCGTCGACCAGTTGCGCTGAACCGGAATCCGGGCGGGCTCGAGCGCGTTGCATCCACCATGCCACTGACCGGGGAGTACGAACCGTCCACGAGCGGATGGGCACGCAGGCAGGCCGAGAAGTTCGAGGCCAGCGGCGGAGCCGAGGCCGACGACCTGCGCGGCCGGCCGATCATCGTGCTGACCTCGGTCGGCGCGAAGTCCGGCAAGCTGCGCAAGACCGCGCTCATGCGCGTCGAGCACGACGGCGAGTATGCGGTCGTCGCCTCGCTCGGCGGCGCGCCGAAGCATCCCGTCTGGTACTGGAATCTCATCAAGCAACCGCACGTCGAACTGCAGGATGGCGCCGAGAAGCACGACTACGACGCCCGCGAGGTGTTCGGCGACGAGAAGGCGCTGTGGTGGGAGCGCTCGGTCGCGACCTGGCCGGATTACGCGAAGTACCAGGAGAAGACGGACCGCCAGATCCCCGTCTTCGTGCTCACCCGCAGGTAGTCAACCCTCCTGAGCCGAGTTCCGCACTCGGGCAGGATGGAGGGATGACGAACCCAGAAGTCACCACCCCAGTCGCTGCGAACCCGTACCTCGCCACCACCACGACCCCGCCGTTCGATCGCTGGCGCTGGCTGCTCGCGGGCGTGATCGGCATCCTCGGCGGGTACCTGACCATCGGTGCCGCGATCGGCGGACTGCTCAACGCGCTCAGCGGGTTCGGTGGATTCCCTCCGGAGTTCACGGCGCTCCTGGTCGCGCAGGCGGTGTTCGCGATCGCGGTCACGGCGTTCGCGTATGCGGTCGCGCCGGGCAGCGCGAGCCGCCGCATCCTCGCCATCGTCATCTTCGCGCTCGGGGTCGTCGGCACGGTCGCGCTCATGTTCGGCCGGATCTACGCGGGGCTTCCGATTCCCGGGACCATCTCGAACTTCCTGATCAACCCGTTCTTCCTCGTGCTGTTCTTCGGGGCGCTCGGCTGGTTGCTCGCCTCCGGCGCGCGGCCGCTTGCCTTCGTCGGGCTGCTGCTCACCCTCATCGTGCTGCCGCTGAACTTCGTGTTCCTGATCAACGGCGTCGGCAGCGGGATCTCGACCGCGGTGCAGTACGTGCTCGCGCTCGTGGTGGCCGTCGTCATCCTGCTGATCAGCCGGCCCGCGCGGGTGGCGGTTCCGGACACGTACGTGACACCCGTCGTCGCACCGTCCGCGGAGGCGGTGGAACTCGCGCCCACCGCGTTCGTCGCCATGGAGGAGGGTGCCGCGGTCGTCGAGGAGCCGAAGGCGTAAGCCCCAGCTCTGGTGAGTCGCCTAGTACTCCGCGATCATCGGACGGCCCTCGAGGTGGGCGATCATGTTGAGCGCCAGGAAGTTCCAGTTCTGGAAGCCCGCGGTCATGATCGCCTCGCCGCTGTCCGGGTGGTAGTACTCGTGCAGTGACCCGGTCACCTCGAGGTCGTTGCCGAACAGGCGGATGGTCTTCTCGGCGAGTTCGGTCGCGGCATCCTCGAATCCGTACTTCAGCAGCCCGCGGAACACGAGGTAGTTGCTCATGCCCCACACCGGTCCGAGCCAGTTCGACGGGTTGTTCGATGCGCGCAGGTCGTACTGCTGCTCGAGGCGCGAGAGGGTGCGGATGCCGTAGGTCGCCCCGAACGTGCGCGGATCGAGTGCGCGCTCGAGCATCCGCCCGGCCTGCTCCTCGCTCGCGAAGCCGGCCCAGAGCGGCAGGAAGCTCGACCAGTTGTCGATGCGCAGCAGCAGGGAGGACCAGGTGCGCGGGGCGCCGCGGTGCAGCCAGTCCGAGTCATCCACGGGCCGGAGGTTGAGGTCGGCGCTGTAGAACGTGCCGTCGCGCTCGTCCCAGAGGTGGGTGTTCATCGCGTCGGCGAGGTCCTGTGCCTGACCGCGGCGCACGTTCGCGTCGGGCACGCGGCCGACCTGCTCGAGCAGGTACCCGAGCGCGAGCAGCTCGCGGTAGAGCAGGCAGTTGAGGTAGATGGATGCCGTGCTCCTGTCCGGCCGGTAGTACACGCTCGGGTCGTTGTCGACGCCGATCGCGAAGTCGGTCTGCCAGTACGCGAGGCCGGTCGGGGCGATGGATGTGGGACTCGAGGTACCGGTCGACGAACGCCTCGAGCCGCGGCAGGTCGGGCTCGATCCACGACGCGTCGCCACCGCGCCGCTGGGTCAGCAGCGCGGCGTGCTGCACGAGCACGGGCTTGTGCATGTTCTGCGAGAAGCCGGATGCCCGGCCCTGGTCGCCGTGCTCGAGCCGGGTCTCCGGGCGGAGCTGGATGGGCACGACGCCGTCCTCGTCCGAGTGGGCGAGGAAGTTGCGGATGCACCCCGCTTCGTACTCGAAGAACCGTCCGCGCTGGTCGGTGTCGGCCTCGACCTGGCCGAGCACGATGCTGATCGACCAGGAGTCCCAGTCCCACAGCGCGTCGGAGTAGTACGGCGAGTTCGGACTGCTCGGCACGGTGTACGGGAACGTGAGCTGTCCGGCCGGCTCGCGCATCATCTGCTCCGCGTTCTCGCGGATGTGCGCCTCGAGCAGGCTGGTCCAGCGGCCGAGCTGGTCGGGGTTGGGCATCTTCGCTCCAGGGATTCGGCGGTCGGTCTATCGTGCCGCGAGTGAGGTCGTGAAGGAGTGCTCGCCGCTGCCGACCGCGATCGGCTCCAGGCCGGGCAGGTCGACGATCGCATCCGCACCCGTTGGCACGACCACGTCGACGACCAGGTCGCCCTCGACGATCCGCCACGCGATCGATGCGCGGCCGTACGGCGTCTCGTGCGCAGCGCTCGCCGAGGTGAAGTCGCCGCCGGGCCGCGGCGCGAAGCGGATCGTGCGGTAGCCCGGCGCGGCTGCGGCGATGCCCGCCACCACGCGGTGCAGCCAGTCCGCGACCGCGCCGAACGCGTAGTGGTTGAAGGAGGTCATGGTGCCCGGGTTGACCGTGCCGTCGGGAAGCATCGAGTCCCAGCGCTCCCAGATCGTGGTGGCGCCCATGCCGACCTGGTAGAGCCACGACGGGCCCTCCTGCTCGAGGAGCAGGGCGTACGCGGCATCCAGGCCGCCGGTCGCGGTGAGCGCGTCGCTCACGAGGTTGGTTCCTGCGAAGCCGGTGGCGATGCGGTTGTCCGCCTCGGTGACGAGCTCGGCGAGGCGCTCACCGGCCGCGCGGCGGCGCTGCTCGTCGGGAATCAGGTCGAAGGCGATCGCGATCGAGTACGCGGTCTGCGCGTCGCTGACCATGCGCCCGTTCGGCAGCAGGTACTCGGCGTCGAAGGCATCCCGCACCTTCGCGGCCAGGTCGGCGTAGTGCTCCGCGTCGGCGCGCTTGCCGAGCACCTCGGCGGAGCGCGCCAGGTGGCGCGCGGACCACGCGAAGTAGCCGGTCGCGACGAGGTACTTGTCGGTCGCGCCATCCGCCGGATCCTGCGGAGGGGCCGACGGGTCGAGCCAGTCGCCGAGCTGGAAGCCCTCGTTCCAGAGGTGGTCCTCGCCCGACAGCCGGTCGAGCAGGTCGACCCAGGCCTTCGCGCTCTCGTACTGCGAGGCGAGGATGCCGGCGTCGCCGGAGCGCTCGTAGAGCACCCATGGGGTGAGCACCGCGACATCCCCCCACACCGCTCCGGGGCGGATCGGGGTCCACATCCTCTTCGCGGGGATGACCGGCACATACCAGGGCACGGTGCCGTCGGGAAGCTGCTCGACCGCGACATCCTTGAGCCAGCTCGAGAGCATGCCGGAGACGTCGTAGAGGAAGGACGCAGTGGGTGCGAAGACCTGGATGTCGCCGGTCCAGCCCACGCGCTCGTCCCGCTGCGGGCAGTCCGTCGGGATGTCGACGAAGTTGCTGCGCATGCCCCACAGCACGTTCTCGTGCAGCTTGTTGACGAGCGGATTGGAGCTGTCGAACCATCCGGTGCGCTCGAGGTCGGAGTGGTACACCCGCGCGACGACGTCGCCCGCGGCGACCGCCGTATCGAGGTCGCCCGGCCAGCCGTCGATCTCCGCGTACCGGAATCCGTGGAACGTGAAGCGCGGCTCCCACTCCTGCGTGCCGTCGCGCAGCACGTAGACGTCGGTGGACTTCGCGCCCCTCAGCGGTCGCGTGTAGAGCTCGCCGTGCTGCAGCACCTCCGCAGTGCGGACGGTGATGGTCTGGCCGGCCGACCCCGTGACCCGGATGCGCAGCCGCCCCGACAGGTTCTGCCCGAGATCGAGGATCCGCTTGCCGCTCGGCGTCGTGAGCACGGCGATCGGCACGACGTCCTGGGTGCAGCGCACCGGTGGACCCTCCGGGGCGACCAGCGTCGCGGGATCGCGGTGATGCACGGCGACCGGCGTCCACGCGTCGTCATCGGCGGTGCCCTTCACGAGCGGGGCCGACGACCAGCCGGTGCGCTCGTCGCGGGCGTCGTAGGTCTCGCCGTCGTAGATGCCCGAGGTGACGATCGGGCCGGTCGCGGCCGACCAGCTCGCGTCGGTCGCGATCGTCTCGCTCGATCCATCCGCGTAGCTGAGCTCGAGCTGCCCGATGAAGGAGAGGTCGTCGCCGAACAGGTTGCGGAAGCCGCCGGCCCAGCCGAGGCGACCGCGATACCAGCCGTCGCCGAGCCAGGCGCCGAGCACGTTCTCGCCCTGGGTGAGCAGCGAGGTCACGTCGTAGGTGTAGTAGCGCAGGCGCTCGCGGTAGACGGTCCAGCCGGGCGACAGGGCGTCGTCGCCGACGCGCGTGCCGTTCAGCTCGGCCTCGTAGAGACCGTGCGCGCTCGCGTACAGGCGAGCGGAGGTGACCGGCTTGCGCACCGTGAACGCGCGGCGCACGAGAGCCGGGCGGCGGTCGTCGGTGTCCGGATCCTCCGGCCACGCGCCCCCGACGGGGGCGGCGGTCCAGTCCGCGGGCGTGAGCAGGCCGGCTTCGACCACGGCGGGCTCGCTCCAGTCGGAGTCGAGGGGCGTGCCATCCGCGGCGGTGCCGAACACGCGCACCCGCACGGATGCCTGCTCGCGCGAGCCGAGCGGCGGCGCGGGCCATGGCACGAGCACGGAGTCGTCGGACTCGGTGCGCACGCCGGTCCACAGCGTGCCGCCGCGGGTGAGCTCGAGCTGGTACGCGGACTGGCGCCAGCCGGCCGCCGCGGTTGTCTTCCAACTCACGCGGGGAGCGGGCTCGCCGATGCCGAGGGCCACCATGTGGTGTTCGAAGCGCGGTGCGCTCGGTGTGACCATCGTCGGGCACTGTCCTCTCGGGGTGGCGAAGCGCCACCATACTGACACGTTTCAAAGCGATCCGCACGCGGACTACCGACCATCCTGCCCGAACTGTTGACACGTTTCAAACTGGGATGGCACCATGGATGCAACGCCAACGCGATCAACGGAGATGCACGCTATGCCACGCAAGCCTGACGACGTCCAGACCCGGGTCTTCGACTGGGGGACCATCAAGTGGCTCGTGACCCCGCACCTCGACGCGGGCGCGGGTCTCACGACCGGCGAGGTGATCATCTACCCCGGCCAGGGGCACGCGCCGCACCGTCATCCCGGTGAGGAGGAGGTCATCTACGTGATCTCCGGCAAGGGCAGCCAGACCGTCGGCACCGACGGCGAGGCGTTCGACATCCAGGAGGGTGACGCCGTCTACATCCCCGCGGACACCGACCACTCGACCTACAACACGACCTGGAGCCCGCTTCGGCTCGTCGTGGTCTACACGCCCGGCGGTGCCGAGACCGGACTCGACGGACTCCCCGACGCGCGCATCCTCGACGCCGGCGTCGCGCCGGTCTGGACTCAAGTCCGCTCGTGACCCCGGTCTACGAGCCGGGCAGCTGGCTCAACCCGGACGACAAGCCCGCGTGGTGCGAGGTCGCGTCAGCCGGACGGTTCGCGGTGCCGGTCGAGGGCGGCCGGTTCGAACGGCACCATCACGACGACCATGAGCTCTGGTTCATCCACGAGGGCAAGGCGAAGATCCTCGTGGATGGCGGCGAGCGGTACGTGCAGGCCGGGGACATCGTGCTGACCCAGGCGGGCGACATCCACGATGTCATCGAGGTCTACGAGACGCTGCGCGGCTTCTTCACCGAGACCGGACTGCCGCAGGGCGGTCGCATCGGCCACCTCGACGGCGTCGCGCACGACGTGCCGACGCTGCCGCTGCCGGACGACTTCCCGCGCGCTGGAGCTTAGAGCGAAGGCCATTTCTGGCCTTCGCCGCGACGCCAGCGCCGACGCCCGTCTCGGGCGTCGGGTTCCGACGAGCTACCCCTTCACCGCTCCCGCGGCCAGCCCCTTCATGATGCGCTGGTTGAGGAACAGGTAGAGCACGAGGATGCCGCCGACGGTGATGCAGATCGCCGCGAACAGCGGCCCGTAGTCGATCGCGCCGTACTCGCCGCTGAAGTTCAGCAGGCCGACCTGGATCGTGTTGAGCTTGCGCTGCCCGGCGAACACCAGCGCCATGAGCAGGTCGTTCCAGATCAGGAAGAACTGCACGATCGCCACGGTGAACACCGCGTTGCGCACCATCGGGAACCCGATCGAGAGGAAGGACCGCAGGATGCTCGCGCCGTCGATCGTCGATGCCTCGAAGATCTCGCGCGGGATCGCCCGGAAGTAGGTGGCCATCATGAACGTCGTGAGCGGCAGCCCGGTCGCGGTGTAGATGATGATCAGCGGCGCGAGCGAGCCGACGAGCCCGATGTTGAAGAAGGCGGCGAACAGCGGCAGCAGGATCATCTGCCCGGGGATCATGATGCCCGCGAGGATGTAGAGCAGCACCCCGCCGCGGCCCTTCCACACCATGACCTCGAGCGCGAAGCCCGCGGCGGTGCCGAGGATCACGATCAGGATGAGCGACGGGATGGTCGCGATGATGCTGTTCGTGATGGTCGTCGCCGAGGTTGCCGACCTCGAACGCCCTCGCGTAGTTCTCCCACATCCAGGTCTCCGGCAGGGCGTACGACGGGTTGTTGAGGAAGTCGTCCTTCGACTTGAGCGAGTTGATGACCATCCAGAACAGCGGATACGCCGTGATGAGGATCAGCAGCGACGATGACGAGGAACGACGGGATGCGCTTCACGAGCCGCACGACCGGCGAGCCGCTGCGACGCGGCGCCTTGAAGTGCGCTTCGGCGAGATCGGAGGAGGCGAGCGTGGTCATGAGAGGGTGTTGTCCCTTCGCGCGGAGCGGAAGATGAAGACGGTCACGATGAGGCACATGATCGTGAGCAGCAGCGCGATCGTCGAGCCGTAGCCGTAGTCGCTGTACTGGAACGCGGTGCGGTACATGTACAGCGTGAGCGGCGTGGTCTGGTTGCCGGGACCGCCGCCGGTGATCGCGAACACCGAGTCGAAGACCTTGATCGTGCCGTTGATGCTGAAGATGATCGACGCGAACAGGATCGGCAGCGACATCGGCAGCACGATGTGGCGGAACAGCGACCAGCCGCGCGATCCGTCGATGCGGGCGGACTCGATGATGTCCTCCGGGATGTCGAGCAGGCCCGAGAAGATCAGCACGCCGTAGAAGCCCATCGAGCGCCAGATGTCCATGATGATGATGACGATGAACGCGGTCGTGCCGGAGCCGAGCCAGTCGACGCCCGAGAGGCCGACGTTCACGAGCAGCTCGTTCACGAGGCCGTCGTTCGGCGCCGACTGGAACAGCTTCTGGTACAGCAGCGAGATGGCCACGGTCGGCAGCACGACCGGGAAGAAGACGAGCGTGCGCACGAGCACGGATGACTTGCGCAGCACGAACATGTAGAGCAGTGCGAGGCCGTAGCCGAACAGCACCTGGCCGATGGTCATGAGCACGGCGTACTTGACCGTGAACAGGAACGCGTCGTGCACGTAGCTGTCGGTGAACAGCTTCGCGAAGTTGGCGACGCCGTTGAACTCGAAGCCCTGCAGCGGGTTGCCCTTGAAGAAGCTCAGGCCGAACGACCACAGCACGGGCACCATGACGATGAGCGTGTAGAGCAGCAGCGCCGGGCCGAGCAGGATGGCGATCGCTCGCTTGTCGCCGAGGACGGATTTCACTTCGTTGGGCCTTTCGCGTGTGGTCCCATCAAACGCCGTGTGGCCGCGGGGCGAAAGGCCCCGCGGCCACACGGGTGGATCAGTTGCGAGGTTACGGGTTGTCCAGGGCGTCCTGGACGAGGCCCATGAACTCCTCGGGGCTCAGCTGGCCGGTGACCAGCAGCGCCGCGTTGGTGGAGGAGATGTTGCTGGCCTTCGCGTTGAACAGCGCCTCGAACCACAGCACCGAGTCGGTGCTGGTGTTGATGGTGTCGGCGATCGTCGCGGTGATCGCGGTCTGCTCGACCTCGACGTCGGAGACGAAGCCGGTGATCTGGCCCTGCTCCGCCGCAGCGTTGCCGTAGTTGTTCGCGATGCAGCCGAGCCAGTCGGCGACCTTGCCGCCCTCGGTGTAGGTCTTCGAGCCGAAGGTGGCCGGGAGACCGACGTTGGCCGGGTACTGCTCGATCGTGCCGGCGCCGCCCTCGACCTCGGGGAACGGGAAGAAGCCGACGTTGTCGACACCGATCTGGTTGACCGAGTCGTCGTTGATCGCACCGAGCAGCCAGCTGCCCATGTAGATCATCGCCGCGTTGCCGGTGAGGAACTCGTTCGTCGCGGCGTCGTAGTCGAGCGAGGTGACGTTGGCTCCGAAGTCGCCGTTCGCACCGAGGTCGGCGATCGCGGCCGCAGCGGCCACGTACTCCGGGTCGGTGAGCTTGGCTTCGCCGTCGGCGACCTTCTGCAGGGCATCCGGACCGAGGTCGCGGAACAGGTAGCCGCGAGACCAGGCGGGTCAGGGGCCAGCCCTGCTCACCCGACGCGGCCATCGGCGTCTTGCCGGCGGCGGCGATCTCGGCGTTGAGCGCGGTCAGCTCGTCCCACGTGGTCGGAACCTCCCAGCCGTTCTCCTCGAAGAGCGCCGTGTTGTAGAAGATGCCCTCGATGTTGTACTGGAACGGCAGGAAGCTGAAGCCGCCGCCGTAGAGCTTCTTGATGGTCGAGACGGCTCCGGGGGCGATCTTGTCGAGCGCGCCGAGGTCGGTGAGCGCCTGCTCGAGGTCGAGCACGACGCCCTGGTCGACGAGCTTGGCGCCCTCGGCCGGGTTGCCGCCGCCGGAGAACATGACCGGGAGGCCGTTCTGGCTGGCGAGCAGCTGCACCTGGGCGTCGAGGTCGGCCTGCGGGATCGAGCTGATCTCGAGCGGGAGCGCCTCGTTCTCGGCGGAGCACTCGCCATCGGCGAGCGCCTGGAGGATCGGCTCGGTGGTCGTGTTCTCAGAGTTCTTGAGGAACGTCAGGGCTTCGGGCTCGGTCGTGCCGCCGCCGCCGCCACCAGCGCATCCGGCGAGCAGCAGCGCTGCGGTGCCGGTGAGGCCGATGATGGACAGGATCGGGCGACGGAGGCGCCGGCTTGGTGCTGTGGTCACTATTCCTCCTTGAAAGTGTGGCGCCTCAATTGAGACGTTTCAATTGGTGATGAAATCACGAAGGATGACGCGTGTCAAGCGCCAGATCGCCTGATCCACAGGGATGTCGCGGCGATTTGTCGATCCACACCGCATTTTTCGCGGACGATGATTGAAACGTCACAGAGGCATCACGATTAGGGTTGGGCCATGAGGATCGCGGTCACCGGCTCATCCGGCAAGCTGGGCTCGGCCACCGTCGAGCGGCTGCGGGCCGACGGGCATGAGGTGCTCGGACTCGACCTCGCCGGCACGGCGGGCGCCGGATTCACCCGCGTCGACCTCGCGGACTACGGCCAGACCCTCGATGCGCTGCTCGGCGTCACCGCCCGGCTCGGCCAGTTCGACGCGATCGTGCACCTCGCCGCGATCCCGGTGAACGGTCTCGTGCCGGATGCCACCACGTTCCAGAACAACGTCGACGGTGTCGTTCAACGTGCTGTTCGCGGGCATGCGGGCGGGCATCCACCGCATCGTCTCCGCATCGAGCATCACGGCGATGGGCTTCCCGTTCGAGGAGCCGCCGCCCTACCTGCCCGATCGACGAGCAGGTCATCGCCGCGAACAACACCTACGGGCTCGGCAAGGTGGTCGAGGAATCGATGGCCGCCCAGCTCGTGCGCTGGGACCCCGAGCTGTCGATCACGGCCCTGCGCTTCACGAACATCGTCGGTGCCGACGAGTACGACTCGTTCGAGCGAGCCGGCTCGAGCGACTACCGGCGCGACCTGCTGTGGAGCTACGTGGATGCCCGCGACGGCGCCCTCGCCGTGTCGCTCGCGCTCTCGGCCGCGCAACCCGGGTTCGAGATCTACAACGTCGCCGCGAGCGACACCGGCAACGACGTGCCGAGCGCGGAGCTCGCTGCCGAGTTCCCCGGCGTGCCGATCACGAAGCAGCTCGGCGAGTACGAGACGCCTCGTGTCGATCGACAAGGCACGCGCACGGCTCGGGTTCGAGCCGCAGCACCTCTGGCGGTCCGAGTACCGCGGCAGTTGACCTAGTCGTTGCCCGACGCGGGCGGCGCGCCGAGGGCGTCGACGGCGGCGAAGAACTCGGCGGGCACGTCGGTGCGCGAGCAGGACCTCCAGCTCGGCCAGGCGATCGAGCGTCGGGATGCCGACGACGGTGGTGTCGACGAGGTCGCTGTCGAGCGAGAAGCGCAGCGCGGCCGCGGCGAGCGGTACGCCGAACTCCGCCGCGATGGCGCGCACGCGGTCGACGTGCGCCGCGAAGTCCGCGGGCGGCTCGTGGTAGCCGTAGTTGACGGTGCCGTTGGCGAGCGTGCCGCCGCCGAACGGTGCGGCGTTGAAGACGGTCATGCCGAGCGAGCGGGCGAGCTCGTAGGTCGGCTGCGCCATCCGGTCGACGAGGGTGAAGCGGTTGTGCGAGAGCACGGCGTCGAACAGGCCGGTCGCGACGTACTCGTGCACCTGGCCATGGTTCCCGACGCGATGCCGATCGCGTCGATGACGCCCTGCTCGCGCAGCGCGACGAGTGCCGGCACGGCGCCGTCCGGGCGCCATCGCCTGCTCGAACGTCACGATGTACGGGTCGTGCAGGTGGTAGATCGGCAGGTGGTCGAGGCCGAGGCGCTCGAGCGACTCCTCGAGCGAGCGGCGGATGCGCTCGCCGTCGAAGGTCGGCTGGTCGCCGAGCGAGCGGTCGGCCTTCGAGTAGATGAGCTTGCCGGCGCGCAGGCCGCCGGCGCGCGCGATCGCGGCACCGAGCGCGCGTCTCGCTCCGCCCTCGCCGTAGATGTTCGAGGTGTCGATCGCGGACGTCCGACGCGAGCAGCGCGTCAGCGAGCGCGGCGCCGTCGTCGCGGGTGCCGAGCGATCCGGCGCCGAGGGTGATCGGGGTGGTGGGCACGGGCATGTGTGGGCCTTGCGAAGGGTCGAGTGAGTGGTGGACTGGTTCGAGCCTAGCCAGACGGCGGGCTCGGTCCGAGAGCCAATGGGCGCCCATCGGCCCGTTTGACACGTTTCAATCCGAGTGGAACGATGGGCGCGGCGCCGAGCCGGCGGCCAGACGGTCGAGGAGGCACCGATGAGGTTGCAGGGCAGGCGCGCGATCGTGACCGGCGGCGCCGGCGCGCTCGGCACGGTGATCTGCCGCGCGCTCGCGGCCGAGGGCGCGGATGTCGCCGTGCTCGACCTCAACGCCGACGGCGCCGAGGCGCTCGCCGCGCAGCTCGCCAGGCACCGGCGTGCGGTCCGTCGGCGTCGCCGCCGACCTCACGGACTTCGCGGCGGTGCAGGATGCCGTGGGCAGCGTCATCCAGCAGTGGGGCGGCATCGACATCCTGCGTCAACGCCGCCGGCGGCGGAGCGGTCTCGTTCTTCCACGAGATGACGCCCGAGACCTGGAACACCCAGATGGACCGCAACCTCAACCAGGTCTTCAACGTGACCCGAGCCGTGCTGCCCTCGATGCTCGAGCAGCGCTTCGGCCGCATCATCAGCATCTCGTCGATCGCGGCCGTGAGCGGAGGGCGGCTCGTGCGCGGCGCGACCGCGTACGCGACCGCGAAGGCCGGCGTGATCGGACTGACCAAGGCGCTCGCGATCGAGGTCGCCGAGCAGGGCGTGACCGTGAACGCGATCGCGCCCGGCGCGCAGGCGACACCCGGGCCGCGACAACGACACCCCGGAGCGCCGCGAGGCGCTGCTCGACCAGATCCCGACGCGGCTGCTCGGCGAGCCGGAGCACCTCGCCGAGGCGATCGTGTTCCTCGCGTCGGACGCCGCGGTGAACATGACCGGCGTCATCCTGCCGCTCGACGGCGGCCACTCGATCTGAGGAGGCTGAACCATGACCGAGCGACTCGACCACGGCAAGCACTGGTTCAACGAGGTCTACGGCGAGGGCAAGGCCGACGGCCTGATCGAGATGCAGGAGGGGCTCGCGCAGGACCTCGCGCGCTTCGGCATCGAGTTCAACTTCGGCGACATCTACTCCCGGCCGGGGCTCACGCTCGCGCAGCGCGAGCTCGCCTCGCTCGCCGCGCTCACGATGCTCGGCGGCGTCGATGCCCAACTCGCAGGGCCACACCCGCGGCGCGATCAACGTGGGTTGCACGCCGACCGAGATCCTCGAGGTGGTCATCCACACCGTGCAGTACGCGGGGTTCCCGCGGGCGCTCAACGCGATCCGGGTCGTCACCGATGCGCTCAAGGCCTACGGGCAGGAGATCCCGGCGGCGCTCGGCCCGCAGGCCGGTCGCTAGGGACGCAGGCGATAGAGCGACGTCGTCGCGGTCACGTACCAGACGCCGTCCGCCCAGCAGAGGTTGGAGACCGTCTCGGGGAACTCCACCGCGGCGAGCAGCTCGCCGTCGGGGGCGTAGGTGCGCACCTGCTGGCCGGCCGAGGTCCAGATATTGCCCGCGGCATCCACGCGGAGTCCGTCCGCGACGCCAGGGTCGATCTCGGCGAACACGCGGCCGTTGACCGGCCGCCCATCGACGACGTCGTACGCCCTGATGTGGTGTGGATGCTCCGGATTCCACACCCGCGCGGTGTCCGCGATGTACAGCACCGACTCGTCGGGTGAGAACGCCAGCCCGTTCGGGTGGACCATGTCGGTCACCATCGGCTCGCCACGCGCGATGCGCTCATCGACTGCGCGAGACGGAACACGTAGCACCCGTCGTACTCCTGCTCGCCCGGGTGACCCTCGCGCCCCGACTCGTGCAGCCCGTACGGCGGGTCGGTGAACCAGATCGCCCCGTCGGAGGCGACGACCAGGTCGTTCGGCGAATTGAAGCGGATGCCGTCACCCCAGCGGTCGACGACGGTCTCGGTCACGTCGCCGCCGCACGCGCTCGACCGCGCGCCGCCCGTGGCTGCACTGCAGCGATCGAGCCGTCGCGGTCGAGGGTGCGGCCGTTGGTGAACTCGGCGTCGTCGGTGACCACGGTCATCGCGCCGTGCCGAAGGGTCGACCTCGAGGATGCGGTCGTTCGGGATGTCGCTGAACCGCACCACAGCGCGGTCGGCAAGCCACACCGGACCCTCCGCCCAGACCGCTCCTGACCACACGACTTCGGGCTGCACGTCGTCACGGTAGCATCGCGAGTGCCGTGCCCGCGCCAACATCGGGTACGCTTTGACACATTTCAATCGGCATGGAGGTCTCGCCGGGGATGACACGAGCACCTCAGCAATGGAGCCGATGATCGGCCTCGGCAGCTACGCCTACTTCTGGCGCCACCGCGACGGCGGGTCACCCTCGAGGATGCCCTGCGCGAGACCGCCGGACCTCGGCATCGGGCTGTTCCAGATCTGCGACCATCCGCCGATCGAGGAGGCCGACCTCGCGTGCGGTCCGCGGCGCTCGCGGCCGACCTCGGCATCACGCTCGAGCTCGGAACTCGCGGCACCGATCCCGCGCACCTGCGGCGCTACCTCGGGATGGCCGAGGAGCTCGGCGCGACCCTGCTGCGCAGCATGGTGAACTGCGCCGAGCCGCGGCGATGCCGGGCCACCTCGACGCGATCGCCGACGACCTCGAGCGCTCCGGCGTCACCCTCGCCCTCGAGACCTACGAGTAGGTGCCCACCGCCGACCTCGTGCTCTCGTCGTCGCGGCCGCCCGAACGTCGGCATCTGCCTCGACCCCGGCAACACGGTCGTCGGCGCCTCGAGCACCCCGACGACATGATCGACCTGGCGGCCCGCTCACCGTGAACGTGCACGTGAAGGACTTCGCGTTCACGCGCCGGCCGACGGATGGGTCGGATTCCACTCGCCGGCACCGACTCGGCGACAGGACTACTCCGACTCGATCACCTGCTCGACCGCGACCGCGCCGGGGATCAACCGGATCATCGAGCACTGGCTGCCCTGGCAGGGCGACGCCGCGACGACCTCCGCGCTCGAGCGCGACTGGACCGGCACACAGCATCGACAGTACTGAAGGAGCACGCCCTGAGGAACCATGAGCAACACCTGACGATCGCCGTGATCGGCGCCGGCGGCAAGATGGGCTTGCGCGACGGCGACAACCTCGCGAAGACCGACCACACGCGTCCTGTAGGTGGAGAACTCGCCCGGCGGCCAGGAGCGGCTCGCCGCTGCGGGGCGCACCGTGACGACCGGTGCCGATGCGGTCGGCCGGCGCCGACGTCGTCATCCTCGCCGTGCCCGATCTCGCGCTCGGCCCGGTCGTCGCACGAGCTGGTCCCGCAGGCGAAGTCCGGGCGCGATCGTGTTGACGCTCGATCCGGCCGCGGCCTACGCGGGACTGCTCGCGAGCGCGACGACATCATGTACGCGGTGCGCACCCGTGTCATCCCTCGATCTTCCTGCAGCGCAAGACGCCCGAGGAGTGGGCAGACACGTTCGGCGGAATCGCCGCCCCGCAGGACGCGATCGCCGTCGGTCGAGTCGGACGTCCGGCGGACAAGGACGCGAGGGTCGAAGAAGTAGTGCGCGCGATCTACGCGCCCGTGGTCGACGTGCACTGGGTCACGCTCAAGCAGCTCGCGCAGCTCGAGCCGACCCTGGTCGAGACGGTCGCCTGCATGGTGGGCGCGTTGCTCAACGACGCCCTCGACGAGGCGGTGAACACATCGGGCATCCCCGAAGCGGCTGCCCGCGCGATCCTGCTCGGTCACACCCAGGTCGCGCTCGCGAACGGACTCCGCGGCGACAACCCGTTCAGCGAAGCCTGCCTGATCGCGATGGACTACGGCCGCGAGTCGATCGTGCGCGACGACTGGAAGAAGGTCTTCCAGCGACGACGAGCTCGACCTCGTGCTCGCGCGCATGCTGCACCTGGACAAGATCGAGCGCTGATCACGCGACAAGAAGCTGTCGCACTTGTCCATGTGCGGTCGCGGAGACCCTGCTTGGATGGATGCGTGAGGAAGGCAACGCCATGACCCGCCTGTTCAACGATCCGGCCGACTTCGCCGACGAGGCTGCCGACGGATTCGTCGCCGCGAACGCGCGCTTCGTGCGCCGCGTGACCGGCGGCGTCGTGCGCGTCGCCCGCTCGGCCGAGCCGCGCGTCGCCGTCGTGATCGGCGGCGGATCCGGCCACTACCCCGCCTTCGCCGGGCTGGTCGGGCAGGGCCTGGCGGCCGGGCCGCGATGGGCAACATGTTCGCCTCGCCGTCGGCCAGCAGGTCGATGCGGTCGCGCATGCGGCGGACGCCGGGGGCGGCATCCTGTTCACCTACGGCAACTACGCCGGCGACGTGCTGAACTTCGACGCGGCGGAGCGCCGCTGCGCGCTGCGGGCGTCGACGCGCCGACCGTGCTGGTGACCGACGACGTCGCGAGCGCGGCGCCGAGGAGGCGCACAAGCGCCGCGGCATCGCCGGCGGCCTGTTCGTGTTCCAAGTGCGCGGGCGCCGCCGCCGACCGCGGCGACGACCTCGACGCGGTCGAGCGGCTGGCGCGCCGCGCCAACGAGCGCACCCGCACCTTCGGCGTCGCGTTCTCGGGCTGCACGCTGCCCGGCGCGACGAGCCGCTGTTCGAGGTGCCCGCGGGGCGGATGTCGCTCGGGCTGGGGATCCACGGCGAGCCGGGCATCGAGGAGACCGACGTGCCGACCGCCGACGGCCTCGCGCGAGCTGCTCGTCGAGTCGCTGCTCGCCGAGCGGCCCGACGACGTCGCCGACGCGCGCGGTCGTGCCGTGCTCAACGGCCTCGGCTCGGTCAAGTACGAGGAGCTGTTCGTGCTCTTCGGCGAGGTCGCGAAGCGCCTCGCCGACGCAGGCGTCAAGATCGTCGAGCCCGAGGTCGGCGAACTGGTCACGAGCTTCGACATGGCCGGCGTCTCGCTCAGCCTGCGTGTGGCTCGACGACGAGCTCGAGCAGCTCTGGGCGCGCGCCGGCCGACGCGCCCGCCTTCCGCAAGGGCGCGGTCGGAGCCGTCGGCGTCGGTCGCCGAGGTCGACGACACCGGCGGTCGAGGGGTCGCCTCCGATCCCGGCTCCTCCGAGTCGCGGCGGTCGCGCCGCGTCGTCGGCGCGCTCGCCGCCATCGCGTCCGCGCTCGACGCGCACGCCGACGAGCTCGGCCGCATCGACGCGGTCGCGGGCGACGGCGACCACGGCATCGGGATGCAGCGGGGCTCGGCCGCCGCGGCGCCGCGGCCGCCGAGCGGAGCGAGGCCGGCGCGGGCACCACGCTGCGGATCGCGCGGCGACGCCTGGGCCGACCGCGCCGGCGGCACCTCCGGCGCGCTGTGGGGCGTCGCTCTCGCACGCTCGGCGCTGCGCTCGGCGACCAGGACGCCCCGGACGGCTCGACGATCGCGGCCGGGGTCGCCGCGGCGCGGGACGGCATCGTGCGTTCGGCAAGGCCGCAAGCCGGCGACAAGACGATGCTCGACGCGATGGCGCCGTTCGTCGAGGCGGCGTCGCGCCGGGCGAGGTGGCGACGCCTGCGTCGCGGTGGCGCGAGCGGCGGCGGCATGCCACGGCCGAACTGGTGCCGCGCATCGGACGCGCGCGACCGCACGCGCGAGAAGAGCCTCGGAACCCCGGACGCGGGCGCGACGTCGTTCGCACGTCGTGCCGTGCGCGTCACGCAACGGAGAACATCGGATGACAGGCTGGCGGATCGTCGTCGGGGCGGATGACGCGGGCGGCGAATACAAGGAGATCATAAGCGCGACCTCGAAGGCAGCGACCCGTCGCCTCGTCGAGGACGTCGGCGTGACGCCGACGGGTCACACGGCCTACCCGAACGTCGCCGTCGCGGCCGCGCGAGCTCGTGGCGGCGGGGAAGGCCGATCGCGCCATGCTGGTCTGCGGCACCGGACTCGGCGTCGCGATCGCGGCCAACAAGGTCCCCGGCATCCGCGCCGTGACCGCGCACGACAGCTACTCGGTCGAGCGCAGCATCCTGAGCAACGACGCCCAGGTGCTCTGCTTGGGCCAGCGCGTGGTCGGCCTCGAGCTCGCGCGCCGCCTCGCGAAGGAGTGGCTCACCTACGGGTTCGACCCGACGAGCGCAAGCGCCGAGAAGGTCGCCGCGATCGAGGGCTACGACCGGGGCGACCACGCGCCGGAAGACGCGCAGAACTGTTGACGATGCTCGTCGGGGTGAGCCTCAAGACGTACTTCAGTCACGCGCAGACCCTCGCGTGGGCGGAGGCCGTCGCCGAGCTCGCGTCCAAGCCGGCCATCGCCGAGGGCAGGTCGAGCTGTTCGTGATCCCGTCGTTCCCCGAGCTCGCCGAGGTGCGGTCGATCCTGGATGGCACGCCCATCCGACTCGGCGCACAGGACGTGTTCTGGGAGGACCGGGGGGCGTACACCGGGGAGGTCACGGCGGACCAGCTCGCGGAGCTCGGGGTGTCCCTCGTCGAGATCGGGCACGCTGAGCGCCGCCGGCTGTTCGGCGAGACGGATGAGCTCGTCGCGGCCAAGTGCGCCGCGGCATCCCGTAACGGAATCCAGCCGCTGCTCTGCATCGGCGAGCGCACGCGCCGCACCGAGCGGCAGGCGGTCGCCGAGTCGGCCGCGCAGCTCACCTCCGCCAACGCACCAGACGCGCTCGTGGCGTGGGAGCCAGTGTGGGCGATCGGCGCCGACCGACCGGCGGAGCCGGAGTACATCCGCGCGGTGTGCGACGGGCTGCGCGAGTCGCTCGGCGGTCGCCGCCTGATCTACGGCGGCAGCGCGGGACCTGGGCTCATCGCAGAGCTCGCGCGCTCGGTGGACGGCCTGTTCCTCGGTCGGTTCGCCCACGAAGTCGCAGCACTCGCCGACGTGATCGATGAAGCCTCGGCGTAGCCGGTACGCTCCCGTCATGGCCAGAGTCGGAATCCGTGAGGTGGCGACGCTCGCCGAGGTCTCGCTCGGCACCGTCTCGCACTACATCAACCATCCCGAAGGTGTCGCCCGAGAAGCGCGAGCGCATCCAGAAGGCGATCGACCAGCTCGGGTTCGTGCGCAACAACGCCGCGTGGCAGCTGCGGCTCGGCCGGTCGGGCACGATCGCCTACATCGCCCCCGACGTCAGCAACCCGTTCTTCGCGACGATCGCCGAGGGCGTCGAGCAGCGCGCCGCCGCGCACGACCTGCAGCGTCTTCATCTCCAACTCCAACCGCAGCCGCACGCGCGAGGACGCCTACCTGGAGCTGTTCGAAGCGCAGCGAGTGCAGGGCATGCTCGTGGCGTCGCACTTCCCGATCGAGGAGCGGCTCACCCGGATCCGCGAGCGCGGCATCCCGTCGGTGCTGGTCGGCCAGCGCGCCGTCTCGAGGACCAGCCGTCGGTCTCGATCGACGACGTCACCGGCGGTTACCTGGCCGGGCGGCATCTGGTCGCGACGGTCGCAAGCGCATCGCGTTCGTCGGCGGTCCGCTCGGGATCCGGCAGGTCGCCGACCGCCTCGAGGGTGCGGGCAAAGCCATGCGCGAGGCCGGCGATGTCGACGCTCGAGGTGATCAACGTCGCGAACCGCACGATCGCCGACGGCCGAGAGGTCGGCGAACGCCTCGCGGCGCGCCCGGCACCAGTCGTCCCGACGCGATGTTCGCCGTGAACGACCTGACCGCTCTCGGACTCATGCAGGGGCTCGGGTCACGCACGGCATCCGCATCCCGGACGACATCGCGATCGTCGGCTACGACGACATCGAGTTCGGCGAGGCGTCGCTCATCCCGCTCACGACCGTGCGCGCGCCGCACGAGGGCTTCGGGTTCGCGGCCGTCGACCTGCTCGTCAACGAGATGAGCGAGGATCCGCGCGAGGGTCCGAAGCAGCAGGTGTTCGCGCCCGAGCTCGTCGTCCGGGCGTCGACGGCTCCCGCTGGTTGAGGAGCGCCCGCGCAGCGGTCGCGTCTCGAAACCAAGGTGCCCGTGAGGCTGGTTTCAACACGTCGCCCCCGGCGGCGCTCCTCAACCAGCGGTTAGTAGTGCTGCGCCGCATCCCGCGTCGTCGTGCGCAGCCGGTACAGGGATGACGACGCCGTGATGTAGAGGTCGGTGCCGTCCGCTCCGCCGAAGCAGAGGTTGCTCACGCGCGCGGGGAACGGCACGTCGAGCAGCTCCGATCCGTCGGGTGCGAGCACGACGACGTGGTCGCCGGCCGAGGTCCAGATGCGGCCTTCGACATCCACTCGGAAGCCGTCGGAGGCGCCTTGCTCGAGCTCCTTGAACAGCCGCGACTCGCCGCGCTCCAACGCGTACATCGAGTTGCGGTCGGTGCCGGTGTCGGCGATGTACAGGATCGACTCGTCGGGTGAGAACGCGAGCCCGTTCGGGTGGATGAGCTCGGTGACCACCGGCTCCGCGACCCCGTCCACGACCCGGAACACGTAGCAGCCGTCGTACTCCTGCGGCGCTTCGCGGCCCTCCTTCGTGCCCGGGAGGATGCCGTAGGGCGGGTCGCTGAACCAGATCGAGCCGTCCGACTTCACCACGACGTCGTTCGGGGAGTTGAAGCGGATGGCGGCGCGGCCCCGTCGGCTGCCACCGGTCGACGATCGTGGTGACCGCGCCATCCACGTCTCGTTCGATTGCGCGCCGGCCGTGGCTGCACTGCACGACGTTGCCGTCGAGATCGAGGGTGCGGCCGTTCGTGTACTCGGCCGCGTCGTCGTAGACCGAGCCGATGCCGGTGGCAGGGTCGAACTGCAGGATGCGGTTGTTGATCGCGTCGCTGAACCGCACGGTGTTAGACCGGGCACCCAGACCGGACCCTCCGACCACTCGGCGATGGTCCAGAGGTGCTCGAGCTTCGCGCCGTGAGCAGGGGCGAGGTGGCCGGCGGTCGGCGACGTCGCTCACGGCAGCTGCTTCTCGAGCCAGGCCGCGGCGAGCCCGGTCCAGAGCCGGCCGGTGGTCGTGCCGTCCGCGAGGCCGATGCCGTGATCGCCGCCGCGCTCGAAGATGTGGAAGTCGTGCTCGACCCCGTTGCGCGACAGGGCTTCGCCGAGCGCGTAGGTGTGGTCGTGGATCGGCACCGACTTATCCTCGCCCGTCGCCCAGATGAACAGGTTCGGCGATTCTGGCGACACGAGCAGCTGCAGCGAGACCGCCTCGCGCAACTCCGGCGTCGCATCGAGTCCGATGAGGTTCTCGCGCGAGCCCGCGTGCGTTTCGGAGACCAAGTTCACGACCGGGTAGCAGAGGATCGCGAAGTCGACCGCCGTGCCATCCAGGCCGGTCAGCGCTGCGTATCCCGCGAGGTGGCCGCCCGCCGAGAAGCCGATGATGCCGACGAGCGGTGCTCCGGCCTCGCGCTCCTCTCGGATGACGGCCTGCACGGTGTCGATGGGCCCGGGATGCCGCGTCGGCACCGGATACTCGACGACGCGAGCCCGCCATCCCAGCGACTCGAGCCACTCGGCCACCGGCACCCCCTCGTGGGGCGCGAGTTTGCAGTAGCCGCCACCGGGCAGCACGAGGATCACTGGGGAGCTCATGCGGTGGACTTCGGGGAGCGATCGAGCCAGGTCTGCACGATCCGATCGTAACTGTCGCGATCGGCCTGCTTCACCTCGCCCGGCACCCGGTGCGGCAGTCCGGCGGCGATGCCGTCCGCCCAGTCGACGGTGCTCTCGAACCCCAGGTCCCGTGCGGCGGCCGAGCAGTCCCACATGCTCGGGAACTGGAAGTGCACGAGCACCCACGACGCGAACTCCGGGTCGATCGCTGCCAGGTCGACGGCCGGGATGTGGATGAGTTCCGGCTGCACCCCGAGCACATCGAACACGCCCTGCCAGTACGCCATCCAGGTCAGCGGCTCGTGGCCCGCGACGATGTAGCCGTTGCCGGCGGCGGCGGCCGAGTCGATCGCGGCGACGAACGCGCGCGCGACCGCATCCCGGTGGCACGCACCCCAGATGCCGTAGCCGTCACCGTGCATGATGAGCGGCTTGCCCTCGCGAATCCGCTCGAGCGCGAGATCGAAGCTGCCGACCGAGGGCACCGCACTGTCGAGGTAGGTGGCCGACGGGCGGATGGACACGAACTCCATCCCGCTCGCGGCGAGCAGCTCCTCGCAACGCTGCTTCTTCCACGCGTAGAGGAACGCCTTCGGTGGATCCTGCTCCGACGACTCGTTCCCCGGCAGCCGCCGTGGCGGCTTCGTGTGCACGTCGACGGTGCTGCAGAACACGTACCGCTGGATGCGGCCCCGGAACACCTCGAGCGACAGGGCGAGGTCGTCCGGCTCGTAGCAGATCATGTCGATCACGACGTCCGGCTCGGTTGATGCCGCGCGCTCGAGTGCCTCGCGCGAGTCGCGTTCCCCGAGCACCACCGTCACCCGGCCCTCGTACGGATTGGCCGACCTGCCACGATTGAAGAGCACCACCTCGTGCCCGGCATCGAGCAGGAACTGCGTGAGCGGGGTGCTGATCAGCCCGGTGCCGCCGAGGACGAGTACGCGCATGGCCGTCAGTCTGGCAGAGTCGTATATGGCATACCAATTGGTCGAAGGAGTCCCGTGGTCGTTCTCACCGCCCTCACCGTCGAGGGCCGGACCGAGCCGCTCGGCGTCGAGGTCGCGTCGCCGAGGTTCGCGTGGCACGTCGAGTCCGACGAGCAGGGAACCGTCGCCGAGGGCTTCGAGGTCGCCGTCCGTCACGGCGACGAAGTGGTCTGGTCCGCGTCGGGAGTGGGATTCCACGCCGACTACGCGGGTCCCGCGCTCGAGCCCGCGACACGCTACGCGTGGTCGGTGAGCGTGCGCACGAACCACGGGGATGCAGAGGACGCGTCGTTCTTCGAGACCGGCCTCCCCGAGCCGGCCTGGTCGGCATCCCGCTGGATCGGCGCCCCACCGTCGTCATCCCCCGACGACGAGAGCGGCACCGGCACGACGGGAGCGCAGGCCGCGCCGCTGCTGCGCACCGAGTTCGCCGCGGGCGCGGTGGTCGGGGCGCGGCTGTACCTCGCGGCCGGCGGCATCGCGGACGCCCGGCTGAACGGCGCACCGGTCTCCGACGAGGTGCTCGGCCCTGGGCTGAGCGACTGGGACGAGCGCGTGCAGTACTCGGTGACCGACGTGACCGAGCTCATCCGGCCGGGCGCCAACGCGATCACGCTCGAGCTCGGGCGTGGGTTCTACGGCATCACCACCGACAACGTCTGGGACTGGCACCGAGCGCCGTGGCACGCGGAGCCGAGCGTTCGCGCGCTGCTGCGGCTCACCCATCCGGACGGCTCGGTGACCGAAATCGGAACGTCGCAGCAGTGGCGGCTGACCGAGGGTCCGACCCGGTTCGACTCGTTCTACGAGGGCAGCGTGTGGGATGCCGCGGCGGCCCGCCCCGGCGCCGACCTGCCGGACTACGACGACGCCGACTGGGCACCCGCGACCGAGGTCACCGGACCGCGCGGCCGCCTCGACGCGCGGCGGCAGCCGCCGATCCGGATCGTGGAGACGGTGGCTCCCATGTCCGTTGAGCGGCGGCGGGGTGCGGACGGCGAGGACGGGTGGCGGGTGTGGTTCCCGCGCCAGGTCGCGGGGTGGGTGCGGGTGCGGGTGCCCGCGGCATCCACCGTCACCCTGCGGTACGCGGAGTCGATCGGCGAGAACGGCGACCCGGTGGTGGACGACTTCTTCACGCAAGGGCGGTTCCAGTCGGACGTCGTGCGGGCGAGCGGACCGATCGAGTGGGAGCCGCAGTTCTGCTACTTCGGGTTCCAGGTGGTCGACGTGGACGGCTGGCCGGGCGAGCTCACCGCCGACGCGATCGAGGCGCGCGTGCTGCACAGCGACGTCGCGCGCGTGGGCGGGTTCGAGGCGTCCGACCCCGTGCTCGGACGGATGCACGAGGCCGCGATCCAGACCGTGCTCAACAACCTGCACCACGTGCCCACCGACACCCCGGTCTACGAGAAGAACGGCTGGACCGGGGATGCGGTGCTCGCGGCCGAGCTCATGCTGCGCAGTCTCGACGTGGCGCCGCTGCTCGACCAGTGGCTCGACCACATCGCGGACTCCACCGACGCCGACGGCCGCCCGGCCCTCATCGCGCCCGACCCGGACTGGGTCTGGCCGGGGTACGAGGAGTCGCCGCCGTGGAACGCGATCGTCGTGCTGCTGCCCTGGTCGCTCTACCAGGCGACGGGCGACGACAGGATGCTGCGACGCCACTTCGACGCGGCCCTGCGCTACCTCCGCCTCGAGCACACCACTGCCGCCGGTCACCTCTCGCAGAGTGGACTCGGCGACTACATCCCCCCGGACGCGAACGGCAACCCGCCCGAGGACCTCGCGGTGGCCGGCACCGCGCACGTGTACCTCGCCACCCGCGTGCTCGCCGAGTGGGCGCGCGTGCTCGGCCGCGCCGAGTCTGCGGAACTCGACACCGAGGCCGAGGCGATCCGCGACGCATTCAACGCGCAGTGGCTCACCCCCGACGGCGGCTACTCGGATGCCATCGGCGGCGCCCGCCAGGCCCACCAGGTGCTTGCCCTCGCCTTCGGCATCGTGCCGCCGGATGCCGAGGGTCGCGTGCTCGACGCGCTTCTGGCGGACATCGCGGCGCGCGACGACCACCTCTGGGTCGGATCACTCGCCGCCAAGCACCTCCTGCGGCAGCTGACCCGCCGCGGGCACGGGCCGCTCGCCCAGCGCATCGGCCTGCGCGAGGACGCCCCGAGCTGGGGCGCATGGTTCGCCCAGGGCGCCACCACGATGTGGGAGAGCTGGCACGGCGTGCGCTCGCGCAACCACTACTTCTTCGGCACGATCGACGACTGGCTGTTCGGGGAGATCGCGGGTCTCGAACGGCTTGCTCCCGGCGGGACGCGATGGCGGATCGACCCAGTCGCCATGCTCGACCTCGAGTGGACGCGGGCGTGGGTGTCCACCTCGGTCGGGCGGCTGTGGGCGCAGCGGACGGGTGCGCAACTCGAACTGTACGTCCCCGTCGGCGCCGTGGTGGAGGTGGCTGGAGAGGAGTTCACGGCCGGACGGCATACCATCCACTTGCCATAATCTATATGGTATGCCAACGTAGACCTTGGCCACATGGGGCCCACCGCGAAGGAGCAGAACAATGCAGTTCGACACGACGACCACCTCTCGCCGCAACTTCCTCGGTCTCATCGCCCTCGCGGGTGCGAGTGCCGCCGGCCTCAGCGCGTGCACGATCGGGGGCGGCGCCACCGGCGGCGGCGGCAATGCCGCGAGCGCGGACCTTCAGGCCTGGATCTGGTCGTTCGTGGGCGATCCGCTCAGCGAGTTCTACATCCCGGGCTACGAGGCCGACAACCCGGGCGTCACCGTCGAGGTCCCCGAGCTGGGTGGCGACATCTGGACCAAGCTCACCACGGGCTTCGCGGCCGGTGGCGCGGGCCTCCCGGACATCACGCTCATGGGCATCGACTACATCCAGAACTACATCAAGACCTTCCCCGACGGCCTGCTCAACCTCTCGTCCAAGGGCGCCGACGAGTTCTCCGGCCTCTTCGCGGACGGCGTGTGGGAGGCCCTGCTCGGACCGGACGGCAACTCGTACGAGATCCCGTGGTGGTGCGACCCGAGCGCGATGACCCACCGCCAGGACTACTTCGAGTACGCGGGCGTGCCGGATGCCGCCAATCTCGAGAACTGGGACCAGCTGCTCGACGTCGGCCGCAAGCTGAAGGCCGACAAGGACGTCTCGCTCTACGCGTTCAACTACACCGGCTCCGGCGGCACGTTCGACTCGCAGCTCTGGCTGCTGCTCGTCCAGCTGCAGGGATCGTCGTGGTACACCAAGGACGGCAAGATCGCGATCAACAACGCGGCCGGCGTCAAGGCCATG
Source organism: uncultured Actinomycetota bacterium (assembly GCA_963740815.1). Taxonomy (GTDB): domain Bacteria; phylum Actinomycetota; class Actinomycetes; order Actinomycetales; family Microbacteriaceae; genus Rhodoglobus. Next base: position 256,472 of record CAVUFG010000014.1, read on the forward strand.
GAGATCCTCAAGATCGGCGCGGACGAGGGCCTGTGGGCCTCCGACCCGGGCGACGGCTCCGGTGCCACGACGCTCAACCAGCAGGGCAAGCTCGCCATCCGCGGCCATGTCGCGGCCTACACGTCGATCGTCAAGAACGAGGTGCCGGAGCAGGCCGGCCTGTGGCGCGTGGCCAACTGGCCCTCGGTCGAGCCGGGCGGCAAGCGCAGCGCGGTCATCGGCTCGGTTCAGGACTCTTCCATCCAAGCGACGAGCGCCGACCAGGATCCACGTCAGCTTTTCGTCACGACGTTCCTGACCGATCCCCACCATCTACGCCGGAGGTCTTCAGCCACACCAGCACCTCCCCACGCTCTAGTCGGCGTCGAAGAAACTTACGATCTTCCACCAGGAGGACAACTTCTACAGTAGGCCAGAAGGCCAGATCGAGGTCCCTGATCAACGGCGTCGAGGCCGGCGTCTTCCACAACTACTTCTCGAGCGACTACCCCAGCATCCCCTCACCATCTCAGGCGCCACGCAGGGCCACATTGCTCACGCACGCGCCCGACCCCACAGCAGGACCGCTGAGATCAGCCGCCCGTGCAGCTCAGCGGAGGAGGACCCCAGCGAGGATCGCCTCAGAGCCCGAGGGTCCAGGGCCGCACCATGAGCATCTCCACCGGAACGATGTCGTCGCGTTTCCCGTCGCTGAAGCTGATCAAGGACTAGGATGCGGACCCCGCGGCGTGCAGAGCGGAAGCACACCAGGCCACGTCGTTCGACCAACAGAGCGTACGTGCCGTACCTCTTCATCCTGCCCGTGCTCCTGCTGTTCGTCGGGCCAAGGTCTAGCCGATCCTGTCGTCGCTGGTGCTCGGCTTCACACGCGGGTCGCAGGCGTCGACGGTTCAACGGCATCAAGGACTGCTTGCGGATGTTCCGCGACCCGACATTCTGGGAGGCCTGAGCGACACGCTCATCATCCTCGTCGTGCAGGTACCGATCATGCTCGCGCTCGCGTTCCTGCTCGCGCTCGCGCTCGACGCGGCGTTCATGAAGGCGATGCCGGTGTGGCGGCTCGGTCTCTCCTGCCAAGCGTCGTCGGTTGGTCGCGTACGGCGTCCTGTTCGCGAACCTGTTCAACCGCGGCTTCGGGCTGATCAGACTGGGTGCTCAGCTGGGTCGGCATCAGGCCGATCGACTGGCTCACCGATCCGGTCCCGCGAAGTTCGCGGTGACGCTCGCGGTCACGTGGCGCGCGCCGGCGCGAGCACGTAATCTGTCTCGCGGGGCTCCAGTCGATGCCGCGCGAGCTGTACGAGGCGGCCGAGGTCGATGGCGCGGGCAAGTGCGGCAGTTCTTCGCTGACCGTGCCGCTGATGCGCCCGATCATCCTGTTCACCGTCGTCATGTCGACCATCGGCACGCTGCGGGTCTCGCCGACCCCTACGTCATCACGGCGGGCCGACCGAACAACGAGACATCGCGCTGTCGATGTTCCTCTATGACGACGCCTTCAAGTACTTCGACTCGGGTACGCGTCCGCGCTCGCATGGATGCTCGCGCTGTTCGTCACGATCCTCGGCCTCATCCAGGTTCGATTCCTCGGGAGCGCGCCCAATGAGCCAGCGACGACGACCCGGCCTCGCACGCCGACCGGCTCCGCCCGGCAGGGACTCGGCCCGGACAGCTGGCACCGGGACTGGCGCTGACCACCCTCCATGCTCGTGATCGCCTTCCTCATCTACGCGTCCCGCTGTACTACATGATCGTCGCCGCCACGCTGCGGGGCCCAGACATCTCGAGTGACCACCCCGCCTCTGGTTCGGCGATGACCTCGCCGCGAACTGCGAGGCGCTCCAGTGGACCATCGGCATCGGCCGCGCGATGGTGGACTCGCTGTTCGTCGCGGTCACGCACACCGCGCTCGCGCTCCTGTTCTCGCTCATGGCCGGGTACGCGTCGCAAAGTTCCACTGCCGCGGCCGGGACCTGATCTTCGTCGCCCTGCTCACGACGATCGTCCTGCCCGGCAAGATGACCCTGGTGCCGATGTTCCGGCTCATCGGCGTGGGTCGACTGGCTCAACACCTACCAGGTGCTCATCGTGCCTGGGCTCGCGGTACCGTTCGGCATCTTCTTCATCCGCCAGGCGATACAGTCGATCCCCAACGAGCTGCTCGACGCCGCGCGGGTCGACCGCGCGGGCGAGCCCACATCTTCATGCGGTCGGTTCGTACACTGCTCAACTCCAGCATCCCGCCCGCCTCGCTTACGATCTTCCTGTTCATGGGGCGGATCGAACAACTCATCACACTCATCACAATGCGCACCAAAGACATGACGGCCTCCGGGTGCCGCTCTCCGCGCTCAACGCGGCCCAGCGTACACGACCGACTACGGGCACTACTTCCTCACGGGGATCACGGTCGAGCGCTCCCAATAAATGTACATCTTCCCTGCTGCAGAAGTTGCTCATTCTCAGAGATCAGTCAGGCACGAACAGAGCTCTGACCGTGCGACTCGACGCAAAACGGCGCGCGCACGCCAGGCGCTCGATCAGCTGACACTTCGGTCCGACTCGTCTCGCTTGGCGACAGCTAGACCACCCTCTCAATCAGGAACACTCATCCCTCACGGCCCCGCACACAGCTAGTCACGCTTTCCTCACGCTTTTGCCATTCAGCAGCTCAGCATCAATTGGTCAAGTTTCATAGCGATCGGGCCTACTGAGAACCTGGCCGCGGACCTCTTCCACACAATAGTCACAGTCGGGGGCGCCGCGGAGGCGCGCGCGCGGCTCGCTTCACTGTTCCGCGGTTTGCACGCTCGTTGTTCGTCGTCCGAGCGCCCGCGGTCGCCGCGCTCTCACACAGTTCCCGCGCGAGCGAGCTCCTGCTCGCGTGCGTCACAGTCTTCACCGTCGGCACAGTTGCGTCAGCCCTGTGAGGACGTTGGAGGGCTCGTGCTCGTCGCCCGCTTTCGTCGCCGCCCTCCCCGCGCCGAGCGTGCTTCGAGTGCTGAGCCGCGCTTGGTGCCGCGGGCCTGGTGGGGCCGGGCGGAGCGCGGCCTGGGCGTGCCTTCGTGTGGTCGGCCTAGCCTTCGCGGGGGTTGGTAGACGTGCGGTCGAAGGTGGCGTCTGCGCAGGCGACGAACTCTGGCGCCATCACGTCCTCGCCGTGGCGGCAGTGCTCGCCATTGCGCTCATGGCCAGTGTCTCACCTTCGTCCCGTCCCAGCCAGCAGTGCGGCACGACCCTCGGCAGGAAGTTGAAGCATTTCGCCCCGTCCCAGGTCTGGCTCCGCCCTTCCTGATCAGCTCTGTCGGCTTCGAGGGCTTCTTCACTGTCTACACCTGCGTCGCGCGCGCTCGTCACCAACGTCAGCAGGATCTCGATCAAGCGCTCGTCTGCGTCGCGCTGATGTGCCTCGGCCTCGGCGTGCGGCCATCGACAACCTCATCGTGAACAGCCTCGCCGACGCCCACGTCAGTGCGTCGCTGTGCCTGCTGTTCAGGAGCTCCGCGGTCTCGCTGACCAGGACTGGGGCTGACGGCGTCGACCCCGGTGCGCGCTTCTTCGTGCTTCCTCTTCCTCATCAGCACAGCTGCAGCAGAGCTTCTCGCCGGTACCGTGCGGTTCAGGCTGATCGATGTCGCAGGAAACACCCAGACCCTCGCCGCACCCTCGACCACTCGGCCCTTCAACATCGGCAACAGTCTCGCCACACTGCTCGGCACGGCTCGAAGAAGACCGCCGCTGCATTTTCAGCAGCGTCACCGCTACAGCGTCAGAGCGTACATACCGTGCGCCATTGCGAACAGGTCACCAGCGCGCACACATCCGCAGCAGAAGACCTCGCGACGGAACAGATCCTGCAGGTGCTGACGGGCAGCTCGGGCCAGCGCAGCAGATTGACGCCTTTCCGCCCGATTGCGCGCCCGTCCTGTCAGGCTCGACATTCGCGGTTCGGACTCGGCGTCCCGGTCCTGCTCAGGATCAGCAGCATCTAAAACGACAAGTCACCGAACAACAGCGGAGCCGGTTCGCGGCTCGACGGATGCCGTCCAGCAAACAGAGCAACACACCTCGAGCGTCACCGTGCCCTGCACATTTCACCGTGCCGACGATCAACCGAGCGCGACAACAGCTCCTCGCTGTCGTTGGTCGGGCAGGCGGGGAAAGGTGCACCACGGCCGCCGGCGTCGCCCCGAGCCATCTCAGCAAAGCACTCGTACGATCGACCTCCCAGTCGATTCGCATCGGATCGCCTCCCACGGGTTCGAGCCCGAGCACGGCGTCGTGCGCCGTTGAAATTTGAGAGAGGATCGCGCTCCACAATTTCACTCGAGGTCGACATCAGTGCGCCGCCATTCGACATCTCGAACGAGCCCGCGAGACGTCTCCCGGATCACCGCCTCACCGGCACCACGAACACCGTCGCAGAATTTATCGGTCACCGACGCAAACAGCTCGAAGCTGTTCGCGCCACCCCACGCGCCGGGTCTCGAGAGCACGCACGCCGGCCTCGTCGTCAAGGATCATCCAGTTCATCACGACCGGTTACTCAGCAAATGTCGCGCCAGGTGACTTCCTCGATAGGCGTAACAACGGCGTCCTTCTCCATTGTCAGCATGCCTCTTCTTTACGCGGTTCGGGTCTGGCGTCATTCAACAGTTTCATCATCATCCACCTCGACCCACACGCCGTCACCAGAGATCTCGACGTTCTCGAGCAGCGGGTGGAAGTTCGTAGCAGTTGGCGGAACAGCTCACAACTCGCACCAGGGCGCGTCGTAACTCTTCCGGCGTGTCAGCAGGAAGAACTAGCGCTTCGGGCCCGAACCGGTGCTCGTTCAGCTAAGAGCCGAACAAAGCTCGTCGCAGAGAAATTCCGGCACCGCTCGACACATTTCAGCGCTCTGACGGCTGGAGACCGTAATTCCAGAGAAGCTCCAGCGCTTTCCCCCGGCGCCGACTCGAGCAGGCCTCCATCATTGCAGGTCCCACTCCGCGGGCAGGATCAGCTGCAACGCGGGCTCACGCAGGTGCCAGTCAGGCACGGAGAAGAGTACAGGATCTCAATCATACAGCAGGTCGGGCATCCGGTCAAGGGTGTCGCGGGTGACGGGGTTGTTCGGCGTCAGCACCTCGGTCTCGCGCCACTGGTTCGGGTTCCACCCGTAGTGCATGTGATCGCTGAACACGTACGCGCTGATGCCCATGCCCGGGTTCGGCACGTGGCCGGTCGCCGGGTCGAAGTAGGCGAGGTGGATGCCGCGGTCGAGCATCATGGCGGGTGACTCTCCTTCGAGTGGGTGCAGGCCGACTGGTATACCCTATCGAATCTCGCGGACCCATCGAGGTGACCGAAGAAACACCCCGCAACACCGCGGGCCTAGGCTCACGCCATGGCTGACCTGTTCGACGGCTACGGCGCCACGGCCACCAAGCCCCGCGCGTCCGCGCAACGGCCGCCCGCGTGGGACGAGATGTTCGACGCCCCCGGGACGGCCCGCGCGTCGTACCGGGAGATCCACGCCGCGCTCGCGCAGATGACGCAGGACGAGCTGCGCGGCCGCACCGAGGCGCTCGCCAGCTCGTACCTCGCGCAGGGCGTGACGTTCGACTTCGCCGGCGAGGAGCGGCCGTTCCCGCTCGACGCCGTGCCGCGCGTGATCGCGCAGGACGAGTGGGCGACGGTCGAGGCCGGCGTCAAGCAGCGGGTGCGCGCGCTCGAGGCGTTCCTCGCCGACGTCTACGGCCCGCAGCACGCCGTGCGCGACGGCGTGATCCCCGCCGGGCTGATCACGCTCGTCCAGCCACTTCCACCGCCAGGCCGCGGGCATCGAGCCGGCGAACGGCGTGCGCATCCAGGTCTCGGGCATCGACCTGATCCGCGACGAGCACGGCGGCTGGCGGGTGCTCGAGGACAACGTGCGGGTGCCCTCCGGCGTCAGCTACGTCATCTCGAACCGCCGCGTGATGGCGCAGACGCTGCCCGAGCTGTTCGTCTCGATGCGGGTGCGCCCGGTCGGCGACTACCCGAACAAGCTGCTGCAGGCGCTGCGCGCGTGCGCCCCCGCCGGGGTCGACGACCCGACCGTCGTCGTGCTCACGCCCGGCGTCTACAACTCCGCCTACTTCGAGCACACGCTGCTCGCCCGCCTGATGGGCGTCGAGCTCGTCGAGGGCCGCGACCTGTTCTGCTCCGGCGGCCGGGTGTGGATGCGCACCACCGCCGGCCCGACCCGCGTCGACGTGATCTACCGCCGCGTCGACGACGAGTTCCTCGACCCGCTGCAGTTCCGCGCCGACTCGATGCTCGGCAGCCCGGGCCTGATGCTCGCCGCGCGCCTCGGCAACGTCACGATCGCGAACGCGGTCGGCAACGGCGTCGCCGACGACAAGCTCGTCTACACGTACGTGCCCGACCTCATCCGCTACTACCTCGGCGAGGAGCCGATCCTCAAGAACGTCGACACCTGGCGGCTCGAGGACCCGGGCGCGCTCGAGGAGGTGCTCGACCGCCTCGACGAGCTCGTCGTCAAGCCGGTCGACGGCTCGGGCGGCAAGGGCCTCGTCGTCGGGCCGGAGGCCTCGCCCGAGGAGCTCGACGAGCTCGCGGCGCGCCTGCTGCGCGACCCGCGCGGCTGGATCGCGCAGCCGGTCGTGCAGCTCTCGACGATCCCGACGCTCGTCGAGGACGGCATGCGGCCGCGCCACGCCGACCTGCGGCCGTTCGCGGTGAACGACGGCAAGGACGTCTGGGTGCTGCCCGGCGGCCTCACCCGCGTCGCGCTGCCCGAGGGCCAGCTCGTCGTCAATCCAGCCAGGGCGGCGGCTCGAAGGACACCTGGGTCGTCGGCAGGACCCGCTGCAGGTGTCGCGCCACAGCATCCCGGGGCTCGTCGCCGACCAGGCCGCCGCCACCGAGGCGATCCCGATCATCACCCCCGAAGCGCTCAAGGAGCACGCGCCGGACCACGCGCCGCAGCGACGTCCGCCGGCCACGACCAGCAGGAGCAGCAGCAGCAGCAAGCCGAGCGGATCGAGCCTGTCGAGACTCACCGACGGAGTCCGCATGCTGAGCCGCATCGCCGAGAGCCTGTTCTGGATCGGCCGCTACATCGAGCGCAGCGACGGCACCGCCCGCATCCTCGACGTGCACCTGCAGCTGCTGCTCGAGGACCCGTGGATCGACGAGGACACCGCCTGCCGCTCGCTGCTGAGCGTGATGGGCTCGAGGTCGCCCGACGACCGCGAGCTGACCCGCGCAGACGTGCTCGCGATCCTCGCCGTCGACCGCACGCACCCGGCCTCCATCGCCTACTCGCTCACCGCCGCCCGCGAGAACGCCCGCCGCGCGCGCGAGATCGTCTCGACCGAGCTGTGGGAGTGCCTGAACACCACGAGCGCCCGGATGCCGCGCCGCGTCGCGACCGACAAGGTGCACGAGTTCTTCGACTGGGTGCGCGAGCGCTCCGCGCTCGCCGTCGGCATCATCGAGTCCTCGACGAGCCGCGACGAGGCCTGGCAGTTCTTCACCCTCGGCCGCAGCATCGAGCGCGCCGACATGACCGCGCGGCTGCTCGCGACGCGGTCGCTGACCGAGGCATCCGGCCCGTCGTGGACGACGATCCTGCGCTCCTGCGGCGCGTACGAGGCCTACCTGCGCACCTACCGCGGCGTGCCGAGCGCGCGGAACGCGGCCGAGTTCCTGCTGCTCGACCGGCTGTTCCCGCGCTCCATCCTGTTCTCGATCACCCGCGCCGAGGAGTGCATGCGCGAGATCGAGCCGGCGCCGACCGGGTCGGCGTCTCCGACCAGGCGCTGCGGCTGCTCGGCCAGATCCGCAGCGAGCTGGAGTACCGGCCGATCGCCGAGATCCTCGACGACCTGCCCGCTGCACATGGAGAGCGTGCAGGCCGCGACGAGCGCCGCGTCCGAGGCGATCCGGCAGCGCTACTTCCCGACGAACGCCGCGCCGAGCTGGGTCGGGGGAGATCTCGTGAACCGGCTGCGGCATCAAGCACATGACCGGCTTCCACTACGGCGGCGACGTCACGGCGTCCTACAACGAGGCGCGGATGCTGCCGGTCGACGCCGACGGCCAGTTCGTGCTCTCTCGCAACCTCGAGATCCTGCCGATCTCGAGCCACCACAGCTACGTCGACTACTGGGGCACCCGGGTCGCGTCGTTCGAGATGCTCACGCCGCACAGGAGCTGTCGCTCACCGCGACGAGCCTCGTCGAGGTGCGCGCCGCGCGCGCACGAGCGACACCAGCCTGGCCTGGGCGGAGCTCGCCGCCGCGGCCGAGACCGCGACGGAGTACGTCGAGCAGCTCGGCCAGACCCGCCGCACCGACCCGCCCGACGAGGTCGTGCGAGCTCGCCCGCGAGATCGCGACGGAGGCGCAGACCCGTGCGAGGCCGCGCTCGCGATCTGCCGGCGATCGGCGACGCGCGTGGAGTACATGCCCGGCGTCACCGGCGTGCACTCGACCGCCGCGGAGGCCTGGGCGGCGCGCAAGGGCGTCTGCCAGGACATCGCGCACATCGCGCTCGGCGCGCTGCGCGCGGTCGGCATCCCGGCGCGCTACGTCTCGGGCTACCTGCACCCGAAGCCGAACGCCGCGATCGGCGAGACCGTCACCGGCGAGTCGCACGCGTGGGTCGAGTGGTTCTGCGGCGGCGAGTGGCACGGCTTCGACCCGACCAACATCATCGACATCGGCGACCGCCACGTGCTGGTCGGCCGCGGCCGCGACTACAACGACGTGCCGCCGCTGCGCGGCGTCTACGCCGGCCCGTTCGGCTCGAAGCTGTTCGTGGAGGTGGAGATCACGCGCGAGGCGTGACGGCAGCACCTGGCTGGGCGAACCGGTGGTCGGGGTCGGCGGCCCGAGCTCGCTGCGCTCGTGTCTCCGAGCGCGGCGGTCGCATCGTGTCCCTCGTGGATGCGACGGCCGCGAGTGGCTGTCGCAGCCGCCGGCCGCGGCCCGCTCCGAGCCGGGCGACGTCTTCACCGACGCCGGCCTCACCGGTTGGGACGAGTGCGCGCCCACGATCGACGTCGATGAGTGGGACGGCGCCTGCCCGACCACGGTGACCTGTGGACGGAGCGGTGGACGGTGGCCGGTGCGTCCGTGTCGGCGACCGGTCCATCCCTCGGCTACCGGTTCGCCCGCTCGATCACCCCGACCGGGCGCGGGTTGCGGCTCGAGTACACGATGCGCAGTGGCGCGGGACATGCCGATGCTCTGGGCACCGCATCCACTTTCGTCGCACCGCCGGGTCGCACGGGTCGAGCTGCCTGCGGGCGGTGCTCCGGCTCAACGACCCCGCACTCGACCGCGATGTGCACTCGCCATCGACACCCACCCGCCGGGCGGGAGCACGAAACTGTTCGTGCATCCCGACGACCGGGTGCGCTGGGCGTCGCTCGTGCACGCCGACGGCGCACGGCTCACGATGCTGTGGAGCGACGACGCCCCGTACCTCGGAATGTTGGTGGATCCGCGGCCGTCGCCCGCGAGCGCATCGCCGTCATCGAGCCGATGACCGGCTACTCACTCCCAACCCCTCCCGGCCCGCCACGCTCTACGCCGGCAGTCGACTCCGGTCATGAACCCCGCATCCCGCCCGACACCCCCCTCAAGGTGCGGCTCGGGTCGGCATCGGATGAGCGGCGACGTTGCGCCAGACTCCAATCGTTCGTCATGAGCATGATCGACGAGATCGCCCCGGGCGCGAACGGTCTGCAGCGCTGCAGGCGCTCATCACCGGTCGCATGCCGGGCATCACGGAGACCCTGCAGTTCGGTACGGAGGTCGAGCTCGGCCGCGCCGTCTTCGAGGCCATACCCGGGCACCACGCCTACAACCCGATCGGCGTCATGCAGGGCGGGTACGTCGCGGCGATGCTGGACTCCGCGCTCGGCTGCGCGGTGCACACGATGCTCGAGGAGACCCAGGCATACACGACGCTCGAGTTCAAGATGTCGTACGGGCGCGCGATCCGGCCGAGAGCGGTCGCGTGCGCGCGACGGCACCGCTCAAGGTGGGGCGGAGGCGGCTTCGCCGAGGCGACGCTCACGGATGCGGCCGGCAGGGTGCTCGCCTCCGCCAGCTCGACCCTGCTGGTCTTCGCCCGCCGCTGACCCGCGCCGCGATCGTCAGGGCCGGAACGCGACGAGCACGAGATGAGCACGCCGATACCGAAGAGGGCGGCGATCGTCACCATCCTGCAAGAGCTGAAGGATGCCGCGGTCGCCTGGACGCGCCAGGTTCGGCTACTGCACCGCCACCGCGCACAGGGTCCGCGACGAGATCGCGCTCCGAGCAGTGGCGATCGCGCCGATGCCGAGCACGATGAAGCGCAGCCTTCCCCCACCCTCGGCGCCGCGGTGCGCGCGTCAGGCCTTGCGCGCCGTCACCTCGTCGAGCGCGAGCTCGCCGCGCCGCGTCCGGTGCGCACGCCGCGCGAGAAGGCCAGGCGCAGCGGCACCGAGCGCGTCCAGCGCAGGCGCACGTCATTGGTGCGCACGTAGAACGCGAGTCCGACGGCCGCGGCGACGAGCGCGGCGCCGCGCCGACCGCGATGGCGGCGCGCGGACCGAAGGTGTTCGCGATCCATCCCATCAGCGGCGCTCCGATCGGCGTGCCGCCCACGAAGATCGTCATGTAGAGCGCCATCACCCGGCCGCGCATCGCCGGTTCGGTGCCGAGCTGCACGAGGCTGTTCGCGGTCACCATGATGGACTGCAGCGCAAGGCCGGCGGCGACGAGCGCGACGGCGAAGAGCCAGTAGCTCGGCATCACGAGGCGGCGGCCATCGCGAGCCCGAACAGGGCGGCGGCGATCACGACCACCGGCATCCTCGGAGTCTCGCGTCGGGCCGCGAGCAGCGCGCCGGCGACCGCGCCGACCGCGAGGCGGACAGCAGCAGGCCGTACTGCCCGACCCCGAGGTCGAACTCGACCGTGGTCATCGTCGAGGCGAAGATCGGGAAGTTCATGCCGAACGTGCCGATGAGGAACACCATCGCCATGAGCACGATGATGTCCGGCCGGTGCCACACGTAGCGGAATCCGGCGGCGATCGCGCCGCGGCCCTTGGCGAGCCGGTGGCTGAGGTGCAGCTCGTGCACGCGCAGGTTGGCGATGGCGATCAGGATGCCGACGAAGGTCAGCGCGTTGAGCATGAAGACCCAGCCCGGCCGACCAGCAGCACGAGCCCGGCCGCGATCGACGGTCCGATCACGCGCGCGGTCTGGAACGACGCCTGGTTGAGCGACACCGCGTTGGACAGGTGCTCGCTCGGAGACGAGCTCCGACACGAAGCTCTGCTTGGCCGGGTTCTCGATCGCCGCGACACAGCCGCCCGCGAACGCGAACGCGTAGACGTGCCACAGCTCGACGACGCCGGTGACGATGATCGTGCCGAGCCCGATCGCGAGCAGCGCCATCGGAGAGTTCGTGACGAACAGCAGCCTGCGCCGGTCGACGCGGTCGGCGATGAATCCGCTCACCGGCACGAGCAGCACGAGCGGCAGCATCTGCAGGCCCATCGTGATGCCGACCGCCGCGGCGTCGTGGTCGGTGAGTTCGGTGAGCACGATCCAGTCCTGGGCGGTGCGCTGCATCCAGAATCCGATGTTGGACACGAGCGCGCCCGCGAACCACATGCGGTAGTTCGCGACCCGAAGGACCGGAAGATGCGCCTCACGAGTCGGCGAGCTCCCGCAGGATCGGGGCCGCGGCATCCAGTGCGTCTCGCTGTTCGTCGGTGAGGGCCGCGAGCGCGGTGGAGAACCAGGCCGCGCGCCGGCGCTTGGTCTCCTGCACGATGGCGAGGCCGGCGGGGGTGATCTCGATGAGCACCTTGCGGCGGTCGTCGGCCGACGCGGTGCGGGTGACGAGCCCGTCGCCCTCGAGCGCGCCGACCGTGCGGCTCATCGACGGCGGGGTGACGCGCTCGAAGTCGCTGAGCGATCCGAGGGTCTGCGCGCCGTACTTCGCGAGCACGAAGAGTGCGGAGAGCTGGCCGTCGGTGACGTCGGCGCCGCCGCGCTCGAGCCGCATCCGGCGGGCGAGGCGCATGACCGCGATGCGCAGGTCGTCATCCAGGTGCTGGTGGGGTGGCCATGTCGTTAGTCTAGCAAAGTATTAGCCCCGCTAACGATCCCGCGCCGGACGCCGTGCGGCTGAATCCCATCGCTAGGCTCGCTCAACATGAGCGCGTCATCGTCGTCGGTTCGGTCAACATGGACCTCGTCTTCACCGAGCTCGAGCGCATCCCGCAGCCCGGGGAGACCGTGCGCAGCGGCAGGTTCGCGATCATGCCGGGTGGCAAGGGGGCGAACCAGGCCTCGGCGTCGGCGCGCCTCGGCACCGACACCCGCCTCGTCGCCCGCATCGGCGGCGACGACCTCGGCGCGCAGGCGCTCAGCGACCTCCGGCGTCGGGCGTCGACGTCTCGCTCGTCGAGCGGGTCCGGGCGCGACCGGCGTCGCCGGCGTGCTCATCGACCGGACGAGCGAGAACGTCGTGATCGTCGCGCCCGGTGCCAACGCGCAGCTCTCGGCCGACACAGTCGGGCTCGCGCCCGACCTCGAGACGCCGTCGTGCTCGCGTGCCTCGAGATCCCGATGGAGACCGTGGTGGCGTGGGCGCGCCTCGCGCAGCAGCGCGGCTGGCCATTCGTGCTCAACCCCGCGCCGGCGCGGGAACTGCCCGACGAGCTGCTGCCGCTCATCTCGGTGCTCACCCCCAACCAGACCGAGCTCGAGCAGACCGGGCGCTCCATCGATGAACTGCTGGATGCCGGGGTCGGCGCGGTCGTCGTCACCCTCGGCGCCGAGGGGGCCGCCATCCACCGCGCGGGCGCGCCCGTCGCGCACCAGTCCACCTTCGCGGTGGATCCGGTGGACACGACCGGCGCCGGCGACGCGTTCAACGGGGCGCTCGCGGCATCCCTCGCGTCCGGCCACCCGCTCGAGGCGGCCGTCGCGCGCGGCTGCGCCGCCGGGGCGCTCGCGACGCGCGCGGTCGGTGCGCGGGCGTCGCAGCCGACGCTGGACGAGCTCGAGCGCACGCTCGGGGAGCCGTGGTGACCGCGCGCAGCGATGAGCCAGTCGGCGCACCGGGGGATCGGCACTGACGAAGCCGTTCGCCGAACTCGAGGGTCGCCGGCGCGGCATCCGATCGCGTAGCATTCGCAGGAGGCACCGATGCCCGAGTTCACCGCGATTCGCAGCGAAGCGACGTACGTCGACGCCCACGGCGTCACCATCCACTACTTCGTCTGGAAGGCCGGCGAGCCCAAGGCCGTCGTGCAGCTCGTGCACGGACTCGGCGAGCACGTGCTGCGGTACGAGCACCTCGCGCAGGAGCTCGTGACGCCGGATACGCGGTGTACGGCGACGACCACCGCGGGCACGGGCGGACCGGCTCGGCCAGTACGACAACGACAGTCGCGGCTCGGCAAGCTCGGGCCCGGCGGAATGCGCGCGACGATGGATGCCGTGCGCCAGTTCACCGCGATGATCCGCGAGCGCGAGCCAGGCCTGCCGCTCGCCGCGATCGGCCAGTCGTGGGGATCGCTGATGATGCAGGTCATCGTCAACAAGCATCCGGAGGACTGGGATGCCGTCGTGCTCACCGGCACCGCGTACCGAACGCTGCGGCGCATGAAGGCGGCAATCTCAACGCCAAGCACAAGCACCTCGGCGACACCGGCAACGAGTGGCTGAGTCGAGACGTGGCCGTGCACCAGGCATTCGCCGACGACCCGCTCACGTTCTTCGCGAACGCGCGAAGAAGTTCGGCATCCCGGACGGCCTGCGCCTTTGGGCCGCCCGGCGAAGAATCTCGCAGTGGATGTGCCGGTGCTCATCCTCATCGGCAGTGACGACCCGCTCGGCGGCGAGAAGAGCATCGAGCTGCTGGCCGGCGCCTACGTGAAGCGCTCGGGCCTCACCGACGTGAAGGCGATCGTGTACCCGGAGGCGCGGCACGAGGTGTTCAACGAGATCAACCAGGACGAGGTGATCGCCGACCTGCTCGATTGGCTGGACGCTCACTTCCGCGCTGGGGCGTAGAGCCAGCCCATTTCCGGCCTTCGCCGCGACGCGAGCGCCGACGACCGTCCCGGTCGCCGGGTTTACCTTTAACCGGTGACCGACTACCGCACCACCCCCATCGACGAGACCTCCCGCGCTCGGCTCGACCAGCGCGGCCTGCGCTTCGGGCTGGTCGACCCCGCGGACGATCCCGCCTTCGAGCCCTGGCTCCAGGTCGACATCCGCGCCTTCCACGGCGGCGCGCAGACCGACGAGCAGGTCGGCTGGTGCGCGGGATGGCCTACCGCCGCACCACCGGCGTCTGGGACGACGACCTGCTGGGCCGACTGCGGTCGGCACCGCGAACTCGTGGCCGGGGCCGCTGACCGTGCCCGGCGCCATCGCTCCGCGTGGGCGATCAGCTTGGTCAGGGTCGCGCCGACCCACCGGCGTCGCGGCGTCGCCCGGCCCTGCTCGAGGGCGAGCTGCGCACCGCAGCCGCGCTCGGCGTGCCGGTGGCGATGCTCACCGTCTCGGAGGCGACGCTCTACGGCCGGTACGGGTTCGCGCCCGCCGCCTACCGCTCCGACTACACGATCGACACCCGCCGGGCGACCTGGACCGGCGCGCTGGCGGGCGGCCGCGTCTCCTTCATCACGCTCGACGAGTGGCGCGACGCGATCGGCGCGCTGCACGAGCGCGTGCGGATCGCGCGGCCGGCGACATCGAGGTCTGGCCGCTGCGTTGGGAGCAGATCGCGGGCATCAAGACCCACGACAGGCGCGTACCAAGCGCATCCGCGCGCTGCAGTACGCCGACGAGGCAGGCGAGGTTCGCGGCCTCGCGCTCTACGGGGTCGGCGGTGGCGACGACGACTTCACCACGCACCACCTCAACGTGCACTACCTGAGCACCGAGACCGACGACGCGTACGCCGCGCTCTGGCGCTTCCTGCTCGAGGTCGACCTCGTCACCGAGATGCGCGCGTGGCTGCGCCGCGTCGACGAGCCGGTGCGCTGGATGGTGCGCGACCAGCGCGGCATCAAGCAGACCGTGAGCGACCACCAGTGGGTGCGCATCCTCGACGTGAAGGCCGCGCTCGAGGCCCGCGGGTACGAGCAGGACGGCCGGCTCGAGCTCGAGGTCTCGGACGAGCTCGGGTTCGCCGCCGGGCTCCTCGGTCGATGTGTGGTAGGCCACGTGACCGTCACCCCCGGCGGCAGCGGCGCGACTCCCGTGACGGTGCAACAGCTGTCCGCCGCGTACCTCGGCGCCGTGCCGCCGGTCACGCCGGAGCTCGGACTGCTCGCACCGCGCGGGCGCCCTGCCTCTCGGTCTGGTACTGACCGCCCTAGTTAGGCTGACCTCATGCACGGCGAGTTCAAGGTCCCCGGCGGCAAGCTCGTCGTCGTCGACCTCGATGTGGTCGACGGCACGATCGCGAACTTCCGGCTCGCGGGCGACTTCTTCCTCGAACCCGACGAGGCGCTCGACGCGATCAACGCCGCCGTCGAACGGGCTCGCCGGCCGAGTCCGATGCCGCGGCGATCGCCGCCGCCGTGCAGGCCGCGCTGCCCGAGGGCGCGCAGCTGCTCGGCTTCTCGCCCGAGTCGGTCGCGACCGCGATCCGCCGCGCGCTGCAGCAGGCGACCGGCTGCGGACTACGAGTGGCAGCTCGTGCACCCGGGCCGCTCCGGCCCGCTCATGCACCTCGCGCTCGACGAGGTGCTCGCCGAGGAGGTCGGCGAGGGCCGCCGCAAGCCGACGCTGCGCATCTGGGAGTGGGACTAGCCGGCCGTCGTGATCGGCAGCTTCCAGTCGGTGAAGAACGAGGTCGACCCCGAGAACGCCGCGAAGTACGGCATCGCGTGGTGCGCCGCATCTCGGGCGGCGGCGCGATGTTCATGGAGGCCGGGCGGTGCGGTCACCTACTCGATCTACGCGCCGGTCGAGCTCGTCGCCGGCATGACGTTCGCCGACAGCTACGCGTTCTTCGACGAGTGGGCCGTGCAGGCGCTGCAAGAGCCTCGGCATCGAGGCGACCTACGTGCCGCTCAACGACATCGCGAGCCCGGCGGGCAAGATCGGCGGCGCCGCGCAGAAGCGGCTCGGCAACGGCGGCGTGCTGCACCACGTGACGATGGCGTACGACATGGACGGCGAGCGCATGGCCGAGGTGCTGCGCATCGGCCGCGAGAAGCTCAGCGACAAGGGCACCAAGAGCGCGGCGAAGCGCGTCGACCCGCTGCGCTCGCAGACCGGGCTCTCCCGCGCCGAGATCATCGACGCGATGATCGACACATTCCGCGCGCAGCATGGACTCGACGACGGCGAGATCACCGCCGAGGAGTACGCCGCGGCCGAGCAGCTCGTCGCCGAGAAGTTCGGCACCGACGAGTGGCTGCTACCGGGTTCCGTGAGCGCGGTGACCCGCCTCGCTCGCGGGCTGGTGCTCGCGGTCGGCTCGCGCTGCTCGTCGTGCGGGCATCCTGGTGTCGGCCCTGCTCGGGCAGCTGGCCGTCACGCCGGCCGAGGTGGGCGGTCTCTGCTGCGCGCGCTCGGCATCCCGAACGCGTGGGCGCCGACCGACCCGGTCATCGAGTCGACGCTGTGGGTGGTGCGCTTCCCGCGGATCGCGATGGCGATCGTCGTGGGTGCGGCGCTCGCCGCCGCGGGCGCGGTGATGCAGGCGGTCTTCGGCAACCCGCTCGCCGAGCCGGGCGTCGTCGGGGTCTCGTCGGGCGCGGCGCTCGGGGCGGCGACGGCGATCGTGCTCGGGCTCGCCGCGTTCGGCGAGGGCCGGTCGCGGTGCTCGCGTTCGTCGGCGGGCTGCTCGCGACGCTGCTCGTCTACGTGCGTCGTCGCGCGCGAACGGGCGCACCGAGGTGGTGACCCTGCTGCTGACCGGCATCGCGGTCAACGCGTTCGCGGGCGCGGGTCTCGCGTTCGTGCTGTTCAGCGCGAGCCGCGAACCGCGAGCAGATCATCTTCTGGCAGCTCGGCTCGCTCGGCGGGTCGCTGCTGGCGCGAGGTGCTGGTCGTCGCCGTGGTCGCGATCCCGGCGTCGTCGTCGCGGTCTGCTCGGCCGCCGCTACGACGTGCTCGCGCTCGGCGAGCGCAACGCCCGGCACCTCGGCATCGACGTCGAGCGGCTGCGCATCGTCTCGATCGTGCTCGTCGCGCTGCTGACCGGCGTCGCGGTCGCGTTCGTCGGCATCATCGCGTTCGTCGGGCTCGTCGTGCCGCACGTGGTGCGCATGCTGCTCGGCCCGTCGCACCGCGCCGCTCATCGTCGCGAGCGCGCTCGGCGGCGCGCGTGCTGATGGTCTTCGCCGACCTGCTCGCCCGCACCCTCGTCGCCCGGCGCCGAGCTGCCGATCGGCCTGCTCACGTCGCTCGTCGGCGGGCCGTTCTTCTTCTTCCTGCTGTGGCGCCAGCGTCGCCGAGCGGGGGGTGGGCATGACCGAGCAGACCATCAGCGCGACCGATGTCGGCGTCGCGCTCGACGGCCCGCGCCGTGCTCGAGGAGGTGACCTCGAGTGGTGCGCCGGCGAGGTGCTCGCGCTCGTCGGACCGAACGGCGCCGGCAAGTCGACGCTGCTCGCGGTGCTCAGCGGCGAGCGGCGGCCGAGTCGGGGACGGTCACGCTCGGCGGGCGGGCCGTCGCAGCGATTCGCCACTCGAGCTGGCGCGCCGCGCGCGTGCTCACGCAGGACAACGCGCTGAGCTTCCCGTTCCGGGTGCGCGAGGTGGTCGAGATGGGCCGCAGCCCGTGGGCGCGCACGACCGAAGGGCGCGAGGACGACGCGGCCGTCGCCGCCGCGATGGACGCCGCCGACGTGCACCACCTGCTCGACCGCCGCTTCACCGAGCTGTCGGGAGGCGAGAAGGCCCGCGTCTCGCTCGCGCGCGTGCTCGCGCAGCAGACCCCCGTCGTGCTGCTCGACGAGCCGACCGCGGCTCTCGACCTGCGCCACCAGGAGGACGTCCTGCGCGTCGCCCGCGCGCTCGCCGCCGCGGGCCGCGCGGTGGTGGTCGTGCTGCACGACCTGTCGCTCGCGGGCGCCTACGCCGACCGGCTCGCCCTCATCTCCGAGGGCCGACTCGAGGCGGTCGGTGCTCCCGCCGAAGTGCTCACCGAGGAGAGGGTCGAGCGCGTGTACGGCCTGCCGGTCGAGCTGCACCTCGTGAACGGCCGGCCCGTGGTTGTCCCTGTCAGACCCTGACGGCGCCCCAGTACGGTGGGTCGCATGATCATCGACCAGGCCGAAGTCATCGTCACCAGCCCCGACCGCAACTTCGTCACGCTGAAGCTCGACCGACGACGGGCTCACCGGCCTCGGCGACGCCACCCTGAACGGCCGCGAGCTCGCGGTGGTCGCCTACCTGCGCGAGCACGTCGTGCCGCTGCTGATCGGGCGCGACGCGTCGCGCATCGAGGACACCTGGCAGTTCCTCTACCGCAGCGCCTACTGGCGGCGCGGACCGGTGACGATGGCCGCGATCGCCGCGGTCGACATGGCGCTGTGGGACATCAAGGCGCAAGGCCGCGGGGATGCCGCTCTACCAGCTGCTCGGCGGCGCATCCCGCACCGGCCTGCTCGCCTACGGCCACGCCTCCGGCAAGGAACTGCCCGAGCTGTTCGACTCCGTCCGCGAGCACCAGGAGCAGGGCTACCGGGCGATCCGCGTGCAGACGGGCGTGCCGGGCCTGAAGTCGATCTACGGCATCGCGTCGAACGCGACCTTCGAGCGGACCCACCGAGGCGGCGTGCGCTACGACCACGAGCCCGCCCGGCGCGGCGCCCGGCCGATCGAGGAGGACTGGGACACCCGCGCCTACCTGCGCCACCTGCCCGACCGTGTTCGAGGCGGTCCGCAACGAGTTCGGCCCCGACTGCCGCTGCTGCACGACGGCCACCACCGGATGACGCCGATCCAGGCGGCGAAGCTCGGCAAGTCGCTCGAGCCGTACGACCTGTTCTGGCTCGAGGACTGCACCCCGGCCGAGAACCAGGAGGCGCTGCGCCTCGTGCGCCAGCACACCACGACGCCGCTCGCGATCGGCGAGATCTTCAACACGGTCTGGGACTTCCAGCAGATCATCCGCGAGCAGCTCATCGACTACGTCCGCGGCGCCGTCACCCACATGGGCGGCATCACGCAGCTGAAGAAGACGCTCGACTACGCCGCGCAGTACCAGATCAAGTCGGGCATGCACGGGCCGACCGACATCTCGCCGGTCGGCATGGCCGCCGCGATGCACCTGGGGCTCGCGATCCACAACTTCGGCATCCAGGAGTACATGCAGCACGGCGCGAAGACCGACGAGGTGTTCCAGCAGTCGTTCACGTTGGACCGACGGGCTGCTGCACCCCGGCGACGAGCCCGGCCTCGGCGTCGAGCTCGACGTCGACGAGGCGGGCAAGTACCCGTACGAGCAGGCGTACCTGCCGTACAACCGCCTCGCCGACGGCACCGTGCACGACTGGTAGCGGGCAGCAGACGTCCACCAGCGGGATCCAATCCGGTCTGCAATGACCATCGAGCTGGCCGACGTCATCGTCACCAGCCCCGACCGCAACTTCGTCACGCTGAAGATCGACGACCGCCGACGGGGTCGTCGGCTCGGCGACGCCACCCTCAACGGGCGCGAGCTGGCCGTCGCGCGCTACCTGCGCGAGCACGTCGTGCCGCTGCTGATCGGCCGCGACGCCGACCGCATCGAGGACACCTGGCAGTACCTGTACCGCGGGGCGTACTGGCGGCGCGGGCCGGTGACGATGGCGGCGATCGCCGCGGTCGACATGGCGCTGTGGGACATCAAGGCGCAAGGCCGCCGGGATGCCGCTGTACCAGCTGCTCGGCGGCGCCAGCCGCGACGGGCTGCTGGCCTACGGCCACGCGTCCGGCAACGCACTCGCGGGCTGTTCGACGCGATCCGCGGCTACAGGCGAACGGCTACCGCGCCATCCGCGTGCAGACCGGCGTGCCCGGGCTGCGGCAGATCTACGGCGTCGCGCGACGACCGGCGACGGCGTGCGCTACGACTACGAGCCGGCGGCGCGCAGCGTCCTGCCGATCGAGGAGGACTGGGACACCCGCTCCTACCTGCGGCACATGCCCGCGGTCTTCGAGGCGGTCCGCGAACGAGTTCGGCCCGGAGCTGCCGCTGCTGCACGACGGGCACCACCGCATGACGCCGATCGAGGCGGCCCGGCTCGGCAAGGACCTCGAGCCGTACGACCTGTTCTGGCTCGAGGACTGCACCCCGGCCGAGAACCAGGAGGCGCTGCGTCTCGTGCGCCAGCACACCACGACGCCGCTGGCGATCGGCGAGGTGTTCAACTCGGTCTGGGACTACCAGACCTCATCCCCGAGCAGCTGATCGACTACGTGCGCGGCGCGGTGACGCACACCGGCGGCATCAGCCGCCTGAAGAAGCTGCTCGACTTCGCCGCGCATGTACGAGATCAAGTCGGGCATGCACGGCCCGACCGACATCTCGCCGGTCGGCATGGCCGCCGCGCTGCACCTCGACCTGGCGATCCACAACTTCGGCATCCAGGAGTACATGCCGCACGGCGACGCCGACCTCGAGGTGTTCCAGCACGTCGTACACGTGGGACGACGGCTTCCTGCACCCGGGCGACGAGCCGGGCCTCGGCGTCGACCTCGACGAGGACGCCGCGGCTGGCTACCCCTACGAGCAGGCGTACCTGCCGGTGAACCGACTGCGCGACGGCACCGTCCACGACTGGTGACAGGATCACCCCGAAGGATGACCCTCGAACGGGGCGTCATGTAGAGTTCCGCATATGATGATCCGGTGGACTGACCGAGATCTTTGTCGGGTGTGATGGTCAGTGTCGTCGCGCTCGCTTCGTCGCACAGCGATGGACTCGATCGACCTGAGCGACAGAAACGAAGCAGATGACTTTGCGGATGCGATGGACGTCGGTGTGGCGGTGTTTCCACCCCGTTCGCCACGACGAGCAGGTCGAGCTCGATCGCCAGACCGTGCTGCCCGGGCCGGCACCGCTGCCCGGCGACGGCGACCTCGGCATCTACGACGGCCAGGTGCGCATCGACATGACGAAGCCGGCAAGCACCGCGCGGACATCGAAGCGACTGACCTCGACGCTGAGGTCAGCGCTCGAGCAGATCGTTGTACCTGGGTGCCGCTTCAGGTACGCGCTGATGAACGGGCACGTCGCCCGCACCCGGTACTCCGTGTCGGCGCGCGCGAGGTTCGGCGCAACCTTGGCGAGTTCGCTGCCGAGACCCTCGCCCTCGTGGGCGGGATCGATCTCGGTGTGCACGAACGTGAGCACGCCGTCGCGGATCGTGTAGTCGGCGGCGCCAACGTGCTCGCCGTCGACCAGCAGCTCGTATCGATTGAGCTTCTCGTCGTTGAGCACTTCGGTGGCCATACGCCAAGACTAGGCGCCCCATTCCCACTGATTCTCCGCGCTCGGCTGGTCCAACCTCGGTCCAACCGCAAGGCCTTCACTTGTTATGTACGGGGTAGTCGGCGTTGTGTTCTGATGCGAGACGCCGCTGAACCAGTCAAGATCGTTGTCCTACACCATCGACAAGGAGTTGATCCGTCAGACACCGTCGCATCCCACGTTCCATCGCCATCCTGACCACGACCGCCTTGATCGCGATCGCCGCCACCGGCTGCCGGCCCCACTTCGGCGGCAATGGGTTCGACGCCGAGACGCTCACCATCTGGACTCCCCGGTACGCCAAGGAGGCCGCCGAGGGCGGCTCGACAAGGTCATCACCAGACTTCGCCGAGGAGACCAGCATCGAGGTGAAGATCACGACGTACGGCACCAACGACATGAAGGCAGCGCTGGCAAACGCGGCAGGCACCAGAGCCATGCCCGACGTCTCCAGAAGCTGGAGCAGCATCGGACTCATCGGCGACCTGTTCGACGCGGGCCTGGTATCGAGCCAATCTTCAAGAACTACGCAGACGAGCTGGGCTGGGAGGGTCGCTTCAACCAGGCGGCGCTGTCGCTGAACCTCATCGAGGGTAAGCGGATCCGGCGTCCCGATGACCGTGCACGCCATGGCCGATGATCTACAGCAGATCGGACGTCAGACGGCCAGCCAGTCACCGCGCCGGCCGCCACGTTCGAAGGAACTGCTACGAGGTCGACCAGAAGCTCGAGGACACCGGCGTCGCACGCCGTGGACGTTCGGCAGGAAGACGGCGTCGAGCCTGATGCGACTCACCGACTCCCTGCTCGAGGCGAACTACGGTGCCGAGAAGATCGACGCGCTTTCGCAACACGGAACTCGACTCGCGGGACGAGACGTGTGCGCTCGATGCCTTCACCCCAGCTGAAGCAGTGGCCGCGACGGCTGGCTGCCCGGGACTTCGTCGGTGGTCGAGCGGGGTCGCGCAACCACTACGGCTCCCCGGCGGCACGGCGGCGATGAGGATGGACGGCGACTCGATACGGAACGGCCTCAAGGCCGACGGCCAGGACACCGCCGACTACCGCATCTCCCCGTTCCCGACCTCGACCGACCGGCTCTACTGCTTCACCGAGAGCCTGTACATCTCGTCCAAGAGCACGAAGAAGATGTCGCCGCGCAGATTTCCTCGACTTCATTTCGAGCACCGACGAGTACCTCGAGCACCAGCCGGAGCTCAACAGCGTGATCATCCCGCCGATCTCGGCCGCCGAGAGCCTGTCGCAGAACCCCTTCGACGACGCCTGGTTCGATTCGCGGACGCGACCGGGACGGTGTACCTGCGCCGACGCGGCGTTGGACCCCGGATGTCGCTGACGCGTTCTGCGGTCGCACGGACCGACTGATCATCGGCGAGCTCGACCCCACCGGTGTGGTCGACGCGATCGAGCACCGCGATCGACCGGCAGTCGCGCATGACGCTCCTCGCTCGACGGCACCGGGCGCCAATCCCCGTCGGGAGCGAAACGTAAGCGTCCGCTCCCGCGGGTTCGGCGGATTCTGGCGTGCGTCCCCGTTCCTCGCTCCGGCGCTGGCGCTCTACGTGCTGCCCCTCGTGGTGCCCGTCGTCAGGGCGGTGCAGCTGTCGTTCGCCGAGTGGAGCGGGTTCGACGAGCCGCAGTGGGTCGGGCTCGAGAACTACATCCGCCTGTTCCACTGACCAGGTGTTCGGGATGGCGCTGCGCAACACGATCGTCTGGAATCTCGCTCTCCATCATCATCCAATCGCGTCGCGCTCCACTGGCCGTCGTCGCTCGACGCCGGCTGCCCGGAGGGTCTTCTTCCGCTCGGCGTTCTACGTGCCCTCGGTCTCGCCACGATCGTCGTCGCGATGACCTGGAACCTGATTTACCGCCCCGGGATCGGCTTCCTCGACCAGGTGCCGAGGGGACGGGTCTGGCGACCTCACGCGCGGATGGCTCGGCGATCCGGAAGCGCCACTGTACGGATGTTCATCGCCAAGTGTCGGCGGGCATCGGCGGCGCGATGATCCTGTTCCTCGCTGGCCTGCAGTCGAGTGCCGCAGGAGCTCGGCGAGGCGTGCAGCATCGACGGCGGCAACGGAGGCACGTGCTGTTCGCGGTCGAGCTCCAGCGATCCGCCCGATGATCGGCATCGTCGTGCTGCTGTCGATCATCGGCGCGCTGAAGGCGTTCGACCTCATCGTCGCGATGACCGGAGGCGGGCCGGGCGGGCGGTCCGAATGTTCGCTGCTCGGCTCGTACAAGCAGGCGCTCGCCCACGCGACACGGAACCGGTGCGGCGTCGCGGTCGTGCTGCTGCTGCTCTCGATGATCGTGATCGTGCCTTACGTGCGGCTGGCAGCGGCGGAGGCGGAGGAATGACCGCGACATCCCTGAGCCGCACGCGGAGTCCTCGCCGCGCACCGTCGGGCGCATCCGCGGGATCTCGACCTTCTCCGGCGTCGTCGCGGTCGCGGCCGTGCTCTGGCTGTTCCGTTACTGCTCGTCGTCGCGACATCCCTCCGCTAATTCGGTTCCCTTACCAGCGTCCTGCTGCACTCTTTCGACGGCTTCAGCGTTCAACAACTCCGCCAAGGCATGGGAGCACAGCGACCTTGGCCGCTGCACCTGAACCGCAATGATCACGTTGATCGAGGTGCCGCTCGGCATCCTCGTGTCGTCGCTGTGCGCACTCGGATTGTCAGGTTCGGGTTCGGGTTCCATCGCCGCTCGTCGTAATAATCATCGCGGCGCGGCGATCCCATCCCAATTCCGCTGATCGCACTGTCCGGATGCTGCTCGACTGGGCATGCTCGACACCGACCGGGGCTAATCCTCTGCTACATCGCGCTCGGCATCCCGTCCAGGTGCTGTTCCTGATCGGGGCGATCAATCGGATCCCGATCGACTGGAGGAGGCGGCCAAGCTCGACGGCCTCGGGCCGTCGCGGTACTGGGCGAGATGGTGATGCCGATCTCGCTGTCGGTGATCGCGTGGCTGATGATCCTCGACTTCGTCGCGACCTGGAACGAGTCCCGATCGCGTTCACCGTGCTGCAGACCCAGGAGTACTGGACCGTGCCGCTCGCGCTGCGCGTTCATGGGCCCTTCTCGAACGAGTAGCAGCTCTCGCGGCGGCCGTGCTGATCGGCGCCACGACAGTGATGGTCGTCTACATCGCGCTGCAGCGATATTTCGTCAACGGCCTGACCGCGGGAGCGGTCAAGGGATGATCCCGGCTGGCTAGGCGCTGTCGCGCACGACGATCCGGGTCGCCATGATGCGCTGGCGGTCGACTTCGACGGGTCGCCGCGCAGCAGCTCGAGCATCATCTCGGCCATCTCGGCGCCCATCTCGCGTGACGGCTGGTGCACGGTCGTGAGGCGACGCCGCCGGTCGCCGCGGCGGACTGTCGTCGAAGCCGACGACCGCGACATCCTCGGGATGCGCAGGCCGCGCGCTCGCAGCACGTCCACCGCGCCCAGCGCCATGAGGTCGCTCGCCACGAAGACCGCGTCGAGGTCGGGGCGCGCGACGAGCAGCGCGCGCATCGCCTCGCGCCGCTGGCCGGGTGAAGTCGCCGTGCTCGAGCAGGTCGGTGCGCAGGCCGGCGCCGCGCGAGCGCGCGCGTCCAGCCGTCGGTGCGGTCGATCGCGGCCGGCATGTTCGGCGGGCCGGCGATCGTCGCGATGCGCTTGCGACCGGCATCGCAGGAGGTACTGGGTTCCCATCGCGGCGCCGGCGACGTTGTCGACGTCGACGTAGTAGTTGGCGTGGATCTCCGGGCGGAACGGCCGACCGCCGAAGACGACCGGGAGCGGTGGCGTCGAGGGTCGTGAAGAAGTCGTCGCTCGAGTGGTGCGAGACGATGAGCGCGCCGTCGACGTTGCCGCCGCGCAGGTAGCCGATCATCTTGTCGCCGGCGAGTCGTCGCTGGCGAGCTGGAGGTTGAGCACGTAGTCGCTGTCCTCGAGGCCCTGCGTGATGCCCTGCACGATCGCGGCGAAGAACGGGTCGCCGAAGAACCGCGTGGTGTCCTCGGGCACGACGAGCGCGATCGCCATGGTCTGGCGGCGGGCGAGCGAGCGGGCGGCGCGGTTCGGGCACGTAGTGAGATCGGCGATCGCGCGCGTTCACCGACGCGAGCGACTCGGGGCTCACCTGCGGTCGAGCCGTTGACCACGCGCGAGACCGTCGAGCGGGACACGCCGGCGGCGGCCGCCACCTCTTCGAGCGTCGGCGGAACGCGACGCTCCGGCGTCTCGATGGTCATGATCGAGTGCTAGGCAGTCGCGCCGTAGCAGTCGAACGCGTCGCCGATGATCGCGCGGTACTCGAGCGCGCTAGTCCTTCAGGGTGCGCTCCTGGGTGTCGTAGTCGACGCGCACGATGCCGAAGCGCTTGTCGTAGCCCCAGGCCCACTCGAAGTTGTCGAGCAGCGACCAGTAGAAGTAGCCGCGCACTCGACGCCGGCGTCGATCGCGTCGAGCACGGCGCCGAGGTGCGCGCGCAGGAACTCGGCGCGCTCGCGCGTCGTGCGACCGTCGCCGTCGCCTCGACGCGCGTCGTCGTAGGCGCGCGCCGTTCTCGGTGACGTACGAGCGCGACGCCGGCGGGCTCGGCGTACTCGTCGTGCACGCGCTGCAGCAGGCGGGTGAGCCCCTCGGGCTGCACCTCCCAGTTCATCGAGGTGCGCGGCAGGCCGCGCGAGACGAAGTGCACGCCGTCGGCGTCGACGAACGGCGACGCGCTTCGGCGCTCGGATGGCGCGGCGCTCGTCGCGCGCGTCGTGCCCCGGGCCGCGCCGCTCGACGAGCGTCGCCGTGGTAGTAGTTCACGCCGAGCGTGTCGATGCGGCGGCGAGATCGCGTCGAGGTCGCCGGGCGCGCACGACGCGCGTCGAACGCCGTGGCCGCGCGACATCCTCGAGCACGTCCTCCGGGTAGCGCGCCGCGGAAGAGCGGGTCGAGGAAGCAGCGGTTGAACTGGCCGTCGATGCGTCGGGCGGCGTCGAGGTCGCCGGCGTCGGCCGGATCGACCGGGTCGGCGACCGTGAGGTTGAGCGTGATGCCGAGGCTCAGCGCCGGAGTCGCGCGCCCGCAGCTCGCGCGACCGCCAGGCCGTGCGCGAGCAGCAGGTGGTGCGCGGCGCGCAGGCCCGCGGCCGGCTCCTGGCGGCCCGGCGCGTGCTCGCCGCCGATGTAGGAGAGGAACGACGAGCACCACGGCTCGTTGAGCGTGGTCCACGAGCGTCACGCGGTCGCCGAGCGCGTCGTGCACGCTCGAGCGCGTAGTCGGCGAAGCGCTCGGCGGTGTCGCGGTTCGTCCAGCCGCCCTTCTCCTCCAGCGCCTGCGGCAGGTCCCAGTGGTAGAGCGTGAGCCAGGGCGGATGCCGGCGCTCGAGCAGCTCGTCGACCAGGCGGGAGTAGAAGTCGAGGCCGGCGGGATTCACCGCGCCCGCCGTCCGGGCGCACGCGCGACCACGACGTCGAGAAGCGGTACGTCTGCAGGCCGAGGTCGGCCATCAGGGCGACGTCCTCGCGGTAGCGGTGGTAGTGGTCGCACGCGACCTCGCCGGTGTCGCCGTTGACGACGGCGCCCGGCACGCGCGCGAACGCGTCCCAGATCGAGTCGGTGCGGCCGTCCTCGTGGGCCGCGCCCTCGATCTGGTACGCCGCGGTGGCCGCGCCGAACAGGAACGACGGCGGGAACGGCGCGCGCAGTGCGCGCAGGCGACCGTGGTCGCAGTGAGCAGTTGCGTCATCCCTTCACCGCTCCCGCCATGATGCCGCTGACCAGCTGCTTGCCCGCGAAGATGAAGAGCAGCAGCAGCGGGATCGTCGCGAGCACCACGCCCGCGAGCACGATCGAGTAGTCGACGAAGTAGTTGGACTGCAGCAGCGACAGCGCCACGGGCAGCGTCGGGTTCTGGCGGTCGAGCACGATGAACGGCCAGAAGAAGTTGTTCCAGGCGCCGACGAACGTGAACAGGAACGAGCATCGCCGCGGCCGGGCGCGCGGCGACGACGCCGACGGTCCAGAACGTGCGGATCATGGATGCGCCGTCCACCCGCGCCGCCTCGATGAGCTCGTCGGGCACGCGTCTGCCGCAGGTACTGGGTCATCCAGAACACGCCGAACGCGCTCGTCGAGCGCCGGGATGATGATCGCGCCGATCTGTCCGGTCCAGCCGAGCTCGGAGAACAGGATGTACAGCGGCACGACGCCGAGCTGCTGCGGCACCGCCATGGTCGCGACGACGAACGCGAGCAGCGCCGGCCCGCCGCGGAACCGCAGCTTCGCGAACGCCCAGCCCGGCGAGGGTCGAGGTGATCACGACCGCGGCCGCGATGAGGAACGACGAGTAGATCGAGTTCCAGAGCGCGCGGCCAGAAGTTGACCGCCGGGTTGCTCACGACCGCGATCGCGTTGTCGATGAAGTTGCCGCCCGGCCACCACGGGCGCTCGCGCAGCGACGACGAGTCGCCCGAGCCGATCACGAACGACCAGTACAGCGGGAAGGCGGCGCTGATGAACGACGACGATGAGCGTCGCGTAGGTCCAGAAGCCGGGGCGGCTGCCGCGGATGCGGGTCATGCGCTCGCCGAGCCTGCGCCTGGCGCGTTCGGCAGGGTCGACTCGACGATCGCGAGCGGGGCCGGGGTGGTCGCGGTCATCGTGCCAGACTCCTTCCGAGTGCGGCGGCGCGGATCTGAGTCCGCGGCAGCCCGTCACCGCGCACGAGCGTGCGGGTGACGAGCAGGTTGAGCAGCCCGATGCCGAGGATGATGATGAACAGGATCCAGGCCATCGCGGCCGCCCGGCCGAAGTTCCACTGGCCCCAGCCGATGTCGTAGAGGTACAGCGTGATCGTCAGCCACTGCTGGCCCGCGCCGCCCCGCCCGAACTGGTCGAACACGCGCGGCTCGTCGAAGATCTGCAGTCCGCCGATCGTCGAGGTGATGATCACGAAGATCAGCGTCGGCTTGAGCGACGGCAGCGTGATGCTCGAAGAACTGGCGGAACGGCCCGGCGCCGTCGACGGTGGCGGCCTCGTAGTAGTCGCGGTTCACCGCCTGCATCGCCGCGAGCAGGATGAGCGTGTTGTAGCCGGTCCAGCGGTAGTTCACCATCGTCGCGATCGCGACGTGGCTCCAGAGCGGGTCCTTGTGCCACTGGATGGGCGGCGAGCCCGAGATCGGCGAGCGTGCCGTTGACCAGGCCGAAGTTGTCGGCGAAGACCACGTTGAAGATGAGGCCGACCGCGACCGGGGCGACGACGAACGGGCAGCAGCACGCTCATCCGCCAGAAGGTCTTGGCCCGGATGTTGCGGTCGAGCATCGCCGCGATGAAGATCGCGAGGATGAGCTGCGGCACCGTCGACAGCAGGAAGATGCTGAAGGTGTTGCGCAGCGCGGTCCAGAAGTGCGGCTGCTGCAGGATCCAGATGTACTGGTCGAACCCGATGAACTCGCCCGAGTTGCGCACGAGGTCCCAGTCCATGAACGAGATCACGGCCGTGTACGCGATCGGGAACAGCCCGACGACCGCGAACATGATGAAGAACGGGGAGATGTAGAGGTAGGGCGAGAACTTGAGGTCCCACTTGCTCAGCTGCTGCGTGAACGAGAGGACGCGCACGCGGCTTCTCCGGCGGCTCCGCGGGGGCGCTGGTCCAGCGCTGGCTTGTCCTTCAGGGCGACGCTGCTCATGACGGGGCTTTCGGTTGGCGCGGGTGATGGCCGGGAGTGGATGCGGCGGGGTCGGTCTCTGCGAGGCCGAGCCCCGCCGCATCCACTGGCTCGAATCGGTTAGAAGGCGCCGACCTCGGTCACCCAGGTGTTCCAGCTGGTGTCCTCGTCCTCGAGGCCGTCGAAGACGCGGGTGACCGCGTTCTGCAGGGCGTCGTGGAACTGGAAGTACTGCGGTCCCTTGTACGTCGCGACCGTGATCGCCTCGGCACGGTCGGTGAGGATCTCACCGGTCGGCGCGTCGTTGAAGTACTCGTTCGTCGCGTCGGCGAGCTCGGGGCTGCGAGCGCGTCGAGCTGGCTCGGGAAGGTGCCGGCGTTCGCGAACGCCTGCATCTGCTGCTCGGGGGCGGTCAGCCAGTCGGCGAGCTGCTGCGCCGCCTCGACGTTCGCGCCGTTGGCCGGAACGGTCAGGTACGAACCGCCCCAGTTGCCGCCGCCGCCGGGGAACGCGTCGGCGATGTCCCAGCCGGTGATGTCGGGCGCGTTGCCCGAGATGACGCCGAGCATCCAGCCCGGGCACAGCATGGCGGCGAACTCGCCGCTGGCCATGGACGCGAACCAGTCCTCGCTCCACTGCCCGGCGTACGCGGCGATCGGGATCGGCCTTCGTCGACGACGGCCTCGTACGCTGCGGCGATGTCCGGGTTCTCGGTGGCGACGATCGTGCCGTCCGGCTCCTCGTACGCGAACTCGAGCTGGTTCACCATGCCCTGGAGCACGGAGTTGGCCGAGTCGATGAACGGCTTGCCGGTCTTCGCGGTGTAGTCGGCACCGATCGTGAAGAAGTTGTCCCAGTCGCCGTCGAACAGCGCGGCGACCTCTGCGCGGTCGGTCGGGCAGACCGGCGGCGGCGAACAGGTCGGAGCGGTAGCAGATGCCCTGCGGGCCGATGTCGGTGCCGTAGGCGATCAGGTTGCCGTCGGCGTCGGTCGCCGCGGCTTCCTTCCAGTCGAGCCAGCGGCCCTGCGAGGTCCGCGGGAACCGGCGCGAGCAGGTCGGAGTACTGCATCGCCTCGGTGAACCAGTCGATCTCGACGGCTTCGACGTCGGCGAGGCCGGTCTTGCCGAGCTTCTGGAAGTAGTTGGCGCGGGCGTCGTTCGACGTCGCGGCCTTGTTGTGGACGACCTCGATGCCGGTCTCCTCGGTGAACTGCGCGAGCAGCTCATCGGTGTAGCCGAAGTCGTTGAACGTGGCGAGCGTGAGGGTCACGGGACCGTCCTCGCTTGCGCCACCTCCAGCCGAGCATCCGGTGGCGATGAGGGCGATGGTGGCTGCGCCGGCGACTGCGCCGGCGATGGTGCGTCGTGATGTTCTCACGGTCACTCCTTTGTGTGCGTGGATGGGGTACTGCAGTGGTGGGTGCGTGGGAGCGCTCCCAAATGAGGCTGTGGGAGCGCTCCCACGCGATCGGGGCGAGACTACGCACGCAGCGCGAGCCCTGTCAATGCACGGATGGGAGCGCTCCCACGTTGGAAGCGTTTGCTTCCCCGGGAACACCGCGGCGTCGGCCGCTCAAACTTTTTCGGGACGACCGCGAGTCGAAACGATTCAATGCGTCGGGTGCGATCGAGCGGCGCCCGCAACGACGAGTGGCGCGCACCCCCGAAGGATGCGCGCCACCTGCGTCAAGGAGTGTGCTGCGGTTACCGTCGGGCCGGTTCCGGGTCACGCTCCGAGTCCGCGTCGGACCGCTCGTCGCGCTCCTCGTCGTCGAAGTCAGGGGCCACCTGCGCACCCGGCCGATGCTCGCGGCGAGCTGGGCCTCG
Organism: uncultured Actinomycetota bacterium; assembly: GCA_963740815.1. Taxonomy (GTDB): domain Bacteria; phylum Actinomycetota; class Actinomycetes; order Actinomycetales; family Microbacteriaceae; genus Rhodoglobus. Next base: position 287,488 of record CAVUFG010000014.1, read on the forward strand.
ATCGCCAGGTCCTCGCTGGCCTGGTCGGCGAGCGACTCCTGCAGCGCCGAACTGCTCGCGCAGCGGCTGCGCCTTGAGGAAGAAGCTGAGCACGAAGGCGACCAGCACGACCACCGCGGCGACCCAGAACACGGTCACGGTCGCGTTGGCGAAGCCGTCCAGGAACGGCGCGGTGAGGTTCGGGTCCGCGCCGTTCAGGAACGACGTGTTGCCGTCGAGCGATCCGCTGAGGTTGCTTCCGCCGGCTCCTCCGCTCGGCAGGCCGTCGCCGAAGTTGTCGATCACCTGGTCGACGACCTGGCCGCGCGTTGCGGCATCCGAGAGGTCGACGCCGGCCGGCAGGTTCGCGGTGATCTGGCCGACGATCGGGTCGTAGATCGTGTCCATGATCGCCGCGTTCTGCGGGGCGTTCGCGATCGCCGGGTTGAGCGCGGCGTTCAGCGCGTTGGCCACGAGCTCGGTCTTGCCGAACGACGCCGCAGAGGGTGTCGGGCAGGCGGCTGAACAGCACGGAGAAGATCACCGCGACGCCCAGCGTTCCACCGATCTGGCGGAAGAACGTCGACGAACTCGTCGCGACGCCCATGTCACGCGGGCTCACCGCGTTCTGGCTCGCGAGCGTGAGGGTCTGCATCAGCTGGCCGAGTCCGAGGCCGACGATGAGCATGCCCGACCATCGTGAAGATCACCGGCTTGTCGTAGCTCGAGAAGGTCAGGAAGATGAACCCCGCCGCGAGCATCCCGGTGCCGAGGATCGGGAAGATCTTGTAGCGACCGGTGCGCGAGATGAGCTGGCCGCCCACCATCGACGAGATCATGAGCCCGACCACCAGCGGCAGCAGCAGCAAGCCGGCCTCGGTCGGCGTCGCGCCGTTCACGAGCTGCAGGTAGAGCGGCAGCGACATCATCGCGCCGAACATGCCGAACCCGACGAGCACGCCGAGGATCGATGGCCATCGAGAACGTCGCGCGACTTGAACAGCTTCATCGGGATGAGCGCGTCATCGCCCATGGCCCGCTCGACGAGGATGAACGACACGATGCCGATCGCGCTGAGCGCGTAGCAGACGATCGACGTGAACGAACCCCAGCCCCACTCGCGGCCCTGCTCGGCCACGAGCAGCAGCGGCACGGTGGCGAGCATGACGGTCGCCGCACCCCACCAGTCGATGCGGACCCGGTCGGGCTTGCGGTGCGGAACGTGCAGGAACAGCAGCACGAGGATGAGCGCGATGATGCCGACCGGCACGCTGATCAGGAAGACCCAGCGCCATCCCGTGATGAACAGGATCGAGGCCTGGCCGGCGAACGCGCCGCCGATGAGCGGGCCGAGCACGCTCGAGATGCCGAACACGGCGAAGAAGTAGCCCTGGTACTTGGCGCGCTCACGCGGGGCGAGGATGTCGCCCATGATCGTGAGCGGCAGCGACATCAGGCCACCGGCGCCGAGGCCCTGGATGGCGCGGTAGATCGGCGAGCTCGTACATCGAGTTCGCGAGCGCCGACAGGATCGAGCCCGCGAGGAAGATCACGATCGCGATGATGAACAGCGGCCGGCGACCGAACAGGTCGCTCAGCTTGCCGTAGATGGGCGTCGTGATCGTCGAGACGATCAGGAACGCCGTGGTGACCCACGCCTGCAGCGCGAGGCCGTCGAGGTCGTCGGCGATGGTGCGCATCGACGTGCCGACGACGGTCTGGTTGAGCGACGACAGGAACATCGCCGCCATGAGCCCGACGATCACGAACATGACCTGGCGGTGGGTCATGACGCCGCCGGCGTCCTTGATCTCCTGGGCCCGCTGCTTGCCGCGGCTCTCAGTGCGCCCGGATTCCTTGATGGACATAAGGGTGATGCTTCTCTCTCTGACAGACCAATGGCCATCGTGGACGCGGTCCGACGATGGCCTGGAGCGATGGCTCCGTAAAAACTTGCGTGGACTGCAAAGTTACACCCGTTGCATCCAATGTGCAAGACTGCGGGCGCTCCCAGATTCGTCATAGGAACGATGCATACGGTTGCATGGATGGCCATCCTCTCCGCACGCACGACGCTCGCACTCAGCGGCACCGCCGCCGTCCTCGCCGCGCTCGCCGCCACGGCGTACCTGCTCGCTCCCGTCGAAGCGAGCGGAGCCCGCCTCTCGGGCGTTGCGGAGTTCCCCGCGAAGGTCACGTCGGCGTCGTCCGCGACCGGTGCGCTTGCGGGCGGTGCCGTGGTGACACTCGAAGGCACCGGTCTGGATCGAGCTCACCGATGTCAAGGTGGGCGGGGTCCGCGCCGAGTTCGCGGTGACGAGTCCGACCGAGGTCACCGTGGTCGTCCCCCCGTCCGCGACCTACGACGCCGGCACGGCGACCGTCGACGCGTGGCAAGGGGCACGCAAGGTTGACTCGCCCGATGTCGAGGTGGTCTACGAGGTGCAGACCGCCGTCGACCGCCAGATGCAGTACGCGTTCGACCACTGGAACGACTACAACCTCGCGCAGTACGGCGACTTCAACGCCTGGGGCGGCGACTGCATCAACTTCGTGAGCCAGACGCTCGTCGCGCGCGGCTGGCAGCCCACCGAGGACTGGTTCAACGACGCGCAGGAGGACTGGGCGCCCGCGTTCGTGCACGTGCCGTCGTTCGACGCGTGGATGCGCGAGCACCCGGAGACCGGGGCGACGACCCTCACCCTCGACCAGCGCGACCAGGTGAAGATCGGCGACGTCGTGCTGTTCGACTGGGAGGGCGACGGCAGCCTCGACCACGCGCAGGTCGTCTCCCGCGTCACGACGCTCGCCGACGGCAGCATCCGCATCGCGATGGTCGGCCACAACCTCGACTCCGACTACCGGGACCTGGATGTCGCGCTCTCGCCGCAGGGGCAGGGCCAGGCCGGCGCGACGGCCTTCTTCTGGAGCATCCCGTAGACGCTGCGCCGTAGGATCGTCGGGTGCCCGCCGACCTGCCTCCGGACCCGGTTCCGGGTGCCGCGATGCCGCGGCCGGAGGTGCCGTTGACGCGGCGGGAGGCGCGGGAGAGCGCAGCGGCATCCAATCGCTTCGATCCGAACCCCGGTCGCCGCAAGCTGCTGATCGGGATCGTCGCCGGGCTCGTGGTGCTCGCGATCGCGGCGGTGGTGGGCACGTTCCTCGTGCTCGGGCGCTCCGGCGGGCAGGATGACGCGGCATCCCCCACCCCATCCAGCTCCCGCACCCCGTCACGCACGCCGTCCCCCTCACCCACCCCGACACCGACCCCCACCCCGACGCCGGAGGCGCCCATCGCCGACATCGACACCGCCTCGAGCCTCACCGTGGTCGTGAACAAGCAGCGTCCGCTGAACCCGGCGGACTACTCGCCGGATGTCGTCCCGGTGCCGGTGCCGTACATCAACGAGCCGTTCCTGCGGCAGGAGGCGGCGAGCGCGGTCGTGCAGATGTTCGCCGCGATCACGGCCGAGACCGGGCTGGAGCTGCAGGCGCAGAGCGCCTATCGCAGCTACGACACCCAGGTCAGCGTGTACCAGGGCTGGGTCGACTCGCTCGGCCAGGCCGGCGCCGATCTCACGAGTGCGCGCCCCGGGCACAGCGAGCACCAGACCGGTCTCGCGATCGACGTGAACGCGCTGCCGGATCAGGGCTGCGCGCTCGAGCCGTGCTGGGGCAACACCCCGCACGCGCAGTGGGTCGCCGCGAACGCCTAGCGGTTCGGATTCATCGTGCGCTACCAGGACGGCCAGACGCCGATCACCGGCTACGAGTACGAGCCGTACCACCTGCGCTACGTCGGGCCGGAGATCGCGCAGGCGATGCACGACGGCGGGATCGCGACCCTTGAGCAGTACTTCGGGTTGCCGGCGGCGCCGGACTACTAGAGCCCGTTACTTCGACTTGGCGTGATCGAACGCGACGTGCCTGCCCGGGTGATCCCGATGCGTGGCGCGACGACGCTCGTGCCGCGCAGCGGACGACGCGCGCCGCCGCGCGACGCGCCATGGGCACCGGTCAATTTCGCGCCAGTTGGCGCGAAATGACCAGCCGCTGGATCTGGTTCGTCCCCTCGAAGATCTGCATCGCCTTGACCTCGCGCATGTAGCGCTCCGCCGCGAAGTCCCGCGTGTAGCCCGCGCCGCCGAGCGCCTGCACGGCGTCGAGCGCGACCTGCATCGCGTTGTCGGTGCAGACGAGCTTGGCGATGGAGGCGTCCATGCCGAACGGCTCGCCGGCATCCTTGAGCCGGGCGGCCGCCAGGTAGGTCGCGCGGCCGGAGACCACGCGTGCCGCCATGTCGGCGAGCATGAAGCCGAGACCCTGGTGCTCGATGATCGGCTTGCCGAAGGTCTCGCGCTGCTTCGCGTATCCGACCGCGAGGGTCAGTGCGGCCTGCGCGACGCCCGTGGCGAGCGCCGCGATGCCGAGCCGGCCCGAATCGAGGGCGTCGAGCGCGATCGACAGGCCCTTGCCCTCATCCCCGATGCGATGGTCGGCCGGGATGACGACGTCGTCGAAGTGCATCGTCGTGGTGTGCGAGCCGGTCAGTCCCATCTTGTTCTCGGGCGGTGAGGATGTCAGGCCGGGGGTGTCCGCGGGCACGTGGAAGCACGAGATGCCCTTGCCGCCGTCATCCGACGTGCGGGCCATCACGGTGTAGAAGTCCGCCTGGCCGCCGTGGGTGGTCCAGGCCTTCGCGCCCCGGATGACGTACTCGTCGCCGCGACGCGTCGCGCGCGTGGTCATCGCCGCGGGGTCGGATCCCGCGTGCGCCTCGGAGAGGCAGTAGGCGCCGAGCAGGTCGCCGCCGAGCATGTCGGGCAGCCACCGGTCGCGCTGCTCGTCGGTGCCGTACTTCGCGATCGGCAGGCAGGCGAGCGCGTGCACGCTCAGACCGAGGCCGATCGTGGCCCACGCGGAGCCGAGCTCCTCGATCACCTGGAGGTAGACCTCCGCGGGCTGGTCGCCGCCGCCGTGGTCCTCCGAGTAGGGGAGTCCGAGCAGTCCGAGCTCGCCGATCTTGCGGAACACCTCGCGCGGGAAGCGCTCCTCGCGCTCGACGTCGGCGGCGAATGGTTCGAGTTCCTTCACTGCGACATCGCGGACGAGGTCGACGATGTCCCCCGCCTCTGGGGATGGCATTGCCCGGTGCAAGAGCATCTACTATCCTTTCAATGATTCAAAGTTAGTACCGATGATGATACTGGAAACCCATTCGTAGTACTGTGAACGATATGTCATTCCTTCCCGATCGCGCCAGCTTTCTTCCGTCGCGTGGCGCGCGGCGCGCCGAGGACCTCGTCGAGCGACTCATCGACGTGTTCCTGAGGGAGGGCTTCCTCGAGCTGAGCATCGATGACATGGCGCGGCGGCTGCGCTGCTCGAAGACGACGATCTACGGCATCGCCGACAGCAAGCAGCAGGTGATCGCCGTGGTGGTCCGGGCATTCTTCCGACGCGCGACGGAGCGGGTGGAGCAGCAGGTGTTCCGGGTCGATGCCGCGTCGACCGACCGCATCCAGGCCTACCTGATGGCGATCGCCGCCGAGCTCGCGCCGGCATCTCCGGAGTTCTTCGCCGATCTCGACGCGTACGCTCCGACCCGGGAGATCTACCTCGAGAACACCCGCATCGCCGGTGAGCGGCTGCGCGGCATCATCCAGCACGCGGTCCCTGCGGCATCGCAGAGCGAGGCGCTGTTCATCGGAAGCGTCGCTGCGGGTGTCATGACGGCGATCCACCGTGGTGAGATAGAAGCCGCGGCCGGCCTCGACGATTCCGCCGCGTACCGGGCCCTGTCCCGCCTGATCGTCGCCGGCGTCGAGGCGTCGGCGAATCCGCCCATCGATGAACTGCCCGGCACTGCCGCCGCGGCCAACGCAACGAGGAGTGACCGATGAAGGTCGTCGTACTGATCAAGCAGGTTCCCGACACCTGGGGCGAGCGTCGACTCGACCCGACCACGGGCTACGTCGACCGCAACGCGTCCGACCGGATCGTGGACGAGATCGGCGAGCGTGCACTCGAGGTCGCCCTCGCCTACAAGGACCAGGCGAAGGATGCCGAGGTCGTCGCCCTGAGCATGGGCCCGGCACCGACCGTGGAGGCGCTGCGGAAGGCGCTCTCGATGGGCGCGGACTCCGCGGTGCACGTGCTCGACGACGGACTGGCCGGCGCCGACCTCCTGCGCACCGCACAGGTGCTCGCGTCCGCCGTTCGGCAGACCGGGTTCGACGTGGTGATCGCCGGCAACGAGTCGACCGACGGTCGCGGTGGGGTCATCCCGGCCATGGTCGCCGACCTGCTCGGCGTGCCCGCAGCGCTCAACCTCGACACCGTCGAGCTCAGCGCCGGTGAGGTCGGGGGATCACGCAGCACCGACGACGCGACCATGGCGGTGAGGGCCTCGCTGCCCGCGCTCGTGAGCATCACCGAGCGCACGCCGGAGCCGCGGTTCCCCAACCTGCGCGGCATCATGGGCGCGAAGAAGAAGCCCATGACCGTGTGGTCGGTTGCCGACCTGGATGCAGCGGAGGCGGCATCCCACTCGGTGATCGTCTCGGTGAGCGAGCGTCCGGCGCGCGCCGCCGGCGAGGTCATCGTCGATGACGGCACGGCCGCGACCAAGCTCGCGGACTACCTCAGCTCGAACCGTCTCATCTGACGGCCGATCCCAATTCTGAAGACCTGACGAAGGAGTCGACACCATGGCGGTATTCCTGGTACTCGCAGAGCGCGCCCCGTCCGGAGCGGTGACCGCATCCGCGGCGGAGCTGCTCGGCCTTGCCTCGTCGCTCGGCGAGGCGGTCGCGGTCGTCGTCGCCAAGCCCGGCGACTCGGCCGACGCCGTTGCGCAGCTCGGATCGTGGGGCGCTGCGCGCGTGCTCGTGGCCGAGAGCGACCGAGCGGGCTCGGTGATCGGCGTGCTCGAGGCCGAGGCGATCGTGTCCGCGATGGGCGAGGTCTCACCGGCCGCCGTGCTCGTGCCCAACACCGTGAGCGGTCGCGAGGTCGCCGGCCGCGTCGCCGCGCGCACCGGTTCGGCGCTCGCGGTGGATGCCGTCGGCGTCTCCCTGCAGGGCGACCGCGTCGTCGCGGCGCACTCGGTGTTCGGCGGTGCCTGGCAGACCGAGTCCGCGGTGGACGGCGGCCCGATGATCGTCACGGTGCGGCTCGGCGCGGTGGATGACCGTGCGTGCCGCCGCCGCAGGTGCGAGCTCGACCATCGCCCTCGTCGGCGACGCACCCGCCGCCACGGTCGACTCGGTCGAGGACCAGACGCCCACGTCGAGCCGGCCGGAGTTGCGCGGAGCATCCATCGTCGTCTCCGGCGGCCGCGGACTGGGCTCGAAGGAGCAGTTCGCGCTCGTCGAGCAGCTCGCGGATGCGCTCGGCGGCGCAGTCGGGGCATCCAGGGCCGCGGTCGATGCGGGCTACACGCCCTACAGCACGCAGGTCGGCCAGACCGGCATCACGGTCGCACCCCAGCTCTACGTGGCGCTCGGCATCTCCGGTGCGATCCAGCACCGCGCCGGCATGCAGACCGCGAAGACGATCGTCGCGATCAACAAGGACCGCGACGCCCCGATCTTCGAGATCGCGGACTTCGGGATCGTGGGCGACCTGTTCACGATCGTGCCGCAGCTGGTCGACGCCATCCAGGCGAAGAAGCGGTGACCACGGCGGCGGCCGGCACGCTCCGCTGGGACTGGCGCTGGCTCATCCTGCTGATCCCCGCCGCGGCCGTGTTCGTGACGATGGCCGTGCTGTTCGCGCGCGGCCTGCGCGAGCTGCCGCAGGTGCAGGACTGGCTCGTGACCTACCCGGGGACGACGGAGCTGCCCGCGGCCGCACCGGTGGGCATCCCCGCGTGGCTGTCGTGGACCCACTTCCTCAACGCGTTCTTCATCGTGCTCATCATCAAGTCCGGCTGGGCGGTGCGCACCGTGAAGCGCCCGGCGGCGTTCTGGACCCGCAAGCCCCTCCCGTTCGAGCGCGGCGCGCAGCCCAAGCGGATCAGCCTCGACCTGTGGATGCACTTCAGCGTCGACGCGCTCTGGATCGCCAACGGCCTCCTCTACCTGGTGCTGCTGTTCGCGACCGGGCAGTGGATGCGGATCGTGCCGACCAGCTGGGACATCATCCCGAACACGGTGTCGGCCGGGCTGCAGTACGTCTCGATGGACTGGCCGACCGAGGACGGCTGGGTCAACTACAACAGCCTCCAGGTCGTCGCCTACTTCGTGACGGTGTTCATCGCCGGGCCGCTGGCCTTCATCACCGGGCTGAGGATGTCGCCGGTCTGGCCCAAGAACGAGCGGCTCGCCCGCCTCTACCCGATCGAGTGGGCGCGAAAGATCCACTTCCCGGTGATGCTCTACTTCGTGCTGTTCGTGATCGTGCACGTGACCCTCGTGCTCGCCACCGGCGCCGTGCGCAACCTCGGCCACATGTACGCCGCGAGCAACGAGATCTCCTGGGTCGGGGTCGCGCTGTTCGCCGGCTCGGTCGTGCTCATGGTCGCAGCGGCGCTGGCCGCGCGTCCCGTCATCCTGCGACCCATCGCGTCGCTCACCGGCAAGCTCAGTCGCTAGGAAGGACCTCATGCAGATCCAGGGAACCACCGCGCTCGTCACGGGCGCCGCCTCGGGGCTCGGCGCCGCCACGGCCGCAGCCCTCGTCGCGAGGGGCGCGACCGTGGTCGGGCTCGACCTCGCGTCGCAGGTCGAGAAGGCGGATGTCTCCGACCCGGGCATCACCCTCGTCGCCGGCGACGTCACGAGCCAGGACGACGTCGCGGCCGCGCTCGCGACGATCGACGGTCCGCCGCTGCGGATCGTGATCAACTGCGCCGGCATCGCACCGGCCCGCCGCGTGCTGTCGTCGAAGGGCGTGCACGAGCTCGACCTGTTCCAGAGGGCGATCGCGGTGAACCTGGTCGGCACCTTCAACGTGCTGCGACTCGCGGCCGAGGTGATCGCCGCCACCGACCCGGTCGACGATGCCGGGCAGCGCGGGGTGATCATCAACACCGCGTCGGTCGCCGCGTTCGATGGGCAGATCGGGCAGATCGCCTACTCCGCCTCGAAGGGCGGCGTGGTCGGGATGACGCTGCCCGCCGCGCGTGATCTCGCGCGCTCGGGCATCCGGGTGAACACGATCGCCCCCGGCATCGTCGACACCCCGATGCTCGCCGGACTCGGCGCCGAGGTGAACGCGTCCCTCGCGGCGTCCGTGCCGTTCCCGCACCGGCTGGCCCGGCCCGACGAGTACGCGCAGCTCGCGCTCATGATCATCGAGCACGACTACCTCAACGCCGAGACCATCCGCATGGATGGCGCGATCAGAATGGCCCCCCAGTGAGCACCGTCATCGTCGCAGGAGCCCGCACCCCCATCGGCCGCCTCCTCGGTGGACTCTCGAGCCTCACCAGCACGGAGCTCGGCGGCATCGCGATCGCGGGCGCGCTCGAGCGCGCCGGGGTCGCGCCCGAGCAGGTGGACGCCGTCATCATGGGCCAGGTGCTCACGGCCGGTGTCGGGCAGATCCCGGCCCGCCAGGCCGCGGTCAAGGCGGGCATCCCGATGAGCGTGCACTCGCTCACGATCAACAAGGTCTGCCTCTCGGGCCTCCAGGCGATCGTGCTCGGCGACCTCTACGTGAAGGCCGGACTCGCGAAGGTCGTCGTCGCCGGTGGCCAGGAGTCGATGAGCAAGGCACCGCACCTGCAGCTCGAGTCCCGCGTGGGCACCAAGTACGGGAAGATCGTGCTCGCCGACCACATGGAGCTCGACGGCCTGTGGGATGCGTTCACCGAGCAGGCGATGGGACTGCTCACGGAGGACCACAACGACCGCGCGCCGATCGGGCGCCCCGAGATGGATGCGTTCGCCGAGCGCTCGCACCGGCTCGCCGCGGCCGCGCAGGCCGAGGGCCGGCTCGACGAGATCGTGGCCGTGACCATTCCGCAGCGGAAGGGCGAACCGCTCGTCATCTCGAAGGACGAGGGCGTTCGGCCCGACACGACGGTCGAGGTGCTGGGCGGGCTGCCGTCCGCGTTCCGTCCTGGGGGAGCCGTGACGGCGGGCAACGCGTCACCGATCTCCGACGGCGCTGCGGCGCTCGTGCTGATGGACCGGGATGAGGCGGAGGCTGCCGGCATCCCATGGCTCGCCGAGATCGGCGCGCCGGGCATGGTCGCCGGCCCCGACTCGACCCTCCAGTCGCAGCCCGCGAACGCGATCCGCGACGCGTGCGAGCGCGAGGGCATCACCCCGGCCGACCTCGACCTCATCGAGATCAACGAGGCGTTCGCCGCGGTGGGCATCGCCTCGGTCGCCGAGCTCGGCATCGACCCGGAGAAGGTCAACGTGAACGGCGGCGCGATCGCGCTCGGGCATCCGATCGGCATGTCCGGCGCGCGCCTGGTGCTGCACCTCGCGATGGAGCTCAAGCGCCGGGGCGGCGGCATCGGCGCGGCCGCACTGTGCGGCGGTGGCGGGCAGGGCGATGCGCTGATCGTGCGGGTTCCTCGCACATGAGCGACACGGTCCTCGTCGAGCGCACGGGAGCCATCGTCCGGCTGACACTCAACCGGCCGGAGTCGGCGAACACGATCAACCTCGAACTCGCGACGACCCTCCGTGACGCCGTGCGCGCGCTCGACGGCGACGTGCGCGTGGTCGTGCTCGCGGGAGCCGGCAGCCGGTTCTGCGGTGGCGGCGACCTGCGCGAGGTCGCGCTCGCCGCGGATCCGCAGGCGCACCTCGCCGAGATGGCCGAGGCGTTCCACGAATCCCTGCTCGCCCTTGACGCGACGGACGCGGTGACCATCGCCGAGGTGGGCGGCGCCGTCGCGGGCGGCGGCCTCGGTCTCGCCCTGCACGCCGACGTGATCGTCGCGTCCGACCGGGCGCGGTTCCTCACCGCCTACGAGCGCATCGGCCTCACGCCGGACGGCGGCGCGACCGACCTCCTGCCACGCACCATCGGCCTGCACCGCGCGCTCGAACTCACGGCGACCGGACGGGAACTGGATGCCGCGACCGCCCACGACTGGGGCCTCGTCACCACCCTCGTGCCGCACGAGGAGCTCGCGGCGCACGTGACCGCACTCGCCGAGCGACTCGCGTCGGCGCCGACCGCGCACATCGCCGCGACCGCGCGGCTCTACCGTGCGCAGCCCGACGACCACGCCGCCCGACTGGACGAGGAGGCGGCGGCGATCTCGTCCGGTGTCACCCGATCGCCCGGTCGCGAGGCGCTCGCATCGTTCACCACGCCGAGGAGCAGCGCATGACCACCCACCAGGGCACCCTCGCGGGCCGCACGATGGTGATGTCCGGCGGCAGCCGCGGCATCGGACTCGCCATCGCGCTCCGGGCCGCGCGCGACGGCGCGAACATCGTGATGCTCGCGAAGACCGACCAGCCGAACCCCAAGCTGCAGGGCACGATCCACGACGCGGCCGACCAGATCGAGGCGGCCGGTGGACACGCGCTCGCCGTGGTCGGCGACGTGCGCTCCGACGAGAGCGTCGCGGAGGTGGCCGCCGCCGCGGTCGAGACGTTCGGCGGAATCGACATCTGCCTGAACAACGCCAGCGCCCTCAACCTGCGTGGCACGCTCGAGCTGAGCCCGTCGCACTACGACCTCATGCAGGACATCAACACCCGCGGATCATTCATGCTCGCGCGGGCATGTCTGCCGCACCTGCTCGAGTCCGACGCGGCGAGCGTGCTCACCCTGAGCCCGCCGCTGAACCTCACGTCGCAGTACTGGCTTGCGAAGTTCCCGGGCTACCTGCTCTCGAAGTACGGCATGAGCCTGGTCACCCTGAGCCTTGCGGCGGAGTTCCCGAGCGTCTCGATCAACTCGCTGTGGCCACGCACCACGATCGGCACCGACGCCGTGAAGAACCTGCTGGGCGGCGACGATGCACTCGGCCGAGCCCGCCGGCCGGAGATCATGGCGGATGCCGCGCACGCGATCCTCACCGGACCGCGCAGCACCGGCCAGCTCCTCATCGACGACGAGGTGCTGCGTGCCGCTGGTGTGACGGACCTCACGCCGTACTCGTACACCGGCATCGACTCGGGCTTCGACGACGACTTCTTCCTGCGCGACCCGGAGGAGGCGGCATGACGAGCGCGGTGATCGTCGATGCGATCCGCACCCCGTCGGGTCGCGGCAAGCCGGGCGGGGCGCTCTCGTCCGTGCATCCTGCCGACCTGCTCGCCGCCGTGCTCTCGGCCGTGCTCGAGCGGAACGGCCTCGAGTCGACCCAGGTGGATGACGTGCTGGTCGGCTGCGTGAGCCAGGCCGGCGAGCAGACCGGCAACATCGCCCGCACCGCCCTCCTCGGTGCCGGCTTCGACACCTCGGTGCCCGGAGTCACGATCGACCGCCAGTGCGGATCCAGCCAGCAGGCGGCCACGTTCGCAGCACAGGGCATCATGGCGGGCAGCTACGACGTGGCGATCGCCGCCGGCGTCGAGTCGATGAGCCGCGTGCCACTCGGCTCGGCGCAGGGCAGCCAGTCGCCGTTCGGTGAGCGGATCGCGGCGCGCTTCCCGGAGGGCCTCGTGAACCAGGGCGTCTCGGCGGAGCTGATCGCGAAGAAGTGGGGCTTCAGCCGGGAGCAGCTCGACGAGTTCGCGGCGCGGTCGCACGAGCGAGCGGCCCGAGCCGCGGCCGAGGGCTTCTTCGCCGCCGAGATCCTGCCCGTCACGGTCGACGGCACGGTGGTCGACACCGACGAGACCGTGCGTGCCGGTACGACGGTCGAGGGGCTCGCCGGGCTCAAGCCGGCGTTCGGGACCGAGGCGATGCGCGAGCGCTTCCCCGAGCTGGACTGGTCGATCACGGCAGGCAACTCGTCCCCGCTCACCGACGGCGCCTCAGCCGCGCTCATCATGAGCGAGGAGCTGGCGTCGAAGCTCGGGCTCACGGCTCGCGCGCGATTCCACTCGTTCGCGGTCGTGGGGGATGATCCGCTGCTCATGCTCACCGGGCCGATCCCGGCGACCCACCGCATCCTCGAGCGCTCCGGGCTCTCGTTCTCCGACCTCGACGCGTACGAGGTCAACGAGGCGTTCTCGTCGGTCCCGCTCGCCTGGGCTGCCGAGTTCGATGCCGACCCCGAGAAGCTCAACCCGCGCGGCGGGGCGATCGCGCTCGGGCATGCGGTCGGGTCATCCGGCACCCGCCTGCTCACGACGCTGCTGCACCACCTCGAGGCGACCGGCGGCCGCTACGGCCTGCAGGTGATGTGCGAGGGCGGCGGTCAGGCCAACGCGACGATCATCGAGCGGTTGTAGGTCAGCTGCCGGAGCGGAACCACGCGCCGAGGGTGGTCGCCACCTCGTCGGAGTTCCACGCCGTGCGGTCCTCCTCGTGTTCGAGGGCGGGGTCGGCGTAGGTCGCGAGCAGGGTTCCGGTGAACCGGATGATCCGGCCGGTGATCCGCTCGGTCGCGCCCGACAGCAGCGCGGTGACGAGCGGCGCGACGGCCGCCGGGTCGGGGAACTCGGGCGCGTCGGCCCGTGCATCCATGGCCGCCATCCGGGTCGCGCCGAGCGGTGAGATCGCATTCACCCGGATGCCGTGAGCCGCACCCTCGAGCGCCCAGTTCACCGTCATCCCCGCGACGGCTCCCTTGCTGGCCCCGTACGCGCTCATGCCGGGGATGCCCAGCCGCGAGCCCGAGACCACCGTCACGATCGACCCGCCACGGCCCGAGGCGATCATCGCCCGCATCGCGTGCGCGACGCCGAACTGCACGCCCAGGATGTTGACCTCGGCCATCCGCCGCAGGCCCGCCTCGGTCTCCTCCCAGGGCGGTGCGGTGTGCATGATCGCCGCATTCGCCACGAACCCGTCGATGCGGCCGTACTCCGTGACGCAGGTCTCGACGGTGGATGCCGCGATCCCCCAGTCGCCCACTGACCCGACCACCGCCGTGCCGAACCCGCCCGCGGCCCGGATCTCGTGCACGGTGCCGTGCGCCGCCCCGCCGTCCACGTCGTTGACCACGACCGAGGCTCCCGCCGCTGCCGCGTGCAGCGCGTAGGCGCGCCCGAGGCCCTGTCCGGCTCCCGTCACGACCACGGCCCGACCGGCGAGCAGGGTCATCCGTGCACCGAGACGAACAGTTCGACGACGCGGTTCTTGTCGGTCTTGCCGGTGGGATTCGTGGGCAGCGATCGCACGAGCAGGATCAGCTCCGGCTGCTTGTGCTTGGAGAGGCCGGAGCCCGTCACCACCCGGCCGATGTCCTCGAGCGTGAGATCGTCGCGATCGGTGACGATGGCCGCGGCGATCTGCTCGCCGAGACGACCACCGGGCACCGCGACCACCGCAGCAGAGGAGATGTCGGGGTGCTTCGTGATCGCATCCTCGATCTCCCGGGCGCTGAACTTCTCGCCGCCTCGGTTGATGATCTCCTTGAGCCGGCCGGTGATGCGCACGTAGCCGTCCTCGCCGAGCGATCCGATGTCACCGGTCCGGAACCAACCGTCCGCGGTGAACGCGCGCTCGTCGTGCTCCGGCAGCACGTAGCCGAGCATCATCTCGGGACCGCGCAGCTGCAGTTCGCCCGGGACGCCGAGCGGCAACTCCGCACCCGATTCGTCGAGCGCGCGGAGTTCGACGCCGGGTGCGAGGCGGCCGTCGGTGGTCGAGCGGTGCTCGAGCGAATCGAGCTCGTTGGCGAGGGTGGAGGTCGGGGAGCTCGGTCATCCCCCACGCGCGGTAGCCGGCGACGCCGAATTCGCCGATGCCCTCGATCAGGTCCGGTGGCACCGCGGCGCCGCCGCAGCAGTACTGGCGCAGCGAGGAGCGGTCGAGGCCGCTGGCCCGGTAGGCGGCGAGGAGTTCGCGCAGGAAGGGCGCAGCACCGGCCATGTAGGTCGCGCCGGTGCGTTCGACCAGCTCCATCCCCTCCTCGCCGTTCCAGCGATCCATGAGCACGGCGCTCGCGCCGACCCTGGCCGGGATCGCGAAACCCTGGAGCAGGCCGGTGATGTGGGTGAGCGGCGAGGCCATGAACATGCGGTCGCGGAACGTGATGCCCCACTCCGCGATCGTGGTGCGCAGTTCGTGGTGCATGCCGACCGCACTGTGCAGCACGCCCTTGGCGGCCGATTCCGTACCCGACGTGAACAGGATGAGGCACGGCTCGGTGGGGTCGGCCGGCAGCACGGCTCGGGAGATCGCGCCGGGGCCCTCTGACGCGACATCCTGCCAGCCGGCCGTGCGCTCGCCGATCACGTAGCGTGCGACCCGACCGAGCCCTGCGGCGACGATGGCGTCATCGAGCTCGTCGGGCAGTCGGCGGCCGCGATGATCGGCGGCCGCGATGATCGCGGCAGGGCGCACCTGGCCGAGGATGTTGGTCATGTCGCTCACCCCGGAGAGCGGCACCATGGGCGAACTGACCGCGCCGATGCGCCAGATCGCGGCCGCGACCGCGATCGCGTCGGGGCCGGTCGGGAGCATCCAGCTCACGGCATCGCCGGGCCGCACCCCACCCTGCAGCAGCGTTCGCGCGATCGCGGATGACCTGGCCTGCAGTTGCGCGAAGGTGAAGCTGTCCGATGCGGTGTGCACGGCGACGCGGTCGGGCCACGCGGTCGCGCTGCGCTCGAGGAGGTCGCCGAGTGACTCGTCGGTCCAGTAGCCGGCCGTGCGCCATCGTTCGCGAAGCCCGATCGCTCGGTGGTCCGCGGCGAGGGTTGGCCAGCGGGAAATGTCGGTCGCCATCGTCCGTTTCCTCAGTGAGCGCGGGCCGAGGGGTCGGCCTGACCTCACTATTGTCTCCTAAGTTGACTTGTGTCTATTAGATCTTTATATACTTTACGTGTTACCCCCAACCGAGTCACCGTCGACTAGCGGACAGCGAGCACCGGCTACATGCAGCAGTTCATCCAATCCATCGTCCTCCCCGGGCTCTTCCAGGGAGCGATCTACGGGCTGATCGCGGTCGCATTCGCGGTGCTGCACAAGACGACCGGGCTGATCAACTTCGCGCACGGGCAGCTCGTCGTCCTCGCGCCGATCGCGATCCTGGTTGCGGCTGGAGCGGGTGTGCCCGTCGTGCTCGCCTTCCTGATCGGCATCGCGATCCTGATCGCGGCGGCCCTCGCGACCGAATGGGTCGCGATCCGGCCGTTCGTGCAGTCCGGTTCGGCGGTCTCCTGGATCCTCTCCACGTTCGGCGTCAGCGTCGTGCTCGCCGAGCTGCTCGCGATCCCGTCCGGCGGAGAGGCGACCTACTTCCCGTTCGGCATCAGCTCAGAACCGCTGGATGTCGCGGGCTTCCGCGTCTCCCTCGCCGAACTGGTCACCCTTCCGGCCCTGCTGCTCGTCGCCGCGGTCCTGCTGCTGTTCTACCGCTACACCCGGGTGGGAAGGGAACTGCGCGCCGTCGGCGAGGACGTGCAGGGCGCCGAGGCGCTCGGTATCTCCCGAGCGCGGGCGTCGCAGATCGTCGTGCTGATGTCGGCGATCATCGCGGGCCTCACGGGCTACCTGGTCGCGTCGTCCCAGATCCTCCTGCCGTCGCTCGGCATCTTCTACCTCTTCTACGGCTTCGTCGCAGTCTCGATGGGCGGCATGAACAGCGTCGGCGGCGCCGTCGTCGGCGGACTGATCGTCGGGCTGGTCAGCCAGGCAGCAGGAGTGCTCGCCGGTCCGCTGTTCGGCAACCTCGCCGTGTTCGCGCTGCTCATCATCGTCTACGTGTTCCGGCCCTACGGCATCTTCGGCACACGACCAGTGCGGGAGGTCTGACGTGGCGAACAGCGACGTGCGCAGCACGCTCTACGGCTACCAGTCCAAGCTCCAGGAGGCCATGGCCAAGGTCGGCGACCGACTGCCGGCGCCGCTGCGGACCGCCTCGCGGATGCCGCTCATCCAGGGTCTCGGACTCGTGGTCATCGCAGTCCTCGTCCTCGTGATCTCGGGACCGTTCTCGTACACGTCCTACGTGATGCTGCTCATCGGCGTCTACCTCGTCGCGGTCTACGGGGTGAACATCACGATCGGCTACTCCGGGGTGCTGTCGTTGGGCCAGGGCGCCTCGTTCGCGATCGGGGCGTACGTCACCGGCATCCTCGCCGGCACCTACGCCTGGCCGATCTGGCTCACGCTCCCGCTCGCCCTGCTCGGCGGCTTCATCGTCGGCCTGCTCGTCGGCCTGCCGGCCGGACGGCTCGCTGCGCTCGGCCTCGCGATGGTCTCGCTCGGCACCGTGCTCGTGATCGCCGACATGCTGGTCGCGCTGGATGACATCACGCTCGGCCACTACGGCATCTCGAGCATCGCGCCCTTCCTCGGGTTCGGTGGCGAGGGATACATCGGGTCGGAGTGGTTCATTCCGCTGCTCATCGTCGGCTTCGCGCTGCTCGCGTTCTGGTTCCACGCGCGGTACCGCACGAGCGCGTTCGGCCGGGCGACGGCCGCGGTGCGCGACGAGGCGATCGGCGCCTCGGCGCTCGGCATCGGCGGCTACCTGACCAAGGTCGCGGCCTTCGCGGTCGGCTCCGGGTTCGGCGGCATCGCGGGTGGCCTGTTCGCGTACCTGTCGGGGTACATCTCCCCGGACGCGTTCGCGCCGTCGCTGTCGATCCTGTTCCTCGTGATGGTCGTGCTCGGCGGCCTCGGGTCCAAGCTCGGGCCGCTCGTCGGCGTGATCATCCTGGTCATCGTCCCGCTGCTGCTCGCCCCGTACCCGCACGTCAACGTCATCGTCTACGGCGCGCTCCTGATCCTGCTGATGCGCCTTCGACCGCGCGGCATCTTCAGCCGCACGGCAGCGTGGGCCGACCCACTGCGCACGACGCTCGAGCGCGTGCGTCGGAAGCGAGCCGTGGTCCCGGCCACGGTGCGGGACGGTGCGGACGATGTCGTGCTCGAGGTTCGCGACCTCAAGCGCAGCTTCGGTGGGCTCAAGGCGCTCGACGGCGTCTCGCTCAGCCTCAAGCGTGGCGAGATCCTCGGTGTGATCGGGCCGAACGGCTCCGGCAAGACCACGCTGCTGAACGTCGTGGGCGGCTACTACCACCCGACCGAGGGCGCCGTGCTGCTCGACGGCGAGGACGTCAGCCGGGCCAGGCCGTCCGAGGTGGCGCGTCGCGGCGTCTCGAGGACGTTCCAGACTCCGAAGACCTTCGTCGGGATGAGCATCGACGAGCACATCGAACTGGCGGTGCAGTGGCAGGTGGATGCCGACCCGGCACGCATCGACGCGTGTCGCGCGGCTGCCGTCAAGCTCCTCGCCAACGGCGGACTCGACCCGGACGACCTGCGCATCGGGCGCCGCGAGGCGGGATACCTCGCGCACGGCCAACTCCGCTTCCTCGAGGCCGCGATGGCGGTCGCACGCTGCCCGAAGGTGCTGCTGCTCGACGAGCCGGCAGCAGGGCTCTCCGCGTCGGAGATCGAGCGGCTCGAGGACGTCGTCAAGGAGCTCGCGGCCGCCGGGGTGTCGGTCATCATCGTCGAGCACCACCTCGAGATGGTCAGCCGCCTCGTGGACCGCATCGCGGTGCTCGACCTCGGCAAGCTGCTCTGGGAGGGCGACCCGAAGGACCTGCACGACGTCGAGGCGGTTCGAATCGCGTACATGGGGACGGTCTGATGGGCGCCGAACTGGTCGTTGAGAACGTGGGTGTGCGCTACGGCGCGGTCGTCGCGGTCGAGTCCATCTCGTTCACGGTCGCACCGGGCGAGTGCCTCGTGCTGCTCGGGGCGAACGGCGCCGGCAAGACGTCGAGCCTGCACGGGATCGGCGGGCTCGTGCCATCCAGCGGCAGGGTGCGCCTCGGCGACCGCCAGCTCGAGCGGCTGCCCGCGAGCAAACGCGCACGACTCGGCCTCGGGCACGTGCTCGAGGGACGCCACGTCTTCCCGAACCTCACCGTGCGCGAGAACCTCGACGTCGCGCGGTCGCGGTCCGGCGCGAAGCCGCCGGTCGACCCACTCGAACTGCTCCCGGAGCTCACCGAGCACCTGGGTCGCGCCGCCGGTCGCCTGAGCGGCGGCCAGCAGCAGATGCTCGCGATCGCACGCGCGGTCGCGGGAGCACCACAGGCCATCATGCTCGACGAGCCCACGAACGGGCTCGCGCCGAAGCTGGTGGTCAGAACCACCGAGATCATCGCGCAGTTGCGCGATCTCGGATTCGCCGTCCTCGTGGTCGAACAGCGCCTCGAGGTAGCACAGAACCTCGGAGCGAACGTGCTGGTCCTGCGGCACGGGCAGGTCGTCCACGAGGTCAAGGGAACGGATCCGGCCCTGCCGGATCTGCTGCACGCCGCCTACCTCTCGTGAGCGGCTCGTCTATTCAAAGGAGAATCATGTTCCGCACCAGTAAGAGGTTGCTCGCCGCGGTCGCGGCCGGCGCGCTCGCCCTCGGCCTCGCGGCCTGTGGCGGCGGCGCCGCGCCCGACGCGGGCGAGGACGCCCCGGCCGTCGAGTCGATCACGATCGGCTTCGTCGGTTCGCTGACCGGGCCGCTCGCGGCATCCGGCATCAACTCGCTCGCAGGCCTCAAGGCCGGCGCCGAGTACGCGGAGTCGATCCACGAGGGTCTCACCGTCGAGGTCGTCGAGCGCGATACCGCGGGTGAGGCTACGGCGGCGGTCGCCCAGACGCGCGAACTCGCGCAGGCGGGCGTGACGGCGATCTTCTTCACCACCGAGGCATTCCCCGCGGTGCAGGGCGTGCTCAACCAGGTGAAGATCCCGGGCGCGACGTCCGGTGGCATCGCGGCGGTGCTCGCCGACGTCGGCGACAGCCGGCTCTACAAGTACGCGTTCTCGACCGGTGCCGGCAACGCCGGCCCGACCGCGATCATCCCGCTGCTCGACTACGTCGCCGAATTCGGCGACAAGATCGGCGTGATCGACGACGCCTCTGCGTTCGCGACGGCCCAGGCCGACTCGACCGCGAAGATCGTCGCGGCCGACTACCCGGACCTCGAGGTGGTGCGCGCCTCGTTCCCGGCGAGCTCGACCGACGCGACCGCGCAGCTCGGTGCACTCCGTGACGCCGGTGTCGACGCCGTGATCGGCTGGCCGTACGGCACGCCGGCCGTGACGATGATGAGTGGCTTCGACAAGCTCGGTTGGTACCCGCCGATGGCCGGCACGCTCGGCCTCGGTACCCCCGCGATCGTGGAGGTCATCCCCGATGAGCTCGCCGAGACGCTCGCGGCCGGACCGATGGCCCGCACGTTCCTCGAGCCGGCCGAGGAGGGCAGCCCGGAGGCCGACCTCCACGCCGCGTTCGTCGAGAGCTACCTCGCAGCGCTCGACAAGGATGCGTTCGGTCCGCTCGACACGGTCGGAGCGAACAGCTTCGACTGGGCGGTGCTCATCGTGCAGGCTGCGGTGGATCAGGGCACGACCGATGGCGACGCCATCAAGCAGTACCTGACCTCGGGAGCCGAGTTCGTCGGGGCGAACGGCGTGTACGTGTTCGGTCCTGACAAGCGGATCGGCATCGACGCCGAGTACCTCGAGCTGTACTCGCCGACCTCGCCGTGCACGGCGGACGGCTTCTGCTCGCTCGTCGGGCAGTAGCAGCATCCAGCAACGAGAACGCCCCGCGGCTCGGCCGCGGGGCGTTCTTCGTGCGTGCGGGTCAGTCGGTCCAGTTCGGCGGGCGCTTGTCGAAGAATGCCTGCGGTCCCTCCGCGGCATCCGGGTGAGGCCAGTGATCCTGCACGGCCTGCCAGCCGCGGTCGAGGTGCTCGCGCAGCAGGTCGGACTCGAAGTCGCGCATCACCCGTCGGGTCGCACGGATCGCTGCAGGGGACCCGGACGCGATCCGGTCGGCGAGGGCGAGCGCGGTCGGCAGCAGCTCGTCCGCGTCCACGACCTGCGAGACGAGCCCGGCGGCCTGGGCGGTCTTGGCGTCGAGCACTTCGCTGCGGCCAAGCAGCGCCATCCGCATCACGTAATCGCGGCGCATCACCATGCGCAGTTCGAGCGGCTCGATGCCGCTCACCTGTCCCACGGTCACGTGCGGGTCGATGAAGGTCGCCGTGGATGCCGCGATGCAGATGTCCGCGTCCGTGACGAAATGCAACCCGCCACCGGCGCACACCCCGTTCACGGCCACGATCACCGGGATCTCGAGCTGGTCGCCGGGGGTGAAGCTCAGTTCCTCCGCGGCGGTCGCGCCGATCTCGACGCGCGGCGCCGCGAGCATCCCGACATCGGCGCCCGCGCAGAATGCCCGCCCGGCGCCCGTGAGCACGACGCACCGCAGGGAGGTGTCGGCAGCGACCCGCGGCCAGAGATCGCGCAGCGCGACGATGAGGGGCGTGTCGAGCGCGTTCGCCCGCGAAGGACGGTCGAGCGTCACGACGAGGGTGGTGCCGACGACCTCGGTCAGCAGCCCCTCGTACTCCGGGAATCGGGTCACGGTGTCATGCTCCTTGCCTGGTGTGCGCGGGATTCACGCCCGTCGGTGCTCGGCCTCCGCGACGCGATCCGGCGCGGCGCAGGCGGCGAGGTACTCCGCCGTCAGGCGCTCGACCAGTTCGGCCACGGTCGGCACGTCGTCGATGAGCTCGATGCCCTGGCCAGCCGACCACAGGTCGCGCCACGGGCGCAATCCTTCCGGAAGGTGATCGTGCCCTCGGCCGCGCGGGTGCGGGAGGGTGGCAAGGTCGATGCCACGATCGGCGAGGGATGCCAGCATCCAGTTCGCCGGCACTCCATTGATCTGCGCGGTGTAGCGCAGGTCGACGGACGTGCCCGAGACCATCCAGTCCTTCTGCTGCTGGTCGGCCATCGACTCGACCGTCGCGGCGAAGCGGCTGCCCATGAACGCGAGGTCGGCGCCGAGCACCTCGGCGGCGCGCACCGCAGCACCGGTGGACACGGCGCCCGCGAGCGAGATCGTGCCGTCGAACATCGTGCGCACCTTCGGGATGAGCGCGAGATGGCTCACGGTGCCGGAGTGGCCGCCGCCCCCGCTGCCGATGCAGTTGAGCCCATCCACGCCCGCCTCGATCGCCTTCTCGGCGAAGGCGATCGAAGTCACGTCGTGGTGCACGAGCAGCCCGCGGTCGTGGGCGAGACGGGTGATCTCGGTCGGCTTGCCCACCGAGGTGATGACGATGTCCACGCCGAACGCCACGCAGGCGTCCAGGTCGGCGACCATCTCGTCGGGCGGAGTGGTGGTCGGGATGTTGACCGCGAGCGGTCCCGCCACGCCCCCGGTCTCACTCGACCAGCGGTCGAGGGCCTCGCGGATCTCGGTCAGCCACGCCACGAACTCGTCGTGCGACCGGAGGTTCTGCCTCGGGAAGGCACCGATCAGTCCGGCCTTGCGAGCTGCGATGACGAGGGCCGGATTCGAGATCAGGAACATCGGGGCGCACACCACGGGCAGCCCGAGGCGGGCGGCGATCGAGGTCGGCAGTGACATCCGGAATCCCTTGCTCTATATCTTTATATAGATTAGCAGAACGGCGACGGTTCGCTTACTCCGGATGCACGTACGGCGGACCCGCGAGCAGGCCACCGTCGATCACGAAGGATGCCCCGGTGCTGAAGCTCGCCTCGTCGCTCGAGAGGTACGCCACCAGGGCCGCGATCTCGGCGGGATCCGCAACGCGGTTGAGCTGCGGAAGTCCCGCCGTCGCGCCGCCGGCCTCGCCCTCCGCGCGCTTGGTCCCAGCGGCGGCAGCCCACACGCCGGTGTCGGTCGGACCGGGATGGATCGCATTGACCCGGATGCCGTGCGCAGCGCCCTCGATCGCCGCGGACTTCATGATGCCCACGACCGCGTGCTTGCTCGCGATGTAGGGACCGAGGCCGCCGCTGCCGCGCAGGCCGCCGGTCGAGGAGGTGATCGTGATCACCCCGCCACCCTGGCTGCGCATGATGCGCAGCGCACGTGCCGTGCCGAGCCACACCCCTCGCGTGTTGATCGCCATCACGCGGTCGAAGTCCTCGATCGGCGTCGACTCGATCGGCATCGGCGTGCCGAGCACGCCCGCATTGAGGAAGACGATGTCGATCCTGCCGTGCCGATCGGCCGCGTTGGCGAGGTAGTCGTGCTCTGGTGCATCCAGGGCGACATCCGCGACCACCGGCTCGAACGACGCCCCGAGTTCGGCGGACAGTTCGGCCAGCCGCGCCGCGTCGACATCCACGCCGACCACCGTCGCGCCCTCCGCGATGAACCTCGCGGCGGTGGCGCGGCCGATGCCGTTGGCCGCGCCGGTGATCACCGCGACCCTGCCCGTGAGGCGCATCATCGCACCGTGCTCCCATTCCTCTCTATGATTATAGAGATAAGACGCAAGGAGTCGACGATGACCGCCGAGCCCGACTTTCGCAGCACGACGAGCGATGGTGTGCTGACCATCACGCTGTCCGCAGTGTCCACCCGCAACGCCCTGACCCGCGCCACGCGCGTGGCGCTGGTCGACGCGCTCGCCGAAGCAGACGCTGACGCCGACGTGCGCGCCATCATCCTCACCGGCGACGACCCGGCATTCTCCAGTGGCGTGAACGCCAAGGAGCTGCTCGGCGACCCCGACTACGTCGCGCCGCCGGTCGACCCGGCGACGCGACTGCGCGGGATGGCGACGCCGACCATCGCCGCGGTCAACGGCAGCTGCGTGTCGGGCGGCCTCGAGATCGCGATCGCCTGTTCGTTCATCATCGCCTCGGACCGCGCGACCTTCGCCGACACGCACGCGAAGATCGGCATCTCACCGGGCTGGGCGCTCAGCGCGGACCTCCCGGCCGCCATCGGCATCGCCAGGGCGCGCCAGCTGTCGATCACCGGCCTGCCCATCCCGGCGGCGACCGCGCTGGCCTGGGGCCTCGTGAACGAGGTGACCCCCCACGACGGTCTGCTCGCCCGCGCCACCGAGCTCGCGACCGCGATCGCCGGGATGCCGCAGCGCGCGGTGGAGAACATGGTGCACCTGTACGCGGCCCGCCAGGAGTCCATCCTCGGTGCATCCCGCCGCCTCGAGCGCGAGACGACCGCGTCGTGGAGCGTCGACCGGGACTCGTCGCAGCGCCACTTCGCCTCGGGTCAGAGCGTCTCGCCGCCGTCCACGTAGATGACCTGGCCGGTGATGAACGACGCGAGGTCGCCGGACAGGAACACGGCGAGGGCGCCGAGCTCACGGACATCCCCGGTGTGCTGCATCGGGATGCGCTCGCGCAGCCACGCCTGACCCTCGGCGCTGTCGTGCAGCGCCTTGCTCATGTCGGTGCGGAAGTGGCCCGGCGCGATCGCATTCACCGTGATGCCGTACGCCGCCCATTCCTTCGCGAGCGACTTGGTGAGGTGGGTCATCGCGCCCTTGGCGACCTTGTACGGCGTGGTGAGGTTGGACGACCTGGCGACCGCGCTCGATCCGATGTTGATCACGCGTCCGGACCGGCGCTCGAGCATGCCCGGTACGGCGAGGCGGATGAAGGCGAGCGAGCCCCGCACGTGCGTGTCGAGGATCGAGTCCCACTCGTCGTCCGACATCCCGATCTCCGCCGGCCCGGATCCTGGCTGGCCGACGACCTCGCCCTCCGCGACCGGCAGCGGCACGGTCGGACGCTTGACGTTGTTGCCCGCGTTGTTCACCAGGATGTCGATGCCGGGAACGCGCTCGAGCACGGCGGCGAAGGCGCGCTGCACGTCGGCGGCGTCCCGCAGATCGCACGGCGCGGCGATGGCGGTGCCACCGTCGGCCTCGATCGCCGCGACGGTCTCGGCGAGTTGGTCGGCGTCGCGCGCCACGAGCACGACGGTGGCGCCGGCGGCGGCGAGCGCGGCGGCGATCGCCCGGCCGATCCCGCGGCCGGAGCCGGTGACGAGCGCGGTGCGGCCCTCGAGTGATCGTGCTTCGGCCACGTCATGATCCCTTCGGCAGGCCGAGGATGCGCTCGGCGATGATGTTGCGCTGCACCTCCGAGGTGCCCCCGTAGATCGTGGCGGCGAGGGATTCGAGGTACTCGTCGAACGCGGCTTCCGTCGCCGCGGCATCCCCTGCGGCGAGGTCCAGGGCGAACGAGGTGACCCGCTGCACGGCCTCCGAGCCGAACAGCTTGAGGATGCCACCGACCGCAGTCTCCTCGCCGGCCGCCCGGTGCGCGACCGACCGCAGGCCGGTCAGGCGCACGCCCTCCATGTCGCCGATGAGCCGGCCGAGCTGCTCGAGGTGGTGCGGGGCGAGATCGAGCTCCAGCACCGGCTCGAGCGCGCGCTGCATCTCGAGCCAGTTGTTGATCCAGATCATGTCCCGCTCGTGCTCGAGGCTCGACATCGCGACCCGCCAGCCGCCGTTCACCTCGCCGAGCACGTCCGTCACGGGCACCACGACATCGTCGAGGAACACCTCGCAGAACGACTCGATCGCGTCGCCGGCGGTGGCGATGCTGCGCACGGTGATGCCGGGGGTGTCCATGTCGAGCAGCAGGCAGGTGATGCCGCGATGCTTGGGAGCGTCGGGGTCGGTGCGGACGTAGAGGGTGCACCACCGCGACCGGTCGGCCTGGGTGGTCCAGACCTTCTGGCCGTTCACGACGAAGCCGCGATCGGTCAGCACGGCGGTCGTGCGAAGGCCGGCCAGGTCGGAGCCGGCTTGCGGCTCGGACATCCCGAGCGCCCACCACGCCTCACCGCGCAGAGTCGGAACGAGGTAGCGCGTCCTGCTGCTCCGGCGTCCCGAACTGCCGGATGGCGGGGGCGACGACTCCCGTGGCCTGGATGTTCATCTGGCGCGGCACGCGCTGCCGGGCGCCCTCGATGCGCACGGCGAGTGCCTCGGTGAGGCCGAGTTCGCGGCCGCCGAGGTCGCGGGGCCACTCGGGCACGAGCCATCCCGCGTCGAAGCTCGCGGCCTGGAAGTCGCGCCGCAACTGCTCGTCCTCGCGGAACACGCGGGCGCTGCCGTCGTAGCCGGCGGGAAGGGTCTCGGCGAGGAACCGGCGGTACTCCTCGAGTGCGTCAGGCACGGTGCGCCTCCTCGAGATGCAGCGCTCCCGCGCGTGCGTGCAGATCGGATGCGGCACCGAGCCATGCCGCAGTCTGGCGCGCTCGGCGCACGATCAGGTGCGTGTCGGTCTCATAGGTCAGGCCCATCGCGCCCAGCAGCTGCACCTGCACGCCCGCAGCCGCCACCGCGGCATCGCTCGCGGCAGCCTTCGCCAGCAGCGACAGCACGATCGCCGTCGTGGACGACGGTTGCGAGACCAGCTCGGCGGCCGCCCCGTAGGTGAGGCTCCGCGCGCGCTCCACCGCGACGTAGACGTCGGCGAGCAGGTGCTTCACGCCCTGGAACGACCCGATCGGTCGGCCGAACTGCTCGCGGAGCTTCGCGTGCTCGATGGCGCCGTCGAGGGCGACCGCGGCCACGCCGACGAGGTCGGCCGCGACGCACACCCGGGCGGCCGCGAGCACATCGTCCGGGCCACGGCCGTCCAGCGCGACCGAGTCGAGCACCTCGCCCACCTCGACCTCGACGTCGGCTCGGGAGGGATCGATGGGTGCGGGTGAGCCGGCGCGGTCGACGATCCGACCCGTCACGCGCTGCACCTCGACGCCCGAGGGGGTCGCGCGCACGAGTGCGAACCAGGAGGCGTGGAGTCCGTCGAATGCGGTGAGCGTGCGGCCGTCGGCGGCGACGAGGGCGAGGGCGCCGGGAGGGGTGTCGGGGGATGCGGCATCCAGCCCTGCCCGCAGCAGTGTCTGGGTCGCGGCCACCGTCGCGAGCAGCGGCAGCGGGATGAGGGACCGCCCGGCCGCCTCGAGCACCGGCACCAGGTCGGCGAGGGTTCCGAATCCGCCCGCCGCCTCCGGCGCGCCGACCAGCAGGTAGCCCTGCTCGACGATGGACGGCCACGCCTCCATCGGCGCCGCGCCGCCCTCGAGGATGCCGCGCAGGACGCTGGTCGGGAACTCGCGCGCGAAGTGCGTGCGGGCCGAATCGGTGAACTCCCGGATCTCCTCCGAGGGCGCGAGCATGGCGAGCGCCGCACCGAGCGGGGAGCCCGATCCGGGCGAGGCGGCGTCGCTGTCATCCACGTTCTGGACCCTATCAATCCTTTATAGGATTCACAATCCGGCCCAGAAATCCGGGGATTTCGGCGAGGACTCGCGCTCGGCGGTCTTTACCCTCTAATATTTATATAGATAGCAGATCCGATTGGGGCAAGGGTGCTCGATTACGCAGAGCCGGAGCGCGTCACCGCGCTGCGCGAGGAGCTTCGTGGTCTCGTCCACGACCTCGTGCCGGACACCTTCCTCGGCGCGTTCACGCCGGAGCCGGCTGACTTCGAGCTCACCGAGCGCTTCTGCCGCGAACTCGGTCGTCGCCACCTCCTGGTGATGGCCTGGCCGAGCGAGTACGGCGGCACCGACGCCGACGTGTGGGAGCAGACCGCCCTGCGCGAGGAGATGTGGGCGGCGCACGAGCCCCGTGGCGCGCAGTACATGGGTCTGAACTGGGTCGGTCCGGTGATCATGCGCTACGGCACCGCCGATCAGAAGACCCGTCATCTGCCGCTGATCGCGTCCGGCGACGTCGTGTGGTGCCAGGGGTTCAGCGAGCCCGGTGCCGGCTCGGACCTGCCGGGTCTTCGCACCAAGGCCACCAAGACCGACGGCGGCTGGCTCATCAGCGGTCAGAAGGTCTGGACGTCGTACGCGGGGATGGCGCAGCGCTGCTTCCTGCTCGCCCGCACCGGAGATCCGAACGGCCGCAAGAACGGCATCACGGTCTTCCTGCTCGACATGCAGAGCCCGGGCATCGAAGTGCGTCCGATCGCAGCAATGCTCGGGCCGCACCATCTCAACGAGGTCTACTTCGACGATGTCTTCGTGCCCGACGAGGAGGTGCTCGGCGACATCGACCAGGGTTGGTCGATCGTCGAGGCCGTGCTCGGGTTCGAGCGGATCGGGATCGCGCGCTACGCGCGCTGCGAGAAGCTGCTGACCGCGGCGCCCACGGCCCTCGGTGACCAGTGGGACCAGCTGCCGGAGTCGCTGCGCGAACGGTGGGCCCGCGCGCTGGTCCGCACGCGGCAGGCCCGGCTGCTCGCCTATCGACTCCTCGACCGAACAAGGTCGACGACGCCGGACATCGTGGATGCCGCGCTGTACCGCATGGCGGTGACCACCCTCGACCAGGAGGTGGCCGAGGTGCTCATGGATGCCGTCGGCAACGCCGGTCTCGGCACGACGGATGACCGCGCCATCTTCGACCGTGAGGTCGAGGACCACTGGCGCTACTCGCAGGCCTCCACCGTCGCCTCGGGAACCCTCGAGATGAACAAGCAGTCGGTCGCGCGGAAGCTGGTCGGGCGATGAACACCGAGCTGTCGAACGAGGCGCAGGAGCTCGGTGCCGTCGTGCACGAGCAGATCGAGGACGCGGGTGGGGTCGCGGTCCTGCGCGCCGCGGTGGCGGATCCTGGCGCTCGCGCCGCCGCCGGCGAGCTGCTCGATCGCATCGGGGTCTGGGACCTCGTCCCGCGCAACGACCAACTCGAGTTCGAGGCGGCGGCCGCCGTCGCACGCTCGGCGGGAGCCTTCGCGTTCCCCTACCCGGTCGTCGAGCGCCTGGGTCGTCTCGGTGGTTCGGATGCCACGACGCTCGTCTCCAACCGTGGCCCGCGCCTTGCGATGCACCTCGACCTTCCGTTGCAGTGGTCCGCGACCGACCTGCGCGGCTCCGGATACGTCGTGCGGCCGACCTCGGCCATCCTCGACGGTGCCGAACTCGCACCGTTCGGAGTCGAGGTCGAGGCCGAACCGAACGGGACCGCGGATCCCCTCGGCACGGCCGTGCTCGTCACGCTGCACTCGTGGTGGCTGCTCGGCCTGCTGGAGTCCGCGCTCGCCGACACCATTCGGTACGTGGGGGAGCGCGAGCAGTTCGGGCGACGCCTGTCGAGGTTCCAGTCGGTGGGCTTCACGGTCGCCGACATGGAGCTCGCCACGCGCGGCTTCGAGGAACTGGCCAAGTACACGATCTGGTCGGTGGCTCGCGGAGGTGAGTCTGCGCTCGCGGATGCGATCGCGCTGCGCGTCGCCTCCCAGACCTCGGCGGACACCGTGCTGCGTGGCGCGCACCAGCTGCACGGGGCAATGGGCTTCACTGACGAGGTCGACGTGTCGTGGCTGTCGCGTGCGAGCCAGGGCGTGCGGCGGCTGCCGGACGGCGCGCATCGCACCGCGGAACTGCTCACCGAATTGCTCGGCACGACGGGTCTCGAGCCGCTCGGCGGCGGCGCCCCGGCCGCCGCGCTGTTCGCCCACTGACACCCGGGCTGAACGGTTCAAGTCATATAAGCTTTGCGCGTATAGACCGGCGGGACGGATGGCAGGAATGAACGAAGCGCCACGCGCCAGTCTGCGCATCGGGATGTCGCCCCGCATCGCCGAGTCGATCGCGGCCGACCTCCGCCAGCGCATCCTCCGCAGCGACCAGACCGATGTGCCGCTGCCGCGCCAGGACGACCTGATCGCCCAGTACGGAGTGAGTGGGCCGTCGCTGCGCGAAGCACTGCGCATCCTCGAGGCCGAGGGACTGATCACCGTTCGCCGCGGCAAGTTCGGCGGCGCCTACGTGCACAAGCCGAGCTGGTCCTCCGCCGCCTACGCACTCGCGCTGTCGATGCAGGGGCAGGGCGTGCGCATCGCCGACCTCGCCGAGTCGCTGCTCGTGCTCGAACCGATGTGCGCGGCCGCGTGCGCGCAGCGCGCCGACCGCCTGGACGCCCTTGTGCCCGCGCTTCGGGCCAACCTCGAGGAATCCGAGTCGCTGATCGGCACCGGTGGACGGTACTCCGCCTCGTCGCGCGAGTTCCACGACATCATGATCGCCGGCGTCGAGAACGTCACGATGCGGCTGCTGGTGCGTTCCATGGGAGCGATCTGGTCGATCCAGGAGCAGACCTGGGCCGAAACGGCGAACGCCGCAGCCCAGTACCCGACCGAGGACCTGCAGCGCGAGTCGTGGAAGACCCACGCGATGATCGTCAAGCTCATCGAGGCCGGTGACGCCGAGGGCGTGCAGCGCCTCGCCGCGGCGCACCTCAGAGCCACCCAGGCCATCGTGCTCGAGCGGTTCGGCAGCGAAGTCGTCGACTCGTCGTCGCTCGTGGCCGTGCAGGCGTTCCGCAGCCTCTGACCGGAAGCTGCGGCGGTCGTGGGTCCGGGGCGCTGGCGGTTCCCACTCGTTGCGCACCTCGGCATCCGCTCGATCGAGCATCCGCAGTTCGAGCACCTGGCCGGCTCGATCGATCCGGTCGAGCAGATCGCCTTCGTCGCCGACCTCGGATTCTCGGCGGTGAGCGACAACGGGCTCGTGTCGCGATCCGATGCCGAGCAGCGGCGGATCGGGCGCGCCCTCGAGCGGTACGCCCTCGGGATGGGCACGTTCACGTTCAACGGCATGGATGTCACGCCGTTCGCCTGGGCCGACCCGGCCGCACCCGTCGAGCAGGCCATGGAACGCTGCCTCCGTGCCGCGGACCGGGTCGGCGCCTCCGTCATCGGCGTGATGGTGTGCGACGCCGGAGGACCGGTGGATGCCCAGCTCACGATCGTCGCAGCCAACCTGCGGAGGGCAACCGCCGTCGCCGAGCGACACGACCTCGTGATCGGGCTCGAGCCGGTGAGCGTCGCCCGCATCCCGAGCGCCCTGGTGCGCACGCTCGAGACCGGCGCCGCGATCATCCGGGAGGTGGATGCCGCGTCGCTGCGCCTCGTCGCCGACACCTGCCACATCGCCCTCGGCGGCGGCGATCCGTCCGCCGAGCTCCGTGAGTACGGCGAGCTGCTGTGCGCACTGCAGGTCGCGGACGTTCCGGATCGTGTCGAGCCGGGGGCGGGCATCCTGGACTTCGGGGCGATCGCGAATGCGATCACCGCGTCCGGATGGCGCGGAGCCGTCGAGACCGAGTGCTCCGCGAGCGAGCCCGGACCGGAGGGCGAGTCGGCGATGCTCGCGCGGCTCGACGCCTGCTTCGGCTAACGGCGGCGCTGGGTCCACGCGTCGAGCGCGACGGCCCCGATCACGATGACGCCCTTCGCGACCGACTGCACGGACGAGTTCCAGGCGAGGCTGTTGAACACGCTGCTGATCGTCGCGATGATCAGCAGTCCGACCAGCGTGCGCCACATCGCACCCTGGCCGCCGCGCAGCGACGTGCCGCCGATGATCACGATGGCGATCGCGTCGAGCGTGATGGTCACCCCGGTGTTGGCCTGCCCGACGCCGGTCTGCGACGCGAGCAGCATGCCCGCGACGGCTGCCGTGACGGCGGTGAAGGCGTAGGTGGATGCCTGGACCAGTCCGACCCGCACGCCGGAGAGCCGCGCGGCCTCGGCATTGCCGCCGACCAGGTACACGTTCCGGCCGTAGACCGTCTTCGCGAGCAGGAGGCCGGCGACCACGAACGCGATCGCGAGGATCCAGATCATGATCGGCACCCCCAGCCAGCGCTCGCGGCCGAGGTAGGTGAACGTCTCGTCGGTGACGAACACGGCTCCGGAGGTGTTCACGAGGAACGCCAGCCCGGTGAAGATCGACGCGGATCCCAGGGTCGCGACGAACGCGTTGACGTGCAGCCTGGTGATGACGAGGCCGTTCACGATGCCGAGCACGAGGGCGATCGGCAGCATCGCCAGGAACGCGAGCGGCACCGGCATCGCATTGGCGAGCGTCGCGTAGAGCACGCCGCACAGCGCGAAGATGCCGGCAACGGAGAGGTCGAAGCCGCCGCCGATGAGCACGAAGGTCATGCCGATCGCGACGAGCCCGACCGGCGTCGAGTTCGTGAGCACGTTGAGCACGTTGCCGAGGCTGAGGAAGTTCGGGTACACGATCGTCGCGACGACGAGCAGCACGAGCAGCACACCCACCATCGCGTAGCGGGTGCCGAGGTCGGCCATGCGTGACGTGGTGATCTTCATGCGGTGAATGCCCTGTCGAGTATCGCGGAGACGGAGATGCCGTCCCCGCTGCGGTCCAGTCGTCCGGCGAGGCGGCCCTCGGCGAGCACGTCGACCCGGTCGCTCGCGGCAACCAGTTCGTCGAGCTCGGAGGAGACCAGGATGATCGCGAGCCCTCGCGACGCCATCTCCTGCAGCGCGCGCAGCACGTCGCCCTTCGCGCCGATGTCGATGCCGCGGGTGGGTTCGTCGGCGAGGAGCACGCGCGGTTCCGAATACTTCCAGCGGGCGAGCAGCAGCTTCTGCTGGTTGCCTCCTGACAGCCGTGCCGGGATCTCGGCCACCCGGTCGGGGTCGAACCCGAACGGCACGACCGCGGCACGGGCCGCCTCGCGCACCCGCCGATCGGAGAGCACCCCAAGCGTCGAGACCCCGCGCAGGTTGCTCATCACGACGTTGACGTCGGCCGGCGCCTCGAGGACGAGACCCTGGGTCTTCCGCTCCTCCGGTGCGAGGGCGATGCCGAGCGAGAGCGCTCGTCGGACTGACCGCGGCCACGGCACCTCCGTGCCGTCGATCCACATCCGACCGGTGGCTCGCGGCTGCAGGCCGGCGAGCGCACGGAGCACGCTCGTGCGGCCGGATCCGACCAGCCCGCCGAGGCCGAGCACCTCGCCGGCGCGCACTTCGAGGGCGATGTCGTCCACCGCTCCTGGAACCGAGAGGCCCTCGACCCGGAGGACGGGCTCGCCGCTGGTCGGGGCGGCGTCGGTGGTGCGGGCGGTCGCGCCATCCAGTCCGCGCAGGAGCGCAGCGTCGGCGTGCTCGCCCAGCATGCTGCGCACCAGGTCGTGCTTGGTGATCCCCGCGCGCGGCCGAGTGGAGACGAGTCGCCCTGCACGGAACACGGTCACCGCGTCGGCGACGTCGAGCACCTCGTCGAGGTTGTGACTCACGAACACGATCGTGCGGCCCTCGGACCGCATCCGCCGCATGAGGTCGAGCAGGGCACGTCGCTCCGGCAGGCCCAGCGACGCGGTCGGTTCGTCGAACAGGATGACGCGGGCATCCGACGCCATCGCCCGCATGATCTCGAGCAACTGCTGGTCCGCCACCGAGAGCGTGCCCGCGAGCACGCCGGGCGGCACCGCCGGCACGCCGAGCTGCGCGGCGAGTTCCTCGTAGCGGGATCGCATCAGGCGGGTGTCGAGCAGGCCGAAGCGTGTGAGTTCCTGGCCCGCGAAGACGTTCGCCGCGGCATCCAGGTCGGCGGCGATCGTGAGTTCCTGGTAGATCGCGGCGATGCCCAGTCGCCGTGATTCGCGCGGTCGGAGCGGCGGCACCGGCGCGGAGAACAGCCGCACCTCGCCCGCGGTCGCCGCGACCCGACCGGCAAGCACTCCCAGCGCGGTCGACTTGCCGGCACCGTTCTCGCCGACCAGCGCATGGATCGTGCCCGCTTCGATGTCGAGATCGAGTTCGGCGAGCGCGCGAGTGACGCCGAAGTCGACGGAGACGCCCCGGTAGGACGCGGCGACGGTGGGGGCTTCGGGGCTCGGATCGGTCATGTCAGATCCGGTAGACCCGCTCGGCGTTCGCGTGGAAGAAGCGCTCGCGATCATCCGGCGACCAGCCGGCGGCGAGCTGGTCGAACATGGACATCGACTGGGCGAACGTGCCGTAGTTGCGGTCCACCGGGAAGTTGCTGCCGTAGAGCACGCGATCGATGCCGAACTGCTCGAGGCAGAAGTCGAAGATCGGCCGCTGGCGATCGGCGTCGAAGTCGTGCGTGACCATCGCGAAGCCCGAGAGCTTGCAGTAGGCGGTGTCCACCGAGGCGATCGTGCGGATGCCCTCGCGCCAGGCCGCGAGATACCCGGGATCGTCGTACTCCCTCGGCCAGGCCATGTGCTCGACGATCCACGGCACCTCGGGATGACGTTCCGCGTACCGCGCGCCGTCCGCCATCGACTCGTGGCCGCCCATGTCCTCGTAGACGTGACCGCCCTCGGCGAGCATCGTCAGCACGTCGTCGGCGACCGGGGATCCGTAGGGCAGCCCGCCGATGATCCGAATGCCCCGGAACTCGGGGAACTCCGCCTGGCGGTCGAACGACGCGCTGCGCTCGGTGATCGGCAGTGACGGGTCGACGCTGCCGATCATCGCTGCGAAGAGTGGATGACCCGCCGCGACGCTCTGCGCGTACTCCACCTCGGCGAGGTGCTGCGTGGGGTCGAGGGTCGCCATGACCCACACCGCCTTGGAGACCGGGTACCCGGCGACATCCTCGACGTAGTCCTGCGGGGTGTAGTCCTTGGCGAGCATCGGACCGATGTCGCCCATGCGGAGTTCCGCGGCGAGCTCCGGGCTGGCCATCTGCATCCACGCCCCGAACGGGTCCCACCAGTGCACGTGGGTGTCGACGATGCGACTGACGTCCATGTCGGTCCTTCCGGGGATGAACTGCGAGCGGCCCGACCGCAGCCGGGCCGCTCACGCTAGCGAATCAGTACTCGTACGGGAAGTCGCCCGTCGTCTCCTTCGTGATCTGGAACGGCGCGTCGGCGCTGCCCTCGTTCAGGGCCGGAAGGAAGCGCGGGCCCTGGTTGCCCTCGAACGCGGCGAGCATCTCCTCGACCGCGGTCGTGGCGACCGTGCGCGGCGTGTACGGCACGGCCATGGTGAGCCAGCCGTCCTCGACGAGCTGGGCATTGGCCTCGGTGCCGCCGACTTCGAAGACCTTCACGTCGCCTGGCTGCTTGCCGGCCTGCTGGAGTGCCGTCACCACGCCCACGGTCATGTTCGGGCCGACCGTGTAGATCGCGTCGATGTCGGGGTTGGCCTGCAGGATGTCGGAGGTCTGCTGCAGCGCGGTGGCCGTCGTGTAGTCGGAGTTGAGGTTCGCGACCGGCTCGAGGTCATTGTCCGCGAACGCCTTGTCGGTGTTCAGGGTCGCGGCCACCAGGGGCGGGCCGTTGAGCACCGCGACCTTCGGGTCGTCGTCGAGGAAGTCGAGCGATCCGGTCACCCACGCGGTGTAGTAGGTGACGGTCGAGATCGCGCCGACCGAGTTGAGGGTGCCCGGGCTCCAGAAGTCGTCCCCGGCCGGCTGGGTCGCCTGGTTGCAGGTCGGGTTCGTGAGCTGGCTCACGACGATGTTCGCAGCCGGTGCATCCTCGGTGAGCAGCGAGCACGCCGCTTCGCCCGAGTAGTTCTCGATCATGAACGCGTTGTACTTGCCGTCCTGGATCGCGGTGCGCACCTGGTTGAGCTGGGTGGTCGGATCGAACTTCGAGTCGAAGTAGGTGATGCCGATGCCGTACTCGTCGGCGAGGCTGGCGAAGGTCTCCTGGTACGCGGTCTGGTAGGCGATGCCGCTGCCGGCGAAGACGGCGATCTCGGGCTTCGTGCCGGCCGGGAACTCGAGCGTCGCGGTGCCGACGTCGATCGAGACGGTGTCGCCGTCCGGAGCGCTGGTCGGCTCTCCGCCGCCCGAGGTGCAGCCGGCGAGGACGAGTGCGCTGATCGCGGAGATGCCGAGCACGAGCGCGAAGCGGGATGCGCTGCTGTTGCTGTTCATTGATGCCCCTTTGCATGCGGATGAAGGATGACGAACGCCGTCACATCATTATGGTAATCATTTAAATCATTAACACAAGCATCGCTGCGTCGGCGCAGCGCGGATCGCACCCCCGGGCGGGGTGGTATCCAGAGCTGCGGTCGGATCCGCTGGAAGGGCGCTACCCCAGCGCCGCGTCGACGATCGCCTTCGCCTCCGCCTGCACCACCTTCAGGTGCTCCGGCCCGCGGAACGACTCCGCGTAGATCTTGTAGACGTCCTCGGTGCCGCTCGGCCGCGCCGCGAACCACGCGTGCTCGGTCGTCGACCTTCACGCCGCCGATCGCCGCGCCGTTGCCGGGCGCCTGCGAGAGCTTGGCGGTGATCGGGTCGCCGGCGAGTTCGGTGGCCGTGATCGCGTCGCCGCTCAGCTTCGCCGAGGCGGGCCTTCTGCTCCTTGGATGCCGCGGCATCCACCCGCTCGTACGCCGGGTCGCCGAACTCCGCCACCAGCTCGGCGTAGAGCTGCGACGGGGACTTGCCCGTGACCGCGCGGATCTCGGAGGCGAGCAGCGCGAGCAGGATGCCGTCCTTGTCGGTCGTCCAGGCCGTGCCGTCCATGCGCAGGAAGCTCGCCCCCGCGCTCTCCTCGCCGCCGAAGCCGACCGAGCCGTCGACGAGGCCCGGGCACGAACCACTTGAAGCCGACCGGCACCTCCCACAGGCGGCGGCCGAGCGAGGCGGCGACCCGGTCGATCATCGAGCTCGAGACGAGGGTCTTGCCGATCGCGGCATCCTGTCGCCAGTTCGGGCGGTGGGTGTAGAGGTACTGGATCGCGACCGCGAGGTAGTGGTTCGGGTTCATCAGGCCCGCCGTCGGGCGTGACGATGCCGTGCCGGTCGGCGTCGGCGTCGTTGCCGGTGAGGATGTCGTAGTCGGCCGTTCCGCGCGACGACCGACGCCATCGCGGAGGGCGACGACGGGTCCATGCGGATCTTCTCGTCCCAGTCGAGGGTCATGAAGCCCCAGGGCGGGTCGACAGTCGGGTTCACGACGGTGAGGTCGAGGCCGTAGGTCTCGCGCGATGAGCGTCCCAGTAGTGCACGGACGCGCCGCCGAGCGGGTCGGCGCCGATGTGCAGCCCGCGTCCTTGATCGCGTCGATGTCGATGATGTTCGCGAGGTCGTCGACGTAGTGCTTGCGGAAGTCGTAGGTCGTCGACGCGCGCGTCGGCTCGGCCGCGCTTCACGCCCGTCGGTTGCCGTCGGCGATGAGCTCGTTCGCGCGGTTCGCGATCCAGCGTGGTCGCGTCGGAGTCGGCGGGGCCGCCGTGCGGCGGGTTGTACTTGAAGCCGCCGTCGCGCGGCGGGTTGTGGCTCGGGGTGATGACGATGCCGTCGGCCTCCGGCTCGCCGCGGCCGCCCTGGCGGTGTTCCAGCGATGATCGCGTGGCTGAAGCGCGGGCGTCGGCACGTAGTCGTCGAACTCGTCGACGCGCACGTCCACGCCGTTCGCCGACGAGCACCTCGAGCGCCGTCGTCTCGGCCGGCGCGGCTGAGCGCGTGCGTGTCCCTGCCGATGAACAGCGGACCGGTGATGCCCTGCCCGGCGCGGTACTCGACGATCGCCTGCGTGATCGCGGCGATGTGCGTCTCGTTGAACGCGGTGTCGAGGGACGACCCGCGGTGGCCGCTCGTGCCGAACACGACGCGCTGCTCGGGGATCGGTCACGTCGGGCACCGCGATGTAGTACGCCTCGAGCAGCTGCCTCGACGTCGACGAGGTCGGATGGTTGGGCGGGGGTTCCGGCGCGCGAGTCCATTCCCTCAGTCTGCTACTTCAGGTTGTCGATGATCTCGTCGGATGCACCGGAGTTCTTCTTCATGATGTTCGACACCGTCGACATCATCTTGCTCTGCCGGTCCATCGCCATTTGCAGCCGCAGCGACTCCATCTCCCCCAACTCGCTCATGGAGTCGACGCTGTCCTTGGCCTGCCGAGCAGCCTCGTCGAGCGCGTCCTGGTCTGCGTCGGTCATGTCCAGCAGTCTGGCACCGCCAATACACTCGACACCATGCCTGATTCCGCCGAGTCCAACCCCGACGAGACCTACAGCTACCTGGGACCCGCCGGCACGTTCACCGAGGCCGCGCTCAAGCAGGTGCCGGAGGCCGCGGGCAAGACCTGGCGGTCGGTCAACAACGTGGGCGAGGCGCTCGACGACGTGGTCGACGGGCGCAGCGTCGCGGCGATGATCGCGATCGAGAACTCGATCGAGGGCGGGGTGAGCGTCGCGCAGGATGCGCTCGCGATCATCCCGGGCCTGCGCATCATCGGCGAGTACCTGGTGCCGGTCAACTTCGTGCTCGTCGCCCGCCCGGGCACCACGCTCGCCGACGTGAAGATCGGTCAACGCGCACCCCGTCGCCTACGCGCAGTGCCACCTGTGGCTCGACGCGAACCTGCCGGACCACGGGCACATCCCGGCGACGTCGAACGTCGCAGCGGCGGCATCCCTGCTCGAGAACGACCTCGCGGATGCCGCGGTCGCCCCGCCCGGCATCACCGAGCACCACGACCTCGACGTGCTCGCCGAGGACATCGGCGACAACCCGAACGCCGTCACGCGCTTCGTGCTCGTGAGCCGCACGACCGAGCTGCCGGCGCCGACCGGCGCCGACAAGACGAGCATCATCGCCGAGCTGCCCGGATGACACCGCCGGCCGCCTGCTCGAGATGCTCGAGCAGTTCGCCACCCGCGGCGTCAACATGAGCCTGCTCGAGTCGCGGCCGATCGGCGACGCCCTCGGCCGGTACCGGTTCGTCATCGACCTCGACGGGCACATCCTCGACGAGCGCGTCGCGGATGCGCTGCTCGGCCTCAAGCGTTTTCAGCCCAACGTCGTGTTCCTCGGCAGCTACCCGCGCGCCGACAAGCTCGCGATCACGGTCGCGCACGAGCGCTACGACGACGACGTGTTCGTCGAGGCGCGGGACTGGCTGCGCGGGCTGATCGCCGGCGAGCCGCAGTAGCCCGCTACGCCCAGGCGGTCGTCGTGCCCATCTCCGCGAAGTACGAGCGCACGCTGATGCCGAGTTCGACGCACGCCGCAAGCAGCACGTCGCGTTCGACGTCGGTCGTCTCGCGGTAGAGCACGAGGCGCGTGCCCTTCACGAGGATCGGCAGGGAGCCGCCGGTGCGAGGTGTCGATGCCGTTGAGCGCGAAGTCCAGCAGCTCCGCGCCGAGGTTCCAGCCGGCGGCCGAGCGGATCATGTCGAGCGAGGCGACGGGGGTGCCCGCGGCATCCTCGACCCTGATGCGGTAGCGGTCGTCGTTCTTCGGCTCCACCGGGTCGGGCAGGAAGCGGAAGAGCACGCTGCCGTCGGGCAGCGTCGCCGTGGTCGGACCGGCCACCGGGGCATGCTCCTTGGCCTGGTGGAACCTGCCGTCGAGGGGGGTGCCCTCGCGCAGGATGGTGGCGAGTGGATGCCCGTCCCGCGCGATTTGCGTCGGCCCGTAGTCGACCGTCGGCACGCCGAGCCGTCCGCCGCCCGCGCTCGCCGCATACGTCACCACGTGCTTGCCCTTGGATCCGTTGCGGAACCCGAACAGCACGAGCAGGTGCCCGCCGACGCCGTCGGCCTTCCCCTGGATCGCGGTCGGCGAACGGTTCGGTGGCGACGCCGTCGAAGAATCGCATCGTGAGCGCGTTGTTGACCTGACGGCCGACGCGCCCGTCGATGACCGCGACCGGGATCGGTGCGACCGGCCCGGCCATCAGCGCTCGGCCTCCGCGGCCGGCATCTTCACGAGCAGCGCCCCGGGCTCGACCCACGCGTGCACCGCCTTGGCCTCGCCGAACTCGTCGCCGTCGAGCTGGAACTCCTCCGGGTGCTCGATCGTCATCGCGAGGTCCTTGCCGCGGAGGTAGGCGACATCCTTCACGTCCTTGGAGAGGTCGATGATCTTGCGGCCCGATCGCCGACTTGCGCAGCACGCCGTTCTCCCACGCGACCTTGCGCCAGACCTTGGCCCAGCCGAACGGGCCGCGCGGGCGCAGCGCGGCGATGTCGAGCAGGCCGTCGTCGGGCTTCGCGTCGGGCATGAGCAGGAAGCCGCCGGGCAGCGCTCCGCAGTTGCCGACGATGATCGTGTGCGCGCTCATCGAGCGCTCCGAGCCGCCGTCGAGCCGGTACTTGAGCTTCACGGGCTTGAGCTCGGGCACCGAACGCGCGATGCCGTCGACGTAGGCGAGCCAGCCGACCGCCTTCTTGAGCTTGGTGTTCGTGTTCTTGATCATCTTCGCGTCGATGCCGAGGCCGGCCATCACGAGGAACCCGTGGGTCTCGGAGTCGCCGTCCTGTCGCTCGATCTCGACCATGCCCAGGTCGAGGGCGCGGTCCTCGCCGCCGAACGCGGTCGTCACGCTCTCCTCGAGGTTGGTGAGGGTCACCTCGAGGTTGCGCGCGAGGAGGTTGCCCGTGCCCTGCGGCACGAGCGCCGAGCGGCACGCCGGAGTCCCGGAGGGCCTCGCCGACGGCGCGCACCGTGCCGTCGCCGCCGACCGCGATCACGACGGAGGCGCCGCGGCGCAGGGCGCTCGCGGTCTGCCCTTGTCCGGCATCCCGTTCGGTGGTCTCGAACCACATCGACTCGCCCCAGCCGAACTGCTCCTCGGCCGGCGCGACCGCGGCCTTGAGCTTGCTCGACATCGACCTTGATCGGGTTGTAGACGACCGCGGCCTTGCGCGTGCGCTGCTTGCCCGGCCTCTGCCACGAGAGCAACCGTACGGCATCGGCTCGTTAGGCTGTACGCGTGATCGACCCCCTTGTGCTCCGCGAGAATCCAGA
>CAVUFG010000015.1:0-14749 GCA_963740815.1 uncultured Actinomycetota bacterium
CTTCTCAATGAGCACTGTGTACATCGGACTGCGGTGGATCCTCTCGGATCCGCGCGGCAGCACCTCTGCGTTCGCACCACTGTTTATCTGTCAATGCCGGCGTGTGTTGCCCGGCCTCCACCCTCATCTGCCGCGCGCACGCATGCGCATGGAGGATCGAGAGAGGATTGAGCTGGAGTCCTGCTCCCTGCGGCCTAGCCACCAAGTCGTAGACCTGGGCTATGCACTGCCTGGGAGTGATCCACGCCGTGGGCGCGGAATGTTGAACTAGACGAGTTTGCCATACCCCGGCATTTGCTGCAACCCGGGCGTGTCGCGCGCGGCCGGTCCGGCGGCGCGGGCCGATCGAAACGGCG
The DNA here is from genome assembly GCA_963740815.1 of uncultured Actinomycetota bacterium. Lineage (GTDB taxonomy): Bacteria > Actinomycetota > Actinomycetes > Actinomycetales > Microbacteriaceae > Rhodoglobus. The sequence goes on from CAVUFG010000015.1 coordinate 357, forward strand.
CAAAAGCACCCTTCGGAGACCCGGTTGGGTGCTTTTGCGCCGTTTGGATCGATTCAGGTCGGGTGGCCGAGGGGTGACATCATCGCAGGATGAGTTCAGTCGAGTTGATCCGCGCGCCCGGGCTGGCGAGCGTCGTGCCCTACGCCTACGCCGCGACGGCCCCCGCGCAGGCTCGGTTCGTGTTCCTCGCCGGCGCATGCCCACTGGATGCTGCGGGCACGGTCACCGCAGGCGGCGACTACCGCACGCAGGCCGCCGTATGCATAGAGAACCTCGCGCAGGCACTGGATGCGGCGGGCGCGTCGCTCGCGGACGTGATCAGCACGCGGGTGCTGGTGGCTTCAGCCGACCGCAACGACCTCGTGGCGGCCTGGGACGTCGTTCGCGCGGCGTTCGGGGACCACGATGCGCCAAGCACCCTGCTCGGCGTCACCGTGCTCGGGTACGAGAGCCAGCTCGTCGAGATCGAGGCCGTTGCGGCGATCGTCGATTCGCCGGCCTAGTCGCCGAGGAGGGTGCGCAGCTCGGTCTCCGCCGCATCCAGCCGGTCGCGGGAGATGGTCTGGCCGCGGTCGTAGCGGTCGACGAGGCGGGGGTCGATGTAGCTCGAGCGCGCGACCGCGAGCGTGTTGCCGAGCAGGTCGGCGGTCGCCTTCACCGCGTCGCGCACCGCGCGCGCCCGCGCGGTCTTCGTCGGCTGCGGACCCGAACGGGCGAGGCTGCGTGCGGCCGCCACGGTGCCGGTGAGGGTGCGGAAGTCCTTGGCGGTGAAGTCCCCGCCGGTGCGATCGCGGACGTACGCATTGATGTCCTCGGCGCTGACGGTGTGCCAGCCGGAGGCATCCTTGAACGCGAGGAGGCGCGCGGTCGACCCGCGGCGCTTGAGGGGGCGGAGGGCGGCGGCGAGGTCCGCGTCATCCAGCTCGGACTCCCACTCCTGGCCGCTCTTGCCCGGGAACTCGAGGCGCACGGTGTCGCCGGACACCACGACGTGCGAGCACAGCAGCGTCGAGAGACCGTGGCTGCCGTGCAGTTCGGCGTAGCGTTCGGAGCCGACCCGCAGCGAGCCGGCGTCCAGCATCCGGAACGCGGCCGCGAGGGTGCGTGCCCGCGCGTCGTCACCGCGCAGGTCGCGGGTCACGCGCTTGCGGGCCGACGGCAGGGATGCCGCGAGCTCGAGTGCCCGGTCGAACTTCACCCGATCCTTCTGGCGCCGCCACGCCTCGTGGTACAGGTACTGGGTGCGGCCCGCAGCGTCGCGTCCGGTGGCCTGGATGTGGCCGTTGGGAAAGGGGGCGATCCACACCTCGGTCCAGGCTGGCGGGATGACCAGGTCGTGGATGCGAGTGCGGGTCGCAGCATCCACGGACTTGCCGTCGGGACCGCGGTAGGCGAAGCCCTTGCCGGACTTCAGCCGCTGGATGCCCGGCCCGCTCGGTTCGCTGCGGCGGAGTCTCGGCACCCTCCAGAGCCTACGGAGTCGCCGCCGCGGAGGGCGGAGTCGCGGGAGGGCTTGCGCGAGCGATCACGAGGTGCGTGAGGAGATTCGCGATGAGCGCGCCGATGCCGAACGCGAACGAGCCCGGCAGCAGGAAGAACAGGAACAGGAGCTGCTCGTCGCCCATGATCGCCAGCACGATGCCGAGCAGGATCGCATTGGCCACGATCGCGATCGTCGCGACCAGGAGGCTCGCGAGCACCCGGGCGCCGGGGCCGCGGGTGGCGGTGATCCGGCGGGCGATGATGAGCCCGACGATCCACACCACGATGCCGATGCCCATCGCGAGCAGGAAGATCGATGAGCCCTCGATGAGCGGGCCGGTGCCGTCGTTGCCGATCGCGTAGAGCACGCCGATGGATGCCGCGATCGAGAGCACGAGCCCGATCCCCGCCTCGATCGCCACGAGCTTCGCGGTGTTCAATCGCGCTCCCGGGTGAGGCCGTGCGCGATCGGCGTCGCGACGAGCACGGCGAGGACGAAGGCGATCCCGGCGGTGATCGCGAACAGCATGAAGCCGAACGGAGCGGCTCCGCCCTGGATGAATCCGACGATCACCACGACGACCAGGTTGATCAGCGATGCCCCGAGCGCGCCGAGCGCGGCGTAGGGGCGACGGCCTCGGGCCGCCCTGAGGATGAGCCAGAGCAGGAAGGCGAGCAGGCCGACATCCATGAAGAGGAACAGCGAACGGGCGGCACCGTCGAAGCCCTCGAGGATCGAACCGCTGAGGAACCCCTGCCAGGCGGTGAGGATGACGAGCGCGAACAGGATGCTGAGCACGAGCTCGACGGCGATCCACGCGACCTTGCGACCCATGGCGGCGATCCTAGCGGGCACAGCCGCTACGGGGCACGGCGTCGCGCAGCGGTCAGGTGCGACACGAAGGCGGCGGCGAGGGCCGCGACCAGGAAGATGATCGACTCGATGATCGCGAACACGAGGTAGAGCCCGTAGTAGCCGCCGAGCGGCACGATGAGCGCCACGACGACGAGGAAGTTGATGCCGATGGCCAGCAGCGCGGCGATCGCACTCGCGAGCACCCGGGCCGGCGCCGGTCGCTCGCGCGTGATCCGACGCGCGACGAGCAGCAGCGGGATCCAGACCACGAGTCCGACGAGGAACGAGAACGCGAAGTAGAGCAGCCCGGCCATGCCGACCGCGCCGATCGTGACGACGCCGATGATGACGGTCAGCACGATCGTGATGCCCGCGCCGAGACCGAACTCGACGCCGAACGGTCGCGACGGTCCGTCGGTCGGTGCACTCGCCATACCGGCCAGCGTACCGAGCGGTTACCCTTCCCCTGTGAGAATCCGCCGCGTGCCCGGCCCGATCCTTGGTGCCGTAGCGATCGTCGTCCTGCTCTCAGGATGCTTCGGCACGGTCGGCCCACAGCCCTCGATGACCGCCGCGCCGACCCCGACGCCCGTCATCGACCCGCCGGTCGAGTCGACGCAGCCCACCAACGTCGGCGAGGCCAAGCTCGCCGCGATCGAGTACTACGAGTCGGGGGCGTACTTCGTCGACCTGGCCGCGGTCGCCGACGAGGTGATCGAGTACCTCGAGGAGCGGATCCCCGAGGTCGAGAAGCCCGTCGTCGTCTTCGACGTCGACGACACCCTGCTGTCGACGTGGGAGGTGATCCGGGCGGATGACTTCGGCCGCGTCATCCCCGGCGACTGCGTCAATCTCCCGGCCGGGCCGTGCGGCTGGCGCGAGTGGGACCTCCAGGCGCGCGCGCCGGCACTGCCGCCGTCGCTCGAGCTGTACCAGCGCGCACAGGAGCTCGGCGCGACGATCTTCCTCATCACGGGCCGGGACGAGGGACAGCGGGATGCGACGCAGCGCAACCTCGAGGCGATCGGCTACACCGGCTGGGCCGCCCTGATCATGACCGAGCCCGGGTCGCACTACGCCTCGGCTGCGGACTACAAGACCCCGCACCGGGAGGCCATCGAGGCGATGGGCTACACGATCGTCGCGAACGTGGGAGACCAGCCATCCGACCTGGCCGGCGGGCACGCGGAGCGGACGTTCCAGCTGCCGAACCCGTTCTACCGGATTCCGTAGGAGTGGTTTCGAGACGCGTGCCGCTGTGCGGCGCGCTCCTCAACCACCGTCAGCGGCCGGCGGCGTAGCACTCCATGCCGCGCGGGTCGGCCGCAGCGACGAGCATGCCGTCGGCTCGGATGCCCGCCGCGGTGATCCGGCCGAGGTGCCAGGCCGGAGCGTCCCGCACGAGGTGCCCGCGGCGCTCGAGGTCGGCCTTCACCGCGGCGCCGGCCCGCACCTCGAGATCGACCTGTCGGTCGTGGGCGTCGCGAGGGTAGAACGACGACGGGAAGTGGTTCGTGCTCCACTGGGGGACCTCGATCGCGGCCTGCAGTCCCAGGCCGTGGACGAGGTGGTTGATCAGGAACTGCACGGGCCACTGGTCCTGCCCGTCGCCGCCGGGCGTGCCGAACGAGAGCGCCGGGCGGCCGTCGCGCAGCAGCATCCCGGGGCTGAGCGTCGTGCGCGGACGCTTGCGCGGTGCGAGTGAGTTGGGCAGCCCTGGCTCGAGCCAGAACATCTGGCCGCGGGTCGGCAGGCAGAAGCCGAGCGACGGGATGATCGGCGAGCTCTGCAGCCACGCGCCGCTCGGCGTCGCCGAGACGACGTTGCCCCAGCGGTCGACGACGTCGAGGTGCACGGTGTCGCCCTTCGTGATCGTGGGCTCCCCGGCGCCGGCTGCGGCGGCGGCCGGAGTGACCGGCCGCGGGAGGCGGGGAGTGCGCCCGTCCGGGGATCCGGGGTGGAGGCCGCTGGCCGCGGAGTCGGTGATGAGCGCGCGACGCTCCGCGGCGTACGCAGGCGAGAGCAGGGCATCCAGCGGCACGTCGACCACGTCGCCGTAGTACGCCTCCCGGTCGGCGAACGCGAGCTTGGCGGCCTCGACCACGAGATGGATGAGGTCGGCCGAGGCCGGGCCGGCGCTCTCGAGGTCGAGCCCTTCGAGGATCGTGAGCTGCTGCAGCAGCACCGGTCCCTGCCCCCACGGTCCGGTCTTGAGCACCTCGTGTCCGCGGAAGGTCGCGCGGGCGGGTTGCTCGAAGGTCGCGCGCCAGTCGGCGAGATCATCGCCGGTGAGCAGGCCGGTGTGGTCGCGTCCGGAGGAGTCGTGCACCGCGACCGCGGCGAACGCGTCGATCGCCTCGGCGACGAACCCCTCGTAGAACACCCGCCGTGCCGCCTCGGCCTGCGCCGTGTGCAGCGCGCCCGCGGATTCCGCTTCGACCAGGATCCGCTCGAGCGTGTTCGCGAGGGTCGGGTTCGAGAAGCGCGCTCCGGCGTCGGGAAGGCGGCCGCCGGGCAGGTAGACCTCGGCCGACGTGGTCCAGTGCTCGCGGAAGACGGGCTCCATGGTCGCGATCGTCGCGGCGGCGCGCGGCGGCAGCGGGTATCCGACGCGGGCGGCGTCGATCGCGAAGCGCATGATGCTGCGCAGCGGGAGGGTTCCGTGGGTGGCGAGCAGGGTCATCCACGCGCCGAACGCGCCGGGCACGACCGCCGGCAGCTGGCCGGTGCCGGGCACGAGGTCGAGCCCGAGGTCGGCGAAGTGCTCCGGGGTGGCCGCGGCCGGCGCGACCCCCTGCCCGCACAGCACCCAGGACGAGTTGGATGCGACGTCGAAGCCGATGATCGGAACGTCCCCGCCCAGCCCGCACAGGTGCGGCTGCACGACCTGCAGCGTGAGCCCCATCGCGACCGCCGCGTCGAAGGCGTTGCCGCCCTCCTCGAGCACCGCCATGCCCGCCGCCGTGGCGATCGGATGCGTCGACGCCGCCATGCCGAACGTGCCGACCAGCTCGGGTCGTGACGTGAAGTCCATCAGTCCATCTTGGACCCGGCGACGAGCACGTCGCGGATCAGGGGGACTCCCGGCCGGTAGGCGAAGTGCGTGTAGGTGGGTGCGTCGAGCACGAGCAGGTCGGCGCGGGCGCCGGGGCGGAGGTGGCCGACATCCGCGCGGCGCAGGGCCGCCGCACCGCCGAGGGTCGCGGCGCGGAGGGCCTCGGCCGGCGTGAATCCCATGTCGCGGACGGCGACCGCGAGGCAGAAGGGCATCGACGTCGTGTAGCTCGAGCCCGGGTTGCAGTCGGTGGCGAGCGCGACGGTCGCGCCGGCGGCGAGCAGGCGACGGGCATCCGGGTACGGCTGCCGGGTCGAGAACTCGACGCCGGGCAGCAGGGTCGCGACCGTCTCGCTGCCCGCCAGCGCCTCCACGTCGGCGTCGCTCAGGAAGGTGACATGGTCGACGCTCGCCGCCCCGAGCTCGACCGCGAGCCGCACCCCGTCGGACTCGCCGAGCTGCGCCGCGTGCACGCGAGCCCCGAGTCCCTTGGCGAGGCCGGCCTCGAGGATGCGGCGGCTCTCCTCCACCGTGAACGCGCCGGTCTCGCAGAACACGTCGATCCACCGCGCGTGCGGCGCGCACGCGTCGAGCATCTCGCCCACCACGAGATCGACGTAGGCGTCGCGGTCCTCACTGACTGTGCCGTCGAGGTACTCCGCCGGAACGACGTGCGCCCCGAGGAAGGTCACCTCGGGCGTGAGCGTCGCCGCAAGGCGCACCGAGCGTTCCTCGTCGACGACCGACAGTCCGTAGCCCGACTTGATCTCGACGGTCGTCGAGCCCTGGGCGCGGAGTTCCCGCACGAGCCGCGTCGCGTTCGCGAGCAGCTCCTCGTCGGTGGCGGCGCGCGTCGCGGCGACGGTGCGGCGGATGCCGCCCGCCTCGTACCTGCGGCCGGCCATCCTGGCCTCGAACTCGTCGGCGCGGTCGCCCGCGAACATGAGGTGGGCGTGGCTGTCGACGAAGCCCGGGATGACGCAGCCGCCCGCCGCATCGATCCGCTCGTCCGCCGCGGGAGCGTCGCGCGCGTCGCCGACCCACGCGACGCGGCCGTCCTCGAGGACGAGGGCCGCGTCGGCGCGCTCGGGGCGCTCCTCGTCGTGGGTGACGAGCAGGCCGATGTTCTCGACGACCGTCGTGGTCACGGCCGCTCCTCCAGGCCTCGCGCGGCCTCGAGCACGCACAGTGCCACGAGTCGCACGGTGCGGCCGTCGGGGGTGTCGGCCGCGGCATCCACCTCGACCAGGTCGATCGATTCGACCAGAGGATGCTCCCCCGCCAGCCGCGCCGCGATGCGCAACTCCCTCGCCGACAGCCCGCCCGGCACACTCGCGGGGCACGCGGGAGCCACGGCGCGATCGCAGACGTCGACGTCGAGGTCGACGTGGATGGGGCCGCCGGCACCGCCCGCGATCTCGAAGGCCTCCGCCATGACGTCGTGCATGCCGCGGCGAGCCACGTCGGCTCGCGTGATGACCGTGATGCCGAAGTCCCGAGCGCGGTCGCGGTAGGCGTTCGAGTTCGCGAACGGTTCGATGCCCACCTGCACGACCCGCCGCCCGTCGAGCCCGGCCTCGATCAGCTCGCGGACGGGAGACCCGTTGCTGTGACCGTCACGCAGGTCGTGGTGCGCGTCGAGCGTCACGAGTCCGGCCGAGAGGATGCGACCCGCCCAGCGAGCGCGCGCCACGGGCACCGTGATCGAGTTGTCGCCGCCGAGCGCGACGAGCAGACGGCAGAGCACGTGCAAGCGCTGCCCCGCGTCCATGATCTTCAGGGAGGTCTCGAACGAGTAGCGCCGCAGCGCCTCGCGCACGGCGTCGGGGGTCAGGTGGGCCTGCGACGGCGAGAGCGACAGTTCGGAGCTCGGCTGGCCCACGAGGATCAGGTCGGCCGGCGTGCCATCCTGCACCGGCCAGTCGCCGGCGCGCGGCCAGAGGGAATCGTGCGACAGGGTCACGCAGACTCCTCGGTCTCCGTCATCGGGATGCGTACGTGCAGTCTGTCAGCCACCTCGATCGCCTCGTCGTAGCCCGCATCCACGTGCCGGATCACGCCCATGCCGGGATCGTTGGTGAGCACGCGGCGGATCTTCTCCCCCGCGAGCGCCGTACCGTCGGCGACCGTGACCTGCCCGGCATGGATGCTGCGCCCGATGCCCACCCCGCCCCCGTGATGGATCGACACCCACGTCGCCCCACTCGCCGTGTTGACGAGCGCGTTGAGCAGCGGCCAGTCCGCGATCGCATCGGAGCCGTCCTTCATCGCCTCGGTCTCACGATACGGACTCGCTACGGACCCCGAGTCGAGGTGGTCGCGACCGATCACGATCGGCGCCGCGAGCTCGCCCGACGCGACCATGTCGTTGAAGCGCTCGCCGGCCTTGTCACGCTCGCCGTAGCCGAGCCAGCAGATGCGGGCCGGCAATCCCTGGAAGTGCACGCGCTCGCCGGCGAGCCGGATCCAGCGCGCGAGCGACTCGTTCTCGGGGAACAGTTCGAGCACGGCCCGGTCGGTCTTCGCGATGTCCGACGCGTCACCACTGAGCGCGGCCCAGCGGAAGGGCCCCTTGCCCTCGGCGAACAGCGGACGGATGTACGCGGGCACGAACCCGGGGAACGCGAACGCATCGGCATATCCGGCCACCTTCGCCTCCGTGCGGATGTTGTTGCCGTAGTCGAACACCTCGCTGCCCGCGCGCTGGAATCCGACCATCGCCTCGACCTGTCGCGCCATCGAGTCGCGCGCCGCGGCCGCGAAGCCGAGCGGATCACGCGTGCGTGCCGCATCCCAGTCGTCGAAGGCCACCTCGAGCGGGAGGTAGGCGAGCGGGTCGTGCGCGCTGGTCTGGTCGGTGACGATGTCGATCGGTGCGCCCATCGCGAGCAGCTCCGGGAAGACGGATGCCGCGTTGCCGAGCACCCCGATCGACAGTGGCTTCCGACGGTCCCGGGCTTCGACCGCGAGCTCGAGGGCGTGCTGCAGGTCCTTGGCCTCGACGTCGAGGTAGCCGTGCTCGAGGCGGCGCGCGATGCGGGAGGGGTCGACATCCACGCAGATCGCGACGCCGTCGTTCATGGTGACCGCGAGCGGCTGCGCGCCGCCCATGCCGCCGAGTCCGCCGGTGAGGGTGATCGTGCCTGCCAGCGTGCCATCGAACTTCTTCGCGGCGACTGCGGAGAACGTTTCGTAGGTGCCCTGCAGGATGCCCTGGGTGCCGATGTAGATCCACGAGCCCGCGGTCATCTGCCCGTACATCGTGAGGCCGAGCTGCTCGAGACGGCGGAACTCGTCCCAGTTGGCCCAGTCGCCGACGAGGTTCGAGTTGGCCAGCAGCACGCGCGGCGCCCACTCGTGGGTCTGCATGATGCCGACCGGCTTGCCGGACTGCACGAGCAGCGTCTCGTCTCCCTTGAGCGTGTGCAGCGAGCGCACGATCGCGTGGAAGCTCGGCCAGTCGCGCGCGGCCTTGCCGGTGCCGCCGTAGACCACGAGGTCCTCGGGGTGCTCGGCGACCTCGGGGTCGAGGTTGTTCTGCAGCATCCGCAGCGCGGCCTCCTGCGGCCAACCGAGGGTGTGCAGTTCGGTGCCGCGGTGTGCGGTGATCATGCGCCTTCTCCGTTCGGTACGGCCAGTCCGCTCGCTGACAACAGGGTTCCATCCACGACCAGTTCGACCGCGCTCGCGATGTCCGGCGCGAGGTACCGGTCAGGCCCGACACCCGGCACGCGCTCGCGCAGCGAGGCGATCACGCGGGCGCTCACCGGTGCCGGCGCCTCGCCGCGCATCTCGATGCCGCGCGCCGCCGTCATGAGCTCGATCGCGAGCACCCGCTGCAGGCCGTCGATCGAGCGGCGCAGCTTGCGGGCCGCGCTCCAGCCCATCGACACGTGGTCCTCCTGCATCGCGGAGGTCGGGATCGAGTCGACCGAGGCCGGTGCCGCCAGCCGCTTGAGCTCGCTCACGATCCCGGCCTGGGTGTACTGGGCGATCATGTGCCCCGAGTCGACCCCTGGGTCCGCCGCGAGGAACGCGTTGAGGCCGCCGCTGCGGCTCTTGTCGAGGAAGCGGTCGGTGCGGCGCTCGCTCATGCTCGCGACATCCGCCACCGCGATCGCGAGGAAATCGAGCACGTAGCCGATGGGGGCGCCGTGGAAGTTGCCGTTCGACTCGACCCGCCCGTCGAGTGTGATCACCGGATTGTCGATCGCGGAGGCCAGCTCGCGCTCGGCGACGGTGCGCGCGTGGTCGAGGGTGTCGCGTGCTGCGCCGTGCACCTGCGGGGCGCAGCGCAGCGAGTAGGCGTCCTGCACGCGGGTGAAGCCCGTCGTCGCGTGGCTCGCGATCGCGCCCGAGCCCTCGAGCACGGCGCGCATGTTCGCGGCGCTCACCGCTTGGCCGGGGTGCGGACGCAGCGCCTGGAGGTCGGCGGCGAACACGCGGTCGGTGCCAGCGAGTCCCTCGACGCTCATCGCGGCAGCGAGGTCGGCGGTCGTGAGCAGCGCGTCGAGGTCGTGCAGCGCGAGCGACAGCATGCCGAGCATGCCGTCCGTGCCGTTGATGAGGGCGAGCCCCTCCTTCTCCTGCAGGATGACGGGCTGGAGGCCGGCGGCGGTGAGGGCGGCCGCGCCATCCATCGCCGCACCCGTCGCGTCGCGAACGTCTCCCTCGCCCATGACCGAGAGCGCGCAGTGCGCCAGCGGAGCCAGGTCGCCCGAGCACCCGAGGCTGCCGTACTCGCCGATCACGGGCGTGATGCCCGCGTTGAGCACGTCGGCGTAGGCCTGTGCGACGAGCGGCCGCACGCCCGTGCGACCCGTGGCGAGCGTCGAGAGCCGCAACAGCATCGTGCCGCGCACCACCTCGCGCTCCACCTCAGGACCCGAGGATGCCGCGTGGCTCCGCACGAGCGAGCGCTGCAGCTGCTGGCGCTGCTCGAGTGGAATGTGCTTCGTCGCGAGCGCGCCGAAGCCGGTCGAGACGCCGTAGTGCGGAGCCGGGTCGTCCGCGAGCGCGTCGATGATGCTGCGGGATGCCGCCATCGCCGCGACCGCGTCCGCGGAGAAGCTCGACGCGCGCCCCGTGCCGTGCCACCGCCACCACCTCGTCGACGGACAGCGCGCCGACGCCGACGGTCACGGTCTGCACTGCACTGTCCGACTGTGTCTGCATCGTCACGCCCATGGTTCATCGAACCGCGTCGCGGGCCGTCGATGGGGTGGTCGGTGGCGTAATCTGTCTGAGATACCAGACAGATTGGAGCGACCGTGCCCGATGTTCCCGCGGCGCGCTCCGCCCTCCGCATCCTCACCCACCTGGCCGCAGCGGGCGGGCAGACCCACGCCTCGTCGATGGCGAGCGCGCTGGAACTGCCGCGCTCATCCGTGTACCAGCTGCTGCGGGTGCTGCAGGACGAGGGCTTCGTCGTGCACTACCCCGAGGCGCGCACCTACGGCCTCGGCCCGCTCGTCAGCCAGCTCGGCACCTCGGTGCTGCGTGCGAGTCGGCTGTCGGGGCTCGCGCAGCCGCTCATCGACCGGCTCGTACAGCGCGTTCGCACGAGCACGCCCGTGCCCGCGGTTGCGCAGCTGGCGGTGCTGGCTAGCTCCGACGTCGAGTACCTCGGCACCGCCGCGGTGGACCGGGCTCCGACCACGGTCGCGCGGCTCGGGGTGCGGCTGCCGGCCCACCTCACGGCGACCGGGCGGGCGATGCTGTCGGCGGTGTCATCCGACCAGGTGCGCGCGCTCTACCCGCACCGCGAGGATCTCATCACCCGGCGCGGACTCGGGCCCGCGACGCTGGGTGAGCTCGACGGCATCCTGCGAACGGCACGGGATCGTGGCTGGGCCGCCGAGGACGGCGAGATCACCGACGGCTACGCCTCGGTCGCGGCCGCCGCCCTCGACCGCAACGGGTACCCCGCCGCCGCCATCGGACTCACCTACCGCTCCGCCGTTGCGGATGCCGCGGCCGTCGACACGCTCGCCGCGCTCGTGGTCGAGACCGCGTCGGCACTCACCGCCAGGCTCTCCGGACGCTGACCCGGATCAGGCGGATCAGGCGGCTGCGCGACGGCGGCGCAGCACGAGCACGACACCGGTGAGCATGAGCAGCGCGGTGCCGACCAGCCACGGCGATGCGTCGAGGCTCGATCCGGTCGAGGCGAGCACCGAGCCCGCGGGCACCGCACAGCTGACGACGCCGAGCCGGATGTCCTCCTCGAGGCTCACGAGGTGCACGGCGGTGACCGTGAGCACGTCCCAGCCGCCGACCGTGGTGTGCACCTGCTCGTTGAAGGAGATCTCGCCGACGTCGCCGATCGGAATGGCCGGCTGGTTGGGCACCGTGAAGTCGTAGCCGACCGGTGTCAGCGGAGTGCCGAGCAGGTACGCCCCGCCCGGCAGGTCGACGAGTGCTTCACGTTGGCCGTCCTCGTCGAGGCACGTGGCCACGACGACCGGGAACGTGTACCCATCCTCGATGCCGAGACCGATCCCGGTTCCGTAGAACAGGCTCGAGGTGGGCGCGGTGTCGCCCTCCACCGCGAGGAGGAAGCCGTCCCAGAAGGAGGGGAGCGGATCCCCGGTCAGGAAGGAGGCCGGGAACTGCACGCCGACCGGATCGTCGATGTTGCTGTACGCCTGCGCCACGAGACCATCCGACGAGCCCTCGCCGACCACGACGTCCTGGGCGATGCCGAACGACCACTGGCTGTTCGAGATGATCGAGCCCGTGACATCCATGCCGCCGGGTGCCGGGGCGACGATCGTCGCGATCCCGTTGGCGTACACCGAGCCGGTCATCGCGACGCCACCGCCCGCGAGACCCGCTCCGGTCGCGCTGAGCGGCGGGCTGCTCCCCGCCGTGTACGACGTCAGGTTGAGCGAGTAGAGCATGGCGACGCCGTCGAGCGCGTCGATGAAGCCGCCGTGGAGCACGTAGTCGCCCGCGAGACCCACGCTCGCTCCCGTGAGGGATGACCCCGGTGCTGTGCCGAGCTGGCCGTCGGCCGCCGTCGGGTCGATCGGGATCGTGGACAGGATCGCGTCCGCATCCGTGATCGCGCCCGTGGTGAGGATGAGGTCCTCGCCGGCCGTGAGGGAGCCGGTGGACAGCACGCCGATGCCGAGCGGGCTCGAGATGATGACCGTCGCATCCGCGGTGAGGGTGCCCTCGAAGCCCGCGGGGATCACGCCCGTGTTGCGGATGACGAGCACGTCCCCCGGATCCTGCACGATGTCGAGCGTCTCGCCCGCGAGCAGCGTGAGCGCAGTGAAGTTCACGACCGCGACCGGCGTGGTCTGCGTGAGGGTCAGCGTCGAGCCCGACGTGGTCGGCGTGACCGTGCCGACGGGGTTGGTGATCCCGGACGGCAGCGCACTGGCAGCACCGACCCCGATGAGCAGCGTGGATGCCACGGCAAGCCCCATCACGCAGACCGCAGCGACCGCGGCACGGATCCTCATCGGGTTGCGTCCTGGCGACGACGCCGGAGCACGAGCACCACGCCGGCGAGCGAGAGGAGCACGGCACCCATGAGCGCCGGCGCGGCATCCACGGATGCACCCGTCGCAGCGAGCTGCGGCGCCGGCTTCGCGCACTCGGTCACGCCGATCGTGACGTCCTCGGTGGCCGTCACCACGTGCAGCGCGGTCGCGGTGAGCACCTCGTAGCCGTCGACGATCGACGTGGACTGCTCGTTGAACGCCACGGTTCCGAGCCCCGGAACCGTGAACGGCGCCTGGTTCGGGATCTCGGGGTCGTAGGTGGGCGGGAGGAAGCTGGAGCCGTCCCACGCAGCGCCATCGAAGAGGAAGATCGCGTATGGATCGACCGTGGCGCTCTCCGGATCCGCGTAGTCCTCCAGCGTCGTGCAGACCATGCCGACGGCGACCTGGAGGTCGTCGAAGAACGTGCCCAATGGGAGCGCGAACTGGGACAGCGACGGCACGGGCGTTCCGTAGCTCACCAGTTGGAAGACGAACGTTGAGAGGAAGGGCGTCGAATCGCCGCCGAAGAAGTGCGCGCCGAGCTGCCCGCCTGCGGGACCCGCGCCGTTGGCGAGTGCGTCGAACTGCCCGTCGGAGGATCCGGCGGCCCCGACGACGGCGACGACGCCAGGGATGCCCTCCCCGACGACGGCGCCCTCCCCGTCGGCCTCGAGCAGGCCGTCGAGGGTGGCGGTCGACGGTGCGGTCGCCTCGACGACGATGAGGCCCGTCGAGGTTACCGAGGCTGTCGACGAGGTGAGGATGAGACCGCCCGCGAAGCCCGAGCCGTCGGCGAACAGCGTCGTGGCGCCCGCCGAACGGTTGTACTCCACGTCGGAGTCCGAGACGATCGAGACTGCCTCCCCGTCGGCGTGGAGTGAGCCGTCGATCGTGGTGTCGTTGCCCGCGATACCGAGGTTGCCACCGGCCACCACCGAACCCGTGGTGCCGACGACGATCCCGCCGTTCGTCACCAGCGGTGCGAGTGGGATGAACGGGCCGAGCGACATGACGTTGGTGGTTCCGGTCGACAGGATGACATCTCCCCCACCCGTCAGCGTGCCGTTGATGTTGATCCCGGCCGGGCTGATCACGAGGAGGTTCGCATCGACGTTGATGGTGCCGTTCCACTGGATCGGCGACGCGGTCGTGTTGTTGAGCACCATGAGCCAGGACGAGTTCGCCTGGACGATGTTCAGGGTCTCGCCGACGGCGATGTCGAGCGAGCCCGACATTCCGGTGGTCACGACCGAATCCGGGGCGTTCTGCGTGAATGTCGCGACCGGCGGGCTTCCGAGGTTGTAGGTCACGCCGCCCGCCTGGGTCGCGATCCCGTTCGGGTACGCCTGTGCGCCGGTCGCGCCGAGAAGGAGAACACCGGCGGTCGCGAGAACCGCCGCGGTGGACAGCGCAATGGCGCGACGAATGGGCTTCACGCTCAGCACGTTAGCAGAGCGAGGCTCATTCCTGTGAAAGTGCCCAGAGCGCTCGCAAGGCTCGGAAA
>CAVUFG010000016.1:0-18386 GCA_963740815.1 uncultured Actinomycetota bacterium
AACGTACAACTAGTCCGTCACCGCAACGACCAGGGCCCCTGCCAGACGGCGGGGGCCTTCGTCGTTCGCGCGATCAGCGAGGCACCTCGGCGCGGAGCCCGTCACCCTCGTCGGCGACGACCGTGCCGATCGGAGCCCGGTCGGCGGGCAGCAGTCGGATCGTCACGGCACCGGACCGCGTGCGGTCGAGCACGTCGCGCGCGACGGTCCGGACGCGTTCGAGCGTCTCGTCATCAAGGCCGGCTCCGTCCGAGTCGTCGAGCACGACCACCTCGACGTCGCGCTCGCGCGCCGAGCGAATGGATGCCGCGAGCTTCCGCACCCAGCACGCGCCGCCCACGGAGGTCGTCCCGGAACTCCGCCGAGAGCAGCGCGTACTCGCGCCGGTCGGCCGCCGTCGGCTCGACCCCGGAGGCGATCCGCTCGAGGAACGGCACCGCGTCGTGCTCGAGCCGGTCGAGCCGCTGCTCCCGCTCCCGGGCGGCCGCGAGGTGCGTGGCGGTGGCCGCCACGGCTCTGCGGTCCTCGACCGCGATCCGCTCGATCGTGGCGCGAGCGCGCCGGGAGCCGATCGCGAACAGGGTGCCGACCAGCAGGATCGGCGCGTGCTTGGCCACCATGAACACCTCGGTGAGCACGCCGATGTAGCTGGTCGCGCCCCAGAGGATGACGACGGCCGAACTCAGCACGAACCCCAACCAGGCCAGCGCGATCCGCCCCCGCAGCGCCACGAGGATCATGGTGACCACCGACGCGCCGTAGTACCACTGGGCGTAGCCGGTGTAGACGAGCTGCCACGAGATCAGCGCACTTCCGGCCACGCCGACCGCGATCGCGGCGATCGCGAGCGGAAGGGGCAGTCGATCCGATCGGTCCCGGGCGAAGGCAGCGCAGAGCAGGAAGTACAACCCGAGCGCGATGTAGACGAACACCGGCTGTCGCACGCCGCCGATCGTCCACATCGCGAGGATGCACTGGCAGGCGAAGTACAGCGCGATGAACACCGAGATGCCGGGACCGGTCACCTGCACGAGGCGATCGCGAGCGCGGACGCCCGGTCGGACGGCGGTCACGTCGGGTCCGCCCAGGTGAGTTCGACGACGGTACCCCGACCCCTGGTCGACGTGACGACCGCTGCGCCGCCGACGGATTCGAGTGGCAGCGTGATGCTCTCGCGGAGCCCGAATCCCTCGCGCAGCGGTTCCGCGATCCCGACGCCGTCGTCGGTGATGCGCACGGTGATGCCGTCGTCGGCGAGGCGCGCGTCGACGACGATCCGGAGGGCGGCATCCGGGCGGGCCGCGTGGGTGCGGCTGTTCCGGATCGACTCGCCAGTGGCGCGCAGCATCGCGGCGGCGACCGGCGCGGGGACTGCGGCGCTGCGACCATGCGTGCGTTCGAACTCGACGTCCTGGTCGGACGCGAGCTGCTCGAGCGTGCGGACGAACTCCTCGGCCGCGGTGTCGGTCTCGCCGGTCGCAGTGCGTGCGTCGGCGATCGCGTCGATCGCGCGCCGGGCCTGCCGGGCGACGACCGGAGTCGCGACGCCCGTCGTGGCCGCGAACAGTGTGGCGACCACGTGATCGTGCACGAGCGCATCCATCGTGGTGCGCTCGTACTCGACCGCCGTGACCGCTGCGAGCTCCGCCGCAGTCTCGTTCGACTGGCGGATCGCCCGGTCCAGCCGCCGAGCGTTCGCCATCGACACGATCGCGAGCGCCGTGAACACCGACGAGAACACGAGGGTGAACAGGGCATCCTGCAGCGGGATCTCCCAGTTGAACTCGTTCGTCGCGAAGAATCGCACCGGCGCGACGAGCGCCGCGTTCAGCGTCAGCACCACCCACGCGACGGCCGGCCGCCAGGCGAGCGCGGCCTGAACGGTGCCGAGCGCCGTGAGGCCCAGCGGCCATGGCGACGAGTAGCCGGGGATCGGCCAGACGGTGATCGCCGGAAGGAAGGCGGCGACCACGACGAGGTAGGCGATCGCGCTGAACCCGACGAACCGGAACAGCGTGCGCGAGCTGGTCGTGATCCGAGCCACGATCGGAGCGGCCAGCGGCAGTCCGAACACCACGACGAGGGCGGGCCAGAAGTACCACGCGGCAAGGTGAGCGCTCTGCTGGGTGATCGGCCCGAGCGCGAACGCGAGGAGCAGGAGCGATGCGAGCGCCTCGATGAGCAGGATGGTCCGTGCGATCCTCAGCACCGGATCGTTCGCGCCGCGGCCTCCCTCGGCCGCGGCGGCGCTCGACGTCACGACGAGACGATCCCGTCCTCGACCGCGCGGCGGTACAGGTCGACCTTCGTGTGCGCGGGTCGGCCGACCGCCGCGTACTTGGCTCGGATGCGACGGACGTACTCGGCGACGGTGTGCGTCGACAGCCCCGACTGGTTGGCGACCGCGGTGAGCTTCTCGCCCGAGGCGTAGAGCGCGAGCACGTGCCGCTCCTTCTCGCTCAGCCGCACGGCTGCGAGGGCCGGATCGGAGTCGAGCGCTGCCGCCCAGTCGGTGGTCGGCACGACCTCGTCGCGCGCCGCGGCGCGGATCGCCTCGAGCAGGGTCGCGGTCGGCGCGGTCTTGCGCACGACGCCCAGGACGCCCGCCCGCGCGGCGGCGCGCAACTCGGTAGGGCGGTCTGCCGCCGTGAACGCGAGCACGCGGGCACCCTTCGCGACGAGCCGCTCGATGTTGTCCGACACGGTCGCGCCGTCGGAGAGCCGGAGGTCGAGCAGCACGACGTCGACCTGGTCGAGGTGCGGGATGAGCTCGTCGACCGACGCGACGGAGACCGTCACATCGATGTCCGCGGTGGCGGCGGCGATCGACTCGACCCCGAGCCTGACCGCTTCGTGGTCGTCGACGAACCCGATGCGGATCGTCGTGCGCACTGCGGGCATCGTGCTCCAGTCCAGGGGGTGACTGGGAGTCTAGCGAAAATCGAACGAGGCTCAGCCCTCGCCGGCGAGCTCGCGATCCGCGTCGCTGAAATCGGCCGACTCGCCCGCGCGCCGCATGGTGATGAGGTTCGTGAGCGCATCCGTCGCGGCGGCCACCTGCGCGGGAGCCGCCGAGTAGGTGAGCGAGCTGCCGGGGGAGAATCCGAGGGTCGCGCCGGTGAGCACGGCATCCTGGTTCGCGCCGAGGAAGACGAAGCCCCACGAGTAGGTGTCCGTCTGCTGGGTCACGAGCCGCTTCACATCGGCAGCCGAGAACTCCTTGCTCGAGTTCTCCTCGCCGTCGGTGACGACGATTACCTGGACCGTGCCGGGACGGGCATCCTCGTCCATCGCCTCGAGCAATTCGCCGAAGTGCACGACCGCGCGACCGACGGCGTCGTACAGCGCGGTGCTGCCGCGTGGGACCAGCCGCACGTCGACCTCGTCCGGCGACGCCATCGAGACCTCGTTCTCGACGACGTCGTCGAAGCTCCAGAGGTCGATCGTCAGGCGTCCGGGCGCTGCTGCCTGCGTGCGGATCAGCTGCCTCAGCCCGCCGACCATGTCGTCGCGGATGGTGCTCATCGAGCCGCTCCGATCGACGACGACCAGCAGCGCGGTGTAATTCGGGTCGGTCATAGGCCGAACATTACCCCGGCCGGATGACTAGCGACCGCCCGGGTTCACCTTCAGCGTCGTGCGTCCGCCGCCGCCGGCCTTGCCGTGCGTTCCGCTGACCTTGCCGCCGCCGGCGACGCTGCTGCCCGACTCCGGCATGTCACCACCGCCACCCTCGGTCGGCGTCGCGGCTCCGCTCTTGAGCGCTTCGATGCGCCGCTGGAGCACGAGCTGGATCGGCATCCGGCGCGCGTGCTGCTTCTCGTAGTCGAGCAGCTTCTGCACGTCCTTCGCGTCGAGCGACGAGATCCGCGAGTTCAGGTGGCCGACCAGGATGTGGTCGAAGTCCGGCAGGGGGAGTTCATCGTGGTCACGTGCCATTCCTCCACACTAGCGTGGGGGTCATGAGCGACGTCGGCCCTCCCAGACTGTTCACCGATGAGCGGCAGACCCTGGTCACCTTCTACGGCTACCTCCGCGAACGGCTCCTCGCGAAGCTCGACGGGCTGGATGACGCAGCGGCCCGCAAGCCCGGAGTCGACTCCGGCACCTCGCTCCTGGGCCTCGCCAAGCACGTGCTCGGCGTCGAGTACTTCTGGTTCGCGAACATCGTCGCGGGACTGCCGGAGTCCGACCTCGCCGACGACGACCTTCACGACACCGACACGATCGAGTCCGTGCGGGCGCTCGCCGTGCAGGTCGCCGCCGTCACCGACGGCGTGCTCGCGAGTGCCGACCTGGATGCCGCCACCGCCGCGCATCCCGGCAGCCCCGACAGCATCCCGCCCAACAACCGCTGGGTGCTCGTGCACATGATCGAGGAGACCGCGCGCCACTGCGGGCACGCGGACATCATCCGCGAGCAGTTGGACGGGAGCGTCGGGCGATAGACCTGCGAGGCCGACGCCGGTAGACCGATCGGTGTACCCCACTCGGGGCGCACCCCTTCGCGGGACTGTCGGCGCGGCATCCACGCGAATACCGTGAGCCTTGCGGACCGGACGTGCATGAACCGGACCGCAGCGGTGTGGGAACCGCACAGTCGAGCAACAGGGGAATCTGCCGACGGCAGAACTGCTCGAGAGCGCTGGGGAGTGCTCGAAACGCAACTGGGGGAGGTGCGGGCGTGGCGTCGTTGACGGAGATCCTGATCCTGCGCGGAATGATGCCGATCGAGAGCATCGACGGCATGACCGGCGTGCGTGCCGACGAGGAGTCGACCGTGCGCGAACTCCTCGACCGCGGCGTGATCACGGATGCCCAGCTCGCCTCCGCCCGCGCCGCCCAGGCCGGGCTGCCCTTCGTCGAACTGCTCGACTTCGCCGTCGACCACCAGGCCGTCGCGCTGGTTCCGGCCCAACTCTGCCGACGCCACGGCGTGCTGCCGATCTCGCGGTCGGGGGACTACCTCATCCTCGCGATGGTCGACCCCGGCAACGTGTTCGCGATCGACGACGTGCGGCAGATCTCGCGCATGCAGGTCAAGTGCGTGGTCGCCGAGCGCAGTGACCTGCTCGCCGCGATCGACCGGTTCCACCGGGCCGACGGCGAGCTGTCGACCCTGAGCTCCGAGCTCCAGGAGGAGGCGGGCACCGAGCTCGCGATCGCCGAGCCGAGCGAGCCGAAGGAGGACGACGCGCCGATCGTGCGGTTCGTCAACCTGCTCATCAGCCAGGCGATCCAGGACCTGGCCAGCGACATCCACATCGAACCGGGCGAGTACGACCTCGGCGTGCGGTACCGCATCGACGGCGTGATGCACGAGATGCAGCGCGCCCCCAAGAACATCCAGAACGGCGTGATCTCGCGACTGAAGATCATGGCCGACATCGACATCGCCGAGCGTCGCAAGCCGCAGGACGGCCGGATGTCGGTCAGCCACGGCGGCCGCAAGATCGACCTGCGCGTGGCGACCCTGCCCACCGTGTGGGGCGAGAAGGTCGTCATGCGGATCCTCGACACGTCGTCATCCACGATGCGCATCGAGGACCTCGGGATGCTGCAGGGCAACTTCGAGCGCTACCGCACGAGCTACTCCAAGCCCTACGGGATGATCCTCGTGACCGGGCCGACCGGCTCCGGAAAGTCGACGACGCTGTACACGACCATCCACGAGGTCTCCCGGCCGGAGATCAACGTCATCACCGTCGAGGACCCGGTCGAGTACCGCATGCCCGGCATCAACCAGGTGCAGGTGAACCCCAAGGCGGGGCTCACGTTCGCGAGCGCGCTGCGCAGCATCCTGCGCTCCGACCCGGATGTCGTGCTGCTCGGCGAGATCCGCGACCACGAGACCGCGCAGATCGCGATCGAGGCCTCGCTCACCGGACACCTCGTGCTCTCCACCCTCCACACCAACGATGCCCCGAGCGCCGTCACGCGCCTCACCGAGATGGACATCGAACCCTTCCTCGTCGGCTCGGCGCTCGACTGCGTCGTGGCCCAGCGGCTCGCGCGCCGGCTGTGCGAACGCTGCCGCGAGCCGTACCTCGCGAACCCGAACGAGCTGCACGCGCTGGGCTTCCTGGACTTCGAGAGCCCCGAGCACGGCCAGCTGTTCCGCCCGGTCGGCTGCAGCAGCTGCAGCAACACCGGCTACCGCGGTCGCGTCGCGATCCACGAGGTGATGACCGTGACCGAGGACATCGAGCGCCTCGCCGTCGCGCGCGCCTCGAGCGCCGAGATCGCCCGGCTCGCCATCGAGCAGGGCATGCAGACCCTCCGCCAGGACGGCTGGGCCAAGGCCCAGCTCGGCATCACGTCGGTCGACGAGATCCTGCGGGTGGTGGCCTGATGCACGAGCACAGCATGACCGAACCCGGCACGAGAGCAGAGGTGGCGAAGTGAACCAGCCGATCTACGAGATCCCGGTGAGCGGCGCGCTCACGAACGGGCTGCGGGATGCTCCGGCTGCCGCCCCCGAGGGCTTCCCGCCGTCCGACCCAGCCACCTTCGGCCCACCGCCCACGCCCGAGTCCGCGCGCCAGCTGCCCGACGCGATCGTGTTCCCCGAGGTCGCCCCGCTGCTGGCGCCGCCGGTGTTCGAGCCGGAGTCGGCGCCCGCGCCGCGTGGCAAGCGGTCCGCCGCGACAGTGCCGTCGGTGGATCCCTCGATGCCCGTCGAACCGCCGCGGGACGGCGCGGACCACGATCTGCTCGCGGCGCTGCACGAGGTGGTGGCGCTCGGGGCATCCGACCTGCACGTCTCGGCGAACGCGTCGCCGATGCTGCGCATCGACGGCGGACTGCGTCCGGCCGGCACCGGCGTGCCGTGGGAGCGCCACAAGGTCACGAGTGCGCTGTACAGCATCATGAGCGACCAGCAGCGCGAGCAGTTCGAGGACGTGCTCGAGCTCGACTTCGCGCTCACGCTCACGGCCGAGTCGCGGTTCCGCGTGAACTTCTACCAGCAGCGCGGCGTCATCGGCGGGGCGTTCCGACTCATCCCGACCGAGATCAAGAACCTCAAGGAGCTCGGGGTACCAGAGTCGATCGGCGGCTTCGCCAAGCTCCCGCGCGGGCTCGTGCTCGTCACCGGCCCGACCGGCTCCGGCAAGTCGACGACCCTCGCGGCGCTCATCGACCTGGTCAACCGCACGCGCGCCGACCACATCGTCACGGTCGAGGACCCGATCGAGTTCCTGCACTCCAACCAGAAGGCGCTCATCAACCAGCGCGAGGTGGGCGGCGACACCCACTCGTTCGCGAACGCACTCAAGCACGTGCTGCGGCAGGACCCCGACGTCATCCTGGTCGGCGAGCTCCGCGACCTCGAGACCATCTCGGTCGCGCTCACCGCCGCCGAGACCGGGCACCTCGTGTTCGCGACGCTGCACACGCAGTCCGCGTCGCAGACCATCGACCGCATGATCGACGTGTTCCCGCCGCACCAGCAGGGGCAGGTGCGCTCGCAGCTCGCGTCGACCCTCCAGGGTGTGGTGACCCAGACGCTCGTGAAGCACGCGAGCGGGGTCGGACGCGTCGTCGCCACCGAGGTGATGGTGACGACGCCCGCGGTGGCCAACCTCATCCGCGAGGGCAAGACCTACCAGATCCCGTCCGCGATGCAGGCCGGCCGCGAGCTCGGCATGCACACCATGGACCAGCACCTCGCCGACCTCGTGAACGCGGGCCGGATCAGCCACAAGGCAGCACTCGAGAAGGTGCACGACCCGATCGAGTTCCAGAAGCTCGTGCACCGCACCGAGCTGGCGGCCGCGGGCGCGGGCTCGGGCGGCATCGACTTCGACGACGTCTACTCGGTTCAGTAAGGACGACAGGATGCCTGCACAGACGTACGCGTACACGGGCCGGGATGCCGCCGGCAAACTCCACAAGGGCCGGCTCGAGGCCCCCACCGAAGGAGCCGTCGCGGCTCGCCTCCGCTCGATGGGCATGTCGCCCGTCGCGGTCGCACCGGCCGGCGGTGGCACCGGACTGAATCGCGAGATCTCGCTGGGCGGCCTCGGCGGCACCGTCAAGCTCAAGGACCTCGCCGTCATGGCGCGGCAGATGGCGACGATGATCTCGTCGGGGCTGTCCCTCATGCGGACGCTCACGATCCTGTCGGAGCAGACCGAGAACGCGAAGCTGCGCGCGACGCTGGATGCGGTACGCAAGGACGTGGAGTCGGGCTCGAGCCTGTCGCTCGCGTTCTCGCGGCATCCACTCGTCTTCCCGCCGCTGTTCATCCACCTCGTTCGCGCGGGCGAGACTGGCGGCTTCCTCGAGCACTCGCTCGAGACCGCCGCGAAGACCTTCGAGGCCGACGTCAAGCTGCGCAACACGATCAAGTCCGCGATGACGTACCCGGTGGTCGTGCTCATCATGTCGATGATCTCGGTCGTCGCGATGCTCATCTTCATCGTGCCGGTGTTCGAGAAGATGTTCCAGGACCTGGGCGGCGACCTGCCGCTGCCGACCCAGTTCCTCGTGATTCTCTCCAAGAACATGATCTGGATCACGCCGGTGCTCGTGGCCGCCATCATCGTCTTCGCGCTCTGGTGGCGCTACAACAAGAACACCGATGCGGTGCGGTCGCGGCTCGATCCGCTGAAGCTCCGGCTGCCCGTGTTCGGACCGCTCATGCGCAAGATCGCCATCGCACGCTTCGCCCGCAACTTCGCGACGATGACCGGCTCGGGCGTGCCCATCCTGCAGAGTCTCGACATCGTCGGCGAGACCTCGGGCAACTGGGTCATCGAGCAGGCGCTGCGACAAGGTGCAGGACGTCGGTGCGCATCGGCAAGACCATCGCCGGACCGCTCGCCGAGGAGAAGGTATTTCCGTCGATGGTCGTGCAGATGATCGCGGTCGGCGAGGACGCCGGCTCGCTCGAGACCATGCTCGACAAGATCGCCGAGTTCTACGAGGACGAGGTCGAGGCGACCACTGAGGCGCTCACCTCACTCATCGAGCCGCTGCATGATCGCCTTCATCGGCATCGTGATCGGCGGCATGATCGTCGCGCTCTACCTGCCCGTGTTCTCCATCTTCCGGACGATCGCGGACAACGCATGAGCGGACTGACAACTCGAACATTGAACCACCGAGCACCCCGCGCCCACTGGGAGGGCGGCGGGGATGTTCGGCGTGCGCGCGGAATAGTGAAAGTGCTGGTCATACCCCCTTTTGGAGCGACACTCGGAGTGGGGTGAGCCGGCGGCCGAAGTTCACCACTTCGGGGGTCGCAGGGGGTAGACAGCCTGGTCCAAAGTCTCCAGTGGGGGTTCGAAACACTGGGGGAACCTCCTGTCCATCTACTGAACAGGAACAACAATCATGACCACGTTCGTTTCCAAGTCGCTTGCTCGCAAGCGCGAGATGCTCGAGAACAACGAGAAGGGCTTCACCCTGATCGAACTGCTCGTCGTCGTGCTCATCATCGGCGTGCTCGCCGCGATCGCCATTCCGGTGTACCTGGTGACCCAGGAGACCGCGAAGGACAACTCCGTGAAGTCATCCGTGACTGAGTTCAAGACCGCGCTCATCGCGGACTACACGCAGAGCGGCACCTTCAAGACCGATCCGACCACGGTGCCTGGGTACTCGGAGAGCACCAATGTGTTCATCGAGATCGAAGGCAGCCAGACCGGGTTCTGCGTCATCGGCTCGTGGACGGACACGACCGGCACCGCAGGTGATGAGCACATCTTCTTCACCACGGACGAGAAGGGCACGACCTCGGCCGCTGACTACGCGACCGCCGAGGCGGAGTGCCCGTAACACCGGGCGAGCACCTCACTGACCCTCCGGTCGGGCATCGCTCACCTGATGCCCGACCGGATGGGTCATCCACCGTTCTTCTCTCGCAACTGGGACTGTCCCCATCAGGGACTGCAGAGGAAGGCACACGCCATGCGTGCAGCATCATCGTCGACGGCAGCAGCCGCTCCGATGCGCCGCGTCATCGATCAGGACGGCACAGAGGGCATCGGCCTGATCGAGATCGTGGTGTCGATGTTCCTCATCGCGCTGCTGGCCATGGCGTTCCTGCCGCTGCTCATCCAGTCGCTCAAGGCGACGACGACCAACACGTCGGCGTCGATCGCGACGCAGCTGGTCAGCCAGCAGATGGAGCAGCTGCGCACGGTGCCGACGAAGTGCTCGGAGGTGACGACCTTCGCGAACAGCATCCAGCCGGTCGTCACGGATGATCGCGGCGTCGTGCTCACGATCAGCCGCCAGCTCATCGGCGGCTGCCCGACGACCTACCCGGGCACCGTCAAGGTGCGGGTCGCGGTCACGAGCGGCGGATCCACGCTGAGCGAGGCCACGACGCTCGTGCTGGTGGTGACGGCCTCATGAGCGGGGTCCGCGGCGGTGCCATCCGAGGATGGGGTCGACGGCTGCGCGATGACACGTCGGGCTTCACGCTCGTCGAGCTGATCGTCGCATCCTCGCTCATGGTCGTGATCGCGGTCGTGATCGGCAACATCCTGATCACGACCCTCGGCTCCGAGAAGACGATCCGCACCACGACCCAGGCCACCTCGAGCGGGCAGCTCGTCGCGCAGTCCCTCGACAAGGGCGTGCGCAATGCGAACTGGATCAGCTCGCCGCCGTACCTGGCCAGCGGCGAGTACTTCCTCGCGGTGCGCACCGCGAGCGGCACGGCGGTCGTCAGCTACAGCTGCCAGGCGTGGTTCATCTCATCCACCGGCTCGGCCTACGTGCGCACGTCGTCGACGGCCATCGCCAAGCCGACCGGCGGCAACCTCACCGGCTGGACGCTGCTCACCACGGGCGTCGAGCGGGCCGGCACCGCGGACATCCTGTCCGTGAGCGGCAAGCAGGTCACCATCACCTTCGAGGTCGACGCGGGCGATGCCCCGAACGTCCTCATCAGCACGTCGGCGCTCAGCCGGCAGACAGGCGGCGCACCATGCGTTTGACTCGCAGCTCCTCACGGGGCCTCTTCTCCAGCATCGGCTCGATGGCCCGCGCGATGCGGCACGGCGAACGGGGCAGCAGCCTCATGGCCGTCATCGGCATCGGCGCGGTCACCGCGATCGTCGGCATCTCGGTCGGCGCGATGACCATCGGCGCGCTGACCTACACGAACTCGAACCGCTCCTCGGTGCAGGCCCGCGCAGCCGCCGAGGCGGGTGTCAACGCCGCCCTCGCCGGACTGCAGACCTCCGGCGACTGCGCCCTCAAGGCCGGCACCTACGCGAGCACGACCGAACCGGTGTTCACCGCCACCATCCAGTACAAGACCTCCGCTGCGGGCGCCTGGGCGAATGGATGCCCCGTGGCCACCGCCATCGGCGTGCGCATCGAGTCCACCGGCTCGGCCAAGTCGCCCGCTGGCGCGAGCGACACGCACACCCTCGAGGCGCTGTACGACTGGATCCCGGCGACCGCCGGCACGCCCGGTACTCCCGGCACCCCGGCCTCCGGCGGCATCACCGCGACCGGATCGGCGATCTACACCTACAGCGCCACGGGCCAGACGACCCTGAACAACCTGCACCTGTGGACGAACGTGACGGGCAAGACCGCCGACATCGTCATCCGCACCGGCGGCAAGCTCACCTGCCAGAGCGGCACGCTCATCGACGGCAACGTCGTGATCCAGAACGGATCGCTCGAGCTCAACGTGTGCCTCATCAACGGGTTCGTGAAGGCGTCCGGCTTCGTGGCGGTCAACTCGGGCGGTGCCGAGGTCAAGGGCGACGTCGTCGCATCCGGCCTGGGCGGCGCGAGCAACCTCTTCAACGCGCAGGGCATCGCCGCGCAGGTCGGCGTGGGCGCCAAGGTCGGCGGCAACATCATCGCGAACGGCAAGGTGTACATCGACGGCGCCGTGAAGGGCAACATCTCCTCCGCGGGGCTGCTGACCCTGCTGGATCCGTCCACGATCACGCCGAACGCGCGGATCGACGGCAACGTCACGACCGCGGGCAGCATCACGACGTGGAACCCGCCGTGCGGCGGGCTCTGGCTGCTGAACAACCTGCTGTGCGGGCTGACCTCGAGCGGGATCGTGAAGGGCGTCATCAACATCCTGTCGCCGGCACCCGTCGCGCCCCCGGCACCGTCGGTGCCGGACTGGACGAACTTCTCGTACACGAAGACCGACTGGACCAACATCGGGTTCACCGAGATCGTCTGGACCGGGTCGTGCACGATCGACAACAACCCGGCCAACCAGGTGCTCATCAACCAGATCATGGCGTCGACCACTCCCGTGGTCGTGAATGCGATGGGATGCGCCGAGCTGCTGTTCTCGAGCTCGGCCAACCTGCAGCTCAAGACCCGCGCCGACGTCGCCTTCTTCGCGAAGTCGTTCGGACTCGAGAACCTCACGATCGACTCGGCGACGACCGCGGCGCACAAGATGTGGTTCATCGTGCCGGGCCTGAAGCCGCTCGTGCCGATCATCTGCCTCTCGGTGAACGGCGAGATCGACATCAACAGCGGCGTGAAGGTCAAGGCCAACATCTCCGCGATGCTGTTCACGCCGAACTGCATCCAGAACTCGGCGACCGAATGGCGTGGACAGCTCTACTCGGGCACGACGAACTTCGGGCAGAACGTGTCGATCGAGTACGTGCCGATCGGCCTCCCCGGCGTGAACCTCGAGACCGGCACCGTGCAGGTCACTCCCGGCACGCCGGGCACCCCGGCGACGCCCGGCACCCCCGGCATGCCGGGCGGCATCGGTCCGTTCGTCTCGCTCCGAGACCTGGTGGGATGACGATGGCCGCCGTAGCCCTCGGAGTGTTCGGCTCCATGATCGGGTCGTTCCTCAACGTCGTGGTCTTCCGCGTGCCCGCGGGCCGCTCGGTGGTCTCGCCGCCGAGCGCGTGCGGATCGTGCGGACAGCAGATCCGCGCGGTCGACAACGTGCCCGTGCTGTCGTGGCTCGCCCTCAAGGGTCGCTGCCGCACCTGCGGCTCGGTCATCTCGGTGCGCTACCCGCTCGTCGAGCTCGGCACCGCCCTGCTGTTCACGCTCGTGAGCTTCCGGTTCGTGCCCGCGGTGCGCTTCGACGGCGCGGTCATCGGCACCCTTCCCCTCATCTCGGGGTTCCTGGTGCTGCTCGCGTTCCTCTACTTCGCGGCGATCAGTGTCGCGCTCGCGCTCATCGATCTCGACACGCACACCCTGCCCAACGCGATCGTGCTGCCGGCCTACCTGGTCGGCGCGGGATTGCTCGGTGCGGCCGGGCTGCTCGGCGGTGACCCGAGCCGCCTCGTCGGCGCGGGCCTCGGCGCGGTCGCCCTGTTCGGCGTGTACCTCGTCGCCGCGCTGGTGAAGCCGGGCGGCATGGGACTCGGCGACGTCAAGCTCGCCGGGGTCATCGGCCTGTTCCTCGGCTTCCTCGGCCTGCCGCAGCTGCTCGTCGGCGCGTTCGCCGCGTTCGTGCTCGGCGGGCTGTTCAGCATCGGGCTGCTCGTGGCTCGGCGTGCGGGTCGCGGATCGGGAATCCCGTTCGGGCCGTGGATGCTCGCGGGCGCCTGGCTGGGCATCCTCGCGGGCGAGCCCATCACGTCCTTCTACCTCGGGCTGTTCGGCCTGAACTGACGCACACGCACCAAACGCACCAACACTGGGGGGAAACCAATGCCAAACACCGTCGTCGGGGTCGACATCGGCAGCAGCACGCTGCGCGCGGTCGAAGCTCCAGGATGCGAGCAAGTCGCGTCCGACCATCGTGCGCTTCGGCGAGATCGCGCTGCCACCGGGCTCGGTGCGCGGCGGCGAGGTGCTCGAACCGCACACCGTCGCGGGCGCGCTCAAGCGCCTGTGGTCGTCGAGCGGGTTCCGCAGCCGCAACGTCATCCTCGGCATGGGCAACCAGCGCGTGCTCGTACGCGACCTGAGCGTGCCGCGGATGTCGGCGGAGCGCATCCGCGAGTCACTGCCCTTCCTCGTGCAGGACATGCTGCCGGTGCCGGTCGTGGATGCCGTGCTCGACTTCTATCCCGTAGCCGAGACCGACGGCGAGCACGGTCCGATGGTCGCAGGCCTCCTCGTCGCGGCCGTGAAGGACGCCGTGATGGCGAACGTCAAGGCCGTGCAGCTCGCCGGACTCAACCCGGTCGAGGTGGACCTGCTGCCGTTCGCGCTCAGCCGCGCGCTCGGCTCAGGCGCCCGCGGACGCGGCGTGGTCGCGATCGTGGATGTCGGCGCCGCCACCACCAACGTGCTCATCACGATCGACGGGGTGCCGCAGTTCGCCCGCATCATCCCGGCCGGCGGCGAGGATCTCACGCAGGCACTCGCCGCGAAGCTCGACATCACCCCGGAGGAGGCGGAGCGGTACAAGCGCACCCTCGGCCTGGCCGCGGGCAAGGTGCCCGACCAGCATCGCGTCGCGGTCGAGACCATCTACGAGGTGACGAGCGACCTGCTCGGCAGCCTGCGGAACACGATCGGCTACTTCGTGAACCAGCGCGGCCTGCCGGGCGTCGGGCAGATCGTGCTCTCCGGCGGCGGGGCGCAGCTTCCCGGATTCGCACGTGCGCTCTCCGAACTGACGGTCACGCCCGTGGTCGGCGGTGATCCGTTCGAGGGGATCGCGCAGGCGCGCACCGCACGCCCCTCCGGCCGAGCCGGCGCAGGGGTCGAGCAGCCGCCGGCGCAGAACATGGCCGTTGCGCTCGGACTCGCGCTCGGGAGTGTCTCGTGAGCCGCCGTGAGGGCGGCAGCGCCGCCCCGAAGACGGCGGGACTCGTGGTCGGCGGCATCCCGCGCATCGACCTGCTGCCACCCGAGGTGCGGGCACGACTGCGGTCCCGCACCGTGCGTCGCGGCCTCGGCGTGCTCGTGGTCGCGGTCGTCGTCGCGACCGGAGCCGGCACGGCGCTCGCGATGCTGAACGCGGCGGCAAGCGCGTCCGCTCTCGCCGCCGAGCAGGCCAGGACGCAGGACCTCCTTGCGCAGCAGCTCGAGTACGTCGAGGTGACCCAGCTCGCGAACGCGAAGGCCGGCATCGAGCAGGCCCTGCTGGTCGGATCGTCGACCGAGATCCTGTGGCCCGCCTACATGGAGGCCATCGGGAGCACGCTTCCGCCCGGCACCGCGATCACGTCGATCAACGTCACGTCGTCGTCGCCGATCACGCTCGTGCCGCAGCCCGCGCTGCCGCTGCAGGTTCCGCGGGTCGCGACCGTGGTGCTCGCGGTGAGCGCTCCCGACCTGGCGACCGTCTCCGCGTGGATCTCGCGGCTGCCCGACCTTCCCGGCTTCGCGGATGCCACGCTCGCGAGCATCACGCCCGGCGAGGGTGGCGTCATCGCCAACGTGACGCTCAACGTCACCGATGCCGCGTTCGCCAACCGGTTCATCGAGACGCCAGAGGACGCCGATGCCGACACGACGACCGACGAGGGGGAATCATGAACAACCGGTACTGGATCTTCGGCACGGTCGTGATCGTGGGCGCCGTCGCGGCGCTGGGCTGGTTCGCGGGCATCCAGCCGGCACTTCAGGCTGCCGCCGCGACCGATGCGTCGCGCGCCGACGTCGAGGTGCAGAACTCGCTCTACGAAGCGCAGCTCGTGCAGCTGCGCGAGGACTACGAGAACATCGACGAACTGCGCACCGAGGTGGAGGCGCTGCGGGTCGCGATCCCGAACCACGCGGACTACGCGGGTTTCGTCGCGGAGCTCAACGCGCTCGCGGGCGGCACCGCCACCACGGTGACGAACGTCGTGATCGGGGATGCCACCTGGTACACGGCCGCGCCGACGCAGGCCACCCCGCCTCCGGCCGAGGGCGAGGTGCCCGCCGAGGGCGCCTCGGCTGCGGGGGATGGCGCGGCGGCGGCACCCGCGGACGGCGAGCAGGTCATCCCGCTCCCGACCGCCGACGGCACCGTCAACGGCTCGAACTTCATCGCGATCCCGGTGCAGATGCAGGTGGTGGGCGACTACCTGCAGTTCATCAAGGCGCTGCAGGGCAACCAGCGGCTGTTCCTGGTGACCGGGTTCACGTCGACCGCGGGCGCCCCGCCGACCATCGACGGGCTGCTCTACGTGCTGCTCGGTGACCCGCTGCCGGAGGTCATTGCGGAGTAGCCGATCGGGTGTGCGCGGGAGGCAAGCCCCTCCCGCGCTGCCGAGTCGCGTCACTAGACTGCGGGCATGAGCGACGAGAGCACCACGCCGGCCAAGAAGCCGCGGACCGCCAAGACCGAGACGACGCCGGTCGAGACCGTCGAGGAAGTCGAAGTCGTCGAGACCGCAGACGGAACCCCGGTCGAGGTCACCGAGGTCGAGGTCAAGGAGACCGAGCCTGTGGTTCCGACCACGGCGCCGGACGACGTCGTCACCTCGGTGCCAAAGCCGCAGATCATCTACGTGACCGCCCCGGCCGCACCCCGCCCCAAGGGCAACCGCGGGTTCGGTGCGCTCATCGCGCTGCTGTCGACGGTGCTGTTCGCCGTGCTGCTCGCGCTCGCGAGCGCGCTGATCGGACTCGTCGTCGAGGGCACCCTCGGGTTCGGCTTCCTCTCCAACGGCCTCTTCTACGCACCCGTGCTGGCGTTCCTCATCGGGTTCGTCCTGCTGGTCCTCATCGTCAACCGCGCCGCCTGGTGGACCTACATCGTGGGCAGCCTCTTCGTCGGGCTGTTCGTCTACTTCGGCACGATCGGGTTCGGGATGCTCGGGGCCGGCGTCATCCTCGCCTCGCCGAGCGAAGCCGCCGATCTGTTCCGCGCCCAGCTCGCCAACCCGTTCGTGATCGTCTCCGCCCTGCTCGCCCGCGAGGTCTCGATGTGGGTCGGCGCCGGCATCGCCGCCCGCGGACGCCGGGTCAAGGCCGCGAACATCGTCGCCCGCGAGAGCTACGACCGCGAGCTCGCCGAGAAGAGAGCCGAGCATGAGCGAGGCGCCGCGACCGCGGTCTGAGTATCCGGAGCGGCCGCGGCCCAATCCCGTGCTGGCCCCGACCTTCGCGACGGCGGGCTACCTCGCCGGCCTGGTCGCGCTGTGGGGGTTCACGAGCCTCATCACCGATCGCGACGTGATCGACTACGAGGATGCCGGACCGCTCGTCGGCCCCGCGATGGCGGTCGCTGCCTGCGCGGTCGTGTTCCTCTTCTCCCTGCGCGCCAAGGTGACCGCCCCCGCGGTGCTCGCCCTCATCACGGGACTCGTGGCGTACTTCGGCGCGCTCCTGGTCGGCGGCGTCGCGTACTCCCTGCGCCTCGACTCGTTCTCGGTGCTGTGGCCGGCGATGGTGCACTTCGGCATCGGTCCGTTCATGATCGGCGCGGGCATCCTGGCGGCGCTCGTCGTCGGGGCGACCGCCTGGCTGGTCCGCCCGCGCTACGAGCGGACCGACCGATGACCGGCGCCCGCGCCCTTGGGCTCGCCGCATGAGCGGCGAGACGAACCTCGCCGCCCTACTCGCGGGCATGCGTCCCGTCCTGCAGCCCGATGTCTTCGTGTTCGCGACGGTGGCTGCCGTTCCCGCCGGACTCGACCCGGTGATGGTCTTCCGCGAGGCCGAGGGTCACACGCTGATCCTCCGAGCCGAGGATGCCGCGGCCGCCGGCATCCCGTCGCAGTTCCCCAGCCGCATGATCACCCTCGAGGTGCACAGCTCACTCGAGGCGGTGGGATTCCTCGCCGCCATCACCACCGCGCTCGCCGCCGCGTGGATGGGGGTGAACCCGGTCTCGGGGTACTTCCACGACCACCTGTTCATCGCGGTCGAGCGGGCGGATGAGGCGGTGGCCATCCTCAAGGGACTCGCAGGAGGCGGGCGTACGGTCTCCGCAACATGAACGCGGATCTGCAGCACATCGCGGTCCCACCACCCCCGACACTCACGCCGCGCAGCGCCCAGTTGTTCTGGGCGTCGATGGTGGCGCTGCCGGCGATCGTGATCGGCGTGATTCTCGCGAACCTTCGCGACGCTCCCCCCGCGGTCCGGATCGGCGGGATCGTCATCCTGGTCGCGGCCGTCATCCTCTATGCGGTCGGCGCCGTCCTGCTCATTCGGAAGCCGCCTCCGCTGCCCGCTCGCGGGCCATACGTGCTCCTGCCCACCGAGTCGACGTGGCGCCAGCTCGGCTACCCGGACCCTCGACTACGCACCGTGCGTGCTCTGAGCGCGTACGTCAACGAGAACCTGCTCGACCTCGTCGGGCGGAGCCACACTGAAGGAGTGACCGCGACGGTCGTCCGGTCGCAGCTCGTGGCCGTCCGCCCGCGCAGCGTCGTGATCGACGGCGCCGCATGGTGGGGCATCGCCATCGAGCGTGTCGACCGCAACAACGACCTCGAGTTCGGCATCAACGACGACCAGCAGGATGTCGCGGCCGCCGAGCAGCGCGCGATCGCCGTGGCCGCGCAGCTCACGAAGGC
>CAVUFG010000017.1:0-113491 GCA_963740815.1 uncultured Actinomycetota bacterium
CATCGTCCGCCGCTCGCAGGAGCTGCGCGGGTCGTCCGTCTCCCTCGTGGATGACGCGGTCGCCGCCGACGCGGAGCGCCGCTCGCAGCTCGCCCGCTTCGAATCCCTGCGGGCCGAGCAGAACGCGTTCGGCAAGCAGGTCGCCGCCGCGAAGGGGGACGAGAAGCAGGCGCTCGTCGCGCAGGCGCAGCAGCTCGCGGCCGACGTGAAGGCCGCCCAGGCGGCCGCGACCGAGGCCGAGGAGACGTTCGACCGCATCGTGGGCTCGCTCGGCAACATCCCGATCGACGGTGTGCCCGCCGGTGGCGAGGATGACTGGGAGCTCATCAAGACCGTCGGCGAACCCGTCACCTTCGACTTCGAACCGCGCGACCACGCCGACCTCGGCGAGCTGCTCGGCGCGATCGACATCGAGCGCGGGGTCAAGGTCTCGGGCAGCCGGTTCTACTTCCTGCGGGGGGTGGGTGCGCGCCTCGAGCTCGGGCTCATGAGCATGGCGTTGGACCGCGCCATCCAGGCCGACTTCGTTCCGCTGATCACGCCGACGCTCGTGCGTCCCGAGATCATGCGCGGCACGGGCTTCCTCGGCGAGCACGCCGACGAGGTCTACCGGATCGAGGGGGAGGATCTCTATCTCACCGGCACCTCCGAGGTCGCCCTCGCGGGCTACCACGCCGACGAGATCCTCGACCTCTCGAACGGCCCGCTCAAGTACGCCGGCTGGTCGACCTGCTACCGCAAGGAGGCGGGCGCTGCGGGCAAGGACAACCGCGGCATCATCCGCGTGCACCAGTTCAACAAGCTCGAGGCGTTCGTCTACGCCCTGCCCGAGGATGCCGCGGCCGAGCACGAGCGCCTGCTCGCCTACCAGGAGGAGCTGCTGCAGGCGTGCGAGCTCTCCTACCGCGTGATCGACACCGCGGCGGGCGACCTCGGATCGAGCGCGGCCCGCAAGTTCGACGTCGAGGCGTGGGTGCCGACGCAGGGCACGTACCGCGAACTCACCTCGACGAGCAACTGCACGACCTACCAGGCCCGCCGCCTCGACATCCGCTACCGCACCGAGAGCGGCAGGACCGCGCCGGTCGCGACGCTCAACGGCACCCTCGCGACGACCCGCTGGATGGTCGCGATCCTCGAGACGCACCAGCAGGCCGACGGCTCGGTCGTGGTGCCCGCGGCGCTGCGGCCTTACCTGGGCGGGCTCGAGGTGCTGGAGCCGATCGCCCGATGCCGGACGACGTCGCGCCCGAGCCGCATCGACCAGTCCAGCGCGCTGGCTCATTGCGCTCGACATCGACGGCACGGTCCTGCGCGAGGACGGCCAGCTCAACGATGCGGTCGTGGCTGCCGTCGCGCGCGTCCGGGATGCCGGACACGAGGTCATGCTCGCGACCGGCCGCTCCGTCGCGATGACCATGCCCATCCTCGATCGGCTCGCGATCACGCCCGAGTACGTGGTGTGCTCCAACGGCGCGATCACGCTCAAGCGCGACCCGCTGGGTCCGATGGGCTACACGCGCGAGCACGTCGGTCTCGTTCGATCCGACCGACGTGCTGCAGACCATCCGCGGTGCGCTCGAGACGGCGAACTACGCGGTCGAGGACGAGAACGGGATGTACCGCTTCACCGGTTCGTTCCCCGACGGCACGCTCGGCGCCGCGAGCGAGAAGGTCGCGTTCGAAGACCTGCTCGGCGTGCAGGCGACCCGCGTCGTGGTGATCTCGCCCGGCCACGCGATCGAGGACTTCCTCTCGGTGGTCGAGCGGATGGGCCTGCACAAGGTCAGCTACAACGTCGGCTGGACCGCGTGGCTCGACATCGCCCCCGACGGCGTGAACAAGTCGACCGCGCTCGAACGGGTGCGTGAGCTGCTCGACATCCCCCGATCCAGGGTGATGGCGGTCGGCGACGGGCGCAACGACATCGACATGCTCGAGTGGGCCGCCGCCGAGGGCCGCGCGGTCGCGATGGGCCAGGCGCCCGACGAGGTGCGCGCGGTCGCCACCGAAGTCACCGGCACCGACCTGCAGGACGGCGTCGCGCAGGCGCTCGACACGTTCTGACCGGACGGGTTCTGACCGGTCTCCCAGACTGCCTCCCTAGGGTGGGCGGGCCATGAGCCGCACCACAGCACAGACCATCGCCCGCCACGGTCGCCTGAAGGGCACCGCCACGTCGACGGTGCTCAAGTTCGTCGGCGCCGCTCTCGCGGTGCTGCTCGTCTCGACCGCCTCGGTGGCCGCGATCACCTTCTGGCGGTTGAACTCGCAGCTGCAGGCCGGCGCGGTCGTGCTGCCGGGTGACGAGGATGCCCCGCCCGGCATCGGCGCCTACGAGGGCGGGTTCAACATCCTCATCGTCGGCTCCGACACGCGCGCCGGGCAGCAGGGACTCGGCGGCGACGAGGAGGAGTTCGATGGCGAGCTCAACGACGTCAACATCCTGCTCCACGTCTCGGCCGACCAGACGAACGCAGTCGCGGTGAGCTTCCCGCGCGACCTCGTGGTCGACATCCCGGAGTGCGTCGGGCCCGACGGCGACACGAAGGTCGTCTCGACCGAGCCGATCAACACCGCGCTCAGCTACGGCGGCCTCGCGTGCGCGGTGCTCACGGTCAGCCAGCTCACGGGGCTCGAGATCCAGTTCGCGGGCAAGATCACGTTCATCGGTGTCGTCAACATGGCCGATGCCATCGGCGGCGTCGACGTCTGCGTCACCGGACCGGTCTACGACGAGGAGACCGGACTGGACCTGCCCGCCGCGGGCACCTACCCGCTGTCGGGATACGACGCCCTGCGGTTCCTGCGCACCCGAGCCGGTGTCGGGGATGGCAGCGACCTCACCCGGATCAGCTCGCAGCAGGTCTACCTGTCGTCGCTGCTGCGCAAGCTCAAGAGCGCCGAGACGCTGTCGGATCCCGGCAAGCTGCTGTCGCTCGCGAATGTCGCGGTCGGCAACATGGAACTGTCGTCACGCATGGCGAGCGTCGACTCGCTCGTGTCGATCGCCCTCGCATTGAAGGACATCCCGCTCGAGAGCCTCACGTTCGTGCAGTACCCGGGGCTCACCGGCGGGGAGGGCGTGTATTCGGGCAAGGTGGAGCCGCGGTTCGAGGCCGCCGAGGAGATGTTCAGCCTGATCCGGGCCGATCAGCCGTTCGCGCTGCCCCAGGCCGGTGACGATCGCGGGTCGACCTCCGACCCGAACGCACCGGCCCCTGACCCGAGCGCGACACCAGTCGATACCTCGGGGCTGCCGGTGCTGAATGGGATCGACGGGCAGACCGCCGCCCAGTACACGTGCTCCATCGCCAACGAATAGGCCATTCGCCGTTATCCGAACGCGATCCCGCGCACGGCTGGCCCTCAGGCTCGCGCCGCCGCCTGTCGGGTACACTCGGTCTCTGGTCACGCCGGGAGGGCTGTCCGAGCGGCCGATGGAGCCAGTCTTGAAAACTGGTGGGTAGCAATGCCTCGTGGGTTCGAATCCCACGCCCTCCGCTCCCCCTCCTGCACGGATGAAAGGACCTTCCGATGAGTGAGCAGTTCAGAGACCGCTCGAATCGGGCGCGGAAGGTCAACGGCATCGCGCGCCACGGTCGGCTGCGCAAGTCGAAGCCCATCGCGACGCTGCTGAAGGTCGTCGGAGCGGCACTCGTCGTGGTGCTGGTCAGCGGGGCATCCGTCGCGGCGATCACCGCATGGCGCCTCAACTCGAACCTGCAGGACAACGCGGTCGTGCTGATCGGCGAGACCGACGGTCCGCCGCCGAAGATCGGCGCGATCGAGGGCGGATTCAACATCCTCATCGTCGGCACCGACACCCGTGAGGGCCAGGGCGGACTCGGCGGCACGACGGATGACGCCGAGGGCGAGCTCAACGACGTCAACATCCTGCTGCACGTCTCCCAGGACCAGACCAACGCCGTCGCGGTGAGCTTCCCGCGCGACCTCGTCGTCGGCATTCCCGAGTGCGTGGATGAGGACGGCGACACCAAGGGCTTCTCGACCGAGCCGATCAACACGGCCCTGTACTACGGCGGCCTGCCGTGCGCCGTGCAGACGATCAGCGCGCTCACCGGCCTGCCGATCCAGTTCGCGGGCATGATCAGCTTCGTCGGCGTCGTGAACATGTCGCAGTCGATCGGCGGTGTGCCGGTGTGCGTCAACGGCCCGGTCATCGACGAGGAGACCGGCATCAACCTGCCGGCGGCCGGCACCTACGAGCTCAGCGGCTACGACGCGCTCGCGTTCCTCCGCAGCCGCGCCGGCGTCGGCGACGGCAGTGACCTGACTCGCATCAGCTCGCAGCAGGTCTACCTCTCCGCCCTCGTGCGCAAGCTCAAGAGCGAAGAGACCCTCGGTGACCTCGGCAAGGTCTACTCGCTCGCGAACAACGCCGCGATCGCGCTGACGCTCTCGACGAGCCTCGCGAACATCGACACGATGGTGTCGATCGCACTCGCCCTCAAGAACATCCCGCTCGAGCGCGTGACCTTCGTGCAGTACCCGGGTTCGACCGGTGGCGATGGCATCTACTCCGGCAAGGTGCGCCCCGACTTCGACACCGCCGACCAGCTGTTCGCGCTCATCGCGGCCGACCAGCCGTTCCAGCTCTCCCAGGCGGGCGACGGTCGCGGCTCCGAGGCCGACCCGAACGCTCCGGTCGCGCCCGCACCGCAGGGCGAGGGGGATGGCACGGCCACCACGGTCGCCGACACCGCCACCACCCCGAACCCCGAGCCGACCACCGAAGCCCCCATCGACAACAGCGGTCTCCCGCTCATCGAGGGCGTCAGCGGACAGACCGCCGCGCAGTACACCTGCTCGGTCTCGAACTACTAGCGCACACAGCGGACCGCTCGGCGCCTACCCAGCGCGGCGAGCGGTCCGCCTGCCCGCCCGACAACGACCCGAACTGTCGATCGAGCGGGGTGGTGACCGACCCCGACGGGTGCAAGCGTTGGCTTCGGGTAACGGCATCGCCATCGTCGTTTGGGGGGAAACAACGGGGGGCGGCGGGTAGCCGTCAGCACCTGTCGGGGTCGGAGCTTGTGGGTCTGTGTGCGGGTATCTCCTGGCGCAGCGGGTGGGATCGGCATCCTCATCGGGTTTCGGATGCCGTGCGCCAAGACACACTGTATCGGTCCTCCATAAGGAGGACAACATTGCTCAACGCCGTGTCGGCGAACGCTCAGTCGCACCGCGCGGATCGGTCGTCCGGCTCGCTATGGCTACAATGGCTGAGCGGTATCGGGAGACGTCGCATAGTTCGGCCTAGTGCACCACCCTGCTAAGGTGGAGAGGGGTTTAAACTCGCTCCGTGGGTTCAAATCCCACCGTCTCCGCCCGGTGTGATCACGCGAGACTCTCTTCGATCACGTTGACCTCGGTTGGGTCGCCCTCGGTTGTGGGCACACGTGGGCAAGTTGACATCGATCGGGTGCGCCCGGCCCCTACGATCTGGATGCCGTCCTCCTGTTGCGGATGACGAGCGCAAGTAGCCCAGCCATCAGCATCGCGGTCGCGTCAAGCAGGAGATCAAGCACGTCTGCTCCCGTAGCGGGCAACGAACCCGTCATGTGATTCGTCATGGCGATGAGCCCGGGCGTGCTCGAGCGCACCACGACCGTGCCCGTGGTGCCCGATGTGCTCGCATTTGCCCCAGTCGCGACGACGTCCACGCGCAACGCATCGTGTGAGTCGACCTCGGTCGTGGTGCACGAGGCTCCATCGAGCACCTGCACGTTTCGGCTGCCCCCGGAGAGCAGGCCGAAGGATGTCGCGGCGCCGCCGTTCAGCGGCACCACCATACGCTCATCAGACCGTGGCTGGCCCTCCACCGGCCAATCGCGAGCCGGTGCGCTGCATGCGACCGTGAAGCCGAACCGGAGCGACAGTGCGAAGTCACCCAGCGCGGTCTTGGTGGTGCGAAGGTCGCCGAGGTCGAATTCGCTCGTGATGGTGACCACGTGCTGCTGGCCGAGCACGATCGAGACCGGTGGCGAGACCACTTGGCTTGTCGCGAGTTGCAGCGGCTGGCGGGCAGTGCAGGTCGAGCCCACCGGTACCGTGAAGCTCTCCGAGAAGTCGTCGCCTGCGTCCAGCCAGTGAATTCCGTCATCGGCCAGCACCGCCGGGGTTCCGTCGGAGTAGGTGCAGAGCGCACGCGCGAAGAACGTCTGCCCGTCGCCGTAGGTCTCCGCTCCCGCGCCTGTCACGAACTCGGTGAGCGTGAGGCTGGCGACGTCGAACGTGTTCGTGAAGCCCACCGCGGCGCCGTCGCCGTCGATGACGGCACTCTGCACGATGTCGGGTGTCACGGAGGTCGCGTGTCGACTATCGACCTCGGTCACGGTGCACTGGGCACCAACCGGCAGCTGGCCGAAGGTCTCTGCGCCGCCGCCCACCAGGCTGAAGCCTCGCGGCTGGTCGGGGCCGTTGGGCGGTGCGCCGATCGGCAGGTCGTTGAAGGTGCACCCGAGTTCGAAGGTGAATGGCTCGTTCTCGTGCGCGACGGCGTCGTTTCCGCCGACGGTCGCGTCGATCGTGATGGCTGAGGCCGGGAACGTGTTGGTGATGGTCACGTCCGTACTGGCGGCGATCGTGACCGTCGCGGCGGGCGCGTACGCGACCGTGGAGGCACCGCCGTCCTGTGTCTCGTCGGCCACGCAGGATGCCCCGATGGGAAGTTCGCTGAGAAGCTCGCGGGCGTGACCGTCGACCGGCGTGCCGTCCGCCTCGAAGTGCAGGGTCACACTGCCGCCCGGACCGAGTTCCGCGATCGCTGCACCGTCCAGGGTGCAGGTGATCACGACGACCGGGGCGACGTTCGCTGCCCATGTACCGGCGCCCTCGAGTGCTATCGCGACATCCAGCGACCCGAGGTCGAAGGTGGTTGCGAACGCGACCGAGGTGCCCGCAGTGACGACCGTGGCATCCGCCACGGTGCCGGCGACCGGCGTGCCGCCGGCGACCGAGTACTCGACCGAGCTCGCTCCGCCGTTCGCGGTGAGCGTGACCGCGCAGGTCGCGCCGACCACGAGCCGGGAATGGAGGCCCCGCCGCCTGCTGGTGCGAAGTCGAAGTGCACCGAGGCCGTGCCGGGGTCGATGTCGATCGGCTCGCCGTTGAACGTGCAGCTGTCGACGGTGATGGCAGTCGGGTTCGCGAAGCGCTCGCCCGCACCCCCGGCCACGATCGAGACATCGAGGGATGCCGCATCGAGGACGTCGTCAACGAACAGCGACGCAGGCGTCGTACTGACGATCACATCGACCGGCGTCGTGGACGGCGTCACGTCTGCGCTGGAGGAGTACGAGGTGGTCGTGGCTCCGCCCCCATCCGTCTGCGTCACGGAGCAGGTCGCGCCGACGTCGGGCGTCCACGTGCGCACGCCGCCGCCCGGCGGGAGTGTGACGGTGTCGTCGGTTCCGTCGGAGCACGTGACGTGGATCTGCAGGTCATGGTTGGCCCACGGCATCCCGGAGCCGGTTGCGTCG
Organism: uncultured Actinomycetota bacterium; assembly: GCA_963740815.1. GTDB lineage: Bacteria > Actinomycetota > Actinomycetes > Actinomycetales > Microbacteriaceae > Rhodoglobus. The sequence goes on from CAVUFG010000017.1 coordinate 7,506, forward strand.
ACCCGAACGATGAGTGTGCCGGTGTCGAATGTGTTCGTGATCTGCAGTTCGGTCTCCTCGGGTGAGATCGCGAGCGTGCGGGACGGCGAGTAGCTCACCCCGGTGGCACCTGCGGTGCCGGTCTCGGTGATCGTGCACCTCGAGAAGGCAGGCAGATCGTGCAGCAGCACCGCATCGTCGACGGTGAGCGCGCTGAACACCGGTGGCGCATCGAAGACGACCGGGGCGCCGTTGAAGGTGCAGCTGGCCGTGCCGCTGAACGACGAGCCCGCCGGTGCGACGCCGTTGCCTGCCAGCGCCTTGGAGATCGTCAGCGGCCGCAGCGCGTAACCATTGGTCAGGCCGGCGTCGTTCGTGCCGTCGGCGAGCGTGAAGCGTTCGCCCGGGGCGAGTGGGGTGCCGTTGAAGGAGTACGCGCTGTTCGAGACGTGGGCACCCGACTGCTGGTGCAGTTCGCATTCGGCGTTGACTGGCAGCGGCGTGATGGTCGCGGTGACGGGACCGGAGAATGACGCGTCGGCATCCATCGTCAGCAGTCCGTCGACGATGGGATTCGGCAGCACGAGTTCGTGGCCCGCGAGCATGCACGAGATGCCGACGAGCACGTCGCCGGGTTGCAGCGAGACGCTGTCCGTGATCTCGCCGTCCTCGCCGATGATGTCGGAGCGCAGCTGGACGGTCAGGCTCGTCGCGGCGAAGTCGTTGGTCATCGTGATGGGCGGATTGGTTTCGCCCACGATGAAGGTCTGAGGTGGTGCAGGGCTCGACGCGCTCCCGGTTTGCGTCTCGCTGACCGTGCACGATGCGTCGACCGGGGCTTGCAGCAGCTGGCTGCCGCCGACACCGAGGGTGAAGGTCTGATCAACGACGTTGCGGTTGCCAAGGTCGCAGACGAGCGTCAGCGTGAATGGGCCGCCCGCGTAGCCGTCGGCCCCGCCGGTGACCTCCTTCTGCACCAGCACGTTGACGAAGTCCACGATGTTCGGCAGAAGGACGAGCCATCCATTCGCCGGCTCGTGCTCGGTGGCCTCAGCACCGCTGGTCGCGATCGAGCCGACCGCGTACTGGGAGTTGATGTACGAATCGCCGGCACCGCCGCCGCCACCGCCGGAGTAGAAGCTGTGATGCCCGCCACCACCGCCCATCGGGTAGCCGCCACCGCCACCGCCGCCACCGCCGTCCTCGCCGCCGCCGTCCGGACCGGTGCCTTCTCCGCCGTTACGGCTGGGAACGCCGTTCACGTGATGACTGCCCGCGATGCCGCCCTCGCCGCCGTCGCCGCTGTCTCCGGTGGCACCGTTGGCCGGGAGCGCGGACCCGGGCACTCCGCCGCTCGAGCCTCCCGCTCCGCCGCAGTGGCTACCCGGCGCGTGCTCGCAGTTGGCGATGTCGCCGCCCGCGCCGCCGCCCCCGCCGGCAACCACCAGCGGAGTGCCATCAGGTGCGAGCACAGCCGTGGCACCACCACCCTTGCCGCCGCTTCGTGCTTCGGGTGAGGACGCGTGACCGCCGTCGCCGCCACCGCCGAACCCGAGACCATTGTCGCGTTCGCTGTCGCCGCCGCAGCCCACGTCGTAGAACAAGCTGTCGAAGGCTGTGACGTCCACGGCGGCCGTCACGACGCCGCCATGGCCGCCTCGGGCCAGGCTCGCGCCCGGTGCGCCACCGCCACCGACCGCCACCACCGTGTAGGAGACCACGTCATCAGGGATCGGCAACGGGATCCAGTCATTCGAGTCGTCACACTCGAGCGGGTCGGCCGCGCCCGGGTAGATCGTGACCCAACCGGCGCCAAGCGGAGCCGTGCCGTAGCCGAGCAGCTGCGCGTCGCTGCGAGCGAACGAGCTGCCGCCGCCGCCGCCCCCGGCCGAGTTGTACCCTTCGCCGTAGATGTAGGTGCCGTCACTACCACCCGTTCCGCCGACATGGCCTCCGCCACCGCCGCCACCCCCACCGCCGACGTCGATCGAGGTGTCGCTGCCACCCGGCCCGCCGTTGGGCGAGCCCTCCGCGCCACCCTGGCCGCCGGGGCCCCAGACCCGTCCCTGGCCGTTCGCACCATCGCCAGCCGGGTCGCCTCCGAAGCCACCGGCACCGCCGGCGAGCGAGTTGTCGAAGACCCCGCCACCGCCGCCACCGCCGCCGCCCGCCACCAGCAGCGGATCGGCTTTCCCGTCGCCCGTGTAGGAGAGCCCGGAGCCGCCACCGCCTCCATAGCCGTCGTTGCCGGGTTCGAACTCGCCACCATCTCCGCCCCTGGCCCAGCCGTCACCGGGCGTACGGCCGGCACCCGCACCCGCGAGCCACACATCGAACGAGTGCTCCTGGCTCGTGTCGACGGTCGCGACCACGATGCCACCTGGACCAGCAGCTCCCTGGTCATCGCCGGTGCCGCCCGATCCGCCCGCCAGCAGCACTGTCACCTCGGTGATCGAGTCCGGGATGTCGATGGTGGTCTGTCCGGGATACGTCGTCCAGTCGAGCATGCACGGCTGGTTCGCGACCAGTTCGTCGCAGAGCACGGACGCAGCCGCGGCCGACGGCGCGGCCGCCAGAGGTGTCGACGGCAGTGCAATCAGACTCGAGCTGGCCAGCAACACCGCAACGACCGCGGCGGGGATTCGCATGCAATGAGCATAAAACGTGAGGACGCAGCGAGCATTCGGAACTACGGGATGAGGCCACCCGATGGCCCGACACTTCGCATACTCGACGTATGACGATCCGACGTGCAATGCCGATGGTGCGAAGCAGCGACCTCGACGCCAGCCGCACCTTTTACACCGACCTCCTCGGTTTCGTAGCGGCTTCTCTGCTACTCGGGAGGGCTCACTGTCGTCCAAAGGGCTTATCGAGCACAACGCGAGGAGAGCTTCCGCCTCTAGTGAGCGGGGTGCGGCAGCATCGGGACGGAACCCCGAGGTCACGAAGGTGCCGTAAGCGTGCCCACATTCTGCCCACACTCAGAATGAGCGAGCAGCTCTCAATCTGATCAGAGAGGATGCAAGACATAGGGGTCGTGTCGGCCAGGGCTGAGCCGGTGGGCAGGTCGATCGGGTTCAAATCCCACCGCCTCCGCTCATTGTGATCACGACGTACCCTCCTCGATCACGTCAGTAGGTTCTCGGTCATCCCAAGTTGTGGGCGCCGGTCATCGCGATCAAAACGCGCCATCAAAACGCTAGACGCGGAGCGCGAAACTCGTCCTAAAGTCCCAGAGCCTGTTCGAGCTCGGCGACTGCTTGGCGAGCTAGTTCTGCTGTATCGGGAGCAGCTTGTGCATATATCAACGGGTTCTTCCTCAGTGCATTGAGCAGATGTGTGAGGCGCGACCGATCGGAACCGGCGAGGTTGGCCACGATGGCGCTCGTATCGCTGATGCAGGCGAGAAGGGTGATGGCATCGAGGAGGTGTCGGTCTCGCTCCCGCTGGTCGACCAAATAGGCCGCCGCCTTCAGCACGAGGGCACCGTGCAGGTTTGGCACGAGTATTGAACTCGTCGCACTGCCGTGTTGAAACTCGATCGGTGTTGCGCGATCCATGGCTTGGGTGCCTGCCTCTACGAGCATCACATCACGGCCGGCGTACCGGGGCGGTGGGTGCATGTGGTCGGGCGCCATGAGGTCAACGACATCGTCTCCGCGCCTGAATCTGTAAGCACGTTCTGTGTTGGTGTCGACCTCATAGCCCAGGGCCAGCACGGAGGCTGCAGCGGCTGTGTAGTTCGGCGAGCCGGCCTCTATGCGAGTCGCCGCGTCGACATCCGTGGTCACCCGAGTGGTCTCAACGTTGTGCACGAACGCGTGGGTCTGCACCATCAGGCCGCCGACCAACACCCATTGGCAGCCGTCGAGAGCCTCTGCCAACTCGAACACCCGAGGCCAAGGCTGTCCCCAGCCGTAACTGGGTTCAGAGATGACGGTCACCGTGACTTGAGCAGCTGCTTCTGTCGCTCTGCGATGCGATCATGCGCAGATGCACTGGTTCGAATGTCGCCGTAGGCGTACAACGCAATTTCCGCTACGGCATCAGGTTCGTCCGTCGCCAACTCCACGAGAGCGACGTCGCCTTCACTGTCCTCGACCAAACGGTGGCGTCGCGCATAGAGGCGCGACGAGGCCGTCACTTTCACGTCGAGACTCCGGCCGGTCGCTGATAGACCGTTGGCCTCCACAAAGTCGGTCTGATTCGTGGCACTTGTCGCACGCCAAAGGGTCACTCGACCAGATAGAAGTTGATAAGAGAGTTCCGCAACGGACGCCTTCTTCAGACGCGAGCGGTGTCTGCTCAGTTCGCTGCCGCTGAGCTGGTCGGTATTGCCCGTCGTGAGAAGCTCCGCGCTCGCGGCGACTGTCCGGTCAGACCAATACCGACCTCGCCCCGTTGAGCGGCTCGCAGCAACCACTGAGCGTCCTGAAATCAGCTTTCGACCCGCGATATTGCGCCCAGCCAGCCGTCCGGTATTACTGAGTCGCTGGATCTGTCGCTGTGAGACTCCTAGCTCTGTGGAGGCAATAAGTGTCTCAAGTTCCATGGCATATATAGTCGCATCTACGACTATTTATGTCAATCTTCGTCTTCGTCTTCGTCTTCGTCTTCGTCTTCGTCTTCGTCTTCGTCTTCGTCTTCGTCTTCGTCTTCGTCTCTTCGCTCTTCCTCTTCGCTCTTCCTCTTCGTGCTCGTATCCATCAGCGGACTGTCCGCCATGGACAGCGCGAATGTTGGTCGGCGCTCGCTGCTAAGTCCACCGACTACGACGTCCGGATCATCGTCGGACGCGTACTGGCGTTACCGACGAACAGGTGGGAGTGGATTGCTCAATACGTCGGCGTGAGAGTCACGGTCCACGGGCACCTCGGCACCGGTCCCGTGATCATCTGCACGTAGTAGTTGCCGGCGGGCATCGAATACACGAAGCCGTCACCGGTCGCTGCTGCAGAGGCGCTGAACAGGCCCTCATGGCTCGCACCCTCGAGGTCGGCGTAGTAGCTGCAGTCGCCCGTCGTCTGCCAGGACACGGCGTAGTCGCCTTCGAGGTGAAATTGGGCGCTGTTACCGTCGCCGTCTGCGGCCATCGTGACGGACTGGCGATCATCCGCGTGCTGCTGAGTCGAGGAGCTGGGTGCGTCGCTCGTCGAGCTCGGCTTGGGCCGTATAAGGGCGGACCCGACGGCGAGGACCACGACGATCACCCCGATAGCGATAGCGGCCCGGAGCAACAGGTTTGGCTTCCTCTCCGGCGGGAGATGCGCAGGAGCGTACGCGGGGGCCCGACCGAAATCCTGAGCGACACCGTTCACCGCGAAAGTGGTGGTCCAGCGGTAGCCGTCCCACCAACGCTGCTGACCGCTTGCAGGGTCCGGGTACCAGCCCGCAGGAACGCCGGGACTTGTAGGGGTCGGGTCAACGGGCGGCGGCGTGCTCACTGTGTCGCCGCCGCGATCGTCGCGCCAATAGCTTTCAGCTCATCGAGCAACTTCGCGGCATTGTCAGGGTTGGCGAGCACATCCGAGTTCAGGCTGATGAGCGCTTGGTTGACCTCGTTGTTCACCATCGCTGGCAGATCTGCGGCAACGACGGCGTCTTCGATCGCCACGATTCCCGCGGACATCTCCTGAGCTAGGTCAGGGGTCGACGAGTTCAGGCTATTGATCCATGCGACTGCGTCCTGGAGAGTGTGGATGTCGCCGGCTGCGACGGGCTGACTCGATGCGCTCGAGGCGGCTGGTTCATCCATCGAACTGGTCGCAGGATTAGCGCAACCCGACGTGGCGAGAACCGCGAAAACTGCGATTGCGATGGCGACAGTCTTCATGATGCGTGAGCCTATCCGTGAGGCTGAGTCACGGATAGGCCATTCATGACCGACCTCACCGATCATCGCTCGAAAGGCGTCGGCGCAATCCTTCCGAACCACTTGTTGACCAGCTTCTCGAGCTCCTCGATCGATTGGCTCGAGCGGTCACTGAAGAGGTGAGCGTAGAGGTAGTCGCGGCCGCGCTTGTCCAGCCACCCGGCCTGCTCGAGTTCGGTCAGGTTGGCCTTGATCGTGTAGATTCCGGGCGGGCTGGTGAAGCCGTTGTAGCCGAAACTCGCGATGAACTCGTGGAGTTTGCGTACGCCAGCCGGTCGCTCGTCGACCATGCTCCGGTGCTCGGTAACGTTCTCAGCGCCGGTGATGCCCGCCCAGGCACTCATCGCGTTGCCGTGGTAGTCGACGACCATGAATGGGGCATCCTCGTCGGCGTGGAAGAACCGCCCCATCATCCGAATATCGGGATACATCGCCACGACGAACGAACCCGACGGAATGTGGCCGCTCCGCGGTGTGACTACGTGAACACCGCGCATGTAGTCGTGGAGGTGATTCTTCTGCGGCACCAGAACGGCAAGTGCGCGCCCACTCTGCGCGGCGAGCCCCTGAGCTGCTCGGAATCCCGGCTCATAGTTGTGTGTACCAATGGTCCAAGGCAGGTAGTACCGCATGTGGGAAGGCCAGCTCTGACGACGGTCGCTAACCAGGCTGGCGCTCAAAAGAGCTTGGTGTAGATCTCGCCGTAGCTAACCCCGAGGCCAGTTAGGGGACCCAAGTGACCGCGGCCATGAATGTCGTACAGGCCTCCGTCTCGCGAGATGGTCAGTTCGAATCGCTCTGCCGGAGTGTCCCGCTTGTGGATCACCCAAACCGATTCGTCATGCCGTGTGAGCCGATACTCGCTGCCGTCCTTCATGAAGATGACTTCGCGACCGACTTCCGCGGGCAAATCCGGGATCAGGTCCATGCGTGGACTCTAGACCCGCCGGCACAAAAGAGCATCGATTGGTCGCCACTGACGCGAATGAATTGAACGCGCAGCGTGAGCGCGGAAAACCGGGCTTCGCTGGTGAATGGCTCCGGATGGACCATCTGAACCACACGCCCACTACGCGCGTGCATGGCGGAGCCATGCCGAATGTTTCGCAGGCGCTGTGCGTCCGGCGTGGCAACCGAGAAATCTCAGCAGCTCGGGGATATTCGTCGCTATGGATGCGGGTGAGATAGCAGCAATCGTGTTGGCCATCGTGGCTATTGGAGTCGCGATTTGGCAAGGGATCGTCTCGCGGCAGCAGCTCAAGTTGGCACAGGACACTGAGGCGAGAACAGAGCGCGCGCTCGAGGAGATCCGCAAAGCGAGTGGCGAGACCCGGCTGATCGCTGAAGACATTAAGTCGAACTTGCTCACTCAGATCAACCGTGTCCTCGACACCAAGCTTCAAGGAGAGACCAACAATCAGGCCATGGGCGCGGAGCTGTTGCGCGGAATGCTGAGCGGCATGGGCCAGAAGAGCGACGGGCCCGCAAACTAGTTGCTGTCGGCTAGCAGACTGACCAGAGGTCGCTCAACCGTGCCCACACTTTGCCCACACTCTGAGTGAGCGAGCTGGGCTCAATGTGATCACGGAGCGTGCCAATTTCAGGAGTCTTCGACGCTTCTCACGTGCCAAGTGCCAGATCGATCGGGTTCAAATCCCACCGTCTCCGCGTAACGCGAAATGCCCGCCTTCTGGCGGGCTTTTCGCGTTCTCGCGAAGATGTGGCTGCGATCAGTCCGAGTCACGGCAGCCCCCGCGCGGCCGCAGGCATCGCGCATGAAAGCGCCCGCGTGGCGCCCCTAGGGCGACACGCGTGCAAGACCACCGTCTCCGCCGCACGCACGCGCCTGCACGAGCGCGGGCACACCCGGACCGACCGTCACTCGTCCCAGGGCCCGATCGTGCCAGCCGGTCCCATCAGTCGGGTCATCTCGGCGCGGTCCGGTGCGGTCGTGGACTGCTCGGCAGGGTCGGGTCGCATCCCGGCGAGCACGATGGCGGCGTAGCGACGCCAGAGCCCGCTCTCCTTCATCCCGGTGAAGTTCGAGAGCGAGCCGATCATGATCGCAGCGAGCTGGAGGTCGGCCGCCTGGATGTCGGCGCGCAGCGTCCCCTCCTCCTTCGCGCGCGCGACGATCTCCTCGAAGGCGGGCGTGTATCGATCGCCCGGGCTGAAGTCGCGATCCAGCTTCTGCACAGCGGAGATGATCGGTCGATATCCGGGAAACTCCATGAGCAGCTCGGCTGACAGCGTGACGATCAGTTCGACCTGCAGTGCGGCCGTGGATGCCTGGAGCACCCGCTGCTCGAAGAGCTCGTCGATCCGTCTGCCGAGCCGTTCGAGGAGCGCCAGGAACAGGTCCTCACGGGTGGGGAAGTGCCGGTAGAACGTCGCGCTCGAGACGTCCGCGCGCCGCGCCAGTTCATCCAGCGGCGCATTGGTTCCGAGTTCGCCGAACAGGACCTCCGCCTCGTCGAGCAGGCGAGTGCGGTTGCGCTCGCCGTCGCTGCGCGGCTTCCGGGGCGGGACAGCACCCCCTGCAGTGCTTGCTGTCACCCCGACAGGGTAGTCCTCGATCATCCGAGCCCTCCGGAGAACGGTGCTTGCGGTGAGCGAGCCGCTCACGCTAACTTCATGAAACGCACCTTATAGTACGTTTAACGAGAGGCAACTGGTGAGCCGTCACACGTCCCGCCATTGGGCAGCAATCGTTGGCTCCATCACGCTCGGAGTGCTGCTCGTCAGTGTCGGTGTCTCGCCCGCCGCGGGTGAGAACGACGACGACATCGCCATCGAACCGATCAACATCCCGATCTACAGCCCCTCGGGAACGCCCACCCAGATCTACCTCGATGGGACGGGTTCGATCGAGGTGACTCCGGGAAGCGAGAATCAAACCGTGGCCGCCCAGTGCGTTCCCATGGACGGCAACACCCTGTGCCTCGGCAAACCCAGCGCTGTCAACCCGCAGGAGGAACTCTCGATCGGTGGGCTCTCCGACTTCCTGATGGATGACCAGTCGTACTTGGACATCTGGAACGATCGAGACAAGGAGCAGATCGCCGCGTTCGGGTGGATCCTGCGGGAGGCGATCGACGCGGTCACCGCGCTCTACGGCCTGCCTGCCGACGGCCGTGTCGAGCGCTACGCCGGCGACCAGATCCGTGCCTACATGGTGTCGCGCGTCGTCGACATCTTCGACCGGTTCATCTTCGGCGAGGAGCTGACCTACCCCGAGCAAGTCACGTTCAACTTCTTGAAAGCCGAGCTCGCCCAGCGTGACGCGGACCTCGCAAGGTACGCGTTGTTCGAATATCAACTGTTCATGAGCGACGAATGCGGCTACCAGCCGCCGCCGGCGCCCGCATTCGTCGTCGACCCGGTGCCGCTTCCCGCGACCGTCACCAGGTTCTGCACCGGGCTGCAGAGCCAGATCGCGTCGGTCGTCGCCTTCGCCCCTCCGCTCCCGTCGGTGGCGGACTTCCAGGCGTGGGCGATGTATCGCCATGCGGACGACCTCGGTCTGGGCGGGCTCAACTCCCCCGAGCTCCAGGATGCCTACGGCGACACCCAGCGCTCGCTCTACGGCTATGCCGCTGTCGCGCTCGCCGGGGGTGCCGTGGCTGCGGTGACCGCCGGGGTGGTGACGGGGCTGTCGGCCACTGTCGGGACTGCGGTCGTCGGTGCGATCGGAGGCGGTGTCGCGTTCGTGCCCACCGCATTCATGGCCGCCCAAGGGGTGGTATTCCCAGCCATCACGACAGTCAGTGCGGTCTCCTCAGCCTCGTTCGTCGCCATCATCGTCACCGCGGTGATCATCTCGGTCGTGTCGATCATCCAGGTCGCCGAGCGCGAGTCGATCGGCAACACACTCTCCGACCTCGCCGGTGCCGCAGTCGCTGCGCAGTACACCGATCCCTACGGTTTCCTTGCGCTCCAGAGCGTGTACTCCGGCTACGCATTGCGCGACTGGCCGAGTGACACGCGGCCCGACTACCAATCGACCCACGCCGTGTCACGAATCATCGAACTCGTCACCCGAACGACGAGCGCGCGATTCGCGGGGGCGTACGTTCCGGACACGCCGACACTGTGGACCAACAACGAGACCACGGCGAGCGACATCCAGTTCATCGTCACCGATTCCACTGGGACGCACGCGGCATCGTCGCTCGCGATTCCGATCCTCGGCGTCGACACGACGGTGCGGTTCAGCACGGGCTGGATGATCGTCGACTCGGGCAACGGTGAGGAAGCGGCCCTCGAGTTCGGCTTCGTCAATCCTGAGGGTCTCATGTCGCTCGCCTCGAGGTCGGCGGTAGCCGACGGCGGCTTCGTGGTTGCGACCGCTAATGCCGACGGCACCCTCTCCTCGGAGATCGCGGACTCCTTCCAGTACCGCGATGCCCAGGGCGGGGTCGTCACTGTCGCCCTGGTTGGGGACTCGACCTCCGGACTTGCCGGACCGCGGCCCAGCGCGGTTGGCCCGCTCACCCCCGGTCGTACGGTCATCCTTCGACCGAACCCTGTGGACCTGGACGGCACCTTCGGCCTCGAGCGTTACACGACCGGGTACGCCTACGTGTGGGACATCTCCCGGTACGAGACGACATCGCAGGCGTGGGTCGCTGCTGCCCCGAGCGCGAACAGCTACGACACGCGCTTCATCCCGACCGAGGTGGGGAACTACCGCGCCAGCGTGCTCATGCATGACACCGATCCGCTGGATGGAATCGACGACGATGTCTGGGGTTGGGTCGAGTTCGCGGTGGGCTCGCCCGAGCTGGAGATCTCGACCCTCACCCTGACGGATGACGGCACCGACGAGCTGCAGCTGACCGCACAACTGGCGAACCAGGTGCCCAACAACGACTTCACCCTCACGGTGACGTGGCCGGGTACGGTCACGGGAGAGCCCGGGCCGACGTCGACCGTGCACATGGAGTGCATCGAAGTCGATGCACTCAGCTGCACGAGCGTCAACACGGCACTGTTCCCCGAGCTGAGTGGCGAACTGCAGTACACACTGCCGCACGATGCCGCGCTCTCGCAGGGCGTGCAGGTCGAGATCGCGGATGACTTCGGCGGAGGGCTCACCCGGACCATCCCGATCGCGAGCGCGGCGAGGCCGACCTTCGAGGCTCCCGCGGTGGCCCCCGGAGCCGACCAGCCGGGCACGGTCGTGTTCGACTCGAACGTGGTCACGGTGCAGGTTCCGGTCGCCTTCGAGGCAGATCCGAACTACGAGATCGCGAGGATCGTTCCCGGCACGGGCGGAGCGCCCACCACCTTCGGGATCGTCGACCCGGACGACGGTTTGCCGCACACGAGCATCCCGCTCCCCGGCGGCGGAGGCACCCTCAGCGCCGTCTACGACGACGAGCTGGAGGAGTGGGCGATCATCCTGCGCGTCACGGGCGGAACGTCCGACCTCGGTTCTCGCATCATCCCGGTCGTCGTGCAGCAGGTCACGGGGGCGCGCAACACGATTCCGCTCAGCCTCGATCTGGTGCCGGCACTCGGCGACCAGTACCGCGGTGCGGTGGGCAGCGACATCGATCCCACCGACTTCACCCTCGAGGCCGTTCCCACGCTGGTGCCGTACGTGATGGGCGGCAGGGCCGAGTGGGGAAGCTACAACGGCGAGTTGTGCGTGCGGTTCGTGGCCACCCTCTTCGGCGCACCGCCGATCGACCGATGCGGCCCGGTGGACTCCTTCGCGGGCGAGGACGGGTCATTCACCCCGGTCGACTTCGCCGACTTCGACGCCGACGGACTGGCAGCAGGCGGATACGAGGTGTCCGCCTGGATCCCCGCCGGCGAACGTGCCGACGCGGCACCCATCGCGGTCTCGTTCTACCTCGTCCACGGCCCGCCGACCATCTCGGATCTGGCGTGGGACGCGACGACCAGGACGGTGACGTTCGACGTGGATCCGGCGGATGACGCCGTGCCGATCGAGACCTACGCGTGCACCATCGACGGCGCCCCCGTAGACTGCACGGATGCCGACGAGGGGCTGTGGTCGGCGTCGGGTCTGGCAGGTGGCGTTCACACCTTCGCGCTCTCGGTGGTCGACGCCGGCGGCAACTACACGACGGCATCCCTGGAGTTCACGGCCGACCCGTCCTTCGGTGATGTGACGCCGGACAGCGAGTACTTCGAGTACATCGAGTGGATGTACGCGCAGGGCATCAGCAACGGCTACCTCGAACTCGACGGCTCGCACACCTTCCACCCGCTCGAGAACGTCTCGCGTCAGGCGACGGCCGCGTTCCTCTACCGGCTGGCGGGCAGCCCGTCATTCACTCCGCCGGGCACCGCCACCTTCAGCGACGTCGCGGTGGGCATCCCGTTCTTCACGGAGATCGAGTGGCTCAACGCGACGGGCGTCACGCATGGCAACGCCGACGGAACGTTCGGTCCGATCGATCCGGTGTCGCGCCAGGCCGTGGCTGCGTTCCTGTACCGCACGTCGGGCAGCCCGGCGTTCACACCACCGACCGCGGCATCCTTCACCGACGTGCCGGTCGGTGTGCCGTTCTTCACCGAGATCGAGTGGATGAAGTCCGAGGGGATCGCGACCGGCTACGACAACGGCGACGGCACGATGTCCTTCCACCCGATCGAGGCGGTGACCCGGCAGTCGATGGCGGAGTACCTCTTCCGGATGGGGCCGGAGCCGCTCGCGGCTCGGCAGAGGGGGCTCGCGCCGGTCAAGTAGTGGAGGGCTCCACCGTCAATCGCATCACCGTCTTGCTCGTGCCGATGTGGCGCTCGAACGTGAACCCGGCCTTCTCGAACATCCGCCGCGTGCCGTTGTGGAGGAACGAGGACGACGTCCTCTTGCCCTCCTTGGGCTCGTTCGGGAAGGAGACCACCTCGCCGCCGCCGGCCTGCGCGATCAGCTCGAGCGCGCCATCCAGTGCCTCCCGCGCGACGCCCGAACGCCGGTGGTCGCGGTCGACGAAGAAGCACGTGATGCGCCACGGCGCGGGCTTGGCCTCGCCGGCGTCGTACTGCTTGCGGTGATAGATGTTCGGCAGTTCGAGCGGGGTGCCGTACTCGCACCACGCGATCGCCTGGTCGCCGTCGAAGACGAGTGCGGCGTGGGCGACGCCCTCCGCGACGAGTCGCTCCTTGAACGTGACGCGGTTGTACTCGTCCTTGACGGTGTGCTCGGTGTCGCCGTGGAAGTACGAGCAGTAGCAGCCGCCCCAGACTCCGTTGTGCTTCTCCGCGAGCGCTCGCCAGGCCGGGAACGTCTCCGGGGTGAGCGGCTTGATCACGTGGGAAGCGGTCGGAACGTCCTGATCGGCCATGGGCAGACTCCTCGTGTCGATGCTGCCAGTCTGCCCACTGGAGCCGACAACGCAAGCAGGCACGTCGCACGATGGTCGTAGCATCCAGTGCACCGATGGATGCACCCTCCAATCTCGTGCTGCACGCCGACGCCGACTCGTTCTTCGCGTCGGTGGTGATGCGGTCGCGCCCGGAGCTCCGCACGGTGCCGATGGCCGTCGTCGCTGCGGTGTTCGTCGCGAGCGCGAACTACCCGGCCCGTGCGCGTGGGGTGCGCGGCGCGATGTCGACCGGTGATGCACTCAGGCTCTGCCCCGAGCTCGTGCTCGTCGACCTGCCGACCGACATCGAAGAGGTCAGCGACGCGCTCTTCGACCTGTTCGGCGAGCTCGCGCAGGTCGTCGAGCCCGGTTCGATGGAGGAGGCGTTCCTGGATGTCGGGACGCACGACTGGCACCGTTCGCGCGCCGCGGCCGACGCCATCCGGGCCCGAGCCGCGGAGGAACTCGGGATCGCCGTGAGCATCGGCATCGGACGCACGAAGCTCATGGCCAAGCTCGCCTCGCGTGCGGCGAAGCCCGACGGGGTGCACGCGATCGGCGAGGCCGAGGAGGCCGAGCTGCGGTCGACGCTCCCCGTCGACGAGGTGTGGGGCGTCGGCGGCACGACCCTGCAGCGGCTCCACGCGATCGGCGTGCTTCGACTGAGCGACCTCGACGGCATCCCGGCGGCCGACCTCGACAAGACCTGCGGCGTGATGATGGCGCGGCGGCTCAGACGGATCCGCGAGGGCACGGATGACGCGACGGTCACGCCCGTCTCGGCGCGGACCGCGCTCTCGGCCGAGGGATCGATCACGGGCTGGGCGCGCGCGGATCGCACCGTCGAGGAGCTCGTCGAGCGGTGCGTGGTGCGGGTGTGCAAGCGCGCGAACCGCGCAGGCATGGTCGGTTCGGGCATCACGGTCACACTGCGCGCCGGTGCCGGCGACGCGGATGTGACCCTGAAGGCGCCGAGCGTCGACCCGAGCGCCGACGCGGAGCACTGGCTCGCGATCGCCCTCCGCCTGGTGCAGGATTCGCCGGCCGCAGGCGTCGAGAGCGTGCGAGTGACCCTGACCGGAACCCGTCCAGTGGAGCTCGTACCGCCGACCTTGTTCTGAGCGGGTCGTCGGTGGCGCCTGCGTCCGCCGCCGGGAATAGCACTCCCGGCGCCCCGGTTCCACCTGCCAACGGAACCAGGGAGAACGACATGACACGGATCACAGTCCTCGGCGGCACGGGATACGCGGGCGCGGCGATCGCCGCAGAGGCCGCAGCCAGGGGCCACGACGTCGTCGCGGTCAGCAGGACTGCGCCTGCCGATCCAGTGAACGGGGTCGAGTACGTCACCGGGTCGGTCCTCGACCCGGATCTCCTCGACCGCGTGCTCGCCGATCGCGATGTCGTGATCGGCGCACTCTCCCCGCGCGGCGACATGGCCGGCCTCCAGGAGGGCATCGTCGCCGAGCTCGCCCGTCGGCTCGATGGCACGGCCACGCGCCTCGGTCACATCGGTGGCGTGTCATCCCTGCTCACCGAGGAGGGCGGACCGCGCCTCTGGGACCTCAACCGCGATCACATGCCGGACGAGGTCAAGCCCGAGGTCGAGGCCGGCCTGCAGATCCTCGATGACCTGCGCGACTCGCCCGAGACGCTCGACTGGTTCTACGTCAGCCCGCCCGAGAACTTCGGTTCCTGGGTTCCGGCACCCGCCACGGGAACGTACCGCCTCGGCGGAGAGGTCGTGCTGCGGGATGACTCGGGCAGTTCCACCATCTCCGCCGCCGACCTCGCCGTCGCGGTCGTGGACGAGATCGAGCAGCCGGCCCACCGTCGGAAGCGGTTCACGGTCGCGCACTGATCGCGCCGACGCGGATTAGCCGATCCGCACGCCGCCGTTGATGTTGTAGGTCGAGCCGGTGATGTAAGCGGCGTCGGGTCCGAGCAGGAACGCAACCAGCGCCGCGACCTCATCCGCGGTGCCGAGCCGACCGAGCGGCACGGCCGAGACGAACGCGGGGAGCCGATCGTCCAGGATCGGCCCGCCCATGATGTCGGTGTCGATCATCGCCGGTGCGACCGCGTTGACTCGCACGCCGGCCGGCGCGACCTCCCGCGCGAGCCCGCGCACGAGGCCCTCGATGCCCGCCTTCGCGGCGGCGTACGCGGTCGTGCTGTAGTGGCCGCCGCCGGAATGCGCCGCGGTGGACGAGAGGCAGACGATGCTGCCGGCTCCGCGCTCGATCATCCCGGGGACGATCCGCTTGCACATCAGGAACGTGCCCGTGAGGTTGATGCCGATCGTGCGCTCCCAGCGTGCGCGGTCGAGTTCGGCGAACGGGGTCGGGTCGCTCACGCCGGCGATGTTCGCGAGGCCGGTGACCGGGGGCAGCGCGGACTCGATCTCGGCGACGACCCGGTCCATCGCGTCGTCGTCCGTGATGTCGAGGGCACGGCCGAGCACCGTTGCACCGAGGCCCTCGAGCTCGGCCGCGGCATCCTCGATGCCGGCGGCATCCCGGTCCAGGAGGGCGAGCGGACGGCCGTCTGCGGCGAGGCGGCGTGCGAGGGCGCGTCCGATGCCCCGCTCGGATGCCGCGCCCGTGACGATGACCGTGCCCTCAGCGAACCCGGTCACCCCTTCACCGCCCCGGCGAGCGAATCCGGCACGATGAAGCGCGACAGGAACGCGAAGATGATGAGCACCGGCACCTGGAGGATCAGCGCGCCGGCCATCATCTCGCCCCACGGCGTCGCGTAGTTCTGTCCGGTGATCGAGCCGAGCGCGAGCGAGAACGTGTAGTTCTCGGGGGAGCGAAGGATCACCAGCGGCCAGAAGTAGTCGTTGAACGACCCGAGGAACAGCACGATGAGCTGCGTCACGATCATCGGCGTCACGAGCGGCAGCGCGATCACGCGATACATGCGCCACGTGGATGCCCCGTCGATCGCCCCGGCCTCGAACAGGTCCTCCGGCAGCCCCTCCATGACCTGCCGGAACAGGAAGACGCCGAACGCGCCGGCGATGCTCGGCAGGATGACGGCGATGATGTTGTCGCCGAGCCCGAGCCTGCCCATGAGCAGGAAGAGGGGCACGAACCCCACGAGCGCCGGGATGGCCATGGTCGCGATGATCGCGTAGAAGAACCCCTCCTTGCCCCAGAACCGCAGTCGCGCGAACGCGTACCCCGCGAGGGTGGCGAGGAACACGTTGATCACGGAGCTCACGGTCGCGACGATGAGGCTGTTGAGCAGGTTCTGCCACATCGTGGGGATCTGCACCTGCAGTCCGACGAAGTTGTCCACGGTCGGATTCACCGGGAACAGCGGCGGGGGAGAGCTGAAGATCCGGTCGACCGGCAGGAAGGCCGCGACGACGTTCCAGTACAGCGGGAACAGCGAGCCGAGCACCCACAGCGCGAGCACGACGAACGCGAGCAGGGTCGAGACGAAGCCGCCCTTCGGTCGACCGACTCCGCGCCGTCGCCTGGCGCGGGCCCGGTCGCTCATCTGCTCCTCGGCGGCCGTCGCGCCGATCGCCTCGGTGAGCGGCGCGCCGCTCGTCAGCGGTTCACTCGTGGTCACTGGTTGGTCCTCCGTCCGAGCCACAGCGCGACGAGCGAGAAGATCGCCGTGATGATGCCGAGGATGATCGACAGGGTCGATCCGTAGCTGAAGTCGAGTTCCTTCATCGACTGCCCGAAGATGTAGTTGGCGGGCGTGAGCACCGAGTTCGCGGGGCCGCCCGCACCGGCACCGGCGATGAACAGCAGGCGTGGTTCGGTGAAGATCTGCCAGCCCGAGATGATGCCGAGCACGAGCAGGAACACGATCACCGGCCGCAACTGCGGAAGGCTGATGTGCCACGCCTGCTGCAGCGCGTTCGCGCCGTCGATTCGAGCCGCCTCGTAGTAGCTCGGGTCGATGTTCTTGAGACCCGCGAGCAGGAACACGATGTACCAACCAACGCCCTTCCAGAAGATGAGCACCATCGTCGTGATCGGGGCCCAGAGCGGGTCGGTCAGCCAGCCGACGCGTTCGGCGCCGAAGACATCCACGAAGTAGTTGACGAGGCCGTTGTACTGGAACAGCACCTGGAAGATCAGGGTGACGACGATCAGGTTCGCGACCACCGGCACGTAGTAGATGCCCGAGAGCAGCCCGGTTCGCGCGCGCAGCTTCGCGTGCATGACCGAGGCGAGGAAGAAGCCGAACGCGAGCTGGCACGGCAGCACGACGCCCATCAGCAGCAGCACGTTGCCGAGGCTGCGCCAGAAGGTCGCGTCGCCGAAGGCCCGCGCATAGTTCTGGCCGCCCACCCACTCGTCGGGGAGCATCGGATTCGGGGTGTACTGCTGGAAGCTCAGCACCGTCGAGTAGACGATCGGGAAGATGGTGAAGACGGCGAACGGGATGATGAACGGCAGCAGGTACAGGTACCCCCAGCCTGCCTTCTTCTGTCCGCCGCCCCCGCGCCTGCTGGTCGGCAGGTCGAGTCCCGCGGAGGGGATCATGGTCGTCATCGGCCGGTGCTCCTTCGGTACGTCGTCGTCCGTGGTGTCTCGCGTCGCAGGCGCGTTCCGCTCGGACGGGCTAGTCGGTTCGCGGCGCCGAGGTGCTCTCGCGCTGCACGAGCGTCGTCGAGAGTTCGACGCGATCGGAGCCGGACACCTCGTCGCCGGTTCTCGCGAGGATCAGCTGCAGCGCCGTCCTCGCCATCTCCTCGACCGGTTGGCGGATGGTGGTCAGCGAGGGGATGAGCCAGCCCACTTCGGGCAGGTCGTCGAAGCCGACGACGCTCAGGTCGCCGGGGATGTCGATGCCGGCCTCGTGCGCGGCGACGTAGACACCGGATGCCATGCGGTCGGAGCACGCGAAGATCGCCGTCGGTCGCTCGGGCAGCGCGAGCAGCTCGCGCGCGACGACCTCCGCGCGGGTGCGGGACCACTGCGCGTAGCGCTCGTACTCGGGCCGCAACTCGACGCCGTGCGACGCGAGCGCAGACCGGAAGCCGTCGATGCGGGCGCGGCTCGCGAGGGTCTCGAGGTTGCCGCCGATCACGGCGATGCGCTCGTGGCCGAGGCCTACGAGATGCTCAGCGGCGCTGTAGCCGCCCTTCCAGTTCGTGGCGCCGACGCTCGGCACGTCCGGCGGCGGCTCCGCTCCAGGGTCGATGACGACGAACGGCACGCGCGCGCTGCGGAGCTTCTCGCGCTCCTCGTCGCTCAGGAACCAGCGCTCGGCGATGAGTCCGCGGGAGTCACGATCGATGATGCGGTCGAGCCAGCCGCTGTCGCCGCGCGGGATCGAGACCACGACGTCGAACCCCGCCGCTGCGGCCATGGCTTGCACGCCGCCGACGACCTCGATCGCCCACGACTTGCCCACCGGGTTGAGGACCACATCGATGATGCCGGAGGAGCGGGGCAGGGTGGCTCCGGCCTTCGCGCCGCGGCGCTGGTATCCCGACTCCTCGATGAGCTCGAGGATGCGCAGGCGGGTCTCGACCGAGACATCCGGCCGGCCGTTGAGCACCTTCGACACCGTGGGCACGGTGACGCCCGTCTGGGCGGCGATGTCGGCGAGGGTCGAGCGGGGCACGGTCACACCTTGCATCAATCCGAAAGGTTGCGCAAGTGCATCCACCAAGATTCGTCGAGTTGCGAAGAAGGAGTGCATCTGATCCAGACATGCTCCAGTTTGGTAGTCTGGTATACCGATTGCCGGGATTTGCTTGACGGCTTGACCGCAGAGTGTCAGGATCAGCTCCCGAAACATCCGGGCCCGGAGTTGCGCAACTTTCCTCACTGACGAGCACGCAGCACCGGAAACAGCGAAGGCCGCGCGAGAACGCGCGGCCGGACTACGAAGGAGTATCCAATGCGCACAACTCGACCCGGCGCTCGCCGGATCGGAGCGGGAGCGATCGCAGCGGCATCGATCCTGCTCGTCACGGCCTGCACCTCCGGTGGCGGCGCCACCATCGATCCCGACGCGGCCGCCGAGTACGACGAGTACGAATCCATCCTGAGCCCCGACTACGCCGGTACGACCGTCGAGTTCTGGGGCTGGGACGAGGAGGACTTCGACAAGCCGATCAACGACTACGTGCAGGCCGTCGCCGGCATCACGGTCGAGCGCCGCCAGGTGCCGAGCGCGGACATGCTCACGCAGATCCAGCTCGCCGCCACCCAGGGCTCCGGACTGCCGGACGTCTACAAGAGCGGCACGGCCAACATCCCGACCCTCGTCGAACTCGGCGCGGCGATGGACATCACCGACTTGGTGGAGCCGTACCGCTCCTACCTGCCCGACTTCGGCTGGGAGCAGGTCACGTACGACGGCAAGATCTACGGCATCCCGGTCAACAGCCCGGCCGGCGGCATGTTCTACCGCGCCGACATCCTCGCCGAGTACGACATCGACCCCGCGTCACTGGACACGTGGGACAAGTACTTCGAGGCGGCCAAGAAGATCAGCTCGGAGTCCAACGGCGAAGTGCACCTCTTCGGCTACCAGCAGGCGCTGTCCATCGGCGTCGAGATGGCGGCGATCTACCAGAACCACGCGCAGTTCTTCGACGCGGATGGCGAGCTCGCCATCTCACCCGACTCCGAGGAGTGGAACAACGCGCTCGACCTCATCCGCCAGATGGTGGAGCCGGGTGTGGGCAAGGAGGTTCCCGAGTGGAGCCCCGAGTGGTTCCAGGCCATGGATGACGGCTCCATCGCGAGCTACCCGATCGGTACGTGGTTCGTGCAGACGATCCTCCAGAACGCTCCCGACACCCTGGGTGACTGGACCTTCACGCCGTACCCGGCCGCCGCAAGCACGGGCGACCGCTACGTCGACTTCGGCTCCGCGACGATCCACATCGGCACGCAGACGGAGAACCCGGAGGCCGCACTGCAGCTCGCACTCGCGTGGAGCATCGACCCCGAGGGTGCCGTCGGCATCGGCCTGCAGCAGCTCGGCATCCCCGTCGTCTCGACGGCGGCGCTCGAGAGTGACTTCGCGCAGGCTCCGCACGAGCTGTTCGCGAACGACCAGGCGTACTGGATCGACGCGACGGAGGCGTACAGCAACATCACGTGGTCGCCGGCGACGAACACCGCCACCGGACAGGCGCTCGGCATCTTCAACACCGCGCTCGCCGAGTTCTACGGCGGCGGGATGTCGAATGCGGACTTCATCAACCTGGTCATCGACCAGATGAAGACGCAGATCGCCGAACTGCAGTAGGCAGTACCAGCCAGGAGTACCCAACGGGTGCGGCGGCGTCCCGCGCCGCCGCACCCGTGCACCCCCAACGACCTCTCGATCGGAACCGAGCACCGCAGCCATGAGCCTCACCCAGACCGTCCTCGATCACGAGGGACTGCCGGCCAAGAAGGCTGAGCACCCCGAATGGATCTGGAACCGCAGCGACAACCACGTGATCCTCGCCGTTCCGGAAGCGCCCGAGGCCTACACGACGGTCGTCGAGCCGGGCAACTCGTACTCGCCGGGCTTCCGCTCCTACGGGGTCTCGACCTGGGTGAGCGTCGACGGCGAACTCGTCGCCCCCGAACTGCTGCCCATGGACCAGCTCCGCTGGCGCTGGTCCCGCGGCTTCCTGCCCGTGCTGGAGTGCGAATGGGAGGCCGGACCGCTCACGATCCGGTCGAGCCTGTTCACCGACGGCGACCCGGCCACCCGCACCATCCGCACCAACCTCCAGCTCGAGGTCGCGAACGACTCGGCCGAGCCCGTCGAAGCGGTGCTGCATCTGGCGATCCGCAGTTTCGGCGCGACCGGTGCCCCGATCGCGAAGCTCGAGTTCGCGGGACGGGACGTGCTGATCGACGACGTCGTCGTCGCGACCCTCGCCGACGAGCCGACCTCGGCCGGCGCGGTGAGTTTCGCCGAGAGCGGTGAGGACGTCGGCGAGGTGCTGCGATCCGGGCGCTTCCCCGATGCTCCGCACGTCGTGGATCCCTCCACGTGGGCGAGCGGCGTGGCATCCTTCGCCGTCTCGCTGCAGCCCGGCGAGACGTTCAGCACCGCCGCGCAGCACTTCGTGCAGGCCACCCACAGCCACCTCGACTGGCTCAGGCGCGATCGCGGCCTCGACTTCGAACCCGCCGACCGCACCGCGTTCGAGCAGGCATGGCTCGACCGGTTGCCCGCACACTTCGACCTTCCCGATCCGCGGTTCTCCGACGCGCTCCAGGCCCAGGCGGTCTACCTGCTCATGGGCTCGGTCGGCATCGAGCCGCGCATCTCGCCGATCTCCTACCCGCTCTGGTGGCTGCGCGACGGCTCCTACGAGATCACCGCGATGGGCAAGGCCGGCTTCACCGAGTGGGTCGACCGGGCCGTGCGCGCGATCGCGCCGCGTGAGCCGTTCGGCGGCTTCGGCGCCGAGGGCGACGGGCCCGGCGAGCTCATCTGGTTGATGACCGAACACGCGAGGATGACGGGCGACGACGAGTTCCTGCGATTCGCGTTCCCGCACATCGCGCGCAACGCCGACCTCATCGTGCGGATGCGCAACACGACCGTGCCGATGTTCGGCAAGACCGACATCCGGACCCCCGAGATGATGTTCGGACCCTCGGCGGACCTCATGTGCCGGCCGGCCAAGGACGGCCTGATCCAGGGTCGCATGGACGGGCATTTCCCGCGGTTCTGGGTCAACGGATGGGCGTTCTTCGGCCTGAGCCGCGCGATCGAGGCCGGCAAGCGCCTCGGCGAGGACACCGCGCTGTGGGAGGAGCAGTTGCAGGAGCACAAGGCGGCGATCGACCGCATGCTGCCCGGCAACTTCGGCGAGAACGAGCGCGACGTGACGGGATCGATCTGGCCGACCGGCTACATCGACCCCTCGGATGCCGCCGCGCGCGAGGTCTTCGACCGCTACTGGAACACCGTGCGCTACCCCGGTGGCGTGCACCACCCCGAGCCCGAGTGGACGTACTTCGAGTGCGGCCAGGCGCACAACAACATCCTCCTCGGTCATCGCGACCGGGCCTGGGTGACCATCGAGCACTTCCTCACCAACTCCACCGCGCCGGGCCTGTACACCCAGCACGAGGGCATCGGCGACGAGAACTCGTCGCTGCAGTGGCAGCGGTCGCGCGGCTGGGACCTCACGCCGCACGTCACGCCCCACGGGTGGACCGCGGCGGAGTTCTTCCTGCTGCTGCGCGATTCCCTGCTGCGCGAGACCACCGATGGTGCGCTCGTGATCGGCTCGGGCATCCCGGCATCGTGGCTCGAGCGGGACTTCTCGTACACGGGCCTGCCGAGCTGGTTCGGCGCCGTGGACGTGCGCTGGGATGCGGCGGCCCGCCGCCTCACCGTCACGACCGAGCGCACCGTGCCGGGCGGCATCCGCCACGAGCTGCCCACCGATGCGCCCGTGGACCTCGCGGTCGAGGGCCTCGTCGCAGCACACTGATCCCCAAGCGTCCGACCGACCGGGCCCGAAGAGACCGGGCCCAAGAATGGAAGAAGCACCATGACCGACGACGGATTCCCGTCCCTCGCCCTGATCCGCGACGCGAAGTCCCGCGCGATCAACGCCGAGAACCCGGACGGCTCGAAGGGCGGCGGAGCGCGCTCGACGGACGGTCACAGCGCCAACGCGGCGCGTGACCTCGGCCAGGGCTGGAAGGTCAGCCCTGCGCTCCCCTTCCCCGGTGGCTCGACGCTCACGCTCGCGTCGATCGAGGGGCCGGGCGTCATCCGCCACATCTGGATCACGTGCGAGCCGAAGACCTGGCGCAACATCATCCTGCGGTTCTGGTGGGACGACGAGGACGCGCCGTCGGTCGAGGTGCCGCTCGGCGACTTCTTCGCCTCCGGATGGTCGGAGCGCACGATCGTCAACTCGCAGCCGATCTCGGTGATGACCGGGGGCGGGCTGAACAGCTACTGGCCGATGCCGTTCCGGCGGGCGGCTCGGGTCGAGGTGGAGAACCGGGGCAGCGACATCCACCAGTTCTTCTTCCAGATCGACTACACGCTCGAGGAGGTGCCGGAGCGCGCTGCCTATTTCCACGCGCAGTGGCGACGGAGCAACCCGGTCGAGGGGGGCATCCACACGATCCTCGACGGTGTGACGGGCCGCGGCCACTACGTCGGCACCTACCTCGCCTGGCAGGCGAACAACAACGGCTGGTGGGGCGAGGGCGAGGTCAAGTTCTACCTCGACGGCGACACCGACTTCCCGACGATCTGCGGCACCGGCACCGAGGACTACGTCGGCGGCGCGTGGGCCTTCGAGCAGACCGAGGGCGAGGGCTACCTCCCGTTCACGGCGCCCTACCTCGGCTTCCACCAGGTCACGTCGATCGACGAGTTCGGGCGGGCGAACCGCAGGTTCGGGATGTACCGGTGGCACATCCCCGACCCGATCCACTTCGAGACGGACCTCAAGGTGGACGTGCAGGCGCTCGGCTGGCGCTCGGGCGGACGCTACCTCGTGCTCAAGGACGACGTCGCGAGCACGGCGGTCTGGTACCAGCTCGAGCCGCACGCCCCGTTCCCCGAACTGCCCGGCGCCGACGACCTCGAGGTGATCTGACATCGCTTCCGTACTCGTGATCGGGGGCACCGGTCACATCAGCGGCGCGGTCGCGCGACAGCTGCTCGAGCGCGGCGACGAGGTCACGGTGTTCACGCGCGGCAACGAGCCGGTGCCCGAGGGCATGCGTGCGATCCGCGGCGACCGCACCGATCCCGAGCAGCTCGCGCAGGCGTTCACCCGGGACTACGACGCGGTCGTCGACGTGATCTGCTACTTCACCGAGGACGCGCGGGCCGTGCTCGACCTCGCGCGTGGTCGGACCGGGCAGTACGTGTACGCGAGCACGGTCGACGTCTACCCGAAGCCGGCAGCGCGCTTCCCGGTGACCGAGCGCGATGCGCGCGGAGCCTCGGAGTCGTTCCCGTACTCGTTCCGCAAGATGCAGTGCGAGGAGCTGGTCGAGGAGGCGTCGGCCGCGGGCTGGTTCGACACGACGATCATCCGCCCGGCCGCGACCTACTCCGACACCGCCGGTCTCATCGCGCCGCCGATGCCGGGCGAGATGTTCCCGCTCTACGTCGACCGGGTGAAGCGCGGCGAGCCGATCATCCTGCACGGCGACGGCACCTCGCTGTGGGTGAGTGCGCACCGGGATGACGTCGGCGCGGCCTTCGTCGCCGCGGTCGGCAACCCGCGGGCCCGCAACCGCGCCTACAACGCGACGGGCTCGGAGTCGATCACCTGGAACGAGTACTGGGCGACCGTCGCGCGCGAGCTGGACCGGGAAGCCGTGGTGGAGTACATCCCCGCCGACCTGCTCGGGCGGCTCGTGCCGCGCTGGGCGGCCTGGTGCGTCATGAACTTCGCGCATCCGAGCCAGTACGACAACACCGCGGCGCGCGAGGACCTCGGGTGGTACCCGCGCATCACCTGGGCTGAGGGCGTGCGAAGGATGCAGCTCGCCGACCGACCCGAGTACACCGACGCGACCCGCATCGCCGAGTTCGACCTCCTGCTCGACACCTGGCGCGCCGGCACCGCCGCGATGGTCGCGGAGACGACGGCGCGCATCGAATCCGCGAAGCTCCCGCAGGAATGAGCGGCCGCGGCTCGACGGGACTGTCCATCGCGGCCGGTCGCGATCACTTCGAGCGCAACGGGCAGCCGCACGTGCCACTGCTCGACACGGTGTGGAACGCGTTCTGCGAGCCGACCGACGCCGAATGGGACGAGTACCTCGCGCGCCGCCGCACCCAGGGATTCACCGGCCTGCTCGTGAGCGTGCTGCCGACCCTGCACGACCGCAGCGAGAACCCGTCGCCGCGGATGCCGTTCCCGGTGCGTGCGGACGGCACGTTGGATGCGACGCGGTTCGAGCCGTCCTACTTCGACGCACGCGCGGTCCATGGCGCAGCGCGCGGTGGCCGAGGGGTTCACGCTCTTCCTCGTGGTGCTGTGGTCGAACTACGTGCCGGGGTCGCCGTCATCCACGATGCCGCCCGCCGTCACGCTGTCGGCCGACCTGCGCGACCAACTGCCCGACCTCGTGCTGCGGCACTTCGCCGATCTCGAGCCCGTGCTCGTGATCAGTGGGGATGACCCGTTCACCGAGCCGCCCGCGGTCGCGCTGTACCGGGACCTGCTCCACCGGTGCAGGAGCCTGATGCCCGGCCTGCTCACGACCTTCCACTGCTGGCCGGATGCCGTGCTGCCCGACGACCTGCTCACCGACCCGGCGCTCGACTTCATCACCGTGCAGTCCGGCCACACGGCCGACGACGGGGCGAAGGCGATCGAGCTCGCGACGCGCGCGCTGCAGTCACCGGTCGTCCGTCCGATCGTCAATGCGGAGCCCTGCTACGAGGCGCACGGCCACGTTCGCTCGCACGGACTCTTCTCGCAGGCCGAGGTGCGCCGCGTGCTGTGGACGAGCCTCACCGCGGGCGCTTCCGCCGGCCTCGGGTACGGCGCCCACGGCGTGTGGCAGTGGCACCGCTCGGGCTCCACGTTCGCGAACGCGCCGTTCTCCGGGATGCCGCTGCCGTGGCCGAGCGCGCTCGCCCTGCCCGGCGCGGACGACGCGTCGTTCGCCCGCCAGGTCTGGGAGGCCGAGGGACTGTACTCCGCCCGTCCCGCGCAGCCCCTCCTGGACCGCGACGACGACGGCACCCGCGCTGCCGGTATCGATGGACGGGTCGCCGTCTATCTGCCCGCGGCGCGGGATGTGCGGGTCGCGGTTCCTGCGGGTCGCGCGCGCGGGTGGGACCTCACGCTCCGGCGCCCCCTCGTGCCGACCGTGCGGCCCGACGGCGACGGCGTGGTGATCGTCGCACCGGATGCGGTGGGGGACGTGCTCATCATCCTCGACCTCGACCTCGCCCAGAACCTTCAGACCCCCCCGACCCCGAACCACGGAGGAACGACCAGCCATGACGACGTACTCGATGCTCGAGCGCGGCATCCACCTCGCCTACTTCGACCCGGCCCGTGGACACGTGCCCAACCCCGGCATGGGCATGCAGGGGTACGCGTTCAGCGACCACATGCACTACGCGTGGGACCAGGCCGAGTGGCGCCGCACGGAGGTCACCGACCCGAACCGCGAGTTGCCCAAGCACGTGCTCGAGCGCATGTTCGAGCTGCCCTACGTGGACAACGTGTACTTCCGCGCGGACTGGAACCGCGTGCAGCGCGAGCCCGGAAAGCTGTCGCTGCCCAGGGAGTGGGACTGGATGATGGAGCAGGTCGAAGCGCGCGGCACGCGCTGGAGCTTCCGCATCATGAACGCGAGCCGGCACTCGCCGGGCCGGGACAGCCTGCCGGAGTTCCTCACCGACAAGCTCGAGACGCTCGAGTACCGCAACGAGTACGAGTTCGGGCCCGAGTTCAAGCGCTACCCCGCGTACACCGCCGAATACCTCAAGTACTGGCGCGAGCTGATGGAGCTGTTCGCGGAGCGCTACGACGCGCACCCGGGGCTCGAATACGTGGATGTCTCGGGCTTCGGCATCTGGGGCGAGGGCCACCACTACGGCATCCACGACGAGTCGGGCCAGATCTTCAACCGGTACCCGGACGGCTCCGAGGACGCAGTGGCGACCTTGCTCGACGACCACCGCGCCGCGTTCGCCCAGACCCCGGTCGCGATGACGCTGCACCTGCTCGACTTCGCCGCTGGCCACGAGGCGCTCGCCGACCCCGAGGTGTGGATGCGCCGCGACAGCATCCAGCCGTTCACCTCGACGATCGAGTGGGGTGCGATGGCCGACCGGGTGCCCGGCCGCGCGACGATCTGGGAGACCATCGTGCCGTCGTTCACGACCGAGCGCGCTCCGCTGTTCCACACCGACCGCACCCCGCAGCGGTTCCTCGACTTCACGGCGCACTACGCGGCGATCGGCTTCAACCCGTGGGACGTGATCATGGCGCACGACCAGCGCGTCGAGCTGCTACGAGGCGTTCGTCGAGCGACTCGGGTACCGGATCCGTCCATCGATCGTCTGGCGTCGGCTGACCGACGATGGGCAGGAGCTCGTGGTCGCGCTCGCGAACGACGGCACCGCGGACGTGCCCGGCACGCTCACGCTCACCGCGCACTTCGCGGACGGCAGCACGAGCTCGACCGAACTGCCGACCGGACGGCCGTTCCCGATGGACCGCGCCCTGTACCGGCTGCCGATTCCCGCCTCGATGCACGATCGCGGCTCCGAGGTGGACGTCGAGCTGTCGCTCGAGCTGCGCATCCGGGGCAAGCGGCGGCCGGTGCGGTGGGCGGCACGGCACTTCGGCCGCGATCCCTTCCGGCTCGCGATTCCCCTGCGGATGCCGCCGCCCGGCGATCCGTTCACGACGCCCACCGGCCCGTACGACCCCACGTTCTGATGCGCGTCCGCCTGTTCGTCGAGCCGCAGCAGGGCGCTCGGTACGACGACATCCTGGCCGCGGCCCTGCGTGCGGAGGCCTTGGGGTTCGACGCGTTCTTCCGCTCCGACCACTTCCTGCGGATGGGCACGAGGATGTCGGGACTGCCCGGCCCCACGGATGCCTGGACCACCCTCGCGGGCCTGGCCCGCGACACCACCACCATCCGCCTCGGCACCCTCGTGAGTTCGGCGACGTTCCGTCCGGCCGGCATCCTCGCGATCCAGGCGGCGCAGGTGGACGACATGTCCGGCGGCCGGGTGGAGCTCGGCCTCGGCACGGGATGGTTCGAGCCGGAGCACCGCGCGCTCGGCATCCCGTTCCCGGAGCGACGCTTCGACGACCTGGAGGAGCAGCTCGAGGTGATCGAGGGCCTGTGGTCCACCCCGATCGGCGAGAGCTACCAGTACGAGGGGCGTTCGATCAGCATGGCGGGGTCGCCCGCACTGCCCAAGCCCCGGCAGGAACGCCTGCCGATCATCGTCGGCGGACTGGGCGAGCGCCGCACACCCCGACTCGCCGCCCGGTTCGCGGACGAGTTCAACGTGCCCTTCCCGAAGGTGCCCGAGCTCGCACAGCACCTCGACCGCGGTCGGGCGGCCTGCGAGCGCATCGACCGCGATCCGGCGTCGCTCACCCGATCGGTCGCCCTGGTCGGACTCGTCGCCGGCACCGAGGCGCTCTACGAGCGACGCTGCCAGACCATCGGACGCGACCCCGCCGAGCTGCGACGCAATGCGGTCGCCGGCCTCCCCGGCGAGGTCCGCGCGCGGTTGCGCGAGGTCGCGGACGCCGGAGCCGAGGTGCTCTACCTGCAGGTGTGGGACCTGCACGACCTCGATCATCTCGACGACCTCGCCGCGTTCGTGCTCGAGGAGGCGGTGGCGCTCTAGCGCATGCGGACGGTTACGGTGGAGGCGTGACCAACGACGCGACTGTCCACGAGACCATCCTCGTCGAGCGGAGGGAGCGCGTCGGCATCGTCACGCTCAACCGCCCGGAGGCGCTCAACGCCCTCAACCAGAAGCTCAAGACCGAGGTGGTGGCCGCGGTCGAGGCGTTCGACGCCGATCCGTCGATCGCGGTGATCGTGCTGACCGGGTCGGACCGGGCGTTCGCCGCGGGCGCGGACATCAAGGAGATGATGTCGACCGAGTACGCCGACCTGATCGTGGGCGGGCTGTTCGACGACTGGGACCGGCTGACCTCGGTGCGCAAGCCCATCATCGCCGCGGTCGCCGGATACGCGCTCGGCGGCGGCTGCGAACTCGCGATGATGTGCGACTTCATCGTCGCCGCCGACACGGCGAAGTTCGGCCAGCCCGAGGTGAAGATCGGCGTGATCCCCGGGATGGGCGGATCGCAGCGGCTCACGCGCGCGATCGGCAAGTCCAAGGCCATGGACCTCGTGCTCACCGGCCGCACGATCGACGCGGCCGAGGCAGAGCGAACCGGACTGGTGGCGCGGGTCGTTCCGGCCGAGGACCTGATGACCGAGGTGCTCGACATCGCGAACGGGATCGCAGCGAAGTCGGTGCCCGTGGTGATCGCGGCGAAGGATGCGGTGAACCGGTCGTTCGAGGGAACGCTGGCCGAGGGCATCCACTTCGAGCGGCGGGTGTTCAACTCCCTCTTCGCCCTCGCCGACCAGAAGGAGGGCATGGCCGCCTTCGCGGAGAAGCGCGACCCGAACTTCACCGATCGCTGACCCAAGCGGTACGCCCCGGTTCCGCGGCCGTCAACCCGTCGACCTGCACTGACGCCGGTGGAACAGTCGGACCATGGATGACGCAGCAGCTCGCGAACTCCGCAGCCACTACGAGCGTCACGCGGTGACGTCGTTCCTCGTGGCCGGCCTGATCATGGCCATCATCTGCGGCGCGATCATCGTGTCCGGGTGGTTCGCCGGCGTGATGACGGACCGATACGAGCGGTTCTTCTGGGGCGGCGCGGTCATGGCGGGGGTCGCGGTGTTGGTGCTGGCCGTGGCATCCATGCCGTTCGGCTCGAACGACCGGGCGGCGATCGTGAGGCTCCGCGTGCTCACGACGATCGGGCTCGCGCTCTTCCTGCTCGCCGCGGTGCTGTGCATCGGTGCGATGATCGCGGACTTCTACGGCTGATCACCCGTCCCGAGAAGTCCGCCTAACGCATATTCACTTAGCGTGCTACGCTCTCGGGAACCGGCCGCGATGGAGCGCCCGCGCGAAGGGGCACGTCATGACCATCCAGGAGCAGAACATCCCGAGCACGACGATCGAGCGTGTGAAGGGCATGGGCCCGTTCATCGTCGGCTTCGTCTTCATCCAGCTGTTCGTGAACATCGCCAACGGCGCGATCGGCAACCTGCTGGTGCCCAACCGACTTGCGCTCATCGACCCGGTGAACAAGGCGACGTTGCTCGGCATCGTGGGTGCGGTGGCCGCGGCCGCAGCGCTCGTGACCATGCCGATCTGGGGGATGCTCTCGGATCGCACGCGCCGCAAGTCCGGCCGGCGCCTGCCGTGGATCTTCGCGGGCATCCTCGGCCTCGCCGCGTCGATCGTCGCCTTGAGCTTCGCCACCGAGTTCGTCTTCATCGTCATCCTGGCGTTCTTCGTTTCGGCGTTCTACAGCATGATCCTGGGACCGATCAGCGCCACGATCCCCGACCGCACGCCGGTGGAGAAGCGCGGACTGTTCTCGGGGCTCGCGGGCATCGGGGTGTTCGTGGGCGGCATCCTCGGCATCCTGGTCGCCTCGGTCTTCCTGTTCGACCTCTCGCTCGGGTTCCTCGTCGTCGCCGTCGTGGCGCTGCTCGCGCTGCCGTTCATCTTCACGATGCGCGAGAACGTCGCTGAGCACCCGCTGCCACCCAAGGTGAGCCTCGGCGAGACGCTGCGCGGCTTCTTCGTCAACCCGCGCAAGCACCCCGACTTCGCCTGGGCCTTCCTGGCCCGGCTCGTGATCGTCATGGGCTTCCAGTGCGTGCTCTCGTTCCAGCTCTACATCCTGTCCGACTACATCGGGCTCGGGCTCGAGGCGGCGAACGCGCTGTATCCGGCACTCGCGGCGATCGCGACGCTCGGCATCGTCGTGGCCCTGCTTCCCGCCGGGGTGATCTCCGACCGCATCGGCCGCCGGAAGATCATCGTGATCATCGGCGCGGTCGTCGTGGCGATCAGCTGCGTCATCCCGCTGATCTCGCCCACCGTGCCGTCGGCACTGCTCGCGATCGGCCTGTCCGGCGTCGGTGTCGGCATCTACCTCGCGGTCGACCAGGCGCTCATGACCCAGGTGCTGCCCAACGCAGCGGACGCCGGCAAGGACCTCGGCGTGCTCAATATCGCCCAGGGCGGCGGCCAGGTGCTCGCGCCGGTTGCGGCGAGCATTGTCATCGGGCTCGCCGGGTACACCGGCGCTGTACATCTTCGCGGGCATCCTCGCGCTGCTCTCGGCGCTCGCGATCGTGCCCGATCAAGTCGGTGCGCTGACCGAACTTGCACTAGTGGAGATGGAGTGCAATACTGCACTCTATGACTGAGAGTGCAAGTCTGCTCGAGACGCCGCCGTCGCGCCTCGCCGAGCGGAAGGCCGCGACCGCGACCCGGCTCAGCACGGTCGCGCGCCGATTGACCGCCGAGCGCGGGCTGACGGGCTTCACGATCGAGGAGCTGTGCGACGAGGTGGGCGTCTCGCGCCGCACGTTCTTCAACTACTTCCCCTCCAAGGAGGAAGCCGTCGTCGGCATCACCGACGACGACGAGCTCGGCCGGTTCGTCGAGGAGTTCCTCGCCCGAGGCTCGCGTGGCTGGTCCGCGGTGGTCGACGACCTGATCGAGCTCGCGGCGTCGCACGCGCGCGATGCCGGCCTGGCCGAGCACGCGGACTTCATCACCGCAGTGGGTCGCGAGCCCAAGCTGCTCGCACGCTTCATGGACATCAGCCGCGAGCGCGAGCAGCAGCTCGCCGAGCTCGTGGCCACGCGCGAGGGCGTCCGGCCGATCCGATGGCGCGCGCCGCCGTGCAGGTGGTCGCGACCGTGCTCCGAACCGCCGGCGAGCGCATCCTCGTCGCACGCGAGGGCGACGACTTCGCCTCCGCCCTCACCGACTCGCTCGCCGCCGTCCGCGCGGTGCTCGCGACCCCTACCTCGACGAAGGACACCGAATGACCACCACCGCTTCCGCCGCGCTGAAGGATGAGGGACCCCTCCTCCTCACCAAGCGCCGCATCTGGATCATCTTCGCCGCGCTCATCGCCGGCATGCTGCTCTCCAGCCTCGACCAGACCATCGTCTCGACCGCGATGCCGACGATCGTCGGCCAGCTCGGCGGCGTCGAGCACCAGGTCTGGCTCACGACGGCCTACCTGCTCGCCACGACGATCGTCATGCCCGTCTACGGCAAGTTCGGCGACGTGCTCGGGCGGCGGCGACTCTTCCTGGTCGCGATCGCGCTGTTCACCGTCGCATCCATCGGCTGCGCGTTCGCGGGCGACTTCACCCAGCTCATCGTGTTCCGCGCCATGCAGGGCCTCGGCGGCGGCGGCCTGATGATCCTCTCGCAGGCCATCATCGCCGACATCGTGCCGGCCTCGGAGCGCGGCAAGTACCTCGGACCGCTCGGCGCGATCTTCGGTCTGTCTGCCGTCGGCGGACCGCTGCTCGGCGGCTTCTTCGTCGACCACCTCACCTGGCAGTGGGCGTTCTACATCAACATCCCGGTCGGCATCGCCGCGTTCGCGATCGCGTGGTTCACGCTCAAGCTGCCGAACAAGAAGGCCACGCAGCCGATCGACATACTCGGGGTGCTGCTGCTGTCGGCCTTCACGACCTGCCTGATCTTCTTCACCGACTTCGGCGGTGACAGTGACCACGGGTGGGGTGCGCTCGAGACCTGGGCGTTCGGGCTCGGGATGCTCGCGGCCGCAGCGCTGTTCGTGTTCGTGGAGTCACGCGCGAAGGATCCGATCATCCCGCTCTCGCTGTTCCGCAATCCGATCTTCGTGAATGCGACCGCGATCGGCCTCACACTCGGTCTCGGCATGTTCGCGGCGATCGGGTTCGTGCCGACCTTCCTGCAGATGTCGTCGGGTACGTCGGCCGCGGCATCCGGCCTGCTCATGCTCCCGATGATGGTCGGGCTGATCGGCACCTCGATCGCCTCGGGCGTGCTCATCACCAAGACCGGCAAGTACAAGCTGTTCCCGATTCTCGGGACGTTGATCACTGCCGGTGCGATGGTGGCGATGACCACGCTCACCGCCACGACGCCGATCTGGCTGATCTGCGTGTTCCTCTTCGTGTTCGGCGCCGGCCTCGGCCTGATCATGCAGGTCGTGGTGCTCGTCGTGCAGAACTCGGTGCCCGCGTCGCAGCTCGGTACGGCCACGAGCACGAACAACTACTTCCGCGAGGTCGGTGCCTCACTCGGCGTCGCCGTCTTCGGCACGATCTTCACGACGCGCCTGACCGACAACCTCAAGGACGTCTTCATCGCGGCCGGGGCGAACCCCGACCAGGCGAACGACTCGACGGCGACGCTCGACCCGCAGACGCTGAGCCAGCTGCCGGATGCGATCCGCGACGGCGTCGTGACCGCGTACGCGGATGCCCTGGCGCCGGTGTTCTGGTTCCTGCTGCCGTTCATCGGCATCGCGTTCGTGCTCTCGCTGTTCCTCAAGCAGATCCGTTGTCGGATGTCGCAGGGCTCATCGCCCGCGGCGAGGCGATCGGCGGCGCGGAGGCCGAGGCGCTCGAGGCCGCCCAGCGGGCTGGGCACGCCACCGGGGTCACCACGGCCGCCGAGGGTGCCGACACGGACACGGATGCTGCCGCGCAGGACGCAGACGAGCACGCGACTCCCGCCACGGTCGCCAGGCCGTAGCGGGAGCGCGCGCACCCGGCGTCAGCGCGCGTTCCGCGCCTTCGCCTCGTCCGTGAGCGGAGCGAAGAAGTTCACGAGGTTGCCGTCGGGGTCCCGGAACAGGATCGAGCGATTGCCCCACGGCATCGTCGTCGGCTCGAGTTCGAATGACTCGACGATGCCCTCGCCGGTGAGCCGCGCGTACTCCGCGTCGACGTCGTCGACCCGGAACTCGATGAACGCCGAGCGATTGGATGCGGGCTCCGCGATGCCCGGCGTGCCGCCGTACGTGAGCGAGCCGACGTCGGCGAGCGCGAGCGCACCCGCCTCGGTGCGGAACGCGGCGAACGCGTCGGTGAGCCACTGCGGCTCGACGCCCGTCACGCGCTCGTAGAACGCGGCGAGGCCCTTGATGTCGTCGGTGATCACTCGGATCGAAGCCAGGATCATGATGCTTCCTTTCAGTCGGGGTGGTTGACGTCCTCGACGGTACGAGTGAATGTGGTCACATTCCGCCCGGATTCTGCGAGATGATCGAGCATGGCCCGGCCGACCGCGCGTGTGCTCGCACTGCTCGAGCTGCTGGAGGGTGGCGGCATCCACAAGCTCGGTGCGCTCGCCGAGCGACTCGGTGTCGACGAGCGCACGGTGCGGCGGTACCTCGAGCACCTGGGTGAGCTCGGCATCCCCGTCGAGTCCGAGCGCGGCCGCTACGGCGGCTATCGGCTCGCCGCCGGGTTCCGCCTGCCGCCGATCATGCTCACCGACGACGAGGCGCTCGAGGTCGTGCTCGGGCTCGCAGCGCGCGACACGTCCGGCTCGACCGCGCTCGCGAAGATCGTGCGCGTGCTGCCGGCCGCGTCGCGCTCCAAGTTCGAGGCGCTCGTGCGCACCGCGGACCTGGGGTCGGGCGGCGCCGCCCCGACCCCGACCGACACCGCGATCCTGCTCGCGGTCGCCGAGGCCGCCGGCGAGCGTCGTCCACTGCTCGTGCGCTACTCCGATCGCGACGGTCGGCGCAGCCACCGCGTGCTGCTGCCGTACGGGCTCGTCGCCCGTTCCGGCCGCTGGTACCTCAGCGCTGCGGACTCGCTCAGCGGCGAGGTGCGCACGTTCCGGGTCGACCGCATCGTGTCGGCAGAGCCCCAGGACGGCGTCTTCGAACCGCCGGCCGGTGTCGATGCAACCGAGCTCGTGAACGCCTCGCTCACCGCAGCGCCCTGGCGGTACGAGGTGTCGGTGCTGGTCGAGGCCACGGCGCAGTACGTCCGCGAGCGACTGCCCGAAGGACTCGCGACGGTCATCGAGTTGGATGTCGCGGGCTCCCCGCCGGGCGTGAGCATCGAGGGCTGGCTCCGCATCGAGCTGCGCGCCGAGCGCCTGCACTGGATCCCACCGCTGCTCGCATCCCTCGATCGCCCGTTCCTCGTCGAGCACCCCGCCGAGCTGCGCGACCGCGTACGCGAACTCGGTGAGCGGTTGCTCGAGATCGGGAGCGGCGGCTAGTCCACCGACGCGCGGGGTCGACATGTGGACGCCGTACACATAGGCTGGAGTCGGAGGCTTCGGCAAGACTTTCCAGACGGATGTCGATTCGGCCGGAGCCCATTCGACCTCTGGGTGACGGCGCGAACGCGCCGAGCGGAAGGATCTCCCTCATGGCCAGCTCTGCCGACGCATCGCCGTCGACGTCCAAGCACACCCCGCCCGCCGACGGCATGCGCACCTTCCTCCAGGTGCTCGTCAACACCGCCGTCGCGAACGTCACGACGAGCTTCCTGTGGTTCGCCCTGACCTTCTGGGTCTATCTCGAGACGCGGTCGGTGCTCGCGACGGGCATCATCGGCGGCGCGTACATGCTGCTCGTCGCGATCTTCTCGATGGCGTTCGGCACGATCGTCGACCGGCACCGCAAGCACCTCGTCATGGTGTTCGCGGGCTCGATCACGCTCCTGGCGTTCGCGATCAGCGGCGGGATCTTCCTCGTGTTCCCCGAGTCGAGCCTGCTGAACATCGCCAATCCGATGTTCTGGTTGTTCTCGGGCATCATCCTGTTCGGAGCCGTGATCGAGAACATGCGCAACATCGCACTCTCGACCACGGTGACCCTGCTCATCCCCGAGGAGAAGCACGCGAACGCCAACGGCATGGTCGGCACCGTGCAGGGACTCGCGTTCCTGGTGACGAGTGTGTTCAGCGGGTTGTCGATCGGTCTGCTCGGCATGGGCTGGACGCTCGTGATCGCGATCGTGCTCTCGGCGGCCGCACTCGCGCACCTGCTGTTCCTGCGCATCCCGGAGGCGCAGCCGGAGCACGACGGCACGAAGCGTCCGCTCATCGACCTCCGCGGCAGCATCACGGCGGTCCGCGCCGCGAAGGGACTCTTCGCGCTCATCATCTTCTCGACGTTCAACAACTTCATCGGCGGCGTGTACATGGCGCTCATGGACCCCTACGGACTCGAGCTGTTCCCGGTGGAGCTGTGGGGTGTGGTGCTGGGCGTGTCATCCAGCGGCTTCATCATCGGCGGCCTGCTGATCGCGAAGTTCGGGCTCGGCAAGAACCCGATCCGCACGATGCTCGTGCTCGTCATGGTGATGGGCGGGCTCGGGGCGCTGTTCACGATCCGCGAGTGGTGGTGGCTGTACGCCGTCGGCATCCTGCTCTACATGTGCCTGATCCCGGCGGTCGAGGCGGCCGAGCAGACCGTCATCCAGAAGGTCGTGCCGTTCGCGACGCAGGGCCGGGTGTTCGGCTTCGCCGCGGCATTCGAGTCGGCGGCCGCGCCGATCACGGCGTTCCTGATCGCGCCGATCGCGCAGTTCATCATCATCCCGTTCATGGAATCGAAGCCGGGCGAGGATGCGTTCGGCTGGCTCCTCGGTGAGGGCAACGCCCGCGGCATCGCGCTCGTCTTCCTCGTCGCCGGACTCGTGATGGTGCTCGCCGCAATCGCCGCCTTCTTCACGAAGTCCTACCGCCTGCTCTCCAAGCAGTACGAGAACAACGACGAGTCCGTGAAGCCCAGCGAGGAAGCAGCGGACGCGAACACAGCGGCGCTGCGGAAGTAGCCGATCTGCGGAATGCCGCGCGGCCGACTGCGGTTGCAGTGTCCGTGACCACCATCGGCATCCTCGGCGCAGGCAAGGTCGGCACCGTGCTCGCACGCCTCGCGCTCGCCGCCGGCCATCGCGTCGTGATCAGCGGCTCGGGCGCGGCATCCCGCATCGAACTCATCGTCGACGTGCTCGCCCACGGCGCTGAGGCGATGACGTCGGCCGAGGTCATCCACGAGGCCGACATCGTCGTGCTCGCCCTGCCGCTCGGCAAGATCGGCTCGCTGCCGGCCGAGGCGCTCGCCGGCAAGCTCGTGATCGACGCGGCCAACTACTGGGAGCCGGTGGATGGCGCCCTGCCCGAGTTCGCGGACGACCCGCGCGGCACCTCCGAGGTCGTCGCCGAGAAGCTGCCCGGCGCCCGCATCGTGAAGGCCTTCAGCCACCTCGGCTACCACGAGCTCGACGAACGCGGACGCCCGGCCGGTGCTCCGGACCGCATCGCACTCGCTCTCGCCGGCGACGACGCCGAGGATGTCGCGACCGTCGCCGCCCTCGTCGACGAGCTCGGCTTCGATCCGGTGATCGTGGGCGGGCTCGAGACCGGTGTGCGCTTCCAGGGCTTCACCCCGGTGTTCGGAGTGCCGATGAGCCGGGACGAGCTTGCGGCAGCGACCGGCGCGCACGAGGACGCCCCGGCCCGCGCGTAGCCTCCGGCGCCCTAGCCTCCGGCTCCCTAGCCTCCGGCGCCCTCGCCGGGAGGTTCCTCGGCCGCCCACGCGTCGACGAGTTCCGACACCGCGTGGAGCAGGAAGGTGTGCACCTCCTGGATGCGCGGCGTCGCGGTCGAACCCACGATCAGCCGGTGGTCGGCGAGCTTCCGCAGCCGGGCCGCCGTCCCCGCCGCCGAACAGCACGGTCGTCGCGCCGCGCGTCCTCGCAGCACGGAGCCCGTCAACCACGTTGGGTGACCGCCCGCTCGTCGAGAACGCGATCACGACGTCGCCCGGGCGCGCGAGCGCACGGAGTTGCCGGGAGAACACCTCTTCGAACGCGTAGTCGTTCGCGATGCACGTCGTCACCGTCGCGTCGGTGGTGAGGGTCACCGCGGGCAGCGGCCGTCGATCTCGTCGGTAGTGCCCGATGAGCTCTCCGGTGAGGTGCTGGGCGTCGGCCGCGCTGCCGCCGTTGCCGAACGTGTAGACGATGTGATCGCGTTCGAACGCGTCGATGAGCACCCTGCCGAGCTCGACCACGGCTGGAAGGAGCGCGGTCGCGGCGGCGCCGACCTCGACGTGGTCCGCGAGTTCGCGGCGCAACCAGGTCGGCACCCGCGCGTCGTCGCCGTTCGGGATGCTCATGCCGGTGCTCCGGCGAGCTCGAACGCGACCGCCGCCGCGCCGACGATGCCCACGTCGTCGCCGAGAGCGGAGCGCTCGATGCTCGTTGCCGCTCGCGCAGGCGTCATCGCGTCGCGCTCCACGACCGCGCGCACGGGGCGAAGCAGCGCATCCCCGGCGCGGGTCACCCCGCCGCCGAGCACGACGAGGTCGGGCTCGAGGGCGTTGATCACATCGGTGAGGGCCCTGCCGATCAAGTCGGTGGTCTCGGTCCAGCTCTGCGGCCAGCAGGTCGCCGCCGGCTGCGGCATCCACGACGTCCTGCGCGGTGATGGCCGCGAGCGTCTCGAGGGAGGAACGGCGACCGGCCGCGACCGCCTCGGTTGCGCGCGCTGCGATCGACGTCCCCGACGCGTACGCCTCAAGGCAACCGGTGCGGCCGCACGCGCATTCGCGGCCTGGATTGCGCACGGTGATGTGGCCGAACTCCCCGCCGTCGCCGGTTGCGCCGCGATGCAGTCGTCCGCCCACGAGCAAGCCGCCGCCGACTCCGGTGGAGAGGGTCAGGTACAGCATGGTGTCGGACTC
This sequence comes from uncultured Actinomycetota bacterium, assembly GCA_963740815.1. Classification (GTDB taxonomy): domain Bacteria; phylum Actinomycetota; class Actinomycetes; order Actinomycetales; family Microbacteriaceae; genus Rhodoglobus. The sequence continues at coordinate 45,967 of CAVUFG010000017.1, forward strand.
CCGACCCTGCCCGAAGCGGTACTCTCCCAGCGCGGCCGCCGACGCGTCGTTCTCGAGTCGTGCGTCGACGCCGAACTCGGAGCGAGCGATGTCGACGATCGGGATGTCGCGCCAGCCGGGCAGATGCAGCGGACGAACGAGCACACCGCGCGACGAATCCAGCGGGCCGCCGCAGCCGATCCCGACGGCGATGATGGGGTCGAACTCCCCGGTGGCCGCGTCGATCGACCGGCGGCAGAGCTGCCACAGTCGCTCCAGGATGACGGTGGGCCCGTCGTCCGGACGGGTGGGCTCCTCGACGCGTCCGTGCACGTTCCCGTCCGGCGTCACGACGCCCACGGCGAGCTTGGTGCCGCCGATGTCGATGCCGAGCACCGGACGCTGGTCGGAGCGTGCCATCTCGCTCCTCCTGCCGGTCGCGAAGCTCATCCACCTTGGCAGCAGAGCAAGCGCTTGGTCAACTTCTGCACCTGGGTGCCAATCATTTAATCAGATTTCTTGACACAGTGCCCCGAACGGGGCACACTGCGAAGTAGGACAAGCGCTTGTTCAGCGCGTCTGGCTCAACGTCGAGATCGCTCGGGAGATGCACATGACCACCACCCACCCCATCCGCCGCGCATTCGGGGCCGCGCTCGCGGCCGTCCTGCTCATCGGCTCCGCAACGTTCTCGGCCCAGTCGGCCGCGGCGGAGGAACAGTCCTACGAGACGCTGGTCGGCGGCTTCGAAGTCGACGAGGGATGGAACGCCATCCCGAACGGCGCGAGCGGCGGATTCGCGACCACCGACGTCGACCCGCACTCGGGCGACCACGCCGGCGTGCTGAGCGGTTCGTTCCCGGGCGGCTCGGGCTACGTGGAGTTCGTGCGCTACGGCCTCCCGCAGGTGGATGCAAACGGGCTGACCTTCTGGCTGAAGAGCGACGGCGTCACCTGGTTCACCCTGCGCATGATCGACAGCGAGGGCCAGACCCACCAGCGCGGTGTCGACATCTCGGGTGACCCGGCGGTCTGGCAGAAGGTCACGATCGACAGCCTCGATGGCTGGGGCCACTGGGGCGGGGCCGACGACGGCATCTGGCGCGGATCGGCGGCGAACATCGACTTCATCCTCGAGTCGGCCGGACTGCAGGCCGGTGTCACGGACGCGAGCCTCACCTTCGACGACGTGACCCTCCTCTCGGCGCCGCCGACCATCCTGCTGTCGCAGACCCAGCTGGGCAACGTCTTCCTCCCGGGCGAACCGACGAGCTTCGACATCGCGAGCTCGGGCGACAGCCTGGCGTGGACAGTCACGGACATCGATGGCGCCGTCGTCGCATCCGGCGAGACCGAGCCCGACGCCGCGGAGTCCACGGTCACCGTGCCGGATGACCTCGACCTCGGCTGGTACACGATCGAGATCGTCGCCTCCGTGGATGGCGCGGCCATCGGCTCCGTCACGAACACGTTCGCGCGCCTGGCCGACCCGCCCTCGACCGAGGATGCCGCGGAGACCACCTTCGGCATGGGCACCCACCTGCCCGGCTACCCGAGCAACGCGACCACCCTGCTCACGCGGGCGGGCATCGGCAACGTGCGCGACGACGTGTTCTGGTCGGCCGGCGAACAGCAGCCAGGGGTGTACGACTGGGCGAACTCCGAGGGATACCTGACGACGCCGATCGCCGCGGGCATCAAGCCGCTCGGCATCCCGCTGTACGGCAACCCGCTGTACGACGGCGGCAAGGTGCCGGTGAGCGACGAGGGCATCGCCGCCTACGCGAACTTCGTCGCTGCGTACGTCGGCCACTACGTCGACCAGGGCATCCCGGCGGTCGAGATCTGGAACGAGTTCGATCTCGGCCTCGACGGCAGCACCGAGAAGTCGCCCGAGGCGTACTTCAAGATCATCAAGGCGGTCTACGAGAAGGTGAAGCCGCTCTTCCCCGACCTGCCGATCCTCGGCCCGGCCAACGCCTACTTCAGCACGGGCTGGTTCGAGCAGTTCCTCGCGCTCGGCGGACTCGACTACGTCGACGGCGTCGTGCTGCACCCGTACAACTTCCCGGCGGATGCTGAGGGGCTCGACTCCTCACTCGACACCGTGCAGGGCCTCATCGCCGAGTACAACGACGGGCAGCAGAAGCCGATCTGGATCACCGAGATCGGCTGGTCGAGCGGCCAGGACGGCCAGTCGGTCAGCCAGGAGTCGCAGGCGAGCAATATCGTCCGCGCGCAGCTGCTCGCGATGAGCCGCGGCGTCGAGAAGACGTACAACTACGTGCTCGTCAACGAGGGTGTCGATCCGGTCGGCTACTACCCGAACCTCGGTGTGGTGCACAACCAGGCCGACCCGCTCGGCTACCTCACGCCCAAGCCGGCATACGTCGCGTTCGCGACGATGACCGCACAGCTCACCGGAGCGGACTTCGTCGAGCGCGAGAACGTGGGCGACCGCGCCTACAGTCTGCAACTGGATGCGGCGGACGGACAGATCCGCGCACTGTGGGCGCAGGAGCCGGCGTTGGTCGACATCCTGACCGACGAGCCGATCACGGTCACGAGCATGTACGGCGACGCGACCACCTACCAGCCCGGCCCGGGTGGACGTGTCACGCTCCCGATCTCGCGCGACATCATCTACGTTGCCGGTGGCACGGATGCCGTCGCATCGACGAGTCCCTCGTGCTCGACCCTGCGTTCGTGAACGTGCCGGTCGACGCGCACTGGACCTTCGACAACAGCGGATCGGGCAGCGCGGCCACCGTGCAGCTCGAGGTCGACGGACAGACCGTCGAGCAGACCGTGCCGGCAGGCGAGAGTGCAACGCTCGACTTCACGCTTCCGGCGCGCGATGTCGAGGGCACGATCGAGCTCGACGGCACGGTCACCTGGAACGGTGACACGATCGGCACGGTGCACGCCGCCACGACGGTGACGACCTCGGTCGTGCTCGCGGGCGCACGCGCGATCGACGCCGGAGGTGTCTCGGTGCTGCGGCTCACGCTGACCAACCAGACGCCCGACCCGATCGGCGTCACCGCGCTGACGTGGGACTTCGGTGGCGTGACGGGGTCGGCCCTCGAGGGCACGACCCTCGACGGCTCCTCGACCGCCACGGTCGACGTGCCGATCGGCACGCTGGGCGGCCCCACGCCCTGGTTCGCCACGGCCGAGGTCGAGGGACAGCCCCTGCTCGAGGCGAGCGGCGAACTGCGGCCGACGCCGCCGGCCACCCCGATCGGTGAGCACACCGTGGAGGTCGACGGCACCCTCGACGACCTCGCCGGGCTGCCGGTGATCGATCTCGATGTCGACGGTGTCGTCACGATGCCGGCCAGCTACACCGGCCCTGCCGACCTCGGCGGGGAGATCTGGCTCACCTGGGACGACGCCAACCTGTACCTGTCCGCCCGGATCACGGACGACACGCACTCGCAGGGCGCGGTCGACGGACTGACGTGGCAGGGTGACTCGGTGCAGCTCGCGATCACGCCGGGTGCTCCCGGCGAGCAGCAGGGCACGTTCAGTGAGATGGGCTTCGCGCTGACGCCCGCGGGGCCCCAAGTCTGGCGGTTCAGTTCGCCGAACGATCCAAGCGGCCCGATCCAGGGTTCGACGGTGGACGTCGTGCGGGACGAGAGCGCAAAGGTCACGGACTACGAGGTCTCGATCCCGTGGGAGCGGCTCGATGGCATCCGTCCGGAGAACGGGGTCCTCAGCGCCTCCATCGTGCTCAACGACAACGACGGCAGCGGACGCGACGGCTTCATCGAGTGGGGCTCCGGCATCGCGTCGGGCAAGAACCCCGACCTGTTCCGGTTCGTGCAGCTCGTAGGGGCACCGGCGTCCTCGGACGCGACGCTCTCCGCGCTCCTGGTCGGCGGAGCGCCCGTCGCCGGGTTCGACCCGACCGACACCGAGTACGCCGTCGAACTGCCGTACGGCACCACGACTGCGCCAGTCGTGTCGGCGACGCCGGCGGATGCTGGAGCGGTCGCGGTCGTGACGCAGGCCGCCTCACCGACCGGGCAGGCGAGGGTGGCGGTGACCGCAGAGGATGGCACGGCGCTCGAGTATCGCGTGCAGTTCTCGGTCGCGCCACATGGAACGTGCACCCGCACCATCACGGGAACGGTGTCCACGGTCGTCGTGTTCAGCGGCGTGACGTGCCTCGACGGGGCCACGGTGAGTGGCTCGGTCTCCGTCTTCGGCGGCTCGCTTATCGCCGAGGACTCGCTGATCAAGGGGTCGTACACGTCGCTGTTCGGTGGCCAGCAGCAGTTGGTCGACATCGAGATCCGAGGCGGACTCTCGATCACGGCAGCGACCGGACCGGTGCTCGTGGATGACGCGAAGGTGAAGCGCACCGCGCTGTTCCTCGCGAACCACGCAGTGACGGTCTCGGGATCGACCTTCGGCGGCTCGCTGGTCTGCCTGCTCAACTCGCCGGCTCCGACGAATGCAGGCGATCCCAACTCGGTTGCAGGGCCGAGAGTGGGACAGTGCGGCCGGCACTTCTGATCCGGCCAACGAAGGGCCGGGCTCGCCTGATGGCGACGTCCGGCCTTTCGTCGTGTCGCCTGGCATTCGGTATGCCAAATTGGCAGAGGAGTTGACTCGGACCGAGAGCGGGTGCATACTGGCCAGTGAACAAGCGCTTGTTCATCAACAAACGCACCATCCCCCACCAAGCGCGACTTCGCGCATCCTTCACGAACGAGGAGTTTCAATGATGAGACCTGCAACCCGAGCAGCTACGGCGCTCGGACTCGGGCTGGCGCTGATCGCGTCGCTCGGTGCTTGCCAGACAGGCGGCGGAGAGGGTTCCGGAGACGGCACCGTCACCATCACGGTCGCCGACCAGCCGCCGGCCGACGAGGTCGAGGCGCGCGAACTGTTCGACAAGACGGTGGCCGATTTCGAAGCGGCCAACCCGGACATCAAGCTCGAGACCGAGGACTCGAAGTACGACGCGACCACCTTCCAGGCGCTCGTGGCCGCCGGCAACCTGCCGGACGTGCTTCGGATCCCGTTCACCGACATCCAGGGACTGATTGCCAACGGGCAGGTTGCGAACCTCACCGAGGCACTCGCCGAGACCGGACTCGACGCCAAGCTCAACCCCGACACGCTCACGATCGCCCAGGACTCGTCCGGCGACGTGTTCGCTGTGCCGATCGACGCATACTCGCTCGGCCTCGTGTTCAACCCCTCGCTGCTCGAGGCGGCCGGGCTGGACCCGCTCGACCCGCCGGCCACCTGGGACGAGGTCCGCACAGCGGCCAAGGCGATCACGGATGCCACGGGCGTTCCCGGCTTCAGCCAGATGGCGATGAACAACGCCGGCGGCTGGATGTTCAGCGCCATGACCTACAGCTTCGGCGGAACGATCGAGAACGAGGATGGCACGGCCGTCACGTTCAACGACGAGCCCTCGAAGCAGGCGCTGCAGTTGCTGCACGACATGCGCTGGGTGGACCACTCGGTGCCCGAGGCCCTGTTCGACTATGACGGCATCAACCAGGCGTTCGGCACGGAGCAACTCGGCATGTTCGTCGGCGGGGCTGACATGTACTGGGCCTCGGTCATCAACAACAAGATGGACAAGACCCACTACGCGTTCGGCCCGATGCCCCAGAACGGCGGAATCAACGGGGCCCTCACCGGCGGCGCCGTCGTGATCGTGAACCCCGAGGCCACCGACGCGGAGAAGATCGCCGCCACCAAGTGGATCGAGTACCGCTACCTACGCCAGTTCCAGGACGAGGAGGCTGCGATCGCCGATGCTCAGGCCGGCGCCGAGGCGGAGACCCCGGTCGGCTTGCCGAGGCTCTCGGTGCTCAGCCAGTCGACGCTGGACGAGTACAACGGCTGGATCGCCGAGTACGTCAATGTGCCCGTCGAGAACTTCGGGCCGTACCTCGCCACGACCGGCGAGATCCCGATGATCCCGGAGCCGAAGGTCAAGGCGCAGGAGGTCTACGCCGCGTTGGATGCCGTGGTGCAGGCGGTGCTGACGGACGAGAATGCGGATATCGACGCCCTGCTCGCCGACGCGGAAGAGGCGCTGAACGCGAAGCTCGGACGCTAGCCGCGCCAACCGCTCGGGAGGCGCGAACCTCGCGCCTCCCGAGCGGTACGTCTCCAGGACAGGAACCACCACCGTGACCACCCCCACCCTCGCCGAAACCGCTCTACGGCTCGGCACCGACCCGAAGCGATCGGCTCGCCGCCGCCGTGTCGCGCGCTGGCGTGACAGCGGCGGCATCTGGGCGGTCATCTTCGCGGCGCCCGCGGTGATCGTCTTCGCGGTCTTCTCATGGGGTCCCATCGTGCAGGCCGCGGTGATGAGCTTCCAGAAGACCAATCTCGTGCTGCCCGCCGAATGGGTCGGCATCGAGAACTTCACCTACGTGCTGGGCGATCCGCTGCTGCCGACCGCGCTGCTCAACACGCTCTGGTTCACCGTGCTCGCGCTCGTCTTCGGGTTCCCTGTGCCCCTCGTGCTTGCGGTCTTCCTCGCCGAGTTGCGCCGCACCGGCTGGATCTACAGCGTGCTCGCCTACCTTCCGGTCGTCATCCCGCCGGTCGTCGCGGTGCTGCTGTGGAAGGTCTTCTACGATCCGTCATCGGCAGGCTTGTTCAACACCATCCTGGGCTGGGTGGGCCTCGGGCCGTTCCCGTGGCTGAACTCCGGGCCGACCGCGATGCCGTCGATCGTGCTCGAGGTCACCTGGGCGAACGCGGGCAGCACCGTGATCATCTACCTTGCCGCCCTGATCGCGGTGCGGCGTGAGCTGTACGACGCGGCCGAGCTGGACGGCGCCGGCATCCTCAAGCGGGTGTGGCACATCACCCTGCCCCAGATCCGCCACATCATCCTCATCATGATGCTGCTGCAGATCGTCGGCACGATGCAGGTCTTCACCGAGATCTACATCTTCACCGGCGGCGGTCCGAACAACGCGACGCTCACACTGCTGCTCATGATCTACAACTACGCCTTCGTGAACGGCGACTTCGGTGCAGCCACCGCCCTCAGCGTGCTGCTCGCCGTGCTGCTGGGGCTCTTCTCGGCGGCATTCCAACTCGTGACCCGGCGCTGGGGGATGAACTGATGGCCGGTTTGCCCGGCGAGCCGGCAGAGGCCGACGAGCGCGGCGTCATCTCGGACGTCGAGCTGCGCCGCCCCGGCGTGCGCATCCCGATGCTGCTCGCGCAGATCGTGCTGCTGGCACTGCTCATCCTGATCGGCGTCGGCCCGCTGCTCTGGCTCGCGAAGGGTGCGATCTCGACGACCCAGGACATCCTGCGGGAGCCGCTTGCCTTCTTCCCGTCGGGAGTCGTGCAGTGGGAGAACCTCGGCGTCGCGTGGACCGAGGGCCAGATCGGCAAGTACCTGCTCAACACCGCGATCATCGCGATCGGTGCGATCGCGTTCAGCGTGCTGGTGTGCGTGACGGCGGCGTACGTGCTGAGCGTGCTGCGCCCGTGGTGGGGGAAGTACTTGTCCGCGGCGCTGCTCATCACGCTCTTCGTGCCGGGCATCGTCATCCTCGTGCCCCTGTACCTGACCGTGGCCCATCTGCCGATCGTCGGCGGCAGCCTGATCAACAACTACCTCGCACTGTGGCTGCCGTGGTCGGCGAGCGCCTTCAACATCCTCGTCACGAAGCGGTTCTTCGATTCGCTGCCGAGGGAGCTGTTCGAGGCGGCGCGGATCGATGGGGCCGGACCGGTGCGCGTGCTCGTGCAACTCGTGGTGCCGATGTCCCGGCCGATCATCGGCGTGATCGCCCTGCTCACGGCGATGGCCTCCTGGAAGGACTACCTTTGGCCGCTGCTCGTCATCCCGAGCCCGGACCTGCGGCCGATCTCGGTCGCGCTGCCGAAGCTCGCGCAGGGGGCGGAGGTCAGCGTGCAGCTGGCTTCGCTGTTCCTCGCCCTGATCATCCCCGTCGCGCTGTTCCTCCTCTTCCAGCGGCAGATCCTGCGTGGAGTGGGTTTGAGCGGCGGAATCAAGGAGTGACCGGATGACCCACCGACCGACCGCGCACGAGCCGCGCCGTGTGCTCATCACCGGTGCATCCGGACTCATCGGCGGTGCTGCAGCCGACTTCCTCGCCGCGCGCGGGATCGCCGTGACGGCGCTGTCGCTGTCCGGTCCGTTCCCGCCCGGCGCCGACCGGGTCTTCATCGGCGACGCGACCAGTCCTACGGACGTGGAGGCCGCCCTCGCCGACGTCGACACGGTCGTGCATCTCGCCGCGATCCCGCATCCATCGCTCGCGAGCGCGCAGCGGGTGTTCACGACCAACGTGACGGCGACCTTCGCGGTGTTGTCTGCCGCTGCGGAGGCCGGCGTGCGCCGCGCGGTCACGGCGAGCAGCATCAATGCGTTCGGCGTGCCCATGAATCACCACCGGCCGATGCCTGCGTACTTCCCGATCGACGAGGACGTTCCGGTCGACATCGACGATCCGTACTCGCTGTCGAAGCAGGTGGACGAGCTGACGATCAGGATGGCCTGGCGTCGCTGGGGGCTCACGACCGTCGCGCTGCGCTTTCCGCTCGTCAACCACTTCGAGAACCTGCGGCACGCAGCGGGGATGTTCGAGCTCGATCCCGAGCGTGCAGTGCGCGAGGGGTGGGCCTACCTCGACCTGCGCGACGCGAGCCGCGCCATTCACGCTGCCATCACCGCGCCGATCTCGGGTGCGCACGTGATCGGACTGAGCGCGGACGACACCCTGCTCGACCGGCCGACCGCCGAATCGCTCGCCGAGTTCGCGCCGGGGGTACCGGTACGGGTCTCGCTGCCTGGTCGCGCAGCGGCGATCGACACGACCCGGGCACGCACCCTGCTCGGCTTCGCGCCGCAGCACTCCGTGCACGACGACGAGGGGATGGTCGCGGGGTCGGCAGATCGGCAGGTCACGGCCTGATGCGCATCACGGCCGTCGAGACGTTCGTGCTCAACAACCGGCGCGCGCTCGTGAAGATCAGCACGGACGAAGGGGTGAGCGGGTGGGGCGAGCCGATCCTCGAGAACTGGGCTCGCACCACGGTCGCTGCGGTCGAGCGGCTCGCCGAGTTGCTCGTCGGTCAGAACCCGCTCGAGATCACCCGCCTCTGGCAGGTGCTGTCCCGCGGCGGGTTCTACCGCGGCGGCGCGGTGCTGCACTCGGCGGTGGCCGGCATCGACCAGGCCCTGTGGGACATCAAGGGTCGTTGGCACGGCGTGCCGGTGCACGACCTGCTCGGCGGCGCGTGCCGCGACTCGGTGCGCGTCTACGCGCATGCGAACCAGGAGGGCCGGGTGGGCGACCTCGCGGTCGCGTCCCGGCTCGTGGCCGAAGGAATGACCCTGCTGAAGGTCGCGCCCGATGGGCCGCAGGAGTTCCTCGGGTCCGTCGCATCCATTCATCGGTTCGTCGAGCAGCTCACGGAACTGCGGGAGACCGTCGGCAACGAGGTGGACATCGCGATCGATCTCCATGGCCGGTTCTCCGTGCCGCAGTCGATCCGAGTGCTCCCCTTGCTGGAGCACCTGCTTCCGGCCTTCGTCGAAGAACCGCTGCGACCGGAGCATTCACACCGGATCGGCGATGTCGTTCGTGCCAGCAGCGTGCCGATCGCGACGGGGGAGCGCCTCTACTCGCGAGCGGAGTTCCGAGGGGTGCTCGATGCGGGCATCGCGATCGCACAGCCCGACCTGTCGCATGCCGGCGGCATCACCGAGTGCTTCAGAATCGCCGTGGAGGCGGACACGCGGGACGTGCAGGTCGCGCCGCACTGCCCGCTCGGCCCGGTCGCGCTCGCCGCGTGCCTTCAGCTCGATCTCGCGATCCCGAACTTCTATGCGCAGGAGCAAGGACTCAACACCTACGTCGGTTCGAACCCCGATCTCGCCATCCTGGCGAATCCAGAAGTTCTGCGGGTCGTCGACGGACACATCGCGCGCCTCACCGGCCCGGGCCTTGGGGTCGAGATCGACGAGGATGCCGTGCGCGAACTCGTCGCGACCGGGCCGCTCGAGCCGGGCTCGCCCGTCTGGTCGTACCCGGACGGAAGCTTCGCCGAGTGGTGAACCCGAGATCAGGGCTCAGACCAGGCCGTCGGCATCGCTGAGGGTGCGAGCGCCACTGCCGATCGTGGTCTCTCCGAGCACGAGCGCGCACGGGATGTGCCGCACCCCAGCCTCGTAGTCCTCGTTCGTCACGACGTGCAGGTACTCCGCCGCGGCTCGACCCACCCCGATCAGGTTCGGGTCGATCGTTGTCAGCAGGTTGTCGCCGCTGCCCACCATGCCCTCCCAGTTGTCGATACCGACGAGGGCGATGTCATCCGGCACCCGAACGCCCGCGGCGCGCAGCACACCATAGGCACCGAGCGCGATCTGGTCGTTGCCGCAGAAGATCGCGTCGACCTGCTCGCCGCTGTCCAGAATGCGGGTCGCCGCCTCCGCTCCCCACCGGCGCAGCCAGTTGCCCTCCAGCGGAGCCCCGAGGGCGAGCGGCAGGCCGTGCTCGCCGAGTACTTCGAGAAGGCCGGCGATGCGCTCCCGCGCTGCGATGTCCTTGCGTGCGGTGATGTGCGCGATCCTGGTGCGGCCGATGTCGATGAGATGCTCCGCCGCCATCCGGCCGGCCATGACGCCGTCGGGGATGAACCACGCGTCCCGATCGCTGTCGGACGTGCCGAATGCGTACACGACGGGCACGTCGAACTCAGCACTGAAGGAGTGGATCGGATCCATGAGTCCACTGCCGAGCACCATCAGCCCGTCGATGCGACGGGCGTGGAGCTTGCGGAGGCTGTCCTTGAGAGCGGCGGCGTCGAGGCGGGCGTCGTAGAGGAGCGTTGCGACATCCCGCAGCCCGAACTCGGTACCGATGCCGGCGAGGACGGGCATCGAGAAGATGTCGGGAGCGTTCATGGTGAGCACGCCGACGGTCTTGCTGATGCCCTTGGCCAGGAACTGGGCCTGTGCGTTGGGCAGGAAGTCAAGGCTCTCGGCGGCGTCGAAGATGCGCTGCCGGGTGGCGGCCGACGCGCGCCCGGTGCCGCGCAGCACTCGTGAGGCGGTCGACAGGTCCACATTGGCCGCCGCGGCGACATCACTGAGGGTTACCGGCCTGGCCATGGATCCCCCTCACTCCAGTTCGGATTCGTCCATCCGATTCTACGGTCTCGGTGACGGGCGGACCGGAGGGTGGGGGCTGCGCCACTCGCCCCCACCCGGTGCATCACTGGTAGCGGAGATTGTCCACGTAGTACGCCACCGAGGTCCGCCCGCCGAGCTGTGCGGTCCATCCCGACCACAGGTACAGCGTGACGGCGGACAGCTTGGTGCGGTTCGCGGCTGGTATCCCGGTCAGGCTGATGGTCACCGTGTTCCACTGGTTCGGGTTGAGGTGGCCGATCGCCTGTTCGTAGATGGTGCCGCCCGTGGCATCCTGCAGTTTGAGCGCGATCGGCTCGTTCTGCCCGGCCGGAGTCGAGCTGAGCGGGAAGATGTCGACCTTGATCGAAGTCGCGGTCGACAGGTTCACGTACGGGCTGGCGATGGGCAGGTTGAAGTTGCTCCAGCCGTTCGCGGGCACCGTGTAGGTCGCACGGATCGACTGAGCACCCTCCGTCTTCTGTGCCGTGATCGCAAGCCGGGCCGCTTCACCGTTCCACTGCGACACGTTCTCGAGGCCGTTGACGAGCCCCGAGCTCGGCACGCCGGGCGTCGTGAACCGCAGGTTGTCGATGTTGTACGCGACCGACGTGCGGCCGCCGATCCCGCCGGTGTATCCCGACCACAGGTAGAGGTCGACGTCGTCGAGCGAGGCGCGGTTCGCGGCTGGGATCGAGGCGAGGTTCACCGTGACGGTCGTCCACTGATTCGCGATCAACCGCGCGACGGGTTGCTCGTAGATCACGCCGCCCGCATGGTCGTGCAGCTTGATCGTGATCGGCTCGTTCTGCCCACTCGGTGTCTGGCTGAGCGGGTAGATGTCGACCTGCAACGATGTGGCGCCCGACAGGTTGGCGTACGGACTGGCGATCACGAGGTCGAAATTGCTCCAGCCATTGGATGGCACGGCGAACGTCGCCCGGATCGACTGCGTTCCCTCGGTCTTCTGCGCCGTCACCGCCGTCCGCGTCGCCTCGCCGGACCACTGGTTCACGTTCTCCAGCCCGTTGATCAGGTTGCCGCCCGCCGGGGGCGTGCCACCACCACCGCCGTAGCCCGAGGTGGGCGGCGCGGGCGCCGCCGGGATCGCGGCCAGGAAGCCCGGCAGCTGGGTCATCGCCGGCTTCGGCGTGAAGTCGGTGCGCACGAGGCCGAAGTTCTTCTCCGGGTCGTTCGGATTGTCCCCGTCGTTCTTGTGGGTGTAGAGGAACATCGGACCCGTCCAGCTCAGCCAGGCCGACTGGGTCCAGACCTGCAGGCCCTTGTTGATGTAGTCGGCCTGCTGTGCCTCCGTGTTCGTGTTCGGCCCCCGGGTGGGGAACCCGAACTCGGTGGCCCAGACCTGCTTGCCGCCATCGCCGTTCGCGGCCATCGTGTTGTGGATCTCGATCGCGCGCAGCAGGTGGTTGAACGTGCTCGGCACGGTGGGGTCGGACGGCCAGGTGTACGGGTGGATCGCCTGCACGTCGAAGTAGGGCTTGCCGCCGTTCGCGTAGACCTGGGTCACCCACGCGTACGGATCGACGATGCCCGGAGTGTTGAGCAGCGATGCGGGCGCGGCATCCACGATCGTGATCGGCGTCTGCAGCGAGACCGACGCCGCACGCAGCGCGTCCGACCCGGGCTTGAGGATATTGCTCGCGTACAGCGCCGGGTTGGACTGCGGTGACCAGTTCGGTTCGTTCCAGAGTTCCCAGGCGGTCACCCCCTGCGGGATGTAGCGCTGCGCCGCCGCCGTGAGGAATGCCTTCCACGCGTTGATGTCGGCGGGGTAGTAGCGCTCGTCGGTGTGACCACCGTTCGCCCATGCGGGCGAGTAGCTCGGCAGCAGCAGCACCTTGAGACCCTTACCGAGTGCTGCCGTCACCTGCTTGTCGGTGTCGCTCCAGTTCCAGGAGCCGGACCCTCCGGACTGCACGGTGCTCCAGCGCAGGTCGATTCGAACCCAGCCGACTCCGGACGCCTGCACCTGGTTCGCGGCGGTGGTGTACTCCGCGGGCGTGCCGAAGTACCACTGCACGACCATGCCACCCCGCGAGTTCGGCAGTGCGGTGGCTACCGCCGGCGCCGGTGCGCTCAGGCTCGCCGCGACCAGCACGGCGCTCAGGCTCGTGGCGAGGGCCACGACCAACTTTCGTCTCCAACTCATGCTCAACCTCCTTGTTGAGGGAACGGAGCATGGCCGAACGCCAACCACATGGTCACGCCGAACGGCCCGACTGACGTCCCCAATTCGTCATCGAACACCTTCGAGTGTGGCCTTGCAAACGCGGGTGCGCAAGCCCTTGCTCACAATTTCCTGAGAGCACACGCGCGCTCACAATGGCGGGGTCAGAGCCCCTCCGCGATCCGCTTGATCGCGAGCAGTCGGCGATCCCATTCCGCGCCGATCGCGTCGAGCCGCTGCGCGGTGGCGCTCAGCTCCGAGCCGATCACGCGGTAGCGCACCTCGCGGCCGACGCGCACCGGTTCGACGAGTCCGACCTCCTGGAGCACGGCGAGGTGCTTGGCGATGGCCTGGCGGGTGACCGGCAGGCGCAGGGCGAGGGCGGAGGCCGAGGCATCACCCTCGCCGAGCGCGCTGAGGATGCTCCACCGGGTGTCGTCGCCGAGTGCCGCGAACACGGGCACGAGGGTCGCGGTCGTCACGAGCCGGACTCGACCAGCGCGACGAGCTTGTCGAGCTCGCCGTCCCAGCCCCCGCGGTGGTCCTCCATGTTGGCGGCCGGGTCGGACGTGGTGTCGAAGCCGGTCTCGACGACGGTGAGGCGGGTTCCCGTCGGTACGGGCTCGAGGGTGAAGGTGAAGACGGTGGAGTGCGCGTCATCCAGCTCGGTCTCGACGACGCCACTCGCGTCGTCGTTGCCCCACCGGTACGAGACCATCGAGGTCGGCTCGATCGCCTCGATGCGCACCGGGATCGGATCGCGGCCCTCCCAGGTGAGCGTGCCGAGCGATCCGGCGGACGACCCGGCGAACGACGCCTGGCCGAACCACTGCGAGATGTGCGCGGGGTCGGTCACCGCCGACCACACCTTCGAGATGGGCGCGGCGATGTCGATCGTTCGACGCACCGTGAAGGCGTCGGCCTCGATCACGGTCTTGCTGTTGTCGGTCATGGTCATGATTGTCTCCTGTTCGTCCGCTTTGCTGCAACTATTGAGTTGCAGACCGTTCGGGGGTGGATGCCACGGCCACCGGTCGCAGCGTGCTCGTCACCCAGGCCGCCGCGATCGACACCGCCGCCACGATCGCGCCGGCCAGCACGGCCGCGGACACGCCGCCGACGCCGATCGCGACACCACCGGCGAACGACCCGGCCGCGATGCCGGCGTTGACGGCCGACGCGGGCAGGGATGCCGCGAGCGCGGCCCCAGGGCCAGCGAGGCTCACGACGCGGTGCTGCAGCGACGGGGCCATGCCCATGCCGAACAGCCCCATGCCGATCACGGCCAGGAGCACGACGATCCCGTTGCCGCCGAACAGCACCCAGGCCACGAGCGACGCCGTGACCCCGATCGTGCCGACGATGAGCGCGCGGCTCGCGTTGCTGTCGGCGAAGCGCCCGCCGAGCATCGAGCCGACCGAGGTCGCGACGCCGTAGGCGAGCAGGTACACGCTGACGACCGGGCCGCTCACGCCCGCGACCTCGCCGAGGAACGGCACGACGTAGGTGAGGGCTGACTGGATCGCGACGAAGATCACCGCGCAGACGGCGAGCAGGGCGAGTACGCGCGGCGCGAATGCGGCGCGCGCCTGTCCGAGGGCGCCCTGCTCCGGCGCGGTCGGCACCGAGGGGAGCAGCGCCACCAGGCCGGCGAGGATGAGCGCGGCGAGCACGACGACGGCGGCGAAGGAGCCGCGCCATCCGATGGCCTGGCCCAGCAGCGTGCCGAGCGGAAGGCCGAGCGCGCTCGAGGTCGCGAAGCCCGAGATCACGAGCGCCATCGCGCGGCCGGCGCGCTCGGGGGGCACGATCGAGGTCGCGGTGACCATCGCGGCGGCGATGAAGAGGCCCTGCGCCGCGCCGATGACGACCCGTGCAACCAGGAAGACCGCGTAGTCGCCGCCGAACGCGGGCAGGAGATTGGCGACCACGAAGACCGCGGTGGAGACGAGCAGCACCGGGCGGCGGTCGAAGCGGGTGGTGAGGAAGGTGAGCAGCGGGCCGCCGATGGCGAGGCCGAGTGCGTTCGCGGTCACGAGGGCGCCCGCGGCGGCGAGGGTCACCGAGAGGTCCTCGGCGATCAGGTCGATGAGCCCGACGACGAGCATCTCGGCACAGCCCATGACGAACGCTCCTGCGAAGAGCACGGCCAGGACGAGGGTGGTGCGTGTGGGGATGATGTTCATGATGCTCCTATCTGCAACTCCATAGTTGCACAGAAGGAGGAGACAAATGCAACCCGTGGGTTGCATCATGCTGAACGCTCGAGTGCCACACTGTGAGACATGGACATGAAATTCGAAGTGGCAGTGCTGCCCGTCTCGGACGTGGATCGGGCGAAGGAGTTCTACACGAACGCGGGCTGGCGGCTGGATGCCGACTTCCCGATCGAGGACGGCTACCGCATCGTGCAGGTGACCCCGCCGGGGTCGGAGGCATCGATCATCTTCGGCGAGGGGCTCACGACGGCCGCGCCGGGCTCGAGCCAGGGGCTGCACCTCATCGTCAGCGACATCCTCGCCGCGAAGGCGGAGCTCGAGAGCAAGGGCATCGAGGTGAGCGAGCCGTTCCGCGACGAGACCGGGGCGTTCCACCACGCCGGCACCGCGCGTCGGGTCGAGGGTGTGGATCCCGAGCGCCGCAGCTACATCACCTTCGCATCGTTCAGCGACCCGGACGGCAACGGCTGGGTGCTGCAGGAGATCACGCAGCGAGCGCCGGGCCGATGAGCGCCGAGTCGATGACCGACGTGCTCGAGCGACTGCTCGTCGCCGCCGAGCAGTCGCACCTCGCGTACGAGCAGGATCACCCCGGCACCGACTGGCAGCCGTACTACGCCGAGAACCTGCACCGCGCGCTCGGCTCGGACTACACGCTCGACCAGGTGTCGGCTGCTCTGCGCGACGCCTCGGCGGCGCACGGCGTGCACGAGGAACGCGAACTCCGCGGTGTGCGCGACGAGCAGTGGCCGCGCTGGTATGCGGAGCACATGGCCAAGCAGCTCTCGCGCGAGTGGTTCAGCCAGGCGATCCGGCTCGAGGAGGGCGAGGACTGATCCGCGCGCGTCCGGACGGACGCTCGTCGGTGAATCCCTGCCAGATTCCGGCGGTTGACCCGCGCTGGTCGCACGGCGGTGCCAGACTGCGAGGGTGACCAGACGCGGCCTCATCCTGTTCGCCATCCTGGGTGTCGCATGGGGCATCCCGTACCTGTTGATCAAGGTCGCGGTCGGCGAGCTCGAGCCCGCGATGGTCGTGCTCTCGCGGAGCCTGCTCGGTGGCCTCCTGCTGCTGCCGCTCGCGCTCTACCGCAAGCAGGTGCTCGTCGTGCTCAAGCGGTGGCGTCCGCTGCTGGCCTACACCGCGCTCGAGATCGTCATCCCGTGGTTCTTCCTCAGCACGGCCGAGCAGCGATTGCCGAGCTCGACCGCCGGGCTGCTGCTCGCCGTCATCCCGCTTGTCGGCATCGCGGTCGCGTTCTTCTTCGGCCGACCGGCGAAGCTCAGTGCGGGCAACTGGATCGGCATCCTCCTCGGGATGCTCGGCGTGGCCGCCCTGGTCGGCTTCGACGTCGCGGGGTCCGACCTCATCGGCGTCGCGCAGCTCGCGATCGTCGTAGTCGGATACGCGATCGGTCCGGCCATCCTGTCCAAGTACATGTCCGACCTGCCGCCGATCGGCGTCGTGACCGTGTCGCTGCTGATCGCCGCGATCGTCTACGTGCCCGTCGTGTCGCTCACCGGGGGGTGGCCGACCGAGGTGCCGTCGCCCGAGGTCATCCTGTCGCTCATCGGGCTCGGCGTGGTCTGCAGTGCGCTCGCGTTCCTCGTGATGTTCGCCCTCGTTGCGGAGATCGGCCCGATGCGGATGACGACGATCACCTACGTGAACCCCGCCGTCGCGATCATCGCGGGCGTGCTGATCCTGCACGAGCCGTTCACGATCTGGACGGCGGTCGGCTTCGTGCTCGTGCTCGGCGGGTCGTACCTGGTGACGCGGAAGCGAGCGGAGCCGGTCGCGCCACCCGATCCGGAGGGCGTGCCGGTGCTCGAGTCCGACGGGGCCGACTGGAACCTAGCGGGCGACGCGGTCGAGGCGGATGCGCACCGCGATCGCCGCGCACAGGATGACGACCGCACCGCCGAGGATCGTCGGTAGCGTCAGCTCCTCACCGAGGATCAGCGCCGCCCAGAGGATGCTCAGCACCGGCTGGACGAGCTGCACCTGGCTCACGCGCGCCATCGGTCCGATCGCGAGCCCGCGGTACCACGCGAAGAAGCCGAGGAACACGCTCACCACCGCGAGGTAGCCGAACGACGCCCATTCGGCGGCGTCGGCGTGCGGCGGAGTGAGCACGACCGAGATCGCGGTGAGCACGATCATGACTGGCGCCGCCACGATGAGCGCCCAGGACACCGTCTGCCATGACCCGAGCTCGCGCGAGAGCAGCCCGCCCTCGGCATAGCCGATCGCCGCCGCGATCACCGCACCGAACAGCAGCAGGTCGGCCGGCTGGAGCTGCGCGATACCACCGCCGTTGATCGAGGCGAAGACGACCGCCGCGATCGCGCCGAGCGCCGCGAGCACCCAGAACGACACCGGGGGCCGCTCGTGCCCGCGGATGACCACCACGACCGCGGTCACCGCAGGCAGCAGGGCGATCACCACGGCGGCGTGACTCGCCGGCACGGTCGTGAGTGCGAACGAGGTGAGAATGGGGAAGCCCGCGATCACCCCCGCCGCGATGATCACGAGCCGCAGCCACTGGTGACCGCGCGGTCGCTTCGGCCGGATGATCGCGAGAGTGACGCCCGCGAGCACCGCGCCGACCACCGCTCGACCTGCACCGATGAACAGCGGGTCCAGGCCGCCGACCGCGACCCTGGTGAAGATCACGGTGAACGAGAACGCGAGGACGCCGAGGAGCCCCCAGAGGAGTCCGGCGCGCGCAGAGGGCATTCGACGACGGTAGGGCCGGCGACCCGGCGCGGTCGATGGCCAATCCGAATCGGGTGGGTGCGCGCGGAATCATTCGAACGCATGGGATGTTCCATCAGCCATGACTACCTACGGCATCATCGGAGCGGGCAAGATCGGCGGCAGTGTGGCGCGGGCGGTGATCGGTCTCGGCGACGAGGTCGTGATCGCCAACTCCCGAGGTCCCGAGACGCTCGCGGACCTCATCGCGGATCTCGGACCGAGCCGCGCGCGCGGCCACAGCTGCTGACGCGGCCGCAGCCGCCGAGGTCGCAGTGGTGACGGTGCCGTTCAAGGCCATCGCCGACATACCGGTCGAGCCGCTGGCCGGCAAGATCGTGCTCGACACGAACAACTACTACTTCGAGCGCGACGGCCACGTCGACTCGCTCGACCGCGGGGAGCAGACCACGTCGGGGCTGCTGCAGGAGCACCTGCCGACCTCGAAGGTCGTGAAGGTGTTCAACAACATCCCGTGGCGCGAGATCCTCACCGACGGCACGCCGGCCGGAACGCCAGGGCGCCGCGCCCTGCCGATCTCGAGCGACTATCCCGAGGCCGCGCTGTTCGCGAGCGACCTGCTCGATCGCCTCGGCTTCGACACCGTGGATGTCTCGCCGCTCAGCGATTCGTGGCGCTACGAGCGCGACCGCCCCGCGTACGTCGTGCGCCAGGACCGCGACGAGCTCGTCGCCAACCTCGCGAAGGCGCCCCGGACGATCTAGCCGGCGAGCTCCGCGGCCTTGCCCTCGAGCACCGCGCGCTCGGCGGCGTTGCCGCAGAGGGATGCGGCGGCGAGGTACTCGCGGCGCGCGTCATCCACTCTCCCCAGCCGCGCGAGGAGCTCTGCGCGCACGGCAGGCAGCAGGTGCGAGCCGGCCAGGTCGCCGCGTTCGGCGAGGGCGTCGACGAGCGTGAGACCGGCCGCCGGACCGGACGCCATCGCCACCGCGACGGCCCGATTGAGGTCGACGACAGGTGACGGCGCGAGCTGGCCGAGCGCCTCGTAGAGCAGCACGATGCGATCCCAGTCGGTCTCGGCGACGGATGCCGCCACCGCATGGCATTCCGCGATCGAAGCCTGCAGCCCGTACGCACCCAGCCCGCGACCCGCGTCACCCGCCGTCGCGAGCGCGGCGCGCCCACGTCGGATCGCCGAGCGATCCCAGCGCCGCCGGTCCTGGTGCTCGAGCAGCACCGGGCGGCCCTCGGCATCGACCCTGGCCGGGAATCGTGCCGCGGTGAGCTCGAGCAGGGCGAGCAGACCGTAGACCTCGGGCTCCGGGGCGAGCCGGGTGAGCACGCGCGCGAGGCGGCGCGCCTCCTGCGCGAGGTCGGTGCGGATCCAGGCGTCGCCGCTCGTCGCGGACGACCCCTCGGTGAAGATCAGGTACACGACGCTGAGCACCGACCCGAGCCGTTCGGCGCGCTCGGCCGCGTCGGGAACCGCGAACGGCACCCGCGCCGCGGCGAGGGTCTTCTTCGCCCGGGTGATCCGGGCCTGGATGGTCGGCACGGGCACGAGGAATGCCTTCGCGATCTCGTCGGTCGTGAGACCGCCGACCACGCGCAGGGTGAGCGCGATGCGCGCCTCCTTCGGCAGCACCGGATGGCACGCGGTGAAGACCAGCGCGAGCACGTCGTCGTCGATCGCATCAGGGTCGAACAGCAGGTCGGCACCCGGGCTGGACTCATCGAGGTCGCGCGCGAGCAGCTCGTAGCGCTCGTCCGCGCCCGCGCGGCGGCGGAACGCGTCGATCGCGCGCCGCCGACCCACGGCGAGCAGCCACGCGACCGGGTGGTCGGGGATGCCGGCGGTGGTCCAGCTCACGAGGGCCTCCGCGAGGGCTTCCTGCGCGACATCCTCGGCGAGGGCGAAGTCCCTGGTGTAGCGGGCGAGCGCGCCGACGATGCGGGCGGATTCCATCCGCCACACGGCTTCGACCGCGCGTCGCGCGGTGTTGGCCGGCGCCGTGGCACGCTGCGCGTCACTCACGTCCAGGACTTCGGGGGACTACAGCTGGCCGGTGGACTCGCGCCAGGCGCGCTCGCGCTGGATCCACGGGTTGTCCTGCGGGAACTCGTCGATCGACGGCATCCGGCGGATCTCGCACTTCGTGCCCTGGAAGTAGGGCATGCGCTTCGCCCACTCGACGGCCTCCTCCTTCGATGCGACATCGAGGATGTAGTAGCCGCCGAACAGCTCCTTCGTCTCGCCGTAGGGGCCGTCGGTCACGATCGGGGTCTCGGTGACGAAGTCGACGACGACGCCCTCGGACGGGTCATCCAGGCCCTCGGCCGCGACGAGCACGCCCGCGCGGATGAGTTCGTCGTTGAACTTGCCCATCGTCTCGAGCATCTGGTCGAAGTCGATGTCGGCGAACTGCGCCGCCGACTCGT
Organism: uncultured Actinomycetota bacterium; assembly: GCA_963740815.1. GTDB lineage: Bacteria > Actinomycetota > Actinomycetes > Actinomycetales > Microbacteriaceae > Rhodoglobus. Next base: position 66,680 of record CAVUFG010000017.1, read on the forward strand.
CGGTGTTGCGCATGATCAGCATGTACTTGCTCACGGTTGCTCCTTGTGTCGTGGAGGGTGCTCATCGACCCTCTCATCACCAAGGTCGAATGGGGAGGGCGGAAATCGACAGCGATCGCGAAATTGGGTCGGACCCCGCCGTCGATGTGACCGACTCCGCCGCCCCGCGGGCCGCCCACGCGCGCGCGACGAGCGGGATCGACCCGTCCGGCTCGGCGGTCACCCGATCGCGCACCGCCTCACGCACGGCGTCCTTCGTGGGCTCGTTGAGCGTTGCGAGGTAGCTCGGCGCCGAACCCTGGCCACCGAGGAAGGGCGTCCACAGGTCGTCGAAATCGGCGAACACGGTCGGGATCTCGAGCGCCGCGACGTGCACGTCGCCGAGTCCGGCACGGGTGAACGCGGCCGCGAGGCCCTCCGCGGTGGCGATGGGGAATCGGGATGCCTCGTCGAGCTCGGCCGCCCGCGGGTCGACCTGCGCCGCGGCATCCCAGAACGCCCGCATGAACTGCATGCCCTCCGCGTAGTCCCACACATAGGCGGCGACGGTGCCTCCGGCCGCGACGCGCGCGGCCTCGCGGAGCGCGAGGTCCGCGTCGGGGACGAAGTTGAGCACGAGGCCGGACAGCACGACATCCGCCGATGCGTCGTCGAGCGGCAGCTGCTCGGCGCCGGCCCGGTGCAGTTCGACGCGGTCGCCGAGTCGTTCCCTGGCGGTGGCGAGGAATCCCTCGGAGGGCTCGACGCCGATCACGGCGGCGGGCGACGCGAGGTCGAGGATCGTCGCGCACAGGGCACCGGTGCCGCAGCCGACATCCACCCAGCGGAGCCCAGCGGGCAGGCCGAGCCAGTCCAGGAACGCAGGCGCGACCCGTCGACTCCACCGTCCGACGTATCGCTCGTAGGCGTCGCCGTGCGCCCAGATGTCGGTGACGAGGTCCGCGGCCATGCTTCCACTGTGGGTCAGACCGCGACCGTCGGCAAGGGTCGGCGTACGTCCTGCGGACGTGAGCCGGGCCTAGGGCGCGGAGTTGCGGCGGCTGTGGCTGATCCGGCGGGTGACCGCGAGCGCGACCCCGGCGAGCAGCAGGAGCACCGCACCGATCGCGATCGGCACGAACTCCTGGCCGTTCGAGCCGGTGGCGGCGAGCGAGCCGCCCCAGACCGTGATCGAGACCGTGGAGAACTCGGGCTCATCGACGTTCGTGTACTCCGCGATCGGTGTGAGCACCCCCGTCGCGATGTTGAGCGTGCCGAGACTGTTGCCGACGATCGGCTCCTCGCCCTCGGCGCCGATCGTCACCCACAGCTGGTCGGTGATGTCGAAGTCCGCGGCGAGCACCCGGCCGTCGACGGTCACGGTCGGCGTGGACACGCCCGTCGTCGTGTTGAGGATGAACACGTGGCCGAGTTCGGTGATGTAGTACAGCGTGCCAGCCGCATTGCTCGCGAGGGCACGGACGATGTCGTCGTCGAGCGTCGAGTAGTCCGTGATCTCGTCGAACTCTCCGGAGACCGGGTTCACGAAGCCGATGACCGACACGAAGAAGCCGGAGTCGACGAACGTCGAGCAGGAGACCGTGAGCACGTTCGCGGCGCTGAGGTCGATGCCCTGGCATCCATCCACGGTCTCGCCGCCGTCGAGGATCGGCGCGATCAGGTCGAGCGCGCCCGTCACGGCGTTCGCGGAATAGAGGAACGAGCCAGCCTCGTCCTGGCCGATCGCATACCCCTGGCCGGACTGGTTGACGTCGATCGCGGTGATGTTGAAGACGCCCGCGGCGGACCCTGCGAGACTCGCCACCGCGTTCGCCGGGTTCACCGAGTAGATGGCGCCGGTCTGGTCGGTCTCGACGACATCGATGGTCGCACCGGTCGGAAGCGTCGCGGCGCCCGCAGGCGCGGCGCCCAGCAGGGAGGCGGCGATGATCGCAGATGCCGCGAACAGGCTCGCAGCGGTGCGGGACCGGGTCATGGGTGCTCCTTGGTTCGGGCGCGTTGTCCGAAGAGCGTGCCCCGGACGCCGCAGCGACGATGCTTCACCCTAGCGGAACGCCGAAGGGGCCGACCAATGGCCGGCCCCTTCGTGTCGAGTGCTGCTAGCGGGTCGGCTTGGAGCCGATCCGGCGGGTGGCCGCGAGTGCGACGCCGGCGGCGAGCAGGAGCAGGGCGCCCAGGCCGACCGGCACGAGGTCTGCGGGCTGCGAACCGGTCGCAGCGAGCGTGCCGCCCCAGACCGTGATCGAGACTGCAGAGGTGAACGTCGAACCGTCGGTCGGTGTGTACTCGCCCACCTCGGTCACGACGCCGGTCGCGAGATTGGCCGTCGCGAGGGCTGAGCCAGTCTCTTCGGTGGCCGTGGTGACCCACAGCGTTCCCGCGACGTCGAAGTCAGCGCCGTAGATGGCCGCGCTCGCCGTGACGGTCGGAGTGGCGGTGCCGGCGGTGAGATCCACGAGGTAGATGTCCCAGTCGTCCTCGCCGAAAGCGTAGAGCTGACCGGTCGGGCTCGAGGCAAGCGCGAAGATGCGGTCATTCGAGATGGTGACGCTGTCGTCGAAGAACCCTGTCTCCTTATCGACCACACCGATGTAGGTGAAGAGGCCGTCACCGTCGTAGCTGCACGCGATCACGACGTCGCCGTTGGATCGAAGGTCGAGCGCCTCGCAACCGGAGACGAGCACATCGCCGAAGTTGATTGCGGCGATGTAGGTGATGGCGCCGGTGACTGCGTTGGCTGAGTACAACGACGACGCGCTGTCGTTCGGGTCATCGACGGCGAAGCCGGCGCCGCTCGCGTCGACGTCGATCGCCGTGATGTCCGCGATGCCCGACGGGGTGCCGACTTCGGCGATCCCGGCGGTCGTGTGGTCGACCTTGTAGATCGCTCCGGAGTCCTCGTCCACCACGTCGATGGTCGCGCCCTTGGGCAGTTCGGCGGCGGCGACCGGGCCCACTCCGAGCAGTGAGGTGGCGACGACGGCCGAGATGGCGAACAATCCGGCGGCGGCGCGAGTGCGTGTGGTCACGGGGGACTCCTTAGAAGATCGGGGATGCCGTTGTTCGGAACGAACGGATCACGAGATGCCCACCACCTTAGCGGTGAGCCACGTTCATCGGCCAGTCGGCGGGCCCGCCGCGGCGGAACGCAGCGCGCCGTCCGGCGCAATTGATAAGGATTATCAATTGCGATAGAGTCGCCGCATGTTCGGTCTGCGTCTGGTTCCCCTGATCCTCGTTCCCGCGGTGCTGCTCGCGCTCGCCGGGTGCGGCGCCGGAGATGCGGTGGATGACGGGAAGGTGCACGTCGTCGCATCCACCGATGTCTACGGCAGTCTCGTGGCGCTCGTCGGCGGCGACGCGGTCGAGGTGACGAGCCTGATCGACTCGGCCAGCCAGGATCCGCACTCGTTCGAGGCGAGCGCGCGCGACCGGCTCGCGATCGCCGGTGCGGACCTCGTGATCGTCAACGGCGGCGGCTACGACCCCTTCATGGATGCTCTGCTCGACGCCTCCGCGAGCGAGAGACCTCCCCGTGCTCGACGCCTTCGAGCTCGCCGGCCTCGCCGACGGTGAGAACGAGCACGTCTGGTACGACCTCGTGGCGATGAGCGGACTGGTCGCCTCGATCGCCGAGGAGCTCGGCGCACTCGACCCCGCGAACGAGTCGCGCTTCTTGGACAACCTCGCCTCGGTCGAGGATCGCTTCGAGGAGCTCGGCGCACGAGCGGACTCCATCGCTGCGGACGTCGCGGGACGAGATGCCGCGATCACCGAGCCGGTTCCGCTCTACCTTCTCGACGCGGTCGGGCTGGTCAACGTGACCCCCGACGCGTTTAGCGAGGCCATCGAGGAGGGCTCGGATGTCGCACCGCGCGACCTCGAGACGATGCTCGACCTCGTCGACTCCGCCGACCTGGTGCTGCTCGCCTACAACGACCAGACCACGAGCGCACAGACCGAGCAGGTTCGTGCGGCGGCCGAGGCCGCGGGTGTCCCCGTGGTCTCCTTCACGGAGACGCTGCCCGACGGGCTGGACTACCTCGGGTGGATGGCCGAGAACCTCGACGCGATCGCTGCGGCGGTCGGCTAAGACCTCAGTCGCTCGAGTCCGTCGAGCAGCAGGTCGAGCAGACCGTCAAGTGAACCTCGGCTAGCCTGCCGCGCGCTACGGTGGATCAGTGCACCCGACGAGCGAAGCGCAGGCCGCGGCGTATGCGTCGGGCACCATTCCCCTACCGGAGACCGTGCGCGACGGACTGTTCGCCGTGCCGATCACGCTCGGCCACAAGTGGGTGCCCTACGCGTTCAGCTACGCGATCGAGGATGACGCCGGCGCGATCCACCTCGTCGACGCCGGCGGCCTCACCGCGGACTCCCTCGCGGAGCTCGAAGCCGGGCTCGCGAGCGTCGGACACACGCTCGAGCAGGTCGCGAGTGTCACTGCGACGCACCTGCATCCCGATCATCTCGGTCTCGCGGAGCTGATCCGCGCGCGCACCGGCGCCCGCGTTGGACTCCACCGGATCGAGCAGGGGTCGCTGTCCGCCGCGCCCGCCGATCCGACCGCGCTGATCGAGGAGTGGGAGGTCCCCGCCGACCGGCGTGCCGAGCTGATGGATCGGCCGTCGCCGATCGAGCCGCTCACGGCCGATGTTCTGCTCGAGGACGACGACCGGCTCGACATCCCGGGCCGCGACGTTCGGGTCGTGCACGTGCCCGGCCACACTGCGGGCAGTGTGAGCCTCGTCGACGCAGGGGAGCGCATCCTGTTCACCGGCGATCACCTGCTGCCCGACCAGTTCCCGGGCATCGGGATCGATGCCCACATCGACGGCAACCCGGTGCGCGACTACCTGCACTCGCTGGATCGCGTGCTCGAGTTCGGCGATCACGAGGTGCTGCCGGGCCACGGCTGGCGGTTCGAGGGCCTGGCCGACCGGGTCGCGGTCACGCGTGCGCACCACGGACGCCGCACCACCGAAGTGGCGGCTGTGCTCGCCGAGCATCCTGACCTGTCGGTGTGGGAGCTCGCGTCGCGCATCACGTGGACTGCGGGGTGGGAGAACCTCCGCAGCTTCTACACGCGATCGGCGCTCATGCAGACCGCGTGGCACCGCGACATCGTGATCGCGGGGGTCTGAGCCCGCGCGATAGTGTGGCGGGGCATCCGAACGTGCGGCTTAGGGACCATCGTCCTGAGGTTCCGTGGGTGCTATTTGGCATATGCGGTTCGAGTCCGTTCCATTCATGGTTGAAAAGCGCGTGTCCGCGGCGGCTCCTTCGGGAGGATCCGCGGTGGCCCTGCGAGGGCACGACCGGTTCGCCGGCCGGAGCCCTCCCGCCGCCGGGGTGACGTCGCCGCGGGCACGTGTCGTCAGAGTTTCGAGGAGTTCAGCGCGATGGCGATCCTGACCGGCACCGGCATTCCGATCGAGCACGGAAGCACGGTCACGGTGTTCCAGTGGCAGAAGGCCGTCGTGTTCGACGAGGGCGCACTCGTCGACGAGCGGGGCCCCGGGCGCCACCGACGGCGTCGTCGCGAATCCTGGTTCCTCGTCGACACCCGTCCCGCCCTGCTCACCATCCCCACGCAGGACGTGCTCACCGCCGACGGCGTGCACGTGCGCTTCTCGATCGTCGCCACCGTGACGATCGTGGATGCCGCGGCATGGATCACGAGCAGCGGTGCCCCCTACGACGTCATCTACTCGGCCCTCCAGATCGCCCTCCGCGATCGCGTCGCCGCACTCGCGCTCGCGGACATCGTCGTCGCGCGCTCGACCGTGCTCGACGGTGTCGGCGAGGAGCTCGCTGAGCGGTTCGCCTCGGTGGGCGCTGCCGTCACCGAGATCGCCGTCAAGGACCTCACGCTGCCGATGGATGTGCGCGTGGCGATGTCCGAGGCCGCACTCGCGCGGGCACGGGGCCTCGCCGACCTCGAGCGAGCACGGTCGGAGGCCGCGTCGCTGCGCAGCCTCGCGAACACGGCGAAGCTGCTCGACGAGCATCCTGCCCTGCTGCAATTGCGCACCCTGCAGGCCGCGTCCGAGGGCGCGCAGATCATCATCCACCGCGACGAGATCACGCGGGAGGACACCGCGCGCTGACCGCGAGGTCGCAGCCGTTCCATAGGAATCCGATAGGGACGCTCGCTTGACTCGCGGGCATGTCGCATCGCAACGGTCGCCTTCCGATCACCCTCGTCGCCGTGCTCGGCGTCGGCACGCTCCTCGCGGGGTGCGCGGTCACGAGCCCGAGCGCGCCGTCCTCGTCCACGGTGGTCGAGGCGGGGTCAGACTCCGAGAGCTCCGCGGGCGCACTGTTCGACAGTGACGTCGTGCACACGATCTCGGTCGAGTTCGACCAGGCCGAGTACGACGCGATCATCGCGGCGTACGTCGCGGACGGGTCGAAGGAGTGGCTGTCCGCGACGGTCACGATCGACGGCACGGTGCTCGAGGGCGTCGGGTTGCGCCTCAAGGGCAACTCGAGCCTCCGGGCGCTCGGCGGCGAGACCGCGCCCGGCGGGGCGACGGACGGCGACGGGCTGCTGAGCGCGGACGATCCGGCGAGCGTGCCGTGGCTCATCCGGCTCGACCAGTTCGTCGACGACCAGACCTATGACGGCCGCAGCGAGTTCATCGTGCGCGGCAACAACACCGAGACATCCCTCAACGAAGCGGTCGCGCTCGAGCTGCTCGGGGCGGCCGGCCTTGCGACGCAGGAGGCGACCGCCGTGCGGTTCAGTGTGAACGGCGGCGAGGAGACCCTGCGGCTCGTGATCGAGAGTCCGGATGACCCGCTCTGGAGCGACGCCGTGTTCGGCGAGAACGGCATCACCTACGAGGCCGAGACGGAGGGCGACTACGCCTACCGCGGGGACGACCCGACCGCGTACGCCGACGCGTTCACCCAGCAGAGCGGCGGCGACGACGACCTGTCGCCGGTGATCGCCCTGCTCGACTTCGTGGGCTCGTCGAGTGATGACGAGTTCGTCGAACAGCTCGGCGAGTACCTCGACGTCGACGCGTTCGCCGACTACCTCGCCCTCGAGACCCTGATCGCGAACAGCGACGACATCGACGGACCCGGCAACAACTCGTACCTCCGGTGGGATGCCGACACCGGCCTCATCACGGTCGTCGCGTGGGACCACAACCTCGCGTTCGGCGGGTTCGGCCACGCGGGCGCCGGCGGACCGGGCGCCCAGGGCGCGCAGGATGCGCCGGGAGCGCCAGACGCCCAGACCGCGCCGGGTGGCGGGGCTGGTCAGCGACCGGGCGGCCAGGGCGGCGGACCCGGTGGCATGCAGAAGAGCAACCCGCTCACCGAACGATTCACCGAGTTGTTCGGCGATCGCGTCGCGGCGGCCACCGCCGACCTCACCGCGACGCTCTACACGAGCGGCGCCGCCCAGGAGATCCTCGATCGCTGGACCGCCGTGCTGGAGGCGCAGGCCGGCGACCTCGTCGATGTCGCGACCATCGAGTCAGATGCCGCGCGCATCGCCGAGTACTTCGTGGACTGACGGCTCGGCGGCCCCGACCCGGCCCCGACCCGGCCCTCCCGCTCGGATACTGTCGACTGGAGAGGCAGACCGAGGAGCGACCGCATGACCGACCACTTCCGCGCACTCGTGCTCGACGAGGCCGAGGATCGCACGACGTTCGCGGAGTTCCGCGATCTGACGCTCGCCGACCTGCCCGCGCACGGCGTCCTCGTCGCCGTCGAGTACTCGACGCTGAACTTCAAGGACGGGCTTGCCGTCTCCGGTCGGCAGCGGATCGCACGACGCCCGCCCCTCATCGCGGGCGCGGACCTCGCCGGCACGGTGCTCGAGAGCGACGACCCGGCGTGGTCGCCCGGCGATCGCGTGGTCGTCAACGGCTGGGGCCTGACCGAGACCGAGTCGGGCGGGTACACCCCCTTCCAGCGCGTCAAGCCCGAGTGGCTCGTCCGCCTGCCGGAGGGCGTGAGCACGCGGGACGCGATGGCGATCGGCACCGCCGGCTTCACCTCGGCCCTCGCACTCGACCGGCTCGCCGACGCCGGCGTGACCGGCGGGGAACTCGTCATCACCGGGGCCGCGGGCGGCCTCGGCTCGATCGCGGTCGCGCTGGCGGCTCGAGCCGGATTCGTCGTGACCGCAGCGACCGGGCGTCCCGAGACGCACGACTACCTGCGCGAACTCGGAGCCTCCGCCTTCATCGCCCGCGACGAGCTCGCCGCCGCGGGACGTCCGCTCGCGACCGAGCGATGGGATGGCGGCATCGACTCGGTGGGCGGGTCCACGCTCGTCACGGTGCTGTCCGAGACCCGACGCGCGGGGGCCGTCGCATCGTGCGGCCTCGCCCAGTCGGCGCAGCTGCCCGGGGCGACCGTGCTTCCGTTCATCCTTCGCGGCGTGAGCCTCCTCGGCGTCGACTCGGTCGAGGCCCCGCACGCGGCGCGCGAGCGTGCCTGGCGCCGACTCGACGAGGACCTGGATCGCGGCCTGCTCGGCATGCTCTCGCGCGTTGAGCCGCTCAGCGACGTGCCGCGGCTCGCGCACGAGATCCTCGACGGCAGCGTGCGCGGCCGCATCGTGGTCGACGTCAACGCCTGACGGCTCCGCGCCGTCCGAGGTCGGGCGCTAGAGGATGGGGTTGGACGCGGGCGGGGCAGCGGAGGCGCCCGGTGGCAGCACGGGTCCGGACTCGATGGTCTCGGCATCCACCCCCGGGATCTGGGCGAGTGCCTCGGCGTAGCTCAGGTTGCGAGCCTTGCGGCCACGGCGCATGAGCTCGAAGCCGAGGATCGCGAGTCCGAGGAACAGCGCGCCGATGAACAGGAGGCCGTCGCCGATCAGGTCGGCCCAGTCCCAGAGCTGCGGCACGAACCAGGATGCGAGGTAGGCGGCACCGCACGCGAGGGCGAGCACACCGCCGAGGATCATGAGCAGTAGGCCGCCGAGGATGCGACCGAACTTCTGCCCGCCGCTCTCGGGACCGAACTCGCCGGTCAGGTCGACGGTGGCGAGCGCGTGCACCTCGCCCATGTTGGCTGGGAGCCTCCGGCTGCGTCATGCCCATACGGTAGCGCCTCCGACGAGGAATCAGGAGCGCTCCCGGTCATCCGGCGCGCGGCCGCGCTGGTACCAGGCCCAGAGTCGGTCCGCGGCATCCTCGAGCGTCCACGCGTAGCCGAGGGTGCGGCGGTCGTCCTCGACGTCGTCGGGGGTCAGCCCGCGGAATCCCCACCGGCGGTTGATGCGCCCGAGCTGGATGACCCCCACCAGGTGACCGCGATCGAACATGAACCACTGCCCCGCCCGGAACGACTGCTCGAGATGATCGCTCGCCCGCCAGTGGTGCACCATGCGGTCCTCCGCTCCGTCAGATGGAGCAGCCGGCCCTGCACACAGCAGAGTAGCGTCAACCCCCAGTCGTTCCCAGCCTGGGCTGCGAACCTCAGGACATGAGCGAACACGGCAATCCTCCAGAGCAGACCGGACCGGTCGAGGCCGGCCACGACGACGCGACCGATCGGGCGAAACTCGACGGGATCGTCGAGCAGACCAAGCAGGATCTCGCGCTCGGCAACGTCAGCGACGCCGACGAGGCACTTCGGCAGCGGCTGGCCGACGCGGGTCTCGACGTGGACGAGCAGGAGTACGCCGCCCTCCTCGCGGCCGTGCGCGGCTAGCCCGCCGGCACGCCCCCACCGCTGCAGGTAGTGCCCTTTGGATGACGCGGTGGCACACTGGGGACATGGCTGACGACGGCTACGACCCACGGTTCGACCCGGCCTTCCAGCGCGGATTCGAGGGCGACACCGCCTTCCCGCCGCGCCAGGCGCCCAGCCGTCCGGCCCCTGCGGCCGAACGAATCGCGCCGCCGCCCGTCGTCGCGCCGGGCGAGCAGCAGGCCAGGGTGTTCGCCGACGCGCAGGCGCAGTCCCGCGCCCAGGTCCGCACTGCGCAGGACCCCTACGCCGAGGACGCCCCGCCCGTTCGGCGACGCTCCGATGCCGAGCCGATCGAGCGGTTCGACACCCCGCAGGCACCGCTGCGCACCAACCCGTTCCTCATCGCGCTGCTGCTCATCGCGATCGCCCTGATCGGAGGCGGCCTGCTGATCGGGAGCCGCCTCGACGCCTGGTACGACGACGCGCCCAACGGCCCGGGCTTCTTCGTGCTCTACAGCCTCCAGTACGGGGTGCCGCTCGCGATCGCCGTGGGCATCGCGACCGTCATCGGGGTGCTCTTCGTCTTCGCGCTGCGCTGGCGGGGCCGGTCGGACGACTGACCGCGGCGAGGGCTCGCGTCATGGGCACCGTCGGCCGGCCGGGGTCGGGCCGCGTCATCCTGGCCTGGGGCTTCGCGGCGGTCGCCGCGGGCGGTCTCGCGTTCGCACTCGGGGCGCTCGGCGTCTTCATCCCACCCGCCGCCGTCACGGCCGAGGCACCGGCTGAGATCGACATCATCGGATCGGTCCCGTCCGGCGTGCCGGGCTACGACTGCCCGGGCGGCCTGCAGCTCGCGACCTTCCCGTCGTCCACGCGTGTGCACGTGACCGGTCGCACGCCCGATGGCAGCTGGCTGCTCACCCGCAGCCCCGCGGCGGGCTTCGAACCGGTCTGGGTGCGCGCCGACCAGGTGAGCGTCGACGAGTTCCCGACGACGGTCGCCGGGCTCGACGAGGTCACCTGCGATCCCTTGTGGATCGGGATCGGGGGTGGTGGATGAACCTGCGCACCATCCTCGGCGCCGCAACCGTGCTCGTGGTCGCCGTCGCCGGCGGCATCCTCGGCACCGCCGGGTTCACGCACCCGGAGCCGCGCGAGCCGTGGACCGTGAACACGCTCATCGCGCATCCGCTGCCGAGCGAGGGCGCCGGCGGCAAGAGCGACATGCTCGAGTCGACCGCGCGGGTGGGGGTGACGGCCGCCGCGATCACCGCGAATGCGCTCGCGATCCTCGAGGCGGCGAGCAGTGCGATGGACCCGCAGAGCGCGGCGGCGGAGCTCGCCGGCGCGCATCCCTTCGACGCGGCGAATGATCCGTGCGCCCTCACCGGCTTCCAGCCGTCGGACAGCTGCCCGGCGGGGCTGTCCGGCACCGCGTCGGCCGAGGCTGCGCCGCGCATCTTGGAGGCGACCGTGGCGCCGCCCGGCGCGTGCTCGGCGGGGGCGGGTGAGGTCGCGATCGCGGTGACGGCCGAGGGTGATGCTCCGGTCGCGGCATCCTGGTGGGCGGACGGAGTGCCGGTGCGCGAGCGCACGGTGCCGGCTGGCACGCTGTGCATCCCACTCGACGGGCTCGTGCCCGCGACGACGTACACCGTGCACGTGAGCGCGGGCAGCGACTGGCGGCGGTTCACCTTCCACTCCACCGGCGGACTCGTCCGTCCTTCCGCCACGGTCTACGCCGTGACGGACGACCTGATCGGGGTGACCGTGCCGCATCGCGTCGGCGAGTCGGTGTCGGTGTATCCGAACGTGCTCAACGGCGACGAGCCGCGATGCGACGAGGTGCAGACCGGGTACGACCTCGCAGTGCACGAGCTCGGGGTCGTCACGGGGGCGGTCGACGCGGATGCGCTGGCCGCGGCATCCTACGATCCGGCCTTCACCGAGCGCACGACGTACGGCTTCGACATCGGGGAGGGACGCCGGGTGTTCCTGTGTGTGGTCGTGCGCACACCGTACGGCGAGCTGGACTATGCGGCGCAGACCATCGTCGAGACCGCCGACCGCCTCTCGCCCGAGCTCGTGGTGACGGGCGCGTCGCTGCGCGACCTGCCGGGCTGGAACCTGTCGGCCTGGCTGTCGAGCGGCCAGCAGTGCGGGTCGTGGCAGCTCGACGAGCCGGCGACCAGTCGTGAGATCACCCTCGCGCCCGATTCGGCGTCGGTGTGCGACACCTCCGATCCGACGGCGCCCGGCTCCGAGGTCAACCCGGGCCGCGGGGTGCTGCGGTTCAGCGCGGGAGACCCGACGACGCTCACGGTGGGCTTCGACTTCCCGCAGGTCGGTCCGACCTGGACGACCCTCGACCTCGGTGCGACGGCCTCCTGCACCGGCGTGTGCCAGACGCCGTCACGACCGAGCTACTACACGGTGCACGGCCGGTTCGGCGAGGCCACCCTGCTGCTGTTCTGGACGCAGGGGGCGAGTAACGGTGCGCACGAGACCTCCGTCGCTCCGGTGGTGGATGCCGCGACCGCAGCCGTCCCCGGATCCCAGCTCGACGTCGCCAACTCCGCCATCCGGCTCAGCGGCAGCGAACCCGACACCCGCGGCGTGACCGCGGCCCTCGTGCTCTACGCGGACCGACCGGCGAGCTACACCGCACGCCTGGTGCCCGCCGCCGGTCAGGCACCGTGCGAACGACCAGGGGCGGTGCTCGAGCGGTCGGGAGTGATGCCGCCCGAGCCGTTCAACGCTCCCGCCTTCGTCGAGTTCTCCGGGCTGTGCCACGGCACGGAGTACCAGTCGGTGGTCGAGCTCACCGACGCGAGCGGCGCGGTCACGGTGTGGGGTGCCCAGGACGCGCTCACCGGCTGGGGCACACCATCCCGGGTCGCCGTGCCGCCGGTCGAAGTCACGGCGCGCGTCTCGGTGCAGCTGTCGGGGATCACCGCAGACGCGGTCTTCCTCACGCTCCGGGTCGGCGGGCAGACGGTGCTGGGACCTCGACTGGGAGGATGCCCCGGGCCCGGCTTCGCCGCGGTCGACGACACCCTCGTCATCCTGCCGCTCGGCGAGACCACCCGGATCAGCGGGGTGCTCGCGCTGCCCAACGCGGCACCGGCAGGCTCACCGCAGGAGCCGTGCGTGCCGTTCTGGGACTCGGGCCGGGCGGGCATCCCGTTCGAAGTCGAGGTGCCGTGGGAGCAGCTGTTGGGAACCGGCGCGGAGGATGGCCCCACCGGCGGTCTCTCGTTCGAGATACTCGACGAATCCACTCGCACTGCCGATTCCCCCACGGGCACCGGGACTGCTACGGTCATCGCCATCATCACCGTCGTTCCCGCATGACGTGTCAACCGCGCAGGGGCACCTGCGCGTCGTGACGGTATGGAGCCCGCAGTGAAGGAGAAGGTCGCCCTCGACCTCGATGCCTTCGTTGCGGCCGAATACCCGAAGGTCGTCGCCGCCGTGGGACTCATCACCGGCAACCGGCAGGATGCCGCGGACGCCGTGCAGGACGCGATCGTGGGCTACCTCGCGAAGCCGCCGTCCAACCCCGTGTCCAACGTCGCCGCCTGGATCACCGTCGTCGCGAGCAACCGCCTCCGTGACACCATGCGCAGCCGCGGGGCGGAGTCCCGCGCGCTCGAGCGGATCGGCGTCGCCGACGAGACCACGGCCGACGCGGTCGCGATGCTCGACCTCGACGTGCAGCGCGCGCTCGGGCAACTGCCGCAGCAGCAGCGCCAGGTCATCGTGCTGCACTACCTGATGGACCAGTCCGTCGAGACGATCGCGGAGGGACTCGGCGTCACCGCCGGCACCGTGAAGACCCAGCTGCATCGGGCCCGGAAGGGGCTCGCTGCACGACTGAGGAAGGAGGATCACCATGGCTGAACTGGATGACATGCTGAGCGCATCGCTCAAGCGCGTCGCCGAACCGGAGGTGACTTCCGCCGGTGTCGCCGACGCCATCCGTTCGCGGGTGGCGGCCGGTGACACCGGCACTCCTGCCGCGTCGTCGGGCTTCGCCGGAGGCGGCGGACCGCTGTCCTGGCTGCCCTGGATCGGGCTCGTCGTCGTCGCGGCCGTGGTCGGCGGATCGCTCGGCCCGCTCGGCGTGCTCGGGCGGATCACCGATGAGATCGGCCCGCCGGTTCCGGTCTTCGCGATCGTCGGCGACTCGGATGCCGCGGCACTCGAGTGCGTGGGCGGCGACCTCGCCACCCGCATCCCGGCCGGCACGCGCGTGCTCGCCGTGGCACGCACCGAGGACCTCGCGTACCTCGGCGTGCGCAACCCGCTCGCCACCGCCGCGACCGTCTGGGTCGCCAACGCCGCGGTCGTGCAGGACGAGGGGCAGGATGCCGCGTCCCTCCCGGTCGGCGGCGCCTGCCCCGACGTGCAGACCCTCGTTGTGGCACCCACCGACGCGCCCGTCCCGCCTGCCCCGACCCCGACGCCCGGCCCGACGCAGCCCCCGAACCCCCCGCCGACTCCCGGCGACTCGACGGCGCCGTCGGTGCTGCAGGTCGGCGCCGGTCCGAGCCCGACGTTCAACAGCGACCCGATCACCGTCAGTGTCGTCGCGAGCGACAACGTGGGAGTTGCCAGCGTGGCCATCTCCTGGACGGGACCGACCAGCGGCTCCGGCAGCATGCAGCAGTCCGGCGGCCAGTGGATCTTCGTCTACTCGGTGCCGAATCCGAACACGACGAACAACGGCAACTTCGTCTTCACCGTCCAGGCGTTCGACGCCGCCGGCAACGCCTCGGCGCCCGCGCAGTCGAACGCCGTCAACTGGCAGTACTTCGGCTAGGCGGCGATCATGACTCCCAAGTGGCTGGTGCCCGTGCTCGCGATCATTGCGGCGATCGCGGTCGGTGTCGCGGCGACCATCGTCGGACTGCGGTTCCTGCCGCATGACACCGTGCAGGCCGACCCCGGCACCGTGATCTCGCCGGTGCTCGAGCCGGTTGCGAGCGGTGACGGCGACCTGCCCACCGAACCCGACGAGGACTGGGGACTCAGCCAGTCGCTCGGCGAGACCGAGGTCACGCCGCCCTCCGCGGTGCCGCCCTCGTCGGACCCGGCGTTCGAGGAGGCGCTCGAGCGGATCAGCGGCTCGTCCGATCCCGAGGGCGAGATCCACGTGCTCGAGGAGGAGGCCGCGGCGGCCGCCGCCGAGACGGAGGAGCGGCGACCCGTGCGCGACCGGGGAGGCCACCGATGAGTGCCCGCCTGGCGTGACCGGACGCATCCTCGCCCTCGTCGACCGGCCCGATCTCGCCGTCATCGGCCAGGCCTACCCGCACAGCTTCCCCAACCCGCAGCTCACCTGCCCGGATGCCCCGGCCGGCTCGGTCTCGTTCGGCGTGCTGCTCACCGCGCCGGCCACCGCGGCGCTCGGGCTCATCCCGGAGGGCGGCGAGGGCATCGCGATGGCCGTGCCGCTCTCGGGCAACGAGGATGCCTGGGAGGCCGGCCTCGCCGACGCGGCCGACGCCTCAGAACTGCCGACGCTGCTCACCTGCATGGTGCTCACCGACCTGCTTCCGAACACGAACTACACCGCTCGCATCCGCGCCGTCCACGACGGCGAGATGGTGATGTCGGACGAGATCCGCTTCAATTCCGGCGGTGCTCCGGTGCGGCCGGCGGCCGAGTTCCTGACCCTCGGTGCGAACTGGGCGTACATCCGGGCGATGCACACCGCCGACCAGCGCGTGCTCATGCGGGCGTACGTGCTGACGCCGGACTCGACCGCGACCTGCGGCGATCCCGGCAGCGCCGAGCGCCTGGTGTCGAACGCCGGCTGGGACCTGCCGGTCGAGCCCGATGAGGTCGCGGGCCTCAACGCGCCACCCGAGTACAACGAGCGCCTGATTCAGTGGTTCCGCGTTCCCGAGGGCACCAACGTGCTGTTCTGCGCCCGCTGGTACCCGTCGGGATCGGACACCGACAGCTTCGAGCGTGAGGAGCCGCTGTTCGAGTCGTTCACGGTGATGGGCTCGCCCGACCGCATCCTGCCCCGCCTCGACATCATGGGCGACAGCCGGCTGCGCGGCGTGGTGCGGGTCTACGACGTCGAGGTGGTCGCATCCACGGCGTCGGGCCTGGTCTGCGGCACCTCCCACCTCGACGGCGACCGCGGCTGGACGCCGGGCCTGCTCTGCGACGGCGCCGACCTCGCCACGGCGAGCGCGGTGGATGTCGACAACCGGCTGTTCTCATCCAGGGCCTTCGACGACAACATCACGCTCACCACGACGATGACCAAGGCCGATGGCACCACCGAGGTCACGACCTTCACGGTGCCCGGGCAGCGCTGGTCGTGCTTCGGGGTCTGCGAGCTGCCGCCGTGGCAGGCGTGGGAGGTGCCGATCGGAAACCCGGACGCGGACTGCGGATCCAACAGCCCGTTCGAGCTCAACCGCCGGATCTGCACGCCGATCGCCGGTACCGAGGAGGGTTCGTTCACGGTGCTGCTCAGCTGGCAGCAGGGCAACACCAATGGCATCCGCGGCGAGTGGTCCCGCGGTGAGGTCATCGACCGCGACGTCGACTGGACCCGCCCCGACTACCCCCGGATGAACACCGACGAGCGGCTCGTCTCCGGCGACTACGACCCGGTCACGCAGTCCGGCATCGTGAGCCTGCGCCTCGAGGTCGACCGCCCGAGCACGTACCGCGTGCAGCTCTTCACGATCGCCGGTTCGGACACGATGGCGCCGCTGTGCCAGTACAACCCGACGGACCGGCCGATCAACGACACCCTCGTGGGCTCCGTCGAGACCTCGGTCGTCCTGTTCTACACGGATCTCTGCCGCGGCCAGTTCGTGACGGCCCAGGTGCTGCTCACCGATCCGGTGACGGGCCTCGAGTCGATGTACCGGCTCGACTTCTCGACGGGCGAGACGCAGTGGGGCAGTCGGTCGACCACGGTCATCCCCGGTCTTCGCGTCGAGGACCTGCACTTCGAGTGGACCATGACCTCGACCACCCCGGTGGTCTACGAGGATGTCACGATCACCGGCGGCCGCGCCGAGGACCGGCACACCCCGCCCCCCGGCGACGAATGCACCGGATTCACGGAGCTGCGCCACGACGGTGTGCTCGACGACCGGCTCAGCAGCAGGACGACCTTCCACCTCGGCTTCAACATCGCCGGAGCTGGCGGTGGGTGTGCCTCGGGGCTGCCGCTCTCGGCGAACTTCGCCTTCACGGTCGACCTCTACACGCTCATGACGACGGGTGAGCAGCGGTTCACGATCGCGCCGCCCGCCTCGCTCTCCCGGTACGGCGAGTCATTCGCCGTGCGGGTCTGGATCGAGTAGTCGGACGTCCGACCGCGCCTACTGCTTGCTTCTTGCGCGCCTACTGCTTGTCGGGATCGACCGGCTCGCCGTTGAGGATGACGCCCGGCGTCGGCGGCGTGGTGGTTCCGGTCACCGGCGGGGGCGTGACCGGCGTGCCGGGCGACGGCGCAGCGACCGGCGGAGCCGCTGCAGGAGCGGCGGTGCCGAACGGCGACGCGGCCGGAGCCTGTGCCGCGGTCTTCGGGGTGCGGTTGCGCAGGGCGGCGTAGATGCCGAACGCGCCGGCAGCCAGCGTGATGATCACGGGGATGATGGTGTCGCCGTTGCTCGCCGAGTTGACGACCGTGCGCCAGAACGCCGGGGAGGTGATGCCCCCGTCGCCGCCGACGCGGCTGAACGCGTACCAGCCGCTCGCGACCAGCACCGTGAGCGCACCGAGGATGACCGCCACCACCATGATGCCGATCCACTGCATCCGGCCGGCCTTCACGGGGGCGCCGGCACCCTTCGAGTACAGCCACGCGCCGATCAGCGGGATCGCGACCGCGACCACACCGGTGATGTAGCCGTAGATGCCGATCACTCCGGCGAGGATGCCGTAGCCGACGATCGCGACGACGATCGCCCCGAGCGAGAACAGCAGGCCGCGCCCGACGTTCTCGACCCCCGCGGACTCGGCGGGCGTGGTGGATGGGTTGAGCTGGGTCACGATGGCTCCTTCGAAGGCTCGGTCCCTCTCACCATAGCGACGGACGACCGCGTCGGCCCACCCCGTGGGCACCCGGATGGGCAGGCCCGTGCCCGTCTACCGCGCGTAGCACTCGCCCCAGATGCCGCGCAGCCGACCGGTCGCCGACTCCTGGGCTCCGGCGATCGCGCTCCACCGATCGACGTTGGGCGCCATGTCGACCGCGCGCACGAAGCCGCCGAGCGCGAGCTCGTAGTTGACGAACCGGTCGTCGGCGGACCAGACGTACATGAGGTAGCGGCCGAGTTCATCCTTGGCGACCTCGTCGATCGCGACCCACGCCACCGTGCCCTCGGGCAGCAGGCTCTCGAGCTTGGCCTCGGCCTCCTGCGCGAAGCACTCGTCGGTGAGGCCGAAGTCGGGTGCGTCGATGCCGAGCAGCCGCGCGGTCACGTTGCCGGTGGGCTGCACCTGCGGGCCGGGCCGCGCGGACACCAGGAGCACCGTGTCACCGCTCAGCACGTCCTCGACCACCATCGGCTGTGCGTTGCCGGGTCGCGAGAGCCAGGTCTCCCCAGGCCCGGGCGCGGGCCAGGCCACCACGAGCCCGAGCGCGGTCGCGCAGCAGGCCGCGACGATGATGAGCCAGCCGCGCCATCCCACGGTCGAAGCCTACGCCGGGAGGCTCAGGTCTGGCATCGCGGGCAGAAGTACGTCTCGCGCAGCTGCAGCTCGTTGTCGCCGAGCTCGCCCTGCTGGATCGTCGTGCCGCAGCGCAGGCACGGACGACCGGTTCGGCCGTAGACCCAGTCCGTGTTGCCGCGCAGGTTGCCGGTCGTGGTGCGATCGACGCGGTCCTTGTTCACGTCGAGCAGCCGGTGCGCGAGCTCGACGAGACGCGGCAGGTCGGCGACATCCCGCACCGGTCTGGTCGGCAGGATGCCGCGCAGGAAGAGCACCTCGGTGCGGTAGATGTTGCCGAGCCCGGCCAGGTTGCGCTGGTCGAGCAGCGCGAGGCCGATCTCCCGGTCGGGATCGCGTTCGAGGTTCGAGACGGCCAGCGCGGGATCCCAGTCCGCGCCCAGCACGTCCGGGCCGAGGTAGCCGATCACCGAGTCCTCGTCGTCCCGCGGGACTACCTCGAGGATCCCGAGGTCGAAGCCGACCGCGATCCAGTCCGCGGTCTCGAGCACGGCGCGCGCTTGGTACGCCGGCCTCCGCCACTTCGTGCCGTGACGGTAGCGATGCCACGACCCCTCCATCTTGAGGTGCGAGTGGATGCTCACCTCACCGACCCGGATGAGCAGGTGCTTGCCGTGACTGACCACGCCCTCGACCGTGTCACCCGAGAGATCGAGCGTGGCGAACTTCGGCACCCGGAAGTCGCTCTTCGTCAGCACCGCGCCCGCGAGCACCTCGTCGAGGTTGCGCGCGGCACGGTAGACGGTGTCACCCTCAGGCATCCAGCAGCACCGTCACCTACGACCCCGGGGCGTCGTACTGCAGGATCCAGATCGGCAGCGGCTCGGCGGCCTCGCCGATGACGTGCCAGCCGAGCTTGCGGTAGATCTCGAGGTTGCCGGGGTTCGTGGTCTCGAGCACGGCGGGCAGCGCCGCGGATGCCGCGTGCGAGAGCCCCTGCCGCAGCACGGCCCGCGCGAGCCCGCGCCCGCGCGCCGCCGGATCCGTCGCGAGCACGCCGAGGTACCAGTGCGGCAGCGCCGGCATGACGTCGTGCACCGACTCCTCGTACGCGTCGATGACCGCCTTCGATGCCTTGGGAAGGCCGCTCGTCGGGTCCTCGCCGTGCGGCACGCCCGGCGGATCCCACAGCGCGACGGCCTCTCCGCCGTTCGCGAGCCACACCGTCGTGCGCTCGACCCTGCGGTCGAACAGCGTGCCGAAGAACTCGGGCGCGTACTTCGCGTAGTCGTCGGCGTCGGGGAACGCGAGACGCAGGAACGGGTCATCCTCGAACGCCGCGATGATCGTGCCGAGCACGCGCTCGCGGTCGTCCGGCGTGGCGATCGTCACGTCGACCGGCAGTTCGGGGATCTCGGGCGTCTGCGTCATGACCCCAGCATCACAGACCTAGCCACGCAGGCGGAGCCCTTGCGGCGTCGCCGCGAACCCTGCTTCGACGAGCGCGAGCCCGAGCGGGGTGCCGATGCCGAACTCGCCGTCGATCTTCTCGACGCGCATCCGGCCGAGCCGCGATCGCACCGAGGCAGCGACCGAGGATGCCGCGGCCTGCAGCACCGCCGGATCGTCGCGTGAACGTCAGCACCGACTTGCCCCCACGTTCGATGTAGAGCACGAGCCTGCCGTCGACCGTGGTGACGAGCGCGCCGGCCTTCCGTCCGGGCCGGTGCCCTTCGACCGTCGGCCACGGCAGGGCGGCGCCGTACGCGTTCGCGGGATCGGTCGCGGCGAGCGTGAGGGTCTCGAGCTTCGGTTCCGCCTCGGCATCGATGACGAATCCGCGGAGCCGGTCGACGGTCGCTCCCGTGGCGAACTGCGCCGCACCGAGGCCGTCGACGAAGTAGCCGCGACGGGCACGCCCGGTCTCCTCGAATCCGCTGAGCACCTTGTAGGCGAGCGCGAATCCGCCGCGCATGCCCTCGCTCACCACCGACCCACGGGTCACGACCCCGTGCCGTTCGAGCAGCAGCTCGGCCATCGCCTTCGCCCGCACGGTGGTGTCGCCCTCGGCGAGCGGCAGCAGCGACCAGCGCCCGCCCGCGCTGGGTGGGCCGGCGGCGATGATGTTCGACGGGCGCACACCCCGGGTGCGGAATGCTCGAGTCGCGCTCCTGCGGGTGCCTGGTCCGGCGCGTCCGCCGGTGCCCTTGGCGGTGCTGCCGAGGTAGGCGCGCAGTGGGGCGAACGTGTCGTTGGTGACCAGGCCGCTCCAGACCAGCTGCCAGAGCGCATCCACGACGTCCTTGTCATCGACGGCCGTGGTGAACTCCGCAGAGACCGCCTGCACGAGCTGACGGAAGAAGTAGGCACCGCCGCCGGCGAGGGCGGACAGGATGGCGCGCTGCAGCTCGGTCGTCTCGTCGCCGGTGGGGTCGGCGAGGGTCAGCGGCGCGGTGTCGGCGAGGTGCAGGCTCACCCAGCCGTCGTTGCCGGGCAGCGCGCCGGCGCCCGACCAGATCACCTCGCCGCTCGCGGTGAGTTCGTCGAGCCACGCCTGCGAGTAGTTCGAGAGGCGGGCGGGCAGCACGAGCGTCTCCCAGGTGGAGGCCGGCAGCGCGACCCCGGCGAGCTGGTCGATCACCTGCAGCAGCCCATCGGCACCGCGCAGTGTGTCCGCCAACGTTCTGCCACTCCGGCAGGAACCGCGCGAGCGCGTCCTGCGGCACCGGCTCGACCTCCTGGCGCAGCGCCGCGAGCGACCGGCTGCGCAGGCGCCGCAGTACCTCGACCGAGCACCACTCGCTGCCGGAGGCGCCGGGCCGGAACTCGCCGTCCACGACGCGCTTGTCGGCGGCGAGCCGCTTGAGCGTGTCGAGCACGACGGCGGTGCCGAGACCGAAGCGGGATGCGACATCCTGCACGGTGAACGGACCGTGCGTTCGGGCGTACCGCCCGACGAGGTCGCCCACCGGATCGTCGACCGGCTCCACGAACGCGGTCGGCACCCCGATCGGCAGCGGAACGCCGAGCGCATCACGGAGGCGCGAGGCGTCCTCCACGACGGCCCACTGGTCGGCGCCGCCGATGGTGGCGCGGATGGCGCGGTTGGACGACTTCAGCTCGGTGACGGCTGCCGTGATCAGGGCGGCCGTGGATTCCTCGGTGCGCTCGAGCAGTTCGGCCTCGGTCAGCGGCCCGAGCATCCGCAGCAGGTCGACGACGCCCTCGGCGTCGGCGCGCGCCCTGCGGTCGGGCGCGAGCTCGCTGCAACTCGGCCTCGGTGCGCGCAATCACGTCGGGGTCGAGCAGCTCGCGCAGCTCCGCGCGACCGAGCAGTTCGGCGAGCAGCGTCGAGTCGAGCGAGAGCGCGGCGGCCCTGCGCTCGGCGAGGGGCGAGTCGCCTTCGTACATGAACGCCGCGACGTACCCGAACAGGAGGGAGCGCGCGAACGGCGACGGGAAGTCGGTGACCGACTCCACGAGCCGGATGCGACGTCCATCGATGTCATTCGTGAGCTTCATGAGCGCGGGCAGGTCGTACACGTCCTGCAGCACCTCGCGCACGGTCTCGAGCAGGATCGGGAAGCTCGGGTACTTGCGCGCGACATCCAGCAGCTGGGATGCCCGCTGCCGCTGCTGCCAGAGCGGGGACCGCTTGCCCGGGTTGTAGCGCGGCATGAGCAGGGCGCGTGCGGCGCACTCCCGGAAGCGCGCCGCGAACAGCGCGGAACCGCCGACCTCCTCGGTGACGATCTGCTCGAGCTCGGCCGGCTCGAACACGAACAGCTCGGCACCGGGCGGCTCGGCGTCGGTGTCGGGGATGCGCACGATGATGCCGTCGTCGCTCGCGACGGTCGAGCCGTCGATGCCGAACCGGTCGCGCACGCGGGCGCCGACCGCGAGGGCCCACGGCGCGTGCACCGGCTGGCCGTAGGGGGAGTGCAGCACGATGCGCCAGTCCCCGAGTTCGTCGCGGAACCGTTCCACGATGAGCGTCTTGTCGGTGGGCAGTTGCCCGGTGGCCTCCACCTGGTCGGCGATGAACGCGACGAGGTTGGTGATGGCGCGGTCATCCAGCCCGATCTCGACGAACCGCGTACGCAACGCCTCCGGGAGCTGGCGGTTCTTGCCGACGTCGAGCGAGCGGGTGAACGCGCCGACCGCTTCACCGAGCTCGGCGGGCCGGCCGAGGCCGTCACCCTTCCAGAACGGCACCTTGCCGGGCTGGCCGAACGCGGGGGAGACGAGCACCTGGTCGTGGGTGATGTCCTCGATGCGCCAGCTCGTCGTGCCGAGCGCGAAGATGTCGCCGACGCGCGACTCGTAGACCATCTCCTCGTCGAGCTCGCCGACTCGGCGTCCCGGACCGCCCGGCTCTCCGCCGATCATGAAGACGCCGAACAGGCCGCGGTCGGGGATCGTGCCGCCGGAGGTCACCGCGAGCCGCTGCGCGCCGGGACGGCCGGTGATCGTGCCCGCGACGCGATCCCACACCAGGCGCGGACGCAGCTCGGCGAACTCGTCGCTCGGATACAGCCCGCTCAGCAGGTCGAGGGTCGCGTCGTAGGCGCCGCGGGGCAGGGTCGCGAACGGGGCGCTGCGGCGCACGGTGTCGAACCACTCCTCGACATCCAGTCCTTCGAGCGCGACGGCCGCGACGGTCTGCTGGGCGAGCACGTCGAGCGGGTTCGCTGGCACCTTGATCGCCTCGATCTGCCCGGCGAGCATCCGCTCGACCGCGACCGAGGTGTGGATGAGGTCGGCCCGGTGCTTCGGGAACAGCACGCCCTTCGAGATCTCCCCGACCTGGTGACCGGCACGTCCGATGCGCTGGAGCCCGCTGGCCACCGACGGCGGCGACTCGACCTGCACGACGAGGTCGACCGCGCCCATGTCGATGCCGAGCTCGAGGGATGACGTGGCGACGACGCAGCGCAGCTTGCCGGTCTTGAGGTCGTCCTCGATCGTGGCGCGCTGCTCCTTCGAGACCGAGCCGTGGTGCGCGCGTGCCAGCAGGGGTGGAGCGCCCTTGGTCGCGCCCGGCCTGCGCCATCATCTGCGCCGGCATCGCCGAGACGCCGGCTCGCGGCCATCGCGATCACGCGCCCGCAGGCGACGAGCGCGTCCGAGAGCAGCGACACCCTCTCCTCGTAGATCTCGTTGAGGCGTGCGGTGAGCCGCTCGGCCAGCCGCCGCGAGTTCGCGAACACGATCGTGGAGCGGTGATCGAGGATCAGGTCCACGATCCCCTCCTCGACGTGCGGCCAGATCGAGCCGGTGGCATCTGCCGAGATGCTCGCGGTGTTCGTCGCCGCGGAGCCCTCGCTCGGGCCCCGGTTTCCGAATCCGCCGCCGACCATCCCGGGCTCGGTCATGTCGTCGACGGGCACGACGACGCGCAACTCGAAGGTCTTCGCGGCGGGCGGAGCGACGATCTGCACGGGGGCGCGTCCACCGAGGAAGCGCGCGACCTCCTCGAGCGGGCGCACGGTCGCCGAGAGGCCGATCCGTTGCGCGGGCTTCGGCAGCAGTTCATCCAAGCGCTCGAGCGACACGGCCAGGTGCGCACCGCGCTTGGATGCCGCGACCGCATGCACCTCATCCACGATCACGGTCTCGACCCCCATGAGGGTCTCGCGCGCCGCCGAGGTGAGCATGAGGTACAGCGATTCCGGCGTCGTGATCAGGATGTCGGGAGGCACCCGCCCCAGCAGCCGACGGTCCTCCGGCGTCGTGTCGCCCGACCGCACCCCGACGGTCACGCTCGGTGCCGGCAGCCCGAGCCGCTTCGCGGTCTGCGTGACGCCGACGAGCGGGGACCGGAGGTTGCGCTCGACGTCGACGCCGAGCGCCTTGAGCGGGGAGATGTAGAGCACGCGGGTGCGATGGCGCGGGTCATCCGGCGGTGGCTCGGCGATGAGACGGTCGATGGCCCAGAGGAACGCGGCGAGGGTCTTGCCAGAGCCGGTCGGCGCCACGACGAGGGCGTGACCGCCGCCCGAGATAGCGTCCCAGGCGCCGAGCTGCGCGGGCGTCGGCTCGGGGAAGGCACCGAGGAACCACTCCCGCGTCGCGGGGGAGAAGCGCTCGAGCACCATCCCCCAATCCTCTCCCGAACCAGCGACGTTCGGTCGGGCTTGCGCGGTGGGCTACGCGAGCCCGCTCGGGCCGAAGAACGCCGACCACGGATCCGGCTCGCCCGCGCCCCACTCGCCGGTGTGCTGCACGAGCATGATCGCGAGCGCACCCGTGGTTGGGTCCATCAGCATGTCCGTCTTGTAGTGACCGCCGTGGCCGATCGCGTGGTCGCGCGTCATCCAGCCGTAGCCGTACCGCCACTCGGCGTAGGTGGTCGTGACCTCGGTGGTCATCGTCGCGAAGGTCTCGGGCGGAGACGAGCGACTGGATGCCGCGCAGGAACCGCACCACGTCGGCTGCGGTCGAGAAGTAGCCGCCGCCCGGCACCGGGATGCGACGGCGATCGTCCAGGGCGTAGTCGCCGAAGGGCTCGATCCCGGGGCTCGGCTGGAGGCCCGCGTCGGTCGAGCGGTACGTCGTCGCGAGCCGGGTGAGCAGGTCACCGCTCGGGTAGAGGGTCGTCTCGGCCATGCCGAGCGGATCGAGTAGGCGGCGCTGCATGAGCTGCTCGTACGGCTCGTCCTCGACGAGTTCGAGGATGCGCCCGAGCACGTCGAACCCCGCGTTCGAGTAGGCGAACGGTGCGGGCCCAGTCGTCTGCTCCGCTGCCATCCGCGCCTTCTCGGCGAGGGAGACTTCGGGCACGTCCGGACCGACATCGAACAGGAGGCCCGACCGGTGGCTGAGCAGGTCGCCGACGGTGACGGTGGGAGCGAAGCCTTCGATGAACTCGGCGACCGGGGTGTCGATCGCGAACGCGCCGCGCTCGATCGCCTGGAACGCCACGGACGCCGTCATCGGCTTCGTCATCGACGCGATCCAGAACAGATCGTCGGCCGCCATCGCGCGACCGGACTCGCGGTCGGCGAACCCTACTGCGTCGACCTCGACCACCACATCCGCACTCGGCGCTGTGACCGTGACGGCGCCGGCGACCTGCCCGGCGTCGACGGCGGCCTGCATGGCCTCGCTCGCGGCGCTCATGCGTGCGTCGCCAGGAACTTCACGAGGTCGGAGAGCTCCGGGGTCGACACCGCGTGACCCAGCCCCTCGTAGATGCGGATGTCGGCGTCGGCGTGCTCGGGCAGCCACGCCTCGGTGCGGGCGACCGCGTCATCCGGGATCACCGCGTCATCCGTGCCGCGCCCCCAGAACACCGGCGGGCGGATGCGGGCGAGCTCGGCGTCGCCCGCGTGCTCGCTGCCCGCGATGAAGCCGGCGAGGCAGACCGCGGAGGCGAAGCGCTCCGGGGCGAGCCGCAGGAGTTGGAGCGCGAGTGCGCCGCCCTGCGAGAACCCGAGCAGCGAGACCGAGGTGTAGCTGATGGAGTCGAGCCAGGCGAGCACCTGGTTGGCTGCGGCATCCACGGCGACCGGGTCGGGCGTGCCCATCCCGGTTATCTCCCACCACGCGAAGCCCGGTCCGGTCGGGATTGGCGCACGCAGCGACGCGATCACGGGGCCGAGCGGCAGGGCCGGTGACAGCCCGAAGAGGTCGCCCTCGTGTGATCCGTAGCCGTGCAGCAGCACGATGAGCGGGCGCTCGGCGCGTTCGCGCTCGGGGGCGGACCACATGATGGCGTCGGTCGGCAATTGCGGCTCGGTCACCGCTCCATCCTCGCATCGTGCGTACCATCGGAGCATGGCATCCGTAGGCACTCCCGACCCCGACCCGAATCCGGGCTGGCTGTCCGAGGACGAGCTCGCCGAGGCACGCTCCCGGCTCCCGCTGCTGTACGTCGAGGCGGTGCCGGTGCGCGTGGATGGGCTCGGCAAGGTCATCGAGGTCGGCATGCTGCTGCGCGCCAACGATGGCGAGATCACCCGCACCCTCGTGTCGGGACGCGTCATGTACGGCGAGACCCTCCGCGACGCCCTGTTCCGCCACCTCGAGAAGGACCTCGGCCCGATGGCCTTCCCGCTGCTGCCGGCGAGCCCGGTGCCGTTCTCGGTGGCCGAGTACTTCCCGTGGCCGGGCAGCAGCCAGTTCATGGATGCCCGCCAGCACGCCGTCTCGCTCGCCTACGTCGTGCCGGTGACCGGCACGTGCGAACCCCGCCAGGACGCGCTCGAGATCACCTGGATGCGACCGGCCGACGCCGCCTCCGACGCCGTCGCCGCCGACATGGAGGGCGGCCGCGGCTCACTGCTGCGGATGGCGCTCGCGTCGGTGGGGGTGCTGCCGTAGCCGGGGCATTCCTCCCTGGGTCGCGAGGCACGCAGCCCTGTGCGAACTGCGATGCCCACGTCACCCAGTCCGATCGGTACCCGCAGTACCTCTGCGCCGACTGCGAGAGCCGGGCGGTGGATGCCGACGGGGCCCGAGTGATCGGCTACAACGCGTCCCTCACCGGCGGGTTCGAACTGCACTGGCCCGACGGCGAGCACCCACCCCGGTCCGGCGCGGCCAGGGTGTGGGTCGACGGCCGCGAGTGGGAGTGGATCGAGGCGCGGTTCGGCGGGACCTTGATCGTGCCGCTGAATTGGCAGCAACTGTGACTCAGCGCACCATCCTGATCTCGGCCAGGTTCTCCCACTCCTCGGACACGGTGCGCTCCCCATCCGCCACGAACCCGTTGCGCGTGTAGAACGCGATCGCGCGCGGGTTGTCCTCGGCGGTCCAGAGGTGTGCGGGTCGGTCGCCGACGGATGCCTCGAGCAACGACTGCCCCGCCCCGGTGCCGTACAGGGCGGCGTCCAGGTAGAGGAGGAAGAGCTGCCACTCGCGCGGCGGCTCCTCACCCGGCAGCGGACGCGGCGGTCCGGCGATCGCGAAACCGCGGACTGCGCCATCGAGCTCGACGACGACGAAGCGGCCGCGATCGGGTTGTTCGAGCATTGCGGCGATCGTTCCCCGCCAGCGATCGATCTCCGCCGCCGGATCGAGCGCCGCGAGGAACCCCGCGGACAGCAGGTGCGCGTACGCGTGCCGCCAGGACTCGACGCGAACGGAGGCGACGGCCGCGGCATCCTCGACCCGAGCCGGACGGATGCTCACGGTGAGCCGTGCGCGCAGCTCGGCCAGCACGTCGTCGGGCACGCTCCCGACCGCCGGGCCATTCGCCCGGAAGTCCGCGAACGACTGCTCGGATGCACCGCCGCCGGCGAACGACACCGGGCCGACGGCATCCCACCAGAGCAGGTGATCCCGCTCGAGGTCGACGCCGTGCGGTCCCCACGTCCAGCTGCTCACCTCGCCAACGTAGCTCGCCGTGCTCGCCGGCCGTCGCACATGCGCCCATTTCGGACACATGCCGCGGAAGAGGCCGCGGCATCGGTCCGAAATCGCCGCATGAGCAGCGGAACGCCGAAAGGCGGCCCCACCCACCGGGTGAGACCGCCTTCGAGACGTCTACGAGCTAGCGCCCGCCACCACCGCGGCGCTGGCCGCTCGTGTTCTGGCGAACGACGGAGCCGACCATGAACTTCGGCTGGCCCGACGCCGCGCCCGCGCGGCGCGAGCCGGTCTGGCGAGCGCGGGGTGCGTCGGCCGGGGCGTGCGAGCGCTCGGGACGGGCATCCTGGCCGAGGCGTGCGCCCGCGGACTCGGTGCCGGGGCGACCGGTGGAGGTCGAGTAGGTCGCCGTCGGGCGACCCTGCGACTGGCCGCGGCGCTGGCCGTTGCCACCGCCGTTGCCCTGCGTCGCGCGACCCGAGCCTCCGCCGTTCCCGGCGGTAGCCGGACGTCCGGAACGGTCACGACGGGGACGACCCTCGCCCTGGCCGCGCTCCTCGCGGTTGGCCTGCTTGCGCTGCGCGTTCGCGCCGCGGGACTGGCCGCCCTGCGAGCGTCCGCGTTCGGGCTGCGCCGCACGGGGCAGCGGCTTCACGTACGCGGCGACCTCGCCGACGAGCGCCGTGACGGCGTCCGACTTGGCGGTGACGCGCTGCGGCGTGACGGTGATCGCGGCCTTGCGCATCATCGATGCGGTCTCGCTGCGCTGCGCCGGGAGCACGACGGTGACGACGTCACCCTCGGATCCGGCACGAGCGGTGCGGCCGGAGCGGTGCAGGTACGCCTTGTGCTCCGCCGGCGGGTCGACGTGGATGACGAGCTCGATGTTGTCCACGTGCACGCCGCGCGCCGCGACATCCGTGGCGACGAGCACCTTCACGTCGCCAGCGGAGAACGCGGCGAGGTTGCGGTCACGTGCCACCTGCGAGAGGTTGCCGTGCAGGTCGACGGAGGGGATGCCCGCATCCGTCAACTGCTTCGCGAGCTTCTTGGCGTGGTGCTTGGTGCGCATGAACAGGATGCGGCGAGCGGTGCCGGACGCGAGGGTGCGGACGAGCTCGGTCTTGGACTCCGCGCCATCCACCTCGAACACATGGTGCGTCATGGCGGCGACGTGCGAGTTGGCCTCGTCGACGGAGTGCATGACCTCGTTGTGGAGGTAGCGCTTGACGAGCTTGTCCACGCCGTTGTCGAGCGTAGCGCTGAACAGCAGGCGCTGGCCGGTCTGCGGGGTCTTGTCCATGATGCGCGTGACGACCGGAAGGAATCCGAGGTCGGCCATGTGGTCGGCCTCATCGAGCACGGTGATCTCGATCGCGTCGAGGTGGGCGTAGCCCTGCTGCATGAGGTCCTCGAGGCGGCCGGGGCAGGCCACGACGATGTCGACGCCCGACTTGAGGGCCGCGACCTGGCGGGCTTGCGAGACGCCGCCGAAGATCGTGGTGATGGTGAGTCCGTACGCCTTGGCGAGCGGCTCCATCGCGACGGTGATCTGCGTGGCGAGCTCACGGGTCGGGGCGAGCACGAGTCCGAGCGGGCGCCCGGCGCGGCGCTGGCCGCCCGCGAGCTTGCCGCCGAGGCGCGCGACCATCGGGATGGCGAACGCGAGCGTCTTGCCGGAGCCGGTCTTGCCGCGGCCGAGCACGTCCTTGCCCGCGAGGGTGTCGGGGAGCGTGTCGACCTGGATGGGGAACGGGTCGGTGATGCCGCTCGCGGTGAGCGAGGCGACCAGGGGAGCCGGCACGCCGAGCGCGCCGAAGGTTGTTTCAGTCATTGGGTGTTGTCATTTCGGGTACTGGAACCGCGTGGATCCATGCGCAAGGCAGGGTGATCCGGTTCGGTCCTGGTGGCGAAGGCGGCAAGAGTGCCGCATCCGTTCGCCGCATGGAAGAAGTCAAACGATCTTTGGTAGATCGGAGAATGCGTTCTGCGACGCAGGGAGGCCGTCGTGGCCTCCCAAAGTGATCCAACGATAGCAGACCGGCTCAGTATTCCCCTGAGTACGACTCGCCCACCGGGATCTCGACCGCGACGGTGTTGCCCTTCGGCGCGAGCGGGCACGCCCAGGCGGGGTCGTAGGCGCAGGATGGGTTGTACGCGAAGTTGAAGTCGAGCACGAGGCTGTCGGGCGCCGCGCCCGGTCCGAGGTCGGCGCCCTTGATGGTGTCAAGGAGGTAGCGGCCGCCTCCATAGGTTCCGCCGTGGATGCCGGCGAGCGCATCCTTGACCGGGATGAAGATGCCGCCCCCGTACGATCGCAGCCGCCAGACATCCAGCGAGCCGACGCCGTCGAGCTCGACCACCCCGATGCGCTCGAACGGCACGATCCCGTCGGTGCCGGTCTCGACGTCGAGCGCCTTCGCCTCGGCGGGCAGCAGTTCGGCCTCGAACCGCCACGCAGGGTCGTAGGACGTGACCGGCAGGCCGCTGAACGCCGCGCGATCCTCCGGAAGCACCGGCGTGGATGGATGCGACGCGAAGAGCTCATCGCGGGTGCGCCGCCACAGGTCGTGGGCAGCGGCAGCGCCAGTTGAAGTGCGCGAGTCGGTGGACTCGCGCACTGCGGCGTACATCGCGAACACGCGGCGCCTCCAGTCCGCGACATCCAGTGCTGCGTTCGTCATGCGAAGCAGTCCCCACCGAGCAGGAGGTAGCTGCCCATCACCGTGCCGACCGGGATCACGAGCGCGATGACGAGCGTGCCGATGCCGGACGCGCGGGACGGCCGCTGGGTCACCGCGATGATCGCGAACACGACGCCGACGAGCCAGCACAGCACACCGATGCCGAGCACCCACAGGATGATGTCCGCGTTGTCGGTCGCCTGCGCCGGGCAGTGCCTCACGTTGGGACTGACGACCAGCAGGTCGAGGAAGTAGATCGGGATGGTGAGGACCACGAGCACGAGACCCAGGATGCCGAACGTTCGGGCAGTGCGCTCAGTCATACCCCGAGGCTACGCCGCTACCACTCCGCGAAGGAGCCGTCGGGGTGGCGGAACTGCGGCGTCGGGTCATCCACGTGCTCGACGACGCGCGACCGCACGACGTCCTCGTCGACGTCGATGCCGAGCCCCGGCTTCGTGGTGAGCGGGATGTGCCCGTCCACCGCGGTGAAGTCCCCGGCGTTGCGCAGGATGCCGTGGTCAGGGCTGCCCGCATCGTCGAAGTCCCACACCGTCTCCTGGGCGAGGAAGTTCGGCACCGCGAAGTCGAGCGCGACGCACGCCGCGTAGGCGATCGGACCGAGCGGGCAGTGCGGCGCGAGCTGCACGTCGTAGATCTCGGCCTGCGACGCGATCCGGAACACCTCGCTGATCCCGTACGCATGCGACGGGTCGGGCTGCGCGATCGCGATGCCCGCCTCGAGCACCGGCTGGAACTCGTACCGCGTGTACAGCCGCTCACCGGTGGCGATCGGAATGGTGGATGCCGCGACCAGCTCCCCGATCAGGTGCGAGTGCTCCGGCCGCAGCGGCTCCTCCACGAAGGCCGCGTCGAACTCCTCGAGCAGCGGCAGCAGCTTGCGGGAGAGGGGGACCGAGAACCGACCGTGGAAGTCGATGCCGAAGCCCGCGGCGGGGCCGATCGCCTCGCGGAATTCGGCGACCTCGGTGAGGAACGTGTCGATCCACTGCGGCGTCTCGATGAAGCCGATCGGTCCGGGCGGTGTGAACTTGAACATCGTCACGCCCTCGGCGACCGCAGCGGCCGCACCCTCGGGGTTGCCCGCGCGGTGCGCGTAGCCCGCGTGCCGGTAGATCCGAACGCGATCGCGCACCGCACCGCCGAGCAGCTCGTGCACCGGCACGCCGAGCGCCTTGCCCTTGAGGTCCCAGAGCGCCTGGTCGATGCCCGCGACCGCCGAGCCGAGCACCGGTCCGCCGCGGTAGAAGCCGCCGCGGGCGAGCACCTGCCAGATGCGGGAGATGAACCGTGGATCCTCGCCGATGAGGTGCGTGCGCATCGCGTCGATCGTCGCCGTGACGGCGGTGGGCAGGTGCTCGAGCACGCACTCGCCCCAGCCGTCGACGCCCTCGTCGGTCGACAGCTTCACGTACGCGCGACGTCCCGAGAGCACGAAGGTCTCGACGGCGGTGATCCTCATGACGCAGCCTTCATTTGCTCAGGTTATTGCCACGACCTCGCGAGCCATCGCAGTCGCGCCGCACGCCACTGCCAGAACAGCCAGAAGGCGGGCCAGAGCACGGGCGTCAGGATGCCCGCGCCGAACTTCAGCTGGTCGCGGTACAGCGTGCGCCCGCCGCCGGCCGGGGACACCGCCATCGTGTGCTCCCAGTGGGTGAGCACGGTGAGCGGGCCGGAGCGCGGGCCGCCGGTGTCGCGGACCATGCGCACGGCATCCCGCCGCCGCCGAAGCGTCTGCTGCGGGTAGGAGATGCGGATGAGCTGCTCGCCGACGGTCAGCACGGTGAGCGCGCTGATCTCCACGGGGTGGTCGCCGGGCGGCCAGGTCTCGGGGAAGCCGTCCGGCTCGAGCGGCCATACCCCGAGCAGCGGGTGCATCACCTGCCGGAGCACCTGCGGTGAGCGGAGCGCGCGCCACGCGGCATCCACCGAGCAGGGCAGTTCCAGCTTGAGCAGCACGCGCATGCGCTCCATCCTCCCCCGCGTCGGTGACTCGCGGTAGAACTGGTGGATGACCTACTGGCTCGGGGTGGTGCAGCGAGAGCACGTGCTGCGGGGTGTCGAGCTCGGGATCGCGCAGCTCAACCACGGCGCGAAGGCTCCGGTGGCCCGGATGCAGTCCGGTGACGGGTTCGTCTACTACTCGCCGAAGACGAGCTACCCCGACGGGGATCCGCTGCGCGAGTTCACGGCGATCGGCGTGATCGCACCCGGCGAGGCGTACCAGGACGACTCGGTGATGTACCCGGGCTCGGACTTCCGCCCCTGGCGGCGGGATGTCGCGTACGACCGCACCGCGAACGCCACCCCCATCACGCCGCTCCTCGAGGTGCTCGAACTCACCCGCGGCAACCGCAACTGGGGACTCGTCATGCGCCGGGGACACGTCGAGCTTACGAAGCATGACTTCGAGGTCATCGCTCGCGAGATGGGTGCGCTTAGCTTGACGGTGTGAACGACGAGCGGCTGAGCGCGGAGCACGGCCAGACCCAGTACCAGGTTCGGTTCGACTGGGGGGTCGAGGGAGCGGCCGCGATCGCGCAGGATGTGGACGTCGTCATCCTCGTCGACGCGCTGCCGTCCTCGGAGGACGTCGTGTCCACGATCCCAGCCGGCGCCGGAGCGACCGTCGTCGCGGGCTCGCTGCGCGACCGCACCGCCGTCGCGCGATGGGCGCTCGAGCAGCAGGGCGACAAGGGCGAGCGGTTCTTCATCGCCGTGGTCGCCGCGGGGGAGTCGCGAGCCGACGGGTCGACGCGGTTCGCGGTCGAGGATCTGCTCGCGGCCGGGGCGATCGTCGACGCGCTCGCCGACGTCGGCATCGACTACTGCTCGCCCGAGGCCGCTGCGGCGACGGCCGCGTTCACGGGGCTCCGCAACGCGACCGGGCACCTCATCGGCGCATCGGCGAGTGGGCGGGAGCGGACGGCGACCGGGCGGCGTGACGAGGTGGATCACGCGATCGATGTGGATGCGTCATCCACGGTGCAGGTGCTGCGGGCGCCCTAGAACGCGCGCCCGCCGGCCACCTCGAGCACGCCGAGCGTGACGATGAGCAGGGCGATGGTCACGGCCGGCCAGTAGAACAGCCGCACGAAGGTGTTGCCGCGGTGGAAGAACGCGACGTCGGGTTTGGCCACGAGCAGCACCGAGTTCGCAGCGACCCCGAGGATCACGAAGTAGGTGATCAGGTGCAGGAACTCCAGGTAGACCACCCCGCCCCACTTCACCTCGTCGCGCAGCGAGTTCTGGGCGATGAGCACGGCGAACACGAACGCGGCGCACGTGAAGAGCACGGCGCCCGGTTTCACACCGAACTGGTCGAGCCGCTTGCCGTCGCGCCCGATCACCATCACGATCACGAACAGCTGGAGCAGGATGACGACCGGCGCGATCGCGCGGGCGATGAGCGGATTGAGCACGTTCCGCTCGACCCCGATGTTGAAGTACAGCTCGGGCTGCGGCTCAGCGGGGTTGTAGCCCTCGATGCCGAAGTCCGCGTTGTAGGTGGTCGGGCGATACGAGAAGTAGCTGAGCTCGATGTTCCAGTTCTCGAGCACGACGCCCGGATCCAGGCCCGGCTTCGCGCCGATCGACAGGTCGGTGTAGCCGCTGAAGTCGGGCACGAGGAACACGTTCCGTTCGAAGTCGATGTGCCACATCCGCAGCCAGATCTGCTGGCGATCCAGCGGGTACTGCGCGTAGTCGAACTGCTCCCGGAGCGTCGTCTTGAAGTTCCAGCCGATCAGGACCTCGCCGTTCTGCTCGGCCTCGTAGACCTTCGTCATGGTCGTCGAGTCCGCCTCGGGGAAGACGACGCCCTTGTCGTAGTCGGCGGCGTCGCTCG
This sequence comes from uncultured Actinomycetota bacterium, assembly GCA_963740815.1. Lineage (GTDB taxonomy): Bacteria > Actinomycetota > Actinomycetes > Actinomycetales > Microbacteriaceae > Rhodoglobus. Next base: position 100,871 of record CAVUFG010000017.1, read on the forward strand.
GGTAGCGCTGCCAGAGGTATCCGGCGACCTGCACGGTGTACGGACCCTTGAACTCGATGGACTGCACCATCACGCCCGTGCGCACGAACACGGCCGGATCCTCGGCCGAGCTCTGCTCGGTGGTGGTCTGCAGGAACGCTTCGACATCCTGGATGTCGCGCACCGGCGTCTCCTCCGGACGCGCCTCCCACGGCGAATCCAGCTTCGCCGCCCACATCCCTGCGATGAGCAGTAGCGCGCCGATCGAGACCAGGGCGGACAGGGCGACCGCGACGTTCATCCACTTCGCGCGCGGCGGCAGCGGCCGGTCGCTCGAGGGCGGCGCCGGCGGACGGTCACGCCGGGCGAGCAGCGTTCGGGATGCGCGGAGGCCCCGTCCCCATCGATCCTGCTTCGCCATGGAACAGTTCTACCGCGTCGCGGGCTGTGCCGTGTCAAGGCCCTCACTCCTCGGAGGTGGAATGGGGAACGAGTGCCTAGCGTTGACCTGAGCGGCGGCATCCATCGCCGAACCAGGAGGAACCACCATGAAGGCAGTGCTGGGCGACACGATCATCGCCGAAGCCCCCGAGTCCGAGCTCATCAAGATCGAGGGCAACTGGTACTTCCCGCCGTCGAGCGTCAACGAGGAGCTGCTCGAGAAGAGCCCGACGCCGTACACGTGCCCGTGGAAGGGCGAGTGCCAGTACTTCTCCGTGAAGAACGGTGACGAGCTGCTGCGGGATCGGGCTTGGAGCTATCCGGAGCCGTATCCGACGGCGTTCGATCGGGTTGGGAAGGACTTCTCGAACTACGTGGCGTTCTGGAAGGAAGTTTCGGTCGTCGAGTAGATGTCGATCGGGGGCGCTGCGCACCGCCTTCAGCGGCCCAACTGACAAAATCCGCTAGTCCTCCACCTCGAGCACTAGCGGATTTTGTCAACTGGATGCCACGGGCCGCTGCACACGCGGCCGTCCCGAGGCCAGCCTCGGGACATGAGCGTCCGCAGCGAACTCCCCGACCCGATCCGGGGTCGCTCGTTCGCTGTGCGAGACGCGCTGGCACTCGATCTGCCGTCCCACCGCCTGAGCGCGCACGACCTAGCGCGGCCGTTCCACGGTGTACGGTCACCCGCCGGCGAGGCCATCGATCTCTTGGGCCTGTCTCGCGCGATTGCGACCCGGTTCCGACCAGGCGACGCGTTCGATGGTGCTACCGCAGCTGCCCTCTGGGGCGCGCAACTGCCGCGTCGCCTCGCCGTCCCCGTGCCGCTGCACGTCTCATCTGTAGCGCCGCGCCGCGCGCTCCGGCGTCGCGGCGTGCGAGGAAGCCAGCGAACGGGCGGAGACGTTCGCCTGCTTGATGCTGTGCCGGTGCTGTCGCCGGTCGACGCCTGGCTCACCCTCGCCGCGGACCTCTCACTGCCCGACTTGGTCGCCGTGGCCGATTTTCTCGTAACCGGGCTGAGGGGTGTCGGCGCGCTCGCGTCGATGGAAGCCCTAGAGGAAGTGGTCGCGCAGCACGCGGGCACTGCGGGCGTGGACCGGGCGCGACGTGCGCTGCGATTCGTCCGGCGGGGAGCATGGTCTCGGCCGGAGTCGTTGGTGCGATTCATCCTCGCTCGCGCCGGGCTGCCCGAACCGGTACTCAATGAGCCGGTCGACACGAGCGGTGGAGCCGCGATCGTGCCCGACATCGCGTTTCCGGAGTTCCGCGTCGCCGTTGAGTACAACGGCATCCATCACGATGACTCGACGCAGAAGGTCAAGGACCTGCGGCGGGTGGATACGTTCGCGGAACTCAGCTGGTCAGTTGTGAACGTCGAGCGAACGGAATTGTTCAGCACTCCGTCGTCGGTCGTCGCACGCACGGTGCACAGACTGAGGGAGCGCGGCTGGCCGGGTGGCCGCCGCTCCATCGACATGACAAAAAAGATCAGTCTCGAGCCGTGAGCACTAGCGGATTTTGTCATCTGGGGGGCTACGCACTCGCACCGCTGCCGCGCTGGCGCGCTGGCGCGCTGGCGCTCAGGCGTGGGCGTTGAGGCGGTGCTTGCGCACCTTGGCTCGGTTTCCGCAGCGGGCCATCGAGCACCAGCGGCGGTTGTTCGAGCGGGACTCGTCGTAGAACACGATCGCGCAGTCGTCGGCGTCGCACTCGCGGATGCGGTCGGTGTTCGCCGCATCCAGCAGGGCCACGGCCTCGCGCGCGAGTGACGAGAGCGCCTGGCCGTACCGGGCCGTCGTGCGGCCCGCCTGTCGCGTGCCTCCCGGGAGGGCGGGCGGGATGTCGGGCGTCGCCGCGAACAGGTTGATCGTGTCGACATCGGGAGCGTCCGGCTCGCGGCGATCGCTCGCGGCGAGCACCGCGCGCGCGAGCGAATCCCGGAACAGGACCGCGTCGCGCAGGTCCCGCTCCCCGAGCTCGCCGTCGACGTGGTCGAACCGCTCGCGCAGCCAGTCGACCAGGTCGGCGGGGAAGGCGAGCTGCTCGCCGTGCTCGTAGGCGAACGAGCCGGTGTACGCGAAGTCGAGCGCGCGGGAGCCGGACTCGAACCACCAGCGGCGTCCGTCGGGCTCGCGCAACCATTGGCCGTTCGGGTGAGAAGCCATGTAACTACGGTAGGTGGTTACGGGCGATCGGCCGCGAGCGCCGCGCCGTCGCGGCGGGTCCACAGGATGAGGTTCGCGGTCGAGAACCGGCGCGAGCACTTGCCGCACGCGAGCTGCCGCGCGGGGCGCCGATAGCGGTAGTGGATGTGGCCGGCCGGGCAGTGCCCGATCCAGGGCGCGAGCTCGTCGGCGATCGCGCCATCGTGCAGTCGCTTGCCCTCGTAGCCGAGGTCGCGCGCGATCGCCTTCCACTTCGGGCCGTGGCCGGCGCGTGTGCCCGCCATCGCGTGCGCGACCTCGTGCAGCAGCACCTGGTGGATCTCGTCGTCGTCGTACTTCGCGGCGAGGTAGCGCGAGACCGAGATGCGCCGGTCGGTGTAGTTGCACAACCCGGCGCGGGTCTTCGCGTTGTCGAACGCGAACGTCCAGGTGCGATCGAGATGCAGGTCGATCAGGGCATGCGCCCAGGTGCGGACTCGGGTGAGCTCAGCCACGCTCGTGCAGTTTCATCACCGTCTAGGGTACGGGCGCGAGCGACACCTGCAGGATGCGGTCGTCGCCATCTCTGGGATCTCCACGGCCATCCGTGTTGTTGGTGAGGAGCCACAGGGTGCCGTCCGGGCCGGCGACCACATCCCGGATGCGTCCGAACTGGCCGCTGTAGTACTCGACCGCGGTCGTGCCGGATGCGGTCGGGTAGATCGCCCACAGCCGCTGTCCGCCGAGCGCGGCGAGGAAGAAGGTGCCGCGCACGTACGCGAGGCCGCTCGGGCTCGCGTCGGAGGTGGACCACTGGTAGACGGGGTTCGCGAACGCCGGGTCATCCGACGCGCCCTCGACGAGCGGCCAGCCGTAATTGGAGCCGGGCTGGATGACGTTGAACTCGTCCCAGGTGTTCTGCCCGAACTCGGCGGCCCAGAGCTGGCCGTCGGCATCCCACGCGAGTCCCTGCGGATTGCGGTGGCCGAGTGACCAGATCTGCGAGCCGGCCACCGGGTTGTCGTCCGGCACCGACCCGTCGAGCTCGATGCGCAGGATCTTGCCGTTGAGGTCGCCGTACTGCTGCGAGTGCGCCGAGTCGCCGGCATCCCCCGCCGTGACGTACAGCTTGCCGTCCGGACCGAGCTTGATCCGGCCGCCGTTGTGGTTGCCGGCCTTCACGAGCCCGGTGAGGATCTCCTCGCCGGCGCCGAGCGCGTAGCTGCCGGGCGCGCCCTGCAGCGGGAAGCGCAGCACGCGGTTGTCCGAGGTCGAGGTGAACATCGCGTACAGCCAGTCGCCGTCCGTGCCGGCGGCCTCGCCCGACACGAACTCGAGCCCCATCAGCCCGCCCTCGCCGTTGTGGACGACGCCGGGGATGACCGCGACATCCCGCAGCGCGCCATCGGCCGTGAGCTCCTTCACGACGCCCGAGTCCCGCTCGCTGATCAGGGTCGACCCGGTCTCGAGTCGCACCATCGACCACGGTGCCGCGAGCCCCGTGACGATCGTGACGGGATCGCCGACGGGCTCCACGGTCTCGACCGGTCCGCTCGCCGTGGCACTCGGGCTCGGCGTCGCGGTCGGCGACGGCTTGGTCGTGAGCGGACCCGCGGGCTCGGGCTGCGTGCAGCCGGCGAGGACCATGGATGCGGCGGCAACCGCCCCCGCGACGAGCAGTGCAGTGCGCCGACGTGTGCTCATGCCCCCATCCTGACCGCGGAGGCTGCGAAACGACAGACCGTTGACCCCGGTGCTTCGACCTGAGCTAGTGCTTCGAGCTGAGCTAGTCCTTCGACCTGAGCTGGAAGATCCCGCGCGATGGGGGAGGTGACGGCACCGCGGTGTCGTCGGTCGTGACCGAGGCGCCGGCGATGAAGTCGCGCAGCTCCTTGCCCGCGACCACCTTGGCCGGATGCGGTCCGGCGGCGAGCAGGCGCGGCATCCAGTCGAGCGGCAGCTCCGACCGCGACCCCACGAGCACGAAGTTGCCGAACCTCCGCCCCTTGAGCACCTGCGTCTCGGCGAGGACGGCGACCTCGCCGATCGCCGCCTGCAGCGTCGCTGCCTGCGCGCGCGCGAACGTCAGCCCCGGGCCGTCGGCCACGTTGACCAGCACGATGCCGTCCGGCGCGAGGAGGCCGAGCGCCTGCCGGTAGAACTCGATGGTCGTGACGTGGGCCGGTGTTCGAGCGCCCGAGAAGATGTCGACGATGAGGAGATCCACGGTGCCGGTGAGACCCGCGGGCAGGCGGGAGACGACCTCGCGGGCATCCCCGTAGCGCACCCGGATCGACGCCCTGGTCGACCACGGCAGTTGCTCCCGCACGAAGTCGACGAGGTCCTGCTCGAGTTCGATCACCTGCTGCCGCGATCCGGGCCGGGTCGCCTCGAGGTAGCGCGGAAGGGTGAGCGCGCCGGCTCCGAGGTGCACCGCGGTCACGGGCTGTCCGGGCGTGCGGAAGACGTCGATGACGTGTCCCATGCGCTGGATGTACTCGAAGAACAGGTTGCCCGGGTCATCCAGGTTCACGTGCGATTGGGGCGTGCCGTCGACGACCAGGGAGTACGCGCCATCCACCCACCGGTCCGGCGCGATGACCGCCTGGAACCCGCTGGTCCTGAGCGTGATGGAGGGGTGGTCGGGCACGTTTCGAGGGTAGCCGTACTCTCAATCGGTGCATGAAGCGCAAATTCACAGCTTCCGCTAAGGTGGGCGGAGTTCCCCGAACCCCCAGGAGTACTCCTATGAAGACTTCCCGCATGCTTCCCGGCGCCATCGTCGTCGGATCCGTCGCGATCGCCTCGATGTTCGCTGCTGCTCCCGCGAGCGCCGCGACGCTTCCGCCCGGCCAGAAGATCACGGTCATCGACCAGTCGGACGACCAGTTCTACACGGTCAACCCGGCCGACGCGCTGCTGTCTCCGGTCGGCACCCCGATCACCGTCATCGACGAGTTCGAATCGGGCGTCGACGTGGATGACACGGGCCTCGGCTACGCGATCACCTACGGCTACGACGTGCCCTCCCTCGCTTCGGCGAAGACCCAGGCCGACGCCGAGTTCGCCGCGAGCCCCAACATCAGCGTGATCTACAAGGCCGACGCCAACACCGGCCTGCTGAGCGACGGCAAGCAGGTCGTCATCGACGCCGGTGGCGAGGTTCCGCCGCCCGCGGATGAGTGCACTTCGATCGACTACACCAAGGGCGTCATCCTCGCGGTCTGCAACATCTACTACGACGGCTCCGCGACCGCCTACATCGGCACGGTCGACGTCTCCGGCGAGGACGCGCTGCTCACGCCGCTCACCACGCTCGACGGTGAGGACTTCCTCTACTTCATGGCGATCGCGATCAACCCGCTGAACGGAACGGTCTGGGGCTTCGAGTACACCTTCAGCAGCCCGCGGGTGTTCACGATCAACCTCGACGACTCCTACCCGTCGTTCGTCGACTACCTCGACGACTACTACGTGGAAGCTGCGGACTTCGACCGCAGCGGCCAGCTGTGGCTCTCGGTCGGGCCGTACACCGAGATCACCCTGACGGCCGACAGCATCTCGGTGCTGGAGCTCGCGACCTTCGACTTCGCGACCAGCCAGCCCGTCGCGATCGCGCCGTTCGGCTCCAACGACCCGTACGAGATCTCGTACCCGTCGTCGCTGACCGTCTGGGGCGCACTCGCGGCCACCGGTTCCAGCATGAGCATCGCTCCGGCGATCGCGGCCTCGGGCATCCTGCTCCTGGGCGCACTGCTCGCCGCGGGCACCATGGTGCTGCGTCGTCGCAACGCCGCCGCATAGTCACTGAACGAGCCTGAGGGCGTGGAAACCGCGAGAGCGGTCTCCACGCCCTCAGTCGTTGCGGGGCGCGGATCCGTACCTTCAATCGGCACATGAAGCGAAGATTCACAGCTTCCGCTAAGGTATGGGCACACCCCCCTCTGACTCAGGAGTCCCCATGAAGCCATCCCGCGTGCTCCCCGGCGCCCTCGTCGTTGCTGCGGTCGCCGTCGCGTCGATGTTCGCCGCCGCTCCCGCCAGCGCCGCAACCCTGCCGCCAGGCCAGAAGATCACGGTCGTCGACCAGTGGACCGACCAGTTCTACAACGTCAACCCGAGCAACGCGATCGGCACCCCCGTGGGAACCGCCACCCTCGTCGAGGACTGGGTGTCGGGCGTCGACGTCGATGACACCGGAGTCGGCTACGCCTCTGCCACCTACTTCTACTACGACCCGATCATCATCGACATCGAGGATGACGAGGAGCTCACGGCCGGGCCCATTGCGCCCGAGCGCTCGCTGGTGCCCTTCGGCTACGTGCCTGACGGCGGCGCGATCTACAAGGCCGACGCCAACACCGGCAAGCTCACCGACGGCAAGTACGTCTACATCGACCTCCCCGGCTTCGAGGACCCGCTCGCCGACGAATGCTCTGCGATCGACTACAGCAAGGGCGTCATCCTGGCGGTCTGCTACACCGGCTACGGTTCCGAGCTGACGGACACCGCCTACTACGGAACGATCGAGTTCGGTGACGGGGACTTCGCGCACCTGACCCCGATCACCACGCTGTACGGCGAGTACTTCCACTACATCACGGCCATCGCCGTCAACCCGGTCGACGGTGCCGTGTACGGCTTCAGCGTCTACGACTCCGCGCTCGTGCAGTTCACGGGTGATGACGACTCGGTGAAGTTCATGGGCAACATCGAGGACTACGACGTGTGGGGCGCCGACTTCGACCGCAGCGGCCAGCTCTGGATCACGGTCAGCGAGGTCTTCGACGAGGTTCCGGCGCTCGCCGCCCTGAACCCGTCGCTCCTCTCGCTCGCAACCTTCGACTTCGCCGCGAACGCAGCGGTCATCGTCGACGAGTTCGCGACCGAGGAGCCGAACGAGATCGAGAACCCAGAGGCCATCACGGTCTGGGGTGTGCTCGCGGCGACCGGTTCGACGATGAGCATCGCCCCGGCGATCGCCGCGTCGGGCATCCTGCTACTCGGTGCGCTCATGGCGGCCGGCACCATGGTGCTGCGTCGACGGAGCTCCGAGGTCTAGTCCAAGAACCGCCGAAGGGCGTGGATGCCGCAACCGCGACATCCACGCCCTTCGTCGTTCCGGCGGCGCAACCTACACCTCAGGTTGACCGTCGACACGGATTCACAGCCTCCGCTAAGGTGGACGGCACCTGCCCCTCATCCAGGAGTCATCATGAAGCCATCCCGCGCACTTCCCAGCGCCATCGTCGTCGCTGCCCTCGCGGTCGCGTCGATGTTCGCCGCCGCCCCTGCCGCCGCAGCATCGCTGCCGGCCGGAGCGAAGATCACGACCATCGAGCAGCTGACCGACCAGTTCTACACTGTGAACCCGATCAGCGCCGCCAGCACCCCGGTCGGCGACCCCGGTTCCCTCATCCCCGAGTACGTCACCGGCGTCGACGTGGATGACACCGGCCACGGCTACGCGACCGCCACGGCCGTGCTGGACGAGGAAGACTTCACCGCGGCCGACGTCGAGTCCAACCCGGAGCTCGCGCTGTTCCCCGGATTCGGAATCCCCGACGGCGGCTACATCTACAAGGCCGACGCCAACACGGGTGACCTGACCGGCGGCAAGATCGTCGAGATCGGCATCTCCGAGATCCGCGTCTACGCCGACGAGTGCTCCGCGGTCGATTACACCGGCGGCAAGATCCTCGCCGCCTGCATGGTGCACGACGACCAGGAGCCGTTCGAGTCCACGACCTACATCGGCTACATCGACTACGACTACGAGGCGGACGAGGCATACCTCACCGCGGAGACCGTGCTCGAGGGTGAGGGCTTCCTGCCGATCCAGGCGCTCGCGGTCAGCCCGATCGACGGCACCATCTGGGCGTTCGACGGCTACTGGTACGACTCCTTCACCGTCACGCTCGGCGAGGATGAGCTCACCGAGGTGGATGACACCAACTGGGCCGTGCTCGGTGCGGACTTCGACCGCAGCGGACAGCTCTGGCTCAGCGTCGACACGTTCGAGCCGCCGGCCTTCGCCGCTGCCAAGGGCGGACCGCAGTTCGCGGTGTCGACCTCGTCCTACGGGCTGTCGCTGTTCGACCTCACGACGCACGCCGACAACCTGGTCAGCACCTACACGACGGACGACCTGCACTCGGTCGACATCGTCGAGGCCATCACGGTCTGGGGCGTGCTCGCGGCGACCGGTTCGACGATGAGCATCGCCCCGGCGATCGCCGCGTCGGGCATCCTGCTGCTCGGTGCGCTCATGGCGGCTGGCACGATGGTGATTCGTCGCCGCAACGCCGACGCCTAGCCATCACTGAACGAGCCTGAGGGCGTGGATGCCGCAACCGGCGTTCACGCCCTCACTCGTTTCCCGCCGCCCGCTAGCCTCGAGCCATGACATCGCCGTCCCGTGAACCGAAGCGCCGCGTCTCGCCCTCGATGCGCGACCAACTCGACTCGCCGTCGTACATGGGCCCTGCGACGTTCGGGATGCGGCCGCTGCTGACCGAGCCGGAGGAGCTCGACGAGTGGATGCCGGACGTCGCGATCATCGGCGCGCCGTGGGACGACAACACCACGAACCGCCCGGGGGCCAGGTTCGGACCTCGGGCCCTCCGCGCCGCTGCGTACGATCCGGGTACCTTCCACCTCGACCTCGGCATCGAGATGTTCGACCACCTCGAGGTGGTCGACTACGGGGATGCCATCGTGAGCCACGGCATGTGGGAGCTGTCGAAGGCGGCGATCTTCTCTCGCGTGAGCGAGGTCGCGAGCCGTGGCATCCTGCCCGTCATCATCGGCGGCGACCACTCGATCACCTGGCCGGCAGCCACCGCGGTCGCTGACTTCCACGGTCACGGCAACGTCGTGATGATCCACTTCGACGCGCACGCCGACACCGCGGACATCCTGCACGGCAACCTCGCCAGTCACGGCACCCCGATGCGGCGCCTCATCGAGTCGGGCGCGATCCCCGGCGAGAACTTCATCCAGGTCGGACTGCGCGGCTACTGGCCCGGCGAGGAGGACCAGCGCTGGATGCGCGAGCACGGGCTGACCCACGTGATGATGCAGGAGGTCTGGGAGCGCGGCATCCAAGCGATCATCCCCGAGCTGATCGCGACCGCGCGGGCGAAGGCTCCGAAGGTCTACCTCTCGATCGACATCGACGTGCTCGACCCGGGCTTCGCGCCCGCGACCGGCACTCCTGCCCCAGGGGGATTCGCGCCGATCGACCTGCTGCGGGTGGTGCGGGCGCTCGTGCTCGAACTCGATGTCGTCGCCATGGATGTCATGGAGGTCGCGCCGGTCTACGACCACGCCGACATCACGGTCAACAACGCGCACGGTCTCATCTGGGAGGCGCTCGCCGCGTGGGCGGTGCGCAAGCGCGACGCTGCGACTAGTTGAGGGTGAAGTCCACGAGCTCCTGGATGGTCGGCTGCTGACCGAACAGGTCCGGGATCTCCGTGCGAACGGGACCGACGCCCTCGACGAGCCACGTCGTCGAGTCGATCGGGAGATCGGTGACGCCGAGCGAGGGAACGCTCACGAGCAGCGCCTGGTGCAGCTTGCGGGCGTCCTGGAAGGTGTCGAAGGGCACCGTGACCGCCTCGACGCCCTCGCCGGTGATCGTGAAGGCGATGGATTGGTCGATGACCGTTCCATCCGCACTGGTCGAAGTCGTCTCGATGGTCCCCGTCTTCGGAGTGCCGGCCTCGAACTCCGCGGTCGTCGGCCACTCGAGCGCGCCGCTCTTCACCACCAACGTGCTTCCCCCATCCCCGATCGGCACCGACTGGAATGGCACCGAGAGCGAACCGTCGGCGTGGAAGACGTAGTCGACCGAATCGCTGAAGTCGGGCTTCGACTCATCGTTCCAGTCGAAGGACCGCTCGAACGTGACGCGGGCGCCGTCGCCCTCGGCGACGACCTTGGTCATCACCTCGGTGTCGACGACGGTCGAGCCGTCGGAATAGGTGATCGTGTAGATCCAGGTGTTGCCGACGGCGATCGGGTAGTACGGGCTCAGGTCGGAGAAGTCCTCCTCCGAGGGTGCGGACGCAGAGGCGCTCGGGTTCGAGCCCTCGCTGCCCGAACTCGGGTCGCTGCCGGGCGTGGGTCCGGCGGTGCAGCCGGCCAGCGCGAACAGGGCAGCGAACAGGATGACGGGACGCACGAGTCGGCTCATGTGCTCAGGCTAGGGCCCGCCGACCGCGGTGCCTACAGCCCGAGCAGTCCATCCACGATGCGGATGCTGCGCTCGAGCCGCTCCGCCCGCGTGCCCGAGATGAGCGCCCAGTGCTCGCCGCGCGCATCCAACTCCTCCACGAACCAGCCCTGCATCGCCTCGCGGAAGTCCTCGCCGTCGCGGATGCCGTCCTGCTCGAATGGAACCCCGTGCAGGTCGGCGAGCAGGTAGAGCGCGCGCGGCGGCAGCACCGGGAGTGCGTCGTACGCCGCGGTCGACTCCGCGCCGAGGTAGCGCCGCTCCCAGAGCTGGGTGGCGAAGGCATCGGTGTCGCAGAACAGCACGGGGGATGATGCGGCGGCCGCGGCATCCTCGAGCTTCTGCTGCTCGACGGCGATGATCGCGAAGTCCTCGGCCGTCCACTCCGCGCTGTGCACCTCGGCGTCGGGATCGGCCTCCGCGACGCCCTGCCGCGCGATGAGCAGCTCGGTGTACTCGCGCCCGTACTCGGGCACCCACTGGGTCTGCTCCCACACGCCGCCCAGCCCGCGGTAGTGCTCGACGAGCTCCTGGGCGAGCGTGGTCTTGCCCGTGGACTCCGAGCCGACGAGGATGACGCGGGCGCATCGCCGCGCGCGCTCCTCGGGCGAGAGCTGGTTCCAGTCTGCGAACGGCACGACGAGCACCCTAGGACGAATCGGAGGCGTGGGCCACTCCGCCGCCCGCGACCCCGCCGGAGTGCGCTGCCTGCGTTACCCCCGAACGGGGGCAGGATGCTAGGGTCATTCACAGCTTCACGAATGTGAATCCCCTACGTACCTCGAAGGAGTCCAGCATGCTGCCCCAGGCCTGCCTGCCCGCCACCGGGTCCGACAACATGATGCTCATCATCGTGCTCGTCAGCCTCGCCGCCATCCTGCTCGCCGCCGGCGTGATCGCCGTCAAGAAGAGCCGGGGCCGCATGGCCCTGCTGCTCCCGGTCGCCGCGCTGGCGCTCGTGCTCGGCGCCGCCCCCGCGAAGCAGGCCGTCGCGCTCGAGACCGCCATCCCCGCCTTCAGCTTCAGCGACACCTGGACCACCGAGGGCACCATCGTCGACTGGGACGTGACGTCCGAGGATGCCACGGGCCCGGCGCTCGTCGACATGCAGACGCTCGAGGACATGGTCGTCGAAGGCACCGCGACGAAGACCACGTCACTCACGGTCGCGTCGTCGCCCGACCCGGGTGACCTGTACACCTTCCAGATCGTTCCCGGCTTCTTCGACGACTTCGACTTCTCGTACGAGATCCCCGGGACCGGCCCGAACAGCCTCAGCACGGCGATCGCCCTGCTGGACAATGACAGCACCAACCTCACGACGATCCTGACCTTCACCTACGACTACAAGGACTCGTGCAACCGTCCGCTGCAGACCGTCGTGACCTACAGCGGTCGGTGACCGCGCCGCAGCCGGTGCCGTAACGACAGCGGTTCGATCCAACGAGAAGGCGGCTCCCGAGGGGGCCGCCTTCCTCGTGTCTGCGGCGATCGCCCGGGCCGCTAGTCTGGCCACACCACGACGCCCGCTGGGAGGGCCACCATGCTCCACACCTGTCTCGCCGCCACCGGCCAGGAGCAGTGGCCCTTCGCGATCATGGCGGTCCTCGCCGTAGCCCTCGTGGTCGCCGGCGTCATCGCGCTGCGCACCGCTCGCGGTCGGGTCGCGCTCGCCCTCATCCCGCTCGCCCTGATCGGTCTCGCCGTCGCTCCTGCCCAGCCGGCGCAGGCGTACGTCCCGATCGTGCCCGGCTTCACCGAGAGCGGTGAGTGGGACTTCGAGACCACGCAGAGCCTGTGGGTGTTCGATCC
>CAVUFG010000018.1:0-1283028 GCA_963740815.1 uncultured Actinomycetota bacterium
GCTGAGCTATTCGGCTCCCGGTGTGGACGGGGATGTCGAGGTGCGCAACCAGCGCGGCCAGATCGAGCAGGCCGCGACCGCGAAGGCGCAGCAGGCCCAGGCCGAGGCGGAGCAGGCGCAGGTCAATCCCGCGTTCGGACGTCCGCAGCCGCAGCAGCCCGCTCCCGCGCAGGGCGGCGGACAGCGTCCGCAGGGCCAGCAGGGCGGCGGCCAGCAGCAGGGTGGCAGTGATCGCGGAGCCTTCGGCCAGCGCACCGGCAACCAGCCCGCGCCGCAGAACCGTGCGCAGCGCCGTGCGCAGGAGAAGCGCCGCTGACCAGCGAGTGACATGAAGAAGGGCGCCGCGGAAGCGGCGCCCTTCTCGTCGTTTGACCTACTTCGCGGCAGCCCGTGGGTAGGTGATCAGCACCGAGATGCCGATCACGATGAGCAGGATCGCGGCGATGGTGAGGAACACGCCCGCGGCGAAGATGGGCGCGAGGATCACGGCGATGCCCGCGAGCAGCGACAGGATGCCGGAGACCACGAGCAGCGTGCGTGAACCGCTCGGCGCTCGCGACGCGAGCGCGAGGTCGACGACGCCCGCGATGACCCAGCCGACGCCGACGACGACGCCGAGGAACACGATCGAGTTGGTCGGGTTGAAGAAGCACAGGATGCCGGCGATGAGCACCACGATGCCGGCGATGAGGTTGAGGGCGAACCACGAGCCGAGCGCGGCCCGATCGGTCACCGCGGCGGCGATCCGCTGCACGCCGGAGATGATCAGGAAGATGCCGAACAGGAAGCCGACGATGCCGAGCACGGAGCCCGGCCAGATCAGGGCGATGATGCCGATCACGATCGCGGCGACCGCGACGAAGATGATGGCGCTGCGCTTGACGGTGACGAACTGCCCGACGGTGGGGCTGGGGGATGGGGTGGTCATGGCGAGCAGCCTAGCGGCGCGTTCAGGCGGGACGCAGCATCCACTCAGGCATTTGCGCGGCGGGTGATCGCCAGGGCACCGGCGAGCACGAGGAGTACCGCGCCGCAGATCCGGTCGAGCCAGAGCGCACCGCGCGCGGTGAGCAACCGCATGACCTGGGAGCCGGCCGCCGCGTAGGCGAACTGGATCGTGAAGTCGATCGCGCAGAACACCGCGCCGATGATCAGGTACTGCGGCAGCTGCGGTTCGCTCGCGCTGATGAACTGGGGCAGGAGCGCGCCGACGAACAGGTAGCCCTTCGGGTTGGTCACCGCGACCAGGAAGCACTTCATGAAGACCGCGCGCCGAGTCCCGCGCGGGTCGTCGGCCGGCAGCGCGGCGAGATGACCCTTCGAGAGCAGCAGCCGGATGCCGAGGTAGACCAGGTACGCGACGCCGACCCACTTGAGCACCGAGAACCAGAACTCGCTCGCGAGCAGCACCGCGCCGAGTCCGACGGCGACCGCGGTGACCAGCACGATGTCGGATGCGACCGCCCCGAGCATCCCGTACGTCGCCCGCCGCACCCCGAACCGCGACCCGTTGGCAAGGGCCAGCAGCACGGTCGGCCCGGGGATCGCGATCGCGACCACGGCGACGAGCGCGAAGGCGGCGACGACGGCGGGAGTCATGCGGTCAGTATGCCGCAGGTGGCACGCCGGGTCACAACACGTGGATTGCGGTCGCGCGCCAGCGCCGGTCCAGGCCCTCGAGCCGGATCGCGACCGCGCGGCTGCGCGCACGCCCGCGCACGATGACCACCGACTCGACCACGCCATCCCGCGGTTCGCAGGTCATGAGCGAGCCCAGCGAGAAGGTCGGCCGAGACGCGACCTGCCCCTTGGCCTGCCGGGCGCGGGTGCTGAGCACGACGCGCTTGAGCAGGTGCCGGTAGACGTCGTCGGTGACCCAGCGGGAGATCTGCTCGAGGTCGCGGGCGCCGGCGAGGATCTCGATCACGCAGCGCGTGAGGTTCTCGATGAGCGGCTCCGGGGTCGGGAGCGCGGAGGTCGACGTCGGTTGCTGGCCGAAGTACTCGTCCGTCGTGATGCGCAGTCGGGCGGGTCGCTGGTGTCGATTCGCGTTCGCCGTGGGGTCGGGACTCGGTGCGCTGGTCGCGATCGGGAGTGCAGTGGTCAAGGCGCTCACCTTCGGCTCGAAACGTTCGCCCCCCGTTCGGGGGTCGATATTCGTTAGTGAACCATCTCCATCGATCCGTGTCCATGATGAAGTTTCAGGCTGTGGATAACCCGATCGAGCGCGGCGAATCCGCGGTTATCGTGAGCCGGATGCGGTGGGACAGCCTCTTCGACGACCTCGAGAGCCAGCTCGAGCGCGAGCGCACCGCCGAGGAGCTGGACCTCGAGGCGGAGGAGGAACGGCTCCGCCTCGGCAGGCTCGCCGTGCGGGATCGGCTGCTCGCGCTGGGCCGGGCTCCGGGGGAGCGGCCGGTGCGGCTCGTGCTCTCCGGGGGCGTGCGCCTCGTCATCCACCCGCACTCGATCGGGCGGGACTGGCTGTCGGCGGCGTTGCCCGATGGCCGGCAGTGCATCGTGCCCCTCGGCGCCATCGCGTCGGTGTCGCTGTCGCAGGCCGAGGTCACGGCGAGCCTGGCCGCGACGGTCGGCGCCGCGAACGACACGGTCTCTGGGCGACTCGGGCTGCCGTTCGTGCTGCGCGACCTGTGCCGTCGGCGGCGGCAGGTGGAGGTGACGACGCGCGACGGCGTGCTGGTCGGCACGATCGACCGGGTCGGCCGCGATCACTTCGACCTCGCGTTGCACGAGGCCGGGAGCGCGCGACGCGAGTCCGCGGTGCGCGAGGTGCTCATGGTGCCGATCGACCGGCTCGTGGTCGTGCGGGCCTAGCGCCGCTGCGAGTCCTGGTCGATGCCGAACGGCACTTCGACGACGCTCGCGAGGTCGGACTGGTTCCACAGCCCCATCCGGCGAGCCTCCTCGTACTTCGCGGCGATGTACGACTCGAGCACCGATCGCTCGACCCGCCACTGCCCGTGGGCGCCGACCTTGATCGCCGGCAGCTCGTTCGAGCGCACGAGGGCGTACGCCTGGTTCGCCGAGATGTTGAGGATCTCCGCGGTGTCCGCGAGCGTCAGGAACCTGCCCAGGTGGTCACCGGTCTGCGTCATGCCATCGATTATGACCGCGCGCACTCGGCCGCGACCGGCGTGTGGATAACTTCCGCCGCGACCGTTCGCCGACCCTGACCATGGACCGAATCGCACGGATGGAGGGTGGGCATGGAGCGCAATCGCACGGCGAGACCACGGCTGAACATCGACCCGCGGCTCGTGATCGGCCTGCTGCTGGTCGCCGCATCCGCGGTCGGGGTGTTCGCCCTCGTGTCGGCTGCGGATGCGTCGGAGACGCTGTACTCCGCCCGCGTCACGCTCACGGCGGGCGACCGCATCGACGAGGAGGACCTGCTCGCGACGAGCGTGCGCGATGGCGCGGGCGGCGGGCTGTACCTCGCGCCCGGCGACATCCCGGCCGACGGCCTCGTCGTCACGCGCACGATCGGCGAGGGCGAACTCGTGCCGATGAGTGCGCTCGGCAGTTCAGCGGGCGTGCGGCTCACGTCGATCGTGCTCTCGGTCGACGGACAGCTGCCCGCCACGGTGCTCGCGGGTTCGGTGGTGGATGTCTGGGTCGCCAGCGAGGACGACGAGGGTGTGATCGGCGCTCCCGAGGTCATCGTCTCCGGTGCGACCGTCGTGCGGCTCGTCGAGTCGGAGACCATCGTCGCCGGCCGCCAGACCACCGCGGTCGAACTCCTGGTGCCGCGGGACCGGATCGCGCGGGTGCTCGAGGCGCTCGCCGGTGAGGCGACCGTCTCGATCGTCCCGGCCGATCTCCCGGCGAGGCGCTGACGTGGCGCGGATCGCGCTCGCCGTCGAGCCGGACCTCGAGGCGACGCTCGCCGACGAGGCGGTGCGGCACGGCCACGAGGTGGTCGGCCGTGCCACGAGCGCATGGGAACTCGAGCGGGCCATTCCCGCGCTGCGGCCGGAGGCGGCCATCGTCGGTGCCGGACCGACGACGCTGAGCGCCGAGCTGCTCGCGGCGTGCGACGAGCACGGCGTGCGGCTCGTGGTGCTCGCGGACGGGGAGTCCGAGCGGCGGCGCGCGGCGGCGATCGGACTGCTCGAGACGGCCGAGGTGTCGGCGAGCTGGGAGGAGCTCGAGCCGCGCATCCTCGGCATCGGGCTGCCCTCGGCCGCCGAGGCGCCGCGCGAGCGCGGCATCACGATCGCGGTCTGGGGTCCGGCCGGGGCGCCGGGACGCACGACGCTCGCGGTGACCATCGCCTCCGAGCTCGCCGCCGCCGGTCGCACGGTCGCGCTCGGCGACGTCGACACGCACGGCGCCGCGATCGCCCCGACGCTCGGGCTGCTGGATGAGGCGCCGGGCTTCGCGGCCGCGTGCCGCCTCGCCGGATCGGGAAGCCTCGACCGCGTCGAGCTCGAGCGCATCGGCGAGCGGTACAGCTCGCCGGCCGGATCGTTCTGGGTGCTCACCGGCATCGGGCGGCCCAGTCGATGGCCGGAGCTCTCGGCGGAGAAGGTCGCGGGAGTCATCCGCGAGTGCCGCGACTGGGTCGACGTGACCGTGCTGGATGTCGGATCGAGTCTCGAGGTCGACGAGGAGATCTCGAGCGACGTGTTCGCCCCGCGGCGCAACGCCGCGACGATCGCCGCACTCCGCGAGGCCGACCACGTGATCGCCGTCGGCTCGGCCGACCCGGTCGGGATGTCCCGGTTCCTGCGTTCGTACGCGGAGCTCGTCGAGACCGTGTCGACCCACTCGGTCACGGTCGTGATGAACCGGCTGCGTGCCTCCGCGATCGGCCTCGCCCCGGCGACCCAGGTCTCGCAGACCCTCGCCCGCTTCGGCGGGATCGAGCACGCGGTCATGGTGCCCTACGACCGCGCCGCATTCGACGCCTCGCTGCTGGCGGGGCGTGCCGTGGGCGACGTGTCGCCGCGATCGCACGCGCGCATCGCGATCCGCGATCTCGCGAGCCGGTGGGTTCCGATCGCGGAGGAGGAGTCAGCGACACGGCGACGGCGTCGCATACCGTTCTTTCGTCGCGAACTTGCATAAGTAAGCACTTACTTGCAGACTGTCGGTATGGCAGTCGACACCCGAGCACGGATCCTCTCCGCCGCGATGCGGCTGTTCGGCGAGCAGGGGTTCGCCGCGACCTCCATCGCCCAGATCGAGGATGCCGCGGGGCTGTCCGCCGGCTCGGGCGCCCTGTACCGCCACTTCCCGTCGAAGGACGCGCTGCTCGCCGCGGGTGTGCGCGAGCGCATCGAGGATCGCGGCGGACTGCTCGAGTCCATGCAGTCGCCGCCCGCGGGCGTGCCAGTCGAACGGCTGCTGCACGGCATCGCCGCGGCCGGGATGCAGCGGCTCGACGATGAGCGCGATCTCAGTCGCATCCTCGTGCGCGACCTGGCCTCGAAGCCCGAGCTGCTCGCATTCTTCCGGGACGAGGAGTTGCGCACGAACCACACCGCGCTCACGAGCGTGCTCGAGCGCCTGCTGCCCGGATGCGACGATCCGCCCGCCCTCGCCGCGATCCTGATCGACGCCGTGAGCCACTACTGGCTCATGGCCGACATCTACGGCGGGGAGCACCCGAGCGGCGTCCCGCAGGAGCGGTACCTCGCCGCCCTCGCGAACCTCGCCGCGAATGCGGACCGATCCACCCAGAACGAAGGAACACCATGAGAGTCCTCCTCGCCGGCGCGACCGGCACCCTCGGCAAGCCGCTCATCGCCGGCCTTCTCGCGGGCGGGCACGAGGTGATCGGCATCACCCGCACGCCGGCCGGGGTCACGACCCTGACCGAGCGCGGCGCGTCCTCAGTCGTCGCGGACGTCATGGACCGCGACGCGCTACTGCGGGCGGTCGACGGGATCGAGGCAGACGCCGTGATCCACGAGCTGACCGCGCTCAAGAAGGCTCCGGCCGCGTTCTCGGGCATGCGCGAGACGAACCGGCTGCGGGTGGACGGCACGGCGCACCTGGTGGAGGCCGCGGCATCCGTCGGGGCGACCCGATTCCTCACCCAGTCGATCGTGTTCGGCTACGGATTCGGCGACCATGGCCCGACGCCCCTCACCGAGCAGGCGGCGTTCGGGGTCGTCGGTCCGAACGACGACCAGCGCACTCGCCCGGTCCTCGACGCGCTCGTCTCGACCGAGCAGCAGGCGTTCGCGACCGGCGGCGGCATCGCGCTGCGCTACGGCCTGTTCTACGGCCTCGACATCCCGGTGATGCGCAAGATGCTCGATGCGTTCTCGCTGCCGGTGCCGCGCTCGTGGCGGGGCAGCATCCCGTTCATCCATCACGAGGATGCCGCGGCCGCCACCGTCGCCGCCCTCGAGCACGGCGTGCCGGGCCGCGCCTACACGGTCGCCGACGACGGGGACACCTCGTGGCGCGAGTTCGTCGAACTCGTCGCCGCCACCACGGGAGCGCGCAAGCCGCTCGCCCTGCCCGACGGCCTCATCCGCATCGATCGCGCCCTACGCGGGCGTGATGATGACCCGGCTGAACCTGCACGTGTCGAATGCGCTCGCGAAGAGCGACCTCGGCTGGGCGCCCCGCTACGCGACGGTGGCCGACGGGGTGCGGGCATCCGGTCGGGCCGTCGCGAGCGGGGCAGCCTGACTGCTCAGGCAGGCTGATTGGTCGGCTCGGCTACCACTCCACCCAGTCGCTGCCGGCCGGGGTCCAGGTGCTCGTCACGGGAGCGCCGGTGAAGACGGCACCGAGTGCCGAGTAGTCGGCGGCGGCGTAGTACGCGTCCATCGCTGCGGCATCCACCCAGAGGTCGACGCCGAGCACCTCGACCGCGGGCGTGACGCCGGGCATCGGGATCGGCACCCAGATCTCGTGCGACACGATGCCTGCGGCCCGTGCGGCGTTGATCTTCGAGTCGGCATCGGCGAGGAACGCCGCCGCGGCCGCGTCGTAGTCGCTCACCGGCGCGCGCATGAGACCCATGGCCGTCACCGTGCGACCGGACGCGACCGGCAGGCGGTAGTTGCCGAAGCCTGCGGCCGGCATCCACATCACGGCCTCGCGGTCCGCGAACAGCGCCTTGCCTCCCTCGATCACCTGCTCGTCGGAGAAGAACTGGCCGGCGCCGGTGGGGCTGTTCCAGGTGTCGAGGAACAGCAGCTGCGTGGCATCCTCGCCCGCTGGCAGGAAGACGTTGTGGCTGAGATCGCCGAGCGCCTTCGCACCGGCGACGCCGCCGGGGTCGCCCGCAGTGGCGTTGTGCAGGTCGCGCGCGCTCGCGCCCGACCCGGTGGTCGGCGTGCCGAGCACGGAGAGGAGGAACAGGTTGGTTCCGGCATCGGCCGGGAAGGTGGAGTTGGTCACGATGGTTCCCTTCGAATGCGCACCCCGGCGGGGTCCGTCACTGGGATGACGCAGCCGCCGCCCGGGATCGACAGCGCCCAGCGGCTAATCTTGGAACGTGTCCACCCTCAGCGATCTCGTCCAGGCACAGGGGCGCTCGAGCGAGGCGGACATCGAGTGGCTGCACCTGCTGGTCGGCGACTGGCAGTTGCTCGCCGACCTCGCGTTCGCGGACATCGTGCTCTGGGTGCCGAGCCTCGACGGAGGGTTCGTCGCGGTCGCGCACGCCCGCCCATCCAGCTCGGCGACGCTGTTCTACCGTGACTTCGTCGGCCAGCCGATCAAGCCCGAGTGGCGCGCGCAGGTCACCGAGGCGTTCGAGTCGGTGAAGATCGTGGATACCGCGGCGCCCGACTGGTACGAGGAGACCCCGACCCGCGTGCGCGCCGTGCCGGTGCTGCGCCGGCTGGCGCCGAGCGGCAAGGCCACCACGGAGCATCCCGTCGCCGTCATCACGCGCCACACCAACCTGAGCGAGGCGCGCACGCCGAGCCGCCAGGAGCTGACCTTCAACGAGTGCGCGAACGACCTGTTCGCGATGATCGCGTCGGGCGACTTCCCCGATCTGGGCGCTCCGAGCGGACCGCGGCGCGGCGCACCGCGTGCGTCGGACGGTCTCATCCGCCTCGACGTGGATGGCGTGGTCACCTTCGCGAGCCCGAACGCGCTCTCCGCGTTCAACCGCATGGGCTTCGCCGGCGAGCTCGAGGGCGAGTCGCTCGCCGAGGTCACCACGGCGCTGCTCGCGGGCAAGCTCGTCGTGGATGAATCGCTGCCGCTCGTGGTCACCGGACGCGCGCCGTGGCGCACCGACATCGAGGCGCGCGGCGTCACGGTCTCGCTGCGCACCATCCCGATCCGCAACCGGGGCGAGCGCGTCGGCGCGATCGTGCTCTGCCGCGACGTCACCGAGGTGCGCCACCAGGAGCGCGAGCTGATCACCAAGGATGCGACGATCCGCGAGATCCACCACCGGGTGAAGAACAACCTCCAGACCGTGGCGTCCCTGCTGCGCATCCAGGCGCGGCGGACGCACAGCGACGGCGCCCGGGATGCCCTCGGCCAGGCCATGCGCCGCGTCGCCGCGATCGCGGTCGTGCACGACACCCTCTCGGAGGGCCTCAATCAGAACGTGGACTTCGACGTGGTCTTCGACCGCGTGCTCATGCTCATCGCGGAGGTGTCGGCCGGCCACAACACGACCGTGCACCCGAAGTCGACGGGCAGCTTCGGCATCCTGCCCTCCGAGTACGCGACGCCGCTCGCCCTCGCGCTCACCGAGCTCGTGACCAACGCGGTCGAGCACGGCCTCGCCGGCCGCGCGGATGGCGAGGTCGAGATCTCCGCGAAGCGCACCGACACGAAACTCAGCGTTCGGGTGCGCGACAATGGCGCGGGACTCGACGAGGGCAAGGTCGGATCGGGCCTCGGCACCCAGATCGTGCGCACGCTCATCCAGGGCGAGCTCGGGGGCACCATCGACTGGCACACCCTGATGGGCAGCGGCACCGAGGTGACGATCGAGATGCCGCTGACGTACTTGAAGGGCGCGACGCCCGAACGGGTCTAGCTAACTCGCGCGACGAGCCCTGGCGGCGCGGCGCTTCAGTGCGCGACGCTCGTCTTCGCTCAGTCCACCCCAGACACCGGAGTCCTGGTTGGTGTCGAGTGCGTACTGCAGGCACATCTCCGTGACGGAGCACCGTGCGCACACGGCCTTCGCCTTGTCGATCTGGTCGACGGCCGGTCCGGTGTTGCCGACCGGGAAGAAGAGCTCGGGGTCTGCGGTCAGACAGGCGGCCTTGTCACGCCA
Source organism: uncultured Actinomycetota bacterium (assembly GCA_963740815.1). Classification (GTDB taxonomy): domain Bacteria; phylum Actinomycetota; class Actinomycetes; order Actinomycetales; family Microbacteriaceae; genus Rhodoglobus. The sequence continues at coordinate 9,239 of CAVUFG010000018.1, forward strand.
ATCCATGGTGTTGCTCCTTCAGTGCAATGCGGCCTGAGCGCCGCGAGAAAGTCGAATGACCTGAGAATCGAGTACTGGAAACGTTCGTGTTTCTGGTGTTTCTGACCCGCTCGCAACACTGGGAGCTGAAATCGACCTCAACTAGAATCTCATACTGAATCATGCAAATCAATGGTCTGACCGGGGATGAAGCCGCCGACGCCCCCAGCGGTGACGAGTCCGGGCGACCCCGATCGCACCCGCTGGTCGGCCTTCTCGCACTCATGCTCACAGCGGAATGCGTCATGTTGGTCGGTGCGACGATCTTCCTCGTGGTCGAGTTGGTGACCGCAAGACCCGAGTCGTACGCGAGCGCGATCGCCCTCACGGTGCTCACTGCGGTCGCTGCCGGATGGCTCGCCGCCATCGTCCTTGGCACGATCCGACGCCGCCCGTGGATCCGCGGCGCCGCGATCGTCTGGCAGGTGCTGCAGATCGCACTGGCGATCGGATGCTTCCAGGGACTGCTCGCCGAGCCGTCGATCGGCTGGTTCCTGCTCGTGCCCGCGATCGTCTGCCTCGTGCTGCTGTTCACCCCTCCCGTGGTCGAAGCGACCCGCCGGACCTAGGCGGCGTCGAGCCCGAGCTTCTTGCGCAGCATCGACACGTGGCCGGTGGCCTTCGTCGAGTAGAAGGTCTGCTCGATGACGCCGTGGCGGTCGAGCACGAACGTCGAGCGCAGCACGCCGATGACGTCCTTGCCGTACAGCTTCTTCGGTCCCCACGTTCCGTACTGCTCGTGCACCGAGTGGTCGGGGTCGCTCAGCAGCGGGAAGGTCAGGCGGTCGCGCTCCTGGAACTGCTTGAGCTTCGCCGGGTCGTCCCGCGAGATGCCCACGACCTGGTACCCCGCCGTCTGGAGCCAGCCGAGGTTGTCCCGGAAGTCGCACGCCTGCTTCGTGCATCCCTCGGTCAGGGCCTCGGGATAGAAGTACAGGATGACGCGCTCGCCCGCGAAGTCGGACAGCGACACCGTCCTGCCATCCTGATCCACGAGCGTGAACCCGGGCGCCTGCTGGCCCGGTTCGAGCTTCTCCGTCACGATTCCTCCTCCGACCGGCCCCATGTTTTCATGGGACGTAGGCATGCTAATCTTGTTCGTCGGCCTTCGGGTCGCGAGCACCTCTAGCTCAATTGGCAGAGCAACTGACTCTTAATCAGTGGGTTCTGGGTTCAAGTCCCAGGGGGTGTACTTCAATTCCCGTCTTCGCCGCAGTGCGTGCGTGTAGCCTCAGCCGCATAGGGTCACCGTGGCTCTCGAAGGAGCACGACCATGGGTGAGAAGTCCGCGCGCAAGGAATCCGGCAAGACCGCAGCCTCCAAGACCCTCAAGGAGAAGCGCACCCAGAAGGCCGACAAGCGTGCCGCCAATGATCGCAGCTCGAGCGCGATCGACGCGGCGGTCACCAAGGGCAAGCGCTAGGGACGACGCCGGTGGTGTGCGGCACGATGGCCTGATGGCCCAGCACACCACGAACTACTTCGACACCTTCATCACGGTCGCGCCCGACAGCGCCGCCGTCGAGTCGAGCGAGCCGCCGCACCGTGACGAGCCCAGTGTGGCCGAGCGCACGTTCCGGATGATCTCCGAGGCGCCGTACATCCATACCTCCGACGACGTGATCTTCGGGGTGTGGGCGGACCGACGCGACATCCCTGAGTCCGAACGCGAGGATGCCCGAGAGCAGTTCTTCTCGAAGGGCCAGGCCTGCCTGCGCTCGAGCGATCTGGGCAAGCGGTACGGCTGGGGCATCCACTCCGATGCCGCCGGACGCGTCGCGCTCGTGCCGATGGACTCGCCCGAGTACGAGCAACTCGCGGGAGGACGAACGACCGACGGGACGACCCTCACCGTGACCCAGGCGATGCGGTCGACGCGGAAGTAGCGACGGCACCGTGGGAGTGGACGCGGCGTTCCACTCCCGTCCCAACCTGTGGATATACTCCGAATACTCTCGTTCGAAGGATCTCCCGATGACTCGTCGCGCCATCGCTGCAGCAGCCACGGCTGTTGCGCTCGCCTCCGTCTCCGTGCTCGCGACCGCCATCCCGGCGAACGCTGCGACCACGATCGACAACGTCACGTTCTACGGGTCGTCGGACTTCGGTCAGGAGTCCGCGGGATACCCGGCCGGGTTCGACTGGTTCTTCGGCGAGGTGAGCGGCACCGAGGGTTCGGCCGAGTTCACCCCGTTCGGCATCGAGTTCAACGGTGCCGCCGACGGCAAGGTGCAGATCCTCAACCAGGACGTCGAGACTCCGGCGACCGCCACGGAGCTCGCCGACATCCTCGACGACATCGACCTCGCCTCGACGAGCGATGACTGGACCTTCCAGCTCCCGTTCTTCGCCGAGGGCGCCTCGGGCTTCACGACCCTTCGTCCCGGAACGACTGGCTCCACGTTCACCGCGCAGGCATGGATCACCTCGCAGGCGATTGCGGCGACGACCACGACGCCGGCCTATGTCGCGGGCGCGTCCGCCCCGCTCGCCGACCTGGCTGCCGCGCTCTACGGAGACGCCGCTCCGACCCTGCTCGCCTACGGCTTCTTCGTGAACCCGGGTGACGAGCCGATCATCCAGGGCATCAACTGGGATGGAGCGATCAGCTCGTTCACCGCCGTCTACACCCAGACGGTCGGCCCGACGACGATCTCGACCGGTGACCTGGGTGATCCCGCGAAGGGCATCAGCCTCGCGCTGACCGGCGCAGTGCCCGGATTCACCGGCAACTCCGTCTACATCCGCCTTCGTGACTCCGAGGGCGAGGACGTCTTCTCCGACTTCACTCACTTCGTCGCTCCCGATGGCACGTTCTCCCACACCCTCGTCATCCCCAACGTCGCGCCGGGCAACTACGTCCTGACCTTCGACGACAACAGCTACGGCTACCAGTTCCTCCACCTCGGCGTGCAGTACGACATCACCGTCATCGCCGCGCTTGCCGCGACCGGTGTCGATGCGACCGTGCCCGCGGGCATCGCGCTCGGCACGCTCCTCGGTGGATCGCTGCTCGTCTTCGCCTCGCGCCGCCGCTCGGAGCGCGCCTGAATCGAACGAACGAAGGGCCGGTCCGCGGATGTCGCGGCCGGCCCTTCCTCGTTGGTCGTGAGGTTCGCGCTCAGCAGGCGGCGAGCGCGAGCTTCGCCTTGGCGGCATCCCGCAGTTCGACGATGCAGGCCTGGATGACGCTGCGGTCCTGATCCGCGAGGTACTCGCGCTGCGAGCGCTGCGATTCCTTGAGCCAGCCCGAGGTGTTCAGGCCGAAGACGGTGACTCCGAGCATGGGTGGATCCTTTCATCGATGACCATCAATGGATGGGCAAGGACGAGTGTGGCGCATCCATCGATGGATGTCAATGATCGATGCATATCGATGTTTGCGCTACGATGGCTCCGTGACCACCCTTGAAGCAATCGCTCCCGCCGCGGACACCTGCAGCACCTCCGAGTGCGCACCCCTCGCCGACGAGCGGATCGACGCCGCCGGGGCCGAGAAGCTCGCCGTCGCGCTCAAGGCGATCGCCGATCCCGCCCGACTCCGGGTCATCTCGTACATCGCCGGCTCGCCCGACCAGAACGTCTGCGTTGGCGACCTCGTCGACCTGCTCGAGCTGAGCCAGGGCACGGTCTCGCACCACCTGAAGATCCTCGTGGACGCGGGCTTCCTCACCCGCTCGAAGCACGCGACCTACTCGTACTACGCACTGGTTCCAGGCACGCTCGACGATCTCTCGCGCGTGCTCTTGACGTAGTTGCCTGCTGACGTAGCGGCCCGCTGACCTAGTCCGAGAGCACCGCCAGGGCGTCGATCTCCACCAGCATCGGCGGCAGCGGCAGCTCGACGAACACCGTCGTGCGCGCCGGCAGCACCCCGCTCGGGATCTGCTCGCCGACGAACGCCGTGTAGACCTCGTTCATGGCCGCGAAGTGGTCCCGCGTCGTCAGGTAGACCCGCAGCATGACGACGTCCTCCATCGTGGCTCCGCCGGCTTCGAGGATGACGCGCACGTGCTCGAGGGTGTGGCGCGTCTGTTCGGCGACATCGGCGCTGAAGGTGCCGGTCGCGACATCCATGCCGCCCTGTCCGCTCACCTGCAGCACGTTGCCCTTGCGCACCCCCTGCGAGAACACGGGCATGGGCGGGGGAGCTTGGTCGGTCGTGATGCGCTGCTTGCTCATACGGCCCACGCTAGCGTCGCTCCCTGCCGTCTCAGCCGCCACGCTAGCGTGACCTCATGGAACTGTCGCCGCAGCTCAAGTCGTTCCCGTCGAGTTCGTGGGGGATGACGGAGCAGGAGTTCCTCGCGACCCGCCCGCACCGCAGCGACTTCGCGACCCCGCTGCTCACCCTCGACCGGGGCGCGATGGCCAACAACGTCGCCGTCATGGCCGAGTGGACCGCCGCGCGCGGCCTCGAGCTCGCCCCGCACGGCAAGACGACGATGGCGCCGCAGCTCTGGAAGCAGGTGCTCGACGCCGGCGCGTGGGGCATCACGCTCGCCACCGGGTGGCAGGTGCAGCTCGCGCGATCGTTCGGGATTCGGCGCATCCTGCTCGCGAACGAGCTCATCGACCCGGTGACGCTGCGCTGGGTCGCGACCGAGCTCGCCGATCCCGGGTTCGAGTTCACCTGCTGGGCCGACAGCGTGGATGCCGTGGTCGCGATGCAGGCCGTGCTCCGTGAGCACCCGCCGGCCCGGCCGATCAACGTGCTCGTCGAGGTCGGGCGTGCGGGCGGCCGCACCGGAGCGCGGGACGACGCGCTCGAGGTGGCCAATCTGATCGATACGCGCGATGAGCTCCGGCTCGCGGGCATCGGCGGCTGGGAGGGCGCGCTCGCCGCCGACCGCGGCCAGGCCGGTCTCGACCGGGTGCGGGACCTGGTGGATACGATGGCCGGCCTCGTGGACCAGATCGCCTGGCCGGAGCGCCCGATCGTCACGGCCGGGGGCAGTGCGTACTTCGACGTCGTGGCCGAGGCGCTGCAGCCGCTCACCGACCGGGCCACGGTCGTGCTTCGGTCGGGTGCGTACCAGATCCACGACGACGTCCATTACGCGGCCCTGTCACCGCTGCGCGACCGGCTCCGGCCGGCGATGCACGGCTGGGCGCGCGTGATCTCCACGCCGGAGCCGAACCTCGCGATCCTCGACGGCGGCAAACGGGACTTCCCGTACGACCTCGATCTGCCGGTGCCGAAGCTCTCCGGATCTGCAACGGGGCGGATCCTCAAGCTCAACGACCAGCACGCATACCTCGAGGCCGACACGAGTGGCGCCTGGGTGGGGGATGTCGTGCGGCTCGGGCTGTCGCACCCGTGCACGGCGTTCGACAAGTGGCGCGTCATCCCGGTCGTAGACGACGCCGACGCGGAGGATCCGCTGGTCGTCGACCTGATCCGGACCTACTTCTAGTGCTCTTCACGGGAGCGACCGTCGTCGACGGCAGCGGCGACGATCGCTACCTCGCCGACGTCCTCGTGCGCGACGGTCGCATCGCCGCGATCGATCGCAGCCGTTCGCTCGCGACCGACGACGAGATCGTCGAGTCCGACGGCCTCGTGCTCAGCCCCGGGTTCGTCGACATGCACGCGCACTCCGACCTCGCCGTGCTCGCCGACCCCGACCACCTCGCCAAGGTCAGCCAGGGCGTCACGACCGAGGTCACCGGGCAGGACGGGCTCGCGTTCGCACCGGTGGATGACGCCGCGCTCGCCGTCATCCGGCGCCAGATCGCCGGCTGGCACGGCGCACACCCCGACGACCTCTTCACGTGGCGGTCGGTCGGGGAGTACCTCGATCGGCTGGACAGTGCCCATGGCGGCCGTGGCATCGCCGTGAATCACGCCTACCTCGTGCCGCAGGGCAACCTGCGGATGCTCGCGGTCGGCCACGAGCACCGACCGGTGACCGCGGCCGAGCTCGACGTCCAGCGCGGGCTGCTCGCCGACGGGCTGGACGCGGGTGCGGTCGGCATGTCCAGCGGGCTGAGCTACACGCCCGGCATGTTCGCCGACACCGCCGAACTCGAAGCGCTGTGCGCGGTCGTCGCAGCGCGCGGCGGGTTCTACGAGCCGCACATCCGCGGCTACGGCGGCGGCGCGCTCGAAGGCTTCGCCGAGGTGATCGGCATCGCGCGCCGCACGGGCTGCCCGGTGCACCTGACCCACGCGACGATGAACTTCCCGGTGAACCGGGGGCGAGCTCGCGAACTGCTCGACCTCGTCGACGGGGCCGTCGCCGACGGCGTGGATGTCACGCTCGACAGCTACCCGTACCTGCCCGGTTCCACGACCCTCGCCGCCCTCCTCCCGTCCTGGACCACGACGGCCGGACCGGACGCGCTCCTCGCCAGGCTCGCCGACCCCGACGTGGTCGAGGCGATCCGTGTCGCCCTCGACGAGACCGGCTCCGACGGTGCGCACGGCGAGGTGCTCGACTGGTCCACGATCGAGATCTCCGGCTCCACGGTCGAGGGCGCGGTCGGGCGCACCGTCGCGGAGCTCGCCGCCGGCGGTCTCGGCTCGGGACAGGGCGCGGGGGCGGGCGGTCGCGCCGTGGATGCCGTCGTCGAGCTGCTGGTGGCGGATGCGCTCGGCACGGGCATCCTCATGCACGTGGGCAACGAGGAGAACCTGCTCGAGATCATGCAGCACCCGCGGCACTCCGGGTCGACCGACGGGCTGCTCACCGGCGCGAAGCCGCACCCGCGAGCGTGGGGCACCTTCCCGCGCTACCTCGGTCACTTCACCCGGGAAGCTCGGCGTGCTCACCCTCGAGGAGTGCGTGCAGCACCTCGCGGGCAACCCCGCGACGCGGCTCGGCTGGACCGACCGCGGACTCGTGCGCGAGGGGCACGTCGCGGACCTCGTGCTGTTCGACCCGCGCACGGTGATCGATCGCGCGACATTCGCCGAACCGCGCCTGCAGTCCACGGGGATCTCGCACGTGCTCGTGAACGGAGAGGTCGTGCTCGCGTACGGGCTGCGCACGACGGCGTTGGCCGGCCGGGCGCTGCGGCGGCGCTGAACGAGGCACCCCGAGGCATCCAGACCACCTAACACCACCATACTGTTCACATGAGACCAGTGGATGGCGCGCACCCGGTGCGCTCGTTGGTCGGCATGCTCGGCCAGTACCGCAGTCGGCTCATCCCGGCGCTGCTGGTGTTCGCGGTCAAGGACAGTCCGCTCTGGATCATGCCCGTGCTCACCGCGTCGCTCATCGACGTGGTCGTCGCCAAGGGACCGCTCTCGACCATCTGGGTGATCGGCGCGATCGCCCTCGTGACCCTCGTGCAGAACTACCCGTCGCACGTGCTGTGGACCCGGCTGTACAACGGTTCGGTGCGCCACCTCGGCGCCGACCTGCGCAATCAGCTCGCCTCCCGCCTGCAGAATCTGTCGATCGGCTTCCACTCGCGAGCGAGTGCCGCCGTCATCCAGACCAAGGTCGTGCGCGACGTCGAGAACATCGAGCTCATGCTGCAGCAGTCGGCGCAGCCCGCCCTGTCGGCGCTCTTCGTGCTCATCGGCGCGATCACGCTCACGGCCGTTCGGGTGCCGCAGTTCCTCATCGTGTTCGCGCTGACCGTGCCGATTGCGGTCGCGCTCTACGGCGTCGTCCGCTCGCGTGCCAATCGCCGCAACGAGCGGTTCCGCAAGGAGGTCGAGCACTTCTCCGCGCGCGTCGGCGAGATGGCGACCCTCATGCCGATCACCCGCGCGCACGGTCTCGAGCAGGTCGCAGAGCACCGGGTCGCCTCCGCAGCCGAGAGCGTGCGCAGCGCGGGCTTCACGCTCGACATGCTGAACGGGCGGTTCGGCTCGGCGACCTGGGTGGTGATGCAGACCATGGGATTCGGCACGATCGTGCTCGCCGCGGTCACCGCCGTGACCGGCTTCCTGCCGATCACGGCGGGCGAGGTGGTGCTGCTCGGCTCGTACTTCACGCTGCTCACCGGCGGGATCTCGAGCCTGCTCATGCTCATGCCGGTGATGAGCAAGGGCATCGAGTCGGTGCGCTCGATCGCCGAGGTGCTGCAGGAGCCCGACCTCGAGCTCAACGAGGGCAAGCGCCCGGTCACCACCGTGGTCGGCGAGCTGAGGCTGGATGCCGCGACCTACCGCTACGACGTCGCCGACCCCGCCACGGGCTCCGCGCCGACCGCGACGCGCCCGGCGCTCGACGCCGTCGAGCTCACGATCTCGCCCGGCGAGACCGTGGCCCTGGTCGGACCGTCCGGCTCCGGCAAATCCACCCTCCTCAACCTCGTGCTCGGGTTCCTGCGACCGACCAGCGGTCGCATCCTGCTCGACGGCGTCGACATGGAACTGCTCGACCTCCGGACCTTCCGCGCCGCCGTCTCGGTCGTCCCGCAGGAGTCCGTGCTGTTCGAGGGCACGATCCGGGAGAACGTGACCTACGGGCTCGAGGGCGTGAGCGACGAGCGGGTGACCGCCGCCCTGCGCGATGCGAACGCACTCGAGATCGTCGAGTCGCTGCCCGACGGCTGGTTCTCGGTGGTCGGCGAGCGCGGTGCCCGGCTGTCGGGCGGCCAGCGGCAACGGCTCGCGATCGCGCGGGCGCTCGTGCGCAACCCGAGGGTGCTGCTGCTCGACGAGGCGACCTCGGCCCTCGACACCGAGTCCGAGGTGAAGGTGAAGGAGGCGCTCGCGCGGCTCATGGCGGGCCGCACCACCCTCGTGGTCGCGCACCGGCTGTCCACGATCCGGTCGGCCGACCGCATCGTCGTGCTCGATCGCGGCCGGATCGTCGAGATCGGCAGCCACGACGAGCTCGTCGCGCGCGACGGCCGGTATGCGGACCTGCATCGCGCGCAGAACGCGTAGCTTTTCCTTGGCGGCGGATGCCGGCGCATGGCAGCGCCAGCCTCAGGCCCGGCCCCGGCGATGGCCTCAGTCCAGGCGGGCGGCCCAGGTCATCGCCTGCCGCACGATCGCGGCGAACGACGGATGCCCGAGGGCGCGCACGTCGTGCCCGAGCTGCACGTAGACCACGCGTCCGCTGCCGTGCGCGCGGGTCGTGACGATCGGCTCGCGGCCGGTCGGGGTCGTGCGCCAGGCGATGACGTCGGCCGCGTCATCCGCAGCCTCGAGTTCGTAGTGCTCGGCGTGCAGCTCGAACGGCTCGATGCCCGCGGTCACCGGATGCGCCGGATCGAGCTCGACCAGCACGTCGCTCCAGCGCGGCTCCGGTCCGTGCGACCGGTACCGCTGCCCGACCAGCTCGAACGCCACCCGGAACGCGGGATCCAGCTCGAGCCCGACGCTTCCGAACACCGCCGAGGCGTGGATCGCGACGAGGCCGCGACCCTCGGCCACGAGGTCGGAGAGCGCCTGCTGCTGTGCGGGCGTGAACTCGCCGCGCGCGGTGTAGAGCACGAACAGGGATGCGTCGGCCACCACCTCCGGCTCCGCGAGCAGCAACCCCATCCCGAACCGCTGCCGGGTCAGGAACCCGGCCTCGATGCCGAGGCGCTGGAGCACCTCGCCCGCCGGGAGGATCGCCTCGTGCACGTCGTCTCCGTTGAGCAGCACGAGGGCGCGCGGTGACGGTGTCGGAGCACCGCCGGTCACGGCAGCAGGACTGACTTCACGAAGTCCGGACCGTGCGAGTCCATGAGTTCGTAGGCCTCGTCGAGCGACTCGAGGCCCGTGAACGTGTGGGTGATGAGCCGCGCATAGTCGAACTCGCCCGAGGCGGCCAGGTCGATGCCGCGCTGCATCGCGCGGACCTTGCGAGCGCGGTCGGGGCCGAAGCCGTTGACGACCGTGACCGCCTTGTACCAGAGCGTCATGTCCATCATCGCGGTGCCGGAGTGGTGGTAGCCGACGACGCACATGGTTCCGTAGGGCTTCACGAGGCGTCCGCTGACCTCCAGTCCGGCATCCACCCCGGTCACCTCGAGGACGAGGTCGAATCGGCGCTCGTCCGGAAGGAACTCCTTCACCTCCGACGCATAGCCGGCGGGGAGCTCCCGTGGGTCGAATGCCTCGTCGCAGCCGTTGTCGAGACCGTGCTGCCGTGCCGCCGGATCGACGTCGACACCGACCAGCAGCCCGGGCTCCAGCGCGCGGACGAGCTGCACGAGGCCGAGGCCCATGAAGCCGAGGCCGACGACCGCCACCCGGTCACCCGCACGCATCCCGCAGCGCTCGAGCGCCTCGATCAGGTCGGCGAGCGGCTCGCCGAGTGCGAGGTGCACCGGCAGGCTCGCCGGCACGGCGACGGCCTCGTCGGAGCGCATCAGAGCCAATGTGGAGAAGCCCAGTCCGGCGAGTCCGGTGACCACATCGCCCGCGGACCACCGGTCGTCGCCGCGCACCACTCGTCCGACCATCTCGTGACCGAGCCGGATCGGCGCGTCCGGCGACCCGCCGTCGCGCCACGGGCCGCGGTCCGATGAGCACACCCCGCACGCGATCACCTCGACCAGGATCTCGCCCGCCTCGGGCACCGGGTCAGCGATCTCGACGACCTCGGATCGCCGCGGTCCCACCACCTGGCTGGTCCTCACGGATGTTTCCTCCCGGTAAATTCTGGCCGCCGGAGCCCGGATGAGTCATCCGACCTTGTATTCGCAATGATCCAAAGTGTACGGTCTTGGTAAGCATTGGTACACAGTGGATTCCATCTCGGTCTATCCGACCGAATCCCGGGCCACACCACTGAAGCCATGGCAACGACGCCCCCGGAAGGAGTCCACGATGCGCACCATCCCAGCCGCCGTCATCGCAGCAGGCTCCCAAGGGCGTGTGCACGCCCACGCCTACTCGCTCGTTCCGGGCGTCGAGGTGGTCGGCGTCGCCGACGTGGATGCCGCCACGGCCGCCGCCACCGCGGACCGCTACGGCGCCCGCACCTACACCGACTACCGCGACCTCATCCTCACCGAGCGGCCCGAGTTGCTCAGCATCTGCACCCCGCCGTCGATGCACCGCGAGGTGCTCGAGTTCGCGATCGCGAACGGCGTGCGCGGCGTGCACTGCGAGAAGCCGGTGGCCCTGAGCTTCGGCGACGCCCGCGCGATGGTGCAGCTCGCCGCGGAGGCGGGAGTGCGCCTCTCGATCAACCACCAGCGCCGCTTCGACGAGCTGCACGTCGCGGTGAAGGCCGCGATCGACGCGGGCGAGATCGGCGACATCGTCGGCGTCGAGGGCTACTGCGGCAACCTGTTCGACTGGGGCTCGCACGTCGTCGACCTGCTGTTCTTCCACCAGGGCGACGTGCCGGCCGAGGCGGTGCTCGCCCAGATCGACGTCGCGGCGCGCAAGCGGGTCTACGGGGCCCTCACCGAGACCGCGGGCGTGGTGCACATCCGCTACGCGAACGGTGTGAACGGCATCGTGCTCACCGGGCGCGACTACGAGCGGTTGTCGCCGTTCGGCACCAACGGCATCCTGATCACCGGCCGCACCGGCCGCATCGAGATCTTCGACGAGGTCGCGACCATCCGCAGCGAGCAAGGCGTCCGCCGGATCGAAGCGAGCGTGGATGACGCGTACCGCATCGACCTCGGCGGCGCGAACCCCTTCATCATCCAGGGCACCAGCCGGGCGATCGCGGAACTCGCCCGCGCGATCGACGACCCGGACGCGACGCTCACCCTCGACGCCACCCACGGACTCGCCGCCGCTGAGGTCATCTTCGCGAGCTACGAGTCGAGCGCCCGCCGCGGGCGAGTGACCCTTCCGCTCGATGTCGACGACAACGCGCTCGAGCGCGGGCTCGAGCTCGGCTACTGGACTCCGACCACCGACCTCGTCTCGACCTTCTGACCATGCGCGACGAGAGCTGAGGAAGGACGGCATGCGGGTACTGCTTCGACGGGGTGCGTTCTACCTCGTCACGGCGTGGGCGGCGCTCACGCTGAACTTCCTGCTGCCGCGCCTCATGCCCGGCGACCCGGTCGCCGCGATGCTCAACCGCTTCCAGGGCACGCTCGACCCCGAGGCGATCTTCGCGCTGCGCGAGCTGTTCGGCCAGACCGACGACAACCTGTGGAACCAGTACGTGCAGTACTGGCAGAACCTGTTCACGGGCAACTTCGGCGTCTCGATCGGCAACTACCCGGTGCCGGCCGCCACGATCGTCGGCCAGGGCGTGTGGTGGACGCTCGGACTGATCGGCCTGTGCACGATCCTGAGCTTCACGATCGGCACGGTGCTCGGCATCTACGCGGGATGGAAGCGCGGCACCTGGGTCGACAACCTCGTGCCGGTGACGACCTTCATCTCGTCGATCCCGTACTTCTGGCTGGGCCTCATCACGGTCTACGTGTTCGCGATCAACCTGCACTGGTTCCCGCTCTCCGGGGCCTACAAGCCGGGCATCCCGATCGGATTCACCTGGGAGTTCATCTCGAGCGTGCTGTTCTACGGCATCCTGCCTGCGACCACGATCGTCGTGTCATCCCTCGGGTACTGGCTGTTGAGCATGCGCAACATGATGGTCACGACCCTGTCCGAGGACTACGTGCTCGTCGCCGAGGCGAAGGGCCTCGCCAAGCGCCGCATCATGTTCACCTACGCGGGTCGCAATGCGATGCTCCCGTCGCTCGCGAGCTTCGCGCTCTCCCTCGGCTTCATCGTCGGCGGCTCGATCGTCACCGAGGTCGTGTTCCAGTACCCCGGCCTCGGGGTCGTGCTCTTCGAAGCGGTGCGCAACCAGGACTACCCCGTGATGCAGCTCGTGTTCCTGCTCATCACGGTGACCGTGCTCGTCGCGAACCTCATCGCGGACTCGGTGTACGTGCTGCTCGACCCCCGCACCCGGCAGGAGGCCTGACGTGTCAACGACCACCATCACCGCTGACGTCACCGATCCGGCGCTCGCGGAGTCGACCGCTCCGACCGAGGGGAAGTTCGCCTGGATCCGCGGCTTCAGCTCGTTCAAGATCGTGCTCGGCCTGTCGATCTTCGCGTTCTTCCTGCTGGTCGCGATCTTCGGTCCGTTGATCGTCACGGGCAGCCCGCTGTCGACGAGCTCCGACACCATCCAGCCCCCGAGCCCCCAGCACTGGCTCGGCACCACGCACACCGGCCAGGACGTCTTCACGCAGATGGTCTACGGCACGCGCACCTCGATGGTCGTCGGCCTGGGCGCCGCGATCCTCTCGATCCTGCTCTCGCTCATCATCGGCATCTCGGCCGGCTACCTCGGCGGGCTGTGGGATGACGTGCTGTCAGTGCTCGCGAACATCTTCCTGGTCATCCCGGGTCTGCCGCTCGTGATCCTGCTCGCGGGGTACCTGCCGGACGCCGGGTCCGCGGGGATCATCGCGGTGATCGCGCTCACCAGTTGGGCGTGGGGAGCACGGGTGCTGCGCGCCCAGACCCTGAGCCTGCGCAAGCGGGACTTCATCGAGGCATCCCGTGCCACCGGCGAGAGCACGTGGCGCATCATCTTCGCCGAGGTGCTGCCGAACCAGGTCGCGGTGATCGCGTCGCTGTTCCTGTCCACGACCATCGGCGCGATCCTCACGCAGGCCGGCCTCGCGTTCCTCGGGCTCTCGGATGTCACGGAGTACTCGTGGGGCGGCATCCTCTACTGGGCGCAGAACTCGGCAGCGCTGCTGTTCGGGGCGTGGTGGTGGTTCGTGCCCGCCGGTCTCGCGATCGCCCTCGTGGGCATGGCGCTCTCGCTCGTGAACTTCGGCATCGACGAGTTCATCAACCCGCGGCTGCGGGCCGCCGGCATCGCGACCCGTCGCCGCCGCAGGAAGGTCGCGAAGCGCGTCGTTCCGAAGACCACGGCGCCCCGTCGTACCAAGGGCGCGACGAGCGGTGCGGCGTTCACGAGCGGCGACGTCGTGCTCGAGATCCGCGACCTGTCAGTGGACTACGTCACGGGGTCGTCGCCGATCCACGCGGTGAACAACGTGAACCTCACGCTCCGTCGCGGCGAAGTGCTGGGCGTCGCGGGGGAGTCGGGCTCCGGCAAGTCGACGCTCGCCTACGCGATCACGCGGCTGCACCGCCCGCCGGCCGAGATCACGAGCGGCTCGCTGCTCTACACCGGCCGCGACGGCACCCAGGTCGACATCCTCGACCTGAACGAGCGCGACCTCACCGACTTCCGGTGGGAGGAGCTGTCCATCGCATTCCAGTCCGCGATGAACGCGCTCAACCCGCTGCTCACGGTCGGCACCCAGATCGAGGACGTCATCCAGGCGCACCGGCCCGACATGGACAAGGCAGCGCGGCACGCTCGCGTGCTCGAACTGCTCGGCCTCGTCGGCATCCAGCAGGACCGCGTCGGCGCGTACCCGCACGAGCTCTCCGGCGGCATGCGGCAGCGCGCGATGATCGCGATCGCGCTCGCGCTCGACCCGGAGATCATCGTGATGGATGAGCCGACCACGGCGCTCGACGTCGTCATCCAGCGCCAGATCGTCGAGCAGATCATGGAGCTCAAGGACCGACTCGGATTCGCGGTCGTCTTCATCACCCACGACCTGTCGTTGCTCATCGAGCTGTCCGACCACATCGCGATCATGTACGCGGGCAAGGTCGTCGAGGTGGGCGCGGCCGAGGACTTCTACCGCCAGCCGAAGCACCCCTACAGCCAGGGACTGCTCGGTTCGTTCCCGAATCTCACCGGGCCGAAGCGGCAGCTCACCGGCATCCCAGGATCGCCTCCCGACCTGCGCGCACTGCCGACCGGATGCCCGTTCCGCACCCGCTGCCCGAAGGCGTTCGACGCGTGCGCCGAGATCGAGCCGCCGCTGTTCGAGGTGGCCGACCTGCTCAAGGGTGCGCCGCCGCGCGAACCGTCCAGGGTGGCGTGCCTGCTGTACGACGAGGCGCTCGTCGGAGCGGGGGCGAAGGCATGACGAACATCCGGAATGGTTCGATGTCCACGGCCGGGATGCCGCCAGGCACGATCGTGCCCGGCCAGCCGCAGCCCGTGCTCGAGGCGATCGAACTCACGAAGCACTTCCCGGTGCGCGGCGGGTTCTTCAAGCGCGGCCCGCGCCGGGTCGTGCACGCCGCGGAGCACGTGAACCTCCGGCTGTTCGCCGGTGAGGTCACGGCGATCGTGGGGGAGTCCGGGTCGGGCAAGTCGACGGTGGCGCGGATGCTCGCGCAGCTCTACACGACGACCTCGGGCGAGATCCTGCTCAACGGCGTGCCCGCGAAGGCGAAGGGCGGGCGGGCGTTCCGCAAGTACGTCGGCCAGGTGCAGCTGATCCTGCAGGACCCGTTCAGCTCGTTCAATCCGGTGCACACGATCGCCCACCACCTGCGTCGCGTGCTGCGCATCCACGATCCGAAGCTCGGCAAGAAGGCGCTCGAGGACCGCATGGCCGAGGTACTCGCCGAGGTCAACCTCGTGCCCGCGACGCAGTTCTCCGAGAAGTTCCCGCACGAGCTGTCCGGCGGCCAGCGCCAGCGCATCTCGATCGCGCGGGCGCTCGCCGCGAACCCGACCGTGCTGCTTGCCGACGAGCCGGTGTCGATGCTCGATGTGTCGATCCGTCTCGGCATCCTCAACCTGCTCGAGAAGCTGGCCAAGGAGCGCAACCTCGCGCTGCTCTACATCACGCACGACATCGCCTCGGCGCGCTACTTCGCCACCACGGTCACCGTCATGTACGCGGGCGAGACCGTCGAGGGTGGCTCGGCCGAGGATGTCACGCAGCACGCCGCGCACCCCTACACGCAACTCCTCATCTCGTCGGCCCCCGACCCGGATCGCGACGAGAGCACGGAACGCCTCAAGGACATCGGGCAGACCCCGAGTCTCATCGACCCTCCGAGCGGATGCCGGTTCCACCCGCGCTGCCCGTTCGCGATGGAGAAATGCACGACCCAATCACCACCGTCGTTCGACCTGGGCGACGGCCACTGGACTCGCTGCTGGCTCTACGAGGACGCACCGCCTCGTGACCTGCCGGCAGGAGAGATGCACCACTAAGCAACGCATCCCAACCACCCCTACGAAAGGAATGCCTCTCATGGCACTCAGGAAGAAACTGCGCGGCGCGATCGCGCTCGGTGCGGCCGCGGCACTTGCCGTCGGACTCGCAGCGTGTACTCCATCAGAACCGACGACGCCCGACGGGGGCGGCGAACCGACCGTGCTCAATGTCGTGCGCACCGGTTCCGCCATCCAGCAGATCTTCAACCCCTACCTCCCGGTCAATGCGTTCGGGCAGGGCGGTACCGGCACCGCCGGCATGATGATCTACGAACCCCTCGTCATGGTCAGCACGGTCAACGCGGGCGAGTTCCTGCCGTGGCTGGCCACCGAGTGGGAGTGGGCCGAGGACGGCAAGTCCGTGCACTTCAACCTCCGCGAGGGTGTCACGTTCACCGACGGCACGCCGATGACCTCGGCCGATGTCGTCGCGTCATACCAGCTCGTCCACGACGTGCCGGCCCTCAACCTGCGCGGCATCCAGTTCGAGACCGTCGAGGCGGATGGTGACCTCGGCGTGAACTTCACGTTCGAGTCGAACTACATCCACCGCTTCGACAAGCTCGTGCAGCTCGAGATCACGCCCGTGCACATCTACGGCGAGGTCGACGACGTGACCACGTTCACCGACCCGGAGCCCGTCGGCACCGGACCGTTCGTGCTCGACACGTTCTCGAACGAGTCGTTCCTCATCTCGAAGAACGCCGACTACTGGCAGGAGGGCAAGCCGCAGATCGATGGCCTGCAGTACCGCACGGTGGCTGACAACACCGCGACTGCCGCGGCGCTCGTCGAGGGTTCTGCGGACTGGGGATCGGGCACGATCCCGAACGTCGACCAGACGCTCATCGCCCAGTGCCCGGAGTGCGACTACTTCTGGCCGGTCGTGGGCTCGGACGGACTCATCACGAACAACGCGGTGTTCCCGTTCAACGAGCTCGAGGTGCGCCAGGCGGTGAGCCTCGCGCTCGACCGCCAGCAGGTCGCCGACGTGGCAAAGCGCCAGGGCGCGACGAGCGCGACGGGTCTCCCGCTGCCGGTGTTCGAGAACTCCATCTCGGACGACCTCGAGAACCCGACGTACCAGTACGACCCCGAGCTGGCGCTCGAGATGCTCGCTGACATCGGGTTCGAGCCCGGTGGCGACGGCATCCTCGCCCGCAACGGCGAGCAGCTCGCGTTCACGATCACGATCCCGCAGGCGTTCACCGAGCAGGTCTCGGCGGCTCAGGTCATCCAGGCCCAGCTCGCCGAACTCGGCATCAAGGTGGACGTGAACGGCGTCGCGGTCGAGGCGATCGACGGCATCACGACCAAGGGCGAGTTCCAGGCCACGATCGGCTACCCGATCGCGTCCCAGATCCTGTCGTACAACCTGTACGACTCGTGGATGAACCCGAAGTACGCACTGCCGGTCGGCGAGGCGATCCTCACCAAGCAGAACATCCAGCGCACCACCGGTGCGGACCTGGAAGCGCTGTTCGATGACTACCTGGTCGCCACGAGCGACGAGGAGCGGCTCGGGGTCGAGAAGGACCTCCAGCAGTACTTCATCGACAACGTGCCGTGGATCGTGCTGTCGTACTACCAGACGGCCGGCCAGTGGAGCGAGGCCAAGGCGACCGGTTGGCCGACGGAGGACAACCCGTACTGGGTTGCCTCGCCGAGCCCGGTCGTCGCGATCGAGCTGGTTCCCAACAAGTAGCACCTCGCGGGGTGTCCGGTTCGCCGGGCACCCCGCACCCCTGTCACCCCCCACAGTCTTCGAAAGATCAGGATCCCCGTGAGCCCCTCCCAATCGGTCATGGTCGTCGTCACCGGCGACGACGTGCACCACGACGTCATCAGCGCAGCGCCGTTCTTCCAGAACCTCGGGATCGAGGCCGGATTCCTCACCCGCCGCGCCGCCGGCCTCCAGCGCTTCGTCAATCCGTTCGATCCGACGAAGAACAGCGACCACTTCCTGTTCTACGTCTCGGGCGGCCAGTTCACCGCCGACCAGCAGGAGGAGTTCGAGAAGCTCGTCCGCTCGGGCAAGGGTCTCGTCGCCCTGCACGTCTCGAACGTGATGGGTGTCGCCGAGGATGGCTCGCTGCACCCCGACTACGCGGCGTACAACCGCGTGCTCGGCAATCGCTACCTCTCACACGGGCCGGGTGCCCAGGAGAGCCGCCACACCATCCAGATCATCGCCGACCACCCGATCACCGCAGGCGTGAGCGACTTCGAGGTCTACGACGAGCACTACGAGTTCGAGCTGCTCGACGACGACATCACGGTGCTCGCGCAGCGCGAGCGCTTCGACGGCGTGCAGATCCCGGTGCTGTACACGCGCGAGGTCGGCGACGGCCGCGTCGTGTACCTCGCGATGGGCCACGACCTTCGCGTGTGGGGCGAGCCGAACTTCCAGACGCTCGTCAAGCAGGCGCTGCGCTGGGTCGCGAAGGAGTCCTGATGACCGCGCGGATCGGCGTGCAGCTCTACACCGTGCTCCAGCCCGCGATCGCCGACCTGAGCGGAACCCTCGCCCGCATCGTCGAGATGGGCTACCTCGGTGTCGAGACCTACGGGCTCTGGGACGACTACTCCCCTGAGCAGGTGCGAAGCGCACTGGATGCCGCGGGCCTCGAGCTCGCGAGCGCGCATGCCCCATTCCCGGCCGGCCCCGACGCCACCCGCATCCTCGATGAGAACGCCGCCATGGGGGCGACGACCCTGGTGTGGAGCCTCGAGCGCGAGGAATTCGACACCCCGGACGCGATCACCGCCGGAGTCGTGCGCGTGAACGAGGGCGCCGAGAACGCAGCGAAGTACGGCATGCGCATCGCGTACCACAACCACTTCGCCGAGTTCACGAACGTGTTCGACGGACGGCAGGCCTACGACCTGCTGCTCGAGCAGCTGGACCCGCGGGTGGTCGTCGAGCTCGACGTCTACTGGGCCCAGCTCGGCAAGGCGGATCCGGCAGAGGTCATCGCGCGGCTCGGGGATCGGATCAAGTACATGCACGTGAAGGACGGCCCGGCGCGCATCCTCAACTACGACAGCGACCAGCCGAGCGACATCCTCGTGCCCGTCGGCCAGGGCGCCCTCGACATGCCGGCCGCGCTGACCGCGGCGAAGGACATCGAGTGGCACCTCGTCGAACTCGAGCGGCTCGACATCGATGCGTTCGACGCGCTCGAGCAGAGCTACGACTTCATGGTCGAGCGTGGCCTGTCCCGGGGTCGCGCGTGAGCGCGCTCAAGGTGCTGTTCCTCGGCGGCGCCGGCATGATCGGCTCGGCGTGCGTGCGCGAGGCGGTGGATGCCGGACACGAGGTCACGATCGTGACCCGCGGTGAGCCGAAGCGCGACCTGCCAGCGGCCGTCACGCAGCTGCGGGGGGATGTGCGGGATGCCGACTCCCTGCGCTCCACCGTCGGCACGGTCGACGCCGACGTGGTGGTGAACTGGGTCGGGTTCGCGCCCGAGCACCTGGCGGGGCACGTCGAGGTGTTCGGCGGTCGCATCCAGCAGTACGTCTACATCTCGACCTGCTCGGTGTACGCACGGCCGGTGCCCCAGCTGCCGATCACCGAGTCGAGCCCCAAGCGGCACCGCGACTTCGGCTACGCGCTCGACAAGCTCCGCTGCGAGGAGCTGCATGGAGCAGGCGTACCGCGTGAGCGACTTCCCGGTGACGATCGTGCGGCCGTTCCACACCTACGACGAGACGCGCATTCCGGTGCTGCCGGGCTGGACCGCGATCGAGCGGATGCGCCGTGGCGCCCCGGTCATCGTGCAGGGCGACGGCGCCTCGCTGTGGAGCCTGACCCACTCGAGCGACTTCGCGCGGGCCTTCACGCCGCTGCTCGGCAACGTGCATGCGATCGGCGAGGACGTGAACGTCGTGAGCGCCGACATCCTCACCTGGGACCAGATCCATCTCGCGCTCGCGGCCGCCGCCGGTGTGCGCGACCCCCTGCTCGTGCACCGGGCGAGCGAGCAGATCGGCCGGGAATGGCCGAACTGGGATGCCGTGCTCGCCGACGACTTCCGTCACTCGATGCTGTTCGACACCACGAAGCTCCGCCGTCTCGTGCCGGGCTTCGCGCCGCGCGTGCCGTTCTCGCAGGGGGCGCGCGAGAGCCTCGCGTGGTACGACGCGGATCCCGCGCGCCAGGTGGTCGACGCCGAGCTCTCGGCCGCGTTCGACCGGCTCGCGGCACTCGGATGACGTCGGGACACGGTGTGGAGGAACACCACCGTGGGGTAGACCGAGCGGGTATGGTCTGATTGGTCTACACACCCGAAGTATGACGCCGGAAAGGGGGCAGACGATGTCGACTGCGCTTGAGTCGATGGGGCCGATCCGCCCCGACTACCCCGAGCCGTTGTGGGTGCAGGCCGTCAACCTGATCAACGCCGAGATCGCGAGCGGCGTGCTCAAGCCCGGCATGCGACTGCCCCCGGAGCGCGAGCTCTGCCTCCAGCTCAACATCAGCCGGGTCACCCTGCGCAAGGCGCTCACGCGGCTCGTCGAGGACGGCGTGCTCAACGCATCCCACGGGCGCGGCTGGTACGTCGCCGCGAGCGGCAGCAACAAGGAGTGGCCGAACAGCCTCGAGTCGTTCACCGAGACCGCCAACCGCATGGGCCTGACCGCGACCTCCAAGGTGCTGCGCGCCGAGGTGATGCCCGCGAACCTCGACGAGGCCGACGAGCTCTCGATCGCGCCCGGCACCCCCCTGTTCCACCTCGAGCGGGTGCGCTTCCTCAACGGCGTACCGATCGCGGTGGACCGCACCGCCGTGCCGGCCGAGTCCGTGCCGGGCTTCGCCGATCGGGACTTCTCCGAGGACTCGCTGTACGCCGCGCTGCTCGAGGTCGGACTCGAGTTCATGCGCGCCGACTCCACGATCGAGGCGCGCGAAGCGGATGCGACGCTCGCGAAGCAACTGGATCTCGTCGAGGGCAAGCCCGTGCTCGTCATGCACCAGCTCGTGTTCGACCGTGCCGACAAGCCGATGTTCGCCTCCACCATCAAGTACTCGGGAGAGCGGTACCGGCTGCGCACCTTCTTCGCGCGCTCCGGCGCATTCAACCGGCGGTAGCTCGTAGCTCCAGCGCGCTACTTGCCGTAGCCGGCGCTCAGCCCCTGGATGAACTGCCGCGAGAACACCGTGAAGAGCACGATGAGCGGCACCGCACCGAGGGTCAGGGCCGCGAGCAGCGCCGGGTAGTCGCTCTGGAACTGTCCGACGAACTGCTGCACGCCGAGCGTGACTGTCTGGTTCTCTCGGCTCGGCGCGAGGATGAGCGGGAACCACAGGTCATTCCACACCGGCAGCATCGTGATGGATGCCACGGCCGCCAGCCCCGGCCGCACGATCGGCAGCGCGATCCCCAACGTGCGGAGCTCGCCGGCCCCGTCGATGCGTGCCGCTTCCTTGAGCTCGGTAGGCACGGACCGGAAGTACGTCATCATGAGCGCGACCGCGAGCGGCATGGTCATCGCCGTGTACACGAGGATGAGCGCGAGCAGGGTGTCGACGATGCCCCAGGCGATCATCGTCTTGAGGATCGGCACCGTGCCCAGCCGGATCGGCAGCATGATGCCGAGGATGAAGAAGCCGGCGAGCAGCGGCGTGATCCGCACCTGGTACTCGGTGATCGCCCACGCCGCCATCGCGGAAAGCACGATCACGAGCGCCGTCGTCGCGACCGTGACGATGATGCTGTTCTGGTAGTTCAGCAGGAACTCGCCGCGCTTGAACACGTTCTCGTAGCCGTCGAGGTTGAACGTCTCGGGCGTCGGGAATGAGAACGGTCCCTCGAAGATGCCCCTGGTGGTCTTGAACGAGTTCATGATCACTACGAGGATCGGTCCGATCGCGATGATCACGAACACGATGAGCAGGCCGTGCGTGACGGTGTTGCTCAGCGCGTCGGCGGGGGAGAGCTTCGCCTTCGTGCGGCGCATCTTCGTGGCATCCATGGTGCTCATAGCTCATAGCTCTTCAGGCGGCGCTGCAGCACCACGAAGTAGATCGCGGTGACCACGAGGATGATGAAGAAGATCACGGTCGCGACCGTCGCCCCGAGGTCGAGGTTCGCGACCTGGCCGCTCGAGCCGAAGAAGGTGCGGTAGAAGAGCGTGCCCAGGATGTCCGTCGAGTAGTTCGGCCCGGGTGCCGAGCCGTTGAGCGCGTAGACGATGTCGAACCCGTTGAAGGTCCAGATGTAGGTGAGGATCGCGATCAGTCCGAACTGCGGGGCGATGAGCGGGAACTTGATGCGCCAGAAGGCGGTCCACGCGCCGGCGCCGTCGATGCGGGACGCCTCCATGATGTCGCCGGGGATCGCGAGCAGCGCGGTGTACAGGAAGATCATCGGGATGCCGACGTACTGCCACACGGACATGAGCGAGATGGTCGGCAGGGCGGTGGTCTCGTTGCCGAGCAGCGGGAATTCGACCACACCCCACAGCGGGCTGATGATGAGCCGCCAGATGAAGCCGACGATCACGACGGAGAGGGTCGCGGGGATGAAGAGCAGCGTGCGGTAGACGCCCGTCGAGCGACGCAGCACCCCTGAGGTGAGCAGCGCGGCCATGAGCAGGCCGACCGGGAGCTCGACGACGAGGTGGATCAGGAAGAACTGCACGTTGTTGCCGAGCGCGTTCCAGAACCGTTCGCTCGTGGATTCGTTGGTGAACAGGAACACGTAGTTCTCGATGCCGATGAAGGCCGACCCGGTCGGCCCATCCGAGTCGAAGAAGCTCAGCACGACCGAGGAGATCAGCGGGTACACCGAGAACGCGACGTAGATCGCGAGGGCGGGCACCACGAAGAGAGCGAGGTAGCGGTACTTGGATGCGGTGCTCTTCATGGTGTCCTCCTCTCAGTCGATGGGTCCGGATACAGGTCGTGCCGGGCAGCTCATGCCGCCCGGCACGACCAGTCTCGTGGTTACTGCGGTACGTACCAGGACTCGAGCCCGGCCTGCAGGCTCGCCGTGGTGTCGGCCACCGTGGCGGTGCCCGCGTAGAGCTGCTGCATGGCGACCCAGATCTCGTCGTCGAGCGGCGGCGTGCCGGCGCTCAGGCGGTCGAGGGCGAGTCGCGGCGTGAGCTCAGCACCGGTCTTGAGGTCGGAGAACGCCTGGGCGAGCTCGTTCTCGTAGCTCGGCGCCTCCGTCGTCATGGCGAAGAAGCCGGGCAGCTTGTTCACGTAGAGCTCGAGGAACTCGGGGGTGGTCAGCCAGTTCAGGAACTCCTGGGCCGCCTCCTTGTTCTCGCTCGCGGCGTTGAGGCCGATCGCCATGTCGGGCATCTCCTGCTGGTAGCGCTGGTCGCCGGCCTCGGCCACCGGTGCACCGAACACGCCGACGTCGAGGCCGGTCGAGGTGAGCTGGTTGATGTTCCACGAGCCATCCGGGATGATCGCGGCCTGGCCCAGGTTGAACAGCTGGCCCATGTCGTCGTACGTGATCGCCTCGTAGCCGCTCGGCAGGAACGGGATGAGCGAGTCGGCTGCGTCGAACGCCGCGACGAAGTCGGGGTCGGTCAGCTTCTTCGTTCCGTCGATGAGGCCAAGGCGGCCCTCCTCGCCCTTCCAGTAGTTCGGTCCGATGTTGGAGAGCACGTTGTAGCCGAGCTGCCAGCCGTCGGCCGAGCCGAGCGCGAGCGGCGCGTAGGTGCCGTCATCCTTCACGGCCTGCAGCACGTCGATGAACTCGTCCTGCGTGGCCGGGACCTCGAGGCCGAGCTCGTCGAAGATGCCCTTGTTGTAGTAGAAGCCGGCGAGCACGGATGCGACGGGCACGCAGTACGACGCGTCATCCGCACCGGTCCACGCGGCGAGCGCCGTCGGCGTGAAGCTGCCGAGCGCCTCGAGACCGGTCAGGTCGTCGAAGTAGCCGTCGGCGATCCACGCGCGGTTGACGTCGAACGGGCGGCACGTGATCAGGTCGGGTGCGTTGCCGCCCTCGACCTGCGACTGGATCGCCGCGTTGTAGTCGTTGGTGTCGGTCGCAGCGAACTCGACCTCGATGCCGGGGTGCGATTCGGTGAACGCGGGCAGGATCTCGTCCTCCCACATGGCGATGTCCTCGGTGCGCCAGCTGCCGAGCACGAGCTTGACGCTGTCTTCTGAAGCCCCACCACCGGTCGAACAACCGACGAGGGCAAGGCCCATGGCCGTCACGGCGACTGCCGCGATCGGAGCAAATCGTGAACGCATTGCTGTCCTCTCTAACGCTCTCGAGCTTCGGGTCGAAGCGCACGTCGCCGGTGGTGCGGACCCACGCGTGATGGGGTCAGCGTAATCCAACTAGACAAGAGGTAGCAAGAGGTATCTAATATCTCTCGATTGGTAGACCAAATGTATGCCAACCGATACTCTGTGGTTTGCGCGTCCGCGGCCGCGCTCGGTTCAGCAGCGAGAGGAACGTACGTGGTCGGCATCGGCATCCTGGGGTCCGGGTTCATCAGCGACCAGTACGTGGACGGTCTGCAGGATGTGCGCAACGCCCAGCTCGTCGCGAACTACTCGCGCAGCATGGAGCGCGCGGTGGCGTTCGCCGCGAAGTGGACCGAGCCGTGGGGTCCCATCCCCAACCAGTACGACGACATCGAGGCGCTGTGCGCCGATCCGGCGGTCGAACTCGTGATCATCGCGCTGCCCAACGAGATCCACGTCGAGGCGGTGCGGCTCGCCGCCAAGCACGGCAAGGGCGTCATCTGCACCAAGCCGCTCGCGCGCACGGGCGCCGAGGCGAAGCAGATCCTCGAGATCGTGAAGGATGCAGGCATCTGGGCCGCCTACGCCGAGTGCTCGGTCTTCTCGCCCAACATCGTCAAGGCATACGAGATGGTGCAGGCCGGCGGCATCGGCGACCTGCTCACCATGCGCGCCCGCGAGGGCCACTCCGGCCCGCACGCCCCGCACTTCTGGGACGCCGAGACCGCGGGCGGCGGCGCACTGCTCGACATGGGCTGCCATACCGTCGAATCCGCGCGGCACTTCTTCGGCAAGGACAACCCGGTCACCGAGGTCTGGGCCTGGGGCGCGACACTCGTGCACGGCGACAAGACCACCGGCGAGGACACCGCGGTGGCGATGCTCAAGTTCGCCGGTGGCCAGATGGCGACGATCGAGTCATCCTGGATCGAGAAGGGCGGGATGCAGCTGCGCCACGAGTTCGTGGGCAGTGCCGGCCGCCTCGTGACCGACAGCTCCGCGACGCCGGTCTGGGGCTTCATCCAGAATCCGGTCGGATACCTCGTCGAGAAGGCGGATGCGGAGACCGGCTGGGTCTACCCGGTGCCGGAGGAGGCGCGCGCGTACGGCTTCTCGCAGCAGTTCCGGAGCTTCGTGAACTCGTTCGAGCGCGGCGAGGAGCCCGAGGAGACCTTCGAGGACGGCTACATCGTCAACTGCATCCTCGACGCCTGCTACCGCTCGATGAAGTCGGGCGTGTGGGAGAAGGTCGTCACCGCGTGATGGTCACCCTGACGACGCCGAGCGGACCCGCGGTCCGAGCGGACTATCCCGAACCACTGTGGGTGCAGGCGGTCGACGCCATCCTCAAGGACATCGCCGACGGCGTGCTCACCACCGGCATGCGGCTGCCACCGGAGCGCGAACTCTGCACCCGGCTCTCGATCAGCCGGGTCACCCTGCGCAAGGCGCTGCTCAAGCTCGTGGATGACGGTGTGCTCAAGTCCTCGCACGGCCGCGGCTGGTACGTGGCCGCCGGACTCCACCGCGAGTGGCCGAACAGCCTCGAGTCGTTCAGCGAGACCGCGGACCGGATGGGCCTGGTCGCCACCTCCCGCATCCTGCGCTCCGAGATCGCACCCGCGACGATCGACGAGGCCGAGGAGCTCTCGATCGCGCCCGGCACGCCGCTGTTCCACCTCGAGCGCGTGCGGATGCTCAACCAGGTGCCGATCGCGATGGACCAGTCCCGCGTGCCCGCCTCGCTCGTGCCCGACTTCGCCGAGGTCGACTTCAGCCACGCGTCCCTGTACGAGCAGCTCGCCATGGCCGGCCTCGACCTGCTGCGGGCCGACTCCACGATCGAGGCGCGCGAGGCGGATGCCGGACTCGCCCAGAACCTCTCGATCGAGCCCGGCAAACCCGTGCTCGTGATGCGCCAGGTCGTCGTCGACAGCGCGGACCGGCCGATCTTCGCGTCGGTCATCCGCTACGCGGGCGACCGCTACCGACTGCGCACCTTCTTCTCCCGCATGAGCCCCCACCTGCCACGAACGGAGCACCGATGACGACCATCAGCCAGGCCCTCAAGACGCTCACGGCCGACGAGATCGCGGCGAGCCGCGGCATCCTCGAGCGCGCTGGTCTCGTGTCACCCACCACGCACTTCTCCTACGTCGGACTGGTCGAACCGGACAAGCGGCCGCTGCTCGAGTCCGGCACCGCGGAGCGCCAGGTGCGGTCGATGCTCGTCGACATGGCGACCAACGTGTCGCACGACGTCGTCGTCTCGCTCGCCGAGGACCGGGTGGTGTCGACCAAGCAGCTCGATCACGCGGTGGACGGCCAGGTGCCCGTGGTGGTCGAGGAGTTCCACATCGTCGACGTGATCAAGGAGCACCCGGACTGGCAGGCCGCCATGGTCAAGCGCGGACTCACCGACTTCTCGAAGCTGCTGATCAATCCGCTGTCGGCCGGCGTGCTGAGCGACCGCGAGACCGGTCGTCGCCTGCAGCGGTGCTTCACCTTCGTCATGGACTCGCCCGACGATCTGGGCTGGGCGCACCCGGTGGACGGGGTCACCGTCATCCTCGACATGGTGACGAAGGAGGTGCTCGAGGTGCTCGACATCGTCGAGCTGCCGGTGCCGCTCGAGAGCGGCAACTTCCACCTCGAGTCGTGGCGCACTGCGAACGACGCTGGGGACCGGCAGGGGCTCAAGCCGATCGAGATCTCGCAGCCCGAGGGACCGAGCTTCACGATCGCGGACGACGGCACGCTCAGCTGGGCCGGCTGGAACCTGCAGGTCGGGTTCGACCAGCGCGAGGGCCTCGTGTTCCACAACATCACGATCGACGACGCCGGAGTGGCGCGGCCGGTGATCTACCGGGCCTCCATCGCCGAGATGATGGTGCCCTACGGCGATCCGAGCCCGCAGCGGTGGTTCCAGAACTTCTTCGACTGCGGCGAGTACCTGCTCGGCGGCTACGCCAACTCGCTCGAGCTCGGCTGCGACTGCGTCGGCGACATCACCTACCTGGATGCGACGGTCGCCGGCAATGACGGCAACGTGCACGTGATCCCGCAGGCGATCTGCATCCACGAGGAGGACGACGGCATCGCCTGGAAGCACTTCGACAACTGGAACGGCTCGAGCATCTCGCGCCGCAACCGCCGCCTCGTCGTGAGCTTCTTCGTCACGGTGGGCAACTACGACTACGGCTTCTACTGGTACTTCTCCCTCGACGGCAAGATCGAGTTCGAGGTCAAGGCGACGGGCGTCGTGTTCACGTCCGCGTATCCGGGCGACGGCTACCCATTCGCGTCGGAGCTCGCTCCCGGCCTCGGAGCGCCGTACCACCAGCACCTCTTCAGCGCTCGCCTCGACATGATGGTCGACGGGCTCGGCAACGCGGTCGACGAGCTCGAGGCCCGGCTCGTGCCGCGCGGCGACCAGAATCCGACCGGCACCGGCTTCACCCAGTCCGTCACCCGCCTGACGACCGAGTCCCATGCCCAGCGCATGGCGGACAACCTCAAGGGCCGCACCTGGCTGATCTCGAATCCGTCGGTGCAGAACCGCCTCGGGCGCGACGTCGGGTGGGTGCTCTACCCCGAGGGACTGCCGACGCTCATCGCGGATGCCGAGTCCGACATCCACCAGCGCGCCACGTTCTCGACCAAGCACCTCTGGGTCACCCAGTACGAACCGACCGAGCTCTACCCGGCAGGCGACTACGTCAACATGCACCCCGGCGGCGCCGGGCTGCCGTCCTGGACCAAGGCGGACCGGAACGTGGATGACGCGGACATCGTGCTCTGGCACACCTTCGGCCTCACCCACTTCCCCCGGGTGGAGGACTGGCCGGTCATGCCCGTGGACACCTGCGGCTTCGTGCTCAAGCCGCACGGGTTCTTCGGCCGCAACCCCGCGCTGGACATTCCGGAGACGACGAGCGAGCACTGCGCGCCCGGCCATACCCACGCGGACCACGAACATACACACTAGATACCTCTCAATACGAACTACTAGACTTTGGCGTACCACATCGACGACCACGCCGAACAGAAGCGAGACGACATGCCGGGTGACTACATCACCTTCGCCAGTGCACGAGCCACCCAGGCCGATGCGCTGGAGACCGCCATCGCGAGCATCTCGGCGGCGGTGCGCGAGCAGCAGTCCCGCGGGCGGTTCTCCGGTCCCGGGCCGGTGTTCGTGGGCATCGGGGCGAGCCTGGCGGCGGCGTGCGCTCCGGTGTGGGAGCTGCGCAGCCGCGGCATCCACTCCTGGCGGATCGGCGCGGGGGATCACCCGCTGCCCTTCCCGGAGTCGCACCACCCGATCATCGGCATCTCCCAGAGCGGCAAGAGCACCGAGACCCTCGCCGTGCTCGGGTCGATCGACCGGTCCCTCCGCTACGCGGTCGTGAACAACGACCCGTCGCCGGTCTCCGAACTCGCCGATGCCGTGCTCTCACTGGGCAACATCCCGGACAGCTACGCGTCGACCATCGGCTACACCGCGACCGTGACCGCGCTCGGCATGATCGCCGAGGCCTGGGACGGCGGCGAGATCGATCTCGGCTGGTCCAAGCTGCCGGAGCTGTTCCGATGGACCGAGGATGCCGTGAGCGCGCGAGCCGCGGAACTCGCCGCCACCTTCGAGGGCGTCGCGACTGCGGACTTCGTCGGCGCGGGCCCGTCCGTGGGGTCGGCCGAGGCCGGCGCGCTGCTGTTCCGCGAGGTCGCTCGCGTGCACTCGGCGGGCATGAGCACGCGGCAGTACCTGCACGGGTCCATGGAGTCCGCGGGGGATGGCGTGCACGTGCTGTTCGGCGACGACCGGGAGATCGAGGTGGCGCGCACGCTGTCGGAGGCGGGGCACCGCGTCATCCTCGTGTCGGGGCAGACCGTCGCCGAAGCACCCCGCATGCAGACCATCAAACTGCCGCAGGTCGCGCCCGCGCAGCGCGCGGTGCTCGAGGCGCTCGTGATGCAGATCCTCGTGGGCGAGGTCGCGCACCTGCACGGGATCGAGATCGAGGAGTTCGTCTTCCACAACGCGGACACCAAGGTGGAGGCGACCGAGTCGTGAGCACGGTCCTGGTCGGACTCGACATCGGCGGCACGAAGTCCGCCGTGATCGTCGAGGACGCCGACGGCGCCCGCCTGGTCGACACGGTCGTGCCCTCGGAGGACTGGGATGCCGAGCCCCTCGCCGACGGCGTCCGCTGGGTCATCGACCTCGTGGAGCGCACCGTTCCGTTCGGGGCGACGATCGCCGCGGTCGGCCTCGGAGCGCAGGGACTCGACTCCGACGCGATCGCCCGGGAGTTCTCCGCCGCGCTGCCGTGGCCGACCACGGCGGTGAACGACGCGGCGCTGCTCGTTCCGGCGGCCGGCCTCGACTCGGGCCTCGGCGTGATCTCGGGCACCGGATCGATCGGAGTCGGCCGCACGGTCGACGGATCCTCCGTCATCACCGGCGGCTGGGGCTGGGTCATCGGCGACGAGGCCGGAGCCGCGGGCATCACGCGCGAGGCCACCCGCGCCGCGCTGTTCGCGCACGACGACGGGCTTCCGGATGACGGACTCCTCGCCGCGCTGCTGTCCGCGTTCGACGTCGAGAACGCCGAGCGCCTCGCCCGCGCCGTGAACGACGAGCCGACCATGGACACCTGGGGGCCGCGTGCCCCGGCCGTGTTCGGGGCGGCCGACGCGGGATCGGGGCTCGCGGCATCCGTGATCGATGGTGCGGCCGACAGCCTCGCGCGGCTCGTCGACCAACTCCTCGCGCGTGGAGCGGTCGGGTCCGATGTCGTGGCCGCGGGCAGCGTGGTCGTCGGCCAGCCTCGCCTGTACGACGCGTTCGTCGCGCGGGTGGCGCAGCGGCATCCCGCCCTCACCGTGCACCTGCTCACCGCACCACCCGTCGAGGGCGCCGTCGCCCTCGCCCGCCGAATGCTCACCGCAGAGCCGAAGTAAAGGAATCGCCATGGCCATCGCCACCCTCAACCCCACCACCGGACAGGTCGAGAAGACCTTCGACGCGCACACCGCCGCCGAGGTCGAGGCGATCCTGGATCGCGCCGATCGGGCCAACGCGCTCATGCGCGAGACCACGTTCGCGCAGCGCTCGGAGTGGATGCACCGCGCCGCCGACCTGATGGATGCCGACCTCGAGATGCTCGCCGCCCTCGCGTCGACCGAGATGGGCAAGACCATCGGCACGGCGAAGTACGAGGTCACCAAGTCCGCGAACGGCATGCGCCACTACGCGGACCACGCCGAGGCCTACCTCGCGTCGGAGACCCCGGTCGACCCGAAGACCGTCGGCGCATCGGCGGCCAGGGTCCTCTACCAGCCGATCGGCACGGTGCTCGCGGTGATGCCGTGGAACTACCCGTTCTGGCAGGTCATCCGGTTCGCGGCGCCGGCGCTCATGGCGGGGAACACGGGGTTGCTCAAGCACGCGTCATCCGTGCCGCAGGTCGCGCTCTACCTCGGGGAGCTGTTCGAGCGCGCCGGGTTCCCGACGGGGGCGTTCCAGACGCTGCTCGTGGAGGGGGCCGCGGCATCCAAGCTGATCGACGACCGCCGGATCCGCGCGGTCACCCTCACCGGCTCGGTCGGCGCAGGCGCCGCCGTCGCCGAAGCCGCCGGACGCAACGTGAAGAAGTCCGTACTCGAGCTCGGCGGCACCGACGTGTTCGTCGTGATGCCCTCCGCCGACCTCGCGAAGTCCGCCGAGTTCGGTGCGAACTCCCGCACGCAGAACAGCGGCCAGAGCTGCATCTGCGCGAAGCGGTTCTACGTGCACGAGGACGTGTACGACGAATGGTTTGCCGCATTCCTCACCAGGATGCAGGCGATGAAGCCCGGTGACCCCTTCGCCGACGGGACCTCCTTCGGGCCCATGGCAACCGAGCAGGTGCGTGCAGAGGCGCATGAGCTCGTGGAGGACGCGAAAGCGAACGGGGTCACCGTCCACACCGGGGGCGAGCTGCCGGATGGCGCGGGGTGGTTCTACCCCGCGACCGTGCTGACCGGCGTCACGCCCGAGATGCGCATCTACCGCGAGGAGTGCTTCGGACCGGTCGCGTGCGTCTACAAGGTCGCGTCGATCGACGAGGCCATCGCGCTGTCGAACGACTCCGAGTTCGGGCTCGCCGCCTCGGTCTGGTCGTCCGACCAGGCCGACATCGACCGCCTGCAGCATGAGCTCCAGTTCGGCGCGGTGTTCGCGAACGGCAACACGGCGTCGTTCTTCGGACTGCCGTTCGGCGGCGTCAAGGACTCGGGCTATGGGCGGGAGCTCGGAGTCTGGGGCATCCGCGAGTTCGTGAACGCGAAGACGGTGTGGACGGCATAGCGCTCAGTCGCGCAGTCCAGACCGGAGCTACGCTGCCATATCCACCTTCCGCGTCGGCGGTCCGGGGCGCGCTTCGTCGAAACCACAGCGCGACCTTGGGCCATGCCGGACTCCACTTGCTCATGTTCGGAGTGATGGCTATCACGATGGCCGGCTCGCACTCATCCGCTCGGACTTTCCTCGGGGCGAGCACTCTGCTGCTGGCAGCAATGGTCCTGGCGCGATTCGCCCGCGCGGATCTGACCATTGCCGGTCATGTCGTCGACTGCTTTGCGATGGCCGTCGTCCTCCTGCTCTCGACGTCCGACTTCGTGGATGCAACCGGCCAAGGGCATTTGCATGGTCCGGGTCACGCAATCCCGGGAACGGTCGCCGTCATGCTGGTCCTTGCGGGGTGGGTGATAATTCGAGCCGGACTGCTCATCTCGTCGCGACGCCGGTACCGGATCACGGTCGCGGGTGCCGGCGTCACTGCTGCAAGTTTCGCGCTGATGTTCTTGATGAGTTAGCGGCCCTTGCCGCCGTCATCGTCGAAGACCGGCGTCGGCAAGGATCTGACGTAGCCTGGCGCGATCTCGAGCATCCGACCATTGCCATCGCGCGAATCCGTTGACCACGCGCCTGATGCGATCCTCTCGGCGCTTCTCATCAACCAGGATGTCGCTCGCCGATCGGTCCACGCCGTACTCGCGGTCCTCGCCGTACTTCACAAGGCCGTCGAACTCGCCGACGATGCGGAGGTCCGGCCAGTAGAAATCCACGACTCCAGCGAGCCCCTCGCGATCGCGGATCTCCACTTGCAACTCGGGGCGCGAAAGGCCCAGCGCGTGAATCTGCGCTCGGCTGATGGACTCGCCGGGCGACTTGGAGCGCGCGTCCGCGAACTCGATGGTCCGGCGTATCACCTTCTGCCGACGAGGATCGCCCAGCTGCTCGGCAACCCGGATGACGTCCTCCTTGGTCGGCGCGCCAGACCTTGCAAGTCCTGCATCCACGAGACTGACTGCCCCGACGAGATCGCAAGAGCCAGCGACATCCGCCATCGTGAGGGCTAGCGAGGTCACGTTGACTCCGTCGATGATCACCGCGTCGGGATCAAGACCCAGACCGTGTCGACGAATCACCGCCCCTGATCTTCCTCCCGAGGTGGCACCCGTCCGGGCGTGAATGGCGAGACTGCGTTTATTGGGGAGTGGAAGTCCCAACATCACGGCCGCTGAGTCGTGTGAGAACACGGTTGCCGGCGCGAGGCGAGCGCACGCGATCACTCGAAGTCGGTACCGCTCGTACGGCTTGATTGCGGACCACTCGACTCGATCCACGTATGCGCCCGCCATCAGTCGGATGAGGGTGCCACGTTCGAATCGACTCTGCAGCGCTCGCTCGGTGCCGAGCAGCCGGTGTTCGCGAGTGAGCTCGATTGCTGGACGATGTGCCACCAACCGAGTGTCATGGAGCGGCTGCCCTCGACGGACCCAGGATCCTCAGCCGCGCACATCTACGCGAACTCCGACCCGGTGGAGGATTCGCTGTTCTTTTCGCTCTGATGCGGGTTCGTGCCCGGCGGCGAACGGTGAAAATCGCCGCGCAACGCTCGATGAAGTGCCAGGCGCGCCCCTAGTACCCCAACGACCGCGCGAGATCCTCCACCGCGTTCTTCGCCTCCGCGAGGCCGACGCCGGTGCGTTCGCGCCAGAGCTTGATCGCCACGATCTTGTTGCCGCGCTGGATCGCGTCCACGATCTCGGGCGCCGGCTGGTCGAGCGCCGTGGCAGCCAGCTGGCCGATGCCGAGGTGCTTGTACAGGTTGTCGACGAGGGTGGTCAGTCGCGCGACCTCGATCTTGAGATCCGCGATGTCCTGGGAGTCACTGGCCATGGGTCGAGACTATCGGTGGCAAGGGGAACGGCCGCGCCCCTCTGGATCACAGAGGGTCACGGCCGTTCCTTGCACAGCAGGGATTGCACCTACTCCTGACTCGACGGACCTACTTCTTCTCGTCGAACACTTCCTTCTCCATGGCGTCGTAGCCCTCCTTCTGCGGGTCACCGTGCAGCCCGCCGGAGAGCGCGTACTCCTCCTCGGGCGAGAGCACGAGCTTCGTGCGCCCGAAGATCGCGAACAGGATGAGCATCACGACGTACACGACGGCGATCGCGCCGATCGCGGGCAGGAACGGCGGGTTCAGAAGGAACCCGACGAAGATCGCCGCGGCGATGATGCCCGCGATGACCGCCCCAGGAACGCCGACCGGGCTGAGGTACGGCCGCTTGGCGTTCGGGAACTTCCTGCGCAGGATGACGAACGACACCATCTGGAGCAGGTACGAGAGCACCGCACCCCATACCGCGATGTTGAGCACGATCGCGCCGCCCGTGCCGCCGGAGCCTCCGGAGAGGTCGACGACCGCGAGGGCGATGATGCCGATGACCGCACCCACGATGAGGGCGACCCAAGGGGTCTGGCGCTTGCCGGTGAGGGACAGGAACTTCGGGTAGTACCCGGCCCGCGACAGCGAGTACATGTTGCGCCC
The DNA here is from genome assembly GCA_963740815.1 of uncultured Actinomycetota bacterium. GTDB lineage: Bacteria > Actinomycetota > Actinomycetes > Actinomycetales > Microbacteriaceae > Rhodoglobus. Next base: position 43,336 of record CAVUFG010000018.1, read on the forward strand.
GTAGGCGAACATGATGCCCTGCAGCGAGGCGAGCAATCCGATGAGCGCGAACGCCGACAGCACGGCGGCGAGACCCTCGGGCAGGATGGCGCGGAAGCCGTCCAGCAGCGGCTCACCCGACGTCGACAGCGCGGTCGCGCCGTTCACACCCGGGTTCAGCACGAGGATGATCGCACCGCTGATCACGAGGGTGATCATGCCGACGATGCCGGCCTTGGGGATGTCGCGCGCCGGGTTGTGCGCCTCCTCCGCGGCCAGCGGCAGCTCCTCGATGCCGAGGAAGAACCACATCGCGAACGGCAGCACGAACAGGATCGGCAGCAGGCCGTGCGGCAGGAACGCACTCTGGCCGGGGTCGGCCGGCACGTCGAACAGGTTGTCGACGCTGAAGGCTCCGGATGCGAGCGCGGCGATCGCGAAGAACGCGAGGATCGCGATCGAAAGGAACGACACGATGACCGCGAAGCGGAACGAGATCGCCGCACCGGCCGTGTTGAGCGCGATGAAGATGATGTAGAGGATGATCCACCACACCCAGGTCGGCAGCTCGAAGTTGAAGAGCGCGAGCGTGATGCCGTTCGCGTACAGGGCCGAGAAGTAGACGATCACACCCGTGGTCGCGACGTACTCGATGGTCTCGGCGAGACCGGTGACGAAGCCGCCCCACGGCCCCATCGCTGCTCGTGCGAACGAGTACGCGCCGCCGGTGTGCGGCATCGAAGCCGACATCTCGCCGATCGAGAACAGCATTCCGAAGTACATGACCACGACGATGACGAACGCGATCACCATCCCACCCCAGCCGGAGGTCGCGAGGCCGAAGTTCCATCCCGAGAAGTCACCCGAGATGACCGCGGCGATGCCGAGGCCCCAGAGTCCGACCACTCCCGCGGAGCGCTTGAGGCTCCGCTTCTCGAAGTAGCCGGCGCCGGCCTCGGTGTACTTGACTCCCGAGACGCTCTTGCTCGTTGCCATAACGGTCCTTCCTACGGGTGGGCAATTCCTGACAGGGACCCGACGGACGGCCGTGTCCTCGTTTGCAAGCGAGCATGGCGGCTATTGGTACTCGGTGTCTACCTTTGGATGTAAATTCCGGATGACATTGCCCCCGTCATCCATTGGTCGGCTGTGATGTAATGGTCGGATTCCAGCCCCGCAGGAGGAGCCAGTGGCCGCAACGATCGCAGCACCGAAGTCCGGCAACCTGACAGTGGGTGAACTGAAGAAGCTCGTCGACGACAAGACGATCGACACGGTGATCATCGCGTTCACCGACATGCAGGGTCGCCTGATCGGCAAGCGTGCCTCGGCACGCCTGTTCATGGAGGACCTTGCCGAGCACGGCGCGGAGGCCTGCAACTACCTCCTTGCAGTCGACGTCGAGAACAACACGGTCGACGGCTACGCGATCTCGTCGTGGGAGCGCGGGTACGGCGACATGGCGCTGATCCCCGACATGGACACGCTCCGGGTCATCCCGTGGCTGCCCGGCACCGCGATGGTCACCGCCGACCTGCAGTGGCTCGATGGCGCGCCGGTTGAGGAGAGCCCCCGCCAGATCCTGCGCAAGCAGATCCAGCGCCTCGCGGACCTCGGCCTCGTGCCGTTCGTCGGTACGGAGCTCGAGTTCATCGTCTTCGAGAACTCGTACCGGGATGCCTGGGGCCGCAAGTACGAGGGACTGACCCCGGCCAGCGACTACAACATCGACTACGCGCTCATGGCGTCGACGCGCATGGAGCCGCTGCTGCGCGACATCCGCAACGGCATGGATGGCGCGGGCATGTACTGCGAGGGCGTCAAGGGCGAGTGCAACCTCGGCCAGCAGGAGATCGCGTTCCGCTACATGCACGCGCTCGCGACCTGCGACAACCACTCGATCTACAAGAACGGAGCCAAGGAGATCGCCGACCAGCACGGCCAGGCGCTCACCTTCATGGCCAAGTTCAACGAGCGCGAGGGCAACTCGTGCCACATCCACCTGTCGTTCCGCAGCGACACGGGCGAAGCCGTGCTCGCGGGCGACGGCGAGTACGGCTTCTCGAAGATGATGGAGCACTTCATCGCCGGGCAGCTCGCGACGATGCGTGAGCTCACGCTCTTCCTCGCGCCGAACATCAACTCGTACAAGCGCTACGTCGAGGGCAGCTTCGCCCCGACCGCGATCGCGTGGGGACTCGACAACCGCACCTGCGCGCTGCGAGTGGTCGGTCACGGCCAGGGCCTGCGGGTCGAGAGCCGCGTGCCCGGCGGCGACGTGAACCAGTACCTCGCGGTCGCGGCGCTCATCGCCGGCGGGCTGTACGGCATCGAGAACGAACTGCCGCTCGAGCCGATCTTCGAGGGCAACGCCTACACGAGCGATCGCCCTCGGGTGCCCTCGACGCTGCGTGACGCGGCCGAGTTGTTCGAGGCATCCACGATGGCCAAGGAGGCGTTCGGCGAGAACGTCGTCGCGCACTACCTCAACAACGCGCGCATCGAGCAGCGTGCGTACGACGCGGCGATCACCGACTGGGAGCGGGTGCGTGGCTTTGAGCGGTTCTGAGGTCTCCAGCGCGCCCATCATCGGGTTGACCACGTACCTCGAGCAGGCGCAGACCGGGGTGTGGGACGTCCAGGCGTCGTTCCTGCCGAAGGTGTACTTCGAGGCCGTGTACCGGGCGGGCGGCATCCCCGTGCTGCTGCCGCCGCAGCCCGTGGACGACGCGATCGCGAATCGGGTGCTCGACGGACTCGACGGCCTGATCATCACCGGCGGCAAGGACGTCGAGCCGGTGCGCTACGGCCAGCAGCCGCATCCGCAGACCGACGAGCCGCGGCCCGACCGCGACGCGTGGGAGGACTCGCTGCTCGGCGCCGCGATCGACCGGCAGATGCCCTTCCTCGGCATCTGCCGCGGCATGCAGGTGCTCAACGTGGCCCGCGGCGGCACGCTCATCCAGCACCTGCCCGACCTGATCGGGTCGGACCGCTACAACCTCGGCGAGGGCAACTTCAACGACAACGAGGTGCACGTGGAGGATGGCTCCAAGCTCGCGCACCTCGTCGGCGGTGGCCTGCTCGGCAAGAGCTACCACCACCAGGCACTCGACGCGGTCGGCGACGGCCTCGTGGTCTCTGCGCGATCCGACGACGGGATCATCCAGGCGGTCGAACTGCCGGGTCACCCGTACGGGATCGGCGTGCAGTGGCATCCGGAGCAGGACGCGGCCGACGACGCACGCCTGTTCGAGGGCCTCGTCGACGCCGCGCGCACGTATTCGAGCGAGCGGGTGCGCGCGTGAGCAATGGAACCGGCTCGGCAATGACCACCCTGATCAACCCCGCGGACGAGACCGTGCTGCGTGAGGTCGCGCAGACGAGCCTCGAGCAGGTGGATGACGCGGTCGCCCGCGCCGTCACCGCGCAGGCGCTGTGGGCCCGACTCGCTCCGGCCGACCGCGCCCAGGCACTGCGCCGCTTCGCGGCCGCCGTCGACGGAGCGAACGAGGAGCTCGCGCTGCTCGAGGTCGCGAACTCGGGACATCCCATCGCCCAGGCGCGGTGGGAGGCCGGCCATGTGCGCGACGTGCTGCTGTACTACTCGGCGGCGCCCGAGCGGATGAGCGGACGCCAGATCCCGGTCGCGGGTGGACTCGACGTGACATTCCACGAGCCGCTGGGCGTCGTGGGCGTGATCGTGCCGTGGAACTTCCCGATGACCATCGCGAGCTGGGGCTTCGCGCCCGCGCTCGCGGCGGGCAACGCGGTCGTGCTCAAGCCGGCCGAGTGGACGCCGCTCACGGCGATCCGGCTCGGAGAGCTCGCCCTCGAGTCGGGGCTGCCCGAAGGACTGTTCCAGGTGCTGCCCGGCAAGGGCTCCGTGGTCGGCGAGCGGTTCGTGACGCATGAGCGCGTGCGCAAGATCGTGTTCACCGGCTCGACTGCGGTTGGCAAGCAGGTGATGGCGGGCTGCGCCGAGCAGGTGAAGGCGGTGACGCTCGAGCTCGGCGGCAAGTCCGCGAACGTCGTGTTCGCCGACTCCGACCTCGAGAAGGCGGCCGCCACCGCCCCGTACGCGGTGTTCGAGAATGCCGGGCAGGACTGCTGCGCGCGCAGTCGCATCCTCGTCGAGCGCAGCTGTCTTCGACCGGTTCCTGGAGCTGCTCGAGCCCGCTGTGAAGGGTGTGAAGGTCGGGCAGCCGGGCGAGGATGCCACGGAGATGGGCCCGCTCGTCTCGAAGACGCACTTCGACTCGGTGAGCTCGTTCCTCGACGACGACGCCCGCATCGCGTTCCGCGGCACCGCACCCGGCGGACCGGGCTACTGGTTCGCACCGACCGTGCTGCTGCCGGAGTCCCGCAGCGACCGCCGGGTCGTCGACGAGATCTTCGGCCCAGTCGTCTCGGTGCTCCCGTTCGACGACGAGGCCGACGCGATCGCGCTCGCGAACGACTCGATCTACGGCCTGAGCGGGTCGATCTGGACGCGGGATGTCGGCCGCGCGATCCGGGTCGCCCGCGGCATCGAGTCCGGCAACCTCTCGGTCAACTCGCACTCCTCGGTGCGCTACTCGACGCCGTTCGGCGGATTCAAGCAGAGCGGCCTCGGCCGTGAGCTCGGCCCCGACGCGACCGACGCGTTCACCGAGACCAAGAACGTCTTCATCTCCACCGACTGAGGGGCACCATGGCAATCACGAAGATCGACCTCACCCAGCGGCTCGCCGGCAAGGTCGCCGTCATCACGGGCGGCGCGAGCGGCATCGGCCTCGCGACCGCGCGCCGGTTCGCCGCCGAGGGCGCGACGGTCGTGATCGGCGACTTCAACGCCGAGACCGGCGAGAAGGCCGCGGCCGAGGTCGGCGGACTGTTCATCCAGGTGGATGTCACGGACGAAGCCCAGGTCGACCACCTGTTCGACACCGCCCAGTCCACCTTCGGCTCGGTCGACATCGCGTTCAACAACGCGGGCATCTCGCCCCCGGACGACGACTCGATCGAGACCACCGAACTGCCCGCCTGGCAGCGCGTGCAGGACGTCAACCTCAAGTCGGTCTACCTCTGCTCGCGCGCGGCACTTCGGCACATGGTGCGGCAGCAGTCCGGATCGATCATCAACACGGCCTCGTTCGTCGCCGTGATGGGATCCGCCACCAGCCAGATCTCGTACACCGCGTCGAAGGGCGGCGTGCTCGCCATGACCAAGGAGCTCGGCGTGCAGTTCGCGCGGCAGGGCATCCGCGTCAACGCGCTGTGCCCCGGCCCGGTGAACACGCCGCTGCTGCAGGAGCTGTTCGCGAAGGATCCGGAGCGCGCACAGCGGCGCCTCGTGCACATCCCGAAGGGCCGGTTCGCCGAGCCCGAGGAGCTCGCTGCGGCGGTCGCGTTCCTCGCGAGCGACGATGCGTCGTTCATCACCGCATCGACGTTCCTCGTCGACGGCGGCATCAGCTCGGCCTACGTCACTCCGCTGTAACCGTCACCGAGGGGGAGTCGTGTCGAATGCGTCGGGCGCCGAGGCGGCCGCCAACAGCGCCGTCGAGTCGCTCGCGGATGCCGCGGTGCTACGCCCACTGCGCGCCGGAAACTCCTTCGAGGACACCGTCGAACGACTGCTCCAGCTCATCCGGCTCGGCATCGTCGAGCCGGGCGCTGCGCTGCCGTCGGAGCGCGATCTCGCGGCCCGCTTCTCGGTGAGCCGCGACACCGTGCGCGAGGCGATCCGGTCCCTGAGCGACGCCGGCTGGCTCGTCTCCCGACGCGGACGCTACGGCGGCACGTTCGTGAGCGAGTTGCTGCCGACCCCTCCGGTGGATCCATCGCGGCCGTCGTCCTCGGAGCTCGAGGATGTGCTCGGCCTCCGTTCGATCCTCGAGGTGGGCGCGGCGCGCGCCGCCGCGGCGCGCGACCTCGGTGCATCCGACCGCGAGGCACTGTGGAGCCGCACCGAGGAGACCGCGTCCGCTGGACTCGCGGACTACCGCCGGCTGGACTCGCGGCTGCACCTCACGATCGCCGAGCTCGTGGGGGTGCCGTCGCTCGTGCCGCTCATCGCGGACAACCGGTCGCGGGTGAACGCCCTGCTCGACGGCATCCCGCTGCTGCAGCCGAACATCGAGCACTCCAACCAGCAGCACGAGGTCATCGTGTCGGCGATCCTGCGCGGCAGCCCCGATCTGGCGGGCGCCGCGATGGCCGAGCACCTCGAGGGCTCGGCGGCCCTGCTGCGCGGCTTCCTGCGCTGAGACGTGGTTTCGAGACGCGAGCGGCTACGCCGCGCGCTCCTCAACCACCGACCGCGGCGATGATCTTCGCGAGGTTCTTGTCGCGGGTCTCCTGCGACTTCGCCGCCATCCACGGTTCGGCGAGCCCGCGCTGCTTGGAGTACGAGATCGCGCGGAACGCGTCGTAGGCCCCAGCGTCGGTGAGGGCCGCGGTGAGTTCGTCGGGGAGTTCGAGGATGCGGGGCGCGTCATCCAGTTCGAGCGACACCTCGACCTCGCCACCGTCGGTCAGCCCGGCCGCCGCGCGGTTGTCCGCGCTGAACGCGATCATGAACGCGCCCTTGTACCAGGAGACGGAGTTGCGGTACGAGTAGCCGTTCACGGTCACGACGACCGGGTAGCGCTTCGCCGGACCGAGCTCGGCCATCTTCTCTGCGGGCACCTCGATGCCGACCGCGGTGCCGCCCGTGACGGTCGTGGTGAACGTGACGGCCATCGTTTGACTAGGTCGTGGGCTTGCGCGGGGTGCGCGGCTTGGGGAGTGGCTTGGTCACGGCCGTCGTGTCTGCCGGGGGAACCACGGTCGTGCTCGCGGTGGCCGCGGGCCGAACCGGACGCGCGGGCTCCGCCGGGGAGTGCTGGTGCACGTAGATCTGCGCGGCGCGGGTGGCCACGAGCAGGAAGCGGATGAGGAAGAACAGCACCGCGAGCATGAGCGCGATCGCGAGCAGCCAGACGAAGCCACCGACCACGAAGGTCAGGATGTGCCAGAAACCGCCGCCGCCCCACGGGCCGAACCCGGGTCCATCGGGAATGTACGTCATCGTGCCAACTCCTTCGACTCTTCTGCCACGGTGCCCACCGCAACCGCCACGGTGGCCAGCCAACTCACCCACATCAGGATCAGGCGCCAGTCGCGAGGACCCTTGCGCGTTGCCTGCACGATACCCACCCCGCCGAACAGGGCGCCGAGGATGCTGGCGTTGAGGATGTATTTGCGCATGACTCAACGCTACCCGGTGCGCCCACTCGGGCAACCCTCCCGGGGTGGGTTGACGACGGAGGCATCTGTGAGTCCGCTGCCAAACTGACCGATCGGACAGTGTTCTGACCGATCGGTCAGTACCGTGGGAGCATGACCACCTCCGACGAGCTGCGCGCGATCGCGCTCACCGAGTTCTCGCACGCGGGCTACGCGGGCACCTCGCTCCAGCGCATCGCCGAGCTCGCCGGGGTCTCCAAGTCTGCGGTGCTGTACCACTACACGTCGAAGGAGGCCCTGCTCGAGGCGGCGATCGGGCCCGCGCTCGAGCGGATGTCCGGCATCCTCGCCTCATTCACGGCCGAGCCGATCACCGCGGCATCCCGCCAGGACTTCGTCGAGCGCTTCGTCGACCTGCTGCTCGAGAACCGGCTCGAGGTGCACATGTTCATCAACCAGTCCCGGTCGCTCGAGGATGTCCCGGTCATCGGCCGCGCGAATCTGCTCGTCGCCGACCTCGCCCAGTTCTTCTCCACGAGCATCGCGAGCACCGAGGACCGCATGCGGTTCGGCATCGCGCTCGGCGGCTCCGCATACCTCCTGGCGACGATGGAGTCGCTCCCCTTCGAGCAGGCGCCGTACGGCGAGCTCCGATCGGGCCTGATCTCCATCATGGGCGAGCTGCTCGCCCCCGTCAGCCTCGAACCCTAGGACGCGACATGGCAACCCTGCTCTACCGACTCGGCCGCTTCAGCTACCGCCACGCCTGGCGGGTGATCGGCGCGTGGATGCTCGTGCTCGCCGCCACCGTCGGCACCGGCATCGCGCTCGGCGGCCAGACCCAGGAGTCGTTCGCGATTCCCGGCACGGAGTCCCAGGCCGCGCTCGACCGCCTCGAGGCGGTGTTCCCCTCGGTCGCCGGTGCGAGTGCCACCGTCGTGGTGCGAGGTGCCGCAGGGCGACACCGTCGAGCAGTACGAATCCGTCATCGAGCAGACCGCGACGCAGATCGAGCGGCTCGACGGCATCGAGGCGGTCATGAGTCCGTTCGACGAGTACGCCGGCGAGGCGATCAGCGACGACGACTCGATGGCGCTCATCCGCGTGCAGTTCAGCGGTCCGTCCACCGACGTGACCCCGGAGCAGCTCGACGCACTCCTCGCCACCGCGGACACCGGCCGGGATGCCGGACTCACGGTCGAGTTCGCCGGCCAGGTCTTCCAGGACAACAGCTTCGGCATCACGGTGACCGAGATCTTCGGCGTGGTGTTCGCGGGCCTCGTGCTCGTCATCACGTTCGGCTCGCTGCTCGCCGCCGGGATGCCGCTGCTCAGCGCCCTCCTCGGCGTCGGCATCGTCGTGGGTGGCATCACGACCATCGCAGGGTTCACGACGGTCTCGAGTTCCGCGCCGCTGCTCGCGCTCATGATCGGGCTCGCGGTCGGGATCGACTACGCGCTGTTCATCCTCTCCCGGCATCGCACGCAACTCGCGGCCGGTGAGGATCCTGAGGAGTCCGCCGCGATGGCGGTCGGCACCGCGGGGTCGGCGGTCGTGTTCGCGGGCCTGACCGTGATCATCGCGCTGCTCGGACTGCTCGTGGTCAACATCCCCTTCCTGTCGGTGATGGGCGTCGGCGCCGCATTCGCTGTGCTCATCGCGATCGGCATCGCGACGACGCTGCTGCCGGCGTTCCTCGGGCTGGCGAAGGGGCGGTTGACTCCGCGGGCGCGCCGCCTTCGCTCTCCGCGCCGCGAGTTGACAGAATCCGCTAGTGCCGACCGGCTGGGACTAGCCGATTCTGTCAAGTCGGGGGTTTCGCAGAAGGAGAAGCGCCCGCTCGGACTCCGCTGGGTCACCGGCATCATGAAGCGCCCGTGGCTCGCCGTGATCGGCGTGGTCGCCGTGCTCGGCACCCTCGCGATCCCCGCGCTCAGCCTCGACCTCAACCTGCCGAACAACGGCTCGGAGCCCGCGGGCTCGACGCAGCGCGTGGCCTACGACCTCGTCTCCGAGGGCTTCGGCGAGGGCTTCAACGGTCCGCTCATCGTCGCGGTCGACATCACCCAGACCACGGACATCGTCGCCGACCTCGACGCGATCGGCGCCGAACTCCGCGCCCTGCCGGATGTCGAGTACGTCGCGCAGGGCTTCCCCGATGAGGGGCTCGACACGGCGATCATCCAGGTCGTGCCATCCAGTGCCCCCGACGCGCAGGCGACCAAGGATCTCGTGCAGGCGATCCGCGACCTCGCCCCGCAGATCGAGTCGAAGTACGACACCCCGATCTCCGTGACCGGCACGACGGCGATCGCGATCGACATCTCGAATCGCCTGACGAGCGCGCTCGTGCCGTTCGGCATCATCGTGGTCGGGCTGTCGATCGTGCTGCTCATGGCCGTGTTCCGCTCGGTGCTCGTGCCGATCAAGGCCGCGCTCGGGTTCCTGCTCTCGGTGGTCGCGTCGTTCGGCGTCGTGGTCGCGGTGTTCCAGTGGGGATGGCTCGGCGACATCATCGGGGTGGAGCAGCCCGGCCCGATCCTGAGTTTCATGCCGATCATCCTGATGGCCGTGCTGTTCGGCCTCGCGATGGACTACGAGGTGTTCCTGGTCTCGGGCATGCGCGAGCAGTACGTGCGGTACGGCGACGCCAAGCGCGCCGTCGCCGCCGGCTTCGCGAACGGCGCCCGCGTCGTCACCGCGGCGGCCGCGATCATGTTCTTCGTCTTCTTCGCGTTCGTGCCGGAGGGTGGCGGCACGATCAAGGGCATCGCCCTCGGCCTCGCGATCGGCATCGCGTTCGACGCGTTCCTCGTGCGCATGACGCTCGTGCCCGCGCTCATGACCCTGTTCGGCAAGGCTGCGTGGTGGATGCCGAAGTGGCTGTCCCGCATCCTCCCCAACGTCGACATCGAGGGCGAGCTGCTGCGCGAGCACAAGGACGCCGTCGCCTGGACGAGCGGCCAGGGCGCATTCGCGATCAGCACCGATCACCTCGTCGCGGGACGCCGTCTTCTCGGGACGCGCGGCTCCGGGCTCGAGGCGCGCGAGGTCGGACCGATCTCGGTGAGCATCCCGTCCGGCGCGACGGTCGCGGTCGTGGGCGACGTCACCGACCGCAGGCTGCTGGCCGCCACCCTCGGCGGCCGCCTCGACCCGCTCAGCGGGCGGGCGCAGGTGGCGGGGCATCCGCTGCCGTCGGAGTCCGCACGCGTGCGCGGCAAGGTCGCGCTCGCCGATCTCGGCGGGGTGGAGCGTGCCGAGACGTCCGTCACCGTCGGCGAGCTGCTGACCGAGCGGCTCGAACTCACGCAGCCGTGGTGGCGGCAGTTCGTCACCCGTCGGCGCGCGAACCTGTGGCTCGAGCGGATCAACTCGGTGCTCGTGGCATCCACGGGCCGTGACGTGGTGGAGGTGCGGGCGGCCAGCACGCTCGTCGAACTGCCGCAACTCGAACGCGCGGTGACGCTCGCCGGCATCGCACTCGCCGAGCGCACGCCCGTCGTGCTGCTCGACCAGCTCGATGCGTTCGCGACTGATGCCGACGAGTCCGTCTTCTTCACCGCCGTGCGCGCCCTCGCGCCGGCCACCACCACGATCGTGGTCGGCGTCGCATCGCCGCCGCGCACGCACGCGGACACCATCGACCTCGCCCAGCTGGACCAGCTCGGGCTCTCCGGAAGGGCGGTCACCCGATGACCACGACCACTGACAACCCCGCGGCCAACCGCCGCACCTGGCTCCGTCGCGCCGGCCTCGCGGCCGTCGTGCTCGTGCCGCTCGCCTTCGCCGGACTGTTCGTCGGCGCGCTCGGCCAGTCGGACACCGCGATCGACCGCATTCCCGCGGCAATCGTCAACCAGGACGAGCTCATCCAGATGACGAACGCCGACGGCAGCGAGTCGCCGGTCTTCGCCGGTCGCCAGCTCGTCACCGAGCTCACCGCCGCCGATGGGTTCGACTGGGTGATCACCAACGCCGAGGACGCGGATGCCGCGCTCAAGGCCGGCGACGTCTACGCCGTGCTCACCATCCCGCAGAACTTCTCCGAGTCGATCCTGTCGCTCTCGGGCGACCGGCCGGAGCAGGCGGACATCTCGATCCGCACCGACGATGCGCACGGCTACCTGAGCGGCTCTGTCGCGCAGGTCGTCGGCCAGTCGATGACCGACACTTTCGGCAAGGCGATCACGTCGCAGTACATCGGCGGCATCTACGCGAGCCTCGGCGAGCTTGGGGAGTCGCTCACGGCCGCGGCCGATGGGGCGACGCAGCTCTCGACCGGTGCCTCCGGTCTCTCGTCGGGTCTCGGGCAGTACACGGGCGGCGTGAGCGAGCTCGCCGACGGACTCGGCCAGCTCGAGGGCGGTGCCTCCGGGGTGTCCGACGGACTCGCCGGCTACACCGGCGGCGTCTCGCAGCTGTCCGGCTCGCTCGCGCAACTGAACCAGGGCATCCAGCTCAATCCGACGGTGGACCCGGCGATCAAGGCGGGGCTGCAGCAGGTGGTCGATGGGCTCGCGGCCGCGGCATCCAACGGTCCGGCGCTGGCGTCCGGGGCGTCCCAGGTCGCCGATGGCGTGTCGCAGTCGGCGGATGGCGCGTCCCAACTCTCCGCGAACGGCCCGGCCCTCGTGACCGGCGCCGCCCAGCTCGCGTCCGGCGCGACGGACCTCGCCACCGGCCTGCAGGATGGCGCGGCGCAACTCACCGGCGCCGACACCCCCGCCGGCGCCCCCGACATCGCCGCCGACCCCGTCACGCTGTCGGTGTCGACCGACAACGAGGTCTCGCAGGTCGGACAGCTCGTCGCAACCTTCTTCATTCCGCTCGGACTGTGGATCGGCGCGCTCGCCGTCTTCCTCGTGCTGCGGCCGCTCACGCGTCGCGCGCTCACCTCGACCGCCCGCAACGGGCGTCTGCTGTTCGCGAGCCTGGCTCGCGCGAGCGCGGTGACCGCGGCGCAGGCCGTGCTGCTCACGGTGCTGCTGCACGCGGGGCTCGGCGTGAGCTGGACCCTGCTGCCGGCGACGCTCGGCTTCTCGCTGCTCATGGCGCTCGCGTTCACGGCGTTCCACTACCTGCTCACCATCGGTCTCGGCCGGGCGGGGCTCGTGGTGTCGCTGTTCGTGCTCGCGGTGCAGGTGACCTCGACGGGTGGGATCTACCCGGTCGAGGTGCTGTCCGCGCCGTTCCAGGCGATCAGTCCGTTCCTGCCGCTCACCTGGGCGGTGGACGGCATGCAGGGGATCATCGCGGGTGGCAGCGCCGGGGGTGTGGTCGCGGCATCCCTCGTGCTCGCAGCGTTCGGTGCGGTCAGCGCGATCGTGGCGATGCTCGCGATCCGCCGAACCCGGCGGGCCGGAGCCCTCGGTCTCGTGCCGCAGACAAGCTAGATGGTCCGTGAGTAGGGATTGGACGCAACGTACCCGCCTAGGTGAGCCCGGCCGGCGGCGCGACCGCGCTCGTGTCGTCGGCCGGACGACGTGCGCCGCGAATGCGGCGCGCTATACGCAGCGAGAGGATGAATTGCTCAAGCGGCTTTTCGCCGCTTGAGCAATTCATCCTCGATGTGCTTCCAGAGTTCTTCGTGCTCCTCGGCCGGCATCTGGTCGGCGGCGCGGCGCGGGGTGGACTCGTGCTCGTCGAGGGCCGCGGCGACATCCCATGCGATGGTGTCCGCGACGGTCGACACGAACAGCGCATCGTCGGCGCTCGCGCGGCCGAGCGTGATGCGGAAGCTCCCACCAGGACCGAACAGGTCGTTGAGACGAGACCGCATGAGCTCGTAGGCGAGCTGCTGCACGCGCTCGTCGTGCGGCGCTGCGACATCCTCGATCAACTGGTCGGTACCCCAGGTCGTCGTCACGATGCAGCCTTTCGTTGCGGGTGTCCTCAGTATGGAGGACCGTTCTCAGGCCCCGGAGCAGACACGCCGCTACACTCCGGGCATGAAGCGTGCCCTGTTCATCATCGGCGGCATCGTGCTCGCGGTGGCGATCGCCGTCGGCATGCTCGTGTTCAAGCCGTGGCTGCTCTTCGTCGATGTGCGGGTGGATGACGCGCTCCCCACCGTCACGCAGCCCCCGGTGGCCGCCACCCCGACTGCCGACCGCCACCGCTGAGCCCGAGCCGCAGGGACCGACGCTGCTGTCCACCGGCACCTTCATCAGCCACGAGCACACCACCTCGGGCACCGCGTCGATCGTCGAGCAGCCGGACGGATCTCGCGTGCTCGCGATCGCCGGTCTCGACACCTCGAACGGGCCGGATGTGCACGTCTGGCTCAGTGCCTCCGATGTCGTCGAGGGCACCGACGGCTGGTTCGTCGCCGGGGGAGCGCCCGTACCTCGACCTCGGTCTCATCAAGGGCAACCTCGGCGACCAGGTCTACGACATCCCGGCGGATGCCGACCTCAGCCAGTACCGCAGCGTCGCGCTGTGGTGCGTGCAGTTCAGCGTGTCGTTCGGCGCCGCGCAGCTCGCCCCGCACTAGCGGATCGAGCCGTCGAGATCTCACCGACGAGAGAGCTAGGCGGTCTTCTTGACCTTGGCGGGCTTCGCGGCCGCGGCTGCGGCATCCTCGGCCCGCTGCGCCTCACCGATCGCGAGATGCTTGCGCGCGAACTCGAGGGTCTCGACTGCAGCGCAGCGCGCTTGCCGGCCTCGCCGCGGCCCTTGCGAGCGGCGACCTCTGCGGCGATCTCGCCGTCCCAGCCGCGGCGCGCGAGGTACTCGAGCACCTCGGCGACCGGCTCGGTGCCGCGACCGGGAACGAGGTGCTCGTCGAGCACCTTGCCCTCGTCGAGCGAACCGGATCCGTCGCACAGGTGGATGTGGCGCAGCTTGTCGCCCATCGCGAGCGCGAGCTCGAGCGAGTCGCGGCCGGTGAGCGACGCGTGGGAGAAGTCGAGCGTCATCGCATCCACGTCGAGCATGGTCGGGTCGGGGCTCGGGGCGTACGCCTTGAGGCTGCGTCGCGCGACGCGCCACGGGAACATGTTCTCCACCGCGATCTGCATCTCGTACCGCTCGCTGGTCTGGCGCACGATCCGCTCGAAGTTGCGCGCGTAACCCGGCCTGCCAGCGGAACGGGGGATGCACGACCACCGAGGTCGCGTTCGACCGCCTTCGCGAGTTCGGCGGTCTTCTCGAGCTTGACCTGGTCATCCCGGCCCCAGACGAACTGGGTGAGGAACAGCACGGGAGCGTGGATCGACATGATCGGCATCGAGTACTTCTCGCTGAGCGCGAGCAGGGTGTCGGCGTCGCGCGTGCGCGCGTCGGTGGTGACCATGATCTCCATGCCGTCGTAGCCGAGCTCGCTGGCGTACCGGAACGAGGTCTCCAACGACTGTGGGAAGAGGCAGGTGGAGCTCAGGCCGACGCGGATCATCGCCAGCGAGTCTACGGGTCAACGCCGGTGGCCTCGTTCCAGTACCGTGGAAAGGGACATGAACACCGCGAGTACGGCGCCGGAACGGGAGTTCGACTTCATCGTCGTCTCGAACCGTCTCCCGGTCGACCGGGTCACCGGCGCGGACGGAGTCGACCGCTGGTCGACCTCGCCCGGCGGACTGGTCACGGCGCTCGAGCCCATCATGCGCAGCAACGGCGGCGCGTGGGTGGGCTGGGCGGGGCAGCCCGACCTCGACCTGCCGCCGTTCGAGAACGACGGCATCGAGATCGTGCCGGTGCCCGCTGTCGGCGGACGACCTCGAGAACTACTACGAGGGATTCAGCAACGACACGCTGTGGCCGCTCTACCACGATGTGATCGCTCCGCCGAGCTACCACCGGCAGTGGTGGGACAGCTACGTGAGCGTGAACCAGCGGTTTGCGGATGCGGTCGCATCCATCGCCTCAGACTCCGCCGTGGTGTGGGTGCAGGACTACCAGCTGCAGCTCGTGCCCAAGATGCTGCGCGAAGCGCGGCCCGACCTCACGATCGGGTTCTTCAACCACATCCCGTTCCCGCCGTACGGCATCTACTCGCAGCTGCCGTGGCGTCGCCAGATCATCGAGGGCCTGCTCGGCGCCGACGTCATCGGCTTCCAGCGGGTCGCCGACGCCGGCAACTTCTCGCGTGCGGTGCGCCGCCTCACGACGTACGCGACCCGCAACCCCGTCATCGAGGTCGCCCAGGGCGGGATGCCGGTGCGCCGAGTCGTCGCGAAGTCGTTCCCGATCTCGATCGACGTCGAGAGCTTCGAGTCCCTCGCCCGCAGGCCGGAGATCCAGGCCCGCGCGAACGAGATCCGCGACGGGCTCGGCAACCCGCGCACGATCATGCTCGGCGTCGACCGCCTCGACTACACGAAGGGCATCGGCCACCGCCTCAAGGCCTTCGGCGAACTCCTCGCCGAAGGACGCGTGGATGTCGAGCAGGTCACCCTCGTGCAGGTCGCGAGCCCGAGCCGCGAGCGCGTCGAGGCCTACATGCACCTGCGCGACGAGATCGAGCTCACGGTCGGGCGCATCAACGGCGACTACGGCACGATCAGCCACCAGGCGATCAGCTACCTGCACCACGGCTACCCGCGCGAGGAGATGGTCGCGCTCTACCTCGCGGCGGACGTCGTGCTCGTCACGGCCCTCCGCGACGGGATGAACCTCGTGGCCAAGGAGTACGTCGCCAGCCGGTTCGATGAGGACGGCGTGCTCGTGCTCAGTGAGTTCACCGGGCGCTTCGGATGAGTTGCGCCGCGCCATCCTGGTGAACCCGCACGACATCGACGGGCTCAAGGATGCGATCGTCAAGGCGATCGAGATGCCCAAGGTCGAGCGGCAGAAGCGCATGCGCGCGCTGCGCAAGCGCGTGATCGAGCACGACGTGACGCGGTGGTCGAAGAAGTTCCTCGAGACGCTCGAGGAGACGCGGCGCTCGCGGGACCAGCGGCTCGACCCGCTCGAACTCGGCGACGACCTCGAGTGGACGATCGACCGCGGCGCGACGAGGAAGTAGCCGTGGTCGACGTCGACACCCCGCCCCGGTTCTCCCGCCTGCCGGAGCCACTCGTCGGCGCACTGCGCGAACTCGCCCGCACCAAGCGACTGCTCGTCGCGCTCGACTTCGACGGCACCCTCGCTCCAGAGGTGGATGACCCGGCCAAGGCCCGCGCACTGCCCGAAGCCCGCGCCGCCGTGCTGCGCCTCCTCACGATGCCGAACACCCGGGTCGCCCTGGTCTCGGGCCGGGCGCTCGGCAGCCTCGAACAGGTCGCGGAACTGCCGGACACCACGCTGCTGGTCGGATCGCACGGCATCGAGATCCGGCTCGACTCGCCCGAGGCGAACGTCTCGCTCGACACCGCGGAACTGCGCCAGGTCGACGTGCTCAACCCCGTGCTCGGCGAGGTCGCCGACTCGGTCGACCAGGTCTGGATCGAGCCGAAGCCCGCGGGCTTCGCCCTGCACACCCGGCTCGCGACGGATCACAACAGCCGCGTCGCCCACCTCGTCGCGCGCAGCGAGGCGTCGGCCGAGGTCATGGGGCTCACGATCCGCGAGGGCAAGAACGTGCTCGAGTTCTCGGTGCGCTCGACCACCAAGGGCGAGGCGATCGAGCACCTGCGCCGCTACACCCAGGCGGATGCCGTGTTCTACGCGGGCGACGACGTCACCGACGAGGACGCCTTCGCCGCCCTCACCGCGGATGACGTCGGCCTCAAGTCAGGCGAGGGTGCGACCCTCGCGAACTTCCGCGTGCGGGGCCCGACCGAGGTCGCGCGCGCGATCGCCCTCCTCGCGGATCTCCGCGAGGGCGACGTGCACGAGCAGTAATCCGCTCGCGAACCCAGTCAGACCGTCTTGCGGCGACCGATCCGCGACGGTCGCGATGAACGCGGCACCGGCGAGCAGCAGCAGGGCGGAGCCGAGTCGCGACGGGCAGCGACTCGGTGCCGGCGTGGAGCCGGTCGCGGCGAGCGCGCCCCAGATCGTGAGGTTCGGGATCACGACGAGCGACGTGTCGGTCGCGATGTCGACGTAGGGGCGCACGTCCGTCTGCGTTCCCATGAACGGGTCGGCCAGCGCGATCGCGGGAAGGTCGATCTCGGGATCGGTCAACTGCGTGAGGGTGCTCACCCACAGCTTGCCGTCGCGATCGAAGTCAGCGCCGAACACGGGCTCATCGAACTCGCCGAACTCGGTGACGATGTCGTTCTCGAGGTCGATCTGGAACGCGATCGTTGCGCCGCCCACGAGCGCGAAGCCCCACAGCTGTGCGGTGACCACGTCGTTCGCGATCGCCTGGAACTGGAGGTAGTCCTCGCCGTCCAGCGTGATGAACGGGATGAACTCACCGGTCGTCACGTTGACCTGTCCGACGTAGCTCGAGACCACGTCGTCGTTGAACACGCACGAGATGAGGAAGGTGCCGTTGACGAGATCGATGCCCTCGCAGAGATCCAGCGGCACGTCACCGTTGAAGAGGATCTGGACCGGTGCGCCGAGCGTGCCGGTGTTCGCGTTCGCCGGGAAGATCGCCGGGGTCGGACTGTCGTCCTCGCCGAAGGTCGCGAACCCGATCGCGGCGCCGATGCCGTCGTCGGCCACCTCGATGCCCTCGAGGGCGAACTCGCTCGGCGAACCGATCGGTGCGCTGGCGCCGGTGTCGGTGTTCACGTCGTAGAACTGGCCGGGGCTCACTTCGCCGTAGTTCTCGACGATGGTCGCCTTCTGACCCAGTGGCAGCTTGGCGGCCGAGGCCGGTGCCGCGACGGTCAGGGTCGCGAGGGCGATGGCGGTCGTGCCGGCGAGGACGCCGAGGATCCGTGAAGCGCGCATGGAAGTGGTCTCCTTGTTCAGGGGTCGGCCAAGGGTACCGGAGGTGAGGAGCGTTCGGCGAGTCCGGGGCTAGGCGCGGCGGCGGTTCATCCGGGCTGTTGCGATGAACGCGGGGACGCACCCGTGACGGACGGTACCCCTCCATCGCGGTCGTAGACTCGTCGGGTGTCCGAGATCGACCGCAAACCCCGCTCCCGCACCGTCACCGACGGCATCGAAGCCACCACCTCGCGCGGCATGCTGCGCGCCGTCGGCATGGGCGATGCGGACTGGGACAAGCCGCAGATCGGCGTCGCGAGCTCGTGGAACGAGATCACTCCGTGCAACCTCTCCCTTGCGCGCCTCGCGCAAGCCGCGAAGGAGGGCGTGCACTCCGGCGGCGGCTACCCGCTGCAGTTCGGCACCGTCTCGGTCTCCGATGGCATCTCGATGGGCCACGAGGGCATGCACTTCTCCCTCGTCTCGCGTGAGGTGATCGCGGACTCGGTCGAGGTCGTCATGCAGGCCGAGCGCCTCGACGGCTCGGTGCTGCTCGCCGGCTGTGACAAGTCGATCCCCGGCATGCTGATGGCCGCCGCGCGGCTCGACCTGGCCTCGGTGTTCCTCTACGCGGGTTCGATCGCGCCGGGCTGGGTCAAGCTCAGCGACGGCACCGAGAAGGACATCACGATCATCGACTCGTTCGAGGCGGTCGGCGCCGTGCGCGCCGGACGCATGAGCGAGGAGGACGCCAAGCGCATCGAGTGCGCGTTCGCGCCCGGCGAAGGTGCGTGCGGCGGCATGTACACCGCGAACACGATGGCCTCCGTGGCCGAGGCGCTCGGGTTGTCGCTGCCCGGGTCCGCTTCACCGGCTGCTGCCGACCGCCGGCGCGACTACTACGCGCACCGGTCGGGGGAGGCCGTGGTTGGGATGCTCGAGCGGGGGCACACGGCACGCGACATCCTGACCATCAAGGCGTTCGAGAACGCGATCGCCGTCGCCATGGCGCTCGGCGGCTCGACGAACGTCGTGCTCCACCTGCTCGCGATCGCGCACGAGGCCGAGGTGCCGCTCACCCTCGACGACTTCAACCGCATCGGCGACAAGGTGCCGCACGTCGCGGACATGAAGCCGTTCGGCAAGTACGTCATGAACGACGTCGACCGCCACGGCGGCCTGCCCGTGCTGATGAAGGCGCTGCTGGATGCCGGACTCATGCACGGCGACGCCCTCACGGTCACCGGCAAGACGATGGCGGAGAACCTCGCCGAACTGAACCCGGAGCCACTCGACGGCGAGGTGCTGCACACCCTCGACAACCCCATCCACGCGACCGGCGGCATCACGATCCTGCAGGGATCGTTCGCCCCGGAGGGCGCCGTCGTGAAGACCGCGGGCTTCGACGCCGCCGTGTTCGAGGGCCCCGCGCGGGTGTTCGAGCGCGAGCGCGAGGCGATGGATGCCCTGACCCGCGGCGAGATCACCGCGGGCGACGTCGTCGTGATCCGCTACGAGGGGCCGAAGGGCGGACCGGGCATGCGCGAGATGCTCGCGATCACCGGCGCGATCAAGGGCGCTGGGCTCGGCAAGGATGTACTACTCTTGACGGACGGCAGATTCTCAGGCGGCACAACCGGCCTGTGCATCGGCCACATAGCTCCCGAAGCGGTGGACGCAGGTCCGATCGCCTTCGTGCGCGATGGTGATCTGATACGGGTCGATATCGCAGCTCGCTCGCTCGACCTACTGGTCGACGCCCGCTGAGCTCGAAGCTCGCCGAAACGGCTGGGCTCCCCTTCCCCCGCGCTACACCCGTGGCGTCCTCGCGAAGTACTCCAAGCTCGTGCGCTCCGCTGCGGAGGGCGCGGTCACGGGGTAGTTCGCACGGCACAGTGCTGCCGGACGTCCCAGATCATCCAAAAGGAATCCACCATGGCTACGACCGAAGCCAAACCGACACCAGCCGCGCGCTCGTCCGAGCCCGAGATGCTGACCGGTTCCGGCGCCATCCTCCGCTCGCTCGAGCACCTCGGCATCACCGACGTGTTCGGGCTGCCGGGCGGCGCGATCATGCCGTTCTACGACGAGCTCATGGCCTCGACGGCGATCCGTCACATCCTGGTTCGTCACGAACAGGGCGCCGGGCACGCCGCCGAGGGCTACGCCGCCGCGAGCGGCCGCGTCGGGGTCGCGATCGCGACCTCCGGTCCCGGTGCGACCAACCTCGTCACCGCCATCGCGGACGCCCACATGGACTCGGTGCCGCTGCTCGCGATCACCGGCCAGGTGTTCTCGACCTCGATGGGCACCGACGCGTTCCAGGAGGTCGACATCGTGGGCATCACGATGCCGATCACGAAGCACTCGTTCCTCGTGACCGACCCCGCCGACGTGCCCGCGACGCTCGCCGCGGCGTACCACATCGCCACCACGGGTCGTCCGGGCCCGGTGCTCGTGGATGTCACGAAGGACGCCCAGCAGAAGACCGCGCCGTTCATCTGGCCGCCGAAGGTGGACCTGCCCGGATACCGTCCGGTCGTGAAGGCCCACGGCAAGCAGGTGCAGGCGGCGGCCCAGCTGCTCGTCGAGGCCAAGCGGCCCGTGCTGTACGTCGGCGGCGGTGTCATCCGGTCCGGCGCTTCGAAGGAGCTGCTCGCGCTCGCCGAGAAGGCCGGCGTGCCGGTCGTGACCACGCTCATGGCCCGCGGTGCGTTCCCCGACTCGCACCCGCAGCACCTCGGCATGCCCGGCATGCACGGCGCGGTGCCCGCGGTGCTCGGACTGCAGGAGTCCGACCTGCTCATCTCCCTCGGTGCACGCTTCGACGACCGGGTGACCGGCAAGGCGAGCGAGTTCGCGCCGAAGGCGAAGATCGTGCACGTCGACATCGACCCGGCGGAGATCGGCAAGATCCGCGCGGCCGATGTTCCCATCGTCGGCGATGCCAAGGACGTCATCGTCGACCTCACGGCTGCCTTCATGGATGCCGCGAAGGAGACGAAGCCCGATTACGCCGAGTGGTGGGAGCGCCTGCACAAGCTGCAGAAGGACTTCCCGCTGGGCTACGTGGATCTCGACGACGGCATCCTCGCCCCGCAGATGGTCATCGAGCGCATCGGCCAGCTCAGCGGCCCGGAGGCGATCTACGCCGCCGGCGTCGGGCAGCACCAGATGTGGGCGGCGCAGTTCATCAAGTACGAGCGTCCGAACGCGTGGCTGAACTCGGGCGGCGCGGGCACGATGGGCTACGCGGTGCCTGCGGCGATGGGTGCGAAGGTCGCCCAGCCCGATCGGGTGGTGTGGGCGATCGACGGCGATGGCTGCTTCCAGATGACCAACCAGGAGTTGGCCACCTGCGCGATCAACGACATCCCGATCAAGGTCGCGATCATCAACAACTCGTCGCTCGGCATGGTGCGCCAGTGGCAGACGCTGTTCTACGACGGCCGCCACTCGTTCACCGACCTCGACACCGGGCCGGACACCAAGATGATCCCCGACTTCGTCAAGCTCGCCGAGGCGTACGGCTGCCTCGCGATCCGCGTGACGAAGGAGGAGGAGATCGACCCGGCCATCAAGCTCGCGCTCGAGACCAACGACCGGCCCGTCGTGATCGACTTCATCGTGAGCCGCGACGCCATGGTGTGGCCGATGGTGCCGCAGGGCGTCGGCAACTCGTCCGTGCAGTACGCGCGCGATCACGCGCCCGAGTGGGAAGAGGAGTAGACCATGTCGCACGTGCTCTCACTGCTCGTCGAGGACAAGCCCGGCCTGCTCACCCGGGTCGCGGGCCTGTTCGCCCGCCGCGGGTTCAACATCGAGTCGCTCGCGGTCGGCAAGTCCGAGATCGACGGCCTCTCGCGCATCACGGTGGTGGTCGACGTCGAGGAGCTCCCGCTCGAGCAGGTCACCAAGCAGCTCAACAAGCTCATCAACGTGATCAAGATCGTCGAGCTCGACCCCGAGCAGTCCGTGCTGCGCGAGCACCTGCTGATCAAGGTGCGCGTGGACAACGCGACGCGCTCGCAGGTGCTCGAGGCCGTGAACCTGTTCCGAGCCAGGGTCGTGGATGTCGCACCCGACGCCCTCGTGATCGAGGTCACCGGCGACAGCGGCAAGGTCGAGGCGCTGCTGCGCGTGCTCGAGCCCTACGGCATCAAGGAGATCGCGCAGAGCGGACTCCTCGCGATCGGCCGCGGATCCAAGTCCATCACCGACCGAGTCTTCAAGAACTAAGACCAACCAACACCCAAAGGAAACCAGCACTGTGACTGAAATCTTCTACGACAAGGATGCCGACCTCTCCCTCATCCAGGGCAAGAAGGTCGCCGTGATCGGCTACGGCTCGCAGGGTCACGCGCACGCGCTGAACCTCCGCGACTCGGGCGTCGAGGTCAAGATCGGCCTCAAGGAGGGATCCAAGTCGATCCAGAAGGCCGAGGAGGCCGGCTTCGAGGTGCTCCCCGCTGCGGCGGCTGCGAAGTGGGCGGATGTCATCGTCATCCTCGCTCCCGACCAGCACCAGCGCGGCCTGTTCGCTGCGGACATCAAGGACAACCTCGACGAGGGCAACGCGATCCTGTTCGGCCACGGCTTCAACATCCGCTTCGGCTACATCGAGGCGCCGGCCGGTGTCGACGTGATCATGGTTGCGCCCAAGGGCCCGGGCCACACCGTGCGCCGCGAGTACGAGGCCGGCCGCGGCGTTCCCGTGATCGTCGCCGTCGAGCAGGACGCGACCGGGGATGCCTGGAAGCTCGCCTGGTCGTACGCGAAGGGCATCGGCGGCCTCCGCGCCGGCGGCATCAAGACCACGTTCACCGAGGAGACCGAGACCGACCTGTTCGGCGAGCAGGCCGTGCTCTGCGGCGGCACGTCGCAGCTCGTCCAGTACGGATTCGAGACCCTCATCGAGGCCGGCTACCAGCCGCAGATCGCGTACTTCGAGGTGCTGCACGAGCTCAAGCTCATCGTGGACCTCATGTGGGAGGGCGGCATCGCCAAGCAGCGCTGGTCGGTCTCCGACACGGCGGAGTACGGCGACTACGTCTCCGGCCCGCGCGTGATCGACCCGTCGGTCAAGGAGAACATGAAGGCCGTGCTGGCCGACATCCAGTCCGGCGCGTTCGCGGCCCGCTTCATCGCCGACCAGGATGCCGGTGCCCCCGAGTTCCTCGCCCTGCGCCAGAAGGGCGCCGAGCACCCGATCGAGGCGACCGGCAAGGAGCTGCGTGCGCTCTTCGCGTGGAAGCAGCAGGATGCGGATTACGTGGACGGCAGCGCGGCGCGGTAGTCGCTGACGGTTCTCCGCGAGCGGCCCCGGTCTTCGGATCGGGGCCGTTCTGCGTTCGGCGCGCGGCCGTCGTGCGCGCCGCTTCGCGGGTACCGAATGACGGAGACCCGCGCGGGCGGAGGCCGCTTGCGGCCCGTTCGCGCGCTCGAGGGCGGATTCTCCGTCATTTGGTACCGGCAAGCGGGGCTGCGTTGGTCCGGGCCAGCGCGGTTCGGTACAGAATGGGCGCGTGCAACGGCTGCTGAGCGTGCGGATCAGCCGTGTGGAGTTCAAGCTGCTCTACGTCGTCGGGTTCTTCCTCGTTGGTACGGCCCTCAGTCGCCTCCATCACCTGATCCCCTCGGGAGTATTGGCGGACGTGATCCAGTTCGGCATGGTCTGGTACGGCTCGCGCGTGTTCCGCGCACAGGGCGAACCCGTCGAGCCGCGACGCGTGTGGTGGCGGATGACCAGCTGGCGCACCGCAAGCGGGTGGCTGGGATTGTCCTCGGCCGTTGCCTTTGTCGTGAACCCCGTCAACACCTTCGTCGCGACGCTCGATCCCGGCGCGCACGGCGCCTTTCGATACACGCCGCTCGAGCTGGCATCCGTCAGTGTGTACAACTTCGTCGTCGGGTTCCTCTACCTCAACTCCTGGGCGCGGCTCCGTCGTGCGGGAATTGTCAAGCCGCCGCGACCGCCTGCGCGGCCAGCCGGTCTTCCGAAGCCGCCGGTCAAGCTCGACTAGCCGCGCGGGTGGAGGATGGAGGCATGACCGCCACCGTCACATCCATCGAGGAGCTCGAGTCCATCGTCGGGGTGCCGCTGCCCGCGGCGGCCGGCAAGGTGCGCCAGAAGCTGCACGACCTCGATCGGGACTGGCTCGCGGCATCCCGCCTCTGTTTCGTCGCGACGTCGGACCAGCACGGCAACCTCGACGTGTCGCCGAAGGGTGACCCGTCGGGCTTCACCCATGTGCTGGATGACGCGACCATCGCCATCCCCGAGCGCCCGGGCAATCGGCGGGCCGACGGCTTCCACAACATCCTCGCGAACCCGCACGTCGGGCTCGTGTTCCTCATTCCCGGACGCGGCGACACCCTCCGCATCAACGGCCGCGCGACGATCGTGAGCGACGCGCCCTACTTCGACGACATGGTCGTGAAGGGGCACCGGCCGATCCTGTCGCTCGAGGTGGCGATCGACGAGGTGTTCTTCCACTGCTCGAAGGCGTTCCTGCGCTCGGAGGCCTGGAAGCCCGAGACCTGGGATGCCGCAGCCGCCCCACGACGTGCCGTGATCGCCCAGGCGCTCGAGCGCCCGGGGGAGTCGCTCGACGAACTCGACGCGTACTACGGGCCGTCCTACGCGGAGAAGATCTACGGCTGACCATCTCGGCGCGCTAACGATCTCGCGTCGTGACGTGACCGGTGACAGCGACTCAGGTACGGTGATGCCGCGGGCATTCTCAGTCGCTCGTCGGAGCACCATCGGAGGGGCCTCATTTCCACCACAGATCCCGGGTCTGGCGTCGAGCCGTCGGCCACTCCAGCCGAGACTCCCACTGCGTATCCGTTTCCGGCGCCTGCCCTGATCGCTCCGACCGAGAGCACTGCGCCGGCCGAGAGCACTGCACCGACGGAGAGCGTCGCGCCGACGGAGAGCGTCGCGCCGGCCGAGCACGTCACCCCGACCGACGGAGCCCCGACCGAGGCCGCAGCCCCCGCCGGCGTCCTGCTGGCGGAACTGCCCCCGCCGGCCCCGCCGAAGAAGCGCCGCCGGATCGGGTGGATCATCACCGTCATCCTGCTCAGCCTCGCCCTGCTCGGCACGCTCGCCGTGCTGTGGCTCAGCCTCATGCGCCTCGACGAGGCCAAGGAGCTGATCGACGAGCAGGAGGAGCTGCATCGACGAGAAGGAGGTCTTCTCGTCGGCGATGACGGAGCTCATGGCGACCGTGCACCAGTTCGACGGCCTGATGTACGGCGACCTCGTGCCCATCGACCGCATCACCTCGCTCGCGGGCCGTGGCTGGGATCACCGCTGGAACGCCGAGTCGCTGGGCCGTGACACCGACGAGGTCCGCACGATGACCACCGACCTGGCCGCGCTGATCACCGAGGCGGAGGCGCAGGCGGCATCCAACATCTCGGGCACCGTCTACGAATCCGTGCTCGACCAGCTCGGCGGCGGTTTCGTGGCGACGTCGATGGATGACGCGGACACCCTGTGCGAACGCGACGTGCTCGGCTGCGTGATGTGGGAGGACCCGCACACGGTGCACTTCGACATGGCGGACGGCTACCACGAGTCGATGACGGACTGGATCCGCACCGGCGTCGCGTACCACGAGTTCGCCCACGTGCTGCAGATGACCAACATGGATGCGACCGACGAGGCTGCGAAGGCGTTCGGCGGCGACATCGAGACGATGGCGGACTGCTTCTCGCTCGCCTACCTTCCGGGCTGGAGCCTCGACCACACGGTCTGGGTGAGCGACTTCCAGTACTACGAGGTCAGCGTCGGCTACGGCTACACGTGCGACGAGGGCCAGAAGCAGGCGGTGCGCGACTGGTACGACGCGCTGCCGAAGCACGCCGAGCCGATCTCGCAGTAGCGGCATCCACCGTCGGCGTCCGCTCCGAACACTCATCGTGAACCCCATCAACCCCGCGCGCCGCGTCGTCGGCATCGTGCGCCTGGTCGCCGGCCTCGGACTGCTCGCGGTCATCGTGATCCAGATCTCCGATCGCGTGATCGCCGGTCACTTCGATCCGTGGGAGTACTTCTCGTACTTCACGATCGAGACCTCGCTGATCAACATCGTGGTCTTCCTGGTCGGGGCATGGATGGCGCTGCGCCTGCCCACCGACACGGTGCTCTACACCGCCGTGCGCATGTCGACGGTGGGCTTCGCCCTGATCACCGCGGGAGTGTTCAACCTCCTGCTGCGGAACGTGCCGTACGTCGGCCCCTACGAGGGCCTCCTCTGGCCGAACGAGGTCATCCACGTGTGGGTGCCGATCCTGATCCTGCTCGACTGGCTGATCTCGCCCGGCCGCCCCGCGCTGCCGTGGCGGGCGCTGCTCGTCGCGATCGCCTATCCGATCGCGTGGATCGCGTACACGCTCATCCGCGGGGCGTTCACGGACTACTACCCGTACCCGTTCCTGAACCCCGCCACCGGCGGCTGGGTCAGTGTGCTCATCTACATCGTGGCGCTGACCGGCTTCCTGGTCGGCATCGCGGCGCTCGCGATCGCGTACAGCCGCGGGCGTGGCAGGGCGGCCGAGCGGAGGCTCGCGGCATCCTGACGCCCGGGGTGTTCACCCGACACACCCCTGCGTGATGTGCAGCGGTAACCTCGCCCGGCGAGCCTGTGGCCGTGCCCCGCGCCATCCTTGCCGTCCTGCTCGCCGCCACGGTCGTTGCTCCGGCGGCGTTCGCGGCCACACCGGTCGTCGCGGCGACGCCGGTGGCGACCTCCTCCTCGATCCTCATCAACGAGCTGGCCAACGGCGGTGCTGCGTCGGATTCGGACGGATTCTTCGAACTCCGCAACTGGGGTGACGAGGCGGTCGACCTCAGCGGGTGGCACGTGTTCCGGTGCAGCTGGCAGGGGCTGCGCAGCAACGTCGGGCGACCCGAGACCGACCTCACGGGCGTCGTCCTGCAGCCCGGCCAGATCTACACGGTGTCGAAGATCGGGATGCCCGGCGACGCCCACGTGACGCAGCCGTTCTCGACCAACGGGTTCGGCCTCTACCTCGAGGGCCCGGCCGGCGAACTGGTGGACGCGGTCGGCGTGTACCCGAACGAGCCGTGGCCGACGCAGTCCGAGTGCACGACGACCGGTCCGAATGGCGCCGTCAACCTCACCAACTCGCTCGACTTCGCGATGGGCGAGAGCTGGCAGCGGATCTCGGCGACCGGGGATCCCGCGGATCGACTTCGTGGCGGCTCCCACCACGATCGGCGAGCCGAACGTGCGCCGCGCCGCCGCTCCCGCCGACACGGACGTGGTGATCAGCGAGCTCGCCGGCAACGGTCCGGCCGCCGACGACGACGAGTTCCTCGAACTCGAGAACACGGGCTCCTCGGCCGTCGACGTGAGCGGCTGGGAGGTGTTCCGGTGCAGCGCGACCGGTCGCGCACGCCCGAACACGCTGCAGCTCACGATCGCGGATGGCACGGTGCTCGAGCCCGACGCGCGATTCGTGATCGGCGGCGAGGGCTTCACCGGCGCGATGGATGCGACGTGGCCCACCCAGCTCGCCGACGTCGAGTTCGGCGTGCTCATCCGCACCGCCGAGGGCGACCTCGTCGACCGCGTCGCGGTCTCCGCCTACGGCGACAGCGCATGCCAGAACGACGGCGCGAAGCTGCCGAGCATCCTCGACCCGGTCGCGGGGGAGTCCTGGCAGCGCACCGACGACGGTGCCTTCGTGGTCGGGCCGCGCACGCCGGGGGAGCGCAACCGGCAGGTCGAGTCGAGCGTGTTCCGCACCGGGTTCGCCTACCCCGACCCGATCGGCGTCGCGATCAGCGAACTCGCGGACGACCCCTCGGCCGAGGACCTCCCGCCGGGCAGCGAGCAGCGCAACTTCATCGAGGTGGCCAACTACGGTGCGGTTGCGGTGGATGTCTCCGGCTGGACCGTCCGCCGGTGCGAGGCCAGCGGCATCCGCAGTCGCGACCTGCAGTTCACCGTGCCCGACGGAACCCTCCTGCGAGCCCGGCGAGGTCTTCCTGGCCGCGCGAGCCGGCACGCCGGCCGCCGAGCTCGCCGATGTCACGTACGAGGCATCCCTCAACTTCCTCGGCACCGGCGTCTGGCTCGAGGATGCCGCGGGCACCCGCATCGACAGCGTCGGCGTCTTCGCCCAGAACGAGATGGACGCGAGCAACGTCGTCGACAGCCCGTGCACCAAGGGAACGGCTCTGACGACGTATCAGCCGGATCGGATGTTGGCCGAGACCTTCCAGCGGGCGGCGTTCTCGGGGGACGATGCGCACGACTTCGTGGTGGCGGAGCAGACGCCGGGGGTGATCGATCTGCTCGGATATGTCGATCCGACGGTTCGGGTGGCGTCGATCGCCCCTGCGGCGACGTCGTTCGATCGTGTCCGGCTTCATGCCCGAATGGAGGAGTGGGTTCAGAATGCGACGGCTCCAGCCACCGTGATCGAAACCTTCAGCGGGGTTTCCGCCGTCCCACTCACGTCACTCGTCGGGTCCCATGAGACCAGCGATGGCGCGGACGCCGCGGATTCGGGATTCGGACTCCCGTACCAACGCATCGTGCTCGATGCCGCGGGGCTTGCGGAGGGTTCCGTGGTCGAGTGGAGCGGGCGGACCGTCGGGCGCAACGAGCTGCAGTTCTCCGTGTGGAGTGCTGGGGCGTGGCGGCTGCTCGACGCGGCGACTTCGGCGGATCCCGATGCGGGCGCCCCCGTCATCCTCGCCGGCTCGTTGATCGGCGCGGACATCGTCGCCGGGACGGATGGCAGCAGCACCGTCACCCTGCTCGTGCAGGACGGACCGCGCACCGAGCCCACGATCTCGAGCGGGATCGACGGTGCGCTCGAGGATCCGGCGGACTACGACTTCGCGATCACGCACGTGACCGACACCCAGTACCTGTCCGAGAGCTATCCCGAGGTGTACACGCAGCTCATCAGCTGGATCGCCGACCAGGCCGCCGACCGCAAGATCGCGTTCGCGACCCACACCGGCGACCTCGTGCAGAACTGGGTGGACCCGAACCAGAGCGAGGATCGCGCACGGATCGAGTTCGAGCGCGCCTCCGCGCATCCAGTCGATCCTGGATGACGCGGGCATCCCCAACAGCGTGCTGCCCGGCAACCACGACAACAAGCGCGGCGTGAGCAACGACCTGTTCAACGAGTACTTCGGGCCGGAGCGCTACGAGGGCACGCCCTGGTACGGCGGCTCGATCGCGCCGGGCGACAACTCCGCGAACTTCTCCACGTTCGAGCGCGACGGTGCGAAGTTCCTCATGCTCTCGCTGCCGTACGCGTACGGCGAGGCGGAGATGGTCTGGGCGGAGGGCATCGTCACGTCGCACCCCGACTTCAACGTCATCATCTCGACGCACGAGCACGTGATGCCGAAGACGCTCGAGGAGAGTGCCCACCGGTCATCCAACTCGCGCTGGGTTTCGCACGGCGCCGAACTCTGGGAGCGCGTGATCGCACCGAACCCGAACGTCGTGATCGTGCTCTCCGGGCACTTCCACGGACTCGGCCAGCTCGTCACCGAGAACGCGGGCGGCATCGAGGGCCACACGGTCGTCGAGCTGCTCGCCGACTACCAGGAGTTCCGCACGCACACCGGCGAGCGGGCGACCGGGTTCTTCCGCATGCTGCAGTTCGATCTCGACCAGGGCGCGATCGCGGTCGACACCCGGTCGATGCGACTGGATGCCGCGGTCTTCAGCCGACTACGACTACCGCCAGTTCCTGCCCGACAACGGGCTCGCGACCACGCCGTCCAACGTGCGGCCGTGGAACATCGTCGAGACCGGGCTCCAGCACCGGTACGGCGCGGAGGACGACGAGTTCACGGCGTACGTGACGCTGCAGCATCCAAAGGTCGTGGCGACGGATGGCGTGCTCGTCTCGCCAGCGGCCCCCGCGGCCCCATAGACTCCGGGGAACTGGTTCGACACGACAGGATTCCCCCCATGCCTCGACCGACTCTCCGTCTTGCCTCCGCCGCCCTGATGGTGGCGGGCCTCAGCCTCGTCGCTGCACCGCTGGCCGCGGCCGCGCACACGGGCAACCTGTACACCTGGGCGTACAGCGAGGACTCCAACGCGTTCGGCATGACCAAGATCTCGCAGACCGACGCGGCGCTCACCCCGCTCGCGCCCGCCCCGTTCGAGAAGTACGTGTCCGGCGCGGACATCTGCAACGAGGCATCCTGGGCCATCGCCGACTTCGACGGCGGCGCCATCGACTCGTTCGCGCTGACCTGGAATCACGACACCGGTGCGCTCGGGGCGCTCGTCGAACTGTCCGTCGACCTCGCTGACTTCCCCGACGCCGACCAGGTTCTGATCCGCGACGTGTGGGCGGCCGACTCGCTCGCCGACTGCTCGAAGCTGATCTACGCCCGCTACGCGGTCACCGTCAACGAGACCACCACCACGCCCCTCTACGTGGCATACGTGGATGTCACGACCGGCCTCACGACGCCGATCGTGCAGCTGCCTGAACTGAGCGACGAGTCGTTCATCGACTGGGAGGGGATCGCCACCGACCCGCTGACCGGATACACCCACCTCTTCGCCGACTACCAGGGCAACGTCAACTTCTCCTTCCTCGACATCGCCGATCAGGAGGTCTCCGAGCTCCAGCAACTGGACGGCGTGACCGACGAGTTCGAGAGCAGCCACGCGGCCGACCGAGGCTGACTACCAGCCCGACGGCAAGCTGTGGTTGATGGTGTTCGTCAACCAGCTCCAGACCTATCGCCTGCTGTCATTCGCGCCGAGCGCCGACCTCACGACCGCGACGCCGACCGTCGTCGGCGACCCGAACGAGGGCGACACCCCGTTCTTCTACCAGGGCGACAACGTGCTGACCTACGATCCGCTGGCGCTCGCCGCAACCGGCGGCACGCCGCTCGGCCTCCTGATCCCCGGCGGGCTGCTGTTCGCCGCGGGTCTCGCGCTGCTCGCTGCGCGCCGGGTGCGTTCGGCCGGCTGAGCTACGCGCTCGGAACCTCGAGCGACGCGAGCCCGCGCAGGTCGATCCGAAGCCCGTTCGGCGTGCGCACGAGCGTCATGATCTCCGCTTCGCACGAGTGACAGCGCACGGTCCATCCCGGACCGATGTCGTACACGATCGCGACCGCGAGCACGCTGCGATCGTGACAGCTCGCGCACTCGCCCGACGCCATGGTCATGTCCTCGCGGAAGATCTCCGAGAGCGGCCCGGCGAGCACATTGCCATCCAGATGGGACATCAGGCACCTCCGAATCGCTCGGTCTTGACCCGCCGCGGGTCGTGCCCGAGTTCGACGAGCCAGGTCGCGACCGCCTCCACGAACGGGGTCGGCCCGCACACGAACACCGCCGGGTTGTCGGCGGCGGGGATCGTGGATGCCGCGAGCCGCTCCTTCGTCACCCGCCCGGGTTTCTCCGGCCATCCCGGCGGAACGACACGGGTGTAGACGTAGTCGGGCGGGGGAGCCGCGGCATCCAGTTCGTCCTCGAAGAAGCGGTCGTCCGGGGTCTTCACGGAGTACAGCAGGCGCATCGGCGCGGTGCTGGATGCCGCGGCATGGGCACGCCGCATCGCGACGAGCGGCACGATGCCCGAGCCGCCGGCGATGAGTTGTACCGCGTCATCCTGCTCCGGCTTCCAGACGAACCAGCCACCGAGCGGGCCGCGGATCTCGAGCATGTCGCCATCCCGCACCTCGTCGACGAGGTACGGCGAAACTTCCCCGTTGGGGAGGCGGTCGACGGCGAGCTCGATGCGCGTGCCCGGACCGGCGGAGGCGATCGAGTACGAGCGGCTCGCCTGGTACCCGTCGGGAGCGGTCAGCCGCACATCGAGGTGCTGGCCCGCGATGTTGCCGGGCCAGTCCGGCACCTCGATCTCGATGCTGCTGCCCGTGGGGGTCTGCCGCTTCGTCGCGACCACCGTGCCGACCTTCCAGCCGCCGACCACCGTCACCAGTACCGCTGCTCCTGCCAGGGGTCGCCGTAGAGGTGGTAGCCGTTCTGCTCCCAGAACCCGGGCTCGTCGTCATCCATCATCGTGAGCCCGCGCACCCACTTCGCGCGACTTCCAGAAGTACAGGTGCGGCACGAGCAGCCGGGCCGGTCCGCCGTGTTCGGGGTCGAGCGGCTCGCCGTCGTACTCGTAGGCGATCCAGGCTTTGCCGTCGAGCAGGTCCTCGAGCGGCACGTTCGTCGTGTAGCCGCCGAACGAGTGCGCCATCGTGAAGTCGCGGGATGTCTCGACGTGCTCGAAGATCGTGTCGAGCGACACACCCTTCCACGACGTGCCGAGCTTCGACCACCGCGTCACGCAGTGGATGTCGGTGTCGATGTCCTCGGACTTCAGGGCCATGAACTCGTCCCAGGTCCACTTCGTCACGCCGGTCTCGGTCGTGACGGCGAACTCCCACTCGCCGGGATGGATGTTCGGCGTCGGCCCCGCGGAGAGCACCGGGAAGTCCTCGGCGAGGTACTGGCCGGGCGGCAGATCCGGGTTCTCGTCGCGACCACGACCGCTGAATCCTCGCGTGAAGATGCTCATGGTTCAGGGTAGCGAGCGGAGGCTGTCCCCAGTACGCAATCTTCGCGTCGGGCGAGTGGCCGCCGATGAACCTAGGCTTGCTGTCATGACGCTCGTCGGCCTCGGCATCCCCGGTCTCCGGCGCGCGCCGGGGGACGCCCCGGACACCGAGGGACGCCCCGAGACCGACGCGCTCGTCGACCGGTTCGGCCGCGTCGCCCGCGACCTGCGCATCTCGGTGACCGAGAAGTGCAGCCTGCGCTGCACCTACTGCATGCCGGCCGAGGGACTCCCGGCCATCCCGCGCGAGAACCTGCTGACGGCCGTCGAGATCGCTCGGTTGGTGGGCATCGCGGTGCGGGATCTCGGGGTGCGCGACATCCGCTTCACGGGCGGGGAGCCGCTCATGCGGGCGGATCTCGCCGAGATCGTCGGGCTGTCGTCGGCCGTTGCGGGCGGGGCATCCATCAGCCTGACCACCAACGGCATCGGCCTCGACAAGCGCATCGGCGAACTCGTGGATGCCGGACTCACCCGCATCAACATCTCGCTCGACACCGTGGACCGCGACCACTTCGCGCGCCTCACCCGCCGCGACCGCCTGCCGGCGGTGTTCGCCGGCATCGAGGCGGCGAAGCGCGCCGGGCTCACTCCGGTCAAGATCAACGCCGTGCTCATGCGGGACACGCTCGCCGGCGCGGCCGACCTGCTCGAGTGGTCCCTCGCCAACGACGTGCGGCTGCGCTTCATCGAGCAGATGCCGCTCGACGCCGACGAGACCTGGGTGCGCGAGAACATGGTCGAGGCGCAGGAGCTGCTCGAGGTGCTCGGCGCCCGGTTCATCCTCACCCAGCCGCATCGCGAGGACCCGTCGGCTCCCGCCGAGGAGTGGCTCGTCGCCGGTCATGAACGCAGTGGCGGTCCGGCCACCGTGGGAATCATCGCCTCGGTCACCCGCTCGTTCTGCGAGGCGTGCGACCGCACCCGCGTCACCGCGGAGGGAACCGTTCGCTCGTGCCTGTTCGGCGACGACGAGACCGATCTCCGAGGCCTCCTCCGAAGCGGCGTGGATGACGCCGCCATCGCCGACCGCTGGCGCGCCGCCCAGTGGCACAAGCAGGCCGGCCACGGGATGGACCGTGCGGACTTCGTGCGTCCGGAGCGCTCGATGGGTGCGATCGGTGGTTGAAGTCCGGTACTTCGCGGGAGCGGTGGATGCCGCGGGCACCCGCACCGAGACGCTCGATGTCACCACGGTCGGCGAGCTCCGGGCGCTGCTGCTCGAACGCTACGGCGACGCCATGGCGCGCGTGCTCAGGACCGGATCGTTCCTCGTCGACGGCGTCGTGAGCCGGGATGACGCGAAGCCGCTGGGCGCTCGGGTGGATGTGCTGCCGCCGTTCGCGGGCGGGTAGTCAGAGCCCCACCCACTCCGTAACCCCACCCGCCAGGTACTGCCGCTTCCAGATCGGCACGGTGTGCTTGATCAGGTCGACGAGCCGCGAGCACGCGTCGAACGCCTCCGCGCGGTGGGGCGCCGCGACCGCAGCCACGAGGGCGGTGTCGCCCACCACGAGGGATCCGGTGCGGTGCGCGGCGGCCACGCGCAGGTGCGTCTCGATGGAGATGATGCGGCAGGCGTCTTCGAGGAAGCGGGTCGCATCCGGGTGGGCCTCGTAATCCAGCGCGGTGACCGACTCGCCGTGGTCGTGGTCCCGCACGATGCCGCGGAAGGTCACGAGGGCGCCGTTGGCCGGGGTCAGCACGAAGTGCTCGAGCGCAGCGGCATCCAGTTCCGTCTCGGAGATGACGGCACGCACCTGAACGGCGCTGTCCTCACTCATGCGCACCCTCGCCAGCCAGCTGCGCAACGAGGTGCTCGAGCAGGTCGTCGAGCACGGCGAGCCCGTCCTTCACGCCGCCGGTCGACCCGGGCAGGTTCACGATCAGCGTGCCGTTCGCGACGCCCGCGAGGCCGCGGCTGATCGCCGCCATCGCGGTGTTCTGCAGTCCGCGCGCGCGAATCGCCTCGGCGACGCCCGGGAGTTCGCGATCGAGCACAGCGCGCGTGGCCTCTGGCGTGCGGTCGGTGGGGGAGAGTCCGGTGCCGCCCGTCGTGATGAGCACGGCCGGTCCGCCGGCGAGGAGGTCGGCGAGTTTCGCGGGCACGTCGGCGTCGGCCACGATCGCGCGATGCACGTTGTAGCCCTTGCCTTCGAGCCACTCGGCGATGCGCGGTCCGGTGGTGTCCTCCGTCTCGCCGGCCGCTCCGCGAGTGGATGCCACGAGCACCGCCGCGCTCCCCGGAACCACTCCCGAACCAGCGCCGCTGGGCGCGCCTTCTCCGAAGTCGCGCGTCCCGCCCCGCTTGCTCGTCACCCGGATGTCGGTCAGCACCGAGTCGGGATCGACCGCCTTCGTCATGTCGTGCAGCGTGAGCCCGGCGATCGTGACCGCGGTGAGCGCTTCCATCTCGACGCCGGTCTGCCCGGTGGTCGACGCGCTCGCGGTGATGATGATGCGGTCGTCCTGAAGGTCGAAGTCGACATTCACCGACGTGAGTGGCAGCGGATGGCAGAGCGGGATGAGCTCGCTCGTGCGCTTCGCGCCCTGGATGCCGGCGATGCGAGCGGTGGCGAGCACGTCCGCCTTGGGGAGGTCGTCCGCGCGCACGAGCGCGATGACCTCGCGAGTGGAGATGAAGGTGGCGGTCGCGGTGGCGGTGCGCTTGGTGATGGGTTTGCCGGCGACATCCACCATGCGGGCTCGCCCGTCGGAGTCGAGGTGGCTGAGGCGGTCGTTCGTCGGTCACAGTGCCCAAGTCTCCACGATGTCGCCCGCGTCGAGCCGGGTGGTCTCGGCCGGGATGTCGATCAGCAGGTCGGATGCCGCGAGCCCCGCCACCAGGTGCGAGCTGGCCCCACTGACGAGTCTCGACCCGTCCGGCCTCCACCGCCCGCCCGCGCAGGAACTGCCGCTTGCCCGCGACCGACACCGTGCCCTCGACGAGCGCACGTGGCTCGCGCACCGCCGCCGGCAGCCCGGCGACCTCGCGGAGCAGCGGTGCGAGGAACACCTCGAACGACAGTTGCGTCGACACCGGATTGCCCGGGAAGCACACGACCGGTACCCCCTCGAACACCGCGGTGGCCTGCGGCCCGCCGGGCTGCATGGCGATCGTGGTGACCTGTGCACCACGCGGCTCGAGCACTTCGCGGACCACCTCGTGGTCGCCCATCGAGATTCCGCCGGAGGTGACGATGAGGTCGGCGTCCGCGCTTGCGGCGGTGAGCGCAGCGAGGAACGCGGTCGGGTCGTCGGTGACGGCCGCGCGGCTCGACACGACGGCGCCGGTGGAGCGGACCGCGGCATCCAGCGCGGTGCCGTTCGAGTCGAAGACCTGGCCGAGGGTCGGCTCGACGCCGGGTTCGATGAGCTCGGCGCCGGTCGTGATGATCGCCACGCGCACGCGGCGGCGAACGTCGACCGCGGTGATGCCGGCAGCGGCAAGCGCGGCGAGGTGGCGCGACGCGAGGCGCACGCCCCCGCGCAGCAGTTCGTCGCCTTGCCGCAGGTCGCTGCCGCGCTCGCGCACGTAGGTTCCGCTCGACGAGGCTGGGAGCGTGACGTGGTCGCCGTCGACGGAAGCGACCTCGACCGGAACGACGACATCGGCGCCCTCGGGCACGACCGCTCCGGTCATGATCCGCACGGCGGTGCCGGCAGCGAGCGGCAGCGGCTCGACCGGTCGAGCGGCGATCTCGCCGACGACGAGCAGCGAGCCCGGCAGGTCGGCGGCGCGCGCGGCGAAGCCGTCCATCTGCGAGTTGCGGAACAGCGGGAGGTCGACCGGTGATGCCACCGCGGCGGCGGTCACGCGGCCGAGGGCATCCTGCAGCGGAACGCGCTCGGTCGTCCAGGCGAGCGCGGGCGCGACGAGGGTCGCGACGTGGGCGGCGTGCTCGTCGACCGTCGCCCTGCGCTCGTGCGGAGCGGTCATCAGTACCGCCGCAGCTCCGGCTCGATGTCGCGCGCCCACGCGTCGATGCCGCCGCTGAGGTTGCGCACATCGAAGCCGTTCGCGTCGAGCAGGCGCCGAGCCTGCTCGGAACGGCCGCCGTGGTGGCAGTAGGCCACGATCGGCACCGTCGGGTCGAGCTCGCCGATCCGGTCCGCGAGCTGCCCGAGCGGGATGTTCACCGCGCCGTCGATGCTCACGAGCTCCACCTCCCACGGCTCGCGCACGTCGAGCAGGATGTGCCCGTCGAGCGCGGCGACTTCCGAGGGGGCGAGCTGGGTCGCGCGCGCGGGATCGAACGTCGCGGGCTCGGGGCTGTGGTCGTCGGTCATGTCGTCCTCCGGCTTGAGTGTGGCCTTGTCCTCGGCGAGCAGTCCGTTGCCGATGCCCTTGCGAAGTGGCGCGTCGGAGCGCGTACCGAGGGGAGTGGCGGCGTCGGGCTTCGGCGTGCGCGTCGGGTTCTCCTCGACCACTCGCTCGGGCGTGCGCTCGTAGCGCACTTCGTCGAACGTCGCACCGAGCGCGTCGAGCACGATCACGCGGCCGAGCAGGGGCTCGCCGATGCCCGTGATGATCTTGATCGCCTCGGTCGCCATGAGCGAGCCGACGGTCGCGACCACGGTCGGCAGCACGCCGCCGATCTCGCACGTCAGCGCGTCGGCGTCGTCGGGCTCGACGGGGAACAGGTCGCGGTACTGCGGTCCGCGCTCGGCCCACGACAGCCCGACCTGGCCGCCGTACTGCGAGACCGACCCCCACACGACCGGGCGCTCGACGAGCACCGCGGCATCGTTCACGAGGTAGCGCGTCTCGAACGTGTCGCTGCCGTCGACCACGAGGTCGAACTCCTCGATCAGCTCGAGCGCGTTCTCGACCGCGATGCGTTCCAGGATCGGGATGACGACGGTGTCGGGGCTCAGGGCCGCCACCCGGTCGGCGGCGGACTCGGACTTGCTGCGTCCGACATCCTCGGCGCGGTGGATGGTCTGGCGCGGCAGGTTGCTCGGCTCCACGACGTCGTCGTCGACGATCGCGATCGTGCCGACGCCTGCGGCGGCGAGTGCCGGGATGACGTGGCTGCCGAGCCCGCCGGCACCGATCACGAGCACGCGGGCATCCGCCAGCCTGGCCTGCGCCTCCGCGCCGAACCCGGGCAGCACGAGTTGCCTGGCGAAGCGCGCGGCATCCATCCTGCGATTCTCGCACTGCTGAGCCGCAGCGCCTCCCGGTTCACGCGAATGCGGCTACGATCGAATCCGAACTCCCGCATATACGGCGAAAGGATGCCTCGTGACCCAGTTCCGCGTCACCGAAGCCGCCGCGCTGCTCGGCGTGAGCGACGACACCGTTCGCCGCTGGGCCGACGCCGGCCGCCTCACCCTCGAGAAGGCCGCCAACGGACGGCAGGTGATCGAGGGTGCCGAACTCGCGGCGCTCGCCACCGAACTCGCCGCCGAGTCGCCGCTCGCGACCGCGTTCCCCGGCGGTCGCACGTCGGCCCGCAACCGGATCACCGGCATCGTCACGCGCGTGACGAAGGACGGCGTCATGGCCCAGGTCGACCTCCAGGCGGGACCGTTCCGCATCGTCTCGCTCATGAGCCGCGAGGCCGCCGACGAGCTCGGCCTCGAACCGGGCAGCCTCGCGACCGCGAGCGTGAAGGCGACCAACGTCGTGGTGGAAGCGTGACCGCCGGTCGAGGAGCGCCCGCGCGGCGGACGCGTCTCGAGACCTCCGCCGCGGTGCTGCTGCTGGCGGTTGGTGCGCTGGCCGCCTGTTCCGCTCCGGCCCCGGATCCCGCGCCGACCGAGACCCAGGTCGCCGACCGCTCAGCGGCACCGTGACCGTGTTCGCCGCGGCATCCCTCACCGAATCGTTCGCCGAGATCGAGGCCGCCTTCGAGGCGGCGCACCCCGAGGTCGACGTCGTGCTGAACTTCGGCGGCAGCTCGGGCCTCGCGACGCAGATCGTCGAGGGCGCGCCCGCTGACGTCTTCGCTGCCGCGAGCCCGGCCACGATGGCCACGGTCGTGGATGCCGGACTCGCCGCCGACCCCGTCGACTTCGCCACCAACGTGCTCGAACTCGTCGTGCCGGCCGGCAACCCCGGCGGGGTCGTGGATCTCACCGACCTCGCGAACCCCGACCTCGCCGTCGCCCTGTGCGCGGTCGAGGTGCCGTGCGGCGCTGCCGCGGCCAAGGCGCTCGAGGCCGCGGGCGTCGTGCCGTCGGTCGACACCTACGAGCAGGACGTGAAGGCCGTGCTCACCAAGGTCGAGCTCGGCGAAGTGGATGCCGGGCTCGTCTACGTCACCGACGTGCAGGCTGCGGGCGACCAGGTCGAGGGGATCGAGCTGCCCGACGCGCCGGTCGTCGCGTACCCGATCGTGCTGGTCTCCGAGTCCGCGAACGCCGAGGCTGCGCAGGCGTTCATCGAGTGGGTGCTCTCCGATGAGGGCCAGGCCGTGCTCGCCGCGGCCGGATTCGGTGCGCCCTAGCGGTTCCGGACCGCGGCGCGGGTTCCTCTCGCCCGCGCTCTGGATCCCCGCCGGCCTCGCGCTCGCCCTGCTCGGCCTGCCGCTCGTCGCGCTCGTCGTGCGCGCGCCGTGGGGCCAGCTGCCCGAGCTGCTCCAGCGCGAGGTCGTGCTGCAGGCGCTGCTGCTGTCGCTGGGCACGGCGGCACATCGCGACCGGGGTGTGCCTCGTGCTCGGCATCCCGCTCGCGCTCGTGCTCGCGCGCTCGGCCCAGTGGCCCGCGGTGCCGCGGCGGCTGCTGCGCGTGCTGGTGACCGTGCCGCTCGTGCTGCCGCCGGTGGTCGGCGGTGTCGCCCTGCTCCTCCTGCTCGGCCGGCGCGGCCTGATCGGGCAGTGGCTCGACGCGTGGTTCGGCATCACCATCCCGTTCACGACCGCGGCCGTCGTCATCGCGCAGGTGTTCGTCGCGATGCCGTTCCTGGTGTTCGCGGTGGAAGGGGCGCTGCGGGCATCCGATCGCAGGTACGAACTCGCCGCGGCGACCCTCGGCGCGTCCCGCTGGACCGTGCTGCGTCGCGTCACCCTGCCCCTCGTCGCGCCCGGGATCGCCGCTGGCGCCCTGCTCTGCTTCACGCGCTCGCTCGGCGAGTTCGGCGCGACCATCACGTTCGCCGGCAGCCTCCCGGGCGTCACGCAGACGCTCCCGGTCGCGACCTACCTCGAACTGCAGCGCGACCCGAACGCCGCGATCGCCCTCTCGCTCGTGCTCATGCTCGTGTCGGTCGCAGTGCTCGTGAGCCTGCGCGACCGCTGGGTTCCGGGGCTGACCGCATGAGCACCTCGAACGCCTCCGCGACCGCGGCACTGGATGCCGCACTCCACGTCACCCGCGGCGCCTTCACCCTCGACCTGGCCCTCGCCGTGCCACCGGGCCGCACCGTCGCGCTCCTCGGACCCAACGGAGCCGGCAAGTCCACCGCGGTGGCCGCCCTCGCCGGTCTCATCCCCGCCGACGGTCATGTGCGGCTCGGCGACCGCGACCTCGCGGCCCTGCCGACCGAGCAGCGGCGGATCGGCGTCGTCTTCCAGGACTACCTGCTGTTCCCGCACCTGTCGGTGCTCGAGAACGTCGCGTTCGGTCCCCGTGCGACCGGCGCACCCCGATCGGTCGCGCGCGCGAGCTCGACCGGCTGGCTCGACCGGCTCGGCATCGGCGAACTCGCCCGCCGGATGCCACGGGACCTCTCCGGCGGCCAGGCCCAGCGGGTCGCCGTCGCTCGAGCGCTCGCCTCCGAGCCCGAGCTGCTGCTGCTCGACGAGCCGCTCGCCGCTCTCGACGTCGAGGTTCGCGCCGACGTGCGCGAGGAGCTCGCCGCCCACCTCCGCGACTGGGGCGGCACCACGATCGTCGTGACCCACAGCATGGATGACGTCGCCGCGCTCGCTGCGGACGTCATCGTGCTCGAGCGGGGCGAGGCCGTGCAACGCGGCGCCGTGCGCGACGTCGTGCGAGCACCCGCGACGCCGTGGATCGAGCGGCTGGTGGCCAGTTGGGCCGACGACTGAGCCGGCCTAGTAGTGCGTGCGGTCGTGCCGGTCCAGCCACGCGTCGAACGGCGCACTCGCGTTCTCGGGGCGCTCGCTCACCACGTCGAGGTGCCACTCGTCGCGCTCCTTGCTGAACAGTTCGTAGAAGTCGCGGTCGTCGAAACCGCCGCGGGCGGCGTCGTCCCGGTCCGCTGCGAACACGACCCGGTCCACGCGCGCCCAGAGCGCGGCCGACAGGCAGAGCGGGCAGGGCTCGCAGGAAGCGTAGAGGGTTGCGCCGACCAGCGAGAAGTCCTGCACCGCGAGGCACGCGGCCCGGATCGCGACCACCTCGGCGTGGGCCGTGGGGTCGAGCGTCGCGGTCACCCGGTTCTGGCCTTCGGCGAGCAGCTCGCCGTCGCGCACGACGACCGAGCCGAACGGTCCGCCGCCGTCGGCGACGTTGCGGACGGCGAGCTCGATCGTGAGTTCGAGCCACTCCGCGTCGGACTTCGAGCGTGACTGCATGGCGATCAAGGGTAGCCCGTAGGCTCGGACCATGGCAGAACGCAGCGTGCTGGTCAGCGGCGCATCCTCCGGCATCGGGCGCGCGACCGCCCTCCACCTCGAGCAGCAGGGCTGGAAGGTGTTCGCCGGCGTGCGCACCGAGGCCGCGGCGCAGGCGCTGCACAAGGTCTCGGCCGGCAGCCTGGTGACCGTCACGCTCGACGTCACCGACGCCCGGCAGATCGCCGCCGTCGCGCGCCAGATCGGACCTCGACTGGATGCCCTGGTCAACAACGCGGGCATCGCCGTCGCCGCCCCCCTCGAGTTCCTGCCGATCGATGAGTTGCGCAACCAGCTCGAGGTCAACGTCGTCGGCCAGGTGGCCGTCACGCAGGCGCTCCTGCCGGCGCTGCGGAACGCGCGCGGCCGGATCGTGAACGTCACCTCGATCGGAGGACTGGTCGCCGGGTCGATCATCGGCGCCTACCACGCCTCGAAGTTCGCCCTCGAGGCCCTGAGCGACACCATGCGCATCGAGCTCGCACCGTTCGGCATCGAGGTCATCGCGGTGGAGCCCGGGCAGATCGCGACCCCGATCTGGTCGACGTCGGCCTCCACGTCGGACCGCATCATGGCCGGCAAGGAGCAGGACGCGACCGCCCTCTACGGCGAGCAGATGGCCGCGGCGCGCGACTCGGCGTCGAAGGCCGAGCGCGACGGCACGCTGCCGATCGAGGTCGCCAAGGTGATCGGGCGCGCCCTCGCGGCATCCAAGCCGAAGACCCGCTACCTCATCGGCAAGAACGCGAAGATGGCCGGCAAGGTCATCGCCCGGCTGCCCGACCGCACGCGCGATCGCCTGCTGCGCACTCGCTGATCCTGAGGGCTGCCGCCGTAGGATCGGCGTATGGCGAAGACGGCGGTGCACTTCGGTGCCGGCAACATCGGGCGCGGGTTCGTCGCCCAGTTCCTGCATGAGTCCGGCTACGAGGTCGTCTTCGCCGACGTGAGCGACGAGCTCATCGGAGCGCTCCAGGCGCAGCCGAGCTACCGCGTGCTCGAGGTCGGCGAGGGCGCGCAGGATCGCGTGGTCGACGGCTACCGCGCGATCAACTCCAAGACGCACGAGGCGCGACGTCGTCGCCGAGATCGCGAAGGCCGACATCGTCACGACGGCGGTCGGCGCGCGCATCCTGCAGTTCGTCGCCCCGGTGATCGCGAAGGGACTGGCTGCCCGCACCAACCCGGAGCCGCTCGTGGTCATCGCCTGCGAGAACGCGATCGGCGGCACCGACGTGCTCGCCGCCGAGGTGGCCAAGCACGCCGACGCCGACGCGGTCGGCCGCGCGATCTTCGCGAACTGCGCGATCGACCGCATCGTCCCCGAGCAGGACGGCGGGCTGGATGTCACGATCGAGTCCTTCTTCGAATGGGTCGTCGACCGCACCCCCTTCCACGGCGCCGAGCCGCAGCTGTACGGCGTCACCTGGGTGGACGACCTCGAGCCGTTCATCGAGCGCAAGCTGTTCACCGTCAACACCGCGCACGCCGCGGCCGCCTACCACGGCATCGACCGCGGCTGGGTCTCGATCCGTGAGGCCCTCGCGACGCCGGAGCTGCAGGCCGAGATCCGCGCGGTGCTCGCCGAGACCAAGGAACTCCTCGTCGCGAAGCACGGCTTCGACCCCGACGAGCAGCAGGCGTACATCGAGAAGACGCTCAAGCGCATCTCGAACCCGCACCTGCCGGACACCTGCGAGCGCGTGGGCCGCAATCCGATGCGCAAGCTGAGCCGCAAGGAGCGGTTCATCGGGCCGGCCGCGGAGCTGGCCGAGCGGGGCATGGAGGTCTGGAACCTCCTGAACGCGGTGGGCGCGGCCCTCCGGTTCGATGTCGAGGAGGACACCGAGTCGGTCGAGCTGCAGGCGCTGCTCGAGGGGGGCGGCAGTCCGGCCGCGCTGGCCGAGACGATCACGGGGCTGGAGCCGTCGCATCCACTGTTCCCACACGTCGTCGAGGTCATCGAACTGCGACTGGCTCGATGACCGATCGCACCCCGCCGCCCGACGAGGACGACGACGCGGCACTGTCGTGGGCGGGCGACCGTGACTCGACCCACGTGGATGCCCCGGCCGCGCCAGAACTCGTCGTCGTCGAACTCCCGGCCGAGGATGCCGCCCCCCGCACCAGCTCGCTCCTGCTCGTGGTCTACGGCGTGCTCGCCGGGGTGTACCTGCTGTACACCCTGGGCTGGATCACCTCGGTGATCCGCACCACCCTGCCCGTCGACAACCTCCTCGCCGGCATCCTGTACCAGCTCGGCCAGTTCCTCGCGATCGCGAGCCCCGCGCTGTGGCTCGCCGCGGC
Source organism: uncultured Actinomycetota bacterium (assembly GCA_963740815.1). Lineage (GTDB taxonomy): Bacteria > Actinomycetota > Actinomycetes > Actinomycetales > Microbacteriaceae > Rhodoglobus. Next base: position 86,737 of record CAVUFG010000018.1, read on the forward strand.
GGTGCTCCTCACCCGCGACCGCAAGCCCGTCGTCCGCCTGCTGTGGGTGGTGCTCGGCCTCGTGGTCGTCGCCCCGTGGCCGTTCCTGCTGGGGCGGTGACGATGCGCAACTACGGAGTGCCGAGCCTGATCGTCGCGGGGGTCTTCGCGCTGTTCTTCGCCTACGACCTGTGGGAGGCGATCAGCACCGCGGTCGCCCTGCCGGCGAGCTACGAGGCGAGCGGCTTCGACCCCGCGACGATCGCGTGGTGGATCATCGTGCTCTACGTGCTCGTCCCACCCGCGACGTACGTGCTCGCGCTCATCGTCGGACGACGGCTGACGGTCGGGGGGCGTGCGCTCGTGTTCCTCGTCGCGCTCGCCGTGTCCGCGGCGCTGAGCCTCGGGCTCATCGCGCTCCAGGCGACGACGATCCTCAGTTCGCTCTAGCGGCTCAGACGACCGCGAGCATCACGAGGGCGATGAGACCGAGCTGCGCGAAGTAGCGGGGCCAGAACGGGATGGCCGCCCGCCCGAACCGCTGCGGATTCGCGGCGGCATGCGCGTTCGCCGGGAACACCGCGACCAGGAAGAGCACGAGGCACACCGCGGCCGCGAATCGCGTCCACGGGATGAGCAGGCCCACCGCACCGGCGAGCTCGCACACGCCCGTGAACCGCACGAGGTTGATCGGCGAGAGCAGGCCGTCGCGCGGGATGCGGCCGCCGAGGTAGAGCGCCGGCGGGATCATCGCCGCCATCGTCCTGGCCACCTTCGGCGTGAAGTGGGTGACCCCCATGAACGCGAACGTCGCGGCGAGGGCGATCCGCAGCACCCACTGGGCGATCATCCACGGGTCCATGCGTTCATGTTGCCCCAGGTTGCTGTGCGAACGGGGCGGCACCGCAGGACCGGTAACGTTGATGCGCCACCGCACCGACTCAAAAGGATGCCCCTTGAGCAAGCCGATCGTGCTGATCGCCGAAGAACTCTCCCCAGCCACCGTCGAAGCCCTCGGCCCCGACTTCGACATCCGCTCCGTGGACGGAACCGACCGGCCCGCGCTGCTCGCGGCGCTGGCCGAAGCGAGCGCGATCCTCATCCGCTCCGCGACCAACGTGGATGCCGAAGCGGTCGCCGCCGCCCCACAGCTCAAGGTCATCGCGCGTGCGGGAGTCGGCCTCGACAACGTCGACATCAAGGCCGCGACCGAGGCCGGCGTCATGGTCGTGAACGCGCCGACCTCCAATGTGGTGTCGGCGGCCGAGCTCGCGATCGGGCACCTGCTGTCGCTGGCCCGGTTCATCCCCGATGCGAACGCGTCCGCGAAGGCGGGGGAGTGGAAGCGATCGAAGTTCACCGGCGTCGAGCTCTACGAGAAGACGCTCGGCATCGTCGGCCTCGGCCGCATCGGCACCCTCGTCGCACAGCGGCTTGCGGGCTTCGGCGCGAACATCGTGGCGTACGACCCCTATGTGACGCCGGCGCGCGCGCAGCAGCTGGGCGTGACCATGCTCTCCCTCGACGAGCTCATGGAGCAGTCCGACTTCATCACGATCCACATCCCGAAAACGCCCGAGACCACGGGACTCATCGGCGCCGACCAGTTCGCGAAGGCGAAGCCGAGCCTGCGCATCGTCAACGCGAGCCGCGGCGGCATCATCGACGAGGACGCGCTCTACGCCGCCCTCAAGTCGCACCGCATCGCGGGCGCCGGGCTCGACGTGTTCGTGAACGAGCCGCCGACCGGCTCGCCGCTGCTCGGGCTCGACAACATCATCCTCACGCCGCACCTCGGCGCCTCGACCGACGAGGCGCAGGAGAAGGCCGGTGTCTCCGTGGCGCGATCGGTGCGCCTCGCCCTCGATGGCGAGCTCGTGCCCGACGCCGTGAACGTCGCCGGTGGGGTCATCGACCCGACCGTGCGGCCGGGCATCCCGCTCATGGAGAAGCTCGGCCAGGTGTTCTCGGGTCTTGCCGACAGCCCGATCACCAGCGTGGATGTCGAGGTCCGCGGCGAGATCGTCGAGTTCGACGTCAACGTGCTCAAGCTCGCCGCCCTCAAGGGCATCTTCTCGAACATCGTGAGCGAGTCGGTGAGCTACGTGAACGCCCCGCTGCTCGCCGACCAGCGCGGCATCACGGTGCGCCTGCTCACCGACGCGGTCAGCCAGGAGTACCGCAACCTGCTCACGATCCGCGGCGCGCTGAGCGACGGCACGCAGATCTCGGTCTCGGGCACCCTCACAGGCACCAAGCAGGTGCAGAAGCTCGTCGAGATCAATGGGTACGACGTCGAGGTGCCGATCGCCGAGCACCTGATCGTGATGATCTACCAGGACCGTCCCGGCATCATCGCGGTGTTCGGCAAGGAGCTCGGCGACGCCGGCATCAACATCGCCGGGATGCAGGTGGCCCGCACCCGCGCGGGCGGCCAGGCGCTCTCCGTGCTCACGGTGGACTCACCCGCTCCCGAGGAGATGCTCGAGGGCATCCGCACGACCATCAAGGCGGACCTGCTGCGCGAGATCGACATCAGCGAGAGCTGATCGCGGGCACGGTTGCGAACCTGATCACTCCCGCCTGTCGAAATTCGTCGGTACCGTTCGTCGGAGGGATGAGGCGGCACCGTGCCGCCGGATCGAACGGAGAGATCATGCCCAACTACGTGCTGCTGCTCATGGGAACCGAGGACTGGGTTCCCGAGGATTACACCGCCGAGGACTTCGACGCCGAGATGGCGCTCCACGTGAAGTTCCAGGAGGCGGTGGTCGCCGCCGGCGGCAAGGTGGTGGCGAGCCAGGCGCTCGTGCCGTCCAAGGATGCCGTGCTCATCACGAACCCCGGATCGGATTCGCCCGTCTTCACCGACGGTCCGTTCTCCGAGATCAAGGAGATCGCGAACGGGTACTACGAGTTCGAGGTGCCGCGACTTCGAGACCGCGAAGCGCGTCGCCGCGATCGTTCCGGCCCGGAGCGCGCAACTGTTCCCGGTGTACGACCTCAGCCAGCTGGGCTGAGCGTGTGAACGAGCTCGACCGGGTGTTCCGGCGGGAGTGGCCGCATCTGCTGGCCACGCTCATCCGGTACACCGGGAGTCCCGAGCTCGCCGAGGATGCGTTGCAGGAGGCGTTCGCGCGTGCGAGCGCCTCCCGCGACCGCGCCCTGCTCATCAACCCTGCCGCGTGGGTCACGACGGTGGCCAAGCGCGTCGCGATCGACACCGTGCGGCGGGATGCCGCGCTCGCGCGGCGACTCCCGCTGCTGGTCGAGCGCGATGCTGATCCGCTGCCGCTGCCGCCGTCGACCGTGACCGACGACCGGCTCGAACTGCTGCTGCTCGCGTGCGCTCCGACCCTCGCGCCGGAGCAGCGCGTCGGGCTCGCGCTGCGCTTCGTGTTCGGCGTGGGCACCGCGGCGATCGCGGATGCCATGCTCGTGCAGCACACCGCCCTGAGCGCCCGCCTGACCCGAGCCAAGCGCCGCATCGAGGCGGACGGGCTCGGGGCCGCGGATCCAGCACTCGACGACGTGCTCGCCACCCTCTACGTGCTGTACACGATCGGGCACACCCTGCCGCAGGGCGGTGAGCTCGAGGATCGCGGGGTCACCGCGACGGCCATCGAGCTCGCGCGTGAACTGCGGCGGCGGCATCCACGCGAGCCCGAGGTCGCCGGACTGCTCGCCCTGTTGCTGCTGACCGATGCCCGCACCGAGGGGCGGCGTACTCCGGACGGCCTCGTGAGCCTCGAGCAGGCCGATCGCACCTCGTGGGATCGCGCGCGGGTGGCGGAGGGCGTGACCCTCGCCACGGAGGCCCTTCCCGGCGGCGGTCGATACGCGCTCGAGGCCGGCATCTCGGGGCTGCATTCGAGTGCACCGAGTTGGGCGGCGACCGACTGGGACGCGATCAGTGCGCTGTACGACCGTCTCATCGAGCGCTGGCCGTCGCCGTCGGCGCTGGTCGCCCGCGTCGTCGCCCGAAGCTATCGCCGCGGCGGGCTGGCGGGCGCGCTCGACGAACTGGATGCGCTCGGAGCGCTCCACGGGGCTGCGGAACGTGCGGCGCTCGCCGCGCGAGCGGATGTGCTGCGTCGCCTCCAGCGCACATCCGAGGCCCGCGAGGCCTACCTCAGGGCACGAAGCGTGCAGGGGAACGCGGAACTCCGTGGCTGGCTCGATGCCCGGATCCACGACCTCGGCTGAGGAACCCGCGGCCTCGCGGCGCAGAACGATGAGTCACCCCCAGTTTGGGGGACGATGAGGAAGCGCTTGCCTGATTTTCCGGGCGGATGTGACCAAGTGTTCATCTTCAAGTTGAAACTTCGCTCACCTTGTGTCCGAGCCGCTGGTTACAGTGGCTGGGTACGCACGACCGATATACGACCGATCGCTCGATCCGAAGCAGTCAGCGCCGACGCGAGATCCGCACCCACTTCCGTGGGGCTCGCCTGGGACCGTCGCCACCCTGCCTCGCCCCCGAGTTCCTAGCCCTCAGGAGATCTCCCTTGCTTCGATCCACTTCCAGGCTTCGGCCCATCGCTGCACTCGCAGCGGCGGCGATGGCCATCACGGGCCTGACCTTCGCGTCAGCCGCTCCCGCGCTTGCCGCGGGCGGCCCCGTCCAGGCGGGCGTCACGCTCGACGCCTGTTCGACCACCAATGTCATCGGCGCCTACGGGGATGACCCGGCGCTCGGCGGCTGGGACTTCTCGCGAGACTCGCTCCGAGGGCCAGAACACCTTCGTCGAGGGTGGTCTCTTCGTCGAGACGTTCCCGGTACGCGGGCCCGGAGCCCGGCACCAGAACAAGGCTGCGGGCTACCTTCCGCTCGACATCCCGCTCGCCGACGCCGGCGAGATCGAGATCACGCTCGAGGATGTCGTCGACTTCGAGCCGAGCCTCCAGATCGGCGTCGACCTCGACAACAACGGCACCCAGGACGGCTACCTGGTCTACGAGCACGTCTACCTCGGCAACATCTGGGCGTCGAGCACGATCGAGAACAACGCGACGTTCAACGCTGCGTCTCCCCATGAGGGCGGTGGCGGTTCGGCCGCGAACGGTTCGATCCAGCAGTGGGTCGCCGCGTTCCCGGACGCGCAGATCAAGCACGTCGGATACAGCCTCGGATCGGGTGTTGTGGGCTCCGCGCTCATCACCGGGCTCGAGCTCGGCTGCAACAGCTACGTGTTCGGCGACGTCACGCCGGTGACGGTGCAGGAGTGCGAGGGCGACCACGCGGTCGTCGCCTCGTACGGCGATGACCCGGAGCAGGGTGGCTGGGACTTCACCGATGACACCCGCGCGAACGGCTCGAACGAGTTCGTCGACGGCGGCATCCTCGTCAAGACCGTTCCCGACCCGATCGACGGCACACTCGGCCAGTCGAAGGCAACCGGATACCTGGAGATCGACCAGCCGCTGTACCAGGCCGGTGACGACTTCGGTCTCGAGCTGACCAATGTGTCCGGCGGGCAGATCCCGGGCCTGAACATCGGTGTCGACATGGACAACGATGGCGACCAGGACGGCTACCTCGTCTACGAGCCGGGCTCCTACGGCGAGCGCGTGTGGGCATCGAACCCCCTGATCGCGGCGTTCCCCGGCACGGCGTGGCCGAGCGATGCGGCGATCCCGCACCGTCCCGCGATCGGCACGGTCAACCAGTTCCTCGCGCTGTTCCCCGCGGCGCAGATGACCCGGGTCGGCTACAGCCTCGGTTCCGGTGCTGCCGGCGAGGTCAAGATCACCAAGGTCACCCTCGGTTGCACGGACTACACCTTCGACGACGCCGCCCCGGTGCTCATCGAGGAGTGCACGTCGTACACGACGTCGGCTGCCTACGGCGACGAGACCAACGGCTGGGACTTCACGGAGACCCGCACGAGGGGCTCGAACACGTGGGTCGACGGCGGTCTCAAGGTCACCACGATTCCCGATGACACGATGCTGCCCCAGAACCAGTCGAAGGCTGCCGGCTACAAGGCCGCCAACCTCCTTCTCGCCGATGCCGGCACGATCGACATCGACTGGACCACGATCTCCGGCACGGTGCCACCGAGCCTCCAGCTCGGCGTCGACCTGGACGCGAACGGTTCGTTCGACGGGTACCTGGTCTACGAGCCGTTCTACTACGGGGAGCGGCTCTGGGCTTCTGGGGGAATCCAGACGGGCGTCACGAACGGTGACTTCGTCGGGCTTCCCGTCTCGCCCGGTGGTGACGGCGGACCGATCGCCGGCACGCTGAACGACTACCTGGCGGCGTACCCCGCAGCCAAGATCGTCGCGATCGGCTACAGCCTCGGTTCGGGTGTCGTCGGTTCCCACGTGATCACGAAGCTGTCGGTCGGATGCGTGAACTACACGTTCGACGACCGTGCACCGGTCGTGATCGAGGAGTGCTCCGCGTACACCACGGCGCCCGTCATCACCAACACCGCGGTCCAGGGCTGGGACTTCGCCCAGACCCGCCTGCGCGGCGAGAACGTGTGGGTACCTGGTGGCCTGCGGGTGACGACGTTCGTGGACGACACGATGATGGCGCAGAACCAGTCGAAGGCGGCCGGGTACAAGAACGTCGACCTGCTCCTCTCGGAGGCCGGCACGATCGACATCGACTGGACCACGATCTCCGGAACCGTGCCGCCGAGCCTCCAGATCGGAGTCGACCTCGACGCGAACGGCTCGTTCGACGGGTACCTGGTCTACGAGCCGTTCTACTACGGGGAGCGGCTCTGGGCTTCTGGGGGAATCCAGACGGGCGTCACGAACGGTGACTTCGTCGGGCTTCCCGTCTCGCCCGGTGGTGACGGTGGACCGATCGCCGGCACGCTGAACCAGTACCTCGCGGCGTACCCTGACGCGGAGATCACGCAGGTCGGCTACAGCCTCGGCTCGGGTGTCGTCGGGTCGCACATCATCACGAAGCTCACGCTCGGCTGCGTCAACTACACGTTCAACGAAGTCCCGTACTTCATCGACGTGCTCGAAGGTGCTCCGTTCTACAGCGATGTGCAGTGGCTCGCGCGCAAGAAGATCAGCCTCGGCTACCCCGAAGCGGGCGGGACGTTCTCGTTCCACCCGGTCGAGGACGTGAGCCGCCAGGCGATGGCGCAGTTCCTCTACCGCACCGCCGGCAGCCCGGCGTTCACGCCGCCGGTGACGCCGTCCTTCACGGATGTTCCGGCCAGCCACCCGTTCTACCTCCCGATCGAGTGGATGAAGGACGAGGGGCTCGCCAACGGCAACGTCGACGGCACCTACGGACCGATGGATTCGATCTCCCGGCAGGCGATGGCGGCGTTCCTGTACCGCGCCGCCGGCAGCCCGGCGTTCACGCCACCGGCGGTCGCGACCTTCAGCGACGTGGCGGTCGGCTCGCCGTTCTACGCGGAGATCGAGTGGCTCAAGTTCGCAGGCATCGCCAACGGCAACGAGGACGGCACGTTCGGTCCGACCGACGCCGTGACGCGCCAGGCGATGGCGGCGTTCCTGCACCGGGCATCCGGGGAGCAGTAACGGGCAAGCGCTGAACGAACGGAACCCCGTGGGCACCTCGCTCACGGGGTTCCGTCGTTTGCGCGGCGGGTACGCTGATGACCATGCCCCGCACCGTGAAACTGGCCGTGATCGCAGGCGACGGAATCGGGCCGGAGGTGACCGCGGAGGCCCTCAAGGTGCTGCGCGCGGTGCCCTCGGGCGTCGAGTTCCACGTCACCGAGTTCCCGTTCGGCGCCGGGCACTTCCTCGCGACCGGCGACATCCTGACGGATGACGACCTCGACGCGATCAAGGAGCACGACGCGATCGTGCTCGGCGCGGTCGGCGGCGACCCGCGTGATCCCAAGCTCGCGGGCGGCATCATCGAGCGCGGGCTGCTGCTGCGGCTGCGCTTCGCGCTCGACCACTACGTGAACCTCCGTCCGACCAAGGTGTACCCGGGCGTCGAGTCTCCGCTGCGCAATGCGGGTGACGTCGACTTCGTGGTGGTGCGGGAGGGCACGGAGGGGCCGTACGTGGGCAACGGCGGTCGCATCCGGATCGGAACACCGCAGGAGATCGCGAACGAGGTTTCGGTCAACACCGCGTACGGCGTCGAGCGCGTCGTGCGCTTCGCATTCGCGCGGGCGCTGGCTCGTCGCAAGCAGCTCACGCTCGTGCACAAGACCAACGTGCTCGTGAATGCCGGCCAACTCTGGCAGCGGATCGTCAACGAGGTCGCGACCGAGTTCCCCGAGGTGAAGGTCGACTACCTGCACGTGGATGCCGCGACCATCTTCATGGTCACGGACCCTGCTAGATTCGACGTGATCGTCACCGACAACCTCTTCGGCGACATCCTCACCGACCTGGCAGCCGCGATCAGCGGCGGGATCGGACTGGCGGCCTCGGGCAACATCAACCCCGACGGCACCTTCCCCTCGATGTTCGAGCCCGTTCACGGTTCAGCGCCGGACATCGCGGGTCGGCAGCTGGCCGACCCGACCGCAGCGATCCTGAGTGCGGCCCTCCTCCTCGAACATCTCGGCGAGGTGGATGCCGCAGCTCTCGTCACCGCCGCGGTCGAGTCCGACATCGCCGGCCGTGGGGCATCCGCATCCCGCACCACCACGCAGATCGGCGACGCGATCGCCGCCGCAGTGGCGCACAATTGACTTGACTGAAGGACTCGACATGAAGAACCTCCTCGCACCGCGCACCCTCGAATTCAACGTGACCGTGAACGAAGCGGCCAAGACCGCCGCCGAGCACGCCGACATCATGGCGGAGCCCGGCTTCGGCAAGCACTTCACCGACCACATGGTCGACATCTGCTGGTCGGAGATCGGTGGCTGGCACCGACCGCGCGTGCAGCCCTACGGTCCGATCACCCTCGACCCGGCCGCCGCCGTGCTGCACTACGCGCAGGAGATCTTCGAGGGGCTGAAGGCCTACCGCCACGAGGATGGCTCGATCCGGTCCTTCCGCCCGGAGGCCAACGCCGCCCGCATGCAGCGCTCCGCCGTGCGACTCGCGCTGCCCGAGTTGCCGACGGAGTACTTCATCGAGTCGCTCCGCCAGCTCGTCGCGGTCGACGGCCGCTGGGTGCCGACCGAGGGCGAGTCCAGCCTGTACCTGCGCCCGTTCATGTTCGCGAAGGAGGCGTTCCTCGGGGTGCGCCCCGCGAAGAAGGTCAACTACTACGTGATCGCGAGCCCCGCCGGAGCGTACTTCCCCGGCGGCGTCGCGCCGCTCTCGATCTGGCTCTCGACGCAGTACACGCGCGCCGGGCGCGGCGGCATGGGCCAGGCGAAGACCGGCGGCAACTACGCGTCGAGCCTCGTCGCCCAGCAGGAGGCCTACGAGCACGGCTGCGCCCAGGTGCTGTTCCTCGACGCCGAGGAGGGCACGTACCTCGAGGAGCTCGGCGGCATGAACGTCGTGCTCGTCACGAAGGACGGCACCCTCATCACGCCCGAGTCCAGCAGCATCCTGGAGGGCATCACCCTCGAGTCGGTGCTCCAGGTCGCCCGCGACCGCGGACTGGAGGTCGAGCAGCGCCGGGTGAGCATCGACGAGTGGCGCGACGGCTGGGAGTCCGGCGAGATCGTCGAGATGTTCGCGTGCGGCACCGCGGCGGTCATCACGCCGATCGGGCAGCTCAAGTCCGCCGAGTTCACCATCGGCTCCGAGGATGCGACGCCGGGTGAGCTCACCATGTCGCTACGACAGGAGCTCACCGACATCCAGTACGGCCGCATCGAGGATCGGCACGACTGGATGACGCGGCTCGACGCCTGACTCGACCCCGAACCGGACTCACGCTAAAGTTCGAGCATGATCCGCGTATTCCGTCGTGCCCTCACCGCTGCTGCAGCCCTCGCGCTCGGCCTCACCGGGGCGGTGATCGTCGCAGCCCCAGCCTCCGCCGCCGGGTGCACCGTCACCCTCCCGGGTGATGACGGCAGCGACGGCACCCTGCGCTACGCGGTCGAGACCGCGAACTGCGCGGGCATCACGATCAACGCCGGTCTCACGATCACGCTCGACGACCCGATCACCCTCGACATCGGCACGACGTTCACCGGTGGTTTCGGCACGACGATCACCCGCAGCGACTCGTTCGACATGTTCGAGATCGAGCCGGCCGCGGCCGGTGCGGCCTACCAGTTCGACAACATCGTGTTCCAGGGAACGAATGAGGGCCGCGCGTTCCACGCGGCCAGCGCGACGACCGCGTTCGCGTCGTTCACCACCAACAACGTGCACTTCCAGAACTTCGACTCCGGTGACGGCAACGTCGGCGGCGCGGTCTTCATCGGCAACGCGGCCGTCGACAACGGGTCGGTCGCGTTCAATGTGACGTCGTTCACGAGCAACACCGCGGGCGGTCCCGGCGGCGGCGCGTACGTGCTGAACGCGTCCACGGTGAACGTGAGCGGCAACGGCTCGGGCGTCGGCTCGGCCTCCATCAACGAGGGCACTTCCGGTGGGGCGTTCTCGTTCAACGCGATCCGCGGCACCGTGACGTTCACCAACTACCGCCTGGTCAGCAACGAGGCCACCGATGGCGACGGAGGAGCGATCGAGCTCACCGACATCAACGGCAAGGTCACCATCCAGGGCTGCGCATTCGGCGACCTGTTCGCGGGCAACCAGGCCTCCGAGAACGGCGGCGCGGTCGCGATCACCAACGTCGTCGGCGACATCGACGTGATCGAGACCGCGGAGAACCCCGACCCGAGCTTCCGCGGCAACCAGGCCGAGGGTTCGGGCGGCGGACTCTTCATCAACTACGAGGGCGATGGCGAAACCGAGATCCAGGACGTGTTCATCTCCGAGGTCCTCTTCTGGGAGAACGATTCGGACGGGACCGGCGGTGGCGCATCGATCGTCGGCGCCCAAAGCCTCCGGGTGAGCCAGTCGGAGTTCGGCAACCCGGAAGTGGATGACCCGGAGAATGCGGGCAACACGTCGGGCAGCGGCGGCGGACTGTGGTTCGGCCACATCTCCGGCACGACGACGATCCTCGAGACGGGCTTCCACTTCAACGAATCGAACGACGGCAACGGCGGTGGCTTCGGCACCTCGGAGAACGGCACCGTGGACGTGTCCGCATCGACGTTCGTCGGCAACACGACGCAGGCGGACGGCGGCGCGGCCTACGTCGAGTTCCTCGACGGCACCGCGACCATCCAGTTCTTCGCCACGACCTTCGATGGCAACGAAGCGCAGGATGAGGGCGGCGCTGTGTACGTCGACTCGATCCCGGTGAGCCTGCTCCTGGACACCACGCAGTTCACCTCCAACAGCGCCGTGGAGGGCTCGGGGGGCGCGGTGCACATCGGCATCGTGTCGGACGGGCCATTCCCCGGTGGAGCGAACTTCACCATCCGTGGCAGCCAGTTCATCGACAACGAGACCGAGGGCAGCGACGGCGGTGCCGTCTACGTCGGCGAGAACAACGAGGTCGTCGAGATCGACTCCTCGACATTCTCTGACAACTCGGTGTTCGGCGATGGCGACGGTGAGGGCTCCGCACTCGCCGTCGAGGAGAACAACGGCACCACGCGCCTACTCAACGCGACGTTGGACGAGCTGCTCACCGAGACGTCGGCCCTGTACATCGGAGAGCAGAGTGTGACCGGCCTGCTCGAGATCCTGAGCTCGACGCTGGTCTCGAACGACACCGCGGTCTTCGTGGGTTCCAGTTCGGGAGCAGCGAGGCTGACCAACTCGATCTTCTCCTCTCCGGCCGGAGTGCCTGCGCTGCGGCTGACCGATGAGAGCATCCCGTTCCAGGTGAGCTACAGCCTGCTCTCGTCGCCGCTGATCCCCGAGATCGCCCCCGGCGCGGGTAACCGCTACAGCGTGGCCGACATGAAGCTGGCCCCGCTCGCGGCCACGCCGGGAACCGATCCCACCTACCTGCTCACGCGCGTGCCGCTGGCCGCGAGCCCCGCCCTGAAGATCGGTGACGCTTCGGCCTCGTACCTGCCGGACTTCGACGAGCGTGGCGCTGCCTTCCCGCGGGTCACCCTGGGCGGACTCGACATCGGCGCGGTCCAGACCGACCTCCAGCCGCCGCTCGCGGCCACCGGCTCCACCGGGCTTCCGGTCTGGGTTCCCATCGTCGGCGGGATCGTGCTGCTCGCGGGCATCGGCTTCGTGATCTTCTCGGTGCTGAACCGTCGGAAGGTCGCGGGGGCGGCTGCGGGAGCATCCGACTCGAACCCGCTGCCGACCACGGAGCCGGCCGCGAGCGACTCGCTGTTCCCGAGCGCGTCCACGCTGCCGCCGACGGTGGACCCGCCGGCCGAGTTCGGTCCGGGGCAGGACCCGAAGGCGTAGACAGCCCTCGGCTGGGCTTGATCCAGTTCTGGTCTAGTCGAGTGCTCTGGCGAACGCCGCGACCGCATCCGCAGTCTCGGCCAGGTTCTGCTTGAAGGTGCGGCCGCTGACCGCCGTCCGCGGCCGCAGGTCGTGGTCGCCGTCCTCGAGCCAGTGCACGGTGATCGCGGGGGAGAGGGCGTACTCGGCCACCTCGTCGCGAGCACCGAACTGGTCTCGGGTGCCCTGGCAGATCAGCGTGCGGGTGGCGAGGTGCTCGAGGTGGGCCGTGCGCACGGCATCCGGCTTCTCGGGAGGGTGGAACGGGTAGCCGAGGCACACCAGCCCGTCGATCCGGCCTTCGACCGTGAGCGCGTCCGCGGCGAGTGACGCGACCCGGCCGCCGTAGGACTTGCCGCCGATGAGGAGGGGGTGGCCCGCGGCATCCACCTCGTCGAGGACTGCCAGGTAGTCGTCGATCGAGAGGTCCGCGCGAGGTGGGGGTTTCCGCGCCCCGGTGCGGCGCGCGGCCATGTAGGGGAACTCGAACCTGACCACGCGGATGCCGCGTTCCGCAAGCAACCCCGCGACGTCGTTCATCCACGCCGAGTCCATCGGCGCACCCGCCCCGTGCGCGAGGACGAGCGTCGGAGCGTCGCTCGGCCCGGTGACGAGGAGGTCCATCGTGACAGTATGGCGGCCGTGTCAGTGGCGGCGCAGGTCAGTGCTGAAGTAGGCTCGGCTTGCGTTCGGGAGACTCGACGCGCGCCCGCAGCACCGACTGGAACCGGATCTCATCATGCGCAACTCACACCCCCGTCTTCGCGGCATCGCGTCCGGCATCGCCGTCGCGGCCCTCGCACTCGCCGGCGTCATGCTCACGGCCGCTCCCGCGCAGGCGGCGACCTTCATCGTGGACACCGACGACGACGGCAACTCGGGCATGACGCTGCGCGCCGCGATCCTCGCGTCCAATGCGACGCCAGCTGTGGATGACATCATCCAGTTCTCCCCATCCCTCGCCAACAACACGATCCAGCTCGACCCCGGCAAGGGCTCGCTCATGGTGACGGACGAGGTGGACATCCAGGGGCTCGGCTTCGGCTCGCTCACACTCGGCCGCGCGAGCGGCGCCTTCGACCTGATCTACGTGCAGATGGGTGCCGCCGACCAGGACTTCACCCTGAGTGGCATCACCCTGCAGGGCGACGGCCTTGCCGGCAATGGTCGCGGGCTGATCGTGGTCGGTCCGTCGATGCCGGCGAACTACTCGACGAAGGACGTCACCATCACCGGTGTCTCGTTCAACGGACTCTCGACCACCGGCATCGGCGGCGGTGCGGCCGTGCTGTTCACGAGCGGCACGACGACCGTCACCGACTCGGTGTTCAACAACCTGAGCGCTGAGAGTGGCGGCGCGCTCGCACTCACGAGCGGCACGGGCGACCTGGTCATCTCGGGTACGCAGTTCACGGGCAACGAGGCGGACGCCGATGGCGGCGCGCTGTTCACCGACGCTGCGGGGGCCGTGCACGTGAGCGACACCCTGTTCCAGCTCAACGAGGCGGGCACCGGCGGTGCAGTGCTCCACGACACCATCTCGGAGGACTCGAGCTACACGCGAACCACGTTCGATCAGAACAGCACCGACGACGACGAGGGCGGCGCGATCTACGTGCTCGGCGTCGACAGCGAGATCGAGCTGAGCGTCGAGGACAGCAGCTTCACCGCCAACTACAGCGACGAGGAGGGTGGCGCGATCTGGATCAGCTCGCTGCAGGGCATCCTGAGCGTCTCCGGCTCGACCTTCGCAGGAAATCAGTCGGACGAGGAGCAGGGCAACGGCATCGGCATCGGCTCGACCTCCGGCGGCAGCTCCGTCGGTGTCGTGAATTCCACGCTGAGCGAGGAGGCATTCGCCGGGTCGGCGATCTACTTCAGCCTGCTCGACGGCGGTCTCGATCTCGCGTTCACGACGATCGTGGCGCAACACGCCGCGCTCGAGATCGACAACAACGACGGCGGCACGTTCATCAGCCACAACATCCTGCAGTCGACTGCGGCAGCGAGCGCCATCCAGATCAACACCGCCGACGACCAGGTCGACGTCGAGTGGACGCTGTTCTCCACGGCGATTGACCCGTTGTTCGTCAACGACCTCGGCAACAACATCGCCTCGAAGAACCCGCTGCTCGGTGCGCTCCAGAACAACGGCGGGCCGACCAGCACGCGCCTGCTGCTCACGGGCAGCCCGGCGCTCAACGCCGGCGGCGCGACGTTCGTCGAGGTGCCCGCGTTCGACCAGCGCGGCGCGGGCTTCCCGCGGCTCGTGGGCGGTGCGTACGACCTCGGTGCGATCGAGATGCCGCCCGTGCTGGCTGCAACGGGCGCGACCGTGCCGCTGTGGGTTCCGGTGACCGGCGGGATCGTGCTGCTGCTCGGCCTCGGCGCGGTGAGCTTCGCGGCGGTGCGGCGTCGGCGCGCGACATCCACGACAGACTGAGCGCCCGCGCGGCACGCCGCAGTGACCGCGGCGCGTAGGCTGGCACCGTGAGAATCGCGCGCTTCAGCGACCGGGACGGTGGCGACCCGAGGTTCGGCATCGTCGACGGTGACGAGCTCGTGGTGCTGGCCGGCGACCCGATCTTCTCGGGCTTCGAGACGCTCGACGTGCGGGTTCCGCTCGACTCCGTGCGACTGCTCGCGCCGGTCATCCCGCGCTCCAAGGTCGTCGCGATCGGCATGAACTACCTCGAGCACAAGCAGGAACTCGGCCACGAGGGCCCTGAGGCGCCGCTGATGTTCCTCAAGCCGAACACGTCCGTCATCGGACCGGGGGAGCACATCCAGATCCCGCCGGTCGAGGGTCGCATCGTGCACGAGGGCGAGCTCGCGATCGTGATCGGGCGCATCGCCAAGAGCGTGGATGCCGCGAACTGGCGCGACTACGTGTTCGGCTTCACGATCGCCAACGACGTCTCGGCACGCGACCAGATGTTCGCCGACGGGCAGTGGGCCCGCGCGAAGGGCTACGACACGTTCTGCCCGCTCGGACCGTGGATCGAGACCGACCTCGACGTCTCGGAGCTCGAGATCCAGACCTACGTCGATGAGGAGCCGCGACGGCACGGCAACACCCGCGACATGATCCACAAGTTCCCCGAGATCGTCGCGTACGCCTCGGATTGCTGGACCCTGCTGCCCGGCGACGTGATCATCACCGGCACGCCGGCCGGGCTCGGCGGCTTCGTGGACGGCCAGACCGTGCGGATCGAGATCGAGGGCATCGGCTCGCTGAGCAATCCCGCGCGCAACCGCTGACACCACCGGTGACCAGCACCGTCGGATTGGCTACGGCGACCGCCCACGCGCGCGCGTAGTCTCGAACGGTGATTCCCGCCGTCGACGTCCAGAGCCTCCGACGCCGCACCCGCGCCGTGCTCATCACCGGCCAGGTGCTGGCCGGGCTCGGGATGGGCTCGACCCTGTCGGTGGGTGCCCTGCTGTTCGCGGACATGGCCGGACCCGCGTTCTCGGGCATGGCCGCGACGATGTCGACGGTCGGCGCGGCGCTCGCCGCGGTGCCCCTCGCGATGCTCGCGAACCGCCGCGGTCGCGCTCCGGCGCTCGCGACGGGCGCATTCCTCGCGGCCGCCGGCGCCACGCTCGGCATCGTGGCCACCGTGCTCGCGTTCGTGCCGCTGCTCTTCCTCGCGATCGCGCTGGTCGGCGTGGGCACGGCCGTGAACCTGCAGTCACGGTTCGCCGCCACCGACCTGTCGGAGCCGGGCACCCGCGGTCGCGACCTCTCGCTCGTGGTCTGGGCGACCACCATCGGCGCGGTCAGCGGACCGAACCTCATCGCGCCCGGCGACGCGTTCGGCCAGTCCATCGGGCTCCCCGAGTTCGCCGGACCGTTCCTGCTCACGATCGGTGCCCAGGCGCTCGCCGCGACGGTCTACCTCGTGTTCCTGCGACCGGACCCGCTGCGCACGGCCGCCGCACTGTCCGCCGCGCAGGCCGAGGACCCCGATGTGGATGTCGCGCTCCCGATCCACGACCGAGCCGGCGTGCGCACGGGCATGATCTCGATCGCCCTCAGTCACGCGACCATGGTCGCGGTGATGGCGATGACGCCGGTGCACCTCACCGAGCACGGTGCGACCCTCGTGATCGTCGGGATCACGATCAGCCTGCACGTCGCCGGGATGTTCGCGCTCTCGCCGGTGTTCGGCATCCTGTCCGACCGGCTCGGTCGGCTGCCGACGATCGGGATCGGGCAGGCGCTGCTGCTCGCGAGCCTCATCACCGCAGCCGCCGGGGCGCAGTCGCAGACCGCGGTCGTGGTGGCGCTCATCCTGCTCGGCCTCGGCTGGAGCGCGTCGACCGTCGCGAGCTCCGCGCTCATCGCGGAGTCTGCGGATCCGGTCAACCGAACCCGCACGCAGGGTCGCGCCGACCTGCTCATGAGTTCGGTCGGCGCCGCGGGCGGCGCGCTCGCCGGACCGGTGCTCGCGCTCGTCGGCTACTCCGGGCTCGCACTGGGCGCGATGGTGCTCGTCGCGACCGTGGCGGGCGTGCTCGGCATCCGGGTGCTGTCGCTGCGCGATGCAGCCCGCGCTGCAGCGCCGACCTAGCCGCCCCGGCCTAGACTTGCACCCGATGTCCGCTCCCTTCTCCACCGCCTCCGGTTCCGACGTCCGCGTGCGGTTCTGCCCGTCGCCGACCGGGACGCCGCACGTCGGCCTCGTGCGCACGGCGCTGTTCAACTGGGCGTACGCGCGTCACACCGGCGGCACGCTGGTCTTCCGCATCGAGGACACCGACAAGGAGCGCGACAGCGAGGAGAGCTACCTGCAGTTGCTCGACGCGCTGCGGTGGCTGCACCTGGACTGGGACGAGGGCGTCGAGACCGGCGGGCCGCACGAGCCGTACCGGCAGTCGCAGCGGGGCGGGATCTACCTCGACATGATCGAGCGGCTCAGGTCATCCGGGCATCTCTACGAGAGCTTCGTCACCCCGGAGGAGATGGAAGCCCGAAACGTCGCCAACGGCCGCGACCCGAAGCAGGGCTACGACAACTTCGAGCGCGACCTCACCGACGCCGAGATCGCGGCGTTCAAGGCCGAGGGGCGGGCGCCGGCCCTGCGCCTCAGAGTGCCCGACACCGACCTGAGTTTCCACGACCTGGTCCGCGGCGAGATCACCTTCCCGGCGGGATCGTTCACCGACTTCGTGGTCGTGCGCCCGAACGGTGACCCGCTCTACACGTTCGTGAACCCCGTGGATGACGCGCTCATGGGCATCACGCACGTGCTCCGCGGCGAGGACCTGCTGTCGTCCACCCCCCGCCAGATCGCGCTGTACCTCGCGCTCGTCGACATCGGGGTCACCGGGTTCATCCCGCGCTTCGGACACCTGCCGTACGTCATGGGCGACGGCAACAAGAAGCTGTCGAAGCGCGACCCTCAGGCCGACCTGTTCCTGCATCGCGAGAAGGGGATGATCCCCGAGGGGCTCGTCAACTACCTCGCACTGCTCGGCTGGTCGATCGCGCCCGATCGCGACGTGTTCTCGATGGACGAGCTCGCCGAGGCGTTCGACGTGGTCGACGTGAATCCGAACCCAGCGCGCTTCGACGAGAAGAAGGCGGAGTCGATCAACGGCGACCACATCCGCCTGCTGAACGCGGACGACTTCGCGGCCCGACTCGAGCCGTACCTCGCCGGACTGGTCGAGACCGACGCCGACCGTGAGCTGCTGCGTCGTGCCGCGCCGTACGTGCAGGAGCGCATGCAGCTGCTGGGCGAGGCACGCGACCTGCTCGGGTTTCTGTTCACCTCCGACGCCGACCTCGTGGTCGAGGCCGACGCGATGCCGGGCGCCGGCGCGGAATCGGTGCTGGATGCCGCGGCGACCGTGCTCACGCAACTGCCCGAGTGGACCACGGCCGCGATCGAGGCCGAGCTTCGCACCCACCTCATCGACGGGATGGGACTCAAGCCCCGCGACGCGTTCGGCGCACTCCGCTCGGCGATCTCCGGCCGGCGGATCAGCCCGCCGCTGTTCGAGTCGATGGAACTGCTCGGCCGCGAGTCGACGCTCGCCAGGGTCGCCGCCCTCCGCGCCAGGGTGTAGCCGCGGCTCGGCCCCAGTCCGAATCCCAGTCGCCTGGGTTACCGTGGAAGCGTGACGACGACGCCGAAGCAGCAGCGACCCAGGTGGGTCGCCTGGCTTCCAGCGATGATCCTGTCGGTGCTCATCATCACCGTGCTCATCGTCGGGTTCGTGCTGATCCGCGGTGGGCTCGGCGCGCCGGTTCCGCAGCCGACCGAGGGCCAGGTCTCCGACCTCAACTGGTCCTCGTTCACCGAGGAGGGGCTGGACTACATCGAGCGCTCGCGCGACATCCGCATCGACCTCTCCGACAAGGCAGAGGACGCCCTGACCCTCGGCCTGCCCGCGAACGGCACGACGGTCATCGGCCCGAACTCGGAGGGCCTCGAGTACAAGTTCACCTTCAACGGGGGCGGAACCGGATTCGGCGGCGACAAGCTGAGGGTGAGCCAGCTGTCGATCACGACCGAGGACGGCCTGATCACCGAGATCGAGGCGCCGATCGTCGAGGTGGACAACTTCCGCACCACGGTCAACGGATTCATCAAGCAGTCCGAGCTGTTCGGCTGGGACATGTCGGGGCTGGATGCGCTCTACGACCGGGTGGGCGAGGCCACCAAGAACGGCGAGGGCTACGAGTTCACCTTCGGTCCGGCAGACCTCGTTGGCGTGCCGGTCTCGGCGACCGCCCAGTGCGATGTGACGGGATTCTGCCTCGTCACGTACTTGATCTCACCAGGTCTCCGCTAGCGGCGCTGCAGCCACCTCGAGCCCAGATGGGTTAGAGTAGGTGGCTGGTTCAGGCCTCGGTTTGAACCATTGGGGTATGGTGTAATTGGCAACACGGAAGATTCTGATTCTTTTGTTCTTGGTTCGAGTCCAGGTACCCCAGCCAGTCTTGGCTTCTCCGTCAGCAGCTAGCTGACCGACACCGGGATCCGGTCGTAGCCCTCCGAGCCGTCCGGGAACGGGGCTACCCAGTCGGCGGATTGCACGTCGCCGTTCGCGTCCACAGCTCGCACGAAGATCGTGTGGTCGCCCTTGGTCGCGTTCCACACGAAGCGCCACTGCCGCCAGGTGTCGATGCCGACGGGGTCGGTGAGTTCGGCATCCTGCCAGTCGCCGTCGTCGTCGATGCGCACCTCGACCGAGGAGATGCCCACGTGCGGTGCCCAGGCGACGCCCGCGATGACCGTCTCGCCCGCGGGCAAGCTCGCGCTCACCGTGGGCACGTCGATGCGTGAGGAGAGCTTGATCGGCCCCTTCTCGGTCCAGCCGCGCACGGTCCAGTAGGCGGCGGCATCGGCGAATCGGGTGACCTCGAGTTCGGTGACCCACTTCGTCGCGGAGACGTAGCCATAGAGGCCCGGCACGATCATCCGCACCGGGTAGCCGTGCTCGAGCGGCAGCGGCTCGCCGTTCATGGCGACCGCGAGGATCGCGTTGCGGTCGTCCTGGAGCGCTTCGATCGGGGTGGATGCGGTGAAGCCGTCGATACTGCGCGAGAGCACCATGTCGGCGCCCGACTGCGGCTTCGCCCGCTCCAGCAGGTGGCGGATCGGGTAGCCGAGCCAGACCGCCGTGCCGATCAGATCCCCACCGACCTCGTTGGACACGCAGGCGATCGTCGTCGCGCTCTCCTCGAGCGGCAGCGCGATGAGCTCGGCGTAGCTGATCTCGACCGGGGTGTCGACCATGCCGGTGATCTTGAGGGTCCAGTCGTTCGGGTCGATCACGGGAACCTGCAGCGCGGTGTCGATCCGGTAGAACTCGGCATTCGGCGTGAGGAACTTGCTGAGCCCGTCGACCTGGAACGTCGCACCGGCCGGGATGGTGTCCAGCGGCACGGCCGGCTTCGGCAGGGTGAACGACGTGCGCACGGCCTGCACCGCCTCGTAGCTCGCGGTGATCGCGCGGCCCGCGACCGCGGCGAGCGCACCGACGGCCGCGGTGGCCGCGACCCAGGTGACGAAGCGACGGCGGGTGAGGCCCGGCTCCTCGGCATCCGCCTCCGAGGTCGCCTTCGGCAGCTTGGCCCCGGACTTCACGTTCTGCCGTCGCCTCACGCGCGGACGGATCCGGTCGCGCAGGATCGGCAGCATGATCACGGCGGCGATCGTGCCGAAGAACGCGGGCATCGGGTCGGCGATACCGGCCCCGGCGCGCGTGATCGCCGCGATGACCGCCGCGGCGCCTCCAAGGGCGAACAGGATGCGACCGAGCGGCGGCCGCCTCGCATCCAGCAGCCCGGCCAGCGCTGCGCCACCCACGATCACCAGGGCGAGGATCACGAGCAGTGCGACCTTGTCGCCCGTGCCGAACAGGGCGATCGTGAGGTCCTTGACCCACTTCGGCGCGAGGTCGATCACGAGCGATCCGACGACGAGCAGCGGGCTCGCGCGCGGTGCGATGATCCCCGCGGCAAGCTCTGCGACGCCCAACCCGGCCACCGCGGCCGCGAGGCCGCTGATGATCGCGAGCCACGGATGCTGCGGCAGCAGTCGCTGCAGCCGCGACGGTTCGACCGTGCGTGCTGGCTCCGTGCTCGTTGCCGTCATGAGCGGATGCTACGCCCAGTCAGCTTCGCGTGGGCTGGAGGGCCACGACGGCGCGTCCACCCGACCGGCTGACCACGTCGAATCCGGCGCGCTCGAACAGCGTGAGGGAACCATGGTAGAGATTCGCAGCGGACACGGATGCCGATTGGGCGACATCCACCGGGTACCCCTCGATCACCCTGGCACCGTGCGCTGCCGCGAACGCGATCGCTGCTTCGAGCATCGCCTGGGCCACGCCCTGCCGCCGGTGGCCGGTCCGCACGACGAAGCACGTCACGGCCCACACCGACGGATCGTCCGCGTCGAGCGGCTCGGTGCTCCCGCGCACCACCCGCGCACTGAGCAGGCGCGGGTAGGCGGGACGCGACTCGACCGCGATCCACCCGACCGGGTCGTCACCGAGGTAGGCGAGCAGGCCGGGCGGCACGGCGTCGGTGGTGACCTGGTCGCACAGCATCCGCTCGCGATCCGCACGCTTGGTCTCGCGCCAGTCGGCGCTGCTCAGCTTGAACCACTGGCACCAGCAGCCGGAGGGGTCGCCCTTCGTGCCCATGACCGTGCGGACGTCCGGCCACGTGCCCGCCGTCGCGGGCCGCACCGAGACCTCGGCCATGCTCAGATCTCCGAGGACTCGCCCGGCTCGAGCACGAACAGCTCGCCGCCGCCCTGCTTGGCGGCCCACTCGATCCGGCCGTTGACCATGTTCTTGCCGATCTGCGAGAGCACGGCCTCGTGCACCGGGAACACCCGCTTCGGCTTCACGGCGAGCACGTAGTCCATGACCTCGCCGACCTTGAGCCACGGGGCACCGGCGGGTGCCGCGAGCGTGTCGACCTCGACCCCCTTGGGCACCGTGTACGAATCTCCCGCGTAGTACAGGGCGTCCTCGACCAGCACGCCGACGTTGTCGACGACGGGGATCGTCTCGTGGATCACGGCGTGCTTGCCACCGAAGAACTTGAGGGTGAACGGCCCGACCTCGACCTCGTCGCCGCCCGATACCACCTCGACCGTCGCGTCGGTCGCTGCCGCGGCGAATCCGGCCGGACCGAGGATGCGGGCCTCCGGATTGCGGTCGAGGATGCGTGCGAGCTGCTCGGGCGTCCAGTGGTCGGCGTGCTCGTGGGTGACGACCACCGCGACCACGTTGTCGACATCCGCGAGCGGCATGGTGAACGATCCCGGGTCGATCACGAGCGTCGAGCCGGCCTTCTCGATGATGAGACAGGAGTGCTCGTACTTGGTCAGCTTCATGGGTCAAAGCCTATTGCTCCGACACTGTCGAGGTACCCCCGGGGGGTATAGGGTTGACGCATGATCGACGACCTCAAGCAGCGCGCGCTCCATCGCAGCAAGATCCTCGAAGGGCAGGTGCGTGGCCTCGGCAGGATGATCGAGAACGAGGACTACTGCGTCGACATCATCACGCAGTCGCTCGCCATCCAGAAGTCGCTGCGCAGCCTCAACAAGCTGCTGGTGGAGAACCACCTGCGCACCCACGTGACCGAGATGTTCGAGGCCGGCGGAGAGCAGCAGGTCATGGCGGTCGAGGAGCTGCTGAAGGTCTACGAGCTGTCGAACAACCGGAGCGGGGACTGATGGAGCACCAGCACCACGTCACAGCAGACGCGAGACACTCCACCGGTCATGACGCGCATGCTGGTCACGGTGACCACAGCGCCCACGACCCCGCCCAGTTCCGCCGCAAGTTCTGGCTGAGCCTCGTCCTCACGATCCCGACGCTCGTGTTCTCGGAGGGGCTCCAGGACATCCTCGGGCTCCCGGGACCACGCTTCCCCGGCAGCCAGTTCATCCCGGCCGCGTTCGGGCTCGCGATCTTCCTCTACGGCGGGCTGGTCTTCCTGCACGGGCGCGATCACCGAACTGCGCGCGAAGCAGCCAGGGATGATGACGCTCATCTCCCTCGCGATCGTCGTCGCGCTCGGCTACTCGCTCGCCGTCACGCTCGGCCTGCCCGGCATGGACTTCTGGTGGGAGCTCGCGACACTCATCACGATCATGCTGCTCGGTCACTGGATCGAGATGTCGGCCGTGATGGGCGCCCAGGATGCGCTCGGCGAGCTCGCCAAGCTCCTGCCGGACGAGGCCGAGGTGCTGCACGGCGACCACCGCATGACGGTCGCGGTCAGCGAGCTCAACGTCGGCGACCACGTGCTCGTGCGTCCAGGCGCTGCGATCCCGGTCGACGGAGTGGTGGCGGACGGCCGCTCGGACGTCAACGAGGCCGTCGTCACCGGCGAGTCCGCCCCGGTCGCGAAGGCCGTCGGCGACACCGTGATCGGCGGCTCGACGAACGGCTCGGGAAGCCTCACCGTCGAGGTCACCAAGGTCGGCTCCGACACCGCGCTCGCTGGCATCATGCGGCTCGTCGCCGAGGCGCAGGCGAGCAAGTCGACGCGCCCAACTGCTCGCCGACCGCGCCGCAGCCCTGCTCTTCTACGTCGCGCTCGCGGCCGCCATCGTCACGCTCGTCGTGTGGCTCATCCTCAAGCCGGGCGACCCGTCCTTCGTGCTCGAGCGCGTGGTGAGCGTGCTCGTCATCGCGTGCCCGCACGCACTGGGGCTCGCGATCCCGCTCGTGTCGCAGATCTCGACGGCGCTCGGCGCACGCAACGGCATCCTCATCCGCAAGCGCATCGCCCTCGAGGACGCCCGGAGCGTGGATGTCGTGCTCTTCGACAAGACCGGCACTCTCACCAGGGGCGAGCAGGGCGTCGTCGCCGTGCAGGCGGTGGATGACGCGCCAGGCGCCGCGGACACCCTCCTCGCCCTCGCCGCCGCCGTCGAGGCGCCCTCGGAGCACCCCATCGCGCGCGCCATCGTCGCCGAGGCGCAGGCGCGTGGACTCGCCGTGCCGTCCGTCACGTCGTTCGACTCGCACGCAGGGCGGGGCGCCACGGCGTCCGTGGGTGGGCGCGTGGTGTCCGTCGGCAGTGGGGGGCTCGTTGCGGAGCGCGGGTTGGGGGTTCCCGAGGCTCTGGCCGCGGCATCCACGGAGCTCGGTGCCGGCGGCGCGACCGTCGTCTACGTGCTCGACGAGCACGCGGTGCTCGGGCTCGTCGCGCTCGCGGACGTGCTTCGCCCCGAGTCGGCCGAGGCGGTGGCCGAGCTTCGGAAGCGGGGCGTTCGCGTCGCGATGCTCACCGGCGACTCGAAGGCGGTCGGCGACTGGGTCGCCGGGCAGCTCGGCATCGACGAGGTGCACGCCGAGGTGCTGCCGGGCGGCAAGGCCGACGTCGTGCGCGAACTGCAGCGCGGCGGCGCTCGCGTCGCGATGGTCGGCGACGGCGTGAACGACGCCCCGGCGCTCACCCAGGCCGACGTCGGCATCGCGATCGGCGCCGGCACGGATGTCGCGATCGAATCCGCCGGCATCGTGCTCGCCTCCTCCGATCCGAGGTCGGTGGTGGACGTGCTCACCCTCAGCCGCGCCACGTGGCGCAAGGAACTGCAGAACCTGTTCTGGGCCACCGGATACAACGCGGTCGGCATCCCGCTCGCGGCCGGTGCGGCGTTCGGCGTCGGGCGTGCTGCTGCCACCCGCGCTCGCGGCCGTGTTCATGTCGGTCTCGACGATCATCGTGGCTGCGAACGCGCAGTTGCTGCGGCTTACGAAGCTGGGCGCCGCCCGCCGGTGATTGAGGAGCGCGCGGTGGAGCCGCACGCGTCTCGAAATCACACCACACGATCTGGCTTCGAGACGCGTGCCAGCGGCGCGCTCCTCAACCACCGGTACGGCATACTGAGCGCGTGACGACGACGAAGCCGCTCCGCCTGGTGGTGGCGATCAACCCGACCGCATCGTTCGGCAAGGGCCGCGACGTGGGGCCGGCCGTGGTGCAGACGCTCCGGGCGCTCGGGCACGACGTGACGAGCCTGCAGGAACCCGACTTCGAGCAGCTGATGGCGGCGGGGCGCAAGGCCGTGGCATCCAAGCCCGATGCGCTCGTGGTCGTGGGCGGCGACGGCATGGTCAACCTGGGCACGAATCTCGTCGCGGGCACCAAGGTGCCGCTCGGCCTCGTGCCGTCGGGCACCGGCAACGACATGGCGCGCGGCCTGGGCATCCCGTACGACAACACCGAGGCGGCGATCGCGGTGCTCGTCGAGGCGTTCACGCGGCCGCCGCGATTGATCGATGCCGGACTGGTCAGCTTCACCGACGACGACACCGGGCTGCCTGCGCAGCGGTGGTTCCTGTGCGTGCTGTCCGCGGGATTCGACGCGATCGTCAACGAGCGTGCGAACAACATGCGCCACCCGAAGGGTCCGAGCCGCTACCAGATCGCGCTCGCCCTCGAACTCGCTCGCCTGCGGCCGATCCCGTACCGGCTCGTGCTCGACGGCACCGAGCTCGTCACCGACGGTGCGCTGATCTCCGTGGGCAACAGCACCTCGCTCGGCGGCGGGATGATGGTCACGCCGGACGCCAGGCTCGACGACGGGCTGCTCGACGTGCTCGTCGTGAAGCCGCTCGGGCGGATCGCGTTCATGCGGCTGTTCCCGAGCGTGTTCAAGGGCACGCACGTCCGCGACCCGCGGGTGTCGATCACGAAGGCGAAGCACATCCGGATCGAGTCGGACGGCGTGGCCGCCTACGCCGACGGCGAGCGGTTCTCGACCCTGCCGATCGACATCGAGTGCGTGCCCAACGCCGTGCGCGTCCTCGCCCCCGCGGTGCGCTAGCCCGCGTCTACTCGGATGCCTGCACGGCGCCGTCGGTCGCGACGCACGAGTAGTTCGTGAGCTTCTCGCCGTCCACGGTGTCCTCGGTCACGAGGAACTCCTGGGTGGGCTTCGAGCCCTCGACCGCGGCGGCCTTGAAGATCGTGAACGGCTCGCTGCAGCTCGCGGACACCGCGTTCTGCAGGCCGCCCGCCTCGTCGATGTTCTGGTCGGTGAGCGCACCCTGGGCGATGACGATGTAGCCGTGCTCGTCCGCGCACGGCACGAGGTTCACCCGCTCGTGGTTGGGGTACTCCTCGACGAACGAGAAGCAGTCGTCGGTGAGCAGGTCGGTCGTCGGCACGTCGATGGCCTCGGTGACCCGTCCCTGGTCGTCCCTGGGCGGTCCGGACGGGCCGAAGAGCGAGCAGGAGGTGAGCGCTGAAGCGACCGCGAGCAGCAGGAGCGAACTCGCGACGGTGCGGATGCGGTGCGACATGTCCCTCACTTCCAGCCGGCCACCCGGGCTGTGTTGGTCAGCCCCAGTCACCTATGGCATACTCGTACGGTTGTCGTGACGGCCCCATCGTATAGTGGCCTAGTACGCCGCCCTCTCACGGCGGTAACGCGGGTTCGAATCCCGCTGGGGTCACCATAACCGTGCTGGGTCAGCAGAGATCCATCGCGAGCTGCTCGAAGTTGCTCACGAAGAAGCCGCTCACGGCGCCGCCATCCATCAGGATGTGCACGAAGCGCCCGTCGGTCGCCCACACGTAGTGCGGCGTTCGGATGCCGTCATTCGCGAACACGATGCCCGGGTAGGCCGCCTCGATCGAGGCCGAAGTCGAGCCGAGCGCGATGCCGGCCGCGGTGTGCGGTGCGTCGGCGAGCACGGACGGTCCGCCGGTCATCTTGATCGCGCCCACGTTGCCACCACCCACGGGGAAGATGAAGTCGAGACCGTCGGACCGCTGGTAGATCTTCGTGTCGCACGCGTCGTCGAAGATGCCCGGCAGGTAGGTCGGCAGCGATGCCGTGTCGCCGCCCATGTCGATCGGGCCGATGCCGTTGCCGTCGATGATCCAGGTGCCGAGGATCGCCGGGTTCTCCACCTCGGCCTCCTGAGTCGGAGTCGGGGTCGGGGTGGGTGTGGGTGTCGGCGTCTCGGTGGCGGTGGCGCTCGGCGACGAACTCGTCGGCGGATCGGTGGGCTCATCGGAGCCGGTCGGATCGCACCCGGAGAGCGCGAGTGCGCTGGCCAGAATCACCGTGATCACCACTGCCGCTCGCCGCATCATGCGGTCAGTCTGGCCTCATCGAGCCTCGTTTGACCAGAGCGACGGAATCTCATTCCGGGAACGATCGCGCCGTCAGCGAACCCGCCGACCGCGGTCGGTACCCGCAACTAGGCTGAGTTGGTGAGCCTCGATGGAATTGTCACGGCGTTGTCGCGCGCCCGCACGCTCGAAAACGCCCTGACGTCAGGCTCACGCAGTGCCGACTTCTCGCTCGTGGACGGGCTCCGCGCCCCGCTCATCGCCAGCCTGCTCGCTTCCCCGCGCGCGGTGCTCGTCATCTCGCCGACGAGCCGCGAGGGTGAGGCGTTCCGCCGCTCCCTCGAGTCCTACGCCCCCGGCGCGGAGGTCGTCGAGTTCCCGGCGTGGGAGACGCTCCCGCACGAGCGGCTGAGTCCGAGCGCGGAGACCGTCGGACGCCGGATCACGGCGCTGCGCGGCCTCGCGAAGTGGAGTGCGGCCAATCGGGAAGATCCCAGTCGGCGTCATCCGTTCGTGCTCGTCGCATCCGTGCGCGCAGCGCTGCAGCCCCTCGCCGACAACCTCGCCGACATCGAGACGGTCGAACTGACCGCGGGTAGCCGCGGTCACGACCTCGCCGACCTGTCCTCGAAGCTCGTCGACCTCGCGTATGCGCGGGTGGACATGGTGACCCGGCGCGGCGAGTTCGCGGTGCGCGGCGGCATCCTCGACGTGTTCCCTCCGGTCGCCGAGCACCCGCTGCGGCTCGAGTTCTTCGGCGACGAACTCGAGGAGCTGCGGGAGTTCTCGGTCGCCGACCAGCGATCGCTGCCGGAGCCGATCCCGAGTGTCGAGCTCCCGCCGAGCCGCGAGGTGCTGCTCACCCCTGCCGTGCGCCAGCGCGCCCGGGAGATGCAGCACGAGTTCCCGAGCTTCGCGGGCATGCTGGCGAAGCTCGCCGAGGGCATCCCGGTCGACGGCATGGAGTCGCTCGCGCCCGCGCTCGTGGACCGGCTCGTGCCCCTCACGCACTATCTGCCGCAGGATGCCGCGGTCGCCGTCCTCTCCCCGGAGCGCGTCGCCGGCCGAGCCGTCGACCTCATCGCGACCAACCGCGAGTTCCTCGCCGCCGCCTGGAACGCGGCCACCGCAGGAGCGGAGGCGCCGATCGACCTCGACGCCGGCGACTTCGTGACGCTGGCCTCGCTGCGCGAGTCCGCTGGCAATCGCACCTGGTGGACGTTCTCCGCGTTCGACAGCGGGGCCGCGGAGGCGATCGGCGACGATGACGTCGACGCGCTGACTGCGGGCGATGACGACTACCTCCGCCTCAACGCCACCGCGGTGCCGAGCTTCGCCGGCCAGGCCGACGGTGCGATCGGTCACGTGGGCTCCCTGTTGCGCGACGGCTGGACCGTCGCCGTCGTGGCGGAGGGTGCGGGGCTCGTGGACCGCGCCGCCGACCTCCTGGCCGAGCACGAGCTGTCCGGGCGCGAGGTCGAAGCGTTCCCCGCGGAGGCGGAAGCCGGCGTCGCGTACCTGCTCCAGGCATCCATCGACCAGGGCTTCGAGCTGCCGGAGCAGAAGCTCGCCGTGCTGAGCGAGTCCGAGTTCTTCGGGCGCACGGCCGGGTACGACTCACGGCAGGTCAAGAAGCTCGCGAGCCGCCGTCGCAACGTCGTCGATCCGCTGCAGCTCAAGACCGGCGACTTCGTCGTGCACCAGACGCACGGCATCGGCCGCTTCCTCGAGCTCGTGCAGCGCGAGGTATCGTCCGGCGGTCGCAACCCGATCAAGACGCTGCGCGAGTTCCTCGTGATCGAGTACGCGCCGAACAAGCGCGGCTATCCGGGCGACAAGCTGTTCGTGCCCACCGACCAGCTCGACCTGCTCACGCGCTACGTCGGCGGCGAGGCCCCGGCGCTCAGCAAGATGGGCGGCAGCGACTGGTCCGCCGCCAAGGGCAAGGCGCGCAAGGCGGTGCGCGACATCGCGGTCGAGCTCGTGAAGCTCTACTCGGCGCGCATGGCATCAAAGGGCCACTCGTTCGGACCGGACACCCCGTGGCAGCGCGAGCTCGAGGAGGCGTTCGCGTTCGCCGAGACGCCCGACCAGCTCACGACCATCGACGAGGTGAAGGCCGACATGGAGCGGCCGATCCCGATGGACCGGCTGCTCTCGGGCGACGTCGGCTACGGCAAGACCGAGGTCGCCGTGCGCGCGGCGTTCAAGGCGGTGCAGGACGGCAAGCAGGTCGCGATGATCGTGCCGACCACCCTGCTCGTGCGGCAGCACCTCGAGACCTTCACCGAGCGCTTCGCCGGGTTCCCGGTCCACCTGCGCCCGCTCAGCCGGTTCCAGACCGACAAGGAGGCGAAGGAGACGATCGCGGGCCTCGCCGACGGATCGGTGGATGTCGTGATCGGCACCCACCGCATCCTCAGCCAGGGCATCGCGTTCAAGGACCTCGGTCTCGTGATCATCGACGAGGAGCAGCGCTTCGGCGTCGAGCACAAGGACGCGCTCAAGAAGCTCAAGACCAACGTCGACATCCTCGCGATGACCGCGACGCCGATCCCGCGCACGCTCGAGATGGCGGTCACCGGCATCCGCGAGATGTCGACGCTCGCAACCCCGCCGGAGGACCGGCATCCGATCCTGACCTTCGTCGGGCCGTACTCCGAGAAGCAGGTGTCGGCGGCGATCCGGCGCGAGCTGCTGCGCGAGGGCCAGGTGTTCTTCGTGCACAACCGTGTGTCATCCATCCAGCGGGTCGCGTCGCAGCTCGCCGAGCTCGTTCCGGAGGCCCGCATCGCCGTCGCGCACGGGCAGATGAACGAGCACCTGCTCGAGCAGGTGATGGTGGACTTCTGGGAGCGCAAGTTCGACGTGCTCGTCTCGACCACCATCATCGAGACCGGCCTCGACATTGCGAACGCGAACACGCTCATCATCGATCGCGCCGACAAGTACGGCCTGTCACAGCTGCACCAGTTGCGCGGACGCGTCGGGCGTGGCCGCGAGCGTGCCTACGCCTACTTCCTCTACGACGACATGAAGCCGCTCGGCGAGACCGCGCTCGAACGGCTCAACACGATCGCGGCGAACACCGAACTCGGGTCGGGCATGCAGATCGCGCTCAAGGACCTCGAGATCCGCGGCGCGGGCAACCTGCTCGGCGGCGAGCAGTCCGGCCACATCGCCGGGGTCGGCTTCGATCTCTACCTGCGGATGATCGGCGAGGCGGTGAGCACCTTCCGCGGGGATGTCGCCGAGGGCCAGACCGAGCTCCGCCTCGAGCTGCCCGTGGACGCGCACATCCCCGAGGAGTACCTCTCGAGCGAACGGCTGCGGCTCGAGGCGTACCAGAAGCTGTCGACGGCCACGGCGCCCGCGGCATCCGACGACGCGCTCGACCGGGTCGTCGAGGAACTCGCCGACCGCTACGGCGAGCTGCCGCAGCAGGTGCAGAACCTCGTCGCGGTCTCACGACTGCGCCGAGCCGCCCAGCGGGCGGGCCTGAGCGACGTGATCGTCATGGGCCCCAACCTGCGGATCGCGCCCGCGGCCCTCGCGGAGAGCATGCAGGTGCGCCTGCAGCGGATGTACCCGGGCTCCCGCTACCTCGCGACCGCGAACGCCATCACGGTGCCGCTGCCGCCCAACCCGAGCGACGAGGACCTCATCGCGTGGGTCACGCACCTGCTGGGCGCCGTGTTCGACGCCCAGGTCGTGCCGGCCGGGGGCGCCGAGGAGGCGTCAGCCGCCGGATGACGCGGCGCGGAACTCGATCAGCCCGACCGTGTTCCCCTCCGAGTCCTCGATGAACGCCTGCACCTCATCCGTGCCCGCCGGTCCGAGGGTGTCGTCGGCGTGCTGGAAGATCACGTGCGGAGGGGACACGATCACGGCCCGGGAGCGCTCGAGCGCGGCGTCCACGTCGTCCACGGCGAGGTAGAGCAGCGCGCTGGGCGCTGCCCGGTCGAGCAGCAGCCGCACGCCGTCGAGGTCGAAGAACAGCAATCCGGGCGGATCGAACTTCGCGACCGGGGGAGTGCCGAGCAGCCGTTCGTAGAACGCAGCAGCGCGGTCGAGGTCGTCGGCGTGCTGCGCCACCTGTCGCAATCGCATGCGATGAGCGTAGAACGACTAGGTCGCGCTGCGCTGGCGCCTCCGCCGCTCGACCGTGAGCGTGACGGCGCCGGCCAGGACGAGGATCGCGGACACCGCTCCACCCAGCAGCGACTGCACCCCTGCGCGGCCGGTCGCCGCAAGTGCCGGGGCCGAACCCCACACCGTCAGCGCGGTCACGTCGTCGTCCTCGTCGACGTCGAAGTCGAACGCCGCGACCCTGGTGAAGGTGCCGGTCGCCGGATCGCCGAACCCGAACTCGCGGCGCACGAAGGCAAGGATCGCGATCAGCACCGGTCCCTGATACGGCCCCACCGTGGCGAAGTCGGCCGCGAGCGGGAGCACATCGACCTGCACGGATGGGCCGACGCTGCCGTCCAGTCCGAAGATCGCGCCGAACGCGTCGTCGCCCTGCTGCCAGTACACCCAGATCGCTCCGGTCGCGGGGTCGCTCGCGACGCCGCGGTAGTGCGGACCGTCGGGGCCGAGCGCGACGGCGTGGATCGGCGTGATGATGCCGCTGTCCGTGTCGATGAACGCGAACCACGCGGTGGCCACGTTCTCGGCGTCGAGACCCTCGCAGGTCGCCACCAGGCGTCCGTCGAACAGGATGTCGAGGTCGTAGCACTCGCCGACATCGAGCGGGAACCGGATGGGCAGCGGGTCGGAGACCGTCCCGGCGTTGGCGTCGGCGTGGAACAGCAACTGCAGCTGCAGTTCGGTCGAGGAGCCTCGGCCGATCGCGTAGCCGTGGCCCGAGGCATCCACATCGATGGCGACGATGGGCGGTCTGGCGAGCGGCGACCCGATCGGCGTCCCCACGGCATTGGCCTCTGCGACGTCGTAGAACTGGACCGCGTCGCCGGCGTCACCCGCCGAGCCGGAGCCGACCACGGTGATGTGCTGGCCGCTCGGGAGCGCGGCCGCCATGGCCGGCGAAATCGCCGCGACGAGCATCGCGAGCGCGGTGACTGCGGCGGCACCCAGCCTCGTGATGTGTCGGCGCATGCGTTCCCCCGTTCGGATCCCCCCGATGATGAACACCACGGTACCGGAGGGGTCAGCGGTCCGGTGTAGACATGACCTATGTCAGGTGGCGGTGGAGGGCGACGCAACCGCCGCATCCAGCAGGGCAATCTCGGCCCGAAGCAGTACTTCCGCGCTGCCAAGGAGATCGCGCAGCTCACGTGGCAGACCACCCCGGGCACGATCGTGCTGCAGGTCGCCGGGGCGATCATCACCGCGGTGCTGCCGATCGTCACGACCTACTTCGCGGCCCTCACGACCACCGAGCTCGGCAATGCGTTCGCGGGCATCGAGGGTGCCGGTGCGCTCGCGATCACCTACGTGATCGTCACCGCGGTGCTGGGCCTGCTGCTGACCGGATGGCGCAGCCTCGAGCAGTACGTGCAGCGCCTCATGCGCTACGCGCTCGAGGCGAAGGTGAGCGACATCATGTACGAGCGCTTCCTGTCACTCGAGTTCTGGCGCTACGACGACAAGGACACGATCGACATCTACGACCGCGCGCAGCGATTCTCGCTGTTCTACGCGAACGCGTTCGCGTCGCTGTCGCGCATGCTGTCGCAGATCATCACGCTCATCGCGAGCCTCGTGGCCCTGCTGCTCGTGGGGTGGTGGCTCGCCGTCATCCTGCTCGTAGCGATCATCCCTGGCGTCTACCTGCAGTTCACCCTCTCGCGGGCGCAGGTCAAGCACTGGAACCAGACCGTCGACGTGCGCCGTGCCAAGGGCACGATCGAGCGGCAGTTGTTCCAGCCGGAGCACATCGCCGAACTGCGGCTCTACGGCATGGTGCGCCACCTGCTCAACCTGCGCCAGGAAGCTCCGGGATGCCGACGAGAAGCAGCGCATCACGTTCGAGCGGCAGTTCATCGTCAAGCGCCTCGGAGCCGACGCCATCGAACTCGCCGCCGAGGTCGGGTCGCTGTTGTGGATCACGTTCCAGATCATCGCGCGCGAGCAGCCGATCGGGCAGTTCCTCTACGTGCAGCAGATCGTCTCGCGCGCCCTGACCGCGATGAACAGCTTCGTCTCGGAGCTCTCGACCCTCGACGAGCAACTCGCGAACCTGTTCGACTACCAGACCTTCATGGAGCTCTCGGTGCGGCAGGGCGGCGAGCGCGAGCTCGCGGGGCCCCCGAAGAAGATCAGGGTCGAGAAGGTGAGCTTCCGCTACCCGAGCTCCGACACCGACGTGCTGAAGAACGTGAGCTTCACGATCAACCGCGGGCAGCGCGTCGCAATCGTCGGGGAGAACGGCGCGGGCAAGTCGACGCTCATCAAACTCATGAGTGGCTTGTACACACCGACGAGCGGCTCGATCGAACTCGACGGGGTCGACCTCCGCGAGTTCTCGCTCGACTCGTGGCACAAGCAACTCGCCGTGCTGCAGCAGGACTACTTGAGCTACAGCTTCGCCACCGCGAGGGACAACATCACGTTCGGAAAGGTCACCCGTCCGTTCGACGAGGCCGCGTTCAACCAGGCGATCGACAAGGCCGAGGCGCGGGAGTTCCTCGAACGGCTGCCGAAGGGCGTCGACAGCTACGTGTCACCGTGGATGGCGCATCCCGACGGCGTCAACGGAATGGACCTGTCCGGCGGCCAATGGCAGCGGCTCGCGCTCGCCCGCAACTTCTACCGGCAGGCGCCGATCATCATCCTGGATGAACCGACCTCCGCGATCGACGCGCTCGCCGAGTCCCGCATCTTCAACCACCTGTTCGCGGACGAGAGCCAGACCCTCATCATCATCAGTCACCGACTGACCACGATCGAGCGGGCCGACGTCATCCTCATGCTCAAGGCCGGCCGCATCGTCGAGCGCGGCACCGCCGAGGAGCTCATCGCGAAGAAGGGCGAGTTCTACACGATGTTCGAGTCGCAGATCTGAGCACTAGACGATCGGGTCGATGTGCTCGGGCTTCGCGACCAGCGGCGTCTCGATGATCGGATCCGGTGCGGGTACCGGCGCGGGCTTCGGCTTCACCGGCCGCGGGATGATCGGGTGGAGCTTGCCGTCGATCTTCTGCACCCCGAACAGCGCGATCGGCAGCAGCACGAGCGTGCGCAGGTCGAACAGCGCGTGCAGGATGATCGGCCACACGATCGACTCGGTGAGCACGTAGACCGCCATCATGACGCCGCCGATGATCGCCGTGCCGATCACGCCCGCCGGTCCCTGGTAGAGATGCAGCAGCCCGAACAGCACGAGCGGCGCGACGATCGCGACGCCGGCGTTGCCGGTCGCACCGAACACGAGCGCAGGCAGCGCGAGCCGGAACATCAGCTCTTCGACCACGCCCGCGTTCACCGACATGAGCGTGGTGAGCGTGAGCTCCTGGCGGTTGCGCGGCAGCATCGCCTGGATGTCGCCGATCGACTGCAGCCCCTCGTCGCTGCGCTTCGTGGCGCGGATGCCGAGCACCGTGAGCAGCACGAGGCCTACCGCGATGCCGATCGGCAGCCCGATCGCGAGTCCCGGATTGTCGGCAAGCCAGCTGCGGAACTCGACGATGACGTCCCAGGTGTTCACGGCATCCAGCAGCTCTGGCACCCGCTGCCAGGACAGGACCAGCAGGATGACCGAGAGTGCGCCGAAGGTGACGAACGACTCGAGCAGCCACTTGCGGAACATCTTCTGGCGCCGCAGCGTCGTGCGGTAGCGCTTGAAGCGCTGGTACTCGCGGCGGTCCTTGCGAACGGTGCGGATCGCGAGGAAGGCGAGGAGCGCGACGATCGCCGCCCAGAGCACGAGGGGAGGCGCCATGCCTCAATCCTCTCCCGAATCGGGGAATGGTCAGCGCCGGAGCAGACTTGGACCCATGGTGAGCGACGTCGGATTCAGGTCAGAGCGCGGCCCGATCCTCATCTCCCTCATGGTCACGACCGGCCTCGTGGCCATCGATGCCACCGTGCTCGCGACCGCGGTGCCCTCGATCGTCGATGATCTGGGCGGGTTCGCGCAGTTCCCCTGGCTGTTCTCGATCTACCTGCTCGCGCAGGCGGTGTCGGTGCCGATCTACTCGAAACTCAGTGACATGGTGGGCCGCAAGCCCATCATCCTGATCGGCATCGGGCTGTTCCTGCTCGGCTCGATCCTGTGCGGGTTCGCGTGGAGCATGCCGGCGCTCATCGCGTTCCGCGCGGTGCAGGGCCTGGGTGCTGGGGCGGTGCAGCCGATGTCCATCACGATCGTGGGGGACATCTACACGGTCGCGGAGCGCGCCAAGACGCAGGGGTACCTCGCGAGTGTGTGGGCGGTGTCATCCGTGCTCGGTCCGACGCTGGGCGGCGTGTTCTCGCAGCTCGGCATCTGGCGCTGGGTGTTCTTCATCAACATCCCGCTCGGGCTGATCGCGGCGTTCCTGCTCATGCGGCACTTCCACGAGCAGTTCGAGCGGCGCAAGCACCGCATCGACTACGCGGGCGCGGCACTGCTCGCCATCTCGATGACCCTCCTGATCCTCGCCGTGCTCGGCGGCGGCCAGTACTGGGCCTGGAACTCCTGGCAGAGCATCGGTGCCTTCGTCGTGGGCGGGCTCACGCTCGTGGCCTTCGTGCTCGTCGAGCGAAGTGCCCCTGAGCCGGTGCTGCCGCTCTGGGTGTTCTCCCGACGGCTGCTGCTGACCACGACCCTGGTCGGCCTCGGCGTCGGGGCGGTGCTCATCGGCCTGACCTCGTACGTGCCGACGTACCTCGAGGGATCGCTCGGCGTCGCGCCGATCGTCGCAGGACTGGCGCTCGCCGCCCTAACGCTCGGCTGGCCGCTCGCGGCGACGTTCTCCGGGCGGCTGTTCTACCTGCGATTCGGCTTCCGCACCACGACCCTGATCGGGCTCACCCTCGTCGTGCTCGGTGCCGCCAGCCTCGCCATCGTCGGGCACACGCCGTCGGTCGTGCTGGTCGCGATCTCGTGCTTCATCATCGGCGTCGGCATGGGCCTCTCGGCCGTGCCGAGCCTGATCGCCGCGCAGTCGAGCGTGCCGTGGCACGAGCGCGGCGTGGTCACCGGCGCCAACATGTTCGCGCGGTCGATCGGCAGCGCGGTCGGGGTCGCGATCTTCGGAGCGCTCGCCAACGCGGTGTTCGGTGAGGGCGCGACGATCGAGAACCTCGATCCCGGCGTCGTCGTCGCGGGATCGTCGATCGTCTTCATCGCGGTCGCGATCGCGGCGCTCGGCACGTGGATCGCTGCGGTCGCGATGCCGAAGACGCCGGTCGAACACCAGAACGCGAATCGCAACGGCGACGTGATTCCCGAGCCCGCCGACGAACCGCTCGCCGACGTCGACTAGCAGCGTCCGGCTAGCGGCACGTGCCCCAGAGTCCGAGGCCGGCGGCCTGCGCTGCATCCTCGGCCGCCTCGAACTCGGAGGCATAGAGCAGGTTGGGCTCGAGCACGACGGCCTCGGCGGCGCCCTGCTGGATGAGGGCGAGGTTGACGAAGGTCGCGTCATCCTGCCAGAGCAGCAGGAGCGATCGGCCGTACTGGTCCAGCGCCTGCGTGTCGGCGAGCACCCGCACGTGCGTTCCCTCGGGCAGGAGCGAGCGGAGCAGCGCAGTCGCCTCATCGCCGTAGCACTCGAGGTTCTCACCGACCTCGGGGGTGTCGACGCCGAGCAGGCGCACCTTGCGGCCGTCGGTGAGGAACAGGGTGTCGCCGTCGTGCACGTACTCGATGGTCGCGTCGGTGGCGGCGCCCGGCACCTCGCCGCTCCACGTCACGCTCGTCGGAATCGGGCGGATCTGCTCCGTGTCCGGCGAGAACCGGTCGAGAGCCCAGATGGCGAGCGCGGACACCGCCGCGATGAGGATCACCACGATTCCGATCACCCACACCCGCCGGTTCATGGGTCCATCGTGCAGCATGCTGGTGGCATGGAGCACGCCACCCATCCGAAGCTCGAAGAACTCATCGCCGTGCTGGAGCGTCTGCGAGCGCCCGGCGGGTGCGCGTGGGACCGCGAGCAGACCCACGAGTCGCTCGTGCAGTACCTCATCGAGGAGAGCTACGAGCTCGTCGACGCGATCGAGACCGGGGACGACGCGGAGCTGCATCGAGGAACTCGGCGACGTGCTCTACCAGGTGGTCTTCCACTCCGACATCGCCGCCGAGGAGGGACGGTTCACCCTCGAGGATGTCGCCGCCCACATGACCGCGAAGATGATCGGCCGCCACCCGCACGTATTCGGCGACGTCGTCGCCGACACCCCGGACGCCGTGATGGCGAACTGGGAGGTACTGAAGACGGTCGAGAAGCCGCACCGCACGAGCGTGCTCGACGGCATCCCCGACCGGATGCCCTCGCTCCTGCTCGCCCCCAAGCTCGTCGGCCGCGCCGAGCGGGTCGGCCTGGCGCCTGCCGCGACCGAGATCCCGGCCACCGAGTCGGAGCTGGGCGACCAGCTGCTCGCGATGGTGGTCGCGGCGAAGGCCGCCGGTTTCGATCCCGAGCGTGCGCTGCGCACCGCGCTGCGCGGCCTGAAGCAGGACATCGTCGCCGCCGAATCCGCTTAAACGGATGGTGCGCCCTCCAACCCGAATGGAGAGCGCACCCGAACCTGGGCCGACAGCGCAGTTACTGCGTGTCGCGCCCCTGTCCGCGGACCAACGGTTTTACCCGATCCGCCGATCCGTTTTACGTGTGGAACCTGAGGGCGCCAGCACAGTGAAGGTCTTTCCGGACGTCATCGACGGAAAAGACGACGTGCCGAGTGTACGTGACGGTCTACCTTTTGGCAAAACGACCGTTATCCTTTGAGCATGGCTCGAACACCGGACCCGTCGCGCAAGCCCGCGCTGCTGTCGCAGACCCTCGAGTACCTGCTGGACAAGCCCCTTGCGAGCCTGTCGTTCCGCACCCTGGCGAAGGCCCTCGACGTCAGCACGTTCACGCTCGTGTACCACTTCGGCACCCGTGCGGAGCTCGTGCACGAGATCGTGCGCGCCATCGCCGAGCGCGCGACCTTCATCGAGTTCGAGCTCGAGCAGAACGAGACGGTCGACACCTACATGGAGGGTCTCGAGCACTCCTGGGCCTGGACCCTCGAGCCCCGCAACCGCCAGCTGCAGCGCCTCGAGTTCGAGGCCGGGATGCTCGAAGCGCTCTACCCCGAGCAGTACAGCTTCGGGCGTGAGCTCCACTCGTGGTGGCAGCGGATCGGACGCGAGGCGCTCGTGCGCTTCGGGCTGAGCGAAGCGGATGCCGAAGTCGAGGCGAGGCTGCTCGTGGACTCGCTGCAGGGCATCCAGTACGACCTCGTGATGAACCACGACGAACTGCGGGCGACCGCGGCCTTCCGTCGCCTGGTCGAGCACCACCGGGCCCGGATCGAGTACCTGATCGACGCCTGACCGGCGGTCGGTAGGCCAGAATCGAACCATGGCGTCACCGGTCAATCCACCGCGCGGGATGCGCGACTTCCTGCCCGCCGAGAAGGCGCGCCGGGAGCACGTGCTCGGGGTGATCCGCCGCACCTTCCGTGCCCACGGCTTCGACGAGATCGAGACGCCCGTCGTCGAGGACAGCGACCGGCTGCACGCCGGGCTCGGCGGCGACAACGAGAAGCTCGCGTTCGCCGTGATGAAGCGCGGCCTCGATGCGGACGACCTGCGCGCCGCGGCCGACTCGGGCGATCCGCTCGAGCTCGCCGACCTCGGCCTGCGCTTCGACCTCACGGTGCCGCTCGCCCGCTTCTACGCGTCGCACCGCGGCGAGCTGCCGACGGTGTTCCGCGCCATCCAGATCGGGCCGGTGTGGCGTGCCGAGCGGCCGCAGAAGGGGCGCTACCGCCAGTTCGTGCAGTGCGACATCGACATCA
This sequence comes from uncultured Actinomycetota bacterium, assembly GCA_963740815.1. Lineage (GTDB taxonomy): Bacteria > Actinomycetota > Actinomycetes > Actinomycetales > Microbacteriaceae > Rhodoglobus. The sequence continues at coordinate 125,624 of CAVUFG010000018.1, forward strand.
TCGGCGAGGCCGGGCCGATCGCCGAGGTCGAGCTCATCACCGCGACGGCCGCAGCGCTCGACGCGCTCGGACTCGACGGCGCGACCATCCGCGTCAACGACCGGCGGCTGCTCACGAGCGTGCTCGGCATCCTCGGGTTCCCGTCCGAGACGCACGACGCCGTGCTCATCACGATCGACAAGCTCGACAAGGTGGGGCAGGACGGGGTGGTCGCGGAGCTGCGGGAGCGGGCGGCCGCGCCATCCACCGCCATCGATGCGCTCGAGGCGTTCTTCCGCCGTCCGATGACCATGGAGTGGCTGCCGTTCGGCGAGGCGGCGATCCGCAAGTTCCTGCCGGAGGGCGTCGACCCGGTCGCCGTCGCCGAGCTCGCGCGCATCGGCCTCGCCGTCGAGGCCGCCCGGGGCGACTCCGGCCAGCCGCTCGTGCAGTTCGACCCGTTGCTCGTGCGCGGCATGGGCTACTACACCGGCACGATCTTCGAGGTCGCGCACCCGTCCGTCGACTACTCGCTCGGCGGCGGCGGCCGCTACGACGGCATGATCGGCCGATTCCTCGGCACCGACGTGCCCGCCGTCGGCTTCTCGCTCGGGTTCGAGCGGCTCGTCGAGCTGGTCGACCTCGAGGATGACGCGGCCGCTGAGTCCGTCGCCCTCCTGCACGACGCCGACGCCGACCCCGCCACCCTGGTCGCGCTGCAGGCCCGGCTCATCGCCGGCGGAGCGCGGGTGCGCCTCGAGCGCCGCCCGAAGAACGTCGCGCCGCTGCTCCGGCAGCTCGCCGAGGCCGGCTTCGACCGCTATGCGACGGTCGCGGCCGCTGCCTCAGGCGACGGCGAACTCGACTTCCGTCCGCTCAATCGCGACGCATCGCCCGAGTAGGCTTTCCACCGCACTGCGCTCACAACTGCATCCACCACCCCTTCCGCTTGGAGAAACCATGTCTGCCATCGAAGCCGTCGGCGCCCGCGAGATCCTCGACTCCCGCGGCAACCCGACCGTCGAGGTCGAGGTCCTCCTCGAAGACGGCATCGTCGCTCGCGCTGCCGTTCCCTCCGGCGCATCCACCGGCGCGTTCGAGGCCTACGAGCTGCGCGACGGCGACAAGAACCGCTACGGCGGCAAGGGCGTGCTCAAGGCCGTCGACGCCGTGCTCGACGAGCTCGGCCCGGCCATCGAGGGCTTCGACGCCGCCGACCAGCGCCTCGTCGACGCCGAGCTGATCGCGCGTCGACGGCACCGACAACAAGTCGAAGATCGGCGCGAACGCCATCCTCGGCGTCTCGCCTCGCGGTCGCGAAGGCCGCCGCCGACTCGGCCGACCTGCCGCTGTTCCGCTACCTCGGCGGACCGAACGCGCACGTGCTGCCCGTGCCGCTGATGAACATCATCAACGGCGGCGCGCACGCCGACACCGCGCTCGACATCCAGGAGTTCATGGTGCTGCCGATCGGCGCCGACACGCTTCGCCGAGGCGCTGCGCTGGGGCACCGAGGTCTACCACGCGCTCAAGGGCGAGCTGAAGAAGGCCGGCCAGAACACCGGCCTCGGCGACGAGGGCGGCTTCGCCCCCGACCTGCCCGGCGCCGCGGGCGCCTCGACTTCATCGTCAAGGCCATCGAGGACGCGGGCTTCACGCCCGGCACCGACTTCGCTCTCGGCCTGGACGTCGCCGCGACCGAGTTCTTCGACGACGGCGTCTACGCCTTCGAGAAGGCCAGCTACACCGGCGAGACGCTCACCGAGTTCTGGGTCGACCTCGTGCGCGACTACCCGCTCGTCACGATCGAGGACCCGCTCGCCGAGGACGACTGGGACGGCTACGTGCACCTCACCGAGCAGCTCGGCGACAAGGTGCAGATCGTCGGCGACGACTTCTTCGTCACCAACCCGGTGCGCCTCAGGAAGGGCATCGAGCTCAAGGCGCGCCAACTCGATCCTGGTCAAGGTCAACCAGATCGGCACGCTGACCGAGACGCTGGATGCCGTGTCGATGGCCCAGCGCGCCGGCTACACCACGATCATCTCGCACCGCTCCGGCGAGACCGAGGACACCACGATCGCCGACCTCGCGGTCGCGACCAACTCCGGCCAGATCAAGACCGGCGCGCCGGCCCGCACCGACCGCGTCGCGAAGTACAACCAGCTGCTGCGCATCGAGGAGGAGCTGGGCGACGCCGCGGTGTACGCGGGTCGCTCGGCGTTCCCTCGGTTCGCCGCGAGCTAGCCGGCGGTCGGCGCGCTCCCAGCCGCTCGTGACTCCGCGCGCTTAGCATCGGGGCATGGCCAAGCAACCGGGCAGTCCGCCGCGCTCCCGCGCGTCCCGGCAGCCCGCGGTCGAGACGCCGGGCGGTGCGGTTGCCGCGCGAGGAGTCCGCGGGCGAGGGGTGGCTTCGCGGCATCCGGTTCTCGGGCTTCACGGTGCTCATGCTCGGCCTGCTCATCCTCGCGATCATCGTGCTGGCGCCCAACCTGCGCATCTTCGTCGAGCAGCGCGCGCAGATCGCCGAGCTCGAGGCATCCGTCGCGGAGCACGAGGCCGCGGTCGACGAGCTCGACGGGCGATGTCGCGCGCTGGGACGACCCCGCGTACATCGACGCGGAGGCGCGCGAGCGGCTGTACTTCGTCTATCCGGGCGAGAGCAGCTACCTCGTGATCGACGACGGCGCGACGCCGTCCGACTCGAACGCGGTGCCGATCACCGACCAGATCCTCACCACCGAGGTCGACTGGGTGCGCGCCGTGCTCTCGTCCGTCTACACGGCGGGACTCACGGTCGCGCCCCGCCGACGAGCTGGTCACTCCGCCGGCCGCCCCGACGGGATGACCGCCGTGCTCCGCCTCGACCCGCCCACCGCCGAGGACATCCGCATCGTCTCGCAGCAGCTCGGCCGGCCCGCGCGCAACGTGGTCGGCATCGCGGCGCGCTGCGTGTGCGGCAACCCGACCGTGGTCTCGACGAGCCCCCGCCTCGACGACGGCACGCCGTTCCCGACCTTCTACTACCTCACGCACCCCGCCGCGACCGCCGCGGTCTCGACCCTCGAAGCCGAGGGCAGGATGCCGCAGCTCGCCGCCCTGCTCACCGACGAGTCCGGCGTGCCGAACGCGACCGGCCTCCAGTACCGCGCCGCCCACGAGGCGTACCTCGCCGACCGGGAGTCGATCGCCGTGGTCGAGGAGATCGCCGGCATCTCCGCCGGCGGGATGCCCGACCGCGTGAAGTGCCTGCACGCGCTCGTCGGCCACGCGCTCGCCGCCGGGCCGGGGTCAACCCGATCGGCGACCTCGCGCTCGCCGAGGCGGACTGGAGCCCCGACGTGTGCGAGTGCACCCACGAGGCGTCCGCGTGAGGCGTGCGGTCGCCGGCAGCGGTCGCCGTGCTGCTCGCGGCGGGCACCCTCGCGGTGGCGACGCCGGCGCAGGCCGACAGCATCCGCGACGCGGAGTACTGGCTCGACGACTACGGCATCCGCACGGCGTGGAACACCACGCAGGGCGCCGGGGTCACGATCGCGATCATCGACACCGGCGTCGACGGCACGGTGCCCGAACTGCAGGGTGCCGTGGTCGGCGGCACGGACTTCTCGGGGCTCGGCAGCGCCGACGGTCAGACTCCGGTGGGATCGCAGAACAACGAGCACGGCACCATGGTCGCGTCGCTCGCGGCCGGACGCGGGTCCGGGGGCGAGAACGGGGTGATCGGGTCGGCGCCCGAGGCAGCTCCTCGCCATCTCGATCGGGTTCGGCGAGGGCACGACGCAGTTCGGACGACCAGATCGCCGAGGCCGTGCGGTGGGCGGTCGACAACGGCGCCGACGTGATCAACATGTCGCTCACCCGCAACACGCTCGACTGGCCGGAGAGCTGGGACGACGCGTTCCTGTACGCCTACGAGCACGATGTCGTGGTCGTCGCGGCGGCCGGCAACCGGGGCAGCGGCACGACCTCGGTCGGCGCCCCGGCGACCATGCCCGGCGTGCTCACGGTCGCGGGCGTCGACGCGAACGGCAACGCGAGCTTCGACGCGTCGTCGCAGGGCATCACGATCGGCGTCGCGGCCCCGAGCGAGGAGCTGGTCGGCGCGACGCCGGGCGGCGGTCACCAGTACTGTGGGCGGCACGAGCGGCGCGGCCCCGATCGTCGCGGGCATCGTCGCGCTCGTGCGCGCGGCGCATCCGGACCTCGACGCCGCGAACGTGATCAACCGCATCATCGCAGACCGCACGCGACGCGGGTGACGTCGGCACCGACCCGATCTACGGCTACGGGCTCGTGGATGCCGCAGCCGCCGTCACCGCCGACGTCGAACTCGTCGCCGCGAACCCGATGGGCGACCTCGCCGAGTGGATCCGCGTCTACCGCCGCGCGGACATCGACCGCCGCTCCCGTGCCGACGGGCATCGCGACCCCGAGCCCGCGGCCGGTGGCGGCCGGTCCGGCCGACCCGTCCGGCACGCTGCTGCCCAGCGTCATCCAGTTGCGTTCGGTCGGCGTGCCGCTGCTCGTGCTCACGGTCTTCGCGGCGCTGCTCGTGTGGCTGGCCATCGCGGCTGTCCGGCGGTTCAGGGGCGCGACGTCAACTCGGAGTAGATTGGTGGCGACTTCCCACCACTAGGAGATCTCATCACGTGCCCAAGATCCTGATCGTCGGCGGCGGCTACGCCGGCTTCTACACCGCCTGGAAGCTCGAGAAGTGGCTTCGCCCGGGCGAGGCCGAGGTCACCATGGTCGACCCGCTGCCCTACATGACCTACCAGCCGTTCCTGCCCGAGGTCGCCGCCGGCTCGATCGAGCCGCGCCACGTCGGTCGTCGCGCACCGCCGCCACCTCAAGAGGACCAAGGTCGTCACCGCCAAGGTCACCGGCATCGACCACGCGAACAAGACCGCGACGATCACGCCGCCCGTGGGCGAGCCGTACGAGCACGAGTACGACCAGATCGTCGTGGTCACCGCCGGCGCCGTCTCGCGCACGTTCCCGATCCCGGGCGTCGCCGACAAGGCGATCGGCCTGAAGACCATCGAAGAGGCGTCGCCGTCCGCGACCGCGTCATCACCAACTTCGACAAGGCCGCGCTGCTGCCGCCCGGCCCCGAGCGCGACCGCCTGCTCACCTTCGTCGTCGTCGGCGGCGGCTTCGCCGGCATCGAGGTGTTCGCCGAGCTGCGCATCCTCGCCTCGAGCCTGCTCGCGAAGCGTACCCGACAGCTCACCTTCGACGACACCCACTTCCACCTCATCGAGGCGATGGGCCGCATCATGCCCGAGGTGTCGCTCAAGACGAGCCACTGGGTGATCAAGAACCTCGCCCAGCGCGGCGCCGAGGTGCACCTCGACACGCAGCTGCACGAGCGCGGTCGACGGCAACGTCGAGCTGTCCACCGGCGAGAAGTTCTCCTCCGACCTGATCGTCTGGACCGCCGGCGTCATGGCCAACCCGGTCGTCCGCAACACCGACCTGCCGGTCGAGGAGCGCGGCCGCCTGCGCGTCACGCGCCGACCTGCGCGTCGGTCAACGAGGACGGCTCGATCGTCGAGGATGCCTGGGGCTGCCGGCGACGTCAGCGCCGTTCCCGACCTCACCGGCGGCGGCGTCGGCGGCTTCTGCGTGCCGAACGCCCAGCACGCCGTGCGCCAGGGCAAGCTCCTCGCGAAGAACCTCGTGGCGAGCATCCGCGGCGAGGAGCCCAACGACTACTTCCACAAGAACCAGGGCGCCGTCGCCGGCCTCGGCCTGTACCACGGCGTGTTCCAGTCCGGCGGCAAGAACTCGTCGCGATCAAGGGCTTCATCGCCTGGTTCATGCACCGCGGCTACCACGGCCTCGCGATGCCGACGTGGGAGCGCAAGATCCGCGTCTTCGGCAACTGGATCCTCGCGTTCTTACTCCGTCGCGACGACGTCTCCATCGCGGCCGTCACGCACCCGCGTGCCGTGTTCGAGGAGTTCGCAGCCCGACCGAAGGCGTAGCCTTCGCCGGGAGCGCGTCGTCGAACGACACGCCCCGGTAGCCCAATTGGCAGAGGCAGGCGACTTAAAATCGCCGCAGTCAGGGTTCGAGTCCCTGCCGGGGCACTGATCGCTCAGTGCGCGTGCCGGTGGTGCGCGTCCGGGTAGTGCTCGTGGTCGTGCGTCACGGCGGTGTGGGTGTGAGCATGCCGGTGCCGCACACCGGCGGCGACCGGTCCATCGTGCTCGTGGTCGTGGTGCTCGTCATGCTCATGCCAGTGGTCGTGCGTCACCGGGGCGTGGGTGTGCTCGTGACCGTGACGCTCGGTGAGGTGCAGCCAGACGCCGAGCGCCATGAGCACCGCCGCAATGACGAGTGGGATCGTGATCGGAGCACCGAGCGCGATCGCGAGCACCGCCCCGAAGAACGGCGCGATCGAGAAGTACGCGCCCGCCCGTGCCGTGCCCACGTGCCGCATCGCGACGATGAAGAGCACGAGGCTCAGGCCGTACGCGAAGAAGCCGACGACCATCGCCGCTCCGATGCTCAGCGCCGACGGCAGCTGCGCGCCCAGGAGGAATGCGATCGCGAGATTCACCGGTCCGGCCACACCGCCCTTGACCGCGGCGAGCCAGGTCGCGTCGTTGAGCGCGACCTTGCGGGTGAGGTTGTTGTCGATGCCCCAGCACAGGCACGCACCGAGCACGGCGAGCGCCGGCCACGCCGAACCGAGCTCGGCGCCGGTGGGAATGCTGAGCACGATCGCTCCGGCGACGATCGCCGCCATCCCCAGCGCGATGCGCCGGTCGACGTTCTCCTTGAACACGAACCACGCGAGCAGCGCCGTGAACACGCCCTCGGCGTTGAGCAGCAGCGAGGCACCCGTCGCCGGCATCGCCGACAGCCCGAACATCAGCAGGACGGGACCGAGGATGCCGCCGAACACGATCGCCCCCGCGAGCGGCAGCACCTCGGACTTCGCAAGGTGCACCCGACCGGGCCGCCGGATCAGCCGGTACATCCCGAGTCCCAGCCCCGACCCGACGTAGAGCAGCCCGGCCAGCAGCCACGGGCTGACCTCGCCGAGCAGGAGCTTCGCGAGGGGCGTGCCCAGCGCCGAACAGCACGGCGGCGGCGAGGCCGGCCTGGACACCGGGGCTGCGGAGGCCGTGCGCGTTCATGGCAACCATTGCACCACGTTCGTCAGCGCGCGACGAGTCCCTCCGACACCTCCCAGATGCGCGTGGCATCCGCGAGATTCTGAAGTGGCGAGTACATCTTCTGCTCGGCCGGCGCTCCACCGACGTTCCCAGGGCCCTTCGGACCGAACAGCAGCCCGCCCGCGTCCGGCGTGGTCGCCGCCATGAGTGCCGGCAGCTGTGCGCTCGCCACGGTGCCGAGCAGGATGCCGCGAGCGGACAGCGCCCGGATGATCCGCCGCCCCGCCGTGTCCGAACCCCGCCCGAGCTCCGGCCGCGCCGCGAGCAGGTTCGTCGGGGCGACACCAGGGTGTGACAGGTTGCTCGAGATGCCCCATCCGTCCGCACGGCTGCGCCGATCGAGTTCGAGCCCGAAGAGGCCGAACGCGATCTTGGACTGGCGGTAGGCCCGCATCCCGTCGTACGCACGCTCCCAGTTCAGGTCGTCCCAGTTGATCGTGCCGCGAGCGGCGGCGATGCTCACCTGCGAGGTCACTCGAGCCCGGCCCGCGCGCAGCAGGGGGAGCAGCTGGGTGGTCAGCGCGAAGTGACCGAGGTGGTTCGTGCCGAACTGCAGCTCGAAACCGTCGGCGGTGGTCTGCCGGTCCGGCGGCGTCATCACACCGGCGTTGTTGACGAGCAGGTGGATGGCGCGGCCCTCGTCGAGCAGTCCAGCGGTGAGCGCGGCCACCGAGTCGAGCGACGACAGGTCGAGGTCGCGCAGCGACACGACGGCATCCGGCACCGCCTCGCGGATGGTGGCGAGCGCGGCCTCGCCCTTGGTGCGGTTGCGCACGGGCAGGATCACCTCGGCGCCCGCGGCCGCGAGCCGCGTGGCGATGCCGAGGCCGACGCCGTCGCTCCCGCCGGTGACGAGGGCGAGCGTGCCGGACTGGTCGGGGATGGTCAGGGTGATTGGGTTCGGAGTCATGGTGCCAGCGTCATCCAGAACCGCGGCGGCATTCAGGGACTGACGATCCGTGGATGCGGCGGACCCCGAACGGTAGACATGACGCATGGACATCGATCGAGCCGGACTCGCGGCCTACCTCCGACTGCGACGCGAGTCACTGCAGCCCGAGGACGTCGGCCTGCCGCGAGGCCAGCGCCGGCGCACGAGCGGACTGCGCCGCGAGGAGGTCGCGGTGCTCGCGCACATGTCCGCCGACTACTACTCGCGCATCGAGCAGGAGCGGGGGCCGCAGCCCTCCGAGCAGATGATCGCGTCGATCGCGCAGGGCCTGCACCTGTCACTCGATGAGCGGGACCACGTGTTCCGCCTGGCCGGCCACACCCCGCCCGCCCGCGGCGCCGCGAGCGAGCACATCAGTCCGGGGCTCCTGCGCATCCTCGATCGACTGGACGACACCCCGGCCGAGATCGTCTCGGAAGCTCGGCGAGACGCTGCGGCAGAGCCGCATGGGCGTTGCGCTCACCGGCGACCTGACCGGATTCACCGGCCCGTCGCGCAACATCGGCTACCGCTGGTTCAGCGATCCCGCGACCCGTGCGCGCTACGCGATCGAGGATCACTACTTCCTGTCCCGACTGTTCGCCTCGGGCCTGCGCGAGTCGGTCGCGCTGCGGGGCCCGGGATCGCGAGCCGGGCAGTACGCGGACCTGCTCCTGGCGAGCAGCGATGAGTTCCGCGCGCTGTGGGAGGCGAACGAGGTCGGCATCCGGCCGAACGAACTCAAGCGGTTCGTGCATCCGGAGGTCGGCCTGCTCGAGCTGCACTGCCAGTCGCTCGTCGACCCGGACCAGTCGCACCGCCTGCTCGTGTACACCGCGGAGCCCGGCAGCGAGAGCTACGAGAAGCTGCAGCTGCTCGGCGTGCTCGGCAGCTACGAGTCCGCGCGGTAGACGCGCAGTCGCACCGCCCGAATCGCAACGCCGACCAGCACGACGATGACCCCCGCGATGACGCCTGCGATCGGCAGGGTGACGACCAGCCCGACGCATCCGACCAGCCCGAGCACCTGGAGCCCGCGCGGATACCGCCGCTGCTCGCGCGGCTGGGTGAGTGCCGCGAGGTTCGCGATCGCGTAGTACAGCAGCACCCCGAACGACGAGAACGCGAGCGCGCCGCGAAGGTCCGTGACCAGCACGAGCGCGCTCACGATCACCGCGAGCGCGAGCTCGGCGCGATGCGGCACCAGGAACCGTGGATGCACCGCCGCCAACCACCGCGGCAGATCACCCTCCCGCGCCATCGCGAGCGTCGTGCGCCCAACCCCCGCGATGAGTGCGAGCAATGCGCCGAGGGATGCCGCGGCCGCCCCCACCCGCACGACGGGCGCCGCCCAGCTCCACCCGCTCGCCCCCACGGCCTCCGCCACCGGCGCGGACGAAGAAGCCAGTCCGTCCGCCCCGAGCACCCCGAGCAGCACCACCGCGACTACGCCGTAGATCACCACGACGACCGAGAAGGCGATCACGATCGCCCGCGGGATGGTGCGCTCGGGGTGACGCACCTCCTCGCCCATGGTCGCGATGCGGGCGTATCCCGCGAAGGCGAAGAACAGGAGGCCGGCGGACTGGAGCACGCCGTACCAGCCGCCGGCGAGGAGGCCCGGGGCCGCGGCATCCAGCTGGGGGAGTCCGGTGCTCGCGGAGGCGGCGACCGCGATCGCGAGCGCGACGAGCACCGCCGAGACCAGGATGCGGGTGAGCAGCGCCGTGCGCGTCACGCCGAGCGCGTTCACACCGCCGAGCGCGAGCACCGCGATGACGGCGACCGGCTTCTCCCACCCCGCCGGCGCGGCATAGGCCGCGAAGGTGATCGCCATGGCGGCACAGCTGGCGGTCTTGCCGACGATGAACGACCAGCCGGCGAGGTATCCCCACCACGGCCCGAGCCGGGCCCTGCCGTACGCGTACGTCCCGCCCGAGGTCGGATGCGCGGCCGCGAGCTGCGCGGAGGCGAGGGCATTGCACAGCGCGACCACCGCGGCCACTGCGAGTCCGACCAGCAGCCCGGAACCGGCGGCCTGCGCCGCCGGCGAGAACGCGGCGAACACGCCCGCGCCGATCATCGACCCGAGCCCGATGAACACCGCATCGCCAAGGCCCAGGCGGCGGGCGAGCGCGGGTTGCGTGGTCACGCTGCGAACTGTAGCGAGGTGGGGTGAACGGCGGACGGTAGCCGAACTCCGGCCGGGCGTCCACCCGTGGCCAGCGGCATCCACGGTCCGTAGCGTCGAAAGCATGACCGATCTCACCGCCATCGCGCTCGGGTGCACGCTCAAACCGTCGCCAGAGGCCTCCAGCTCCGAACTGCTCGCTACCCAGGTGCTGGATGCGCTCAAGGAGCACGGCGTGACCGGTTCGCACGTGCGGGTCGTCGACCACGACGTGAAGCCCGGCGTGCAGACCGACATGGGCGACGGGGACGCGTGGCCAGAGATCCGCCAGCAGATTCTCGATGCCGACATCCTCGTGCTCGCCCTGCCGATCTGGATGGGCCAGCCCTCGAGCGTCGCCAAGCGCGTGCTCGAGCGGCTGGACGCCGAGCTGTCCGAGACCAAGGACGACGGAACGCCCACGATGTTCGGAAAGGTGGCGGTCGTCGCGGTGGTGGGCAACGAGGATGGCGCGCACAACTCCTCCGCGGACGTCTTCCAGGCCCTGAACGACGTCGGATTCACCATCCCCGCCCAGGGCGTGACGTACTGGGTCGGCGAGGCGATGGGCGACGTGGACTACCAGGACGTGAAGCCCGCACCGAAGAAGACCGCGGAGACCACGGCCACGGTCGCGCGCAACGCCGCCCACCTCGCGGAGCTGCTCGCCGGGTCGCCCTACCCGAAGGGCTGACCGGGAGGTAGCGTCGGATGATGGATGCCGAAGCCATCGCCAACCGCATCATCGCCGCCAATTCCTACCTCACGCTCGCCACCGTCGACGAGACCGGCGATCCCTGGAGCTCGCCGGTCTGGTTCGCACCGGATGGGCGCTCGCAGTTCGTCTGGGCCTCCAAGCCGGGCGCCCGGCACTCCCGCAACCTGCTGACCAACCCATCGGTAGCGATCACGATCTTCGACTCGTCGAAGCCGCCCGGCGACGACTCCGCCGTGTACGTCGCGGCGCACGCCGCCGAGGTGGACGACCTGACGCGGGGCGCGGCGCTCGCGATCTACAACGCGCGCTCGATCGAGCGCGGGCTGCCCGAGTGGACGGTCGAGAGGCTCACGGGCGATGCCCGCCATCGGCTCTTCGTCGCCATCGTCAACGAGCTGTACGTGCTCGATGACCACGATGAGCGCGTGGTCGTGCCGCCCGCGCCGTAAAATCATCCTGGCGCGGGTGGGGCGGCGCTGCACCGTTCACGCGATCAGGAGCGTCACGCATGGAACTCGTCCGCCCGACCTCGGCGCCGTGGCTCGACCCGGCCGGGTACTGGGGTGCGTTCGATCGCGCGACCGCCGAACTCGACCCGCCGTTCGGCGTGCTGTCGCTCACCGCACTCGCGCACAACGCGTTCGACCTCCTCGACCGTGCGGGCGGGATGCCGATCCGGGTCGCCTCGAAGTCCGTGCGCGTCCGTGCCGTGCTCGACGCCGTGCTCGCGCTTCCGGGATATCACGGGGTGCTCGCCTACACACTCGCCGAAGCGCTGTGGCTCGCCGAGACCATCGAGGATGTCGTGGTCGGCTACCCGACGGTCGACCGAGCCTCGATCCGGACGCTCGCCACCTCGCCGAAGCTGGCCGGGCGCGTGACGCTCATGGTGGACTCCGTCGAGCAGCTCGACCTCATCGACGCCGTGCTCGGCAGCGGCAAGCGGGAATCGATCCGAGTGGCGCTCGAGCTCGACGCATCCTTCCACTCGCGTGCCCTTGGCTACATCGGCGTGTACCGCTCGCCCGTGCGCACGGCCGCGCAGGCCATCGCGGTCGCGCGGGCGATCGTCGACCGGCCGGGCTTCGACCTCGTCGGCATGATGTCGTACGAGGCGCAGATCGCCGGAGTGACCAACGAGCCGCCCGGCCGCCCGGTGCTCGGCCGAACGGTGCGCTGGGCGCAGAAGAACTCGTACGCCGAACTGCTCGAGCGACGCGTGAAGGTCGTCGCCGCGGTGCGCGAGCTCGCTGAACTGGAGTTCGTGAACGGCGGCGGCACCGGGTCGATCGAGCGCACGGCCGCGGATCCCGCGATCACCGAGGTGGCCGCGGGCAGCGGACTGTTCGGGCCGCGCCTGTTCGACGGCTACCGCCACTTCTCGCCGGCACCCGCCGCGGCGTTCGCCCTGCCGGTCGTGCGCAAGCCACATGCCGACATGGCGACCCTGCTCGGCGGCGGCTGGATCGCGTCCGGGCCCACCGCCGCGGATCGTTCGCCCTACCTGGCGTGGCCCGAGGGCCTCAAGTACGTTCCGCGCGAGGGGGCCGGCGAGGTGCAGACCCCGCTGCGCGGGCGGGCCGCCGCTGCGTTGGAGGTCGGTGACCGGGTCTGGTTGCGGCACACCAAGGCGGGCGAGATCAGCGAGCACCTCGACGACTTCGCGGTCGTCGACGGCGACCGCATCGTCGAGACGGTGCCGACCTACCGGGGCGAGGGGAGGGTGTTCCTGTGAGCACCGTCGAAACCGGGACTCCGGCCTTCATCCGCGAGGGGCGGCGTTGGCGAAACTGGGGGCGCTCCGAGGAGTCGCGGCCGGCGTTCGTGGCGCACGCGGCATCCATCGATGAGGTCGTCGAGACCGTGCGCTTCGCCCGGTCGCGCAACCTGACGGTCAAGACCGTCGGCGCCGGACACAGCTTCACGGCGATCGCCGCGACGTCGGGCGTGCAGCTCGACGTGTCCGCAGTGGACGGCGTGCTCGCGGTCGACGGCAACCTCGTCACGTTCGGCGCGGGCACGAACCTGCACCAGCTGCCGGCGCTGCTCGGCCCGCACGGACTCGCGATGGAGAACCTCGGCGACATCGACCGCCAGACCATCGCCGGGGCGACCTCGACCGGCACCCACGGCACCGGGCTGCAGTTCGGCGGACTCGCGACACGGATCCGCTCGGCGAAGGTCGTCACCGCGGCCGGCGAGGTCGAGACCGTCACCGGCGATGAGCTGGGTGCGTTCGCCGTCGGACTCGGCGCGCTCGGCATCCTCGTCGAGGTCACGATCGAGTGCGTGCCCGAGTTCGTGATGCACGCCCTCGAGAAGCCGCTGCCGGTCGACACCGTGCTGGACGAGTGGATGCCGCGCATCGAGTCCGCCGACCACTTCGAGTTCTACGTCTGGCCGCACACCGACACCGTGCTCACGAAGACCAACACGCGGCTGCCGGCGGACACCCCGCGCAAGCCGGTCGGCGCGTTCGGCGACTGGGTGGACGACCGGATGTCGAACCAGCTGTATGCCGGACTGCTCAACCTCGGGCGTGCCTTCCCCCGCGCCATCCCGCCGATCAACCGGCTCTCGGTGAAGGTCTCCGGCGACCGCGAGTTCTCCGACTTCTCGCAGACCGTGTTCACGAGCAACCGCACGGTGCGATTCCGCGAGATGGAGTACGCGCTGCCGGTCGAGGTGATCCCGGAGGCGCTGCGCGACCTGCGCAAACTCATCGCCGACCGGCAGTGGACGATCTCGTTCCCGATCGAGGTGCGCGCGACCGCCGCGGACGACCTCTGGCTCTCGACCGCGTCCGGGCGGCGGTCGGGATACATCGCCGTGCACCGCTACCGCAAGGACGACCCGACGATCTACTTCCGGGAGGTCGAGGCCCTCATGGTGTCCTACGGCGGACGCCCGCACTGGGGCAAGATGCACACCCGCGACGCCGAGTACCTCCGCGCCCAGTACCCGCGCTTCGACGACTTCCTCGCGGTGCGCGATCGCATGGACCCCGATCGCGTGTTCGCCAACCCCTACCTCGACAGAGTGCTCGGGCGCTGACCCGATGCCATGATGAGCGCATGACCGACTGGGCGGCCGACCCCGAGGGCTTCGCTCGCGCCCTCCCGCCCGGCTTCGTGCTCGGCACCGCGACGGCGGCGTTCCAGATCGAGGGTGCACTCGACCAGGGCGGTCGCACGCCGTCGACGTGGGACGAGTTCATGCGCCAGCCGGGGGCGATCGCCGACGGGTCGACCGCCGACGTCGCCGCCGACCACTACCACCGCCACGTCGAGGATGTCGCGCTCATGCGCCGGCTCGGCATCGACGCCTACCGCTTCTCGCTCGCCTGGCCGCGCATCCAGCCGGATGGCACCGGCCCCGGCAACCCGAAGGCGATCGCGTTCTACGACCGCCTGATCGACGAACTGCTGGCCGCGGACATCCGCCCGATGGCCACCCTCTTCCACTGGGACACCCCTCAGCCGCTGCAGGACAAGGGCGGCTGGCGCGACCGCGACACCGCATCCCGGTTCGCCGAGTACGCCGGCGATCGCGGGCGAGGCGTTCGGCGACCGCATCGAGTGGTGGGTCACGCTCAACGAGCCGACGACCGTGACGCTCTACGGCTACGCGCTCGGCGTGCACGCCCCGGGCGAGGTGGGGATGTACGACGCCCTGGTCGCAGCGCACGGGCAGTTGCTCGGGCACGGGCTCGCCGTGCAGGCGCTGCGGGCGGCGGGGGTGACCGGCGGCGTCGGCATCACGAACGTGCACTCGCCCGTGGTGCGGGAGGGTCGCGGCATCCGGGCCCGGCTGTACTCGAGCCTGTTCGACCTCCTGCACAACCGCATCTTCGCCGATCCCGTGCTGCTCGGACGCTACCCGCGCGTGCCCCTGCCGCTGCGCAGCCTGTTCAAGCCGCTGCTCGAGGCGTCCCGCGAAGATCTCGCGACCATCCACCAGCCGCTCGACTTCTACGGACTCAACTACTACTTGCCCACGCGCGTCGCGGTCGGGCCGGGGGAGGGCCGCACCCCCGACGGCGAGTGCGAGGCGATGCAGGGACTGCCCTTCCACCTCGCGCCGTTGCCCGAGTTCGAGCACCACCGGATTCGGCTGGCCGATCGCCCCCGAGTACCTCACGAGACTGCTGCGCGACTTCGGCAAGCGATACGGCAAGGTCGCGCCCCCGCTCTTCATCACCGAGGGTGGGGCGAGCTTCCCCGACGTCGTCGTCGATGGTGGGGTGGATGACGCGGCCCGCACGCAGTACCTCGCCGAGCACATCCTCGCGGCCGTCGCATCGCTGCGCCTCAGGGCGCGCCAAAGGCGCAGGCCGACGTCGACCTCCGCGGCTACTTCGTCTGGACCCTCATGGACAACTGGGAGTGGGCCGCGGGTACGAGCAGCGGTTCGGCATCGTGCACGTGGACTTCGAGACCCAGGTGCGCACGCCCAAGGCGAGCTACCAGTGGTTGCAGAGGGTGCTGGCGGCTCGCTCTCGCCCATAGACCCTGCCGCCCATCTATGATGAGCGCCATGGAAATCCTCATCGTCATCGGCGTCATCGTCCTGCTCGTCGTGATCATCGGCATCTACCTGCTGGTCGACGTACAACTGCCTCGTGGGCCTGAACGTGCGGGTCGACGAGGCCTGGAGCGACATCACGGTGCAGCTCAAGCGCCGTGCCGACCTCATCCCGAACCTCATCGAGGCGGTCAAGGGCTACGCCGCGCACGAGAAGCGGCGTCTTCGAGAACGTCACCAAGGCGCGCGCCGAGACGCTCTCCGCGCAGGGACCCCGGCCGATGCCGGCAGTGGCCGAGAACCACATGCAGGCCGCCCTGAAGTCGATCTTCGCGGTCGCCGAGGCCTACCCGCAGCTCCAGGCGAACCAGAACTTCCTGCAGCTGCAGGGCGAGCTCGTCGACACCGAGGACAAGATCCAGGCCTCGCGCCGCTTCTACAACGGTGGCGTGCGCGAGCTGAACACGAAGATCAAGGTGTTCCCGAACACGCTGTTCGTGCGCGGCCTCGGCTTCAAGGAGCGCGAGTTCTTCGAGGTCGACGACGCCGCCGCGATCGCCGAGCCGCCGCGCGTTCAGTTCTGATTCGACGATGCGCCGCCGCTCACAGCGGCGAGCGTTCAGCCGCGCGAACTCAGGATTCAGGCATGTACAGCGCGATCGCGAAGAACAAGCGCAACACCGTCTTCATCATCCTGCTTGTTCATCCTGATCATCGGCGGGCTGGGCGCGCTCGCGGCGTGGATCTACCGCGACTGGTCGATCGCGATCATCACGCTCGTGATCTCGATCGCTCTACGCCCTGTTCCAGTACTTCATGGCGATGCGAGCCTCGCGCTGTCGATGAGCGGTGCCCGCCAGATCCAGAAGGCCGACAACCCGCGGCTGTACCGCATCGTCGAGAACCTCGCGATCACCGAGGGCATGCCGATGCCCAAGGTGTACATCGTCAACGATCCGGCGCCGAACGCGTTCGCGACCGGGCGGGACCGCGAGCACGCGTCGTCGCGGCGACCACCGGCCTGCTCGAGACTGCATCGACCGATGACGAGCTCGAGGGCGTCATGGCCCACGAGATGGGCCACGTCAAGAACTACGACATCCGGGTCTCGATGATCGTGTTCGGGCTCGTCGTCGCGGTCGGCTTCATCGCCGACATGTTCTTGCGCATCGCGTTCTTCTGCGGCGGCCGCGGTCGAACAGCAACGGCGGCGGCAACCCGATCGTGCTCATCGTTCGGGCTCGCCGCGTTCATCGTCGCCCCGCTCGTCGCCGGCGTCGTGCAGGCGGCGGTGTCGCGCCAGCGCGAGTACCTCGCCGACGCGACCGGGGCGCTGACCACGCGTCATCCGGATGCCCTGGCCAGCGCCCTCGAGAAGCTCGGCGCCTACGGCCGGCCGATGATCCGCGCAGAACACCACGATGGCGCACATGTGGATCTCCGACCCGAACCGCCCCGGCTTCCTCAGCCGCCTGTTCGCGACGCACCCGCCGATCCCGGAGCGCGTGAAGCGCCTCGGCGAGATCGGTTCTGGCTTCTAGCCTTCGACGACGGAGCGCGCGTGGTCGAGGAACTGCGCCGCGATGGCGGGGCGATCGATGTCGTCCCCCTCGACGATCACTCGGATCCAATTGCCATCGATCCGCAGATCGGTCCAGCAGGTGTATTGGTCGCAACCGTCGGTGGCGCCAAGCGAATCAGCGAGCCAGGCACCACCGGTGAGGGTCTGCAATCGCACGGTGCCCATCGTCGTCATCCACCAGCAGGACAGGTCGCCGTTGCGGCGCGCAGCCTCGCGGTAGGTGATGTACGGGAAGTCGGTGTCCGTCTGGGGTAGGGGCGAGTCGCCGGGCAGCAGCTCGAGCACCAGTGATTCGGGCAGCAGGGCAGCGCAGTCGGCGGCGATGGGCACCTGCGGATGCGGTGCCTCGGTCGGCGCGCCCCACGTCGCCGCGACCTGCTTGAAGTTCGCTTTGAACGCCTCGATGGCGTCCGACTTCAGGTGCACGTTGTCCTCGTCGATCTCGGCCGAGAGCCAGTAGCCGTTCGAGAACTGGTTGATGAAGCATCCGGCGCCGTTGCAGTCCGCCTGGCCGATGACCGGGTCCATGCCCGATGCGTCGACCAGGGACTGCCACACTGCGTCGGCGTCGGGGATGATCGCGATCTGAATGCCGCGGAATGCGCTCGCCCCGACCTCCGCCGAGTACGGCTGGCCATTGGACCACTCGCAGAGCAGTCCGCCGACCTGCGTGACGGCGGCGCTGTACGGGATCCACTGGATGGCGGCGAACTCCGTCTCCGGGAACGAGTGCGGCGCCATCGGCTCCGCGAAGATCCTGGTGAGCAGGTCGGTCGGCATGAGCGAGTCGCACTCGCCGTCGAATCGGGCGGCGGGTGCACCCGACGGGTCCGCGGTCGCGGTGGGCTGCGGATCAGTGGTAGGCGTCGGATCGACCGGTGGCGGATCGACGGGACCGGGCCCCGTGCATCCGGCCAGCACGATCACGGCAGCGGCCACGAACACGGACATCGTCGTCAGACGCAGGGTCATGGGACAACGATAACGACTCACGTTCTACGAGAGGGTCACGATTCCGCAACCTCGTGACGGACTATGAACCCACGTTGGGCAGGATGGCGCGCATCACCTCGAGGGCGGCTCCCCAGCGGTCCGCGGGGGCGGGCAGGGAGTAGGTGTCGTCGTCCCAGATCGAGACGTGCACCCAGTTGCCGTTGACGGCGACATCCACCGCGCTCTGTCCGTTGTCGGGGGTGTAGCGCACCCAGGACGCGTCCGGCCCCGCGAGGTCTGCGTTGCGGGCGGTCGATGGGAACGTCGCGACGGCCATACCGGCCTCAGCGGCCCAAGCACCGTTGGGCAGCCAGCTCACGGAGCCCGCTGCGAGGTCGGAACTCGGGTAGAAGTAGATGCAGGTCTTCGCGCCCGCCATCACGCGAGCTCCAGCGCCGAGGCTCCAGCCGCCGTGCGGACCGCCCGCGATCGTGGGGCCGATGCCCAGCACGGCACCGAACCGGTCGCCCGTGATCAGCGCCCCGCAGTCGGTCGGGATCGGGAACGGGCTCTCCACGACCGTCGCCGGCGAGACGGTCGCGGCGTCGATCGCGTGGCGTACGCCATCCAGCAGCGGAGCGATCGCCGCCGCGAAGTCGGCTGCACCACCGCCGACGGGTGCATTCACGTTGTAGGTGGTGACCTCGATCCAGGATCCCGCGCGGAACTCGTTGAGGTCGCAGTTCACGACCGCGCTCGTGCTGTAGCAGTTGAGGGCCGAATCACCCGTGACGCCGTAGGTGTCGACCCACTTGGCCCACTGCGTGGCCGCATCGGGGATGACGTTGATCGTCGTTCCGACGAACGCATTGCTCACCTGGTGGTTGTCGATCATCGCCGCGCCGTTCGTCCACTCGCACGCGAGGCCGCCCAGCTGCAGCACGACGGCCGCCGTCGGGATGCCGTCGTCCGACGCGAGCGCGGTCGCGAACGGGTCGGTCGGTGCGACGGCCGCGGCGTGGACTGAGGCGAGCGGGCCGGTGTCCGCGAGATCCTCGCAATCGACGTCGTACCGCGACCCGGGCTTGACGCCGAACTCGGGCTCAGGCTCCCCGGTGGGCGTCGGAGTCGCCGTCGGAGAGGGTGCGGATGTGCCCGACGGTGTCGGGTCGGCCGGTCCGGCTCCCGGATCGCATGCGGCGAGCGTGCCCACGACCGTCAGGGCGAGCAGGCTCGCGAGGGCAACGCTGCGAATGCGGATGCGGATGCTCGTCATGCCTCTTCGACGGATGCGGGCGGCTCCTGGGTTGACAGCCGTTCGAGAGTCGCCGTGCCGAGCGCTCCGGCCACCCCCTCCGCGAGGTCGCCCCAGCGCATCACCTCGATGCCCCCCATGCCCTGCCAGTCGGCGATCGAGCGGAGCAGTTCGGCGACGCGATCGAGGTCGACGACCGCATCGCCTTCGCGCCAGGCCGACTGCACCCGCAGCACACCCGCCTGCCGGTCGGTCTTGAGGTCGATGCGGCCGACGAGTGCCTCGTCGATGAGCAGCGGCAACGTGTAGTAGCCGAACCGACGCTTCGGTGGTGGGGTGTAGATCTCGATGCGGTAGTGGAATCCGAACATGCGGAGGGTGCGGTCGCGCTCCCACACCACCGGGTCGAACGGGGAGAGCAGGGCAGCGGTCTCGATGCGCCGCGGCATCCTCGCGCCGGCGTCGAGGTAGGCCGGAGCGCTTCCCCAACCCTCGACCTGCACGCGATGCACCGCGCCCTCGTCGACGAGCTCGTCCAGTGCGACCTTCACGGGCGCCTGCAGCATGCGGAAGTAGTCCGCGATGTCGCGCAGCGTGCCGACGCCGAGCGCACGGGCACTCGTGCGCACGAGTTCGCGCACCGCGTCATCCTCGGGCACCTCGCGCTCGAGCAGCGCGGCCGGAATCGTGCGCTCCGGCAGGTCGTAGTACCGCTCGAAGTTCTTTCGGTGGGATGCGACGACATCCCCACGATCGAACAGCACCTCGAGCGCGGTCTTCACCTCCGACCAGCCCCACCACGGATCGGCGCGCTTGTTCTCCCTGCCCCCGCTGATCGCCGCCTCGATCATCCCGGCGGTCAGCGGCCCGCGCTCCCGCAGTTCGGAGACGACGACGTCGATCATCGGCTGGTGCTCGCGCGCCCACGTCACGTGCTGGTGACGCACCTCGCGGTAGTGCCGCCGCCGCCAGCCCCAGAGCGGCCAGTCCGCGAGGGGCACGAACGCCGCCTGGTGCGCCCAGTACTCGACGTAGGGCGAGCGCTTGGCCAGCGTCAGCCGGTCGAGCAGCGCCTTGTCGTACGGCCCGAGCCGGGCGAACAACGGCAGGTAGTGGCTTCGTTCGAACACGTTGACCGAGTCGATCTGCAGCACGCCGAGACGCTGGAGCGCGAGATTGAGCTGCCGGGTGCCGGCGGACGATGGATGCGGCGCGCCGAACCCCTGCGCCGCGAGCGCCACTCGACGCGCCTGCGCCGCGCTGAGCTTCTGAGTGCGCTGGTGCTCCATGATCCCGGCCATCGGACTCACCGTAGCGAAGACGGCGGACACTGTTCGCCTCGCGTTCACCAACGGTCTGCCGACGCGATTCCCGCCCTGCCTACCGTTCGAGATGGCCGACCCCGGTATCCCCTCGCCTGCTCACAGCGCATGCGGCCGGGCGGCCACGATGGAGGAATCCCTTGTTCTCACTGAGACCAGCCAAGATGCGCAACGCCGTCGGCATCGCGGTCATCGCCGCGGCCGCGATCGGCCTTGCGGCCTGCTCGACCGGTACCGACACCGGGCCTTCCGATGTGGATGCCGCCACCGCCACGAGCGCCGAGGCGTTCGGCGGCCTCGACGCCCTCGTGGCCGCCGCGCAGGCGGAGGGCCAGCTCAACGTCATCGCGCTGCCCGACAACTGGGCCAACTACGGCGAGATCAAGGCGCTGTTCGAGGAGAAGTACGGCATCATCGTCAACTCGGCGGACCCCGACATCTCGAGCGCCGAGGAGATCGCGGCAGCCGACAACCTCGCCGGCCAGGACACCGCCCCCGACGTCTTCGACCTCGGTACCGCGGTCACGCTCGACAGCCTCGACTACTTCGCGCCGTACCAGGTCGTCAACTGGGACGAGATCCCGGCCGAGAACAAGGAGTCGACCGGCCTGTGGGTCAACGACTACA
This sequence comes from uncultured Actinomycetota bacterium, assembly GCA_963740815.1. Lineage (GTDB taxonomy): Bacteria > Actinomycetota > Actinomycetes > Actinomycetales > Microbacteriaceae > Rhodoglobus. Next base: position 146,858 of record CAVUFG010000018.1, read on the forward strand.
CCGGCTCGATGTCGATCGGCTACGACTCGAACTCGGTGCCGGAGCCCACGAGCCTCGACGACCTGCTCGGTGACGACTACCGCGGCGCGGTCGCCCTCAACGGCGACCCGACCCAGGCGGGCGCGGCGTTCGCGGCCGTCGGTCTCGCGACCGTGCAGAACGACGGCACGCTCGACGACTTCCAGCCGGGCATCGACTTCTTCGAGGCGCTGAACGACGCCGGCAACTTCCTGCCCGGTCAACGTGACCGAGGCGGCCATCGCCGCGGGCGAGATCAAGGTCGCCTTCGACTGGAGCTACAACAACCTCGCGGTCGCCTCGACCGTCGACGGCTGGAAGGTCACCACCCTCCCGGGCACGATCTACACGAGCTTCTACAACCAGGCGATCAACAAGGATGCCCCGCACCCGGCCGCCGCGCGCCTGTGGCAGGAGTTCCTCTACAGCCCCGAGGCGCAGAACCTGTTCATCGTGGGCGGGGCGTACCCGGTCACCATCCAGACCCTGCAGGATGCCGGCACCGTCGACACCGCAGCGCTCGACACACTCGGCGCCCTCGAGGGTGAGCTCGTGACCCCCACGGCGGACCAGGCGGAGGCCGCTGCGGCCCTGCTCGCCGAGAAGTGGGCCGCGGCGATCGGCTAGCGCCGAACGCTCGAGGAGAAACGATCCAGTGACCGTCGCCACCGCGCCGGGACTGGCTGAGGATGACGCCGGGGCGACCCCCCGGCGTCATCCGCTCGGCCGGTATCTCGGCCTCCTGCCGTTCTCGGCCTACGTCGTGGTCTTCCTCGCGATCCCGACGGTGCTCGCGGTCGGCACCGGCTTCTTCACCGAGGACGGCGCGCTGACCTTCGACAACCTCGCCGGACTGTTCGCCCCCGCGGTGCTGCAGACCTTCGTGAGTTCGTTCTGGGTATCGGCCGTCACCGCCGTGGTCGGCGCCGTGATCGGTGCGCTGGTCTGCTACGCGATGCTCGGCACGCGCGCCGAGGGTGCGCTGCGCACGGCGATCGATTCCGCCTCGAGCGTGCTGGCCCAGTTCGGCGGCGTCATGCTCGCGTTCGCGTTCATCGCCGCGATCGGCAACCAGGGACTCGATCACGGTCTGGCTCCAGGATGCGCTCGGCATCGACATCTTCGCCAACGGGGTCTGGCTCTACCAGGTGCCCGGCCTGCTCCCGGTCTACCTCTACTTCCAGGTGCCCCTCATGATCATCACGTTCATGCCCGCGCTGGCCGGGCTCAAGGCGACGTGGGCCGAGGCGAACGCGACGCTGGGCGGCACGCGGCTGAGCTACTGGACGCGGATCGCGATCCCGGTGCTCGCGCCATCCTTCCTGGGCAGCCTGCTGCTGCTCTTCGCCAACGCGTTCTCGTCGTACGCGACCGCCGCTGCGCTGATCAGCCAGGGCTCGCAGATCGTGCCGCTGCAGATCCGTTCGGCGCTCGTGAGCGAGACCGTGCTCGGCCGCGAGAACATGGCCGGCGCCCTCGCGCTCGGCATGGTCGTCGTGATGGTGATCGTGATGTGGGGCTACTCCGTGCTGCAGACGCGCACCTCGAGGTGGCAGCGGTGAGCGCCGCGGTGAAGAGCGCCGCACGCCGCATCGGCTCGGAGCCGAGCAAGCGTCACCCGGTGGGTCATCCTCGGCATCGTCGGGCTCGTGTTCGCGATCCCGATCGTCGTCGATGATCGAATTCAGCCTGAGCACGCGCTCGGGCGACGGCTACACGCTCGAGCACTGGGTCGGCCTGTTCGATCCCGAGAACGCGCGCGCCTACCGCAGCCTGTTCACCGGGATCGGCAACTCGGTGCTGCTCGCGATCGTGACGGTCGGCATCGTGCTCGTCGTGCTGCTGCCGACGATGATCCTCGTGCACCTGCAGTTCCCCCGGCTGCGGCGGGTGCTCGAGTTCATCTGCATCATCCCGATCACGGTGCCCGCGATCGTGCTCGTGGTCGGGCTCGCTCCGGTCTACTCGATCGTCGTGAAGGTGCTCGGCGGCTCGATCTGGACGCTCGCGTTCGCGTACGGCATCACGGTGCTGCCGTACGCCTACCGCGCGATCCAGGCGAACCTCGACGCCGTTCCGGTCGATCACCCTGAGCGAGGCCGCACGATCGCTCGGGGCGAGCTGGCCGGTCATCCTGTGGCGCATCCTGCTGCCGAACCTGCGCCGCGGCGTGCTCGCGGCCGCGTTCATCTCGGTCGCCGTGGTGCTCGGCGAGTTCACGATCGCGAGCCTGCTCAACCGCGTGAACCTCCAGACCGCCCTGCTGCAGGTCGGGCAGTCCGACCCGTGGGTCGCCGTCATCCTCGCCCTGCTCGCGCTCGCCTTCGCGTTCGTGCTGCTGACCATCATCGGCCGACTCGGTTCGTCGCGCCGCCAAGGGAGTGAACCATGACCAGTACGATCCCCATCGCCCCGCCGGTCGCGACGCCGCTCGAGGGCGCCGCCGTCGAGCTGATCGGCGTGATCAAGAACTACTCGGGCCAGCGCGCGCTCGACGGCATCGACCTCGCGATCAAGCCGGGCGAGTTCGTCGCCCTGCTCGGCCCGTCCGGCTGCGGCAAGACGACGGCACTCCGCAGCCTCTCGGGGCTCGAGCTGATCGATGGCGGGCGCATCCTGATCGACGGCGAGGATGTCGCGGCGGTTCCCACCAACAAGCGCGACATCGGCATGGTGTTCCAGTCCTACTCGCTGTTCCCGCACATGACCGTCGCTCGAGAACGTCGAGTTCGGGCTGCGGATGCGCAAGGTCGCAGCGGCCGAGCGCCGGGAGCGCGCGACCGAGGCACTCGAGATGGTCGGCCTCGGCACGTTCGCGGCGCGCTACGCGCACCAGCTCTCCGGCGGGCAGCAGCAGCGCGTCGCGCTCGCGCGGGCGCTCGTCACCGCGTCCGCGGGTGCTGCTGCTGGATGAGCCGCTCAGCGCCCTCGACGCGAAGGTGCGCGTGCAACTGCGCGACGAGATCCGCCGCATCCAGACCGAGCTCGGGATCACCACGGTGTTCGTCACGCACGACCAGGAGGAGGCCCTCGCGGTCGCCGACCGGGTCGCCGTGATGAAGGACGGCCGCATCGAGCAGATCGGCACGCCCGAGGAGCTGTACGCGACCCCGAGTTCCCCGTTCGTCGCGGACTTCGTCGGCCTGAGCAACCGCGTCCTCGCGGAGGCGAAGGGCGGCAGGCTGCTCGTGCACGGCACGACGCTCGAGCTGCTCGGCGATCCGATCCCCGACGGACCCGTGACGGCACTCGTGCGGCCGGAGGACCTCGTGCTCGCAGCTGACGGGCTCCCGGCGACGGTCGTGTCATCCAGCTTCCTCGGCTCGCTGCGGCGAACGAGGGTCCGGCTCGAGGATGACTCGCTCCTGTCGATCCAGCACGAGGTCGAGCCTGCGGCCCCAACCCGGCGACGAGGTGCACGTGCGCTTCCTCGGGGCGCCGTCAACCGCCGTACCGAGGTAATCCGCGCGCCTAGACTTGCGCAATGGCCATCCGGAAGCCGAAGACCGCCGAACCGCAGCCCGCTGCCGTCGACGTGCGCAACGCCGAGGACGCGGTGCCGTACGGCGTCAAGGTCGCCGCGTCGTGGGGGTGGCGCCTCCTGATCGTCGCGGGGGTGCTCGCGGCGCTGATCTTCCTGATCATCCAGCTCAAGTACATCGTCGTCCCGTTCCTCGTCGCGCTGCTGCTCGGGGCGCTGCTCGTGCCGTTCTCCAGCTGGCTGCAGCGCCACAAATGGCCGAAGTGGCTCGCGGTCGCCGTGTCGATGCTCGCGACGATCGGGGTGATCGCGGGGCTGATCATCGTCGTCGTGACGATGGTGCGCCGCGGATTCCCCGAACTGCAGGATCGCTCGGTGCAGGCCTACGAGGACTTCATCTCCTACCTCGCGACCTCGCCGTTCGAGCTCGACGAGGGCGAGATCAGCGCCTACCTCGCGCAGGCGTGGGAGGCGATCCAGCGGGACAGCCAGTGGCTGGTCAGCGGGGCCCTCTCGGTGGGCTCGACCGCGGGCCACGTGCTCGCCGGCGCGCTGCTCGCACTGTTCGCGACCCTGTTCTTCCTGATCGACGGCCCGCGGATCTGGCGCTGGACCGTACGGCTGTTCCCGAAGCGTGCGCGTGCGGCGGTCGATGGTGGCGGTCACGCCGGCTGGGTCACGCTGACCACCTTCGTGAAGGTTCAGATCTTCGTCGCATTCGTGGACGCGGTCGGCATCGGCGTCGGCATGTGGGTGCTCGGCCTGATCGCCGGTGACCTGCCGATCGCCCTGATCGTGCCGATCGCGGTCGCGGTGTTCCTCGGGTCGTTCATCCCGGTGGTCGGCGCGCTGCTGAGCGGAACGCTCGCGGTGTTCGTCGTGCTCGTCTTCCTCGGTCCGGTGCCGGCGCTGTTCATGCTCGGCATCGTGCTGCTCGTGCAGCAGGTCGAGGGGCACGTGCTGCAGCCGCTCGTGCTCGGCAGTGCGGTGAAGGTGCATCCACTCGCGGTCGTGTTCGCGGTCGCGGCGGGCGGGTTCATCGCGGGCATCCCCGGTGCGCTGTTCGCGGTGCCGTTCATCGCGACCCTCAACGTGGTCGTGAAGTACATCTCCGAGGGGGACTGGCGCACCAACCCACGACCCACGGCGAAGGAGCTGCTGCCCGATGCTTGACAACAAGACCGGGCCCGAACGCACGATCACCGGTCCGACGCTCGCCGACTTCGAGGATGCCCGCACGCGGGTCACGCCGGTGATCGATGAGACCCCGATGCAGACGTCCAAGTTCCTGAGCGATCTGCTCGGCGCGCCCGTCTTCCTCAAGTGCGAGAACCTGCAGCGCACCGGGTCGTACAAGATCCGGGGCGCCTACAACCGCATCTCACGGCTCACCGACGCCGAGAAGGCCCGCGGAGTGGTCGCGGCGTCGGCGGGCAACCACGCGCAGGGTGTGGCGTTCGCGGCGCGGGAGCTGGGCATCCAGTCCACCATCTTCATGCCGCTCGGAGTCGCGCTGCCGAAGCTCCAGGCCACGCGCAACTACGGCGCCGAGGTCGTGCTCGTCGGGCACACCGTGCAGGAGCCGCTGCTCGCCGCGGCGGAGTTCGCCGAGCGCACGGGCGCCGTGATCATCCACCCGTTCGACCACCCGGATGTCGTCGCCGGCCAGGGCACCCTCGGTCTCGATGTCTACGACCAGGTGCCCGAGGTGTTCCAGAACGAGGGGGCGACCGTCGTCGTCCCGATCGGCGGCGGCGGCCTCATCTCGGGCGTCGCGAGCGCGATCAAGCAGCGCGCAGCGGCGGACGGCCGCAGCGTGCGCATCGTCGGTGTGCAGGCCGCGAACGCGGCCGCCTACCCGGTCTCGCTGGACCGCGGCGTGCCGACCGAGATCACCGTGCTGCCGACGATCGCCGACGGCATCGCCGTCGGTCGGCCCGGCGTGCTCAACTTCGACATCGTGCGGGAGTTCGTCGACGAGATCGTCACGGTCACCGACGACCAGATCGCCACGGCCGTGCTCACCCTGCTCGAGCGCGCGAAGCTCGTGGTCGAGCCGGCCGGCGCCGTCGGCGTCGCCGCGATCATGGCAGGGCTCGTCAGCCCCGATGGGCCGACGGTGCTGCTGCTCACCGGAGGCAACATCGATCCGCTCATGATGGAGCGGATCATCAGCCACGGGCTCGCGGCGTCGGAGCGCTACCTCAAGCTGCGCATCCCGCTGCCGGACCGCCCCGGACAGCTCGCCAGGGTCTCGGCGCTCGTCGCCGAGTGCAGCGCCAACGTCGTCGAGGTGCTCCACACGCGCCACCACGGCGGACTGATGATCAGCCAGGTGGAACTCGAGCTGCACATCGAGACGCGCGGCCCCGAGCACGCCGAGCAGGTCCTGACCCGTCTCCGCGACGACGGTTTCGAACCGCGCGTGGACTTCTAGCCGCGAGGAGTACTACGGCACATAGGTTTCGACCTTGAGGATCTCGACGGGGATGCTCTTGCCGTTGGGGGCGGTGTAGGAGACCTTGTCGCCGACCTTCTTGCCGAGGATGGCGTTGCCGAGCGGGCTGCCCTCGCTGTAGACATCCAGGTCGCTGTCGCCGACGATCTCGCGGCTGCCGATCAGGAACGTGGACTCGTCGCCGAGGATCGTCGCGGTGATGACGGTGCCGGACTCGACGACCCCGGTGCTGGCCGGCGCGTCACCGACCTTGGCGTGCGTGAGCAGCTGGTTGAGCACGCGGATGCGCGCCTCCATCTTGCCCTGCTCCTCCTTGGCCGCGTGGTAGCCGCCGTTCTCCTTGAGGTCGCCCTCCTCGCGCGCGGACTCGATCTTGCTCGCGATCTCTGTGCGGCCGGCACCCGTGAGGTGTTCGAATTCCGCGGTGAGCCGATCGAACGCCTCCTGGGTGAGCCACGTGACGGATGCGTCGGTCACAGTGCTCTCCTGACAAGACGAAAACCGGCTGGCGCCATCAACAGCAGGGCCCTCGCCGGTTCTTTGGTGTCCGCCAAGCCTAGGTGAGCCAGCAGCGATAGATCAACCCGGTCACGGCCTGTTCGGCGGTGCGCACCGACTCGGTGAAGCTGCGGGTGAGCTGATCGGACGCGGGGAGGTCGACGACGAGCCATCCCACGATCCCGAACGTGCCGTCGAGCGCCTGCACCGCGCAGGCGGCGGGCGTGCCCGGCTCGACGGTGAATTCCCACGTGACGGTCACCTCGCTCGACGACAGGATCTCGTGCCCGACATCCCGCGCCTCGAACTGGGCGGGCGCCTCGAGCAGGCCGCCCCACCACAGCCACGCACCGAACACGACCACGAACAGGACGCCCGCGCCGATCGCGATCCACCGGGTGCGCCGGCCCGACCGTGCGGTACGCCCGTAGCGCGCATCGAGATCGGTCACAGCCCTGCTCCTTTAGTGTTGTTCTCAGGCTAATCGACCCCCAGGAGGTGACCGTGCCGGGACGTCTGCTCGCCGTGCACGCGCACCCCGACGACGAGTCGAGCAAGGGCGCCGGCACCTACGCGCACTACGAGGCCCGCGGCGACCAGGTGATGGTCGTGAGTTGCACGGGCGGCGAGCGCGGCGATGTGCAGAACGAGGCGCTGGGCGCTCGCGCGATGGCCGAGCGCGACATGGCCGGCCTCCGCCGCATCGAGATGGCCGAGGCGCAGGCCGTGATCGGGTTCGAGCACCGCTGGCTCGGCTACCAGGACTCCGGTCTTCCGGAGTCCGACGACGAGCAGCTCGCACCGAACTGCTTCGCGCTCGTGCCGCTCGAGTTCTCCGCGGAGCCGCTCGTGCGCATCATCCGCGCGTTCCGTCCGCACGTGCTCATCGCGTACGACGAGAACGGCGGGTACCCGCATCCGGATCACATCCGGGCGCACGAGCTCGCGATGTACTCCTACCGGGCGGCGTCCGACCCGTCCGCGTTCCCGGGCACCGGCGAGCCGTGGAGCATCTCGAAGGTGTACTACGACCGCATCTTCAACGGTGCGAAGGTGAACGCGGTGCTCGGCGCGCTGCAGGCGGCGCAGCATCCACGGGCCGAGAAGCTCGCCGAGCTTGCAGAGTGGATGTCGGGACGCCCCGACCTCGCTACCACCCGCATCCCGGTCGCCGACCACCTCGACCAGCGCGACACCGCGCTGCGCGCCCACGCGAGCCAGGTCGCGCCCGACGACGAGTTCTTCTTCTGGCCGAACGATGTGGTCGCCGAAGCGTGGCCGTTCGAGGACTTCCAGCTCGTCGAATCGTCGGTCGAGTCCACCCTGCCCGAGGACGACCTGTTCGCCGGCATCACGCTCGACGCCAGCACCGCCGACCCAGCCGAGGACGCCCGATGATCCACGCCCTGCTCACCCTGTTCCCGAGCCTCGACACCCCGGTGCCGACGCCGCCCGCGTTCGAGGGTGACCCGAACCTCGTGACCCCCGGCGTGGTCGGCTTCGTGATCACGTTCGCGATCGCGGCGATCACCGTGCTGCTGATCATCGACATGGTGCGCCGCATCCGTCGGGTGCGCTACCGCGCCGAGGTGCAGGAGCAGATCGCGGCAGAGGTGGCCGCGAAGGACGAGCAGCAGGGCTGACGCGGCGCCAAGAAGACCGGCGCCGAGAAGACCGGCGCCTAGAAGACCGGCGGGTTGATCGCCACGAGGAAGATCCCCGTCCAGTGGCAGAGGAACGCGAGCAGCGTCGCGGTGTGGAAGATCTCGTGGAACCCGAACCGCCCCGGGAACGGGTTCGGCTTCTTGAGCCCGTAGACGATCGCGCCGGCCGAGTAGAGCAGGCCGCCGACGATCACGAGGGTCATGGTCACCCAGTTCGCCGCGAAGAAGTCGCCCATGAACATCACGGCGGCCCAGCCGAGCAGCAGGTACAGCGGCACGTAGAGCCAGCGCGGTGCGCCGACCCAGAGCACGCGGAATCCGATGCCGAGTGCCGCGCCGCCCCAGACCAGCCAGAGCAGCAGGGTCGCCTTCCATTCCGGCAGGCAGAGCACCGCGAGCGGCGTGTAGGTGCCGGCGATGAGCAGGAAGATGTTCGAGTGGTCGATGCGCTTCAGGATGCGCTTGACCGTCGGTCCCCAGTTGAAGCGGTGGTAGACCGCCGAGGTGCCGAACAGCAGCAGTGACGACGCGAAGAACACGGCGCTGGAGGCCTTGGCCGCGACGCCGTCCGCGAGCACGATGAGCACGATGCCGAGGGCGATGGCCACCGGGAAGGTGCCGGCGTGGATCCAGCCGCGCCAGGTGGGCTTGATCTCGGCTTCGGGGGCGTGGTCGAGCGCGTCATCCAGCAACGGCACATTCGGCAGGTCGACGCCCTCGTCGTCGACGACGTCGACCGGGTGCTCGGTCGTCGGATCGATCGCTGCCGTCATGCGGCAAGTGTAGGCGCGTCAGCTTGAGTGCCCGCTGGACACGAGGTGAACGTGCGGATTCGTGGACTAGCGTTGGCCTGTGCGAGAGCGACGTGCGCCGATCGGCCGGGGATTCCTCTACGGCCTCTACAACACGAGGCTCCGCCGTTCGCTCTCCGCGGGCAACGGGATCCCGAAGCACGTCGCGATGATCATCGACGGGAACCGCCGCTGGGCCCGCCTCCGCGAGTACGACTCCACCGCCCACGGCTACCGCGCCGGTGCGGACAAGTACCACGACTTCCTCGAGTGGTGCGACGAACTGGGCGTGCAGGTCGCCACCCTCTACCTGCTCTCGACCGACAACGTGCGCAACCGCAAGTCGGACGAGCTCGAGCCGCTGTACGGGATCATCGGCGACCTCGCGGAGGACATCTCGCACACCCGCGACTGGAAGGTGCAGCACGTGGGCACGCTCGACGTGCTGCCGGAGCCGCTGCGCGCCAAGCTGCTCGCCTCCGAGCAGCGCACCGCGCAGAACACCGGGCTGCACGTCAATCTCGCGATCGGCTACGGCGGCCGGCGGGAGATCGCGGATGCGATGCGCAGCATCGTCCACACCCACGAGACGAGCGGCGGCACCCTCGACTCCCTCGCGGATGTGCTCACGCCCGAGCTCATCGGGGAGCACCTGTACACCGGCGGGCAGCCCGACCCCGACCTGGTCATCCGCACGTCGGGGGAGCAGCGGCTGAGCGACTTCATGCTGTGGCAGAGCGCGCACAGCGAGTTCTACTTCGTCGAGGCGCTCGGACCCGATCTGCGCGAGGTGGACTTCCTGCGCGCGATCCGTGACTACTCGAGGCGACAGCGGAGGTTCGGGCAATGACGACCATCGGGGAGTGGGCTGCTACGTTCACCGACGAACCCGGCTACCTCGACTTCGCGCGCGTCGGCCCGGTCGGCCGCACGGTGCGCGACGAGGAGGCCGCCCAGTCGAGCCTGCTCGGGCGCTCGCGGTTCGGCACCCTGCCGTCGCTCATCTTCGAGCAGGATGCCCGCGTGCGCGCCGCGATCTCGACCGTGACCGGATTCCCCGCCGACCAGATCGCCTACCAGCCGAACACGAGCCAGGGGCTCATGCACGCGATGTTCGGGATCACCGGCGGGGTCGCGATGTCGCTCGCGGAGTTCCCGTCGGTGACGGTCGCGGCATCCCGCGCCGCCGATGCGCTGCACGTGCTCGAACCGCTGTGGCTGGAGACCGACCACGGGCGGGTCACGCCGGGCAACCTGCGGGACCAGCTCACCTCATCCGTCGTCGCGGTCGCGGTGAGCCTCGTCGACTTCCGCACGGGCTACCTGATCGACCTCGAGGGCATCCGCCAGGTGATCGGCGACCGGTTGCTGATCGTGGACGCGAGCCAGGGCTTCCCGGTCGTCGACGCCCCGTACCCGCTCGCCGACGTCGTGGCCGGCAACGGCCAGAAGTGGGCGCGGGCCGGCTTCAGCACGGGATTCCTCGCCCTGAGCGACCGCGCGCTCGAACGCCTCACCCCGGTGTTCTCGGGATTCAACGCGACCGACGCCGAGGAGATGCCGCTCGACGAGGTGCCGGCGCCGTCGCGCAGCGCGAAGGCGTTCCAGGTGAGCAACCCGGACCCGGTCGCGCAGGCGCGCTTCTCCGCCGCCCTCGAGGAACTCGCGAGCGTCGGCGTCGAGGCCGTCAACACGGCGATCGCCGAGCGCGTCGACCGGGTGCTCGAGCTCGCGGACGAGTTCGGCGTGCCCGTGGTCTCGCCGCGTCCGCGTGCGGAACGGGCCGGCATCGTCGTGCTGCGACCGGAGGACGGGCTGCTCACCGTGCTCACGGCAGCCCTGCACAATCACGGCCTCACGGTCACCCTGCGCGACGGCTCGGTGCGCGTCAGCACCCACGTGAGCACCGGGGATGACACGTTCGACATGCTGCGCGCCGCCTTCACCGAATTCGCTGCCGCGACCCCCGTGTGAACGTCCGCGCATCGTCGGCGCGTCGCAACCGAGAGTTCACGGCAAGCGCTTAGCGTCAATCGCATCAGGTAAGTCGCCTGATCGGGACGGCCACGCAAGTTCGTCTCGCAATGTGCCTAAGAACACAGGGCCGTCTTCGCAGACTGGATCCGGGTGGAGCACTCCACCCGGGGATGGAGTGCACGTGACTGAGCTCGCCCGCCCGAAGACCACACGGATCCAACTCGGGAGGGGCGCTGCAGGCCGAGCGCACCTACGTGCTGGATACCTCGGTCCTGCTCTCCGATCCGAAGGCCGTGTTCCGGTTCGCCGAACACCACGTCGTGCTCCCGGTGGTCGTCATCACCGAGCTCGAGGCCAAGCGGAACGACCCGGAGATCGGCTACTTCGCGCGACAGGCACTGCGCAACCTCGACGAGCTGCGCGTGCAGCACGAGCGCCTCGACTTCCCGATCGCGGTCGGCGACGGCGGCTCCCTCCGGGTCGAGCTCAACCACTCGAACATGTCCGTGCTGCCCTCCGGGCTGCAGCTCGGCGACAACGACTCGCGGATCCTCGCGGTCGCGCTCAACCTCGCCAACGACGGGCTGGATGTCTGCGTCGTCTCCAAGGACCTCCCGCTGCGCGTCAAGGCGGCCTCCGTCGGCCTCGCGGCCGAGGAGTACAAGGCCGAGCTCGCGGTCGACTCCGGCTGGACCGGGATGGCCGAGATCGACCTGGGCTCCGACCAGATGTCGAAGCTCTACGACGAGGAGACCCTCTCGACCCGGCTGGTGGGCGACATGCCGATCAACACCGGGCTCGTCATCCACTCGGATCGCGGCTCCGCCCTCGGCAGGGTCACCGGCGCGCGGCGAACTGCGCCTCGTGCGCGGCGACCGCGACATCTTCGGACTGCACGGACGTTCCGCCGAGCAGCGCCTCGCGATCGACATGCTGCTCGACCCCGAGATCGGCATCGTCTCGCTCGGCGGACGCGCGGGTACCGGCAAGTCGGCGCTCGCCCTGTGCGCTGGCCTCGAGGCCGTGCTCGAGAAGCAGCAGCACCGCAAGATCATGGTGTTCCGCCCGCTGTACGCGGTCGGCGGCCAGGAGCTGGGCTTCCTGCCCGGCGACGCCGCGGAGAAGATGAACCCGTGGGCGCAGGCCGTGTTCGACACCCTCGGTTCGGTCGTGTCGCAGAACGTGCTCGATGAGGTGCTCGAGCGGGGCATCCTCGAGGTCCTTCCGCTCACGCACATCCGCGGCCGCTCGCTGCACGATGCGTTCGTGATCGTGGATGAAGCGCAGTCCCTCGAACGCAACGTGCTGCTCACCGTGCTGAGCCGCATCGGCCAGAACTCACGCGTCGTGCTCACGCACGATGTCGCGCAGCGCGACAACCTGCGCGTCGGACGGCACGACGGCGTCGCGAGCGTCATCGAGACGCTCAAGGGCCACGGGCTGTTCGGCCACATCACGCTGTCCCGCTCGGAGCGCTCGGCGATCGCGGCCCTCGTCACCGAGATGCTGGAGTCCAACGAACTGGCGTGACGCCGGCGGAGGTTAACGGCGCGTAACGACTCGCGTCGCGGTTCACCCGCGAGGCACGGGTCACGTAGGGTCAAGGAGTGAACTCCGTCGTCGGGGTCGTGGCGGTCGCGACCACGCTCCTGCTGCTGTGGGGCCTGCTGGCGCCCCGCGCGAACTGGAGTTCGCTCATGGCCTGGAGCACGGCGGATCCGCGCGCGGCCGAGCCGGGCTGGACCTCGTACCTGGTCCGCCGTCTGCTGTTCGGGTTCGGACTCCTCGGACTGCTCGGGCTCGGTGCCGCAATGCTCGTGGGCTGGATCCTCAATCCGCCCCTGCACGCCAAGCCGCCGACCGAGGTGCAGCAGATGTGGGGGCCGACGCCGCCCGTGGTCGTGGACCGCGTCATCACGCCGGTCGTCGAGCCGCCGGCCGGCCTCACCGAGGTGCCGGTGCTCGGCTACCAGGACATCCCGGAGGACGAGGACCCCGGGGACTACCTCCGCTTCCTCGCCCCGTACGAGTTGCTCGGCGGCAAGATGGAGATGCCGGGACTCGTCGGCCAGGACCCGGGCGACGGCTATTCGGCGATGGACACCGCAGAGCTCATCCTCAATGTGCGCGGGCCGCTGCTGTGCATCCCGCGGGCCGCGATCATCCACGAGACGCTCGACGCGGTCACGGTCGCGGTCTACTACGGCCTGCCCGATCAACCCGCGGACGCTCCGGCGGTCGACAACGCGGTCTCCTGCCCGCCCGACTCGACGGTCACGACCTCCGTGCTGCTCGCGGTCGAACTCAAGGACCCGCTCGGCGCGCGCCAGGTGCTCATGCTCAACGGCGATGAGGTGCCCGAGGTGCCGCTCATCCTCCCGCCCGACTAGGCCCTGCAGCCGGCCTGTGGATGCCGCAGACGCCGCCCACCCCGCATCGCCTACCCTGCCCGCATGCTCGAGACGGTCGCGTTCGCAGGTCTCCCGCTGCTGTACCTGGCCGCGGTGACCGTGCCGCTCGTCGTGGTGGACGTGCGCGAACACCGGCTGCCGAACGTGCTCGTACTGCCGGGATATCCCGTGGCGGCGCTCGGCCTCGTCGGCGAGTGGATCCGCACGGGCCAGGTGCCGCTCGTCGCGCTCGTTGCGGGTGTCGCATCCGCGCTCTTCCTGCTGGGCCTGAGTCTCGGCGGCGGCATGGGGATGGGCGACGTCAAGCTCGCGGGCGTGCTCGGCCTGACCGCGGGCCTGCTCGGCATCACGCCCGCGGTCGTCTCCCCGCTGGCCGCGTTCCTCCTCGGCGGGGTCGCCGCGCTCGTCGTGGCGGTACGACGCGGTCGCGGCGCACGGATCCCGTTCGGACCGTTCCTGCTCGCCGGATTCTGGATCGCGATCGCGATCGAGCTGGGCTCCGCCGGCTAGCCGGGGTGCGTCATCGACATGACGTCGAGCGCCGTGTCGAGCTGCTCGTGGGTGACCTCGCCGCGCTCGACGAATCCGAGGGCGATGACCGCCTCCCGCACCGTGATCGACTTCTCGACCGAGTACTTCGCGATCTTGGCCGCGGCCTCGTAGCCGATGATCTTGTTCAGCGGCGTCACGATCGACGGTGACGACTCGGCGAGCGCGCGAGCGCGGTCGAGGTTGGCCTCGAGGCCGTCCACGGTCTTGTCGGCGAGCAGGGTCGAGACGTTGGCGAGCAGGCGGATCGACTCGAGGATCGCCGTGCCCATCACCGGGATCGCGACGTTGAGCTCGAAGTTGCCCGAGGCACCGGCCCACGCCACGGTCGCGTCGTTGCCGATCACCTTGAAGCAGACCATCATCGTGGCCTCGGGGATCACCGGGTTGACCTTGCCGGGCATGATCGACGAGCCGGGCTGCAGGTCGGGGATGTGCAGTTCGCCGAGCCCGGTGTTCGGGCCGGAGCCCATCCACCGCAGGTCGTTGCAGATCTTGATGAGCGAGACGGCGTAGACCCGCAGCGCACCGGCGGCCTCGACGAGACCGTCCCGCGCCCCCTGCGCCTCGAAGTGGTCGACCGCCTCGGTGATCGGCAGGCCGCTCGAGTCCGCGAGGATCTGGATGACCGCCTGCGGGAACCCGTGCGGCGTGTTGATCCCGGTGCCCACGGCCGTGCCGCCGAGCGGTACCTCGGCGATGCGTGGGAGCGCCGCGCGGATGCGCTCCATGCCCAGGCGCACCTGGCGCGCGTAGCCGCCGAACTCCTGGCCGAGGGTGACGGGCGTGGCATCCATCAGGTGGGTGCGGCCGGACTTCACGGCCGTCGCCCACAGCTGGGCCTTGGTCTCGAGGGAGATTGCGAGGTGGTCCATCGCGGGCAGGAGGGTGTTGATCAGGTCGCCGGTCACGGCGACGTGCACCGACGTCGGGAACACGTCGTTCGAGGACTGCGACATGTTCACGTGGTCGTTCGGGTGCACGGCCGAGCGGAGCGACGCGGACGCGATCGCGGCGAGCACCTCGTTCATGTTCATGTTCGACGACGTGCCGGAGCCGGTCTGGTAGGTGTCGATCGGGAACTGGTCGTGGTGCTGCCCCGCGATGATCTCGTCGGCAGCGGCGACGATCGCGTCGGCGATGCCGGCGTCGAGGATGCCGATCTGCTTGTTCGCGATCGCGGCGGCACGCTTGATCCGGGCGAGCGCCACGATCTGCGCGGGCTCCAGACCCCAGCCGGAGATCGGGAAGTTCTCCACGGCGCGCTGGGTCTGCGCACCGTAGAGCGCGTCGGCCGGCACGCGGACCTCGCCCATCGTGTCGTGCTCGATGCGATAGTTCTGCTCGACCGGTGCGGTCGACTCGGCGGGGGTGCTCACGGCGGCGTGGTTCCTTCCGGGGTGACTCGGTCTGTCGCTGCGCCTGTCTAGCGCAGCCCGAGCATGACGTCGGGGACGACCCGTCCCTCGCGCAGGCGGTAGTTCGCGCCCACGACAGCCAGCGTACCCGCCGCGACCGCGTCGCTGATGAGCTCGGAGCTCTCCAGCAGCTCGGCGATCGTGTCGCGGAGGTGCTCCCGCCCGACCTCGCTCGCGAGCTGCCGCGGCGGCACCGACTCGTGCTCGACGCGCTGCACAGCGGGCACGATCGCGGTGATCAACTTGGCGATGTGCGGCGGCAGCGGGGTCGGGTTCGGGCCCTGCGAGTCGATCGCGGCGAGCACCGCGCCGCACTCGTCGTGCCCGAGCACGACGATGAGCGGCACCTTGAGCACGGCCACCGCGTACTCGAGGGAGCCGAGCACCGAGTCCGAGATGATCTGCCCGGCGTTGCGCACGACGAACAGGTCGCCGATGCCCTTGTCGAAGATGATCTCGGCGGCGAGCCGGGAGTCGCTGCAGCCGAACAGGGCCGCGTGCGGCGCCTGCCGGTCGAGCAGCTGCTCGCGGCGCTCGACGTCCTGCCGCGGATGGGCGGGCTTGCCGGAGACGAAGCGCTCGTTGCCGCGCACCATCTCCTGCCAGGCCACGGCGGGCGTGCGGATGCTGCCGACGCGCTCGGTGATCGGATCGGTCACGGTGCCAACTCCTCGGCGATGGATGCTGCGAGCGACTCGAATTCCGCATCCGACGCAGTGCCGTGCAGCACCACCGTGCTGCCGTCGAACTCGGCGGCGAGCGCGTAGGCGTAGTTGCCGGATGATCCCTCGTCGCGATGGTCGTAGACCTGCCAGTCGACCCCGCCGATGCTGGTCTCGCCGGTCGCGGAGCGCCCGTCCACCTCCGCCGTGACCCACGTGACGTTCGCATCGATGCCCTGGTTGAGCGCGATGAAGCCCTCGCCGGAGGTGATGAACCCCACGTACCAGGTCTGCACGCCGAACTCCGGGCGGTACCGTGCGGCGTTCGCGTACCAGTCGGCGGGCACGACCGGCGCGGCGAGCGGCACGTCGGCGTTCGCGCCCTCTGCGACAGACACGTAGTCGACCGGAGCGGGTGGAGCGGTATCGGGGCGCACGACGACCGCGAACAGGAAGACCACGATGCCGAGCGAGGCGAGCGTCGCGAGCACGAGGTTGAAGAGCGTCTGGTTCGCGCGGTGCCGGCGCGAGTTCTCGGCCTTGCGGGCCGCGGTCTCCTCCGGCGTCTCGGGGCGCCCGAGCTCAGCGACGACCGGGGGTGCCTTCTGGGCGCTCATGCGACCGCGCTCATTCGGCAGTGGCGGCGGTGGCGGACGCCCGAGCGGCGTCGAGCCGCTGCTTCGCACCGACGAGCCACTCCTCGCAGCGCTTCGCGAGCGCCTCGCCGCGCTCCCACAGGGCGAGCGACTCCTCGAGCGACGACGCGCCCTGCTCCAGGTCGTTCACGACCTGGATGAGCTCGTCGCGCGCCTGCTCGTAGCTGAGTGCGCTGACGTCGTTCGTCTCGGTTGCCACGGTTCGATTCTATCCGGCGGGGCTGGCGGGGTCGGAGTCGACGGTGGCGCCGAGCCGGCCGTCGGCGATGGTGAGGAGGAGTTTCGTGCCGGCCGGGGCATCAGTGGCGGACCGCAGTGCGGCGCCGCTCGGCAGCTGCGCGATCGCGTAGCCGCGCTCGAGCGTGCGCTTGGGGGAGAGGGCGCGCACCTGTGCTGCGAGCTCGGCGACGCGGGTCTGGGCACGCTCGACCGCTCGCTCGACGAGCTCGCGGCTGCGGGCGACGTGACGGGAGAAGCTCGTCGGCGCGCACATCGACGATCCAGGTGGTGTTCGCGAGCGCGGGGCGGGAGCGGAGAGTCTCGATCCGTTCGATCTCGTGACCGACGAACTGGGTGATGCGGGAGCGGATGCGCGCACGCGCCTGCTGCACGCGGTTGAGCTCCTCGGCGACATCCGGCACGACGCGCTTGGCCGCGTCGGTGGGGGTGGACGCCCGCAGGTCGGCCACCTCGTCGAGCAGCGGACGGTCGTTCTCGTGGCCGATCGCACTCACGATGGGCGTCACGCACGCGGCGGCGGCCCGCACGAGCTTCTCGTCGCTGAACACGAGCAGGTTCTGGAAGTCGCCGCCGCCGCGGGCGACGATGATGACGTCGACGGCTGGGTCGGCATCCAGCGTCTGGATCGCCCGCGTGACCTCGGACGCCGCGCGATCGCCCTGCACCGCCGCGTGGATGACCCGGAACTGCACCGCGGGCCAGCGCAGCTGCGCGTTGCGCAGCACGTCCTTCTCCGCGTCGCTGTCCTGGCCGGTAACCAGTCCGATGCAGTTCGGAAGGAATGGCAGCGGTCGCTTGTGCTCGAACAGGCCCTCGCTGCGCAGCTGTTGGCGCAGCCGCTCGAGTCGCTCGAGCAGGTCACCGAGGCCCACGTGGCGCAGCTCGAACACCTGCATGGTGAGCGTGCCGCCCTTGGGCCACCAGTTCGCCTTGAGCAGGGCGACGACGCGGTCGCCCTGCTTGAAGTCATCCTTGAACTTGGCCTTCACCGACGACCAGACCGAAAAGGAGAGCGTGACGTCCTGCTCGAGGTCCTTGAGCTTGCCGTAGACATTGCCGCCGGCGCCGCCCCACTGGGTGATCTCGCCCTCGACCCAGACCGTGCCGAGGCGCTCGATGTAGCCCTTGAGTTTGGTGGAGAGCAGGGCGACCGGCCACGGCGCGTCCACCGTCGAGGGGCCGTCAGGGTCTGCCACGAAACCTCCACCGTAGAATTGGGGCGTGTCCATCTCGAACGGCAATGTCGTGAGCCTGGAGATGCCACACGTGCCCGCCCCGCGGAACCGCCTCAAGGATATCCCGGTGCCCGGACACAAGCGGGTGCTGCTCGCAGCCCCGCGCGGCTACTGCGCTGGGGTGGACAGGGCCGTGGTGGCCGTCGAGAAGGCGCTCGAGAACTACGGCGCACCGGTCTACGTGCGCAAGCAGATCGTGCACAACATCCACGTCGTCTCGACGCTCGAGCGCGCCGGGGCGATCTTCGTCGACGACGTGCACGAGGTGCCGGAAGGCGCCCATGTCGTGTTCAGTGCCCACGGCGTCTCCCCGAAGGTCGTCGCGGATGCCGCAGAGCGCGACCTCCAGGCGATCGATGCGACCTGCCCGCTCGTCACCAAGGTGCACCGCGAAGCGGTGCGCTTCGCGAAGGCCGAGCGCCACATCCTGCTCATCGGCCACGCCGGCCACGAGGAGGTCGAGGGCACGATGGGTCACGCCCCGGAGCAGACGACCCTCATCAACGGACCGCACGAGGTCGCCGACCTCGTGGTCGACGACCCGGACAACCTGGTCTGGCTCTCGCAGACCACCCTCTCGGTCGACGAGACCATGGAGACCGTCCGCCTGCTGCGCGAGCGGTTCCCGAACCTGCAGGATCCGCCGAGCGACGACATCTGCTACGCCACCCAGAACCGCCAGGTCGCGATCAAGAAGGTCGCACCGGAGGCGGACCTCGTGATCGTCGTCGGCTCGGCCAACAGCTCGAACACCATGCGGCTCGTGGATGTCGCGCTCGAGCACGGCGCCCGCGCCGCCCACCGCGTCGACTACGCGAGCGAGATCGAGCAGGACTGGCTCGACGGGGTGGAGACCATCGGGGTGACCAGCGGAGCGTCGGTGCCCGAGGTGCTCGTGCAGGAGGTGCTCGACGACCTCGCCGACGCGGGCTTCGGCGACGTCTCGACGATCGTCACCGCGGAGGAGGACCTCATGTTCTCGCTGCCGAAGGAACTGCGCACGGATGCCGAGGGCAACCCCGATGAGCGTGGACTCGGCGGCCGCAACCGCAAGCTGGACTGGCAGCGCACCGAATCCGAGGACGACCGTGGCTGACGACGACGTCCCGATGAAGTGGGGTGCGCTCGACGATGCCGTCGATCCGGCTCCCGGACGCAAGAAGCGCACCTGGGACCGCATCCTCACCATCGGCCTGCTTGTGATCAGCGCTGCGATCGTGCTCTGGGAGGTGGGCATCTACTCGCAGTACGACCAGGTGCTCGTGCTCCAGTTCCAGGACCAGGGGATCGGCGAGTTCACGAACCTCGCCGCGGCGAGCACGGCCGGGTTCTGGATCAACGTCGTGCGCGGCGTGCTGCTCTTCCTGGCGATCGCCGTGAGCGTGACGTTCCTGCGCGCCCGAAGGCTCGCCTTCTGGGTGCCGCTCGTCGGGCTCGCGATCGGCTACGCCGTGACCGCGATCATCATCTACAACGTGCTGATGGGCGACCCGGAGTACGTGGCCTGGCTCGACGAGACCTGACCCGCGGGGGCGCTAGGCCTGCACCTGCGCCGCGTACGGCGCGAAGGCGGTGATGAGCACCGACCAGAAGATGATCCCGGCGATGATGCCCGCGGCGAGCGGTGCCCAGGCCGCGCGTCGTCCACGGGCGAGCAGTGAGATCGAGAGCCCGACGGCGGCGAGGTAGAGCAACGCGTGGCTGAGCGCGATGGCGGTGCCCGCGGCATCCAGCCACGATGGCAGCGTGCCGGGTTGGATGCCGTACGGCTCGAGCCCGACCGTGATCACCTCGCCGAGCGAGCCGCCGGTCTGCCAGCCGGTGTAGGCACCGAAGAGGCCGACGACGAGCAGGGCGATCGTGAGCGTGCGGTCCCACGCGGGGGTGGGTCGCAGCAGCGCCGAACTCATCGAGTCCGGACGCGGTGGCGGGAGCGTGGTCAGGTCGAGCTTCGGCTCCCCGGCGGGTTCGACCGGAACGGGCGAAACCCAGCCCGGAGGGGCGTACTCGCCGTACTGGGGCTTCGGTCTCGGGTCGACGCGATCCGGCTCGGCGCCGCCCGGCGGCACGGTGTCGGACACGGTCAGTTGCCGGAGTGCCCTGCCGAGCCGAGCTGCTGGGTGGCCTCGACCACCCGCGCGGCCATCGCGGTCTCCGCGGACTTGCCCCACGCGCGCGGGTCGTAGACCTTCTTGTTGCCGACCCCGCCGTCGATCTTCAGCACGCCGTCGTAGTTGTCCAGCATCCAACCGGCAACGTTGCGCGTGAACGCGTACTGCGTGTCGGTGTCGATGTTCATCTTCACGACACCGTGCGAGACCGCGGTGGCGATCTCCTCGTCGCTCGAGCCCGACCCGCCGTGGAACACGAGGTCGAGCGGCTTGGGGCCGGTGCCGTACTTCGCCTCGAGGCCGGCCTGGATCTCGCCGAGCAGCTCGGGCTTGAGCTTCACGTTGCCGGGCGCGTAGACGCCGTGCACGTTGCCGAAGGTGAGGGCGGCCATGTAGCGGCCGTCGTCACCGAGGCCGAGCGCGTCGACCAGCTGGATGGCGTCATCCAGCGTCGTGTACAGATTCGCGTTGATGTCGTGGCTGACGCCGTCCTCCTCGCCACCCACGACGCCGATCTCGACCTCGAGGATCGCGTGGATCGCCTTGAGCCGCGGCAGCAGTTCCTTCGCGATCTCGAGGTTCTCGGCCATCGGCACGGCGGAGCCGTCCCACATGTGCGACTGGAAGATCGGATTGCGGCCCGCCTTCACCTCGGCCTCCGAGGCGGCGAGGAGCGGCAGTACGAAGCCGTCGAGCGCGTCCTTCGGGCAGTGGTCGGTGTGCAGCGCGACCGTGATGGGGTAGTTCTTGGCGACCTCGGTCGCAAACGCAGCGAACGCGAGCGCGCCCGTCGCGCGGGCCTTGACGGACTGGCCGGCGAAGTAGTCCGCGCCGCCGGTGGTGACCTGGATGATGCCGTCGGAGCCCGCCTCGGTGAGACCCTGCAGCACGGCGTTGATCGTGGAGGAGCTCGAGACGTTGATAGCGGGGTAGGCGAAGCCGCGCTGCTTTGCCTTGTCGAGCATCTCGGCGTACTGGTCTGGGGTCGCAATGGGCATGCTCCGAGTGTACTGAGCGCGCCGATAGGCTGGCTTCGCGTCGATCCGATGTCCGGATTCCCACCACGGCCAGCGCACGCAAGGAAACCCACATCTTGGTGACCACCGAAACCGGCACGCTGTTCCTGCACCCCGACCGCAACCTCGCGATGGAGCTGGTCCGCGCGACCGAGGCGGCCGCCATCCGCGCGGTGCCGTTCATCGGCAAGGGCGACAAGCTCGGGGCCGACGGCGCTGCCGTGGATGCGATGCGCAAGTTCCTCGGCACGGTGAACTTCGAGGGCGTGGTCGTGATCGGCGAGGGCGAGAAGGACAAGGCGCCGATGCTGTTCAACGGCGAGCACGTCGGCAACGGGCGTGGACCGGCGTGCGACATCGCGGTCGACCCGATCGACGGCACGTCGCTCACGGCGGCCGGGCGGCAGAACGCGATCTCGATGATCGCCGTGTCAGACCGCGGCACGATGCTGGATGCCTCGTCCGTCTTCTACATGGACAAGCTCGTCACCGGTGCGGAGGGCATCGGAGTCGTAGACCTCGCGCAGTCGGTGGGGGACAACATCCGCGAGTTCGCCAAAGCGAAGGGCAAGCCGGTCGACGAGATCATCGTGGCGGTGCTCGACCGGCCGCGGCACGAGGGACTCATCGACGAGATCCGCGCGACGGGCGCGGGCACCCGGCTGATGCTCGACGGCGACGTCGCCGGTGGGATCAACGCCGCGCTCTACGGCACGCGCATCGACATGTGCATGGGCACCGGCGGCAGCCCGGAGGGTGTGGCGACCGCCTGCGCCATCAAGGCCCTCGGCGGGTTCATCCAGGGCCGGCTCGCGCCGGGAACGGATGCCGAGCGCGAGAAGGGCGCCGCCGCCGGCCTCAAGTTCGACTACGTCTACGGGGCGGACGAGCTCGTGCGCGGGGAGAACACGTTCTTCGTCGCGACTGGCGTCACCGACGGCGGACTCGTGAAGGGCGTGCGGCGCATGGGGCCGATCATCCGCACGGACTCGATCGTGCTGCGCTCGACCTCGGGGACGATCCGACGGGTCGCGGCCGATCACCTCGCCCAGAAGTGGTTGGACGAGGACTGAGTCGTGCGCCGCAGGAGCGGCGGCGCGCCCTAGGTACTACGCGCGCTTGGACTTGTCGATCGGCGTGACCGGCGGTGCGATGAGCGTGAAGTCGAGCTCCGGGCGACCTGCCCCCGGTCTCTTCGAGCACCTCGTCGATCACCGCGAACTCATCCTGCGTGAGTCGCTTCGGCGCCTGCTCGATCTGGGTGAGCGTGCCGATCACCTTGGACTCGTCGAGGTTGTCGAGCTTGCGGGCCGTCACGAGCACGCGCTGCTCGAGCGAGCTCGCGAACTGGTTGTAGCTCGTCACCGTCGACTCGATCGAGCGACGCAGCTTGTCGGCGTGGTCGGAGAGCGTCGCGAGTCGCGAGTACAGCTCCTTGCCGAGGTCGAACAGCTCCTTGGCGTCCTCGGTGAGCACGTCCTGCTGCCACGTGAAGGCGACGGTCTTGAGCACGGCCCAGAAGCTCACCGGCGACGCGAGCGCGATGCGCTTCGCGAACGCGTACTCGAGCAGGGTCGGGTCCTGTTCGAGCGCGGCAGCGAGCAGCGGCTCGTTCGGGATGAACGCGACCGTGAACTCGGGGCTCGCATCGAGGCCGGTCCAGTAGGTCTTGCCGGCCAGAGCATCCACGTGCGCCTTGACCTGCTTGGCGTGCTTGACGAGCAGCGCGGTGCGGGCCGCCTCCTGCTCGACGGTCGAGGTCGCCGGGATCGCGCTCGCCTCGATGTAGGAGTTGTAGGGCACCTTGGCGTCGACCGCGATCGACTTGCCGCCCGGCAGGTTGACGACCATGTCGGGGCGGCGCGAGCCGGACTCCGCGGTGATCGTGGACTGCACGGTGAAGTCGACCCGGTTGAGCAGCCCGGCGGACTCGACGAGCGTGCGCAGCTGCGTCTCGCCCCAGACCCCGCGGGTGGCGTTGTTGCGCAGCGCGGAGGCGAGCGATTCGGCGGTGGCCCGCAGGCGCTCCTCGCCCTCCGTCGCCGCCTTGAGCTGCTGCGAGAGCTCCCCGTGCTGCCGGCTGCGCTGGGTCTCGAGTTCGGTGACCTTCGCCTGCATGCCCGCGAGGGTCTCCTTCACCGGGGCGAGCGCCTGCAGCACCTTGCTCTCGGCGGCGGTCGAGGTCTCGCGCTCCTTGGCCTCGGAGCGTGCGCGCTCCATGAGGTCGCGGTACTGGTCCTGGGTCGAAGCGAGCTGGTCGCTGCGAGTCCTCGCGATGGATGCCTCGGCCGCGGCCAGCTGTGCCGCGATCTCCGCGCGGGCCTGGGCCTCGTGGGAGCGGAGCTCGGCGACGACCTGTGCGTGGCGGGCCTCGATGACGGCAGGGGCGGCATCCACGCTGCTTCCCGCGGAGCGGGCGCGCACGACGAGCACGCCGATGACCGCACCGAGGAGCACGCCGATGGCGAGTCCGATCACGAGAGCGAGGATGGGGTCCATGCCGCCCAGTGTGCCAGCGGGTTCGGACATCGGTGCGGGGGCCACGCGGGGAAGGGGTTTACACGCAGCCAACGCGCACGCCGCCGTAGGGTGTGTCCCATGGCCGGCCAAGGACCACGCCCCTCCGATGTGAGCGCCGATGACGTGCGCTACCTGCTCGCCGTCGCGCGGGGCGGACGCATGGTCACCGCCGGGGCGCTGCTCGGGGTCGACCACACGACGGTGAAGCGACGGATCGATCGCCTCGAGGCCGCGCTCGGCGCGAAGCTCGTCGGTAAGGGCTCTGAGGGGTGGGTGCTCACCGCGCTCGGCCGGGACGTGGTCGGCCAGGCCGCGTCGATCGAGGAGGCCATGGAGCGCGTCGTGGGCGCGGCGCACGGCGAGCACTCCGGCATCCACGGCACCGTGCGGGTCGCGGCACCCGAGGGGTTCGGCGCGTACTTCGTCGCGCCGGCGCTCGCCAGGGTCGGCGCGCGGCATCCGGGGGTGACGACCGAGCTCGTGACCTCGACGCGTCCGCTCGCGGTGCGTGGGGCGGGGCAGGACCTCACCGTCACGATCGGGTCGCAGCACCAGACGCGTCCCGGCTCCGAGGCGCTGAGCCCGTACGTGCTTCGGCTGTATGCCTCGCACGGGTATCTTGCGTCGCATCCACCGGTCGGATCCGCAGACGATCTCGTGGCTCATCGTCTGGTCTTCTACGTCGACAGCCTGCTCACGGTGCACGAACTCGATCTCGCGCCGGTGCTCGGCGGGATGCAGGTCGGCTTCGGATCCACGAGCGTGTTCGCTCAACTCGAGGCGACACGGCGCGGCGCTGGGATCGGTCTGCTGCACGACTTCATGGCGGCCCCGAGTACGGATCTCGTGCGGGTGCTGCCGGACCTCGAGTTCCCGCTGCAGTTCTCGCTGACGGTGCGGCGGGACGCTCCTGCGGTGGAGGCTGTCGCCCTCGTGCGCGAGGAGCTGTTCGCCGAGGTCCGCGCCCGCGCGGACGAGCTGCACCGGCGCGTAATCCAGTGTGCAGTTCTGCACATGGCGTGTGCGTGGTTCGGGCTTGTACGCAGACTCGTTGACGCCCAGACTGAGGGCATGACGACGATCCTCGACCACTGGGTGGACGGCGCTGCGTTCACCGGCGCATCCACCCGCACCGCACCTGTCTACAACCCCGCGGAGGGCACCGTGTCGCGCGAGGTCCGCCTCGCGACGACCGACGACGTCGCCCACGCCGTCGCCTCCGCGAAGGCGGCGTTCCCGGACTGGTCGAACGCGTCGTGGAACAAGCGGTCCGCCGTGCTGTTCGCGTTCCGCGAGCTGCTGAACGCGCGCAAGGAGGAGGTCGCCGCGATCCTCACCAACGAGCACGGCAAGGTCACCTCCGATGCGCTCGGCGAGGTGGCCCGCGGTCTCGAGGTCGTCGAGTTCGCCTGCGGCATCCCGCACCTCGCCAAGGGCGAGTACTCCGAGAACGTGTCGACCGGCGTCGACGTCTACTCGCTCAAGCAGGCGCTCGGTGTCGTCGGCATCATCAGCCCGTTCAACTTCCCGGCGATGGTGCCGCTGTGGTTCTTCCCGCTCGCGATCGCGCTCGGCAACACCGTCGTGCTCAAGCCCTCCGAGAAGGACCCTTCCGCCGCGATCTGGATGGCGCAGCTCATGAAGGAGGCCGGTCTCCCCGACGGCGTGCTCAACGTCGTCCACGGCGACAAGGAGTCGGTGGATGCGCTGCTCACGCACCCCGACGTCGCGAGCATCTCGTTCGTGGGTTCGACCCCGATCGCCAAGTACATCTACGAGACGGCCGCCGCGAACGGCAAGCGGGTGCAGGCCCTCGGCGGAGCCAAGAACCACATGCTCGTCCTGCCCGGACGCCGACCTCGACCTCGTCGCGGACTCCGCGGTCAACGCCGGCTTCGGCTCCGCCGGTGAGCGCTGCATGGCGATCTCGGTCGTCGTCGCGGTCGAGCCGGTCGCCGATGAGCTCATCGCCAAGATCAAGGACCGCATGGTCGGCCTCAAGGTCGGCGACGGCACCCGCGGCTGCGACATGGGCCCGCTCATCACCAAGGAGCACCGCGACAAGGTCGCGGGCTACATCGACATCGCCACCGCGGACGGCGCGACGGTCGTCGTCGACGGACGCGGCATCGAGGTGGATGGCGCGGCCGACGGCTTCTGGCTCGGCCCCACCCTCATCGACAACGTGTCGACCTCATCCGACGTCTACCGCCACGAGATCTTCGGACCGGTGCTCTCGGTCGTGCGAGTGGAGAGCTACGACGAGGGTCTCGCCCTCATCAACGGCAGCCCGTACGGCAACGGCACCGCGATCTTCACGAACGACGGCGGCGCTGCCCGCCGGTTCCAGCGCGAGGCGACCGTCGGCATGATCGGCATCAACGTGCCGATCCCGGTGCCGGTGGGTTACTTCTCGTTCGGTGGCTGGAAGGACTCGCTGTTCGGCGACACGAAGGCGTACGGCCCCGACGCCATCCACTTCTTCACCCGGCAGAAGGCGATCACGTCGCGCTGGCTCGACCCGAGCCACGGTGGGATCAACTTGGGATTCCCTCAGAACGGGTAGTTACCGCGGCGCTGAGCGGCCAAACTCGAAGCATGGGACTGTTCGGCAGGAAGAAGCCGCCGGAGCAACCTCCGGCGGAGTTCGATCGCATGGACATCGTCGGCATGCCGCCCGAGCTGGTTCGTGCGATGCTCGATGACTGGGCCAACAACCACGGCGGCTCGTATCCGGCCTCGCTGAGCGCGACGATCGAGATCGACGACCAGTCGCGGGTGTCCCGCATCCTGCAGCCGGTCGCGAACGGCCTGCCCTACGTGCCGACCTTCGATGCCATCGGCTGGCTCAACCAGGTGCTCGAGCCGTTCCGGGCTGCGCCGCCGAACGAGCGCGCGGTCTCGTTCGCGTTCACCTTCGACAACGGCGCCATGGACGCCACGTTCGGCTACCCCGACTGATCGGGGCTAACCCCAGGTGACCCCGGGGATCGCCCAGCGCACGGCATCCGACTCGTGCGCCGCGGGTGGCGGCGGAGCGAACACCATCGGCGTGGATGTCTCGCGCGTCGGCACCTCGCCCGGAGCCGGCCGACCGATCCGTCCGACCCTGATCGACACCAACTCGGCCAGCTCGAACACGTCACGGGCGTCGTGGCGACGACCTGCGTGCGCGACGATCGCGGCGCACGCCTCGGCATCCGCGATCGCGTCGTGGTGCTTGAAGTCCTCGAATCCCGCAGCCATCGCGGCGACCGGGAGTCGGTAGCTGTCGAGCGTGTAGGTCTTGCGCGCCACCTGCAGGCTGCACAGGTACTGGTACTCGGGGGTCGAGATGAAGCTCGCGGTGCACGCGGCGGTGATCACGCCCATGTCGAATCCGGCGTTGTGGGCGACGAGCACGTCGCCCTCGGCGAAGGCGACGATGTCGGCGACCTGCTCGCTCCAGAGCTTGGCGTCGATCACGTCGGGCGCCATGATGCCGTGGATGCGGGTGTTCCACTCGGTGAACTCGTCGTGTCCGAGGGGCGGCTTGATGAGCCATCCAACCCGCTCGACCACCTGGCCGTCACGCACCTTCACGAGCCCGACCGAGCACGCGCTCGCCGCCGACGAGTTGGCGGTCTCGAAGTCGATCGCGGTGAAGTCCAACGGCACGTGCTCGATGCTGACACGGGGGTACGACGGAGTCCGGGAGGCGCGCCCGTGCAGGATCGAACCGCGGATGCCGCGGCACACCCAGCGCGTCCGATTAGCAGGAAATACCCAGAAACCGATATTCTGGCCGCAGTCTTCGAAAGGACTCCTCGTGCGCCGTCTCGCCATCGCTCTGACCGCTGCCGCGACGCTCGGCCTTCTCGGACTCGGAGCTGCGCCGGCGTCGGCCGATCCGCGGCCGTTGCCCGTCGGGGACAGCCTGTACGGCATCGCGTGCCCGTACTACTCGAGCGATTCCGCCGAATACCCGAACATGCAGCTGATCGGGCTCGACTCGATCACCGCCGAGGGAACCCTCATCGGCGGCGGCACGCCCGCGCTCACCGACGCGAACTGCGGCGGACAGGGCGCGTGGAACCCCGTGACCGCCACCGCCTACGCGATTGCGTTCGACTTCGACGGCGCCGCGGACCCGGCGCTCGTCACGATCGACACCACGACTGGAGTCTCGACGTTCGTCGCTGCGTTCCACGAGGGCGTCGACCCGGTCTACATCACGGCGATCGCGATCTCGACCACCGGGGCCGCGTACGCGTCCGGCCAGGGAACGCTCTTCAAGCTCGACCTCTCGACGGCCGGACTGATCGAGGTCGGCCCGACCTCCGATGACTACGCGATGGCGTTCGACCCGAGCTCGGGCGTGCTCTACACGCTCGACAGCGGCGGCGAACTCTCCACGATCGATCCGGCGACCGGAGTGCAGACCTCGGTCGGCCCGGTGGGCGCGTCGGGCAACTACTCGCTCGTGATCGACACCTCGGGCATCCTCTGGTTCGGGTCCGACATCAATCTCGGCGGCAGCGACTGGGAAGTCGACCTCTACAGCGCCGATCCCGACGACCTGGCCAACACCCTCGAGTTCTCCGGTCGGATCACGATCGGCGAGGCCAGCCCGTACGTCGAGGCACTGTTGCTCGTCTACCCCGCGACGCCGCAGCTCGCGGCCACCGGGTCCACCGTCGAGCCGCTGACGCTCGGTCTCGCGATGCTGCTGCTCGTCGGTGGTGCCGCGGCCGTCGTCATCCGTCGCACGCGGCGCGCCTGACGCGCGGGGCTCCGTAAGCTAGAGCCCCGTGGCACTCACCATCGCGATCGTCGGACTCCCGAACGTCGGCAAGTCGACCCTGTTCAACGCGCTCACCAAGAACCAGGTGCTCGCGGCCAACTACCCGTTCGCGACGATCGAGCCCAACGTCGGCGTCGTGAACCTGCCCGACCCGCGGCTCGACGTGCTTGCGAAACTGTTCGCGAGTGAGCGCATCCTGCCGGCCCCGGTGTCGTTCGTCGACATCGCCGGCATCGTGAAGGGTGCGAGTGAGGGCGAAGGGCTGGGCAATAAGTTCCTCGCCAACATCCGTGAGGCCGACGCGATCGCCGAGGTCGTGCGCGGCTTCGCCGACCCCGATGTCGTGCACGTGGATGGCAGCCCCGACCCGAAGCGCGACCTCGAGACCATCAACACCGAGCTCATCCTCGCCGACCTGCAGACCCTCGAGAAGGCGATCGCGCGCTACGAGAAGGAACTGAAGACCAAGCGGGTCGAGGCGGTCGTGCTCGAGACGGCGTTGGCTGCCCAGAAGGCGCTGGATGCCGGAACGCCCCTCTCGGCGACCTCCATCGATCTCGGCCCCATCAAGGAGCTGGGCCTGCTCACCGCCAAGCCGTTCATCTACGTCTTCAACGTGGACGAGGACGTGCTCGGGGATGCCGCGCAGCTCGCTTCACTCGCGGCCCTCGTCGCGCCCGCCAAGGCCGTGTTCCTGGACGCGAAGCTCGAGTCCGAGCTCATCGACCTCGATGCGGCGGATGCCGCGGAGCTCCTCGCCTCGACCGGCCAGACCGAGAGCGGACTCGACCAGCTCGCCCGCATCGGATTCGACACGCTCGGACTGCAGACCTACCTCACCGCCGGCCCCAAGGAGTCGCGTGCGTGGACGATCCACAAGGGCGACAAGGCTCCGCAGGCGGCGGGCGTGATCCACACCGACTTCGAGAAGGGCTTCATCAAGGCGGAGATCATCGGGTTCGATGACCTGGTCTCGACGGGCTCGATCGCCGAGGCGCGCGCGAAGGGGAAGGCGCGCATCGAGGGCAAGGAGTACGTGATGCAGGACGGGGATGTTGTGGAGTTTCGGTTCAACGTCTGACCCTCGGCGCGCGTTACCCCCTTGGAATTCCCACTGTGTCTCGGACAAGCTAGTGCCATGAGTGATGATTGGCGGGTCGACCGGGTGCGCGACATCAGCGCTCTGATCAAGCAGGCGGAGCCAGACGTCGTGGAGGAGAGGAAATGGCGTAAGCCCTCCAATCCCGAGGGAGTTCCGGCATTCTCACTGGACGGCCTGATCTGCACGGTGGACACGCTGAAGGCCAAGGTGAAGATCACCTTCAACAGGGGCTCGTCGATCAGCGATCCCGACGGGCTGTTCAACGCGAGCCTCGAGGCACCCGTGGGTCGGGCGATCGACCTCTTCGAGGGTGATGAGCTCAACGCGGAACAATTCAAGCGGCTCATTCAGCGCGCGGTGCAGGTCAACAGACGCTGATGCCACCCTGCGGCGAGGCCCGCGCGGCTCAGGCGTCGACGCGTACGGTGTTGACTCCCGCGCCGAACCGCCGGAGCGCGTCGAACGCGATCTCGTGGAGTGGCCCTGTGCCCGCGCTGTCGCCCGTGCGGACATCGCGGTAGGAAAGGAGGGTCACCATCCAAGCTGCGAAGATCGCGGCTGCCTTCGCGCGTGCCATCGCCGCGACCTGTTGACTGTCGCTCGCCCCGCGGAAGTGGTCGGCGAGTGCGTCCTGCGCGCGAACCCAGGTCTGCAGCACGTGCCCGGGAATGTCGAGGTTGCTGCTGGTGAAGAGCTCGATCACGGGATGCGGCGCTCGCATCTCCCCGAGCGCACGATTGTCAACTTTCCCTGCGGCATCCAGGCGCCCGTACGCCCGCACGACGGCCGCGTCGACGTCTTCGTCTGGCGAGCCCGCGCAGACCGCATCGACGAAATCCTCGATCCAGTCATCGAAGTAGGCGAGCAGGATCGCAGCTTTTGAATCGAAGTGCAGATAGATCGTGCGCGTGGCGACGCCGGCGGCTTCGCTGATGTCTCGCAGAGAGGTGTCGGCGTATCCCTGCGTCTCGAAGAGAGTGTTGCCCGCCCGAACGATCCGCTCGCGGGTCGCCGTCCTGCGCATCGCCTGAGTCCTGGGCAGAACGATCTCCATCGCCACAGTCTAAAACGCGAAAGTGCACTCGTTGCATGAAAGAGTGCAATGAGTGCACTATGTTCTCATGCGAACACATCACCGATCGGCGCTGGCAGTCCTGATCGGTGTCGGGCTCGCATCGACGCTGGCCGGCTGCACTGCGCCGAACGAGGAAGCCCCTGCACCGACCGCGGCGTCCTCCGAGACGCCGGTCGGCGATGTGCACGAGATCGACCTCGGCGGCGGGCGCATGCTCTACATGATCTGCGCGGGAAGCGGGACGCAGACCATAGTCCTCGAGTCGGGGTATCACGAGTCCGCCGATACCTGGATGGTGACCGCAGACGATTCGGAGCGCTCCGTCTTCGACCGCCTTTCCGACCGGTACCGGGTGTGCGCCTACGATCGCGCCGGAACCCTGCTCCTGCTCGGCGACTCTCCTACCGTCACGGATCGGACGACGCCCGTGCCGATGCCCCGCACCGCGGTCGCTATCGTCGATGATCTGCACTTCGCCCTCGAGAAGAGCGGCGAGCCGGCCCCGTACATCCTGACGGCGCATTCGATGGGCGGCCTCTTCGCGCGTCTGTATGCGCAGACCTACCCCGAGGACGTTGACGGGCTGGTCTTCGTCGACTCGTTCCCGATCGAGATCCCGGAGCTGATGGCGGACAAGTGGCAGGCGTACTACGCCGTCCTCAATTCGACCGGCGGAGGCGAGAGCGCGGATTACGAGAACGTGGACATCGAGGCGGCCATCGCCTCGATCCGAGCCGCTGCGCCGTTTCCCGACATCCCAATCGGCGTGATCTCCAAGGAGCTTCCCTTTGCGGGACTTCCCGAGAACCCGCCGGGCTTCACCGCCGACGACCTCGAGAACGCATGGGCGGCCGGGCAGCCGAACCTGGTCGCGCTCCGGCCCAACACCCCTCATCTGATCGCGACGGGCAGCGATCACTACGTCCATGTCCGTCAGCCCGACCTCGTGGAGGCGATGGTCGACATCGTCGCCGGAAGGAGCGTCCGATGAACCGCATTCGCACCCGATCGATCCGCCTGCTGCTCGTGGGATCCGCCGTGGCCGCGGCAGGCCTTCTCGCCTCGTGCACGGCGGTCCCGACGCCGTCACCGACCACAACGGCTCCGTCGGCATCCGACCCGCTGCCGGATCCGGATCCCGCGGCGATTGACGAATTCTCGCCGCTCATCATCTCGACCGTCGCGGGCGATCCGGTTCCGGTGCGCGGCACCGACGGCCTCTATCACCTCGTCTACGAGCTGGAGGTGATGAACGCGTCTCCGCGTCCGGCGACGATCGACGGCATCGTCACATCCGCTGGCGGCGTGACGATCTCCGAGATGAGCGGTCCGGAGATCGTGGGTCGGACGCTGCCGATCGGCGACTATCCGTTCCCACCCGAAGCGATGTCGCAGATCCCGGCCGGGACGACCGCGGTGATCCTCATGGACACGACGTTCGACTCCCGCGACGACGTGCCCGAACAGGTCGATCAGGCCATCAGTGCCAGCTTCGGCGACGTTCGTCCTGGGCAGGCGAACTACGCGAACCTCTTCCCGACCGAGGCGGTCGCGCACGGCGTCACTCCCGTCGGCGCGGGTGACCCGATCGTCGTCGCGCCGCCACTGACCGGATCGGATTGGGTCGCGGTCAACGCCTGCTGCACGCTCTCGCCGCACCGCGGCACGATGATCCCCATCGCCGGCCGGATCAGCGCGGCCGAGCGCTACGCGATCGACTGGTCGCGCTTCGACCTCACCAGGCCGCTCGTCGAGAACGGCGAGCAGTCCACATTCGAGGGCGATCCGTCCGTCAACGCCAACTACTTCACCTACGACCAGCCGGTGCTGGCAGTGGGCGATGGCGAGGTGATGGTCGTCGTGGAGAATCTCCCGGATGCCGAGCCACACGTGCTGCAGGACAGCCTGCCGCTCAGCGACTACGGCGGAAACCACGTCGTGCTGAAGCTGGCCGAGGGCGTCTACGCGTTCTACGCGCACCTCAAGCCGGATTCGGTGACGGTCGAGGTCGGAGACCGGGTGTCAGTGGGTGATGAGATCGCCCGCACTGGCAACAGCGGAAATACCACCGAATCGCATCTGCATTTCCATGTGATGGACGGCATGGCACCGCTCAGCGCCACCAACCTCCCGTTCGAGATCAGCGCCTTCACGATGCTCGGATCGGGCACCGAAGACGGCAGCGGATTCATCGTCGACGAAAGCGAGCGCGAGAACGAGCTGCCGCTGATCCTCTCCGGAATCGCTTTTCCCGAGTAGCCGGACATCCGTGCGA
This sequence comes from uncultured Actinomycetota bacterium, assembly GCA_963740815.1. Classification (GTDB taxonomy): domain Bacteria; phylum Actinomycetota; class Actinomycetes; order Actinomycetales; family Microbacteriaceae; genus Rhodoglobus. The sequence continues at coordinate 179,798 of CAVUFG010000018.1, forward strand.
TGAGACCCCACCTGGTTGCCGTCCTCGCGATCACGGCGCTCCTCGCCGGATGCACGGCGTCTCCTGTCGAGCCGACGCCCGCGGCGACGAACGAGATCGAATGGGTACCGTGCGCACAGGGTTCATTCTGCGCGGACGTCCCCGTTCCGCTGGACTGGTCCGACCCCGACGGCGAGCAGCTCGTCATCGCCGTCATCCGACACCCGGCCGGCGACCCGGACCAGCGGATCGGCACGCTCTTCTTCAACCCCGGCGGCCCGGGCGAGTCCGGCGTCGCGGCGGTGGCGTCGGGTGCAGCCGAACTCGATTCGTGGGGCGACGGGCGCTTCGACATCATCGGCTGGGATCCTCGCGGGACCGGCGGGAGCTCGCCAGTCTCCTGCTTCGAGGACGATGCGGCTCGAGCGGAATTCTGGGACGGCGTCGGCCTGCCGTCGACACCGGCCGGGTCGCAGGAGTACGCCCAGTTGACCACCGCACTGGCATCCCGCTGCGTCGAGTCGATGGGCGAGCTCCTCTCCCACATCTCCGCGGGAGACACCGTGCGGGATCTCGATCACTTGCGCGAGCTCGTCGGCGACGAGCAGCTCACGTTCGTCGGCCTGTCCTACGGCACGCTGCTCGGGCAGACCTACGCCAACATGTATCCCGACCGCGTACGGGCGATGGTGCTCGACGGCGTGGTCGACCCGGTCGCGTTCACGAGCAGCGCGGAAGATCGGGCGGCTGCAGGCGCGGCATCCATCGACGAGGTCTTCGACCGATTCCTGGAGCTCTGCGACGTGGCCGGTGCGGCCGCGTGCGCTCTTGCGGGCCACGGCGAACCGGCGCGAGACCGGATCGCGCCGGTGCTGTCCGGTCCTGAGCCGGCGTCCGGCGATGCCAAGACCGCCATCAGCGGCTCAATGGGCTCTCCGAGCACCTGGCCGATGCTGGCCGAACTCCTCGACGCGGCCGCGACCGGTGATGCAACCGGACTTGCGGCGATCGCCGCGCAGCGCAACTCACCCGAGGTTGCAGCCCAGCTCACGGTCGCCGCTGCGATCGCATGCACGGACGGCCCGGCTCAGCAGCCGGTCGAGGAATGGCCCACGGTCATCGAGGGCCTGGTCGCGGAGAGCAGGTTCGGCGGCGCATTCCAGGGATGGTGGCAATGGGCGCCGTGCGCGTCAGGGTGGCCGATCAGCCCCGGACGATACGCCGGACCATGGGATGCCGTAACGGAGCACCCGCTGCTCCTCATCGGCATGCGCTACGACCCCAACACCGGCTATGCCGGGGCGGTCAGGACGCAGGCCCTGCTCGGCAACGCCGTCCTGCTCACGCACGACGGCTATGGACACATCTCGGTCAGCGATCCGAGCACCTGCGTCAGCGAGATCCGCACGCGGTACCTCATCGACATCGAGCTCCCGGCCCCCGAGACGATCTGCGCGTCCGACCGCCAGCCGTTCGCTGACTGACTCCCGCGCGCGCGTCGGGTGTGCGGGCAATCCCTCCCGGCCACCTGACCTGCGCAACTCGAATGTCGTGGAGTTTCGGTGCAACATCTGCGTTGGCTGCGGTCATGACGTTCAACATCGGGCAGCAGACAGCCATTGCGACGGCCTTGCGTCTCGCGGGCTATGACGCCCCTGGCGAACGAGAACCGTTCGAGTGAGGCCTAGGAGGTCGCCGACGAACACCCCTCCTCCACAGGCCTCATCTGCGCAACGAAATCTGTGGATAAGTCGCTCCTGATCAGCACTTCTGTTCGCCCACGAATGTCGGTGGCCCATGGTCAACTCAATCCATGGAAGCCCTGCTCCTCGACCAGACCCACGCGGACATCCGCGTCGAGTTCGCCATGGTCGAGGCCGAGCTCGCGCTGCGCACGCAGTGGCGCGCGTCGGCCGAGGTGTTCCGGGCGATCGATGCGACGTTGGGCGAGGCGGCGGCGCATCCTGAGGTCTTCATCGACGCCGAGATGCTGCGGGGCGACGCCGTCGAGCTCGCCGTCCGCGCCGCGGCCGCTGATCTCGCGGTGCGGCTGAGTCTCGCCGAAGCGACCGTGCGCGCCTTCGGACTGATCGCGAGCACGCTGCGCGAGCGCCTCCCTCAGCTCTGGGCGTGGTTCGCCGAGGGTGAGATCTCCACGTCGAATGCTCGCGAGGCTGCCACGATCGTCAGCGAATTGCAGGATGACGCCTGGGCCGACTTCGAGCGCCAGCTCCTCGATCCCGCCCGCACCCTCGCCCCCGCGAGGTTCCGCGCACGCGCGAAAGCGATCGCGGAGCGCCTCCGCACCGACACCCTCACCGAACGCCACCTCTCCGCGCGCGAGCGTCGAGCCGTCTCCTCCGAACTCGACCGCGACGGCATGGCCTGGCTCAACATCTACCTCCCTGCCGACGACCTCGCGAAGATCCGCGCCAACGTCGACGGCATCGCCTTCGGACTCTTCACCAAGCCCGACGAGTCCCGCTCGATGGCGCAGCTGCGCACCGATGTGATGGTCGACCTGCTGACCGGTGCCGGCTCCGACTCCAACTCCAAGGTCGGAGTGACGGTCGCGCTGACGGTGCCGATCCTGAGCCTGCTCGGGCACTCGACAGAGCCGGCCGTGCTCGAGGGCATCGGCCCGATCGACCTCGACACCGCGCGCAGGCTCACGGTCGAGGCGCCATCCATCACTCGACTGCTGACCGACCCGATCACCGGCGCGATCCTGACGATGGATGCCACGCAGTACCGACCGATCCGCGGCCCTCAAGCGCTGGCTCGCGATCATGCAGGTCACGTGCGACTTCCCCGGCTGCGGACGTCGCGCGGCAGCACTGCGACCTGGATCACACCGTCGCGTGGGCGGCTGGCGGAACGACCTCCGCCGGGAACCTCGTGCACCGGTGCCGCAAGCACCACACGATGAAGCACGAGACGAAGTGGCGGGTGGAGAAGCCGCCGGGTGCTGAGCGGGCGGTGTGGACGAGTCCGACGGGACACGTGCGTGCGGCAGATCCACCCCCGTTCTGATCCGTGCAGCCGCGGACCGCGCTTCACGTCGAACGCCGCCCGCGCCATACTTTCGACATGACCATGCCCCATCCCACCGCACCACCTGCGGTCGTGCCGCATACGAACACGCTCGCGATCATCGGGTTCGTCGGCGCCTTCATGATCCCCGTGGTCGGCATCGTCCTCGGGATCATGGCGCAGCGTCAGATCGCCGTCAACCACGAGGAGGGTGGAACGCTCGCCAAGGCGGCCGTCATCGTCGGCGTCGTCGGAACTGCGTTGCTCGTGGTGTTCTTCATCGTGTGGTTCGCGATGCTCTTCTTCATCCTCGGGCAGACTCCGAACGCACCGCGCACGTAGCCGATCGGTCTTCCCGCGTCAGTGGCCCCACCTACCCTCGACCCATGGCCGACTCCACCAGCAGCTCCCTGCCCACCCGCACCCGCCCCGCCTTCCCCGAGGGCTACGGCCTTCCCGCCGACGACGAGGGCATGCTCGAGTGGAGCCAGGTGCGGGAGCGGCTCGTCGCATCCAAGCACTACTGGCTCGCGACGGTGCGGCCCGACGGGCGTCCGCACGTCGTGCCGCGCTGGGGTGTCTGGCTGGACGACAGGTTCTACTACGACGGTGCCCCGACGACGCGGCACGTGCGCAACCTCGAGCACAACCACAACGTGACGCTCAACCTCGAGAACGGGTGGGAGGCAGTGATCCTCGAAGGCACGAGTGAGGCGACCCGCGCCGATGCCGACGGACTCGGTGCGCGACTCGCGGAGGCGTTCACGAAGTACCACGACGACGGCTACTCGCCTGCGGCGGACGCGTGGGCGGGCGAGGGCGGTGGCGGACTCAGCGTGATCACGCCGACCACCGCGATGGCGTGGTTCAGCTTCCCGAAGGATGCGACGCGGTTCGTCTTCTGAGGAGCGCGACCTTTTGAAAGGCCGGACCTTCTGACAGGTTGGGAGCATGCTCCTGCCCGTCAAGGTCGCCGCCGCCATCCGCGAGGGCACGGCATCGCTCGCGTTCCGACGTTGGACGAAACCGGAGGTCAAGGTCGGCTCGACGTTCCTCACCTCGGCGGGCCTCATGCGCGTCGAGGAGGTCACCGAGGTCGACTCGGCACGCGATCAGCGACGACGATGCCGCGCTCGCCGGCTGGAAGTCGGCCGACGCACTGCGGAAGAAGTTCCCCGACGATGGCAGCCGCGACTCACCTACCGCGTGCGCCTGAGCTGGGCGGGCGAGGATCCGCGCCACGAACTCCGCGAACGTGAACTGACCGACGAGGATGTCGCGATGCTCGACACCAAGCTCGACCGGCTCGATCGGGCATCCAGCCACGGACCCTGGACCATCGCAACTCTCCACCTGATCGGCCGCAACCCACGGGTGCGCGCTCCCGACCTGGCCGCGGAGCAGGGGCGGGAGCGCGACCCGTTCAAGATCGACGTGCGCAAGCTGAAGAACCTCGGGCTCACGATCAGCCACGAGGTCGGCTACGAGCTGTCGCCGCGGGGGATCGCGTTCCTCGCTCGCAGTCCGTACGCGCAGGCGCACGGCGAGCGCGCCCAGCGACCCGGCGACAACGACTAGCGAGCCGCAGTCGCACTCGCCCGACGCGCCCTCGCGGATCGTGCGATCCGCTTCGCATCGATCGCGAGCTGCCGGAGATTTCCGGTCAACGGGTTCGAGTACCCGATGAAGTACAGCCCGTCCCGCCCTGGAGCCTGCGCCGCCGCATTCACCGAGGGCCGTCCGGATGCCTCGAGCACGCCGAGGTCGCCGACGAGCTCCTCGAGGCCGCGCCGGAATCCGGTCGCAACGATCACGGCATCCGGCGTGACCGTGCGGCCGTCGACGAGCCGCACGCCGTCTGCGGTGAGCACGTCGACCGCCGGCACGATCTCGACCTTGCCCGCCTTGACGGCGTCGATGAGCCCGACGTCGATCGTGGGGATGAGGTCGTCGCGTGCGGCCTGCGTGATGATCCCGCGCGTCGGCTTCGTGAGACCGTAGCGGCTGAGGTCGCCCACGGTCAGCTTCTGGAGCAGCGCCGAGACGCCGTCGCCAGCGGCATCCGGCAGCGGCGAGATGCTGATCACGAGCGCCTGGCTCGGGATGCCGAGCACCGACCGCCGCACGATGTTCGGGGGAGTGCGCACCGCGAGCTGCACCTTCACGCCGGTCGCGGCGAGGTCTGCCGCGATCTCCGACCCGCTGTTGCCGGAGCCCACCACGAGCACGCTCGCGGCGCCGAGGTCAGCGGGATTGCGGTACTCGCTCGAGTGGATGACGCGGCCGCGGTACCCCGCCCGCCCCTCCCACTCCGGCACGAACGCGGTGTGGTTGTACCCGGTCGCGACGACGAGGACCGAGGCGGCCACCGTTCCGGACGCGTCGGCAGCCGCGCCATCCCACACTCCACGTGCCGTCGGCCGCCTGCTCGACCGAGGTCGCCGTGATCCCGAACCGCACGTCCAGCGCATTGGCGGCCGCGTACTCGCGCAGGTACGCGCGGAAGTCGTCGCGAGCGACCCAGCGGCCGTACCGGCGCGGGATGCCGCGTCCCGGCAGCCCACTGAGCGTGCGCGCCGTGTGCAGGTGCAGCCGGTCGTAGTGCTTCGCCCAGCTCGAGCCGACCTCGTCCGCCTTGTCGAGCACGATCGTGGTGAGACCGGCCCGTTGGAGCTCTGCGGCGGCGGCGAGACCCGCCGGACCTGCGCCGAGCACGAGGGCGGGAATGGAATCCGGGAGGGTCGGCATCCGACGATGCTCCCACTCGCCGCGGCCGAACGCTAGCCGAGGTCGAACGCCACGAGCGACCCGTCGAGCGGCAGCACGAAGCGCGTGCCGTCGCCGCCGAGCTCGGGGTAGCCGGCGACGCGCACGGCACCCCTGCTCCACGTGTCGATCGGCTCGCCCTCGTCGTCGCACGCGAAGTGAACCCAGCCGCCGGGGTAGCCCGAGGTGAGCGGGTTGAGGCCGGCGGAGAAGGCGGATCCCTCGAACTCGAGCTCGACGTCATCCCGCTCGGTCGTGCAGACGAAGGTCGCGTCCTCCACCATCGGGACGGCCTCGCCGTCGGTGAGGTGGACGAGCTGCACGTCGCCCGTTGCATCCTCGCCCTCGTCCACGGTGCTGTCGACCGGAGCTACGACCGCGTAGTCGCCGCGGGAGGCGAAGATCGGGTCGAGCAGCCGCCCGAGGTTCGCGATCGCGATCTCGCCCGCCTGGGGCACCTCCCAGCCGATCGACCCGTCGGCGACGGTCAGTTCGGCGATCGAGGCCTCGAGGTCGGTCTGGTCGATCATGACCTCGCTGTCGTAGTCGTAGACGAAGTTGCCCGCCGTGGCGAGGCAGACCGGGATCGTGGTCGCGTCCTTCGCGATGACCCGCTCGCTCACCGCAGTGCACAGCATGTCGGCGCCCGGCACGCGCCACACGACCTCGCCGGTCGCGGGGTCGATCGCGATCAGGGTGCGGGATGTCGCGAAGTCGAGGTCGAGCGTGTGCGGCAGTTCCGGGTCGAGCGTCTCGACGATGGGCTGGTAGCCCTGGATGAGCACGAGGTCGCCGACCTCGGTGAAGTCGATGAAGTCGGGCGGCGAGGTGCGTTCGACGTCGAAGAGCGTGCCGTAGTCCACCTGCCACAGCAGCTCGCCATCCTCGAAGCGGCCGAGCAGGCTCGACTCGTCGGTGAGCACGGTGGCGTACCCGAACGAGGTGTCGGTGATCGTCGTGTTCTCCGAGGCCGGGATGACCGCGGGTGTGTAGCTGAGCTCGAGCGACTCGACGTCGAGAGTGAGCTGGGCCGTCGCGTCCGAGTCGTCGCCGTCGGTGGCGGAGAAGCACAGTAGGCCGTCGCCGCACGGGTGGCCGGGCGTCTGCGTGTTCATGAACACGTCGCCGTCGTCGTTCGTGCCGTACGGCCGGTACGCGAACTCCTCGTACTCCTCGTACGTCACCTCGAGCAGGTCCCCGGTTCGGGCATCCGCCACCCGCAGCAGGTCGTCGGGCACCAGCAGGTCCTCCTCCGGACCGGGGATGTAGCGCTCGAAGAACACCACGACGAGCTGGGCCTCGTCGCCCTCGCCGCGCTCCACGACGATCGGCTCGATCGCCGGATACGGGTACGGCCTACTCGCCGCTGCGGCCGAGGAGATGATCGGGTTCGAGAACGCTCCGCCCGGCGAGGAGACGTGCTCCCAGAGCAGGCTTCCCGTCGTCGAGCGAGTGCACCTCGAGCCGCATGCCGTCGGCTCTCGTCGTCCGCGTAGGTGAAGACGAGGCCGTCGCGCACGACGGGTTCGCCGAAGATGCCATCGACGTCGACCTGCCATGCGGGCTCGACGGGCTCGGCGAACTGCGCGCTCACCTGTTCGGGCGTCGGCGGACCGCCGGGGATGCAGCCGGCCAGCAGCACTCCGGCGGCGACCGCCGCGACGGCGGACAGGACGGCACGGGAGAGAACGGGTCGACGCACGGGACGTTGAACGGGACATTCGGGCTCCCCCCTCGAGTCCCTCCACCGTATCGGGAGGTGGCCCCCGAACAGGGGAGGGTTGACAGGTGAAGCGACGATCGCGCTGATATTCTCACGACCATGAGCACGCCCTACGGACCCAAGGACTCGAGCGAGGAGCCGGAAGCCCCGCGCCCGGTCGTGATCGTTCCGCCGGAGGAGCCCGCCGCGTCATCCACGCCGCCGGCCTCCGACCAGGCCTACTACCGCCCGTCGCTGCCGGGCGCGAACCAGATCATCATGCGGCCGACGAGTGTGTCGCACGCGATCATCCGGGGCGCGCTCGCGGTCTTCCTGGTGATCGCCGGCGTCGTGAACCTGTTCTGGAGCGGGCGGTTCCCGTCGAACGCGCCGGTCGAGCAGATCTACGCCGGGCTGATCTCGCTCGACCTGTTCGCCGCCGCCGTCGTGCTCGGCATCTTCGCGATCCTGGCCGCGGCCCGGCGCAGCGTGCCGGTGAAGCCCGAGTCGACGTCGCCGATGTCGGTCGTCGCGGTCGTGCTCTCCGGGATCACGCTCGTGGGCTGGATCCTGTTCGGGCTGATCGGCATCTTCGCGATGGTCGCGAGCGGGGCGCGCTACCAGTACATGCTCGCCGTGGGGCCGGTGGTGTTCCTCGGTGTCCCCTGGGTGCTCGGCATGATCTTCGGCGCGCACTCGCTGCGCAGCGGCGGTCGTCTCACGGGCATCCTCGGCTCGATCGCGATCGCCGCGGGGTTGCTCGTGACGATCGGTGCAGTGACGTTCGCGGTGGTGTACGGGTTGGGGTTGTCGAACTAGCAGGCAGCGTGCGCTCGGTTCAGCGTCGTGGCGTGCCGGTGAGCACGCACATCAGCTCGCCGTAGGTCCCGAAGAACTGCTGGAACTCCAGCCGCGAGTCGTCCACGGTGATCTCGCCGTCGCAGCGGTCATCGGTGAACCGGGCGAGCTGGTCCACGATCTCGCCCTCGAGCTGCGAGCGGCTCGGGTCGGACAGCGTCCAGCCGAGCGGCACGGCGATGGACGGCTCGGTGGATGGCGCGACGAACACGATCCCGTCCGGCACATCCACCCGCAACTCCGCGAGGGCGGCACTGCACTTCGTCGAGTCGTCCGGACACACCTGCCCGAACGCCGCGGACAGCCGCACGAGCCGCGACGGCGGCAGGTTCGACTCGGCGGCCGCCGCCGAGATCGAGACCGCGGGGATCGTGATGTCCGACTGCAGGTCGGCCGGCGGCGCCGTCGCATCGCTCGACACCTCATTCGTGACGTACATCACGATCGGCACGACGAAACCCTCGGTGCGATCGGCGTTGTAGTCCGCGACGAGGTCCGCGAGCTTCTGGTGCGATCAGTTCGAGCGTGCCGAGCCCGGTGTTGTCGTAGTAGCCACCGTCGATGAGCTGGAGGTTGCGCAGCCCGCTGCAGCCAGGCTGGCCGACGTCGGCGACCCGACCGGAAGGGGTCACGATCGGGAACCGCGCCGAGGCCATCGCGGCGGTCGCCCAGGTGAGTTCGAACGGGCAATCGTCGGGGTAGAAGTCGACGAGGTCGATGGTGCCGGCGAGCACCCGGTCGTCGTCGTTGCAGCCCACCGGGTTGTCCTCGTCGCGATCCGCGTCGTCCGAGGTGGCGAAGTCGATCTGGCTGATGATCACTCGGCAGTGGTGCACGGCCGCAGTCGAGTTCAGCACGAGGTATCCCACCGTCGGGCTCGGGATCGCGTCGTACGAGTCCTGCAGCTGCTCGTTGCCGTGCTGCCACTGCGTCTCGATCGTGCCGGCGCGGTCGATCCACTCGAACCGGCCGTCGTTCAGGGCCGGGATCCGCAGGCCGGTCACCGACGCGAGCAGGTCGCGACCGAGCAGGCCGGTCACTGCCTTCGCGAGCGCGCCCGGGTCGCCCACGGCGAGGGTGGTCTGGGTGGATGAGTCGTCGCGGGCGAACTCGTACGGCTCGAGCTCCCGCTCCGGCCGCATGAGCACGGCGCCCACGCTGCCGCCACTGACCGAGCTGGTGAGGAACGGTGCGTTCGCGAGGCAGTCGTCACCGCCGAGCCGGCGCAGCGCATCCGTGGTCCAGGTCGCGGCCCGGATGCCGCCGCCCTCCGCCGCGATGAGCAGCAGCGGCTTGATCGTGGTGTTCCCCGCGGGCACCGTGCAGTCCCTACGGGTGGTCCACTCCTCGAACGCGTCGGCGAGTGGCGGACGCTCGAGCGCCGCCGGCTCCGGATCCGTGCGCAGCAAGTGGAAGGGTGCCGCGCCGCCCGCCAGGCTCGCGACCAGCGGGACGACGATCAGCAGCGTGAGCACCGGGTCGCTCGAGCGGCGGAACAGCGCGAACACCTCGAGCGGGCGCCGCGAACCGAGCGTGATGGCGATGATCGCGAGCAGGATTGTCCAGCAGCCGATGAGTCCGACCGCAGCGCCGACGACGCCGAGGCCCGCGATGACGTCCGGCCAGAAGAACGCGAGTCCGACGCCGAGGACCGCGAAGACCAGGGCGACCGTCTTGCCGAGCACGACGGCGCGATCGGTCGGCGGTGGGAACGTCGCATCCGCCCACAGTCGGTACGGTCCCTGAGCGAGCGCGTTCGGGCGCGCGGCGTGCTGCTCGATCCGGATCCGCTGCCGCCGGAGGATGAGGAAGAGCACCGTCGGACCGACGACCAGCCCCGCGACCACCACGAGGGGGAAGATCACGGCCATGCCCGTGAGCTGGGCGTGCGACTCGGGTGATGACCCGTCGAACGCGTCCGAGAACGCGAGGATGAACGGGGTCGCGAACGACTTCACGGCACCGAGGAAGCCCAGGCTCGCGAACGCGGCGACGACGACGTAGCCGGTGCGCACCGTGTCGTTCGCCCGCTCGGCATCCATGGGCCGCTGGTAGTCCGTCGAGACCGCGGCCCGCGTCCACGGCCACGCGCGCAGGGCGTAGGAGGCGCCGACGAGCACGCCGAGGACGACCGCGGTGGCGACGAACGGCTGCCAGTCGACGAAGGTGCCGGGCGAGAGGATCGTGAGCACGCCCGCAACGACGAGCATGCCGGCGATCACGAGCAGCCATGGCCAGCGCAGCGGAGCCGGGCGTGGCACCTCCTCCATGTCGCCCGCGACCACGGCCGCACGCAGCAGCGCCGATCGCGAGCGCTGGCGAGCGATGTAGTACAGGCTGACGGCGACGAGCGCGTAGATGACCGCCGCGAACACGATCGGCCACACCCCGGACCGCAGCGCGATCCACTGGCGCTGCACGTCGGGCAGTTGTTCGAGCACCGCCGAGCCGGGGGCGAGCGACAGCACGGCGATCGCGACGACGACGATCACCGGCAGGCGGTGCGGGTACGCAGCGCGGAACCCGCGGCGGATGCCCCGCCAGATCCGCTGCCGCAGCGGCGCATCCACGAGCATCGTGATCACGAGCAGGCCGACGACCACCCACTTGGCCTCGGTCGCCACGACCAGGGCACCGGCAGGGAGTCCGCCGAAGCCGGCGACATCCGATGCTGCGAACCAGAGCAGGCCGTCCTCGATCAGATCGACCCAGATCAGGGTGCCGACGAGGATGCGCCCCATCAGGCTCGGCGCCGCGAGACGCCAGAGCAGCACTCCGTAGCCCGCGATGTACGCGAGGTCGGCGATGACGTGCGCGCGCACGAGGCCGCCGACGCCGAACTGCCCCGTCGCCCACTCCTGCCACGCCCCCGTCTCGAGGAATGCGGTCGGCCCGATCACCTGGCTCAGTTGGTAGGTGAAGTTGTTGGCGCCCACGATCTCGCCGGTGAGCGCGTTGATCTCGATGATGACGATGGATGCCACGGCCACGAGCAGCACCCAGATCAAGTTGCCCCGCACCACGAAGTCCCGCCAGCGCGGCACGCTACCGGTGATCGCGGCCAGTCGTTGGATCGCCGTGGACGACGTCGTTGCAGTCGGCATGTGCATCCCTCCCAGGGGTGCCGCCACGGTACCGCTCTGTCTACCCCGAGCAACAGAGGGTCGGCGCCTTGCTAAGCTGGCCCCACAATCGAACACTGGGCCGCGACCGCGATGCGGGAGAAGCTCCACCGGGATGCCACATCCCCGAAGAGCACCGAAGGAGCAAGCCTCCCCGCCAATCTCTCAGGTATCAGTACCGCACCGCACGGCCACTCTGGAAAGTGGATGCGCTCGTCGACATCCCGCCCACGGTGAAAACCGGATCCTGGCCCTCGGGTCGGCCCGGCGAAACTCTCAGGCACCATGACAGAGGGGGAGTTCCATCCAGCAGCCTTGGCAAGCAGGAGAACTCCGTGACCGAAGCCCCGTCAGACGAACGTCGAAGCCCCCTCCACCAGATCCACGTGGATGCCGGCGCGAGCTTCACCGACTTCGCGGGCTGGCTCATGCCCGTGCGCTACACCTCCGATCTCGCCGAGCACCACGCCGTGCGCACCGCTGCGGGCATCTTCGACATCTCGCACATGGCCGAGATCGAGGTGCGCGGCGACCAGGCCGGTGCGTTCCTCGACTACGCGCTCGCGGGCAAGCTCTCGGCGATCGCCGACGGGCAGGCGAAGTACTCGCTGCTGCTGGACGCCGGCGGGGGAGTCGTCGACGACGTCGTGGTCTACCGCCACTCCGACGAGCGCTTCATGGTGGTGGCGAACGCGTCCAACCGCGATGCCGTCATGGCCGCACTCTCCGATCGGGCCGGTGGCTTCGCGGTCGACCTCGACGACCTGAGCGATCACGTCTCGCTCATCGCGGTGCAGGGTCCGACCTCGCACGCGATCCTCGATGCGACCGAGGGACTCGACATCCCCGGCTTCGCCGACCTGAAGTACTACTGGCACCTCGACGGCACCTTCCGGGGCATCCCGCTGCACGTCGGTCGCACCGGCTACACGGGCGAGGACGGCTACGAGCTCTACATCCGCGCGAGCTCCGCTGACGAACTCTGGCGAGCCCTGGTCAGCGCGGGCGAACCGCACGGCCTCGTGCCCGCCGGACTCGCGAGCCGCGACACCCTGCGCCTCGAAGCCGGGATGCCGCTCTACGGTCACGAACTCGGACTCGACACCTACCCCGCCCAGGCCGGCCTCGGCCGGGTGGTCGCGCTCACCAAGGAGGGCGACTTCGTCGGTCGCGCCGCGATCGACGCGGGAGCGCCGGACGGCGCCCGCGTGCTCGTGGGGCTCGCGTCGGAGGGCAAGCGCGCTGGACGCGCGGGCTACGCGGTCTTCAACGACGACACCGAGGTGGGGATCGTGACGAGCGGGGCGCTGTCGCCCACGCTCGGGTACCCGATCGCGATGGCCTACGTGGATGCGACCTCCAGCGAACCCGGCACCACCCTCGAGATCGACGTTCGCGGCAGCAGGGTGCCCGCGACCGTCGTCGCCCTCCCGTTCTACCGCCGTTCAAAGACACAGTGAGAGAGAAGTAGCCATGACCGACCAGCAGAGCCTCAAGTACACCTCCGAGCACGAGTGGATCGACGTGCAGGGCACGGTCGCGACGGTCGGCATCACGGCCTACGCGGCCGAGAAGCTCGGCGACGTCGTGTTCGTCGACCTGCCGAAGACCGGATCGACCGTCGCCGCAGGTCGCGTGGTCGGCGAGATCGAGTCGACCAAGTCGGTCGGCGAGCTGTTCGCGCCCGTCAACGGCACCGTGGTCGAGTCGAACGACGCGGTCGTGGCAACGCCCGAACTCGTGAACAGCGATCCGTTCGGGGATGGCTGGCTGATCAAGGTCGAGTTCACCGAGCTGCCGGACTTCCTCTCGTACGACGAGTACCAGGCGCTGGTCGGGGAGTGACGCGGCCGTTGACTGACGCAACATTCGACGACGGGTTCGCGAACCGTCACATCGGAACGGACTCCGACGCCCAGGCGTTCATGCTCACCGCGGTCGGCTACGCCACGGTGGAGGACCTGGTCAACGCGGCGGTGCCGCCGAGCATCCACGCGACGAAGGTCGAGCGCTCGAGCATCCCGGCTGCGGCCACCGAGCGCGGTGCGCTCGCCGAACTGCGCTCGCTCGCGCGCAAGAACACCGTGAATCGGTCGCTCATCGGCCTCGGCTACTACGACACGATCACCCCCGCGGTCATCAAGCGGAACGTGCTCGAGAACCCGAGCTGGTACACCGCCTACACGCCCTACCAGCCGGAGATCTCCCAGGGCCGGCTCGAAGCGCTGCTGAACTTCCAGACGATGGTGTCCGATCTCACCGGCATGACGACCGCGAACGCCTCGATGCTCGACGAGGGCACCGCGGTGGTCGAGGCCATGCTGCTCGCCCGTCGCGCATCCGGCTCGGAGTCCAAGGTCTTCATCGTGGATGCGAACGCCTTCCCGCAGACCAAGGCCCTGCTGGCCAACCGTGCGGAGGCCGTGGGCATCGAGCTCGCGGTGATCGAGCTGGACGAGACATCCCCGGCCGACCTGCCGGACGCGTTCGGCGTGTTCGTGCAGTACCCGGGAGCGTCCGGGTACGTCTGGAACCCCTCCGAGATCATCGCCGCGGTCAAGGCAGCGGGCGGCGTCGCGGTGGTCGCAGCCGACCTGCTCGCCCTCACCCTGCTCACCTCGCCGGGCGAGCTCGGCGCGGATGTCGCCGTCGGCACCACCCAGCGGTTCGGCGTGCCGATGGGCTTCGGTGGTCCGCACGCGGGCTACATGGCGGTGAAGGCCGGACTCGAGCGGCAGCTCCCTGGACGCCTCGTCGGCGTCTCGCAGGATGCCGCCGGCCACCCCGCCTACCGGCTGTCGCTGCAGGCGCGCGAGCAGCACATCCGCCGCGAGAAGGCCACGAGCAACATCTGCACCGCCCAGGTGCTGCTCGCCGTGATGGCGAGCATGTACGCGGTCTACCACGGGCCGCAGGGCCTCACCCGGATCGCGGATCGCGTCCATCGGGTCGCGACGCAGTTCCACGCGCGGCTCGCCGCGGGCGGCGTCGGCGTCTACGACATGGACTTCTTCGACACGTTCGAGGTGCCGGTGCCGGGACGCGCGGCGGAACTCCAGGCGGCGGCGCACGAGCGCGGCATCCTGCTGCACCTCGTGAACGAGGACACGCTGCGCGTGAGCTTCGACGAGACCTGGATCAACGACGACGAGTCGCTCGCCGCGCTCGCCGCGGTGTTCGGGCTGGATGACGCGGCGGCCGCCGTTGACCACACCTTCGGCGACCTCGCCCGCACCAGCGCCTTCCTCGAGCACCCGGTGTTCAACACGCACCGCAGCGAGACCTCGATGATGCGGTACCTCAAGTACCTCGCCGACAAGGACTACGCGCTCGACCGCGGGATGATCCCGCTCGGCTCGTGCACGATGAAGCTCAACGCCGCCACCGAGATGGAGGCGGTCACGTGGCCGGAGTTCGGCGGCATCCACCCGTTCGCTCCCGAAGCCGACGTCGAGGGCTACCTCACCCTGATCGAGCAGCTGCAGTCCTGGCTCGCCGAGGTCACCGGGTACGACGCGGTCTCGCTGCAGCCGAACGCGGGCAGCCAGGGCGAGCTCGCCGGCCTGCTCGCGATCCGCGGCTACCACCGCTCGCGCGGTGACGAACAGCGCACGGTGTGCCTGATCCCGTCGAGCGCGCACGGCACGAACGCCGCGAGCGCGGTGCTGGCCGGCATGCGCGTCGTCGTGGTGGCGTGCGACGACGACGGCAACGTCGACCTCGACGACCTGCGCGCGAAGATCGCCGAGCACGGCGAGACCATATCCGGCCCTGATGATCACCTACCCGTCGACGCACGGCGTCTACGAGCACGAGGTCCGTGAGATCTGCGAGGCCGTGCACGCCGCCGGCGGCCAGGTCTACGTGGACGGTGCGAACCTCAACGCCCTGCTCGGCTACGCCCGGTTCGGCGATTTCGGCGGGGATGTCTCGCACCTGAACCTGCACAAGACGTTCTGCATCCCGCACGGCGGCGGCGGGCCGGGCGTCGGCCCGGTCGCGGCGAAGCAGCACCTCGCGGCGTTCCTGCCCGGCCACCCACTCGCGCAGCGTGTGTTCAGCGGCAACCCGCAGAACATCGTGACGTGCTGCGCCGTACGGCAGCCCCAGCATCCTGCCGATCTCATGGGCATACGTGCGGATGATGGGCATGGAAGGGCTCAAGGATGCGACGGGCGCCGCCGTGCTCGCGGCCAACTACGTCGCGGTGCGCCTGCGCGACCACTACCCGGTGCTCTACGCGGGCGACAACGGACTCGTGGCGCACGAGTGCATCCTCGACCTGCGTCCCCTGAAGGAGTCGACGGGCATCGACAACAACGATGTCGCGAAGCGCCTCGTGGACTACGGGTTCCACGCGCCCACGATGTCGTTCCCGGTTCCCGGCACCCTCATGGTCGAGCCGACCGAGAGCGAGGACCTCGCCGAGATCGACCGGTTCATCGACGCGATGATCGCGATCAAGGAGGAGGCGGATGCCGTCGCCGCCGGCCGCTGGCCCGCCGAGGACAACCCGCTGGTGAACGCGCCGCACACCGCCGAGTCGGTCATTGCGGGGGAGTGGGATCACGCCTACACCCGCGAGGAGGCGGTGTACCCGCTGCGCTCGCTCGTGCGCCACAAGTACTGGCCGCCGGTGCGCCGGATCGACCAGGCCTACGGCGACCGCAACCTGGTGTGTGCCTGCCCGCCCGTGGAGGCATTCGCCTAGGTCACGCCGACCGGAGTCGCCGCGCGCTTCTTAGACTGATTGCATGAACCAGCAGGAGCTCGAGAACCTCGCGCACCTGCGGCGCGCCCGCGACCTGATGGACCGTGACTACGCCCTGCCGCTCGACGTGCCGACGATGGCGGCGCGGGCGCTCATGTCGCCCGCGCACTTCTCGCGGCAGTTCCGCGCGGCGTACGGGGAGACGCCGTACAGCTACCTGATGACCCGCCGGATCGAGCGCGCGATGGCGCTGCTGCGCACCGGCACCTCCGTCACCGACGCGTGCATGGCGGTCGGCGCGACCTCGCTCGGCTCGTTCAGCTCGCGCTTCACCGAGATCGTGGGGGAGACCCCGTCGGCGTACCGCAGCCGCGGACACGAGGCCGAGGAGGCGATGCCGTCGTGCTTCGCGAAGTTCCAGACCCGGCCGCAGCGCGCTCCCGTCGCCAGCTGAGCAGGATCGGAGAAGCGGCGTCGCACCGCGCTTCCTAGAGTCGACGTATGACCACAACACTCCAGTACGTCAACATCACCGTCCTCAACGTCGACGACTCGATCGCGTTCTACCAGCAGCTGGGACTCGAAGTGAAGATGGATGTCGCCAACGGCGGTTTCCGCTGGGTCACCCTCGGCAGCGACGCCCAGCCCGGCCTCGGCATCACGCTCTCCGAACCGGGCGCCGGACGCTCGGAGGACTCCGCGAACGCGCTGCAGGAGCTGCTCGTGAAGGGCGAACTGCCCATGCTCGTGTTCGCGACGGATGACCTCGACGCGACCTTCGAGAACCTGCGCGCCCACGGCGCCGAGGTGCTGCAGGAGCCGACCGACATGGGCTGGGCCCGCGACTGCGCGTTCCGCGACCCGTCGGGGTCGATGGTGCGGATCTCGCAGGCGGCCTGAGCCCGCAGCATCCATCGACCACGACAGCGCGCCCCCTCCGGCAGAAGGGGGCGCGCTGCTGTCCGTCGCGGGTCAGTGCTCGGTGGCACCCTCCGCGCCGTGCCCGGTGAGCGACCGCACGTCCATCTCGGCGGCGATGCGCTTGTCCTCCGGCTTGCGGCTCGTGAGCGTGCCCACGATGCCCAACAGGAACCCGAGCGGGATCGACACGATGCCCGGGTTGTTCAGCGGGAACCAGTGGAAGTCCACGCCCTGCAGCATCGACGTGCTGAGCCCGGTCGCCTCGTTGATCGGGGCGCCCGACACCACGGGCGAGAAGATGATCAGGATGATCGCCGCAGCGAGCCCCCCGTACATGCTCCACAGCGCACCGCGCGTGTTGAACCGCTTCCAGAACAGCGAGTAGATGATCGTCGGCAGGTTCGCCGACGCGGCGATCGCGAACGCGAGGGCCACCAGGAACGCGATGTTCTGCCCCTGCGCGAGGATGCCGCCGAGGATCGCGAGGATGCCGATCACCACGACGGTCCAGCGCGCGATCCGCACCTCGCCGTTCGCCTCGACCTTGCCGCGCTTGATCACGTTCGCGTAGATGTCGTGCGCGAACGAGGTCGCGGCGGTGATCGTGAGTCCGGCCACCACCGCGAGGATGGTCGCGAAGGCGACCGCGGAGATGATGCCGAGCAGCACGGTGCCGCCGAGCTGGAACGCCAGCAGCGGCGCCGCCGAGTTCACGCCACCGGGCGAGCCGAGGATCTTCTCCGGTCCGACGAGCGCGCCGGCGCCGTAGCCGAGCACGAGCGTGAACAGGTAGAAGATGCCGATCGCCCAGATCGCCCACACGACCGACTTGCGCGCCTCGCGCGCGGTCGGCACGGTGTAGAACCGCATGAGTACGTGCGGGAGCCCGGCCGTGCCGAGCACGAGTGCGATCGCGAGTGACAGGAAGTCGAGCCGACTGAGGTCCGTGGCTCCGTACTGCGCCCCTGGGGCGAGCACGTTCTTCTCGCCCGCGTTCGCCTGCGCCGCGCCGAGCAGTTCGGACAGGTTGAATCCGAACTGCGCGAGCACCCAGACCGTCATGACGGCGGCACCGGCGATGAGCAGGGTCGCCTTGACGATCTGCACCCACGTCGTGCCCTTCATGCCGCCGACGAGCACGTACACGATCATGATCGCGCCGACGACGGCGATCACGATGCCCTGGCCGAGCTTGTCGTTGACGCCGAGCAGCAGGGCAACCAGGCCGCCGGCGCCCGCCATCTGGGCGAGCAGGTAGAAGAAGCACACCGCGAGCGTCGCGATCGCCGCGGCGAGCCGCACCGGGCGCTGCTTGAGCCGGAACGACAGCACGTCGGCCATCGTGAACTTGCCCGTGTTGCGCAGCAGCTCGGCCACCAGCAGCAGCGCGACGAGCCACGCCACGAGGAATCCGATCGAGTACAGGAACCCGTCGTAGCCGTTGATCGCGATCGCCCCGGCGATGCCGAGGAAGGATGCCGCGGACAGGTAGTCACCCGCGATCGCCGTGCCGTTCTGCAGGCCGGTGAACGACCGCCCGGCCGCGTAGTAGTCGGCCGCGGTCTTGTTGTTTCGGCTGGCCCGGATGACGATCACGAGCGTGATCACGACGAACGCGCCGAAGATCAGGATGTTCACCAGCGGTTCGCCGACGGTCGCCGGCGCGGTGGCCATGGGGCTCATCGGTTCGCCTCCCCAGCACCGCTCGTACTGCGTGAGCCCAGGTCATCGCGGAGTTCCGCGGCGATCGGGTCGAGCTTGCGATTGGCGTACCAGACGTACCACATCGTGATTCCGAAGGTCGTGACGAACTGGCCGAGCCCGAACAGCAGGCCAACGTTGACGTTGCCGAACACGGGGGTCGACATGAAGTCGTGCGCGTAGTCCGCCAGGAGCACGTAGACGAAGTACCAGACCAGGAACAGGGCCGCGACCGGCAGTACGAAGGATCTATGCCGTCGTTTCAGTTCCTTGAACTTGGGTGACTCCTCGACTTCCAGGTAGTCCACTCCATCGTTCGGGCGTTCGGACTGCTCCATTGCATCCCCTCCGGGTCCGCACATCGGCGTGCGCCCCTGTTCCCATTGATGGCATGACCCCCGAATGAGTGTCAAGACCTTTCGGGGGCGTTTCCTAGGGGGTGGTGCTCGGGGTGGGAGTGGGGGTAGCGCTCGGTGTGGGCACCGCGAGGAGTTCGGGGAACGTGGCAGCCGCCCACGGGTAGCCGACGAAGATCGCCGCGTCGATGATGAAGTGCGCGATCACGAACGGCAGCAGTCGTCCGTAGCGCTGGTACAGCCATCCGAACAGCACCCCCATCGCGAAGTTGCCGATGAACGCGCCGAAGCCCTGGTACAGGTGGTAGCTGCCGCGCAGCGCCGCCGCCCCGAGGATGATCCGCCACTTCCCCCAGCCCAGCTCGCGCAACCGCGCGAACAGGTACCCGATCACGATGACCTCCTCGGTCACCGCGGCCCGCACGGCGGACAGCAGCAGTACCGGCACCGTCCACCAGTAGGTGTCGAGTGCGTTCGGCACGACGGTGACCGTGAGCCCGAGCTGCTTGCCGAGCAGGTACACCCCGATGCCGGGGATGCCGATCACGAGCGCGAGGATGGCACCCCACGAGACATCCCGCGCCGGCTTCGTGAAGTCGATGCCGAGTCGGCCCAGGTGCGGCCGCGCCACCTGCCAGAGCAGGAACGCGACGAGCGCGACCGGAACGAGATCGAAGAACACGGCCATGAGCTGGTAGATCAGGTCGAAGATCGGCCGCGGGCTCAGCGACGCGTTGAGCGTCGCGGTCTGGTCGGCGAGCGCCTCCTCGCGGGTGACCCGGTTGACGATCGCGACGATCGAGTAGGCGGCGGATGCCCCGAGCGACAGCCCGAGCACGATGAGCACCTCGGCGATGAGCCTTCGCCGCGACGGATTCCGGCCCGCGACGAACGCGAACGACGTGGGGTCGGTGCCGCTCATTCGGGACGGGGGAGCGCGCAGGCCGGCGTGCCGCCTGGCAGTCGCGAGCGGTTGGCGGCGACGAAGCGGTAGCCGATGGCCGCGATGAACGAGAACGGGGGCGTCGCGAGCAGGTGACCCACGAAGCGCAGTGCCGCGACGGGCTGCATCCGCAGCAGGGCGGAGAACGCGAGGTGGCCGGCGTACTGGTGGCTGGGGGTGATGACCCACGCGTAGCGGTCGACGTCGTCGCGGCTGAGCGCGTGGTCGTCGAGCTCGATCCATTGCCACGGAGTGGTCGGCGGGAACACCGGCAACCACGCCTCGAGGCGGTTCACCCAGGTCGTGCAGAACGCGCAGTCCCCGTCGAAGACCAGCAGTGCGCGCGAGGCTGGGGTCGACGTGGGTCGCTGGGGCACGATTCGAGCCTACGCCGACGCGGACGCCCGATAGCGGCATCCACTTGACCCTCACGCACGATCCGTGCGTTTGGCGCACCCATCGCGCACTTTTGCGCTACGGAGCGCAACGAATTCTCCCGCGCGTTACCACTGTGTAACGTTTGCGCCTATGGTTTTGCGAGGGTTATACCCCCGTTTAGGGTGTGAACTATCAAGCGCGTTTCGACACTAGGAATGTCGGGCGCGTCTCATCTTGCACAGGAGGAACATTGAGAATCAGCAGACTCGGCGCAGCAATCGCCGCGGTCGGTGCCGGTGCTCTCATCCTCTCGGGCTGCGCAGCGCCGCAGTCCGAGATCGTTGAGGGTTCGACCTTGTCCGTCGCGTGGAACCAGCCGTTCTACTCGTACAACGGCGCCACGTCATTCGGTAACGCCACAGCGAACAACAACATCATCTACTCGACGAACTCGGGTTTCAGCTACTACAACGACGTTCCGGAGCTCGTCCAGGACACCTCGTTCGGTTCCTACGAGCTGGTCTCGGAAGACCCGATGGTGGTCAAGTACACGATCGCCGACGGTGTGAAGTGGTCTGACGGCACGGCCGTCGACGCAGTCGACCTCCTCCTCAACTGGGTCGCCCTGTCGGGTGCGTACAACACGCCCGACTTCGACTCCGGCGAGTTCACGGACCCCGACACCGGCGAGTTCACGGATGACTTCCCGACCGACGTCGTCTTCTTCGACTCGGGTGCAGACCCGACCACGGGCGCTGGCCTCATCAGCACCCTGCCGGAGGTCAGCGACGACAAGAAGACCATCACGATGACCTACGACGCTCCGTTCGTCGACTGGGAGCTCATCTTCACCGGCGTCGGCCTCCCGGCCCACGTCGTTGGAACCCACGCTCTCGGTGCCGAGGACGCGCAGGCCGGTAAGGATGCCATCTTCGACGCGATCGAGAACAAGGATGACGCGGCGCTCGCCTCGATCTCCAACTTCTGGAACACCGGCTTCAACTTCACGGAGATGCCCGACGACAAGGACCTCGTCGTCAGCAACGGCCCGTACACGATCAGCGACTTCGTCGCCGACCAGTACGTGACGCTGACTGCCAACGAGAACTACGTCGGCGACCACCTCCCGGACGTCGAGGAGATCACGGTCCGCTTCATCACCGACCCGCTGGCCGCAGTCCAGGCCCTGCAGAACGGTGAAGTCCAGGTCATCTCGCCCCAGGCGACCGCTGACGTCGCGACGGCTCTCGCCGCGCTCGACGTCGAGGTCATCGGTGGATACGAGGGCACCTACGAGCACATCGACCTCCAGTTCGACCAGAGCAAGAGCGGTACGTTCAACAACCCGCTGCTGCGCGAGGCCTTCATGAAGGTCATCCCGCGTCAGGAGATCGTCGACAAGCTCATCGTTCCGCTGCAGGAGGACGCCGAGGTTCGTAACTCGCAGGTCTTCCTCCCCGGAGCCGATGGCTACGACGAGTCGGTTGCTGCGAACGGCTCCGACGCGTACGCCGAGGTCGACATCGAGGGCGCTGCGGCGCTCATCGCCGAGGCCGGCGTGACCAACCCCGAGGTGTGCATGCTCTTCTCGTCGACGAACCCTCGTCGTGCGAACGAGTTCGCGCTCATCCAGGAGTCCGCGGCCCAGGCCGGCTTCAACGTCACCGACTGCAGCAGCCCCGACTGGGGTGGCCTGCTCGGAACGCCCGGTGCGTACGACGCGTCCCTCTTCGGATGGCAGTCGACGAGCCTCGGTGTGACCAACGGCCCGCCGCCGAACTACAACTCGACCGGTATCAACAACCTCTCCTTCTACAACAACCCGGAGATGGACGAACTCACCGACAAGCTCGGCAAGACGTTCGACCTCGACGAGCAGAAGCAGATCCTGATTGACATCGACACCCTGCTGTGGTCGGACTTCTACGGAGTCACGATCTTCCAGTTCCCCGCCGTCACGGCGTACGACCCTGCGAAGATCACGAACATCAGCCCGTCGACGCTTGCGCCGACGATCTTCTGGAACATCTGGGAGTGGTCCCCGGTCGCGACTGAGGAAGGCTAAGGACGCACAACGTCCCTAGCTGACCGTCGCGTCAGGTAGTCACTCGGGCGGTGGGGCCATCCGGCCCCACCGCCCATCCAGTCCAGACCATCGTTAGGCAGGTGCCATCGCCATGGCAGCATTCGTGGTGAGGCGACTGATCGCCTCCCTCTTCATCCTTCTCGCCGCGACGTACCTCATGTACATCCTCGTGGCCTTCTCAGGTGATCCGCTGATGGATCTCCGCACGGGCAATGCGCCCAACAAGCAGGCGCTCATCGATGCGCGCACTGCACTGCTCCACCTCGACGTCACTCCGTGGCTCCGCTACTTCATCTGGCTCGGCGACATCCTCGGATTCGGCGGCCACGGCTTCGGGTTCCTGGGTGTCAGCATCCAGAACGCTCCGGTGAACACCCTCCTCGCGCAAGCTGCATCATCGACGATCCAGCTCGTGACCGTGTCGAACATCACCGCAGTGCTCCTCGGTCTCGTGATCGGCATCACGACCGCCCTCCGCCAGTACAGCGGCTACGACTACGGCGTCACCTTCCTGTCGTTCCTGTTCTTCTCGCTGCCGATCTTCTGGGTCGCGGTGCTGCTCAAGCAGTTCCTCGCGATCGGGTTCAACGACTTCCTCGAGGACCCGCACATCCCGTGGTTCGTGATCCTCGCGCTCGCCATCATCTCCGGCCTGATCTGGATGTCGATCATCCCGAGACGCGGCGCCCAACGCTGGGTGACGTTCGCGATCGCGGCGGTTGCCGCGGGAGCGGTGCTCACCTGGATGGAGCTCACCAACTGGTTCAAGACCCCGGAGCTGGGCTACTTCGGCATGGCGGTCACGATGTTCGGCGCCGCCATCCTCGTGACGCTCATCTCCACGGGCTTCAAGAAGCGGCGTGCGCTCTACTCGTCGCTCGCGATCGCGGCGTTCGGCATGGCGATCTCATACCCGTTCATGTCGTACACGATCGGCTTCACCTGGTGGATCTGGCTGCTGAGCGGCGTGCTGCTGGTCGCGATCGGATTCGGAGTGGGCTGGTTCGCCGGCGGCAACGACCGGCGGCCGATCGCGCGCACCGCGGCGATCACGGCATTCTTCGTGTGGGCGATCCTGTCGCTCAACCGGTTCATGTCGGTCTGGTCGCAGTACGCCAACTCGGGCCGCATCAAGAACCGGCCGATCGCGACGATCGGATCGGCGACGCCGGGCCTCGAGGGCTCGCTGTGGATCCACGGCGTGGACTTCTTCACCCACCTGCTGCTGCCCACCGTCGCGCTCATCCTGATCTCGTTCGCCACCTACACGCGGTACTCCCGCGCGAGCCTGCTCGAGGTGATGAACCAGGACTACATCCGCACCGCGCGGGCGAAGGGCCTCACCGAGCGCACGGTGATCGTGCGGCACGCGTTCCGGAACGCGCTCATCCCGATCGCCACGATCGTCGCGTTCGACATCGGCGGCCTCATCGGCGGCGCGGTGATCACTGAGCGCGTGTTCGGCTGGACCGGCATGGGGCAGTTGTTCCAGAAGGGCCTCGACAACGTCGACCCGAACCCCGTGATGGCGTTCTTCCTGGTCACCGGCGGTCTCGCCATCCTGTTCAACCTGATCGCCGACCTCGCGTACGCCGGTCTCGACCCGAGGATCAGGGTGTCCTGATGACGACGATGATTCCCACTGAGCCCGGCCACAGCGCGCCGGGCGTCACGGACCAGGAGTCCAACCTCGAGCTCAAGGAGATCGAGGGGCTCAGCCAGGGCCAGATCGTTCGCAAGCGGTTCTTCCGCCACCGCGGTGCGCTCGTCTCGATGATCGTGCTCGCGATCATCATCGTGGCGGCGTTCACCTCGGTGGGCGTGCAGTTCGGCGACTTCAAGTCGGGCGGCTGGTGGATCTGGAGCTGGAACACCATCTCGCCGATCATCAACGGTGGTCGGCCGACGCTGTCGATCGTGCCGTTCGTGATCGGTGAGCACCCGTTCGGCCAGGACGAGGTCGGTCGCGACATCTTCGCCCTCGTGATGCGCGGCACGCAGCAGTCACTGCAGATCATGGTGATCGTCGGCTCGATCGCGACCACGATCGGCACGATCGTCGGCGCCGTCACCGGGTTCTACCGGGGCTGGGTCGACTCGATCCTCATGCGCTTCACCGACATCGTGATCACCATCCCGGTGATCGTGATCGGCGCGGTGCTCGGTCGCACCTACGGCATCCAGGGCGCCGGCGTGCTCGGCCTGATCCTGGGCCTCGTGTTCTGGACCGGGATGTCGCGGCTCGTGCGCGGCGAGTTCCTGAGCCTGCGCGAGCGCGAGTTCGTGGACGCGGCCCGGGTCGCAGGGGCCAGCGACGGGCGGATCATGTTCCGCCACATCCTGCCCAATGCGGTCGGCGTGATCATCGTCAACGCGACGCTGCTCATGGCCGCCGCGATCCTGATCGAGACCGCGCTGAGCTTCCTCGGCTACGGCGTGCAGGCTCCGGACACCTCGCTCGGCAAGATCATCAGCGAGAACCAGTCCGCGTTCGCCACTCGTCCGTGGCTGTTCTGGTGGCCGGGTGTCTTCATCATCGCGATCGCGCTGTGCATCAACTTCATCGGCGACGGACTGCGGGATGCGTTCGACCCGCGCCAGCGCCGCATGCCGAGTGATCGCGCGTTCGCGAAGTCGAAGGTCGCCAGGGACCCGAAGGCGCTGCAGAGCGTCGAGGCCTCGGGTGACGACCTGTGATGCGCGTCCTAGAGCACGAAACCGAGCACCGTCGCGACGGCCAGCGCCGACATGACGATGATCGTCGGCCAGTGCCAGTCGCGGCGCACGGAGACCGGCTCGACCCCCGCGTCGAGCTTGCCGTCGGCGCGCAGGTCCTCCCAGTGGGAGCGGATCACGAAGGCCACGGCGCCACTCGGCGTCTCGAGCAGGTCGCCGGGGCGGATCGCTCCACCCTGGCCCTGCGCGGCGAGCTTCGTGTCCTTGCTGGCCCCGACCTGCGCCGCGTAGCGGTTCGGGGCTGGGCTGGCCCACGCCGCGACCTTCCGGCCTCCGGGCAGGTAGAGCGTCAGCGCCCACTTGGTATCGACCCGCTGGATCGCCGGCCACGGCACGTGCATGGTGCTGAAGACGTTGCGCACCGTGACCTCGTGCTCCGCGACCGCGATGCTCGGGAACCAGAACGCCGCGAACGCCGTGACGCCGACGAGCAGCGGACCCCACGCGAAGCGCGCGAGCGACGCGAGATCTCCGGCCACCACGAACCCGGCGAGACCGAGCACCACGACCACACCGACGACGACCGCGAGGATGCGGCCGAACAGCGGGCGGAAGGTCGTCGGGGCGAATCTCATCCGACCAGCTTCGCAGACACGACCATGAACGGCATCCGATGACCACGAGTACGACCACCCCGACCACCGGCCGCCAGGGGCAGAACGCCAAGCCCAACACCAGCGAGGTCGTGCTCGAGGTCAAGGACCTCGGCGTCGACTTCTGGGTCGACGGCACCTTCTACCCGGCCGCGATCGACCTCAACTACGACGTCAAGCGCGGCGAGGTGCTCGCGATCGTGGGCGAGTCGGGCTCCGGCAAGAGCTCGAGCTCCATGGCGCTGCTCGGGCTGCTGCCCGCGAATGCGAAGGTGACGGGATCGATCAAGCTGCTCGGGCGCGAGCTCCGCGGCATCCCGGAGCGCGACCTGCGCCAGGTGCGCGGCAACCAGATCGCGGTGATCTTCCAGGAGCCGATGACGGCCCTGAACCCGGTCTACACGATCGGCTTCCAGATCATGGAGGCGCTGCGCTCGCACTTCGACATGAACCCGGACCAGGCCCGGGAGCGCGCGATCGAGCTGCTCACCCAGGTCGAGATGCCCGACCCGCCGACCGCGTTCAACAAGTACCCGCACCAGCTCTCCGGCGGACAGCGCCAGCGCGCGATGATCGCCCAGTCGATCTCGTGCGACCCCGTGCTGCTCATCGCGGACGAGCCGACGACGGCACTGGATGTCACGGTCCAGGCCGAGATCCTCGAGCTGCTGCGCAGCCTGCACAAGCGACTCGACTCCGCGATCATCCTCATCACGCACGACATGGGCGTCGTCGCCGACCTGGCCGACAAGATCATGGTGATGAAGGACGGCTACGCGGTCGAGACCGGCGACGTCGTGCAGGTCTTCGAGCACCCGGAGCACCCGTACACGAAGTCGCTGCTCGCCGCGGTGCCGCACCTCGGCACCGGGCTCGAGAACGTCAACGAGACGCTCGAGGCCGCGCAGCGCAAGGGCTCGAAGGTCGAGCCGGTGCTCAAGTTCGAGAACGTCGCGATCGAGTACCCGAAGCGCGGGCGCGTGCCCGCGTTCCGCGCCGCAGAGGACATCAACCTCGAGATCTACCCCGGCGAGATCCTCGGACTCGTGGGGGAGTCCGGATCGGGCAAGACCACGCTCGGTCGCGCCTCGGTCGGCCTGCTGCCGATCAAGGAGGGCACCCTCACGGTCGTCGGCTACGACATCTCGGACGCCGACAACCGCGACCTGAAGCCGCTGCGCCGCAAGACCGGCATCGTGTTCCAGGACCCGGGATCGTCGCTGAACCCGCGCATGCCGATCGGCCAGTCGATCGGGGAGCCGCTGCTGCTGGCCGAGGGCATCCGCGGCAAGGAGCTCGACAAGCGCGTGCAGGAGCTCCTGACCTCGGTCGAGCTGCCGACGAGCTACCGCAACCGCTACCCGCACGAGCTCTCCGGCGGTCAGCGCCAGCGCGTGGGCATCGCGCGGGCGCTCGCGCTCACCCCCGAACTGCTCGTGGCGGATGAGCCGACCAGCGCGCTCGACGTGTCGGTGCAGGCCCGATTCCTCGACCTGCTCCAGGAGCTCCAGGAGCGCCTGCAGTTCGCGTGCCTGTTCGTGAGCCACGACCTCGCGGTCGTCGATCTGCTCGCGCATCGGATCGCGGTGATGCACCGGGGTAGAATTGTGGAGCAGGGCACCAAGGAAGAGATCCTGCGTCATCCGAAGGACCCCTACACCCAGCGACTCATCGCTGCCGTGCCGCTGCCTGATCCCATTGCGCAGCGCGAGCGGCGGCAGGAGCGCGCAGCAGCCAAGGAATAACAGCAATGGCCATCGCCACACGCACGGACCTCCGAAATGTGGCGATCGTCGCTCACGTCGACCACGGCAAGACGACCCTCGTCGACGCCATGCTCCGCCAGACGAACTCGTTCGCAGAGCACGCCCACCTCGAGGAGCGTGCGATGGACTCGAACGACCTCGAGCGCGAGAAGGGCATCACGATCCTCGCCAAGAACACGGCGATCTCGTACAAGGGCAAGCACGCGACCGACGGCCCGGTGACCATCAACGTCATCGACACCCCGGGCCACGCGGACTTCGGCGGCGAGGTCGAGCGCGGACTGTCCATGGTCGACGGCGTCGTCCTGCTCGTGGATGCCAGTGAGGGTCCGCTGCCGCAGACCCGGTTCGTGCTGCGGAAGGCGCTCGAGGCCGAGCTGCCGGTCATCCTGCTGGTCAACAAGACCGACCGCCCGGACGCCCGCATCGACGAGGTCGTGCACGAGAGCCAGGACCTGCTGCTCGCGCTCGCGAGCGACCTGCACGACGACATGCCCGACCTCGACCTCGACGCGATCCTCGACGTTCCGGTCGTCTACGCCTCCGGCCGCAACGGCGCCGCGAGTGCGAACAAGCCCGAGAACGGCACCCTGCCCGACAACGACGACCTCGAGCCGCTGTTCGAGGCGATCCTCGCGCACATCCCTGCGCCCACCTACGACGACGAGCACCCGCTGCAGGCGCACGTCACCAACCTCGACGCGTCGCCGTTCCTCGGTCGCCTCGCGCTGCTGCGCATCTTCAACGGCACCATCAAGAAGGGCCAGACGGTCGCCTGGGTGCAGAACGACGGCAGCGTGCACAACGTGCGCGTCACCGAGCTGCTCGTCACGAAGGCGCTCGACCGCTTCCCGACCGAGTCCGCGCAGGCCGGCGACATCGTCGCGGTCGCGGGCTTCGAGGACATCATGATCGGCGACACCCTCGCCGACCCCGACGACGTGCGTCCGCTGCCGTCGATCACGGTGGATGACCCGGCCATCTCGATGACCATCGGCACGAACACCAGCCCGCTCATCGGCAAGGTGAAGGGCCACAAGCTCACCGCTCGCATGGTCAAGGATCGCCTCGACCGCGAACTCGTCGGCAACGTGTCGATCAAGCTCGTCGACATCGGCAACCCAGCGGCGTGGGAGGTGCAGGGCCGCGGCGAGCTCGCGCTCGCGATCCTGGTCGAGCAGATGCGCCGCGAGGGCTACGAGCTCACCGTCGGCAAGCCGCAGGTGGTCACGAAGATGGTCGACGGCAAGCTCAACGAGCCGTTCGAGCACCTCACGATCGACGCTCCGGAGGAGCACCTCGGCGCGATCACGCAGCTGCTCGCCTCCCGCAAGGGCCGGATGGACTCGATGGTCAACCACGGCACCGGCTGGGTGCGCATGGAGTTCATCGTTCCCTCGCGCGGACTCATCGGGTTCCGCACCGAGTTCCTCACCGTCACCCGCGGTACGGGCATCGCGAACGCGATCTCGCACGGCTACGAGCCGTGGGCGGGCACGATCACGACCCGCGTCAATGGTTCGATCGTCGCGGATCGTTCCGGTGTCGCGACGCCGTTCGCGATGACGGCCCTGCAGGAGCGCATGTCGTTCTTCGTCGAGCCGACGCAGGAGGTCTACGAGGGCATGGTGGTCGGCGAGAACTCGCGCGCCGACGACATGGACGTGAACATCACGAAGGAGAAGCAGCTCACCAACATGCGGCAGTCGACCTCCGACGTGTTCGAGCGGATGACGCCGTCCCGCAAGCTCACCCTCGAGGAGTGCCTCGAGTTCGC
Organism: uncultured Actinomycetota bacterium; assembly: GCA_963740815.1. Taxonomy (GTDB): domain Bacteria; phylum Actinomycetota; class Actinomycetes; order Actinomycetales; family Microbacteriaceae; genus Rhodoglobus. Next base: position 209,226 of record CAVUFG010000018.1, read on the forward strand.
CCGCGAGGACGAGTGCGTCGAGGTGACTCCGGAGGTCGTGCGCATCCGCAAGGTCGAACTCGACGCGAACGCCCGCGCCCGCATGGCCTCGCGCCTCAAGAAGCAGGACGCCTGACCGAATAGGCTGGGCGCAGGAGGTCACTCATGATGCCCACCCGCATTCGGTCCGGCGTTCGCGCCACGATTCCCCTCACGATCCTGGCCGCAGCCGTGCTGCTCGTCGCCGGCTGCACGAGCCCGAGCGGCAGCGACGATCCCGGCACGGTGAATGAGCCGCCGCCGAGCTCGGACGGCGGCGGAGGCGGCGACACCGGCATCCCGGCGGAGCTCCCCGCGACCTTCCCGGCGAGCGTTCCGCTGATCGACGGCGAGGTCGCCGCGGGCATCGACGTCGGCACCGGGTGGTCGGTGATCATCCTCGCCGACGACATCGATGCCGCGTTCGCCGACGCCACGGCGCAGCTCACGGGAGCCGGATTCGTCGAGGACTACAACCAGTCCGGCGACGATGGATCATTCGCGCAGTACCAGAGCGACGAGTTCACCGTGCAGGTCACCGGCGCCGACCAGCCGGACTACGGACCGTCGATCACGTACCTCGTGGTGATCAAGTGACCCGACTCGGCCGCGCCGTGCTGGCGCCGGTCGTCGCGATCGTGCTCGGGGCGACCCTCGCACTGACCGGCTGCTCGCTGCCGGATCCGGTGGGCGGCACGAGCGGGCAGGGCGGCAGCGGTGGCCAGGGTGGCAGCGGCGGCACGAGCGGCAGCGGAGGCTCGGACGACGGCTCGACCCCGGACGACGGGACGGCCCCGGACGACGGCGGTGGCACCGACGGCATCGACGTGTCGGGACAGCTGCCGTCGGACTGGCCCGCGGAGGTCGTGGTGCCCGAGGGCGACATCGTGCAGGGCGTGAGCATGGGTGGGTCGGGCTGGCTCGCGCTCATCGACGTCGCCGACCCGCAGGCCGGGTTCGCGACATCCTCGGCCGCCTTGCAGGCCGCCGGCTATAGCGTCATCAGTGAAGCGGTGACCGATCACGGCAGCGTGGGCATCTACGAGAACGCCGAGCTCCAGGTGCAGATCGCCGTGACGGATGCCCCGGAATCCGGCTGGACCATGAGCTACACCATCACGAAGAAGGGCTGACCATGACCACGAATCCCCGCTCCCGCCGCATCGCGGCCACGCTCGCCATCCTGTCCGCGCTCGTCATCGCGCCCGTGCTCTCCGGCTGCTCGGTCGTCGAGAGCGTCGTGGAGGGCGTCACCGGTGGTGACGTCACGATCGGCGGCACGAGCATCCCCGAGGGGTTCCCGGCCGAGGTGCCGGTCGTCGACGGGGACATCCTGAACGGGTCATCCATCGCCAAGAACGGCGAGACGGTCTACAACGTCACGGTGAAGGTCGCCGACACGAGCGTGTTCGAGTCGATCAAGACCGAGCTCACCGACGCGGGGTTCGCGCCGCAGGAGGGCTACGACATGAAGGAGCAGAACAACACCATCACGGGGCTGTTCAACAACGGAACCTGGAGCGTGCTCGTCGCGGTCACCACGCAGGACGTCGTGGGCACCGTCGCGAACTACACGGTGACCTCGGCGCTGAGCTGACGCGCTCGGACTAGAACAGCGTCTCGCCGACCCAGCCATTGGATGACGCCCCGGGCGGCACCGCGAACAGCGCGGAGCCCACGTGCCGGATGTACTCGTTCATCGGGTCATCCGCGAGCTTGGACTGCACGTCGATGAACTGCTGCGGCGATCGCTGGTAGCTCATGAAGAACAGGCCGGCGTTGAGCTGGCCGAGGTCGTTGCTGCCGTCGACGAAGTTGTAGCCGCGGCGCAGCATCCGCGTGCCGGTCGTCGCGCGGTGGGCGAGCCGAACGTGCGCGTCGGCGGGGATCGCCGGGGTACCGTCGGTGCGCATGAGGTCGAAGTCGGGCTCGGTGAACTCGCTGCCGCCGCTGCTCGGAGGGGCAGAGAGCGGGGCGCCCTCGCCCTTCGTGCGCCCGATGATCTGGTCCTGCTCCTCGAGCTTGACCCGGTCCCAGCTCTCGATCGTCATGAGGATGCGGCGGGTGACGAGGTAACTGCCGCCGCGCATCCAGCCCTGGCGCTCGTCGTCGCCCACCCAGACGAACTCGTCCACATCGGAGGACTGCTCCGACTTGATGTTCGCCGTGCCGTCCTTGTAGCCGAACAGGTTGCGGTGCGTGGCCTGCGACGACGAGGTCGACGACGTGCGGCCGAATCCGAGCTGGCTCCAGCGGATGCGCGCGGTGCCGAAGGCGATGCGGCTCAGGTTGCGGATCGCGTGCACCGCCACCTGCGGGTCGTTCGCGCAGGCCTGGATGCACAGGTCGCCGCCGGACAGTTCCGGATCGAGCAGGTCGAACGCGAACAGCGGCAGCTCCTCGAGGTCGCCCGGCCGCAGCCCGGCGAGGCCGAACCGGTCGTCGAACAGCGACGGGCCGAGCCCGATCGTGATCGTGAGGCCGTTCGCCGGCAGCCCCTGCGCCTCGCCGGTGTCGTCCGGCGGCAGCAGCGGCGGACCGTTCACGGCGCCGCGTTCGCTCACGTCGAGGCCCTGCGTGAGTCGGGCCGCCGCGGCGCTCCAGTCCTTGAGCAGCTGGATCAGCCCGTCCCGGTTCGCGGCGCGCGTGAGGTCGTACGAGGCGAAGTGCAGGCGATCCTGCACCGGCGTGGTGATCCCGCCCTGGTGCCGCCCGAAGAACGGATACGACGCCGCAGGGCCCGAGGATGACGCAGCGCTCGCCAGCGCGATCGCTCCTGCCCCTCCCGCCCCGACCGCGAGGCCGGCCGCGCCGGCGCCGACGAGCCCGAGCAGCCCCCGCCGCGACACACCGCGTGGTGGGTCGGGATCCGGGGAGGCTTCCGGCTCGTCGGTTTCGGTCACTGGGAGAGGCTACTCGGCCTGCTCGACGCCGAGCACCGTGAAGGTGAGGGTCGAGAGCGGCTCGCTGAGCGCGTTGAGCTGCGCCCCGAGCTCGTTGCGCTCGTCCTGCGTGACGGTGTCGTAGAACACGAAGCCCGCGTCGTAGTCGCCGTAGGTGGAGAGCAGGTCCTTCATCGCCGCGAACTGGGTGTCGAGCTCGGCGACGAGCGCCTCGCCGTCCGCACCCTTGGACAGCGCGATGTCGCGGACCGTCTGGTAGGCCACCTCCGCGCCCTCGACGTTCGCGTAGAAGTCGTAGAGGTCGGTGTGCGAGAACTCGTTCTCCTCGCCGGGCAGCTTGCCGTCGGGCGCGGCGACCTCGTCCAGCAGGCCGATCGCACCGTTGGTGATGTCCGCGACCGTGAGCGCGAAGTCCTCGGCGTGCACCTGGTCGTACAGCGAGGTGACATCGGCGACGAGCTTGTCGCCGAGCTCGGCGCGGCCGGCTTCGTCGAGGGCGACGATGGTCTCTCCGGGGTAGTTGGCGATCGCGGCATCCAGCCACAGGTCCATCTCGATGCGGTGGAACCCGGTGAACTCGAGTCCCTCGGCCTCGGCGCCCGGCTTGCGGTAGTCGATCGCGGGGTCGAGGTCGCCGAAGTTGCCGGCGGTCGGCTCGATGCGCTCGTAGTTGATGCGCACGATCGGGAACAGGGCCTTCGCGGTCTCGAAGTCGCCGGCCTTGTACGCGTCGACGAACTCCTGGGTGTTCGGCACGAGCTCGGCGGCCTGGGTCTTGACGTACGCGGTGTAGCTCGCGACCGCCTCGTCGAAGGCGGCTGCCTCGTCCTCGTTCGAGCTCGATCGCGTCGCCGGTGACCGTGAACGCGGTCTGGCCGAGGCCCTCGCCGATCATGCCGGGCTTGCAGACCGTGTAGTACGTGCCGGGCTGGGCGACGACGGTGAGGTCGCGCGAGGCTCCGGGTGCGATGTTCTCCACCTCGGCGACGATGCTCAGCTCGTCGTCACGCAGCAGGTAGAACTCGGTCACGCGGTCGCCCGCGTTGCTCACCGAGAAGGTCACGTTGCCGCTCGCGGCGGTGTCGGTCTCGACGTTGCACGCGTCCGCGGTGCTCTCGACCGCGATGACGGTGGAGCCGGCCGCGCCGTCAGCCGGCGCGTTCGGAACGCAGCCGGCCAGCAGCAGCAGGCTCGCGGCCGCCGTCGTCAGCATGAGTGGTGTCGTCGTGCGGTGCTTCATCGATCTCCTCGTGTGATGCGGGTGTGGTCGGAACGGAAGGGACGGTGGATGCCGCGAGCCGGGCGCGGCGCTGCGCCCGCACGATGCGGATGAACAGGGTGAGCACGATCGCGACGTAGATCGCCCACGCGGCGATCTCGAGCCACGTCATCTCGGGGCTGAAGCCGATCGTGCCCTTGAGGATCGAGGCGATCGCGCTGTCCGGCGGGATGATGTGGCCGATGCGGAACGCCCACGCCGACTCGCCCCACAGCCCGGAGAGCGGGCCGGCCCACTCCGGTGCGGGAGCGAACGGACCGGGCAGCACCCTGGCTTCCTGCAGGTCGTGGAACGCGTACGCGAGCACCCCGCCGGCGACGATGATGAGCAGGCCGCCGGTCCAGGTGAAGAAGCGGGAGAGGTTGATGCGGATCATCCCGCGGTAGATCAGGTAGCCGAGACCGGCGGCGATGAGGATGCCCGCGATCGCTCCGAGCACCGAGAGCGGCGCGGCCCCGGAGGCGCGAGCGGCGGACCAGATGAACAGCGCGGTCTCGATCCCCTCGCGCGCGACCGTGATGAACGCGAGCAGCACGAGTCCCCACGCGCTGCGGTCGAGCGCCTTGTCGATGCCGGCGCGCAGGTCGGTGCTCAGCGTGTGGGCGGTGCGCAGCATCCAGAAGATCATCCAGGTGATGAAGCCGACCGCGACGATCGAGAGCGAGCCGCCGATGATCTCCTGCGCCTCGAAGCTCAGGCCGTAGGCACCGAAGGTCAGGATGGCGCCGGTGCCGAGCGACAGGAGCACCGCAAGGGTGACGCCGAGGGCGACGTACTTGAGCACGTGGCGGCGACCGGTCTTGGTGAGGTAGGCGACGACGATGCCGATCACGAGCGATGCCTCGAGACCCTCGCGGAGTCCGATCAGCAGGTTGGCGAGCATGGGTCCTCGGGATTGGTAAGCCTTACCTAACTCACCCAGCGTAGTCGGGCCGTGCGCCGGATGTCCAAACCGAGCACGTATTCTTGCCGGAGTCGATCGTGAGGGGCTGCCATGGAACGGGTGCTGTTCGTGCACGCCCACCCCGACGACGAGTCGATCTCCACCGGTGGCACCATCGCGACGCTCGTCGATCAGGGTGCCGCCGTCACGGTCATCACGTGCACGCGCGGCGAGCGCGGCGGGGTCGTCGCGGCCGACCTCAGGCCGCTCGAGGGCACGCCGGCACTCGCGGACGAGCGCGCTCACGAACTCGCCGCCGCGCTCGCCGAACTCGGTGTCACCGACCACCGCTGGCTCGGCGAGGCGAACGCCCGCTGGGCCGGACGCGAGCCACGTCGCTACGAGGACTCCGGGATGTCGTGGGGCCCGAACGGCGCCCAGGCTGCCGGTGCGCCGCCCGAGGGGTCCCTCACGGCCGCCGACCCCGGCGAGGTGGCGGCCGACATCGCGGCCGTCATCGCGGCCGTCGGCCCGGACGTGGTCGTGAGCTACGACGCGCGGGGCGGCTACGGGCATCCGGACCACATCCGCGCGCACGAGGCCGCGCGCACGGCGGCCGACGTGCTCGAGGTGCCCTTCTTCGCCATCCAGGGCGATCGCCCGGCACCCGGCTCGATGCGCGTGGATGTCACGCCAGTCCTCGCCCGCAAGCGCGCCGCCATGGCAGCCCACCGCACCCAGCTCACCGTCTCGGATGACGGCGGATTCACCCTCGGAGACGGCGCCTCCCGGCCCATCGCCACCGTCGAGGCGTTCGCCCGGATGCGCGAAGCGCCGCCGTCGTTCTCGGACTTCGGCCTCGGCAGCCGGATCGGCAGCTGCGTCGTCGCCTTCCTCCTCGGGGCGTTCGGCGGTGCCCTCCTCACGGTCGCGCACCAGGCGACCGTGGACGTCGGGGGAGTGCCCGTGCCGTGGGGCATCATCGCCGGCATCGTCATCGCCGCCGCGCTACTCGTGGGCCTGCGGCTCGTGTTCGGCACGCGGATCGTGCCCCTGTTCGCCGCGATCGGGCTCGTCGGCGCGGTCATCGCCCTGTCGATCCAGACCGCGGGAGGCTCGCTGCTCGTGCCCGGCAATCCACTCGGCTACGTCTGGATCTTCGCGCCGGTGTTCATCGCGATCGTCGTGCTGGCGTGGCCGCCGAACCGCCCCCGTCGCGCGGGTAGGATTGCTCCGGTCCCAGAGGAAGGTCGAGAACAGCCGTGACGTACGTCATCGCCCAACCCTGCGTCGATCTCAAGGATCGCGCCTGCATCGACGAGTGCCCCGTCGACTGCATCTACGAGGGTGACCGGATGCTCTACATCCACCCCGACGAGTGCGTCGACTGCGGCGCGTGCGAACCGGTCTGCCCGGTCGAGGCGATCTACTACGAGGACGACCTGCCCGGCAAGTGGGCGGACTACTACAAGGCGAACGTCGAGTTCTTCGACGAGGTCGGATCGCCGGGTGGCGCGGCGAAGGTCGGCGTCATCCACAAGGATCACCCGCTGATCGAGGCGCTGCCGGTCGGCGCCGGCGAGGACTGAGCTGTCCGGCATGGCCCGGCGGCCGCTCGAACTCCCTGCGTTCCCCTGGGATGCGCTCGTGCCGTTCGCGGAGCGCGCGAAGTCGCATCCCGACGGCTTCGTCGACCTCTCGGTCGGATCGCCGGTCGACCCGACCCCGTCGGTGATCCGCGATGCGCTGACGGCGGCCACCGATGCCCACGCCTACCCGGAGACCGCCGGCTCGCCCGCGCTGCGCGAGGCGATCGTCGAATGGTTCGCCCGCCGCCGCGGCGTCGACGACCTCTCGGTCGCGAACGTCATGCCCACGATCGGGTCCAAGGAGCTCGTCGGCCTGCTGCCCCTGCTGCTGGGCGTGCGCGCCGGGGACACCGTCGTGATTCCGACCGTCGCGTACCCGACCTACGCGATCGGTGCGGCCATGGTGGGGGCGACGGTCGTCGCGACCGACGATCCTGCGCAGTGGCCGCAGAACACCGCCCTGGCCTGGCTCAACTCGCCGGGCAACCCCGACGGCCGAGTCCTGTCGGTCGAGCAGCTGCGCGCCGCGGTCGCGCGCGCGCGCGAGCTCGACGCGGTCGTGGTCAGCGACGAGTGCTACGCCGAGCTCACCTGGACCTCGCCCGACCCGTCGCCCTCGATCCTGGATCCGCGCGTGATCGCCGGCCAGCGCGACCACGTGCTCGCGGTGTACTCGCTCAGCAAGCAGTCGAACCTCGCGGGCTACCGCGCGGGACTCGTGGCGGGCTGCAGCAACCTGATCGGCGAGGTCCTCGCCGTGCGCAAGCACCTCGGGCTCATCCCGCCGGCGCCCGTGCAGGCCGCGATGATCGCCGCGCTCGGGGATGACGTGCACGTGCGCGAGCAGCGCGAGCGGTACCGTGCGCGGCGCTCGCGACTCGTCCCGTCGCTCCAGCGGGCGGGCTTCCGCATCGACGACAGCGAGGCGGGCCTCTACCTGTGGGCGACGAAGGGGCAGCCGTCGTGGGACACCGTGGCGGAACTCGCCGAGCTCGGCATCATCGTCGCTCCCGGCGATTTCTACGGGGATGACCCGGCCATCCACGTGCGGATCGCCCTCACCGCGAGCGATGCGGACATCGCCGACGCGGTGGCACGGCTGGAACTCCTGTAGCTCACCTCCAACCGCCGGGCAAGACTGTTGGCGAGTTCGTGGATGGTTCTGCGCGCCGGATAAGCTGTAAAACGTGACCGACGCCGCCGAGAACGCCGAGACCGTGCCGGCCGAGAATGTATCGCTGACCTTCCCGGGCGGAACGGCTGAATTCCCGATCGTCCGCGGCACGGACGGCCACGACAGCGTCGACATCTCGACGTTCACCCGGCAGACCGGCTTCACCACGCTCGACCAGGGCTTCGTGAACACGGCCTCGACGCGCAGCGCGATCACCTACATCGACGGCGACCGGGGCATCCTGCGCTACCGCGGGTATGCGATCGAGGATGTCGCGAAGAACTCCACCTACCTCGAAGCCGCCTGGCTGCTCATCTACGGCGAGCTCCCGACCGCGGACGAACTGGCGGAGTTCGACGAGAAGATCCGTCGCCACACGCTCCTGCACGAGGACCTCCGCCGCTTCTTCGATGCGCTTCCGCACAGCGCGCACCCGATGTCGGTGCTCTCGAGCGCGGTCTCGGCACTGTCGACGTACTACGAGGACTCGCTCAACGTGCACGATCCGAAGCAGGTGGAGATCTCCACGATCCGCCTGCTCGCCAAGCTTCCGGTGATCGCGGCCTACGCCCACAAGAAGGCCCTCGGGCCAGGCGTTCCTCTACCCCGACAACTCCCTGAGCTTCGTCGACAACTTCCTCAAGCTGAACTTCGGCACGATGGCCGAGCCCTACGAGGTGAACCCGGTGCTCTCCAAGGCGCTCGACCGCCTGCTGATCCTGCACGAGGACCACGAGCAGAATGCCTCGACCTCGACGGTGCGCCTCGTCGGCTCCACCGAGGCGAACATCTTCGCGTCGATCTCGGCCGGCATCAACGCGCTGTACGGACCGCTCCACGGCGGCGCGAACGAGGCCGTGCTCACGATGCTCGGCCAGATCCGGGACTCGGGCGAGAGCGTGCAGAAGTTCGTCGAGCGGGTGAAGGACAAGGAGGACGGCATCCGCCTCATGGGCTTCGGCCACCGGGTGTACAAGAACTTCGACCCGCGCGCGATGCTCGTCAAGGAGAGCGCCGACGAGGTGCTCGAGGCGCTCGGCGTGAAGGATCCGCTGCTCGACATCGCCAAGGAGCTCGAGGCGGTCGCCCTCGCGGACGACTACTTCATCGAGCGCAAGCTCTACCCGAACGTCGACTTCTACACCGGCGTGATCTACAAGGCGATGGGATTCCCCACCCGCATGTTCACCGTGCTGTTCGCGATCGGGCGACTGCCCGGCTGGATCGCGAACTGGCGCGAGATGAACGAGGACCCGCGCACCAAGCTCGGGCGCCCGCAGCAGCTCTACGTGGGTGCGCCCGCGCGGGAGTGGCCGCAGCGCTAGCCGTGCGCGCGACGCCTACTGGTGCAGCGCGTCGTTCAGCTGGATGCCCTGTCCCGTGCGGGGCAGCGCTTCAACCGCCCCGGTGAGCGAGTTGCGGCGGAACAGCAGTCCGGGCTGTCCGGAGAGCTCGACGGCCTTCACCGAGCGCTCGACGCCGTCCACGGTGACGAGCACCTTCGTGCCCGCGGTGACGTAGAGGCCCGCCTCCACGACGGTGTCGTCACCGATCGAGATGCCGATGCCGGCGTTCGCGCCGAGGAGGGCGCGTTCGCCGATCGCGACCCGCTCGGTGCCGCCGCCGGACAGGGTGCCCATGATGGATGCGCCGCCGCCGATGTCCGCGCCGTCGCCGACCACGACCCCCTGCGAGATCCGTCCCTCGACCATGACCGCACCGAGGGTGCCGGCGTTGAAGTTGACGAAGCCCTCGTGCATCACGGTGGTGCCGGGGGCGAGGTGGGCGCCGAGGCGCACCCGCGAGGCATCCGCGATCCGCACGCGCGACGGCGTGACGTAGTCGAGCATGCGCGGGAACTTGTCGATGCCGAGCGGGGAGATGCCGGCCCGGCTCAGGCTGAAGCGCAGGCGGTCGAAGTCGTCGGGGTGCACCGGACCGGCCGTCGTCCACACCACGATCGGGAGGTGGGCGAAGATCCCGTCGAGGTTGAGCGAGTTCGGGGCGGCGAGCAGGTGGCTCAGCAGGTGCAGACGGAGGTAGGCGTCCGGGGTGCTGGCGGGTGCGGCATCCAGGTCGATCTCGACGGTCTGGAACTCGACCGACACGTTGCGGCGCTCATCGGGGCCGGTGAGCGGCTCGATGTCGGCCGGGGCGATGTACGGGTCAGCGCTCGCCGGGCGTTCGCCGACTCTGGGAGCGGGGAACCAGGTGTCGAGCACCGTGCCGTTGCCGGCCACGGTCGCGAGTCCGTAACCCCAGGCCGCACGCGGTGTCATGCCCTCAGCCTAACGAGGGGCGACTGCCTACACTGGCTTGGTGCCCGTGATCGATCCGACCCTGCCCGTGCTCGACCTCGGCGACGACGCGATCGGCCTCACCCGGCAGTTGTGCGACATCGAATCCGTCTCGGGCGACGAGCTCGCGGTCACCGATGCGGTCGCCGCGGCGCTCGCTGGTCTCGACCACCTCACCGTGATCCGCAACGGCAACGCGATCATCGCGCGCACCGACCTCGGGCGGCCGAGCCGCGTCGTGATCGCCGGGCACCTCGACACCGTGCCGATCAACGACAACCTGCCGACCCGCACCGAACTCGTGGACGGCATCGAGACGATGTGGGGTCGCGGCACGGTCGACATGAAGGGCGGTGCCGCGGTGCAGCTGCGCCTCGCCGTCGACGTCACCGAGCCCGTCGTGGATGTCACGTGGGTCTGGTACGACAACGAGGAGGTCGACTCCGACCTCAACGGGCTCGGCCGGGTCGCCCGCGAGCAGCCGGAGCTGCTGGCCGCGGACTTCGCGATCCTGTGCGAACCCACGAGCGCGACGGTCGAGGGCGGCTGCAACGGCACGCTGCGCGCCGAGGTGCGCACGAAGGGCACCCGCGCGCATTCGGCACGCTCCTGGATGGGCAGCAATGCGATCCACGACCTCGCGCCCGCGCTCGCGGCGCTGGCCGCGTACGAGCCCGCCCACACCGAGGTCGAGGGGCTCGTCTACCGGGAGGGACTCAATGCGGTCGGCATCTCGGGCGGGGTCGCCGGCAACGTCATCCCGGATGCCGCGACGCTCGTGGTCAACTTCCGCTTCGCGCCCAGCCGCACCGCCGAGGATGCCACGGCCCACGTCACCGCGGTCTTCCCGGGCTACGACGTGGTGGTCACCGACCTCGCCGAGGGCGCGCGGCCCGGCCTCGATGCGCCCGTCGCCCGGGCGTTCCTGGCCGCGGTGGGCGGCGAGGCGGGACCCAAGTACGGCTGGACGGACGTCGCCCGCTTCTCGGCGCTCGGGATCCCCGCGGTCAACTACGGTCCCGGAGATCCGAATCTCGCGCACGCCGACGACGAGCGCGTCGTCACCGCCGAGATCTCGGAGGTCGAGCGCGGGCTGCGGGCGTGGCTGACGACCGCGTAGCCCAGGCGCGGCCCCCCAGCCGCCTGACCTGGCTCAAGGTCCGTTATCGATTGACTCCGTGGTGGGTCAAGGTCATCACGATCTTCCTCCTGAGCCGGGTTCTCACGACCGCGATCATCCTCACCTTCGCCAGCCGGCAGCTCGAGAACTCCTGGACCGGTCCGAACCCCAACTACTTCGACTTCGCGAAGATCTGGGACGGCCACTGGTACTACATCATCGCGGTGGCGGGCTATCCGTCCGAGCTGCCGATCACCGACGACGGGCACGTCGGCGAGAGCGCGTGGGCGTTCATGCCCGCGTACCCGTCGCTCGTCCGGGTCATCATGCTCGTCACGGGCCTCGACTTCCCGGTGGTCGGCGTGATCGTGTCGGTCGGGTTCGCGCTGGGTGCGGCGCTCATGTTCTACCGGCTCATGCGGCTCGTGCAGCCGGGGTCGGTCGCGCTGTTCGCGGTCGTGCTGTTCTGCGTCGCGCCGCTGTCGCCCATCCTGCAGGTGTCGTACGCCGAGTCGATGCACCTGTTCCTGCTGATCCTCGCGCTGTACTTCCTCGTGCAGCGGCGGTACTGGATCATGCTGCCCGCGATCGCCGCAATGGCGCTCACCCGGCCGAGCGGGCTCGCCTTCGCGCTCACCCTGCTCCTGCACCTCGTGTACCGGTTCGTGGTGCGGCGGCGCGACCCGTTCCCGTGGAGCGAGCGGATCGCCGTGGTCGTCGCCGGGCTGTTCAGCGCCGTGCTGGGCGTGGCCTGGCTCGGCATCGCGTGGGCGGTGACCGGGTCGCCCTCGGCGTACCTCGACACCGAGCTCGCGTGGCGCCGGCCCTACATCGGCGACGAGGAGCTCGTGCCGTTCAGCCCGTGGGTGCGTGCGGCGGGCTTCTGGCAGGCGTACCTGCCGTTCCCGGCGCCCGCGGCGTACGTCATCCTCGGACTGCTCGTGGTCGGATTCGGGCTCTTCCTGCTCAGCCCGTGGATGCGGCGGCTCGGCCCCGACCTGCGATTCTGGACCCTGAGCTACGCGGTGTACCTGCTCGCGGTGTTCTTCCCGCAGTCCAGCACGTTCCGGTTGCTCGTGCCGATGTTCCCGGTGCTCGGGGCGCTCGCACAGCCGCGGTCGCCGGTGTTCCGGATCATCCTCGTCGCCCTCTGCATCGCGGGCCAGTGGGGGTGGATGACGATCGGCTGGTACGTCGACGGGTACGACTGGACACCCCCGTGATCAACATCGAGCACCCCTTGGTTTTCCCGTTGTCCAGAAGTACGGGATAATGGTTGCAGGCAGTTTGTTCTTGAACAGCCAAACGAAAGGGGACTGTCATGGCAGCCATGAAGCCGAGGACCGGTGACGGGCCGATGGAGGCTGTCAAGGAAGGTCGCCTGATCATCGTGCGTGTTCCGCTCGAGGGCGGTGGACGTCTCGTCGTGTCGGTGAACGACGACGAGGCCAAGGAACTCCACGACGCGCTCGCCGGTGTCGTCAGCGCGTAGTCGCTGAGCCGTTACTCACCCAGCTTCGTCAACTGCAGCAGCCCGTCACCCACGGGTGACAGCGCCGAAGTCACCGCGTCCGACGCGGCGATCTCGCGCAGCAGCAGGCGGAAGCCGTCCGTGACGTCGTCCCGCGCTGCGGGGTCCGCGACGCGGCCCCTCCAGAGCGCGTGCGGCACGACGACCGTGCCGCCGCGACGCACCAGGCGCAGGCCGTGCTCGATGTACTCGATCACGCTGCCGGGGTCCGCGTCGACGAGCACGAGGTCGTAGCTCGCCTCGTTCATCCGGGGGAGCACGTCCATCGCGCGTCCACCGATCAGGCGCACGTGGTTGGCCGGGATGCCGGCTTCCGTGAACACCCGGCGGGCATGCTGCTGGTGATCGAGCTCGGCGTCGATCGTCGTGAGCACCGCGTCCGGGGCGCCGGAGAGCATCCACAGGCCACTGACGCCGACGCCCGTGCCGATCTCGACGATGTTGCGGGTCGCGCTCGCCGCGGCGAGCAGGGCGAGATGGGCACCGACCGACGGGGCGACCGGCTCGACGCCGACCTCGAGGGAGTGCTGACGCGTCTGCGCGATGTCGGGTCGCTCGACCACGAACTCCTCGGCGAACTTCCAGCTGAGCAACTTGTCGGACACTGCATCTCCCTGTCGCTCCAACCATAGGGGCGGCGATGAGGCGCGAGGGTTATCCTGAGCGAGTGTCCTTCGGCCTGACCTTCGACAAGCTGCTTGTCATCGGCATCATCGCGGTCTTCCTGCTGGGCCCGGACCGGCTGCCGTACTACGCGTCGCAGCTCGCTCGGCTGGTCAAGTCGCTGCGTTCGATGGCGAACGGCGCGAAGGACCGGATGCGCGAGGAGATGGGTCCGGACTTCGACGACATCGACTGGAAGAAGCTCGATCCGCGCCAGTACGACCCACGGCGCATCATCCGTGAGGCGCTCACCGACGACGAGCCGGTCAGGGTGCGCAAGCCCGTCGAGGGCGCGTACGCCCGGCAGCAGCGCCTGAAGCGGGAGGCGCTCGCCGAGGGTGCGGAGACCGCGCCGTACGACGCCGAGAGCACCTAGCCAGTCGAGCCCGTCGAGACTTACCGGCGCCGGATCGCCTTCAGCACCTTCAGCAGCAGCACCATCGGTCCGCCGAGCTTCGCGAAGCCCGCTCCGGAGCGCGGCAGCGTGAGCAGTCCGGTGGCTCGCGCGATCGTGCGGGACTCGATGAAGCGCGCGAGACCCTCCGGGCCGTTGCGGCGGCCGAGCCCGGAGTCCTTCATGCCGCCCATCGGGGCATCCGCGCTCGAGAACGTCGCGCGGTAGCCCTCGTTGATGTTCACCGAACCGCAGTCGATCTGCTCGGCGACGCTGAACGCCCGCGGCGCCGACCCGCTGAACACCGAGGCGTTGAGGCCGTAGACCGAGTCGTTGGCCTTCGCGATCGCCTCATCCTCGGTGTCGACGATCTCGATCCAGACCACGGGGCCGAAGGTCTCGTTCGCGAAGCACGTCATGTCGGGGGTCACGCCGGTGAGCACGGTCGGCTCGTAGAAGTTGGCGCCGAGGTCGGTGCGGATGCGTCCGCCGGCGAGCACGGTCGCGCCCTTCCGGACCGCGTCATCCACGTGCTCCTGCACCCGCTCCACCTGGGACGGAAGGGTGAGCGCGCCGACGTCGGTCGAGTAGTCGAGGGCGGAGCCCTGCTTGAGACCCTTCGTGCGCTTGACGAACTCGTCGATGAACGGCTCCGCCACAGCCCGCTGCACGAAGATCCGCTCGTCGGAGACGCACAACTGGCCCATCGACGAGAAGCACGCGTACACGGCGGATGCGGCGGCCTCCGCCGGGTTCACGTCGTCGAGCACGATCATCGGGTTCTTGCCGCCGAGCTCGAGCGACGCGTAGACGAGTTCGCCCGCGGCCTGCTCCGCGACGTGCTTGCCGGTCGGGGTCGAGCCGGTGAAGCACACCACGTCGGCCTCGTCGATCACGGCCGAGCCGATCTCGGAGCCCGGACCGGTGACCACGGGCCACAGGGCCGCGGGCACGCCCGCGTCGATGAACGCGCGGCGGGATGCGAGGATGCTCAGCGCACCCTGGTTGTCGGCCTTCTGCAGCACGGCGTTGCCGGTCGCCAGCGCAGGGATGACGTCCATGAGCGACAGCGACACGGGGTAGTTCCACGGCGTGATCACGCCCGCGAGGCCCTTGGGCTGGTAGGTGACGTGCGTGACCATGACGAACGGGATGCCCGCCCGGCGGCGTTTCGTCGCGAGCGCCTTCCGCGCACCGAGGGCGGCGTAGCGCGTGACGTTCGCGCCCTGGAAGACCTCCTCGAAGGCCTGTCCACGCGTCTTGCCGGACTCGGTCTGCAGGATGTCGAGGATCTCGTCCGAGCGCTCGAGCAGCAGGTCGTGCGCCTTGAGCAGCACGCGGCGGCGGTGGGCGTCGCCCGCCTTCCACCAGGCGGCCTGGGCGACGCGAGCGGCGGCCGCGGCATCCTTGACGTCCTGCACCGTGGACAGCGGCAGCGCATGCAGCACCTCGCCGGTGAACGGCCCGATGACGTCGGCCGTCTTGCGGCCCGTGGTGGAGATGTCGGCCGTGAGCTCGTCGGTGAGCTTCTGGTCGATGGTCGTTGCACTCATGGCATGAGAATACGCCCGGCAAACGGCTAGGCTCGCGCCATGTCAGCACTGTCGCAGGCTCGGGAACACCGTCTGCCCTGGCCCGTCACGGCCCGCTACGCCATCGGTTCGCTCGGCACGGGAGGGTTCGGCACGCTGCCGGGCCTCGTGCTCGTCTACTTCCTCACCGACTCGCTCGGCATCACGGCGCTCGCCGCCGGTGTCGTCGTGACGCTCGCGAAGGTGTGGGACGTGATCATCGATCCGGTGATCGGCACCGCGAGCGACCGCAGTCTCGCCCGGCGCGGCTCGAGGCGACCGCTCATGATCCTCGGATCGATCGCCCTGCCCGTCTTCTTCGCGCTCACCTTCGCCGTGCCGCAGGGCCTCGGCGAGCTGCCGTCCGGCGCGTGGGTGCTCATCGCGTTCGTGCTCACCGCCACGGCGTTCTCGCTGTTCCAGGTGCCGTACATCGCGCTCCCCGCCGAGCTCACGAGCGACTACGACGCCCGCACCCGCCTGCTGTCGGTGCGGGTCGTGGTGCTGACCTTCGCGATCCTGCTGTTCGGCGCCGGCGGCCCCATCCTGCGCACGCAGTTCGGCTACCTCGGCATGGCGATCATCGCCGGGCTCATCATCGGGCTCGGGATGCTCGTCTCGGCGTTCGTCGCACCGAAGGGTCCGACGGCCGAGGTGCCGCGGGTCTCGCTCGCCGAGAGCTACCGCGCAGGCTTCTCGGCCCTCAGGCGAAGCCAGCCGTTCCGCGCGCTGCTGCTCACGTTCCTGCTGCAGGGACTCGCGACCGGTGCGATGCTCGCCGGCGCCCAGTACGTCGCGACGTGGGTGCTGCAGTCCGAGGACGCCGTCACCTTCCTCTTCGTCGCCCTCATCGCGCCCGCGCTCTTCTTCGCGCCGGTCTGGGGCGTGATCGCACGGCGGCTCGGCAAGGAGCGCGCCTTCGTGATCGCGTCGGTGATCTTCGGCGTCGCCGCGGTGTCGATGACCCTGCTCGCGATCGCGCCCGGCCCATGGGTCTACGGCTCGGTCGCGGTCGCGGGGGCCGCATATGCCGGCATGCAGTCACTGCCGATGGCGATGCTGCCCGACGTGATCTCGCACGACGCGAAGCGCACCGGTGATGGCCAGGCGGGCATCTTCGGCGGCGTGTGGACCGCGGGGGAGACCACCGGGATGGCGCTCGGCGCCACACTGCTCACGATCGTGCTCACGATCACCGGGTACCGGTCGGCCACCCAGATCCCCAACGACGTGCTCGACCCGCAAACCCCGATGGCGATCCTCGGCATCGTGCTGAGCTTCAGCGTCGTGCCGGCAGTCATCATCGCCGCGAGCCTCATCTCGTTCGCGCGGTACCGGCTGCGCAAGCACGACATCGACGCGGACGCGGCGGCGTGAGCGCTCGCCCGCCCTTCGCCGAGGAGCCGGACGCGATCCTCGCCAGGCTCGCCGAACTGCGTGCCGCGGATGCCCCGACGCACGGCGGTCGCGTGCTGTCGTACGTCTACGACTCCGGGCTCGCGGAGCTCGACGAACTCGCCGCCGCTGCGATCCTGGCGGTGCAGCCCGTCAACGGACTCGATCCCACCACCTTCACGTCGGTGGCCGTCATGGAGCGCGAGCTGGTCGCCTTCGCTCGCGACCTGCTGCACGGCGACGATGACGTGGTCGGCTCGGTCACGACCGGCGGCACCGAGAGCTGCCTGCTCGCCGTGAAGACGGCGCGGGATGTCTGGGCCGCCGCCGCGCGTCCGGGCCTCCACCCCCGGCTCCTCGCGCCCGTGACCGCGCATGCCGCATTCCAGAAGGCCGCGCACTACTTCGGACTCGAGCTCGACCTCGTTCCGGTCGAGCCGGACGGCCGGGTCTCGGCGGAGCGGCTCATCGAGCGGTTCGGCCCGGATGTCGCGCTCGCAGTGGTCAGCGCGCCGTCCTACCCGCACGCGGCCCTCGATCCGGTGACCGAGGTCGCCGCGGCAGCGCTGGAGCACGGCATCCCGCTGCACGTCGACGCCTGCATCGGCGGCTGGGTGCTGCCGTTCTGGAGTGACCTGCCGGCGTGGGACTTCGCGGTGGCCGGCGTCACGAGCATCTCGGCGGACCTCCACAAGTTCGGCTACGCACCCAAGGGTGCGTCGGTGCTGCTGCAGCGCGGACGCGACCGGCAGCGCGCCCAGTACTTCGCGACGACGGGCTGGCCGGGGTATCCGGTCGTGAACCCCACGATCCTCGGGTCCAAGTCCGCGGGGGCGCTCGCGGCGGCGTGGGCGATCGTGCGGGCACTCGGGCGGGACGGGTTCGGGGCGCTCGCGGCATCCACGGAAGCGTCGACGGCGCGCTCATCGCGCACATCGGCGGCATCGAGGGGCTCAGGGTGGTCGGCACGCCGGTGGGCCCGCTGCTCGCCGTCGCGACCGACGAGACCGTGGCGGTCGCGGCGCGGGTCGACCCGCACCACTGGGCCGACCAGGTGCGCAGCCACGGCTTCCTGCTGCAGCTGCAGCCCGGCCTGCTGCAGTCGGACGGCACCGTGCTGCCGCGCACCACCCACCTCACGATCACGCCGGTCACGGAGACCGTGCTCGCCGAGCTCACCGCGGCGCTCACGACCGCGGCCGACGAGGTGCGCGGGATGCCGCCGGTGTCGGCCGAGCAGGTGTTCGCCGGGCTCCCACCCGAGGTCGCGGGCGGGCTCGAGGCGCTCGCCGACGCCGAACTCGACTCGGACACCGCGTTCGCGATCCTCAGCCAGATCGGACTCCTCGGTTCTGGCGGCGGCGCTGGTGCCCTGCCCGATCGCCTCGCACCGCTGCTCGCCCTCATCGAGGCGCTCCCGGCGCCGCTGGCCGAGCGGCTGCTGATCGAGCTGCTCGCGAGGCTCGTCGAGCCGTAGCGGATGTCGGCGGTCACCGTCACACTCGCTGCATGGAGCAGCGACCGGCCCTCGTCCCGAGCCTGACCGAGCACGAATTCCTTCGCTGGTACTGGCTGCGGGAGGAACTCGCTGGTTTCGCCCGCGCTCTCGGTGTGAGCACGTCGGGTGGCAAGCATGAGCTCGCGAACCGCATCGCAGATGCCCTCGCCGGCCGGCCGGTCTCGGCGCCGCGCCGCACCGTGGTTGGGGAGCAGCTCGCCGCTCCGGTGAGTGCCGACACCGTCATTCCGGTGGGCCAGCGCAGCAGCCAGGTGCTCCGCGAGTTCTTCCGGGCGCACATCGGTGCCTCGTTCCGATTCGACGGCGTCATGCGGTCATTCATCGCGACCGGGGGCGCGACGCTCGGCGACGCGGTTGAGCACTGGTATGCGACTCGGGATGCAACTCCCAAGCCGATCACGTCGCAGTTCGAACTCAACCGCTTCACCCGGCGGTGGCATGAGGATCACCCGTCGGGCTCCCGCGAGCAGCTCATGGCCGACTGGTGGACCTACCGGGCGCTGCCGACCGACGCGCGCGCGACCGCGTAGCCCGCGCCTAGCCCTGCGGGCGGATGATCGGGATCGCCGCCGTCACCGTGCTCACGACCGCGGGCGGTGCGGCCACGGTGTTCGCGGCCTCGATCTGGCGACCGAGCGAGCGCAGGGCGTCGACGACCACGCGCACCGAGGGTCGCACCGCGCGGTCCGGTCGCATGAGCGCGGAGATGATCCGTCGGGCGGCGATGTCCCGCAGCGGTCGTGTCACCAGGCCGTGGGCGCGGGTCGTGTAGCGCGGCAGGATCGAGATGCCGTGGCCCGCGAGCACCATCTGCTCGACGATGCCGTTGTCGAAGAAGCGCTGCCCGACGTGCGCGGTCGAGCCGGACGCCGCCTCGATCTGCCCGAGGATCCGCTCGTACGGCGACCCGGGCGCGATGCCGACCCAGGTCTCGCCCACGAGGTCCTTCGGCGAGATCGTGGTGCGCGAAGCGAGCGGATGATCCTCCCGCACCGCGATGTCGATGGGCTCGCTCAGCAGCGGCACGGCCGTGAGCCCGCGCTCGATCCACGAGGGCAGCAACGAGTTCAGCGAGTCGGCGAGCACGATGTCGTAGTCCGGCGTGAGGTCGGCGAAGTCGGCGAGGAACAGGTCCTGGTCGGTGCACGCGACCGAGAGACCGGGCATCGCCTCGAGCGCCGTCAGCAGTCCGGGCAGCAGCATCTGGCCGCCGGTCGGGAAGGTGATGATCGAGACCACACCGCGCGGGGTGGAGCGGAACTCCTCCCACAGCGACTCGGCTGCCTCGAGGGCGGTGGCGACATCGGCGGCGGTGCGGGCGAGCGCGCGTCCGGCGTCCGTGAGCACGACGCCGCGGCCGGCGCGTGCGGTGAGGGGCAGTCCGGCTTCGCGCTCGAGGATCTTCAGCTGCTGCGAGACGGCCGACGGCGTGCGCAGCGTGGCCTTCGCGACGGCGGCGATGCTGCCGCGATCGGACAGTTCGCGAAGCAGTTCGAGGCGGCGGACATCCATGTAGAGATGCTACCGAATCAACGTAAGAAGCACGTGCCTATTCTTTTGTTTTGGATCCGAGCAAACTAGCGTCATGACCATCCTGCTCATCGCCGCTCTCGCGCTCGTGATCCTTGCGATCACGGGCACGATCGTGCTCGCCGTGACCGACGGTTTCCGTCGACTCCCGGCCCGTCGCGCCTAATCTCGCGCGAGTCCACAAGGGGACACCACAAACGCCGCACACCGCAAGGTGGGCGGCGTTCTTGCTTTGGCGGCAGCCTACTTCGGCGACAGCCCGAGCGACCGCCCGGACAGCCCCCGCTCGCGCACGGCGAGCTTCGCCGCGAGCGCCGTGAGGGCGAGCGCGGCAGGATCGTCGGGGTGGGCGAGCACGACGGGCAGGCCCGCGTCCCCGCCCTCGCGGAGGGCGATGCTGATCGGGATGGCTGGCCAGCAGGGGCACGTCGAGGCGCGCCGCGACATCCTGGCCGCCGCCGGCGCCGAACAGCTCGCCCGTCATGTTCTCGACGACGCCGAGCACCGTCTGGCCGGTCTGGCGGGCGACGAGCGCACTGCGCTCCGCGACCTCGGCCGCCGCGGGCTGCGGGGTCGTCACGACGATCACCTCGGCCTGCGGCAGCAGCTGCCCGAGCGAGATCGCGATGTCGCCGGTGCCGGGCGGGAGGTCGAGCAGCAGCACGTCGAGGTCTCCGAAGAACACATCGGTGAGGAACTGCTGCATCGTGCGGTGCAGCATCGGCCCGCGCCAGGAGACCGCAGTGCCGCGACCGTCCTCGGTGCGCTCCACGAACATGCCGATCGAGATCACCTTCACGTCGTGGACGACCGGCGGCAGGATCATGTCGCCGACCTTCGTCGGCTTCGCGTCGGGGATGCCGAGCAGTCCGGGGATCGAGAACCCGAAGACATCCGCGTCGACGATCCCCACCCGCAGCCCGGATGCCGCGAGCGCCACCCCGAGGTTCGCCGTCACGCTCGACTTGCCGACCCCGCCCTTGCCGCTGGTCACCGCGATGACCCGCGTGAGCGACTCGGGACCGAACTGCCGAGGCCGTGACCCGCGCAGCTTGAGCACGAGCGCGTCCCGCTCCTCGCGGGTCATCACGCTCACTCGCACGTCGACGGCGGTCACTCCCGGCGTCGCGGAGGTCGCGGCCCGCACGTCGCGCTCGATCGTGTCGGCGGCGGGGCAGCCCACGATGGTGAGCTTGAGGTCGACGTGGGCGGAGCCCGCGGCATCCACCTCGACGCCGCCCACCATGTCGAGCTCGGTGATCGGGCGGCGGAGTTCCGGGTCGATGACCGTACCGAGCGCGGTGCGGACCGCGTCAGCGACGGGGAGCGTCATCGTCCGAGGGCTCCTTCTCCTTCTCGAGCTCCTCGAGCAGGGCGCGCAGCTCGGCGCGGATGAAGTCCTTCGAGGCGAGGTCCTTCACCGCGAGCCGCAGCGCGACGACCTCGCGGGCGAGGTACTCGGTGTCGTTGAGGTTGCGCTCGGCGCGCTGGCGGTCCTGCTCGATCGTGACCCGGTCGCGGTCGTCCTGCCGGTTCTGCGCGAGCAGGATGAGCGGGGCCGCATACGACGCCTGCAGCGACAGGATGAGCGTGAGCAGCGTGAAGTTCAGCGCGCGCGGGTCGAACTGCGCCGTCTCGGGCGCCCACGTGTTGAACATGATCCAGACGATCACGAACACCGTCATGCCGACGAGGAACCACGGCGTGCCCATCGCGCGCGCGAAGCCCTCGGAGAAGCGTCCGACGCGGTCGCGTCCGCCGAACGGCGAGCGGAAGTTGGTGCGCAGGCCCTTGGGCGAGTCGAGGCGCGAGTCGGAGCGGCTCGTGCGGGTCCTGCTGGTGGTGACGCGTGCCATGGCCGTCCTCTGCCTTCACTTCTGTCTGACTGGGATGGTGGATGTCGAAGTGTCTTCGAAGCGTTTCGCTTCGGAGTCGGTACTTCGCCAGTCATCCGGCAGGAGGTAGTCGAGGACGTCGTCAATGGTCACCACCCCGACAAGACGGTGGCTCTCGTCCACGACCGGGATCGAGACCAGGTTGTAGCTCGCGAGGATGCGGGACACCTCGGCGATCGCGGGTGTCCGCGCGCACGGGCTCGAGGGTCTGGTCGAGCAGCGTGCCGAGGCGCTCGTTCGGCGGGTAGCGCAGCATCCGCTGGAAGTGCACCATGCCGAGGAAGCGGCCGGTCGGCGGCTCGTACGGCGGCAGCGTCACGCAGACCGCGACACCGAGCGCCGGAGCGAGTTCGTGACGGCGGATGAGGGCGAGGCCCTCCGCCACGGTCGCGTCGGCCGACACGATGATCGGCTCGGTGGTCATGAGGCCGCCCGCGGTGTCCGGGGCGTAGGACAGCAGGAAGCGCACGTCGTCCGCCTCCTCGGGCTGCATGAGCTCGAGCAGGGTCTCGCCGCGCTCCTCGCTCAGCTGCGCGATGAGGTCGGCGGCGTCATCCGGCTGCATCTGGTCGAGCACGTCGGCGGCGCGGTCGTCGTCGAGGTGGGCGAGGATGTCGACCTGCTCGTCCTCCGGAAGCTCCTCGAGCACGTCCGCGAGCCGGTCGTCGCTCAGCTCCTCGGCGACCTCGAGCATGCGCTGCTCCGGCAGGTCGAGCATCGCGCTCGCGAGGTCGGCGGGCAGGAGGTCGGCGTAGGTGGCCACGAGCTGGGTTGCGGACTGGGATTCGCCGGACGGGGCATCCTCGACGATGTCCCCCCACGCGGCGAACACCGTCGCGCCCTTCGCGAACGGGGAGGCGGACGTCTTCGGCCGGCGCAGGAACACCTGGCTGACCTCCCACTCGCCGAGGCGGGACTGCTCGATCGCGACGTCCTCGATCTGGGCCGTGCCGCTGCCGTCGCGCAGGGTGACCTTGCGGCCGAGGATCTCGGCGATGACGCGCACCTCGCCGCCGCGCTGCTCGAAGCGGCGCAGGTTGATGAGTCCGGTGGCGATGATCTGGCCGGAGCCGATGCTCGTGACGCGCCCGATCGACAGGAACACGTTGCGCTTGCCCGGCACCTCGACGATCATCCCGACCACGCGCGGAACGGCCCTCGTGCGGTAGACGACGAGCACGTCGCGCACCTTGCCGACCTTGTCGCCATTGGGGTCGAAGACGGAGCACCCGACCAAGCGGGCCGCGAAAACTCTCGTGGTGCTCACGGGAGTAAACCCTACTCCCGCGTGGAAGAATGGCCCGGTGACCAACCCCACTGGCTTCGGCCGCGCAGCGCTCAACCAGCCGTCCATCCCCAAGGGGGACGTGCTCGGCACCTACGACACCTACAAGGAGGCGCAGGACGTCATCGACCACCTCTCGAAGCTCGATTTCGACCTCAAGCACCTCTCGATCGTCGGCTCGGACCTCAAGACCGTCGAGCGGGTGACCGGCAAGCTCAACTGGGGCAAGGCCGCGCTCGGCGGCGCAGCGAGTGGCGCGTGGCTCGGCCTGTTCTTCGGCCTCGTGATCTTCCTGTTCGCGATCACCGTCAACCTCGGGATCGTGCTCGGCGCGATGCTGATCGGCGCCGCGTTCGGCGCGCTGTTCGGCATCGTCGGCTACGCGATCACGCGGCGCAACCGCGACTTCACCTCGATCCAGCAGGTGGTCGTCTCGAGCTACCAGGTCATCATCGACCCGGAGTTCACCGCCCGGGCGAACGCGGAGCTCGCGAAGCCCGTTCCGGAGTAACCAAGTCGGGCGACTACTTCGTGAGTCGCAGCACCAGCAGTCGATCGCGCTCGATCCGGGCGCGATCGCGGTCGATGGCGGCGAAGTCCGTCTCGACGCTGAACGCGCATCCGTTCAACTCGGGACCGGCGATCGCGAGCAGGGCGAGGGTGGCCCTGGCGCAGTCCGTGTCGGCGTGACCGTCGCCGGTCTCGAGTGCGTTGACCACCCACGGCTGCCACTGCCTGCCGGTGTCGGTGGTCACGAGCGCCTCGGTCATCTCGGAGCGCACGAAGCCCGGATTCATCGAGAACGCGAGCACCGGGCTCCCGGCGAGTTCGAGCTCGCGCGCGAGACCCTCGGTGAAGCGCACGACCGCTGCCTTGGATGACCCGTACCCAGAGCCGCCCTGGTTCGGCCCGCTCGTCCCACCTCCGCCGTCCATCGCGAGGAACACGCCGCGCCCCGCCGCCATCAGGTGCGGCACCGCGTAGCGCGCGCACAGCATCGTGCCGCGGAGGTTCACCGTCGCATCCTGCCACCACAGCTCGGGGTCGGCGTCCCAGATCGGCGCGACCGACGCGAAGCTGCCGGCATTGGCGAACACGAGGTCGAGCCGGCCGTGTCGCTCGACGATGCCGTCGAAGGCGGCGTGCACTGCATCCGGGTCGGTGACGTCGAGTTGCAGCGTCTCGGCAGCGCCCCCTTCGGCCACGATGAGCGCCACCGTCTCGTCGAGCAGGTCGCGTCGTCGTCCGGTGCACACCACGGTCGCGCCCTGCCGCGCGAACGCCCGGGCGAGTTCGCGGCCGATGCTCGTGCCAGCGCCCGTGACGACGGCCACGCCGCCGGTGAGTTCGAATCCGGTCATGCGTTCACCCTCGCACGCCGATCACCGGCCAGCGCAGTACAACCGGGCTCGGTGCTAGCCGGCGAGCCAGCGTTCGACGTCGGCGACCGTGCGGGGGATGCCGATCGACAGGTTCTCCGCGCCGGTCGCGGTCACGAGGATGTTGTCCTCGATCCGCACGCCGATGCCGCGGAACTCCGCGGGCACGGTGAGGTCGTCGGGCTGGAAGTACAGGCCGGGCTCGATCGTGAACACCATGCCCTCGCGCAGCTCGCCGTCGAGGTAGAGGTCGCGCCGTGCCTGCGCGCAGTCGTGCACGTCGATGCCGAGGTGGTGGCTCGTGCCATGCACCATGTACCGGCGGTGGTACTGGTGATCGGGCTCGAGGGACTCCTCGGCGCTCACCGGCAGCAGCCCCCACTCCGCGGTCCTGGCCGCGATGACCTTCATCGCGGCGGCGTGGATCTCGCGGAACCGGATGCCGGGCTTCACGACCGCGAACGCGGCATCCGCCGCCTCGAGCACGGCCTCGTACACCTGCCGCTGGGTTGGCGTGAACGTGCCGTTCACGGGCAGCGTGCGGGTGATGTCCGCCGTGTAGTAGCTCTCGAGCTCGATGCCCGCGTCGATCAGGATGAGGTCGCCCGGCACCACGGGCCCGTCGTTGCGGGTCCAGTGCAGGATGCAGGCATGCGGCCCGGATGCCGCGATCGTGTCGTACCCGACGGTGTTGCCATCCGCACGCGCCCGGCGGTTGAACGTGCCCTCGACGAGTCGCTCGCCGCGCACGTGCGTGACGATGTCGGACCGGTCGGCGATCACGTCGTCGAACCCTGCCTTGGTCGCGGCGACCGCCGCGCGCATCTCGGCGATCTCGAAGGCATCCTTCGTGAGGCGCAGTTCGCTGAGGTCGCGGGCGAGCTCGGTGTCCCCGTCGTTCTCGAGCGCCTCGGAGTCGGCCGCGAGGAGGCGGCGTCCGTCCACCTGGTCGGTGATGTCACGGTCGCCGTCGCGCACGATGAGGGTCGTGGCATCCACGGCGTCGAGCACGTCCTGGAACGCCGGCAGCGCCTTCGTGTCGACGCCGAGATCGGCGGCGACGTGGGCGAGCGAGGGGCGCGGTCCGGTCCAGAATTCGCCGACCTCGGGGTTGGCGTAGAACTCGTCGGTGTCGCGACCCGCGGCCTCGCGGAAGTAGAGGGTCGCGGTGTGGCCCTCGGCCGTCGGCTCGAGCACGAGCACCGAGCCCGCGACCGAGTCGGCGCCCCAGCCGGTCAGGTGCGCGAAGGCGGAGTGGGCGCGGTAGGCGTAGTCGGTG
This sequence comes from uncultured Actinomycetota bacterium, assembly GCA_963740815.1. Classification (GTDB taxonomy): domain Bacteria; phylum Actinomycetota; class Actinomycetes; order Actinomycetales; family Microbacteriaceae; genus Rhodoglobus. The sequence continues at coordinate 234,930 of CAVUFG010000018.1, forward strand.
TCGTTCGATCGGGTCTTCGCGGCGCCAGCCGGCAGGATGAGCCGCTTGCCGGGATGCAGCCGCGAGATCGCCGCCCGTCGCTGCGCCGCATACCGTGCGTGCTCCCGCAGGGAGGGAAGCACCTCGTCGCGCGGCGCCCAGTCGGACGAGATGTACTGCGCGAACGTGTCGGACACCGGGGTGGTGGAGCGGTTCGCGGTCGCGCGAGGAGCTTCCTTGGATTCGGCCATGGTTCCATTCTCAGCCCATGGCGCGACTTTGTCAGTCGGCGGGACTGAGTTGGGCGAGCACCGGCCGGTGGTCGCTGCCGTAGCCGTCGTGCGACGTGATCACTCGCATGCCCGTGATCCGCCAGTTCTCCGTGGCCAGCACGCGGTCGATCGGTGCGCCGAGGATGGCCGGGATGGCGGTCGGCCAGGTGCCGACCGCGGCGTTGTCGGTCATGGATGCGGCATCCACGCAGTCGCCGAGCGCCGTGTCGGGGGATGACCCGAGTCCCGTGTAGTGGTCGAGGGTCGAGTTGAAGTCCCCGGCCATGATCACGTTCGGGGTGCTGCAGGCGTCGGCGAGCCAGGCGAGGTCCGCGTTCCAGTCGGTGAGGGTGTCGGGGAGGGGCGCGACCGAGTGGACGGCGATGATGGTCGGGCCCGTGCCATCCACGGGCGTCGCGACGATCGTGGGGAGCACGGAGGTGGTGACGGCGTCCGGGTCGACGCTGTACGCGCCGAGCACGGAGCTCACGAGCAGGGTCGTCGAGCGGGCCTTCGAGATCTCGTCGTACGCGACGGTCTGGGTCTGGAAGTCCTGGCCGAGCTCGGCGAGTGCAGACTGGATGTCCACGCCGTGCTGTGCGGTGGTCTCGGGGAGCACGACGACCTCCGCACCGGTGTCGACGATGAGCTCGGCGATCACCCCGGCACTCGGCAGGTCGCCGAGCGTGTTCCACGCGAGCACGGTGACGTCGTCGTCGGTCGCGGTCTCGAACGCCGCGTTGCCGAATCCGCGGATCGAGAGCACCGCGACATTGATCGCCACGAACACGAGCAGCACGACGGCGAGCGTCGCCGCGAACCGCCTGGCCGCAGCCGACGAGCAGGGCGACGAGGGTGAGGGCGACGACGAGCACGAGGGCGACGGCCGCGGTGAGACCGCGCAGCGAGACCGCCTGTGCGATGACCAGAGCCCGCTCGAGGCCGAACACCTGCGGCCACGCGACGACGAGGCACACCGCCGCGACCGCGACGACGAGGATCGCCCCGACAGCCCTGAACATGCTGTGGAGCCTAAGCCACTGCGGCCGAGAACTAGGCTGACGGGATGCGTGCGTCGGAAGGTCCCATCGACCTGCACACGCACAGCTCGGTCTCCGACGGCACCGAGACGCCGACGCAGCTGATCCGAGCGGCCGTGGATGCCGGGCTCGGCACGATCGCGATCACCGACCACGACTCGACCGCCGGCTGGCAGGAGGCCTTCGCCGCTGCGGCGGGCACCGGCCTGCGGGTCGTCCCCGGCATGGAGCTCTCCACCAACTTCGGGCCGGCGAGCGTGCACATGCTCGCCTACCTGTTCGACCCGCTCGATGCGGAGATCGTGAGCGAGACCGCGCGGATCCGCGACGGCCGACTGCACCGCGCGGAGCGCATCGTCGAGCGCATCGCAGCGGACTACGACCTCACGTGGGACGACGTGCTCGCCCAGTCCATCGACGGCGGCACGATCGGGCGGCCGCACATCGCCGACGCGCTCGTGGTGCGCGGCCACGTGCCGACCCGCAGCGCGGCGTTCGAGTCGATCCTGCACTGGCGCAGCGGGTACTACGAGAAGTACTACGCGCCGTCACCCCTCGAGGGCGTGCAGATGATCGTGCGGGCCGGCGGGGTGCCGGTGCTGGCGCATCCTGCGACGCACGGCAGGTGGCGCACGATGGATGACGCGACCATCGCCGACCTCGTGGCCGCCGGGCTCGCCGGCGTCGAGATCGACCACCGCGACAACTCCGACTCCGGCCGCAAGTGGCTGCACAAGCTCGCCCGCAAGTTCGACCTCATCGTGACCGGCGCGAGCGACTACCACGGCGAGGGCAAGCCCAACCGGCTCGGCGAGAACACGACGTCGCCCGAAGCGCTCGAGCGGATCCTCGCGCTCGGCACCGGATCGGCGCCGAGCGCCGGCTGAGTCCGGTCAGGCCGCCGGCGGAACGGCCGGCGGTGTTGTGGCCGGCGGTGCCGCGGCCGGCGCGCCCGCGTCGAATCGCGCACCCGCCGGGATGCTCGGCATGAGTGCCAGCACGAAGAGCACGAGCGACCCGATCGAGGGGACGAACGTGATCAGGAACAGGGGCCCCGGCAGGTTCACGTCGTGCAGCCTGCGGACGTGGAGCGCGATGGACGGCACCAGGATCGCGAGCAGGAAGACGAACAGCGGGAGGCCGAACGCCGCGCCCAGCGGGCCCGGCTGGTTGGCTGCGCGCTCCGCCTCCGACTGGCTCAGTGTGCCGAGCACGCCGAAGCCGACACCGAGGATCACGAGGATCCCGACGATGAACAGGTACGCCCACCAGTACTCGCTGCGGCTCGCGCGTCCGCTGAAGGTCGCGTACTTGCGGAAGAAGCGGCCGATGGCCTGCGGGAACGTCGCGCCGTAGAGCGGCTGGTCGAGGGGAGGTTGGGTCAGCGTCATCCACTCATCGGATCACGCGCGGGTGAACCGGCGCAATGGGAAGCGCTGCCCATGGGCGGCCTAGGCAGCGGGCGGCGTCGACGGCTTCCGGGTGCGGCGGCGGTTGCGCGAACGACGCGGGGCGTCGCCCTCGGCCGAGGCGGACGTCGATGCCGACGTCGGCGCCGTGCCGTCCTGGCGCCCAGAGGACTGGCCGCCGGAGCGTCCGCCCTGGCCGCCGGAACGTCCACCGCTGCGCTGGCCGTCGCGGCCCCCGCTGCGCCCACCGCGATCGCCGTCGCGCGGCGTCGCCTCGCGCACGCGCGGCGGACCGGCGTGGCTCAGGCGACCGCGGGATCCGACCGGGATGTCGAGGTCGGCGTAGAGGTGCTCGCTCGACGAGTACGTCTCGACGGGCTCGGGCTGGCCCATCTCGAGGCCCTTGTTGATGAGCGCCCACTTGTGCATCTCGTGCCAGTCCACGAACGTGACCGCGATGCCGGTCTTGCCGGCGCGGCCGGTGCGGCCGGCGCGGTGCAGGTAGGTGTCGGGGTCGTCGGGCACGGTGTGGTTGATGACGTGGGTCACGTCGAGCACGTCGATGCCGCGGGCGGCGACATCCGTGGCGATCAGGATGTCCTTCTTGCCGGCCTTGAACGCGGCCATCGCGCGCTCGCGCTGCTCCTGGTTGAGGTCGCCGTGCACGGCTGCGGCGTTGAAGCCGCGGTCGTTGAGCTCCTCGACGAGCTTCGCTGCGGCACGCTTCGTGCGGGTGAAGATCACGGTCTTGCCGCGGCCCTCGGCCTGCAGGATGCGGGCGACGACCTCGTCCTTGTCGAGCGAGTGCGCCCGGTAGACCATGTGCTTGATGTTCTTCTGCGTCAGGCCCTCGTCCGGGTCCGTCGCGCGGATGTGGATCGGCCGGTTCATGAACCGGCGCGCGAGCGCGACCACGGGGCCGGGCATCGTGGCCGAGAACAGCATGGTGTGGCGGGTCGGCTCGGTCTGGGCGAACAGCTTCTCGACGTCGGGCAGGAACCCGAGGTCGAGCATCTTGTCCGCTTCATCCAGCACCATGACCTTGACGTTCTTGAGGCTGAGCAGGCGCTGGCTCGCGAGGTCGAGCAGGCGACCGGGCGTGCCGACCACGATCTGCGCACCCGCCTTGAGCTGCTCGATCTGGCCCTCGTACGCCTTGCCGCCGTAGATCGACACGATCTGGGTCTTGCGGTTGGATGCCGCGATCTCGAGGTCCTGCGTCGACCTGCACGCACAGCTCGCGGGTCGGCACGACGACGAGCGCCTGCACGCCGGGCTCCGGATCGAGGCCGAGGGACTGGATGAGCGGCAGGCCGAACCCGAACGTCTTGCCGGTGCCGGTCTTGGCCTGGCCGATGATGTCCTGGCGGTCGAGGGCCATCGGGATGGTCTGGGACTGGATGGGGAAGGGCTCGATGATGCCCTTGGCGGCGAGGGCGTCGACCATGTCCTGGTCGATGCCGAGTTCGGCGAATGTCACTGCGTGCCTATGTTCCTGACGTGACCGTCGGTAGCGGGGAGGTGAGCGCCCGCTTTCTCATGGGGCGCACAGGCACCCTCCAGAATCGGGGTGCCGCAACAGTCTACCGTGCCCACACCCGCATTCCCGCCCCGGCATACGGGCGTGCGCGTGCGGGCGACCGCGCGCCTAAGCTACCAAGGTGGCCAATTGGTTCTCACGACGGCCGAAGCGGCCGAAGCGCTCGGATGCTCCGCGCATCCGATCGCGGTCGGAGGACCTCGAGACCACCCGCGTCGACCTCCGCGAGTTCGCCCCGGTGCCGGCGGAGTTCCTCGGTCGCGCCGCCTACGTGCAGCTCACACTGTTCGAAGCGCTGAGCCGCGCGATGGCCACCGCACCGAGCACGGCCGCGAAGTCCGAGCTCAGCCGGGTCGCCGAGCTGTCGATGGCGAAGCACCGCTCGCTCGTGGCCGAGATCGAGAAGTCCGGCGGCTCGGCCGCCGAGGCGATGGAGCCGTACACCGGCCCCGTGGACCAGTTCGAGCGCATCACCCGTGGCGACGACTGGTACGAAACCCTGCTGAGCTGCTACCTGACCGCGGGATTCCTCGACGAGTTCTTCTCGAAGCTCGCAGCCGGACTGCCGGCCGACCAGGGACGCCGCATCGCGCAGGTGCTCGATGCCGCTTCGGGCGAGGAGGCGATGGCCGAGCTCATCCAGGCCGGCATCGACGACAACCCCCGGCTGGCCTCCCGGCTCGCGATGTGGGGACGCCGACTGGTCGGCGACACGATGCTCGTCGCGCGGTCGGCGCTGAACCTGCACCAGGGGCACGGGATCAATTCCGACGAAGCCCGCATCGAGCCGGTGTTCACCGAGCTCATCGCCGCGCACACGCGACGCATGGACGTCCTGGGCCTCAGCGCCTAGCGGTTCTCGATATGCGTGCGGCTCGGCCGCGATGCTCCTCGACCAGCCGTCAGGCGGGGATGCGACGCCCGACCAGCTCGGAGAGCTTGCGCTCGTCAGCGGCGGCCCGCAGCCGCGGAATGACGATGCCCGCGGCGAGCGCAGCCGCGAAGCCCGCACCGAGGCTCGCGACCCAGATCCAGGTGCCGTCGAACGTCCAGCCGAGCCAGAGCAGTCCGACCCAGACCACGGCGGTGACACTCGCAGCCAGCGCGGGCAGCAGGAAGATGCCATACGTGCCGCGGGACGGCAGCACGTAGCGCAGCACCGCGCCCATGCCGGCGGCGATCACGATGACGAAGAGCAGCTCCACGTCAGGCCACGAATCCGACCCGGCGGGACTCCTCGGAGCCGACCTCGATGTACGCGAACGTCGCAAGCGGAACGATGTAGATCTTGCCCTTGTCGTCGGCGAGCTTGACGAACTTGCTGTCAGCGTCGATCGCGGTCGTGACGATCTTCTCGACCTCGGCGGCGCTCTGCGACGACTCGAAGCTGATCTCACGGGGGCTGTTGGCGATGCCGATGCGAATATCCACGAGGAAAGAGTAACGCGCGCCGGGGCGGCAGCCCGCCCGAGTTCGCCGTGAGCGCACGCCGCGAGGCAGCGGTTGCTGACCGCTGTGCCTGTCGGCGCGCGCCGCTACGGTTGAGCGCGTGAGCGGCGTCGGTTTCGTGCGGGAGAACGCGGTCGCGAGCGCGCTCCCGGTGCTGGATCCCACCCAGCGGGCGGTGGTCGACCTGCCCGACGACGCGTCGGCCGCGGTGCTCGGCGCTCCGGGCACCGGCAAGACCACGACCCTCATCGAGCTCGTCGCCGACCGGGTGACCCAGCGGCACTGGCAGGCCTCCGAGGTGCTCGCGCTCACCCCGATCCGCGCCACCGCCACTCGGTTGCGCGACGCGATCGCCCTGCGGCTCGGTGTGCCGACCTCCGGCCCGATGGCCCGCACGGTCAACTCGCTCGCCTTCGAGATCGTCGGCGATGCGGCGCGCGCCGCCGGCACGGTGCCACCGCGGCTCGTGACCGGTGGCGAGCAGGATGCCGACATCGCGGGCCTGCTCGAAGGGCACCTCGAAGACGACGGGGGTCCGGCGTGGCCGCCGAGCCTCGGCGCGGATGTGCGCGGCACCCGGCGGTTCCGCTCCGAGTTGCGGGAGCTGATGACCCGCGCGACGGAGTTCGATGTGTCGCCCGGCGATCTGCGCGCACTCGGGGAGCAGTTCGCGCGGCCGGAGTGGGTGGCATCCGCCGACTTCATGGCCGAGTACTACCAGGTGGTCACGGCCGCGCGGGCCCGGCAGCTCGATCCGGCGGAGCTCGCGCAGTTCGCTGCCGCGGCCATCCGCAGCGAGCACCCGGGGGATCGCGTCGCGGCGCTGAAGCTCGTGGTGGTCGACGACTTCCAGGAGGCGACCGAGGCGACGTTCCAGATCCTGCGAGCGCTCGCGAGCCGGGGCATCCGGATCATCGCGTTCGGCGACCCGGATGTCGCGGCGAGTCCTTCCGCGGCGCAGAGCCCGACGTGCTCGGCCGCCTCGCCGAGGTGCTGCAACTCCCCGGCGCGGGCACCTTCACCCTCGGCACGGCGCACCGGCAGGGCGAGGCCCTGCGGCACGTCACCCGCACGGTCACGAATCGCATCGGCGCTGCGGCCGCCGGCACCCAGCGCGCTGCCGTCGCCCACGACCACGGCGCCGGCACCGTGACGCCGGATGCGGTCGCGTCGATCGAGGCGAAGACGCCGTCGCGCGAGTGGGCGGCCATCGCACGCGAGCTTCGCGAACGCCACCTCGTCCACGGTGTGCCGTGGGGCGATCTCGCGGTCGTCGTGCGCAGCCGGGGGCAGCTCGACGTGGTGCGGCGCGCACTCACCAACTCCGAGGTGCCGGTCACCGCGGCGACCGGCGGTGTCGCGCTCCGCGACGACCCCGCCGCGAAGGCGCTCCTGACCCTCGTCGACGTCGGGATCGAACGTGTGCCGCTCACCGTCGAGCTCGCGACCGAGCTGCTGCTCGGCCCGTTCGGCGGACTCGATCCGCTCGGGTTGCGCAAGCTCCGCCTCGCGCTCCGCGCCGAGGACATCGGGGGCGGCGGCTCCGCGCGGGCCGACGACCTCCTGGTCGATGCACTCGGCAGTCCAGCTCGTCTCGCGACGATCGACCACCGGGTCGGACGAGCCGCCGAGAAGCTCGCGACCACGCTCGCCAAGCTGCGCGAGAGCGACGGGTCGATCGAGGAACTGCTCTGGCTCGCCTGGAGTCGCAGCGGGCTCGCAAACGCGTGGCACGACGAGGCCCTTGGTTCGGGCGCGGGCGCCGCGGAGGCGAATCGCCGACTCGACGGCATCGTGGCGCTGTTCACGACCGCGAAGCGATTCGCGGAGCGGCGGCCGAACGACGCGCCGTCCGTCTTCCTCTCCGAACTGCTCGACGCCGAGGTGCCGGAGGACACGCTCTCGCCGCGTGCGGTCGACGACGCGGTCGTCGTGGCCACCCCAGCGGCGCTCGTCGGCCGCGAGTTCGACACGGTCGTGGTCGCCGGACTGCAGGAGGGCGCCTGGCCGAACCTGCGCCTGCGCGGCTCGCTCCTCGCCCCCCACGAGCTCGTGCGCGTCGTGCTCGGCATCGACTCCGGTTCGATCGACGAGCGTCGCGTCGTGCGCGACGACGAGCTGAGGATGTTCGCGCTCGCCGTGTCGCGTGCCCGCACCCGTCTCGTGGTCGCGGCCGTGGGCAACGACGATGAGGCGATGAGCCCGTTCTTCGGGCTCGTGGCCGCGCAGGCTCGTCCGATCGACACCGGATCGCCCCCGCCGTTCTCGCTGCGCGGGATCACGGGGCGGCTGCGGCGCATCCTGGCCGATCCGACGGTGTCGGCACGGGATCGGGCGTCTGCGGCATCGACTCTCTCAGCGCTCGCCGCCGACGGCGTGCCAGGGGCCGCCCCCGCCCAGTGGCACGGACTGCAGTCGGTGTCGACCAGCGCGCGGCTGTTCGAGGGGGAGCCCGCGCCGGTGCGGCCGTCGAGCATCGACAAGCTCGAGAAGTCCGCCCTCGACTGGTTCCTCGAGTCGGTCGCGCGCACCGATCCCGGCATGGCGGCGAACGTCGGCACGATCATGCACTCGGCGCTCGAGCTCGCCGAGACCCCGGATGCCGACGCGCTCTGGAAGACCGTCGAAGCTCGCTGGAGCGAGCTCGCCTTCGAGTCGGACTGGCTCGAGGAGCGGCAGAAGCGCGTGATGTGGAAGTTCACCCTCGCACTCGCCGAGTACCTCACCGACTTCGCCGCATCCGGCCACCGCGCGGTCGCCGCCGAGGGCCGGTTCGAGATCCCGATCGGCGACGCGGTCGTACGCGGCTCGATCGACCGGGTCGAGGTCTCGGACTCCGGTGCCGTCGTGATCGTCGACCTCAAGACCGGAACCCCGATCTACAAGAAGGATGTCGAGGCCCACCCCCAGCTCGCCGTCTACCAGCTCGCCTACGCCGAAGGGGCGCTCGACGAGTTCCTCGTCGAGGTCGCGGATCACAGCGGCGGGGGCGCGAAGCTGCTGTTCGTCAAGCGCGGCGCCGAGGGCAAGGCCTACTCGCAGGCGCACCAGGCGCCGTTCGACGAGGCGCAGCTCGAGGCATTCCGAGATCGCGTGAAGATCGCCGCGTCGATCGTCGCCGACGCGAGCTTCCGCGGGGTCGCCGACGTGGTCGGCATCTTCGAGTCCCACACCCTGCTGCGGCTGCACCGAGTGCTGGCGGTGTCGAGTGACTGATCCGACCCTGTTCGGTGCAGAACTGCTGCAGCCGCGCGTGAGTTCCGTGGAGATCGCCGAGCGACTCGGTCTCGATCGCCCGACGCCGCAGCAGCAGGCCGTGATCGAGGCGGACTTCGAGCGCCCGTCGCTCGTGATCGCGGGCGCCGGCAGCGGCAAGACCGAGACGATGGCCAACCGGGTGCTCTGGCTGCTCGCCAACCGCATCGTGCGGCCGGGGGAGGTGCTGGGCCTCACCTTCACCCGCAAGGCCGCGGGGGAGCTGACCGTGCGGGTGCGCGAGCGCATCGCCCAGCTGCGGGAGGCTGGGCTCACCGACGCGGGCGATGACGAGCTCGATGTGCCCGAGATCTCGACCTACAACTCGTACGCCAACGTGCTGTACCGCGACAACGCGACCGTGCTCGGTCGCGAGGCGGATGGCACGGTGCTGGGTGCCGCCGCGGCCTGGCAGCTCGCCCGCACGATCGTGACCCGCAGTGCGGATGCCCGGATGCTCGAGCAGGACCGCACCCTCGACGCCCTCACCGAGGCCGTGCTCAACGTCTCACGTGCGATCGCGGACAACATGGCCGACCGCGAGGCGGTGCGCAGGTACGCACGGGAGTTCGCGGCGATCGCCGACCTGCCGTCGGGCAATCCGCGCTACGACTACGACAGCGTGCTCGAACCCGCCGGGAACGTCGGCGAGCTCGACCTGCTCGTCGACCTCGCCGCCGAGTACGAGGCCGCGAAGATCCAGCGCGGCTTCATCGAGTACTCCGACCAGGTGGCGCTCGCGCTCGAGATCGTGCGGCGCGAGCCGCGCGTTGCGGGGGAGGAGCGCGCTCGGCATCGAGTGGTGCTGCTCGACGAGTACCAGGACACCTCGGTCACCCAGACCTGGCTGCTCTCCGAGCTGTTCCACGGGCATCCGGTGATGGCGGTCGGCGACCCGAACCAGTCCATCTACGGATGGCGCGGGGCGTCGTCATCCAACCTCGAGGAGTACGGCCGCCAGTTCGGCGAGGGGCCGAGGTTCTCGCTCTCGACGAGCTGGCGCAACGGCACGCGCATCCTGGACGCCGCGAACACGATGGTCGCGCCGTTCGCCGCGACCTACCGGGTGCCGGTCGCCGAACTGGAACCGAAGCCGGGCGCGAGCGAGTTCCCGGTCGACGTGGTGTTCGCCGAGACGATCAAGGAGGAGGCCGACGCGGTCGCGCGGTGGTTGAAGTCGACGATCGCCGGGCGTCCGGTGAGCGCCGCCATGCTCATGCGAGCTCGCCGCACCCAGTCGGTGTTCCTCGCGGCGCTGCGCGAGCACGACGTCAAGTACCACGTGCTCGGCCTCGGCGGGCTGCTGAGCGAGCCGGAGATCGCGGACCTGGTGAGCGCGCTGCAGGTCGTGCACAGTGCAGAGGCGGGCATGGAGCTGCTCCGGCTGCTCGCCGGATCGCGCTGGCGGCTCGGCGCGAAGGACCTGTTCGAACTCGGGTGAGCTCTCGTCGCTGCTCGCCAAGCGCGGCATCGACCAGCGTGCGCTGCCCGACGAGGTGCGCGAGACCATGCGCAACTCCCTCGCCGGCGGCGAGCGCGGATCGCTCGTGGATGCGCTCGACTTCCTCGGCACCGCCAAGCCCGATCGCAGCGAGTGGGAGCGGTTCAGCCCGGAGGGAGCGGAACGGCTCAAGGAGGCCGGTCGGGTCTTCGCCCGCCTGCGCACGCGCGCCGGCATGGACCTCCCCGACTTCGTCGCGATCGTCGTGCAGGAGCTCCAGCTCGACATCGAGGTCGCAGCCAACCGGTATCGCACGCTCGGACCCGCCCCGATCGAGGCGTTCTTCGATGCGCTGAGCGGCTACCTGCAGATCGACGACGTCGCGAGCCTCGGCGGCTTCCTGGCGTGGCTCCGGGAGGCGGAGAAGCGGGAGGACCTGTCGCCGCGGCCCGAGGATCCGGAGCCGGGCACGGTGCAGGTGCTCACGATCCATGGTGCGAAGGGTCTCGAGTGGGACATCGTCGCGGTGCCGCGGCTGGTCGAGGGTGAGCTTCCGTCCGCTCCGCAGAGCCTCAAGGGCTGGCTGTCGGTCGGGCAATTGCCCTGGGAGTTCCGCGGGGATGCCGCCGACCTCCCGTTGCTCGCGTGGCGGGGTGCCACCACCCGCAAGGAGTACCTCGACGCCCAGGACGCGTTCCGTGACGACGTCCGCGTCCACGAGGGCAACGAGGAGCGCCGCCTGGCCTACGTCGCGGTCACGCGCGCCAAGCACTCGCTGCTGCTCAGCGGTGCGTTCTGGGGCGCGACGAAGAAGAGCAGGATGCCGAGCTCCTACCTGCTCGAGCTCGCAGCGGCCGGCGTGATCGACCCGCTGCCCACCCAGCCGCAGGACGAGGAGAATCCGCTCGGCGACGAGGTGGACTACGTGACGTGGCCGTTCGATCCGCTCGGCCGTCGGCGTGACGCGGTCGAGGCGGCGGCCGAGGCCGTGCGCGCCGCTCCCGCGGCGATCGCCGGGCCGTGGACCGAGGAGGTCGAGCTGCTGCTCGAGGAGCGGCGGAGGCGGCTCGAGGGCAAGGCGGAGGTCGTGATGCCGACCCGCGTTCCGGCATCCAGGTTCAAGGAGTTCCTCACGACGCCCGACGAGGTCGCCGCGTCGCTTCGCCGGCCGATGCCCGAGCGTCCGTACCGCGCGACCCAGCTCGGCACGCTGTTCCACGCCTGGGTCGAGGACCGCTACGGTGCCGGGGACGTGACCGATGAGCTCGACGCACTGCCGGTCGAGTCCGACGCCGAGGACTTCGTCGGCATCGACGACGCCCAGCTCGACGCGCTCAAGCGCACGTTCGAGGCATCGCCGTGGGCCGGGCGCCGCCCGGTGGAGGTCGAGCGCGAGATCCACCTGCCGTTCGCCGGTCGCATCGTCATCTGCAAGATCGACGCGGTCTACGACCTGCCGGGCGGGCGGTTCCAGGTCGTCGACTGGAAGACCGGCAAGGCGCCGAAGGACGCGAAGGACCTCGAGGAGAAGCAGCTGCAGCTCGCGCTCTACCGGCTCGCGTACGCGAACTGGCGCGGCATCGACCCGGCGCTCATCGACGCGGTGTTCTACTACGTCGCCGACGACCGGATGATCGCGCCCGAGCGCATCTTCGACGAGGCACGAGCTGCTCGACCGCTGGCGGGCGGTGTTCGGCTAGCGGGGTCACGGCGCGGGCGCTACATTCGGCACGTGCACTGGTTCTTCTACGACCTCCCCACGTGGATCTCGATGCCGATCTTCATGCTCGTGTTCCTCGGGCTGTCGTGGCTGATCCTGCTCGGGGTGCGACCGGCGGTGAAGCGCGCCTCGGCGACGAATCCGGACTGGGATCGGGTGCTCGGCTACGCGATGTCGTCGTTCGGACTGTTCTACGGCATCCTGCTCGCACTCATCGCGGTGTCGGTCTACGAGAACTTCCAGCGCGTGAACGCCGTCGCCCTCGATGAGACGTCGTCGATCGCGACCCTGTTCCGCAACTTCGAGGCCTATCCGCTGCCGTACTCGTCGGACCTCCAGCAGCAGCTCCAGAACTACACGCTCAACGTGGTCAACGTCGACTGGCCGTTGCAGGAGGTGGGCATCAAGCCGACCGAGGGCGACGTGTCGATCGACATCATGCAGGGCACCCTGTTCGACTTCGAGCCGGCCACGCTCGCGGAGCAGACCGTGCACAACCAGACGCTCGCGGAGTTCGATCGATTCGTGGATGCCCGGCGCGACCGAATCGACGAGACCGAGCTGTCCCTCCCGGGCCTGCTGTGGGCGGTCGTCGCGGTGGGCGCCTTCCTGAACGCGCTCATGATCGGGCTCGTGGAGTCACGGAGCCGTCGCATCCACCTGATCATGTCGGGGATCATCGCCCTGTTCGTCGCGATGCTGATCTTCACCACGGCGACGATCGACCACCCGTACTCGGGATCGGTGAGCGTCACCTCGGACTCGTACCTGGATCTCTACGAGCAGGTCCTGACGCAGTAGCTCAGGCTCAGGTCGGGCGGTTCATGATCGCGGCGCTCAGGGCCTCGATCGGCTCGCGGGCGGCGAGCGGGTTGTCGAGCAGGGCGAAGTCCACGTCGCCGAGCGGCGGCAGGTCGAAGGATGCGGACACCTCGCTCAGGTCGGCCGGGATGAGCGACTGCGGGAAGACGGCAACTCCGATGCCGGCGCGCACCGCCGCGAGCACGCCGTTCACCTCACGCACGTTGCAGGTGATCCGCCAGGTGCGGCCGGTGCAGCTCGAGGGCTCGGATGGCGGCCGCACGGCTCAGACTGGGCGCCTGGTAGGCGATGAGCGGCACCGGCAGCGCCCGCTCGAGTGCGAGGCTCGGATGGCCGAGCCACACCAGCCGGTCGCGGCGCACCACCCGCCCTGGGGAATCGCCCCCCGGCTCGAGCTTCGCGAACACGAGGTCGAGCTGCCCCGCCTGCAGGCGGCGGACGAGCGCGCCGCTCTGCCCGACGGTGAGCTCGAGGTTGATCTGCGGGTAGAGCTGCCGGAACTCGCGCAGCACACGCGGCAACTGGGTGAGTGCGAGGTCGTCGGCGGAGCCGAACCGCAGGCGGCCGCGCATCGCGGAGCCGGTGAAGTAGCTCATGGCCTGGTCCTCGGCGGCGAGGATCGTGCGAGCGAAGCCGAGCATCGCGTCGCCGTTGTCGGTGAGCGAGACCTGCCGGGTGTCGCGATTGACCAGGATGCGGCCGGCCGCGTGCTCGAGCTTGCGGATGTGCTGGCTGATGGTCGGCTGGCTGAGCCCGAGCTGTCCAGCAGCCTGCGTGAAGCTCAACGAATCGGCGACGGCGACGAAGGTGCGGAGGAGGACGGGATCGAACAAGTCATTGCCAAACGTGATGAGACTTATAGGCTCGATTACTGCAGAGCATGGACGCGAACACCCTACCGTTGAAGGGTGGCAGCGACGACCTCCGAATTCAGCACGGAGACGATGCCCATCGCGATCGCGATGCAACGCGGCAAGTGGCGCGAGTCGTTCAGCACCCTGCGCCTCGCGAACTACCGCAAGTACGCGGCATCCCAGGGCATCTCGAACGTCGCGGGATGGGCCATGCGGGTCGCCACCGACTGGCTCGTGCTCGAGCTCACCGGCAACATCGCGTTGGTCGGGCTGACGATCGCGATCCAGTTCACGCCCATCCTGCTGTTCGGGCCGTGGGGCGGGGTCGTGGCCGACCGCATCCCGAAGCGCCTCATGCTCGTCGTCACGCAGTGCAGCGTCTCGGTGATCAGTGCGGCGCTCGCGGTGCTCACCATCACGGGTGTCGTGCAGCTGTGGATGATTTACACCCTCGTCGCGATGCTCGGGGTCGTGCAATTGTTCGACAACCCGTCGCGCTCGGTGTTCGTGAGCGAGATCGTCGGACCGCGCCAGCTGCGGAATGCGATCAGTCTCAATGCGTCGATCTTCCACCTGGGCGCACTCGTGGGACCGGCGCTGAGCGGCATCGCGATCGTCGCCGTCGGATCGGGATGGTCGATCGCCGCGAACGCGGTCGCCGCGGCGATCGGTGCGGTGTTCATCGCCGCCATCCGCCAGAAGGACCTGCTGCCGGCACCGCGGGCGCCGAAGGCGAAGGGACAGATCCGCGAGGCCCTGCGGTACGTGCTCGACAAGCCGACGCTGTTCTGGACGTTCGTGGTCGTGGCCGCGGTGTCGACGTTCGGCCTGCCGCTGCCGACCCTGCTGGCCGGGATGGCGGACTCGGTGTTCGAGACCGGCGCACAGGGCTACGGCCTGTACAACTCCCTGCTCGCAGTGGGCGCGCTCACCGGTGCGCTGCTCTCGACCCGGCGCACTGAGCTGCGGCTGCGCACGATCGTGCTCGGCGCGATGCTCTACGGGGTGCTGCAACTGCTGGTGGGGCTCGCCCCGTTCTATCCGATCTTCCTCGGGCTGCTCATCACGGTCGGCCTCAGTCGCCTGCTGTACGCGACGGCGGCGGAGACGATGGTGCAGCTGTCATCCAACCTGCGGATCCGCGGGCGGGTGATGTCGTTCTTCATCCTGCTGCTCACCGGCGGCCAGGCGATCGGCGGCCCGATCATGGGCCTGATCGCCGAGTCGTTCGGCTCACGGGCGGCGATCGTGGTCTCCGGCTCGGTGCCGCTCATCACGGCGGCCGTGGTCGCCCTCGTGCTCGCGAGGACCGGTGCGCTCAAGCTGCGCGTGGCCCCACGACTGCGCGGGTCGTGGATCACGATCGCGCCGAGGGCCTCCGGGGCCGACCTCGAATAGCAGTCGGGCAGCTGGGCTCGGGGGGCACCGCGCTCAGGCGGAGTAGCGGCGACCGTCGAGGAACGCCTCGACCTCGTCGACGGCCATCACGGGGGCCGTCTCCGGGGTGAGTGGGTTCATGACGTCATTGTGCACGTTGTCGACGAGCGAGGTGAGCATCTCGACCGCGTCATCCACGATGGCGGTGCTGCGCGTCTCGGTGCCGTGCAGCAGCCACTTCGCGACCTCGAGCTCGGCGTAGAACTGCGCGCGGTGCCGCAACTGGCGGTCGCCGACGCCGTGCACGATCTCGTACGCATCGAACCCGGCCTCCGAGACCGTGTCGTCGTGCGAGCCGAGCAGCCACTGCAGGTCGCGGGCCGGGTCGCCCACGCGCAGCTCATGCCAGCCCAGCACCCCGGTGACCTCCCCGTTCGCACTCAGGAAGGAGTCGGCGCCGAGCGCTCCGTTGATCACCATCGGCTGGAACTGCCAGAGCTTGGAGTCCTCGACCGCGCGCTCCCAGCGTCCGGTGAGCGCTGCGGGCACGAGCCCGGTCGCGGCGGCGCGGTCCATGATGCTCATGCACGCGCGCTGGCTCTCGCCGGCCGTCATGACCGGCATGCCGGCATCCGCGATGAAGCTCGTCGGCAGGGCGTGGATGGCCGCGATCGCGCGTCCGACGGCGGCCGACAGCACCTCGTCGAATCCACCGAGCGGCACCTTCGTGCCGTACACGAACTCGTAGACGATCGCGCGGGTGCCGTCGACCGGCACCTGGCCGACGAACGCGGAGACCGCGAACGGCAAGCGGGAGCGCACGCCCGCGCTCAGCGCCCGCAGGGCGACGAGGTCGGCGGACTGCTCGGACTCGGCACGCTCGTTGTTGGGCACCCGGATGATCCAGTGCCGGCCATCCCGCCCGGTGAGGATCGCTGCGTCGTAGTCGCTGCCCCGTCCGGCGCCGAACGGGGTCGCGCCGACGATGTCGAGCTCGGGCACGGCGGACGTCGCGAGCGCGGCTAGAGTGAGATGCGATCTGGCCATGCCCATAGGGTAGGTCGCCCATCCAGCGGAACGTTCGTACGCCACGCCCCTTCGAGAACAGCCTCGGGTAAGCCCATGTCGCAGTCCTTCCTCGCGAAGCTCCCGCTTTCGCGGTACGAGATCGACCGCGATCACCTCACCCGTGAGCGTCCCGACCTGTTCGACGAGCTCTGGGCCGACCCCGCGACCCGCGTGCTTCCGGTGTTCAAGGGCAGCGCGCTGCTCGCCCAGGACGGCTCGCTCGCGCTGCTGCCGCCGGATGCCCTGCCCGACACGATCGCCCTGAAGCTCTACCTCGGCCGCTCGACGTCGACGACGAGCCCCGAGCCGATCGGCACGCCCATCGTCGCGGTCGAGCTGTCGGACGCCCAGCACCTCGCCGAGGCGGAGTGGGCGGACCTCCGTCGCCTCGGGCACAGCCTGAGCGACCGGGATGCCGGCATGCTCACCGAGGCGCTCGCGATGCTCAACTGGCACGACGCGAACCAGTTCTCACCGCGCACGGGCGCGCCCACGGTCTCGGTGAAGGGCGGCTGGGTGCGCCTCGATCCCGCGGCGAACACGGAGCACTTCCCGCGCACCGACCCCGCGATCATCGTCGGCGTCACGGATGCCGACGACCGCATGCTGCTCGGCTCCAACGCGCTCTGGGAGAGCAACCGCTACTCGCTGCTCGCGGGCTTCGTCGAGCCGGGGGAGTCGCTCGAGTCCGCGGTCGTGCGGGAGATCTTCGAGGAGTCGGGCATCCACGTCGTGGACCCGGTCTACCTCGGCAGCCAGCCGTGGCCGTTCCCCGCCTCGCTCATGCTCGGCTTCACCGCGACCGTCGACCCCGCCTTCGGCGGCGTCGCGACCCCCGACGGCACCGAGATCCTCGACCTGCGCTGGTTCACCCGTGACGAGATGACGGCGGCGCTCGACGAGAGCGACCCGGACAACCACATCAAGCTGCCTGGTCCGACCTCGATCGCGCGCGCGATCGTCGAGGAGTGGTACGGCGGTCCGATCGACGACGGGCAGCGGTAGCCGGCGCGCCATGACCGGATCCGAGGACCTGCTCGCTCCGCTCGACGACCAGCAGCGCCGCGCCGCCGAGGCCCTGCTCGGTCCGGTGTGCGTGCTCGCGGGTGCGGGCACCGGCAAGACCCGGGCGATCACCCACCGCATCGCTTACGGCGTCGCCACCGGGGTCTACGCGCCGGGCAAGGTCATGGCGCTCACCTTCACGAGCCGCGCCGCGGGGGAGCTCCGCACCCGGCTGCGCGCGCTCGGCGCGGGCGGGGTGTCCGCGCGCACGTTCCATGCCGCAGCGCTATCGCAGCTCAACTTCTTCTGGCCCCAGGTGATCGGCGGCACCGTGCCGCGGTTGCTGGACAGCAAGGCCAGGCTCCTCGCGCAGGCCGCCGACACCGTGAAACTTCGCGTCGACACGGCGACGCTGCGGGATGCCGCGGCGGAGATCGAGTGGCGCAAGGTCACGCGCATCCCGCTCGAGCAGTACGCGACGCGCGACCGTCCGCTGCCGCCCTCGCTCACCATGGAGAAGATGGTGGACCTCCAGCAGGCCTACGAGGACGTGAAGGACGAACGCCGGCAGCTCGACTTCGAGGACGTGCTGCTCGCCGCGGCGGGCATGATCGAGTCGGAGCCGCGGGTGGCACAGCAGGTGCACCAGCAGTACCGCTTCTACACGGTCGACGAGTACCAGGACGTCTCGCCGCTGCAGCACGATCTGCTGCGGCTGTGGCTCGGCGATCGCAACGACGTGTGCGTGGTCGGTGACGCGAGCCAGACGATCTACTCCTTCGCGGGGGCGAGCCCCGACTACCTGCTCGGGTTCGCGCAGGAGCACGAGGATGCCGTCATCCTGCGCCTCGAACACAACTACCGTTCATCCCCGGCGATCGTCGGCACGGCCAACGCCCTCATGCGCGGTCGCCCGGGCGCCCTCTCGCTCATCGCCGCCGAGGATGCCCCGGGCCCCCGCACCCCGCCGACCGTCACGCCCTACGACGGCGACGCCGTGGAGGCGGCGGGCGTCGCCGCCGCGGTCGCCGCGGAGATCGCCGGAGGCATCGCCCCCGAGAACATCGCCGTGCTGTATCGGATGAACGCGCAGTCCCAGTTGCTCGAGGCCGCACTCGGCGCCCTCGGGGTGTCCACGATCGTGCGCGGGTCCAGCCGGTTCTTCGAGCTGCGGGAGGTGAAGGAGGCGCTCATGCTGCTGCGCGGCGCGACCGTGACGACCGCGGCATCCGAGCCCCTGTATCGCACGGTCGGCGACGTGCTCCGCTCGATCGGCTGGTCGCACCAGGCGCCGGAGCAGCCGGGCGCGGTGCGCGACCGGTGGGAGTCGCTCGACGCGATCATGCGGATCGCGGAGGAGACGCCGGAGGGCACGACGCTCAAGGCGTTCGTCGACGACCTGTTCGAGCGTCAGGCCGGGCAGCACGAGCCGACCGTGAAGGCCGTCACGCTCGCGACCCTGCACTCCGCAAAGGGCCTCGAGTGGGACTCGGTGCATCTCGTGGGGCTAAGTGAGGGACTGGTTCCGATCGGGTACGCGAGGACCGATGCCGCGATCGACGAGGAGCGGCGGCTGTTGTACGTCGGGGTGACTCGGGCCCGTCGCATCCTGTCGCTCAGCTGGTCGGTC
Source organism: uncultured Actinomycetota bacterium (assembly GCA_963740815.1). Taxonomy (GTDB): domain Bacteria; phylum Actinomycetota; class Actinomycetes; order Actinomycetales; family Microbacteriaceae; genus Rhodoglobus. The sequence goes on from CAVUFG010000018.1 coordinate 253,791, forward strand.
ACGCAGCACCAGGGCCGTGGCTCGACGCGCCAGCCCAGCCGGTTCCTCTCCGAGCTCCGCTAGGCGCGCGCGAGCGGCGGCGCGAGCTTCAGCCGGCGCATCGGCCGCTCGACGGGAGCCTCGGTTTCGAGCAGCCGGCCGACGCCCTGGCACCCGCAGTCGGGATGGCTGTTCCACACGCGCTCGGTGCGCTCACCCGTGCGAGCGTCGAGGCGAATGGATGCCCCGCCGACGTCCTTCCCGTCGGCCCACCCCATCACGATCCGACCCACGACCGCCGCAGCCTCACTCGCCCCGGTCGCGGACTCGGCCAGGCTGCGCCTGCCGAGCAACTGCGCGGCGATCGCGGGCCAGGCCGGGTCGGCGTCGCGGTGGTGCAGCTCGAGGCAGTGCAGGCACGGGCCGTCGCCCGGGCGCACGAGCGGACCGACCACGGTCGCCGAGTCGGTGATCACCACGGGAAGGTGCGGAACATCGCGGCGGAGCCAGTGGCCGTGCAGCTCGGGCGGCAGCACATGGTGCCCGACCGCGATGGCGAGGTGCGGTCGTTCGTGCGCCTCGGCGGCGACCACGTGCATCCCGTCTCCGTGCAGGGTGGCCGCGATCGCATCGGCGGTGCGCCCGCCGCCCGAGATCGCGATGACCGGTGCGACGTGCTCGGCAGCCGCCTCGGGCAGCAGCACGGGCTCGACGAGGCGGAGCACCTCGTCACGCTCGGCCAGCCGTCCGCGCGCGAGCATCGTGAGCCCGGGCAGGCTCACCCCCGTGACGAGTGCGGCGACCAGCCGTTCCGTGGTCTCCGAGACCTCGTCGAGCGTCACCACCGCCGGGTCGACGCCGAGCTGCAGGCTCGTCGGGGAGCGCCACACGAGAGGATGTCGCGGGTCGAGCTTGAGCACCATGCCGACAGGATGCCCGACCGGAACCCACCCCGCCCGCCGCTCTGCACAGCACGTGCACAACGACGAGCCGGTTCGATAGCGTGGGGACATGACCGACGCACCGACGCCCACCACGCCCGCCATCCCCGCCGGGTGGTACCCGGACCCTTCGAACGCCGCGCAGCAGCGCTGGTGGGACGGCACGCAGTGGACCGAGCAGGTGAGCGCGCCCTACGTCGCGGCGGCGCAGCAGAAGGCGCCCGAGGGCACGAACGTGCAGACGCCGTGGATCTGGCTCGTGGTGCTGCTGCCGCTGCTGTCGCTGGTCGGGCTGTTCACGATCGACATCGGCGACATGATGCGCGACATCCTCGCGAACCCGAGCGATCCCAATGCGGCGATGGAAGCACAGCTCGCGATGTACACGAACCCGGCCTTCCTGATCACCGGCGCGCTGAGCTGGCTCGTCATCGCCGCGACGATCCTGTTCGCCTTCTTCGACTTCCGTGAGCTCAAGCGTCGCGGCGTCCCGGCGCCGTTCCACTGGGCGTTCGCCTTCCTGGCGATCGCGAGCCTCGGCGTCGTCTACCCGATCGGGCGCTCGGTGGTCGTCAAGCGTCGCACCGGCAAGAACGACTGGGTGTTGCTCGCGGCGATCCTGAGCATCGTCGTGTACCTCATCGTCGTGATCGTGTTCGTGGTGGTGATCTTCAACCAGATGTTCGCGATCATGGGGAACTACCCGGGACTGCGCTAGCCGCTACTCCTCCCGCGGCCGCTCCGACGTGTCGTCGTTGAGCAGGTCCTCGATGGCCTGGTCGAACTCGTCGGGCTCCGCGTCGCCGCCGGTGATGCGGGCGATGAGGGCGGCGGGGTCGTCGATGTCCTCGCTCGTCGGCATGGCGTCGGGGTGGGACCAGAGGGAGTCGCGCTGCTCGTTGCCCACGGCATCCGTCACGGCCTGCCACATCGCGGCGGCCTCGCGCAGGCGGCGCGGGCGCAGCTCGAGGCCGACGAGGGTCGCGAACGCGGACTCCGCCGGTCCACCCGACGCGCGCCGGCGGCGCACGGTCTCGGCGATCGCGGCGGAGGACGGAAGGCGCTTCGTGGCCTCGGCGGTCACGACATCCACCCAGCCCTCGATGATCGCGAGGGTCGACTCGAGGCGGGCGAGCGCTTCGAGCTGCTCGTCGGACTTCGGCGGGATGAGGGCGCCGCTCGTCATGGCCTGGCGCAGCTCCTCGGGGTTGTTCGGGTCGAACTCGGCCGCGAGCTCCTCGAGCCGGTCGGTGTCGATGCGGATGCCCTTCGCGAACTCCGTGATCGACGTGAGCAGCTGCAGCCGCAGCCACTTCGCCTGCCGGAACAGCCGGGCGTGGGCGAGCTCGCGCACCGCGAGGTAGAGCTGCACCTGGTCGGTGGGGATGTCGAGCCCGGTGCCGAAGCCGAGCACGTTCTGGGGGATGAGCGCGGCATCCTGCGTCTCGATCAGCGGGATGCCGATGTCACCGCCGGAGACGACCTCGCTCGAGAGCTGGCCGACGACCTGCCCGAGCTGCATCGCGAACAGGGTGCCGCCGACGTTGCGCATGATCTGGCTCGCGCCGGCGATCATGTCGTCCATGTCGTCGGGCGCGTTGTCCTTCAGCACGTCGGTGAGCGAGTTGGCGATCGAGGATGCCACGGGCTCGGCCAACTGCGTCCAGACCGGCATCGTGGCATCCACCCACTCCTGCCGGCTCATGAGCCGGGGTTCCGACGTGAGCTCGGGGACGGACGTCACCTCGTCGAGCCACAGGGATGCGACGTGCAGGGCCTGCTCGAGCTGCGAACGCTCCGCGGGCAGCGACACGACCGTGCCACGCCCCGCGATGCCCTTGGCCTGCTCGAGCGCGAGGCCCCAGTTGATGCCGTCGCCCGAGTGCTGCAGCGCGTGCTGCAGCTGCGCGATCAGCTGCTTGACCATCTCGGGGTCGTTGGGCAGTCCGGCGGCGCCGACGAGCTTGGCCGGGTCGATGTCGGTGTTGCCCTCGAGGAACGCGCGCAGCATGTCGCGAAAGTCCTCTTCAGAACTACTGTCCTCTTCGCCTCCGCTCGACTGGTCGTCGTGGTCGTTGGCCGAATCCTCAGGCATGCGATCTACGCTAGCCGCTGCATCCTCGGGCAGAGGGTGTTTTCGCCTAGGCTGAAGCCTCCCGTAGTGCGCCTGTGGCGAACACTGAAGACTGGCGACCAGCCCGATAGCAAAGGATCCCGGTGGCCCTCTTCACCGACATCGAACCCGAGCAGCGGCCCAAGCGGCGCGGCGGCTGGGTCGGCTGGTCGATCCTCGGCGTCGCCCTGGTCGGCATCGTCATCGTCGCCCTCGTGCCCGCGCCGTACGTCATCGAGGTGCCGGGACCGGTCTACAACACCCTCGGCACCGTGCAGGTGGGCGGCGAGGACGTCGAGCTCATCGAGATCAACGGCGAGCAGACCTACGAGACCTCGGGCTCGCTCGACATGCTCACGGTGCGCATCGAGGGCAGCCGCGAGAACCTGCCCACCTGGCTCGAGGTCGGCCAGGCCTACTTCGACCAGAGCAAGGCCGTGCTGCCGGTCGACGACGTCTTCCCGGTCGGGTACTCGGTCGAGGACTCGAACGTGCAGGGCCAGATCGACATGCAGAACTCGCAGCAGGAGGCGATCGCCGCGGCGCTCACCGACCTCGGCTACACCTTCGAGAGCCGCCTCAAGGTCGCGCAGACCCAGGAGGGCGCCCCGGCCGACGGCGTGCTCGAGGCCGGCGACATCATCCTGAGCCTCAACGGCGTCGAGTACGCGGACGTCACCGGCCTGCGGGGTGGGATCGCCGAGAACGGAACCGACAGTCCCGCAACGATGCAGATCGAGCGCGACGGCGAGCAGCTCGAGGTCGAGCTCACGCCCGTGCTGAGCGAGGGCGACGACCCGGTGCCGATCGTCGGCATCATCGTGGGCGGCGAATACGACTTCCCGGTGGATGTCGCCATCCAGCTCGAGAACGTCGGCGGCCCGAGCGCCGGCATGATGTTCGCCCTCGGCATCATCGACAAGCTCACTCCCGGTCAGCTCAACGGCGGCGAGCAGGTCGCGGGCACGGGCACGATCGCGGGGGACGGCACGGTCGGCCCGATCGGCGGCATCCGGCAGAAGCTGTATGGGGCGAAGGATGCTGGGGCCACCTGGTTCCTCGCGCCCACCTCCAACTGCGACGAGGTGTCCGGTCACATCCCCTCGGGTCTCACGGTGTTCTCGGTCGACACGCTCGAGGACTCGCTCGCGGCGCTCGAGGTGATCGCGGACGGCGGGGACACGTCGACGCTGCCCACCTGCCCTGCGGGCTGAGCCCGGGGCATCCTCGGGCAAGTTCGCAGTCTTGGCTCCTTAGAATGGGAGCCGTCCCGCCAGAGTCGACCGACAGCAAGGCCACAGGAGCATCGTGACCAACCAGCAAGCCTCCCGACCCGCCAACCGCACGCGCACGACGCTCACGATCACGGCGGTCATCGTCGCGGTGCTCGTCATCGCGTTCTTCGTGGTGGCGAACCTCTACACGGAGGTGCTCTGGTACGACCAGCTCGGCTTCCTGAACGTACTCACCACGCAGTGGTACTCGAGCGCGATCATGTTCCTGATCGGGTTCTTCGGACTCGCGCTGCCCGTCTACGTCAGCATCGAGATCGCCTACCGCGCCCGCCCGGTCTACGCGAAGCTCAATTCGCAGCTCGACCGCTACCAGCAGGTGATCGAGCCGCTGCGCCGGCTCGCGATGATCGGCGTGCCCGTGCTGCTCGGCATCTTCGGCGGCGTCTCGGCCGCAGGTCGCTGGCCCGTCGTGCTGCAGTGGCTCAACAAGACGCAGTTCGGCATCGCCGACCCGCAGTTCAACCTCGATCTCTCGTTCTACTTCTACGACCTGCCGATGTGGCACGGCGTGGTCGAGTTCGCCGCGTGGGCCCTCGGAATCGCCGCGATCGCCGCGCTCGCGACCAGCTACCTGTACGGCGCGATCCGCTTCTCCGGACGCGAGGTGCGCATCTCGCGCTCGGCGCGCATCCAGATCGCGGTCACGGTCGCCCTCTGGTTCGGGGCGCAGGCGCTCCTGATCTGGATGGACCAGTACACGACGCTCTACTCGCAGAGTGCAGGATTCCTGCAGACCGGCGCGGGATACACCGAGGCCAACGCGACCATTCCGGGCCGCGCCATCCTCGCCGGCATCGCCGGTCTCGTCGCCCTGCTCTTCATCGTCACGGCGGTCATCGGCCGCTGGCGCCTGCCGGTGATCGGCACGGCGCTGCTCGTGGTGAGCGCCATCGTGGTCGGCGGGATCTTCCCGTGGGGCGTCGAGCGCTTCCAGGTGCTGCCGAATGCGCGCACGCTCGAGAAGGAGTACATCCAGCGCTCGATCGACGCCACGCGTGACGCGTACGGCGTCGCGGATGTCACGGAGGTGCCCTACAGCGCCGCGACCGACGCCGAGCCCGGTGCGCTGCGCGAGGACGCGGAGACCACCGCGAACATCCGCATCATCGACCCCGCGCTCGTGCCGAAGGCCGTGCAGCAGCTGCAGCAGTTCAAGCAGTACTACCAGTTCGCCTCGCACCTCGACGTCGACCGGTACGAGATCGACGGCGAGACCCAGGACACCGTCATCGCGGTGCGCGAGCTCAACCTCGCCGGCCTCGGCGACTCCAGCTCCTGGTACAACGACACGATCGTCTACACCCACGGGTTCGGGCTCGTCGCCGCGTACGGCAACCAGCGCGCGAGCAATGGGCAGCCGTCGTTCCTCGAGTCCGGCATCCCGAGCGTCGGCGCCCTCGGCGACTTCGAACCGCGGGTGTACTTCGGCGAGGAGTCGCCGCAGTACTCGATCGTCGGCGGACCCGAGGGCGGCGAGAAGCTCGAGCTCGACTACCCGTCCGGGGGCGAGGACTCCGACAGCGCGGCGACCACGACGTTCACCGGTGACGGCGGACCGAAGCTCGACAGCGTGTTCGCGAAGCTCATCTACGCGATCAAGTTCCAGGCCGAGGAGATCTTCCTCTCCGAGGGCGTGAACGACCAGTCGCAGATCCTGTACGACCGCAGCCCGAAGGACCGCGTCGCCAAGGTCGCCCCGTACCTGACGCTCGACAGCGACGTGTACCCGGCCGTGGTCGACGGACGGATCGTGTGGATCGTGGACGGCTACACCACCGGCACGAACTACCCGTACTCGCAGATCGAGAGCCTCTCGACGTCGATCGCGGACACCTACACGCCGTCGCCGGCCTTCGCGGTGGATGACATCAACTACATCCGCAACTCGGTGAAGGCCACCGTCGACGCCTACGACGGCAAGGTCACGCTCTACGCGTGGGATGACTCGGACCCGGTGCTCGCCACCTGGATGAACATCTTCCCCGCGACGGTCAAGCCGATGAGCGACATGAGCGACGAGCTGCTCGACCACGTGCGCTACCCGTCGGACCTGTTCAAGATGCAGCGTGCGATCCTCGGTTCGTACCACGTGACCGATCCGCTGTCGTTCTACTCGAGCGACGACAAGTGGATCACTCCGGCCGACCCGGCCTCCGGTTCGTCCGGTGCCACGCTGCAGCCGCCGTACTACCTCACGATGCAGGTGCCCGGCACGGATGCCCCGGCGTTCACGCTGTACACGACGTTCATCCCGAACTCGCAGGGCGAGAACGCCCGGAACGTGCTCACCGGCTACCTCGCCGCGAACTCGGATCCGGGGCCGGACTACGGCAAGCTCACGCTGCTGACCCTGCCGAAGGACATCTCGATCCCAGCGCCGGGCCAGGTCGAGAACGACTTCACGACCAACGCGCAGGTCGCCGAAGCGCTCACGCTGCTGCGAGGCAATGGTGCGAACGAGGTCGTGCTCGGCAACCTGCTGACCGTGCCGGTCGGCGGTGGACTGCTCTACGTGCAACCGGTCTACGTGCAGTCGACGTCGGGCACGGTGCTGCCGCTGCTGCGCAAGGTGCTCGTGAGCTTCGGTGAGAGCATCGCCTTCGAGGACACGCTGGATGCTGCGCTCGACAAGCTCTTCGGTGGCGACTCCGGTGCCGACGCCGGCGACGGCGACGTGCCCGTCGACCCGGATACGCCCGTGGATCCGGACACTCCGGTCGATCCCGACACCCCGACCACGCCGGACAACCCCGCGCTCCAGCAGGCGCTCGCCGACTACCAGGCCGCGCTCGCGGATCGCCAGGCGGCCTACGCCGCAGGCGACCTCGCCGCTGCGGGCGAGGCGGATGCCCGGATGCTCGATGCGATCGAGCGTGCGATCGCGGCTGCCGGCTAGCTGAGGTTCCCGGTCGTCGTCAGGCGGCCGGGAGCCACCCATCCCCGCTGTGATAGAGTCTTTTCTGCGCCGCGGGGTGGAGCAGTTCGGTAGCTCGCTGGGCTCATAACCCAGAGGTCGCAGGTTCAAATCCTGTCCCCGCAACGGTAATGAAGAAAGGCCCGGTCTTACGACCGGGCCTTTCGTCATTCCTGCTTTTGGGGGCCGCCAGTTGACAGTGCTCGTGGGCCCACAATCGCGCGGGGTCCCCGGCGCGCGGCGACAGCCGCGTTTGGGGAGCGATTGGGGAGTCAAATCCTGTCCCCGCGGCGGAGTGACCATCGGTCGCGCAGCCGACCTCCGCGCCGGCCATCGGAACGCAGCCATCGGAACGCGGCCATCAGAACGGCAGCCAGCGCAGCGCACCCAGCGCTCCCGCGCCTAGCCTGGGCAGATGACCGATCGCGGCTCGCGCCCCTGGATCCGCAAGAAGCGCAACGCCATCCCGCTCGCGTTCCTCGCCGCGGGCGTGGTCGTCGCGGTGATCGCGTATGTCAGCCCGTGGCCCGCGACCCTGCTCATCCGCGCGCTCTTCGAGAGCACGGGAACGAAGGTCGCGCAGGAGATGGAGGCGTTCACGCCGCCCGCCGACGCGATCCGGGCGACGCTCGACCAGACCTACGAGACCTCGGCGGTCGGCGGTTCGGCCACCGATCGCCAGTTCGACGTGTTCTCGCCCGCCGACGGGTCGGCGCCGCTGCCCACCGTCATCTGGATCCACGGCGGCGCCTGGATCTCGGGGGAGAAGGAGAACGTCGACCCCTACCTGCGGATCATCGCGGCCGAGGGCTACACGACGGTCGGACTGAACTACACGGTCGGCCCCGAGGCGATCTATCCGGTCGCGCTCACCCAGCTCAACGACGCGCTCCGGTACCTGGTCGCGCACGCGGCCGAGTACCGCATCGATCCGGACCGGCTCGTCATCGCGGGCGACTCCGCCGGCGCGCAACTGACGAGCCAGCTCGCGACCATGGTCACGAACCCGGAGTATGCGGCGACGGTCGGCCTCGAGCCGAGCCTCACGGCGAGGCAGGTGCGCGGCGTCATCCTGAACTGCGGCATCTACGACGTGTCGGAGATCCCGAACGCGCCCGGCATCGGCGGCTGGGGCTTCCGCACGGCGCTGTGGGCCTATCTCGGCGAGAAGGACTGGGCGCACACCGCCGGCGGCGAGCAGATGTCGACGCTCGACGACGTGACCGGGGCGTTCCCGATGACCTGGATCTCCGGCGGCAACGCCGACCCGCTCACCCCCGGCCAGTCCGAGAAGTTCGCGGCGCGCCTCGACGAACTGGGCGTGGATGTCACGGCCGTCTTCTATCCCGCCGACACCGTGCCCGCGCTGGAACACGAGTACCAGTTCAAGCTCGGGCTGGATGCCGCGCAGTCCGCCCTCGCGTCGACCCTCGAGTGGCTCGGACTCGTGATGTCGGAGATCAACCCCGAGATCCCGGACGAGACGATCCCGCCGGATCCGCCGCCGAGCACCTAGTTCGGGTCGTGGGGCTCAGCCGATCAGAACCCGCCGCACAGGTGGCTCCACTGTCCGCCCGCCTGCGGGCCCCACTGCAGCAGGTCCACCACGGCTGAGCCGTCGGAGATCGCGAACACGTACTTGGAGTCGGAGTCCGGGTCATCCACCGTGTACTTCGTGAGCGGTCCGGCGCCCGGGTCGGTCGCCGCCTCGACGACGGCGGACGGATACGCGGCCAGGATCTCGGCCTCGGTGCTACCGATGCCGACGTTCTCGGCGTTGCGGGGGAACGACGCGTCATCCGGAGCGAGGAAGCGGTTCGAGTAGAAGAAGACGGTCGGGCCGCCAGGGTTGTCCACGTCGGTGAATGCGGACGTGGTGAACAGCTCGGTGGTCCAGAGACTGCCGTAGTACGGGCATCCGTCGTACGGACCCACCGGGTAGTGCAGCTGGGCGCTGATCTCGGCGAACGTGCTGCCCAGCTGCGCCTCCTCGAAGAACGTGAATCCGTAGTCCGCCGTCGGTGCGTCAGGCTCGAGCGGTCCCGTGGTCTCGGAGGCCGACGGGGTCGGGCTCGGTGGTGCCGTCGTGCCGCCCGCATCCGTGGGAGTCGGGGCAGGGCCGCCGCATCCAGCCAGCGCAATCGCCAGGGCTGCGCCGACGATCAGTGAGGGAACCTTCGTGTGCATGGTTCATGATGGCACCTCACCGAGCGCCGGTCACCTGGTTCGTCTCGCCGCCGCGCAGGGCGGATCGTCTGGATGCCGGTGGTGGTCGTGGTATTCGTGTTCATCGTTCCTCCATGGCCCGTCGCACGGCGGCGACGGATGCTTCGACGTCGGACGCGTCCGACGACCAGTTGCTGACCGAGATGCGCAGCACGTCCCGTCCGGACCAGTGCGATCCGGACATCCAGATCTCACCGTCGGAGATGAGTCGCTGCGTGATCTCCTTGGTGCGCTCGTCGGTGCCGAACGAGAGGCTCACCTGGGTGAAGTCCACCTCGTTGAGCACCTCGATGCCCTCGACCTCGCCCAGGGCGGATGCCAGGGCGCGTGCGTGGTCGACGAAGCCGTCGACCATCGCGATCGTGCCCGAGCGGCCGAGCTGGCGAAGTGCGGCGTACACCGGTACCCCACGAGCGCGGCGCGAGAAGTCGGGCACGAGTTCGTGCGGGTCGGGGATGCTCTCCGAGTGGATCAGGTAGCTCGTGTGCCCGATCGCGAGCGCGGCGGGCGCGGCACCCGGCTTGGCGACGATGGACACCCCGCAGTCGTACGGCACGTTGAGCGTCTTGTGCGCGTCGGTCGCCCACGAGTCGGCGGTATCCCACCCGACCGTCTCCTGCGCGTACCGGGGGCTGGCCGCGGCCCAGAGTCCGAACGCGCCGTCGACGTGCACCCACGCTCCATGGCGGTGCGCGATCTCGGTGAGGGCGCCGACCGGATCGAACGCACCGGAGTGCAGGTTGCCGACCTGCAGGGCGACGATGGCCGGGCCATCCACCTGCTGCAGCGCGCGTTCGAGCGCGTCGGGCAGCATCCGCCCCTGCGCGTCGGCGTCGACCAGGGTGGGCATGCCGAGTCCGAGGTAGCGCATGGCGAGGAACACCGACGCGTGCGCGTCGGCGCCGGCCAGCACGGTGACCCGCGGGGCGCCGGTGAGCCCGAGCTCGTTGACGTCCCATCCGACCCGGCTGAGCACGTCGTTGCGGCCGGCGGCGATGCCGGAGAAGTTGGCCATCGTCGCACCGGTGGTGAAGCCGACCTGTGCGGTCTTCGGCAGGTGCAGCAGGTCGAGCAGCCAATGCCCCGCGGTCTCCTCGATCGCGGCGGTGGCCGGCGTCGCGTAGCGCAGCGCGGCGTTCTGGCCCCACGTGCTCACGAGCCAGTCCGCTCCGAGGGCGGCAGGGAGCGAGCCGCCGATCACCCAGCCGTAGAAGCGACCCGAGTCCATGGCCATGAGGCCGGGCTCGGCGTCGGTGGCCAGCTGGTCGACGACGGCCGCGGCATCCATCGGTTCGTCCTGCAGCGGGACGTGGAAGACCTCGAGCAGCTCGTCGGCGGTCGCGGTGGGGCGCACGGGGCGGTCCGGGATGGAGCGGATCCATTCGCGGGAGCGTGCGTCGGCGACATCCAGTGCCGCGTCGTAGTCAGTGGGGTTGAACATGGGTCCAACACTGGCACCGCGCGCGATGCACGTCATGGGTACCAGTACCCAATTTCGTCAGGCGACCGCTCGCGCCGAGTGGGTGGCGACACCGATCGGCGTCGGACCCTCGTCGTAGCGTGTCCGCATGCCGGAGCCGGTCCGTTGACAGAACCAGTCGAGTCTTGGTGGCGTCGCCGCCAGTTCTCGCGCGGCGCCGAGACGCCGTACCCGATCGGCGCCTATCGCGACCAGTGGGCGCAGTACCCGGTGCTCGTCAAGCAGTACCACCCGGACCTCAACCGAGGCGTGGTGCTCACGCAGGTGCCGCCCGCAGCTGACGTCTGGCTGCTCTGGCAGTGCGACGCCGGCCACCGGTTCGTCGCCACGCCGTTCGAGCAGCGTTCGCGTCCCGGGCGTGGCCGGCGCCGATCGGTGTGGTGCCCCGACTGCGCCGAGCTCGCGAACCCCGGCGCTCGCAGGGGCAGACCGAAGCAGCGCCTCTGCCCATACACGCCCGATCTGCCGCCCGGAGAGCCGTTCTCGAGTGGATGCGCCCCGCAACCGGCCTCCGCGGCCGAACCCGACCTGCGCGCCAGGCTGCTGTCGCGGCTCGAGTTCACCGAGGATCTCAATGCCGTGCGGGTCGCGCGCCCGTTCTTCGACCATCTCGAGGTGTGGCCGGACATCGTCATCCCGGAGCTCAAGGTCGCGATCGAGTACGACAGCACCGGTCGTGATGGCCTGGAGCACGTCGGCAAGCGTGAGGACTCCGATCGCCGCAAGGACCGCACGCTGCGCGCGACCGGCTGGGAGGTGGTCCGCGTCCGCACCGGCAAGCTCCAGCCGATCGGAGCGCACGACATCACCGCCTCCGGCGTGACGAACAAGCTCATTCCGCGCGTGCTCGACACTCTGCGGGACATCCGCGGCAGCCTGATCGTCGACTGCTACCTGCGCTGACCGCCGCTAGACGAACGCCTCGAGCAGCAAGCTCACGAGCAGTCCGAGCACGAGCGTGTTGTAGGCGTACGACATCATCGTGTGGGTCGTGACGATGCGGCGCATCGAGGTGGACCCGACGACGACGTCGGCGCCGCCGAGCGAGACCGACAGGTGCGCGGAGAAGTAGAGGTAGTCCGCGAGCCTCGGCTCGGGCGTGTCCGGGAAGCTCAGCCCGCCGTTGGTCGCGACCTCGCGGGCGTACCGGATCGCGAACGCGACGATCGTCAGCGTCAGCGAGCACACCACGAGGATGAAGCCCGTGAACACGAGCAGCGGCCGGCCGGCGACGCCGTCCTGCGTCGCAGCCGAGATGAGGTTCACGATCGCGGCGAGCGAGCCGACGACGGCCCAGTACACGCCGCCGCCTCCGAACAGTCCCCACACCACGCGACGCCAGCCTCGCTTCGGAGTGGTCTCGCGCAGCCAGCGGTGCATCGTCGCCGAGTCCTGTCGCCCGAACAGCACGAGGGTCCACGTCGCCCAGAGCACCGCGAACACCGCCCAGGCCAGGTAGGACGCGGCATCCTCGAGCGCCGCCCGGTCGATGCCGACCAGCGCCTGCGGCAGCACCTCGTCGATCCAGATGCCGATCGGGGCGCTGACGAGCACGAGCACGATCGTGCGGAAGACGTCGCTCGCCATCCGGGGATGCGTGCGCTTGGCGCGGGTCGTGCTCGCGTTCACGGTCATCCGTTGAGCGGCACACCGGTGGGGCCGGAGCTGCCGCCGCTCGTGATGAAGGCGAACAGCGGCACGAAGCCTGCGACGAGGGCGATGAACCCGAGCGAGAGGCCGATGATGCCCCACATCCGCTTGGCGTTGCGCACCGCGAGGCTCACGAATCCGAGGATGATGCCCACGATCCCGACGACCGCACCGACGCCGCTGCCGACGGCGCCGTAGATGAGCACGGTGAAGAAGTCGAGACCCTCGAGCGTGGGCAGCCTTCCATCGATGCCGAAGCCGACGAAGTTGGCGATCACGGGGGAGAGGAACGCGATGAGTCCGATGACGAACGCGATGATGCCCACGACGTTGGTGCGCTTCGGCGGGAGTGCGGGAACCGTGGCGGGTGTCGCAGTCGCGGGTGGTACCGCGGCGGGGGTTGGCGCGGCGGGCGGCGCGACAGCGGGAGTTGCAGCAGCGGGCGGCACGGCAGCGGGCGGCACGGCGGGGTCGGTCATGCGGGAAGTCTAGGGCTCACGCGGCTACGGCTTGCGGAGCCGCACGTATCGCAGTCTGACCGTCCTCGCGCAGTTCGACCAGCTTGCCGCGGACCTTCACGAAGTCCGTGAACGACTTGAACCCGAGGGTCTTCTCGTCGAAGGAACTCTCGAGGCGCTTCATCTGCGATTTGAGCGCGGATGCCGCGAGCCAGTCATCCACGTTGTCGGTGTTGCGCCCCACCCGCAACGCCCGCTCGAGCAGGTTCGTGGCGAGGGCCTGGGGATCCGGCGCCGCCTCGGGTTCCGGCGACGACGTCGACGACGACGGCACCTCGGGCACGCCGACATCCGGCAGGTCCTGGTAGAAGGAGAACTCGTCGCACGCGTTCTTGAACGCCTGGCTCGTCGAGCCGGTGACGCCGATGCCGATCACGACCCGACCGAGTCGTCGCGCCCGGGTGGCGAGCGGGATGTAGTCGGAGTCGCCGGCGACGATCACGATGTGCGTGACATCCGAGATGCGGAACAGGTCCTCGACGACGTCGATCGCGAGACGGATGTCGGCGCCGTTCTTCGTTCCCGACGTCGGATACATCTGCGTGAGGTCGACCGCCCGCTCGATCAGCTGCTTCTGGTACCGGTTGTTGGCCGGAGCGGACCAGTCCGCGTAGGCCCTGCTGATCGCCACCGCGCCGAAGGATGACGCGAAGTCGAGCACCGCGCCGATGTTCACCGTCGCCTGCGCGAGCCGCTCCGCCGTCTTGCCGGTCGCGTTCTTCGCCTTCTCCTTCATGAACGCCCCGCGACCGTGCACGGCGTCGTACTGGGAGATCACGATGTTGTCGAAATCGATGTAGACGGCGACGCGCGGTTCGGTGGACTCAGGCATGGCGCCAGTCTGTCACGCGCGGCATTTCCAGGCACCGCCGTCTGCAGCGCTGAAGAAAATCGGACGATTGCTCACCCCACTTTCGGGGGTATCCGCTGTTTCCCGTCATTCCGGGCCTGAAAACCGGTCCTATGATCATCTCCATGGCCCTGGATGAACGTCTGCTCGCGCGCGCCGCCGCGCTGCGCGCGCTCGACGATCAGGTGTCGCGCAGCGCCGGAACACCCGAGCACGCCGCGCTCGCCGAGCAGTACGCGACCGACTACCGCGCGCTCACCGAACCGTACGACGCCGTGCTCGAAGCGTTGCGCCTCCGCGACACGTCAGACCTCGATCTCGCGATGACGTTCCTCGAAACGCGTCCGCAGTTCCTCGGTGCCGGGTACCTCACGTCGCGGATCATCCGCGCCATCGCCAAGCTCGAGCCTGCGGTGCTCGACCGCCCGCGGCTGGATGCCGTGCTGGCCCGGATCGAGGCGGAGCCGCGCTCCGAGGAGCAGAAGGCGGCGGCATCCCTCGTGCAGCGACTCGCGGCCGGAAGCCCGCGCCGCGCGCCGCGGGTGCTCGACAGGAAGTAGCCGGCCGAACGACTACTCGGTCTCGGTGCGCTTGCTGATCACGAGCAGGATGCCCGAGTCCTCCGCCGCGGTGAATTCCACCACCTCGCAGTCGTCGCCGTGCGGGATCACACGCAGCGTCGGACCGACGTCGGGCGCACGACCGCTGTTCACGACGACGACCTCGATCGCACCGTCCGCGATCTCGCATCGCTCGAGCTCGGCCGCCTCCCAGAGCGACACGGGATGCCGTGGTGGAGATCCGCTCGAACCGACCGATGACGGGTTCCTCGGCGTCCGCCGCGGGCGCCGGCACCACTGTGAACAGCGCTGCGACGAACCCGACCGTGCCCAGGATCGCGAGTGCGGCACCCGGCGCCCACGTGCCGCGATCGCGCGAGCCCTCTGCGGCGATGATCCGGTCGAGGGTCGCGGTCGAGCCGCCGAGGGCGCGGGTGAGGTCATCGCGACCCTGCTCCTGCTTGCGGATGGTGTCCTGCCAGAGGGCGAGGTCGGCATCCGACTTCTCGATGTGGGCGCGCGAGAGCCGCACGCGGTCGGTGATGAACTCGAGCGCCTCGGTCTGCTCGGTGATCCGGTCGAGCAGTCCCTCGTAGGTGAGGCCGTCGGGCAGCAGCGCGGCGTGGCGCGCGGTCATCGCGCGCGGGTTGGTCAGCAGGTCGCTCGGCGGGCTCGCGGGCGCGAGCGCGCGTCCGGCGAGGAGCGCGAGGCCGAGCAGTCCGGCGACGGCGGCGGCGAGGGCGAGGATGCCGCGGATGGCCGACGGCGGATGCATCCAGTCGATTCCGAATCCCACCGCGACCGGCGCGCCCACGAACACGGCCGCGGCCACGACCACGATCGCGACGACGAGCCCGGTGCGCCGCTCAGCCACGCTTGGCCGCCTGCACGAGTCGCTCGACCTGCGGGGGAGTCGGCGGCAGGTCGGTCGGCCAGGATGCGGGATCGGGCACGTAGCCGCGACCGTCCCAGATGAACGTGTACGGCCCGAATGCGACCGGCGCTGGTTTGGCCGCCATGCTCCCATCACACGTGACGTAGACAGATCCGTCAACCCGGCAGCGCCGGGGAGTCTCCTGCGCGAATCCTCTGAGTCGGTCGCTTCGCTACACTCTGTGCCATGCGATCCGGTCTCACCTTCGCCTCGTTCGCCGTCGTCGCCGTGCTGCTCGCCGGCTGCACCGCCCCGGACTCCGGTCCGTCGGACCAGGATGATGCTGGTGGCGGCGACCCAGCGACATCCACACCGGGGATCGTCACCGAAGTCGAGGGCACGTCCGATCTCGAAGACGACCCGTGGGTGATCGCGGCTCGTGCAGAGGACACCGGGTACGTGCTCGCGGTGAACGCGCTCGACTTCAGCATTCCGGAGTTCACCGAGACGCACGATGCCGCGACGGCGCAGCAGTTCTACGAGTACTTCGTGGACGAGTTCGTGACCGACGGAGCGCCTGTGGTGATGTTTCCCGGGCCGTCGATCCGGCTACCCCTCGAAGTGCACCCGACCGACGACGGCGGCGGCGCGGACCTGATCTTCTGTGATGCATCGGTGGATTGGGCGATCTCGGCGGAGTTCCCCGATCCCGCCTACGACCTCACGAACGGCACGATCCTGCACGTCTCGATCACCACGGATGAGCGCGGCAACCGTGTCTTCCAGGGTGAGGCGATGCAGGGCGAATCCTGCGACGCGACCGGCGCGCCAGTGCAGCGCTTCGACCCTGCCCCGGTCCTGCCCGATGGACCCATCACGTTCGACGACGTCACGCCGCCGTCGGCGCCCTGACCTTTGAGCGACGGCTACCGCTTCACCGCTGAGCTCTGGGAGTGGGAATCCCGCGCCAACTGGTTCTTTGTGTCCCTGCCCGTGGATGCCGCGGCCGAGATCCGCGATCTCCCGATGCCCCCGCGCGGCTTCGGTTCCATTCCCGTGCGAGCCCGCATCGGATCGAGCGAGTTCACCACCTCGATCTTCCCGTCGGATGACACATACGTGCTGCCCGTGAAGCGGGCGGTGCGTGTGCGCGAGGGTCTGGAGGCCGGCGGGCCGGTCGCCGTGGAAATGGAAGTGGTCGTCTAGATGGCCGCGCTCGCGTTCACGCGGAGTGAGATCGCGAAACGTCGCATCGGATTGGCCCTTGTCTTCTTCTGGGGCCGATTGCGACAGTCATCTCCGTCGGTCTGTTGTTCGTCGGCCTTCGGTTGAGCGGATTGTTGGTACTTCTTGCCACGTTTCTGTTCGCCGTTCCCGGCTTCCTCCTGCGTGGCTCCGCTCGACTCGCCGCGGAGGCTCGGTTGCGCCGCCCGATCGTCCGCCGCGCAACCCCCGACGACTGGCAGCAGAGCAGGACCCTCCGCCTCCGTGCGCTTGCCGACAGCCCCGACGCGTTCTCGTCGACGCTCGATCGCGAGCTCGCCTTCGACGACGACGTCTGGCGCACCAGGCTGCAGACCGCCGCGACCTTCTTCGCCGTCGACCCGTACGGCACCTTCCACGGGACCGTGACCGGGCTCGCTCCCGCTGACGAGCCGGAAAGCCGCGAGGTCGTGGCGATGTGGGTCGACCCCGACCAGCGCGGGCTCGGCATCGGCACCGACCTGATCGAGGCCGTCATCGCGTGGGCGCGGTCTGATGGCGCGGCATCCATCGCGCTCTGGGTCGCGGACGGGAATGAGGCGGCGCGGCGCCTCTACGAGAGGTCGGGATTCGTCGACACCGGGGAACGCGACGTCATCCGCGAGGGGCTCGGGGAGGCCAGGCTCCGCCGGACGCTGTGAGCTACGGGTAGACGTACAGCGGCTTCACGAAGTCGATCGCGTGGCCGCTGCCCGACTCGAGGTTGATCTTCAACTTGGCTTCCGAGTCGACGTAGTAGTACTCGATGTGGTCGCCGATGTTCGCCTTCGAGACCACCGGCATCCCGTTCTGCAGGAACCAGGCCTTCGCAGCGTCGCCCTCGGCCTGCTCCTTGAACATCGTGGCGATCGAGTAGATGCCCTCGCCCTTCTCGTCGAGGAACGTGCGCCACACGCTCGGTCCCTCGAGCGGCTGCAGCAGCTCGAAGTTCATGCCGCTCTCCTCGCCGCCGACGTAGGTCTCGGCGCCGAGCAGCGTGTAGTGCACCGCCTCGCCGTTGACCTCGGTGTTGTGATGCGTCGGCGGCACGTGCTCGAACACGTTCCACGGCCCCCAGCCGAGCAGCCGGTGGTACTCCTCCATGGTTGCGCGGAGGTCGCGCACCACGACCGAGATCTGGGTGATCCGGTAGTCGAGCTTGGACCCGTCGAGTCCTGGCAGGTCTGGCATGGTTGCTCCTCATCGTCGAGTCGCGGGAAATATATCAGATGAATTGGATGACGCGTCAAGACAGGCGCGCGAGCGCATCGAGCACCGGCAGCTGTCCCTTGACGAGCGCCGTGCGCGCGTCGGCGAGCGTCATCCACTCCGCCCGGTCCACTTCTGGGAAGGACTGGAGCCGTCCCGAGCGTGGCGGCCACTCCAGCTCGAAGGTGTTGCTCGCCACGAACGCGACCGGGGTCTGCGGCGAGCCCGCGAAGATCGAGAGGTCCTTGCCCGACGACGTGCGGAACGCGATGAGCGGCGCGTAGTCGATCGGCGGCGCCGGCATCCCGATCTCCTCCTCGAATTCGCGGAGCGCGGTCGCGAGCGGATCCTCGCCCGGCTCGACGAGTCCCTTCGGGATCGACCAGGCGTGCTCGGTCTTGCGCGCCCAGAACGGACCGCCCATGTGTGCGAGGAACACCAGGCCGTCGCGGTGCAGCAGGAGACCCGCGCTGTGCTCGGCCATGGAGTCAGGGTAGCCGTGGATGCCGTTCATAGGATTCGCATAGGCACCGCTGGCGGAATGGTCATCACGCACTTCGAAGCTGCGTCCCCAGCAAGGAGCCCCCATGGACCAGATCATCATGATCGCCGTCGACCTGATCGCCATCGCGGTGATGACCTTCGGCCTCTACTTCCCGCGCCACCGTCGCCGCGACCTCGTGGTCGCCTACCTCGTGGTGAACGTCGGCGTGCTCGCCGTGTCGATCGTGCTCGGCTCGAGCGTGGTCGGCGCAGGCCTCGGGCTCGGCCTGTTCGGGGTGCTGTCGATCATCCGGCTCCGCTCGTCCGAGATCGCGCAGCACGAGGTCGCGTACTACTTCGCGGCCCTCGCACTCGGACTCATTGCGGGACTGTCCACGTCGCTCGCGCCCGTATCCCTCGCGCTCATGGCGCTCGTCGTGGTCGTGCTCGCCGTCGGCGACAGCCCGCAGCTGTTCAAGCGCTACCGCCAGCAGGTGATCGTGCTCGACAGCGCGTACACCGACGAGGACGCGCTGCGCTCCGCCCTCGAACTCATGCTGAACGCACGTGTGCACCGGGTGACGGTGCAACACCTCGACCTCGTGAACGACACGACCACCGCCGAAGTGCGGTACCAGGTCGCCGACCCAGACCGCGGAGGCCGTTCGGGTGCCGCCGCCGGCGCGGGGACCGCGGAGCGCGAGGTGGCGCGATGAGCGCCCTCGTCTCCGCGGCCCTCGCGCCCATCTCCCTGGCCGAACTGATCGCGAGCGCAGCGCTGCTGACCAGGGTTGACCGCAAGTACGCGCTCGACCGCCGGGATGCGGAAGCCGTGCTCGCGGACCTCGATCCGACCACTCGCGTGCTCGAGATCGACGGCCAGCGCGCCGCCGCGTACGAGTCGGTGTACTTCGACACCCCGGAGCTGCTGAGCTACCGGATGGCCGCGCATGCGCGTCGCCGCCGCTTCAAACTGCGCACTCGGAGCTACCTCGACAGTGACGAGGCCTGGCTCGAGCTGAAGACCCGCGGAGCGCGGAGCACGACCGTCAAGGACCGGATGCCGTACGACATCCTCCAGCGCGACGTGCTCACCGCCGAGGCGCGCAGCTACGCCGATGAGGCGCTCGACGACCTCGGAGTGGATGCTCCGGTGCTGCGTCCGACCCTCATCACCCGCTACGACCGCACCACGCTGGCTGTGCCCGACAGAAGCGTGCCGTCGTCCAAGAGCCGGGCCACCGTGGACACCGACCTCACCTGGGAGGACCAGTACGGCACCGAGCTGCGCCGTCCGGATCTCGTGATCATCGAGACCAAGTCCGGCGCTCGCACCTCCGAGGTCGATCGCCTGCTGTGGCGGCACGGCCACCGCCCGACCACCATCTCCAAGTTCGGCACCGGCCTCGCGGCCATGCGCGCCGACCTCCCATCCAACAAGTGGTCGCGGGTCCTCCGCCGCCACTTCGCCGCCTAGAAGGGCACCGCAATGAATCCCAAGAACCCGTTCCGCAGGCTGCGGAAGCTCGATCCCACCCGGGTGGTGCTCACCGCCGGCACGTTCGTGATCGGCGTGGCCCTCCTCGCGGGATGCGCCGCCACCGCGGCCGAGACCACGACCCCATCCGCCGCGACCGAGAGCTCGGCCGTCGAGGCCGTCGACTCGGCCGGCGCGACCGCCGAGGCGGTGCTCGCCGCGAATGAGAACGCCACGACCGTGAACGACGACGAGTGGTCGATGGATGGCGCGACCAACGTCGACCTCGGCACCCTCACCTCCGACACGTTCGAGATCACGGCGGCGGGCACCTACGTGCTCTCCGGCACCCTCGAGGGCCAAGTGGTCGTGAACGCGCCGGAGGACGTGGTCGTCGCGATCGTGCTGGATGACGCATCCATCGCCTCCACGACCGGCCCCGCGATCAACGTGGTGACCGCCGACGACGTCGTGATCTCGCTCAGTGGGGACAACGAGCTCTCGGACGCGTCGAGCTACGCCGACGACGCGGACGCGAACGCCGCACTGTTCAGCGAGGCCGACCTCACCATCACCGGCGACGGCTCGCTCACCGTCACCGGCAACGGCAACGACGGCATCACGAGCGAGGACGACCTCGTGATCCTCTCCGGCGACATCACGGTCGAAGCGGCGGATGACGGCATCCGTGGCAAGGACTCGCTGTCCATCGAGGGCGGCACGGTCACGGTCTCGGCGGCGGGGGATGCCCTGAAGTCGGACAATGCGGAGGACGCGACGCGCGGCTACATCCTCGTACGCGGCGGCGACGTCTCGCTCACTTCGGGAGTCGACGGGCTCGACGCCGCGACCGACGTGGTGGTCACGGGCGGCTCGCTGGCGATCGACGCCGGGGACGACGGCATCCACGCCGACGCCGTCCTCGTGATCGATGACGGGACCGTGAACATCACGAAGTCGTACGAGGGTCTGGAAGCGCCGGCGATCACCATCGACGGCGGAACGATCTCGGTCACCTCGAGCGACGACGGCATCAACGCATCGGGTGGCGCAGCCGCAGACACGGCGACCGACCAGGGCGGTGGCGGGATGGGCGACGGCGGCCAGCTGATCACGATCACCGGCGGTGAAACCACGATCAACGCCGACGGCGACGGCTTCGACTCGAACGGCTCGGCCGTGATCTCGGGCGGCACCCTCATCGTGAACGGACCGACGAACGACGGCAACGGTGCGCTCGACGTGAACGGCACGCTCACCGTGTCCGGCGGCACCGTGAGCGCGGTCGGCAGCGCGGGCATGGCGGTCTCCCCGGCCGCCGACTCCGCACAGTCGTTCGTGGCCGCGGCGTTCGACGTCCAGTCGGCGGGCACGGTCCAAGTCGTGGATGCCGCGGGCGCCGTGGTCTGGGAGGGCCAGGCGCTCAAGGAGTTCGCGTCGCTCGTGCTCTCCTCGAGCGCGCTGACCGACGGCGGCACCTACTCGATCATCGTGGACGGCCAGACCGTCGCCACGGTCACCGAGGGCACGGCTCTCGCCGGTGGCATGGGTGGCGGATTCCCCGGCGGTGGCGGTGACGGTGGCATGCCTCCCGGCGGTGGCGGCCAGCGCCCCTAGGCGCGACGGCGCGAATGTTCCTAGTGCTCCCGCAGGCGCTCGGCCTCGGACCTCAGGTCCTCGGCCGAGCGCTTCGCCTTGTCCCGGTCGCGGTGCAGCCCACGGGCGTCGCGGTCGGCGTCGCGGATCTCCTCCTCGATCGCCCGCACATGGTCCTCGAGTTCGGCGAGCTTGGTCTCGAGGCGGTCGCGGCCGTCCTCGACCTGCTCGATGCGGCGGTCGAGGCGCTTGACCTCGGCATCAGCCTCGTCGGCGCGCTTCTCGGCCTCCTTCGCGGCGCGCACGGCCGCGAGGTCGCGAACGGGCGCCTTCCTCGACTCGGCACGGGGAGCCGAGACCATGGATGCATCGGGCGCCGCCACCGCGTCGGTCAGATCCACATCCTCGAATCCCACGGCCTCCAAGGGTCGCGTGAGCCGGCCGGAGCGCACGGCCGCGGCCGCCGCCGGATCCCCGAGCGCCGCCTGCAGCGTCTGCGCGACCTCCTCGACCACCGCCGCCGTGAGGTTGTGGTGTGACTCGGACGCGAGCGCGGATGCCTGCTTCGCGAGCGCGGCGACCACCTGGCGCCGCTGCCGGGTCAGCTCGCCGAGCTCCGCGCGGTCGAGTTCGGCCTGCGCTTCGCGCATGGATGCCCCGAGCTGCGCCAACTGCTCCAACTCAGCCGCGCGGTGCCGAGCCAACAGGTTCACGCCCCACGCCGCGGGGGAGGGCTTGCGGAGTTCCTGCACCCGCGTGGCGAGTTCCTTGTCGCCGTCATCCTTGACGTCGCGCACTTTCGCGTTCCGCGCCGCGGTGAACTCGGCCGGCGCGAGCGCGTACAGCTCGTCGGCGATCGACGCGAGCGTGACCTTGGCCATGGCGCTAGCTTGCCACGTACTCCTTGAGGTGCTGGCCGGTGAGGGTCTTCGCGGACTTCACGAGGTCGGCGGGCGTGCCTTCGAACACGACCTTCCCGCCGTCGTGGCCGGCGCCGGGGCCGATGTCGATGATCCAGTCGGCGTGGGCCATGACGGCCTGGTGGTGCTCGATCACGATCACACTCTTGCCGGCGTCGACGAGGCGGTCGAGCAGGCCGAGCAGCTGGTCGACGTCGGCGAGGTGGAGTCCGGTCGTGGGCTCGTCAAGCACGTAGATCCCGCCGGTCTCGGCCATGTGGATCGCGAGCTTGAGCCGCTGGCGCTCGCCGCCCGAGAGCGTGTTGAGCGGTTGGCCGAGGGTGAGGTAGCCGAGGCCGACGTCCGACATCCGTTGCAGGATCGCGGAGGCGGCCTTGATGTTCGCGCGGTCGGGGCCGAAGTAGTCGAGCGACTCGTCGACGCTCATCGCGAGCACCTCGGCGATGTTCGAGCCCGCGAGCCGGTACTCGAGCACCTCGGCCATGAATCGCTTGCCCTCGCAGACCTCGCACACGGTCGCGATGCCGCCCATGAGCCCGAAGTCGGAGAAGATCACGCCCGCGCCGTTGCAGTTCGGGCACGCGCCGGCCGAGTTCGCGCTGAACAGTGCGGGCTTCACACCGTTCGCCTTCGCGAACGCCGCGCGGATCGGGTCGAGCAGTCCGGTGTAGGTCGCGGGGTTGCTGCGCCGCGATCCCTTGATGGCGGCCTGGTCGACGGACACCACGTCGGCATCCTTCGGCATCGACCCGTGGATGAGCGAGCTCTTGCCCGACCCCGCCACCCCGGTGATGACCGTGAGGATGCCGAGGGGCACGTCCACGTCGACGTCCTGCAGGTTGTGCTGCGTCGCGCCCCGGATCTCCAGCGCCCCGGTCGCCGCGCGCACCTCGTCCTTGAGCTTCGCGCGATAGCCGAGGTGGCGACCGGTGAGGGTGTCGCTCTTCCGCAGCCCGGCGATGTCGCCCTCGTACTGGATCTCGCCGCCGTGCACACCTGCGCGCGGTCCGAGGTCGACGACGTGGTCGGCGATCGCGATGGTCTCGGGCTTGTGCTCCACGACGAGCACCGTGTTGCCCTTGTCGCGCAGCTGGAGCAGCAGTTCGTTCATCCGCTGGATGTCGTGCGGGTGCAGCCCGACGGTCGGCTCGTCGAACACGTAGGTGACGTCGGTGAGGGCGGACCCGAGGTGCCGGATCATCTTGGTGCGCTGCGCCTCGCCTCCCGAGAGCGAGCCGGACGCGCGGTCGAGGCTCAGGTAGCCCAGGCCGATGTCGACGAACGCCTCGAGGGTGTCGCGCAGCGCGCGCAGCAGTGGCCCGACGCCCGTGTCATCCAGCCCGCGCACCCATTCGGCGAGGTCGCTGATCTGCATCGAGCAGGCATCCGCGATGTTGATGCCCTTGATGCGGGATGACCGTGCCCCCTCGTTCAACCGGGTGCCACCGCAGTCCGGGCACGCCGTGAAGGTGACCGCCCGTTCGACGAACGCGCGGATGTGCGGCTGCATCGCTTCGACATCCTTGGACAGGAACGACTTCTGCACGTTGGGGATGAGCCCGAGATACGTCAGGTTCATGTTGTTGAGCTTGACCTTGGTGGCCTCCTGGTACAGGAAGGCGTGGCGCTCCGCCTCGGTGAAGTCCTTGATCGGCTTGTCGCCGGGCACGAATCCGGACTCCGTGATGATGCGGACGCCCCATCCGTCGACCGTGTAGCCGGGGATCGTGAGCGCGCCGTCCTTGATGGACTTCGTCTCGTCGTAGAGCTGCGTGAGATCGATGTCGTTGACCGTGCCCATACCCTCGCACCGAGGGCACTGGCCGCCGGTGAGGGTGAACTCGCGCTCGATGGACTTGCCGCTCGCCGTCTCGGCCGAGCCCGTGCCGGTGACGGAGGCGATGTTGAACGAGAACGCCTGCGGCGGCCCGACGTGCGGGTCGCCGAGCCGGCTGAACAGGATGCGCAGCATCGCGTTCGCATCGGTCGCGGTGCCGACGGTCGAGCGCACGTTCGCGCCCATCCGCTCCTGGTCGACGATGATCGCCGTGGTCAGGCCTTCGAGCACGTCGACGTCCGGTCGGCCGACGCTCGCCATGAAGCCCTGGATGAACGCGGGATACGTCTCGTTGATGAGCCGCTGCGACTCCGCCGCGATGGTGCCGAACACGAGACTCGACTTGCCGGAGCCGGAGACCCCGGTGAAGACGGTCAGGCGGCGCTTCGGGAGGTCGAGGTCGACGTTCTTGAGGTTGTTCTCGCGGGCGCCGCGGATCGAGATCGTGTCGTGGGCATCGGCGCTGGCGGTCTCATCGGCATTGTTCACAGCGTCCACAATGCCATGCACTGCGGACAGCCTGCTTCCTCGATCGTGCTCCGGATCGACCCGATCGGATCGCCCGGCTAGATCGGGTCGCCGAGCCAGAACTGGTCGGGACCGGCGAATCCGACGTCGGTGCCGAGGCGCAGGGTGCCGGTCGGGCCGACCCGTACGGTGGAGGTGAACGGGGTCTCGATCAGCCGGATCTCGGCGACGTACTCGTCGCCGACCCAGCCGCCGGATGCCGCGGCGGGCATCCCCTCGTAGACGCCGTGCGTCCACGTTCCCGGGTGCACCTCGAGCACGTCATCGCGGAGGGCGAGCGTGGTGCCCTGGATGCGGACGGAGGGCATCGGGCCGGCGTAGCGGTACTCGACGGGGGACTCGTGCACCGCGCCATCCAGCGGCGGGATGGTGAGGTGGGACGGGACCTCGGCCGCCGGGGATTCCGTGTCGACCGCGGGGAGCAGCTCCCACAGGCGGTCGAGCACCTCCTGCATGTCCATCAGTCCGCCGTTCATCACGAACACGGCATCCTGCTCTGGCATGACCACGACGAACTGGCCGAACGCTCCGTCGCCGCGGTAGGCGCCGTGCCGACAGCGCCAGAACTGGTAGCCGTAGCCGGAGGCCCAGTCCGGCTGGTCCTGGTCGTTCTGCACCTGGAATGCGGTGGCCTCGTCGATCCAGGCGGCCGGCACGACCTGGCGCCCGTGCCACTGCCCGCGCTGGAGGAGCAGCTGTCCGAACACCGCGAGGTCCTCGATCGTGATCGCCAGGCCGAAGCCGCCCGCGTCGATGCCCTGCGGACTCTGCTCCCACGTGGCACCGACGATCCCGAGCGGCTCGAGCAGGCGCGGGCTCAGGTAGTCGAGCAGTCGCTGGCCGGTGCGACCCTGCATGATCGCGGAGAGCAGGTAGGTCGCCGGGGTGTTGTAGAGCCAGAATTTGCCGGGCTCGTGCACGAGCGGCGCGGCCAGCGCGAACTTCGCCCAGTCGTAGCTCGCGGGGTCGGCACCCCAGTCCATCGGCTCCGGGTCGTGGCCCGTCGTCATCGTCAGCAGGTGCCTGACCCGCAGCGCGGCGAGGTTCGACGAGATCTCGGCCGGCAGGTCGTCCGGCAGCAGGTCGACGACGAGGTCGTCGAGCGCGAGCAGCCCCTCGTCGATCGCGAAGCCGACCGCCATCGACGTGAAGCTCTTGCTGATCGAGAACAGCGAGTGCGGCCGGTCGCGCTCGTACGGTGCCCAGGTCGTGTCGGCGATCACGGAGCCGTGCCGCAGGAGCATCGCGTGGTGCGGCGACCGGAGGCCGTCGAGGGCGGCGATGAGGGTCGCGACCGCCGCCGACGGGATGCCCTCCGCCTCGGGAGTGCTGCGGGGGAGACGTTCGCTGCTCATGGGACTCCGTCGAGGTTGACTGCAAAATAATCGGATGAATTATGGTAGACCCGTAGCTGCATCCACCCGCTCTCGACGATGAGGACACCCCGACGTGAACTACCTAGGTGCGAAGCCGAAGCTTCCGATCGCCGTCTCCGAGAACGGTACCCAATTCGTGCAGGCGGATGGTTCACCGTTCTTCTTCCTGGGCGACACGGCGTGGCCGCTGCTGACCAGCTACACCGGGGACGAGGCGAAGGCGTACATCACGCGGCGCGCTGAGCAGGGCTTCACGGTCATCCAGTCGGTGTTCTCGTGGGGCGTGCAGACCACGCAGCTCAGCGAGGGCATCCCGTACGAGGAGATCAACCCGGCGCCCAACGAGTTCGGCGAGGCGGCGTGGAGCACGGCCGGACCGGGCGAGCCGAATGACGCGTACTTCGACTACGCGGCCGAGCTGCTGGCGCACGCGGAGAGTGTCGGGGTCTCGCTGCTCGTGATCGGCATGTGGGGCAACTACGTCGTCGAGCAGGGCATCTTCACGCCCGAGCTCGCGTACTCGTACGGCCACTACCTCGGCACCAGGTTCAAGGATGCGCCGAACCTGCTCTGGATGAACGGCGGCGACCGCCTGCCCACGGGCTACGAGGACATCTGGAACGAGTACGCCCGCGGCATCCGCGAGGCCGGCGCGACGCAGCTCATGACGTACCACCCGACCGGCTCGTACGCGAGCTCGTACTTCTGGCACGACGCGCCGTGGCTCGACTTCAACTTCATCCAGAGCTGGGGCTCGTGGACGCGCGTGTACTCGCTCGTGCACGCCGATCGCACCCTCGTGCCGCACAAGCCCGTCATCCTGGGCGAGGGTGCCTACGAGGATGGCCCGGAGTACCCCACCGGCCCGATCACCCCCGACATCATCCGCCGCCAGGCCTTCTGGTCGTACTTCGCCGGCGGCGCCCACACCTACGGACAGAACCTGTCCTGGCGGATGCTGCCCGGATGGCAGGACGCCGTGAACAGCGAGGGTGCGAACCAGCTGCACGTGCTGCGGGAGCTGCTCGAGGAGCGCGACTGGTCCAACCTCATGCCGGACCAGAGCGTGCTCTACGAGGGCGGGGGCGACGGTCGTCACCAGCGTGCGGCGTTGCGCTCAGCTCGATCGCAAGCACTGGACGATCTACCTGCCGGAGCCCGGCATCCACTCGATCTGCATCGACCGTGTTGCGGGTGCGAAGGTGCAGGCGACGTGGGTCGACCCTCGCAACGGGAACCGGATCGACGCAGGCATCCACGACACCGACAACGAGCAGGGCATCGTCTTCCCGCTGTTCGAGGACCCGCGTGGCTTCAAGACCCCGCGCTACTACGTGGAACCCAAGAACTGGGAGGACTCGATCCTCCTGCTCGATGCCGTCGAGTAGCCGGGCTATCGAGGAGCGACGGGTGCGCGGTTCGGCCATCGGCCGAGCATGAGGATCGCGACCGAGAGCAGCATGCTGCCCAGGATGGCGAGCGGCAGGTCGAGGAAGAACCAGAGCACCGCGAGGTTCGGGATGAACGAGAGCGCGGCCGCGAGCGCGACGATCCCGGTGGGCGGCACGCCCGTGACCTCCTTCGGTGTCTCCCACCGCCCGACGATGAACGACAGGCCGAAGATCGCGACGAGCACGAGCACGTAGAGCAGGATGCGCGACCACCACCACGCCGGGCTCGCCGGCAGCGGCGATGCGCCCGGGATGAGCAGCCCGATTCCCGCGAAGATCACGATGATCGGCAGGTGCCACAGGTAGATCGTCATGAGGCGGGTGCCGGCAAGGAACACGACGGCACGCGCACCCGTCGTCCTCATGAGCTTGGAGAGCACGGGCTTCAGCAGGCGGAGGATGCACGCCTGAGCGAGGCCCAGGAGCACGAGCGGCAGGGTCGGCGGGTTGAGGTTGTTGAGCATGTCGAGCGAGTACGGACCGAACGCGACCAGCAGCCCGAGCACCGCGTAGCACGCAGCCGGGATGAGCAGCAGCTGCCACCACCGGCGGCGGTCGAACCAGCCGTCGGCGTAGAAGAACCCGATCTGCTGCACGAGCACCCACACGAAGAACAGGTTGAGCAGGCCGATGGGGGAGTTCAGCCCGTCATCGACGATCGCCTCTGCGGTGTACCGCGCGGCATCCACGAGGATGACGCCGGCCAGCAGCACCAGCACGGTCGCCCGAGGCGCCCGGGCGTGCAGCCGCACCATGAGGGGCACCACGGCCTGGCACAGCGTGTACGCCGCGAGGAACCACAGCGGAGCCCCCGCGCCGCCGACCGTGGTGTCCACGAGCTCGGGGTCGACGCCGATCAGCAGCACGACGACCAGCACGACCATGTAGAACAGGTAGAGCGGCAACGCGGGCTGTGCGAGCCGCAGCACCCGGTTGCGAACGTACTCGGCACCGGTGCCGCCACGACGCACGAGGCTGCGCCACGCGGTGAGGGATGCGAACCCGCCGACCACGAAGAACAGCGGCATGATCTGTCCGAGCCAGGTCACCGGCGCGAACCAGGCCTGGCTCTCGAGCGGGCGCGAGACGACGATCTGGCCGTCGGCATCCAGCCCGACCCCGACCATCATGAGGTGGATCGCCACGACGAGCAGCACGCAGAACACGCGCGCGAGGTCGAGGGTGAGGTCGCGCTTGCTGAGGTCGATCGCCGAGGTCTTCTCGGCCGCGGGAACTCTCGTCGCGCTCCGTCGCTGGGTGGCCTCGGTCACCTCGCCAGCCTAGGTGCTACGCCGGCAGCCACGGGATGGGATCCACCCGCGCGCCGTTCACCCACACCTCGAAGTGGCAGTGCGGCGCGGTGGTGTTGCCGGTGGTCCCGACCAGGCCGATCATGTCGCCCGCGGCGACCGGCTGGCCGACGGCGACCGTCATCGACCCGGCGACCATGTGGGCGCACAGGGTCGCGACCCCGTTGCCGTGGTCGATCTTGACGTAGCTGCCGTAGGTGCCGCCGTCGTCCGTCGACTCGAGCACGACGCCACCCGCGGTCGCCACGATCGTGCTGCCGTACCCGCACATGATGTCGACGCCGTAGTGGAATCCCTCGCCGCGAGGGCCGTAGCCCTCATTGGGTGATCCCGAGCACGGCCAGGTCGTGAGCAGTCCGGGGATCGCCGTCGCGGTGAAGCCGGTGCTCTGCACGGGCTTCGCGTACTCGATCGTGTAACCGTCCCGGATCACACCCGGGGCATCCGCCTGCGGGGCCGCGAGGGACTGCGGTGTGACCGCGGCGCTCTCGGTCTGGGCGGGCTCGAAACCGTCCGGCTCTGCGAACGCAGCCGCCGGCAGCACCACGGTCACGCCGAATGCGGCGGCCGCGAGGAAGGCCAGGATGCGTTTCACGGGTCCCAAGGGTACGACACGCACCTGTGAGCGCACTTGCCCCGGAGTTCTCAGGAGCGCTTTACTGTGGCCATGGCCTCTCCCAAAGCATCCTTGACCACCTCCCAGGGCGTCTCCGCGGTCATCGCGGGCATCATCGGGCACCTCCTGTTCTCGATCGGGTGGCTCACGCTCATCCTCGGTGTGATCGGGCTGGTCGCGAAGGGATTCATCTTCGCCGCGATCGACAACCTCATCGCCCAGATCGAACTCACCGGAGACGCCGGCCAGACGGTGATCAACACGATCGAGACGGTGCGCGGCCTGCTGAACACGCTCAGCCTCGTGTTCATCATCAGCTCGGCGGTTGGGATCATCATCGCCTTCCTGATCTCGGGCGGCATCATGAAGGCCGGCAAGGTGCGCAAGCCGTTCGGCGCCACCTTCTCCGCGATGGTCATCGTCGCCATCCTCGATCTCGGACTGTTCTGGGTCTACCTGTTCATCGGTCTCAACGCGAGCGGCGAGAACGGCACCGGCTTCATCCCGACCTACCCGATCGCCGCGGTGATCGGCACGATCGTGGTCGGTGCGCTGATCTGGCTGTGGATGGCGCACATCCGCCGCCCGCTCCTGAGCGAGGTCGAGGCGACCACCGCCGTCCCCGCGGTCGCCCCCGCTGGTGCCACCCCGGCCGTGGTCGCCGCCGACGCACCCGTGCTGGACTCCTCGGCCACCCCCGCGGCGGACGCAGCCGTGATCGACCCGGCCGAGCCCGAAGCGGTCGTCGCGAAGCCCGCGACCAAGCCCGCTGCGAAGAAGCCGGCCGCCAAGAAGTCGGCGACACCCGAGTCGTGAAGCCGGCCGGGGGGATCGGCGTCCGTCTGCTGCTGACGGCCGCGCTCGTGACGGGGGTCGCGAGTTGCTCGACCGGCGCGCCGGAGGCGTCCGGCACTGCGTCGCCGTCTCCGACGTTCGCGACCAGCACCACCGACGGGTTCACCGTCACCGAGTTCCCGATCACCTACCCGGTGCGGGACGGCACCTCGGGGGAGATCCAGGGACTCACGGATCACGACGGCATGCTCATGACCGGGGGCTCGACCCACGAGATCACCTTCGATCGGTACGCCGATCACCCGGAGGATCTCTGGATCACCGACCAGAACAGCGACTCGCTCGTGAAGATGGCGCTCGACGGGTCGTACGTCGTGTTCCCGATGCCGGCCGGGTCCGGTCCGCACGGCAGCGCGTTCGATCCGCAGCACCGGCTGTGGCTCACGCTGCAGTTCTCGCACGAACTCGTGCAGGTGGATGACGACGGCGTCATCCAGCAGACCGTCGACCTGACGAAGGCCTGCCCCGAATGCGGCGACCGCAAGCCCGGACCGCACGGTCTCGCGTTCGGACCCGACGGCGTGACCCTGTGGTACGCCGCCAAGGACGGCGGCTACATCGGAGTCGTACGGCCCGACGGAACCCAGGAGGCGTATCCGCTGCCCGACCCCACCGACGAGCCGATCTACGTCGCGCCCGGCCCCGACGGCAACATGTGGTTCACCGAGTACGCCGGCAGCCGGATCGGCAAGATCACCCCGGACGGCGTGATCACCGAGTACGACACCCCGACACCGAACAGCGGACCCATCTCGATCCACAACGGTCCCGACAGCGATTACATGTGGTTCTCCGAGGAGTACGGCCACCGGATCGCTCGGGTGAACGTGAACGACGGCACCATCACCGAGTTCGAGATCCCGCGCTCGCAGGCCAATTACGTGCTCGCCGCGCTGGAGTTCGACGCCCAGGGCAATCTCTGGGTGCAGCAGTGGATCGACCTCGAGCACCCGGAGCCGGCCGGTCCGGACAGCATCCTGCGGGTGGCAGCGTCGTTCTTCGGCGACCCGACCACGCCCGTGCCGACCGACCAGATCACGACCATCACCGTGCCCAGCCAGGACACCGGCATGCACCGCGTCATCGTCGGGCCGGACGGCGCCATCTGGTTCACTGAGCTGAATCTCAACATCGTCGGAAGGATCACCCAATGAAGGCCAC
This sequence comes from uncultured Actinomycetota bacterium, assembly GCA_963740815.1. Lineage (GTDB taxonomy): Bacteria > Actinomycetota > Actinomycetes > Actinomycetales > Microbacteriaceae > Rhodoglobus. The sequence goes on from CAVUFG010000018.1 coordinate 285,252, forward strand.
GCTGACTCGAGGCCAGGTGGTCGCGGGTCTGCTCGCGGGCCTGTTCGGCGGACTGCTCATCGCGCTCGGCTGGTACTCGTTCGGGTTGCTGCTCGTCATCGGGCTCGTCGTGCTCGTGCTGGGCACGCTGCTCACGCTCCTGCTCGGCGGCCAGAGCCCGATCGAGTTGCTGGGCGACAGTGCGAGCGAGGCCGGTGCGGTGGTGGTCGGTGCGGTGGTCGCAGCGGTGCTGGTCGGGGCCGCGGTGCTGTTCGTCGGCGTGCTGGTGAGCCGTGGCATCCTGCGCGGTGGTCACGTGCGCCGACCGCTTGCCGTCACCATCCGGGCCGGGCTGATCGCCGCCGCGCTCGAGAGCATCCTGTTCGCGATCGCCGCCTCGCACGCGTTCACCTTCTCGGACGCGGACCCGGTCGGCCCCTGGATCCGTGCGGTGCTGATCCTGCTCATCGGCACGATCGTCATCGCGCCGCTCGTCTGGCTGTGGATGACGTGGGCCCACCGCGGGCTCGCCTCGGAGGCCGCGGGTGCTGGTGCCCCGCGCCCGCAGCGGTTCCCGTCGCGCCGAGCGACCCCGCCGACCCGGCGGCGCTGCCGGGCTACACGGCGGCACCGCCGCCGGCGGCGCCCGGAACTCAGCCCGAGTAGCTCGGAGACCACTCCGGCAGCTGCTGCAGCGCCCAGCCGTTGCCGTCCGGGTCGGAGAAGTAGACGAACGTTCCCCAGCCCTGGTCGTCGAGGTCGGACGCCTCGACTCCTGCGGCGATCAGCGACTCGCGCGCCGCCGCGGCATCCTTCACGACGCACTGGAGGCCCTTCACCGCGCCCGGCGCCATTTCGGTGAAGTTGAGGTCGAGCACGATCGAGCACGCGGAACCGGGCGGCGTGAGCTGCACGAAGCGCACCTCCTCGCTGACGGTCGAGTCGTGGTCGGCGTTGAAGCCGATCTTCACGTAGAAGTCCTTCGCGCGATCGATGTCCGATACGGGTACCGCGATGAGTTCGAGCTTCCAGTCCATGGGGAGATCCTTTCGTCCGCGTGCGTGTGGTTCAAGGTTCGCAAGTGACGCGGACAGGATCGGTCCTCAATCGGTCGTCAGGCGAAGAATCTCCGCGCGACCGGCAGGATCGCCTCGTTCGACACCTGGTGCGTCTGGCCGGGCAGCACCACGAGTTCACTGCCCGCGATCGCGGCATGCACCGCGTTCTCGGCCGCGACCATGTTCGGCTTCGCCTTGCCACCGACTCCGACGAGCACGGGCACGTGGATCGTCGCGAAGCGGTCTCGCGGCACCGTGAAATCCGAGTTCATCACCTGGGTGTCGTAGGGGATCGTGTGCGCGATCGCCTTCATCGACGGGAAGATCTTCGCCATCATCGTGCGCATCATGAGCGGCAGGAAGAACGGTCCGCCGACCATCGTCGTCATGAAGTAGTCCACCGCCTTGCCGCGACCCTTGTCGGTGTCGTCCGCGAGGAGGCCGTTGAGGTGCGCGAGGTGGTCCGCGGCGCGGTGCTTGGGGTCCTCCTCGGCGATGTACGGGCGCCTCGTAGCCGAAGACCTTCCTGATGGATGCCCCGGCCGCCGCCGTCTCGTACGCGAGCCCGGCCCCCGACGAGAACCCGAGGAGGAGGACGTCACCCCCGACCGCATCGATCACGGCGGTGAGGTCCTCGACCTCGCGCGCGACGGCGTACGGGAGGGTGTTTCCGCTGTCGCCGCGGCCGCGGCGGTCGTAGGCGACGACGGTCCATCCGCCGCCGTCCTTCGCGACGGCCTCGGCGAACGGGCGCGCTGGCCCGAATCCGCGGTGGCACATCGCGCCGTCGACGACGATCACGATGGGTCCGGAGCCGTGGCGCTCGAACGCGATGGTCGTGCCGTCCTTGCTCGTCGCGATCTCGGTCTTCGGCAGGGTGCTGGTCTCGCTCATGTGGTGTGTCCTTCGGTCTCGGGGTGGTCAGTCGGCCGCGATGATCGCGTCGAGCTTGTCGAACGACTGCAGCCAGCCGTCGCGGGTGAGGTCGCGGAACTCGGGCTCGAACGGGCCCTGCTGCAGGGTCATCCTCGTCGTGTCGCCGTGGTCATGGAACTGGATGCGGATCATGACGTTCTCCTGCTCACCGTGGCCGGTGCTGGCGCTCATCCGCATCTCGAGGTACTCCGGAGGGGAGGCCACGAGGATCTCGGCGTCGATCGGGTACACGCCGTTGTCATCGTGCATCGCGAGGGTCCAGGAGCCGCCGGCGCGCTCGTCGACGGTGATGGTCGACTGGTCGACCGAGATGCCGTGCGGACCGAACCACTTGGCAAGGAGTTCGGGCTTGGTCCAGAAGTCCCAGACCAGCTGGATCGGGGCCGCGAAGCTGCGGGTGATGTGGACGTCGCGGTCGGTGACCTCGGGGAGTGCGTACTCAGGCATCGATCTTCGTCCTTCTCGTCGTCGTTGGTGGGTTCAGGAGTGGGTGCCGCCTGGAAGGCCGCGAGCGCGGCATCCAGTCGGTCGAACGTGGTCTTCCAGAAGCGCTTGTACCGTTCCATGTACTCGGTCGCCTCCTTCAGCGGCTCGGCTTCGAGGTGGCTGTAGCGGGCGGTGCCCGCCCGGCTGCGGGAGATGAGGCCGGCGCCCTCGAGCACCTTGAGGTGCTTCGAGATCGCAGGCTGGCTCATCGCGAACGGAGCGGCGAGCTCGGCCACGCTCGCGTCGCCGTCGCTGAGCCGGTGCAGCAGTGCGCGCCGCGTCGGGTCGGCGAGGGCGGCGAACACGGTGTCGAGCTGGTGCTCGTTCATCCATAACTCCTCGGTTGTGGAACTAAGTGGTTATACAGTACGACCGAGGCATCCGGATGTCAAGCTGGCTCCGAACCACAGTCATGAGCACCAGAGTCGTGAGGGAGCGCGGGATGGCACGCAAGACCGGCATGGCGGGCAAGGGCGCGTCCGCGAGCGGGGTGGCTGCCGCGCCCCTCGCCCAGACCTACGAACTCGCGAACACCGTCGACCCCACGAAGCAGTACCCGAAGTTCGGGCCGCTGCCGGCCGTGGTCGAGGTCGTGGACCAGTCCGGTCCGTGGGACACCGTCGGCCAGACCAGGATGCTGGGGCTCTCCGACGGCGGACACGTGATCGAGACCATCACCGACGCCGACCACCCCACGTTCTTCGCGTACGAGCTCACCGACTTCCAGAAGCTGTTCGGCAAGCTCGTCGAGGGCGCGCGTGCGGAGTGGAGATTCACCAAGGTGCAGGCCGGCACCCGCATCTCGTGGACCTACGTGTTCCACCCGAAGCCCCGCGCGGGCTGGATCGTCGGCGCGATCGTCACGCTGTTCTGGGCGCCGTACATGCGACGGGTGCTTCCGGGGATCATCACGGCGGTCGAGGCCGAAGCCCCGACCGCCCCGACATCGAGCTAGCGGGTCAGTTCGCCTTCCGCATCATCCGGATGCCGACGGTGAGGCCGATCGCGGCCAGCACGATCGCGGCTGCGAAGCCACCGAGCACGGGCATCGACGCGAGGTCGCCGGCGAACAGCGCGCGCTCCGCCGACACGACGTAGCTCAGGGGGTTGAAGCCTGCGGCGACCTTCATCCACTCGGGTCCCTGCTCGAGCGGCAGCAGCATCCCGGACAGGATCATGAGCGGGAAGATCGTCGCCTGCTGCACGCCCCAGAACATCCAGTCGTTGTTGCGGCTCGCGAGCGCGAGCGAGTAGCTCAGCGCCCCGAACCCGAGGCCGAAGATCGACAGCAGCACGAGGCCGATCACGAGTCCGACCGGGTTGACCGAGAAGCCGAACGGGATCGTGACGAGCGCGATCACGAGCGCCTGCACGATGATCGGCGCCATCTCCTTGAGCGCGCGGCCGACGAGCAGCGACGCACGCGAGATCGGGGCGACGAGCGTGCGCTCGTGCGATCCGGTCTGCATCTCGTAGAGCAGGTTCGATCCGGTGGTGCCGGTGCCGAACAGCGCGATCATCACGAGGATGCCCGGCACGAACGACTGCAGCGTCTCTGCGGCCGGCGCCGGGGATGACGCGACCAGCAGCGGCCCGAACAGCCCGAGGAACACGAGCGGCTGCACGAGGCTGAAGATCAGCGAGAACGGATCGCGGGTCAGCGGCCGGAGCTCGCGCACGAGCACGTTCGCGGTGTCGCGCACGGGATTGCGAACGGGGGTGGCGGTGATGATGCTCATGCGGAGACCTCTTCCTTGGTCAGGCTGTTCGTGGTGTCGTCGGCGCTGTCATCCGACGCCGTGGCGGATGCCGAGTCCTCGCGCAGGCTCCGGCCGGTGAGGGCCAGGAACACGTCGTCGAGGGTGGGCTGCCGGAGGGTGGCCGTGGTGACGGCGTCCAGTTCGCGCAGCAGGGGCGGGAGTACCCGCTCCCCGTGGTCGACGGTGATCGTGATGGTCGAGCCGTCGATGGTGTGGGTGGCCGACTCGAGTCGGGCGATCGTGGATGCGGCGGCCGCGGCATCCCGCGCCGAACCGAAGCCGAGCGTGATGACGTCGCCGGCGAGCCGGGTCTTGAGCGCCGAGGCGGTGTCGTCGGCGATCATGCGGCCGTGGTCCATGACGAGCACGCGCTCGGCGAACAGGTCCGCCTCCTCGAGGAAGTGCGTCGTGACGAAGATCGTCGTGCCGTGCTCGCGCCGCAGCTCGAGGATGTGCTGCCACAGGTTCGCCCGGCTCTGCGGGTCGAGTCCGGTGGATGGCTCGTCGAGGAACAGCAGCTCGGGGGAGTGGATGAGTCCGAGCGCGATGTCGAGGCGCCGCTTCTGCCCGCCGCTCAGGCCGAGCACCGCACGCTTGGCGAGCGGGGCGAGCTGGAGCGACTCGAGCAGCTCGTCGGCGCGCTGGGCGGTCGCGCGCCGCGACATCCCGTAGAACGCGCCCTGGCTGAGCAGCTCGTCGCGCACGCGCTGGTTGTGGCCAGCGCTCGTGCCCTGGCCGATGTAGCCGATGCGGGCGCGGACGCCCGCCGGGTCGGTCGCGATGTCGTGGCCGACCACGGTCGCGGTGCCCGACGTCGGTGGGAGCAGGGTGGTGAGCATGCGCAGGCTCGTGGACTTGCCCGCGCCGTTCGGTCCGAGGAAGGCGACGAGCTCGCCGCGCTGGACGTCGAGATCGAGGTCGGTGACCGCCTCGACGGTGTCCTTCTTCACCCGGAATTGCTTGGTCAAACCGCGAGCGGTGATGATCTGGTCGGTAGTCATGGATGCCACGCTATTCGGCACTGCGGACTGTTTCTGTCCGCAATCCGAGGCAGACTTCCCCCATGTCCGATTCCACGACGACCTCCCGCGTGCTGAGCCTGCTCAACCTGCTGCAGACCCACCGGCACTGGCCGGGCCCGGAGCTGTCCCGGCGCCTCAACGTCACCTCGCGCACGCTGCGACGCGACGTCGAGCGGCTGCGCGACCTCGGCTATCGCGTCGAGTCGGTGCCGGGCGCGGGCGGCGGCTACCGGCTCGAGGCCGGCGCCGCACTCCCGCCGCTGCTGCTGACCGACGACGAGGCGGTCACCATGGCGATCGGCCTGCGCCTCGCCGCCACCCAGGGGCTGGCCGATGGCGCGAACACCACCCTCACGGCGCTCGCCAAGCTCGAGCAGGTGCTGCCCGGCCCGCTCCGGCAGCGGGTGAATGCGCTGGCAGCGGCCGTGCAGTCGGGCGAGTCACGCCAGTCGGTCGTCTCGCCGGAGATGCTCGGCCAGCTCGCCCTCGCCTGCCGGGACCGCGAGCGCATCCGGTTCGAGTACGTCGCCGCGGATGGCACGGAGACCCGTCGAGTCGTCGAGCCGCACTCCCTCGTGCCGCGCGGACGCCACTGGTTCCTCGTCTGCTGGGACCTCCAGCGCACCGACTGGCGCACGTTCCGCGTCGACCGGCTCTCCAACTTCTTCGGCACGCGCGTCACGTTCGAGGCACGGGAACTCCCCGCGGAGACCGCGGCCGAGTTCGTCGCGATCGCGCACGGGATGCTGCGGGTGCGCATGACCGCGGTCGTGCACATGAGGCTGCCGCTCGCCGAGATGCAGGCCCACTTCGGCCCCTGGGCCGGAACCGCGGCCGCGACCTCGCCGACCACGACCTCGTGGCCGATCGGCGGCCAGACGATGGAGGAGATGTTCTCGGCGCTCGCGTGGATCCCGCCGGGAGTCGAGTACGAGGTCACGGACAACGAGGAATTCAGCGTGTGGCTGAAGGAGACCGCCGCCCGGCTGGCTCGAGCGGCCCGACTCCTTCAGCTCGACGCCCCTACAGCTCGACTGTCTTCGACTCGCCCACGTCCGGCGCGGTCTTCGTGATGAGGGCCCTGGCCACCTCGACGGCGCGCACCACGGCGGGCTTGTCGATGTGCCAGAACTCGATGCTCGAGGCATCCACCTTGAGCAGCGCGACGCTGGGGTCGTCCCGGCCGCCCTCGAACCACGACTCGGCCCACGGGTTCCAGTACTTGTCGATCATCGCGGCGTCGCGAGTGACGCTCGCCGTGCCGCTCAGCGACACGTGGGATGCGCCGTCGACGTACGCGACGTTGACGTGCGGGTCGCCGGCGACGTCCTCGGTCTTCGGGCTCGGGTCCTGGGTGAAGAAGTAGGCGGTGCCGTCGAACTCGTCACCGCCGAGCACGGCGAGCGGGCGGCTGTAGAGCTCGCCGTCGGCGCTGTGGGTCGTGACGGTCGCGAAGCGCGCGTCGCTCATGATGGATCGGATGGTCTTGAGATCGTCGTCGTTCATGGGTTCCACGCAACGCTCGATCGGGCTGGCGGTCACAAGGGGTTGACCGCGCGGTCACAGCTCCACGAGTTCGGTCGCGACCACCGCGCCCTCCTCGAACTCGACCCAGAGCATCGTGCCCGTCGGCTGCCGCCGGCGGTCGGTGGGGGATCCCGGGTTGAGCAGGCGCAGGCCGCCGGCGGTCGTGGTGTCCCACGGGATGTGACTGTGGCCGAAGATCAGCACGTCGGTGTCGGGGAAGCGGGCGTCGCAGCGGGGCTCGCGGCCGGCGGCATCCCCGGTCTCGTGGATGACCGCGACGCGCACGCCGTCGATGACGTCCTCAGCGACCTCGGGCAGCACGGCCCGCAGCTCGGGCCCGTCGTTGTTGCCGACGACCGCGAGCAGGCGGGCGGCGCGGGCGGCGAGCTCCTCGTACAGCGGCAGCGCGTTCCAGTCGCCGGCGTGGATGACGAGGTCCGCATCATCCACGGCCGCCCAGACCTCGGCGGGCAGGGCTCGTGCGCGCTGCGGCACGTGCGTGTCGGAGAGGACGAGGGCGCGCGTCATCCCGGAGTCCTAGGCGGGCTTGAGCACGCTGTCGATGAAGCCGTCGACTCGCTCGAGCAGGCTCGCACTGCGGCGGGCGAGGATCTCCTCGGGCGGCGGCTGCATCGCCGACGGGGACGGCAGGATGCGGATGAGCATCGAGCACGCGAGGTCGTCGCAGATGTAGGTGCCGACCGTGTTGCCGTCGAGGCCGGCCTGGCCCGCGCGCGGCGCGGTGAACAGCGTGACCTGGCTGGACGGCTGCGCGATGCGGCACAGCGAGCACATCGCGCTGATCCCGTGCTCGAGCGAGAACTCGGACGCGCGCAGGATGATGCCGATCGGAGCGTCATCGCGCCAGTGCACGAGGTAGCCGCGCTGCGATGCGCGCGGGTCGCGCCAGCCGAGGTACTCGCGTTCGTCCCAGAGCATCTCGTGCAGTCCCGGCAGCGGCATGCGCTCGAGCTGCTCGGGCGTGGCATTCACGAACGAGCCGCGGATGTCGTCGGGAGTCAGTGCCTTCATGCAGTGCGTGCCTTCACAGTCATTCCAGCGTACTCAATGGGCGCTGCACGCTGGCCTTCTGTCGCCGCGCGCCCGTAGGGTCGGAATGGTGAAGCGCGTTCGTGGGACTGGGTCTGCTCGCCTCGGCGTTCGGTCCGCTGCTCGTGGCGCTCGACCCTCGTCGTGCAGCCACTGCCCGGGTCTGGCCTGGAACATCGTGCTCGCCGTGCTGTTCGCCCTGCCAGTCGTGTTGTTCGCGACGGTGCTGCTCGCCGCCCGCGGTCTGGAGACCAAGCGCATCACCGCGCAGAGCGCGACGCCGCGCGACATCGACACCTCGCGTTCGTCGCGTCGTACCTCGCGCCGATCGCGATCGCACTGTTCGCGTCGGATCGTGCCGCGACTGGTCGGCATGGTCGGTGCTGCTGGTCGTTCTGGTGCTCGTCTACCTGCGCGCCGGCATGTACTGGCTCAACCCGCTCTTCGCGATCGCCGGCTACCGCCTGTACCAGGTGGTCGAGGAGCGGCTCCGGCATCACCTGGGCGGTGCTCACCCGCCGCCGCACGCTCCCGACGGGCGGCACCGCCGACGGCACGGTCATCGCACCGGGCGTCCTCATCGAACTCGGGGGCCGCCGATGACCATCGACGAACTGCGCGACGAACTCACCGCACGCATCGCTGCGGCACGGGCGAACCCCGCCGGCAACGACTTCCTCGTTCGCGGCACCGAGCTCGGCTCGGCCGAACCACGCGAGGTGACCTTCGAGCAGGAGCTGGCCGCCGAGGTGCGCTCCGACGTGCTGGATGCCGCCGAGTCCCTGCTCGGCCGCGAGTGGCTGCCCTACGACCCGTCGTATCAACTGTCGACCGGCCAGGCGTTCGCCGACGACCTCGCCGAGGTGCCGGAGCTCGCGCGACTCCAGTCCTCCGTGGTGTCCGGCCGGTCGCCGGCGGACACCTTCGACGACACGCCGATCGTCGCGATGGCGCACGAGGTGTTCGCCGATCCGGCACGCTCGATCGTCGCCTACCGGCTCAAGGGCCCCGGCATCGCTACCCGGAGACCGCGTGGCGCTGCGCCAACTGCTCGTGACCGATGGCGTGCTCGAGCGCGTGAAGTCGGAGATCGTCACCTACGAGGGCCGGTTCGACGCGATCGTCGTCGGCGACGCGGTGCTCGTCACGGCGACGACCACGCTCACTCGGGTGCTCGGCTCGACCGATCGCGATCCAGGCGCTCGCGAGCGACGACCTTCGCCACGAGCCACGCGCAAGCTCGCGATCGAGGGCGCGGATGCGCTGGCCGAGGCCGTGGTGAGCGACCCGGCGATGGCGTCGAAGATGTCGCAGCTCGCCCGCATCCTCGAGCAGGATCCTGCGTACGCGAAGCTGCTCACCACCGAGAACCTCCTCGGGTTCCTCGAACGCAATCCCGCGGTGCACATCGCGACCACGGGCAGCGGCGCGAAGCGCAGGCTCGTGTTCGAGCCGGCTCCGCAGACCCGGTACGCGATCGTGAAGCTGCATGGCCGACGACTACCTGCGGTCCGACCTCAGCCAGCGCTCGTACGAGGCGGGCAGCAAGGCTCCGCTCGAGCCGTAGTGGGGCGCCGGCCGGTGGGGCTACGGCGCGGTGAATCCGGCCTCGACCATGTCGATCACCTGCTGGGTGACCGCATCCGCCGCCGACGGCGGCAGGGCGCGCAGCGGGCCATCGAGCAGCAGCATCGAGAATCCGTGCACGGACGACCAGGCGAGGAACTCGGCCTGCGGACGACGCTCGGCCGGCATGATGCCGGCCGCGACGTACTCGTCGATGGCCATGGTGAGCAGCTGGAACGGAGTCCGTCCGCTCGGGCCGGCCGCGGACGAGCGGTCCGAGGCGGAGAGGTCGGCGGGCACGGAGAACGCCGTGCGGAACAGCCCGGGCTCGCGACGGGCGAACTCGACGTAGGCGGTGCCGATCGCACGCAGGTGCCCTCGTGCGACGGTCGCGGGATCTCCTGCGGGCACCCCGACGAACTGCTCCTCGATGGCCACGGCGAGAGCGGCCTGCCCGGCGTCGCCGACGGCATCCAGCAGGGCATCGCGGTCCGCGAAGTGGCGGTAGGCGGCGTTGGGGGAGACGCCGACGCGGCGCGTCGCCTCACGGAGCACGACCGCGTCCGGTCCGCCCTCGCGAGCCAGTTCGACGCCCGCAGCCAGGAGTGCCTGGTGGAGGTCACCGTGGTGGTACCGGATCCTCGCCGTACTCGCAGTGCTCATCGCACCTCCCGTGGACGTTGACTCCAGTGTATGACAGTGTGGACGGTGTAAACATCTGTGCACCGTACGTGAGGAGATCGACATGCTCAACGGCTCGAAGGCGTTCAGCGGATTCAGCGTCAAGGACATCGACGCCGCCCGCACGTTCTACCGCGACACGCTCGGTCTCGACGTCAAGGACGACGACATGGGCTTCCTCGACCTGAAGCTCGGCACCGGCGGCGTCGTGCTGATCTACCAGAAGGACGACCACGTGCCGGCCGAGTACACCTGCCTGAACTTCCCGGTCGCCGACATCGACGAGGCCGTCACGTGGCTCAACGACCGCGGCGTCGTGACGAAGATCTACGACGGCGAGTGGACCGACGAACGCGGCATCGCGCGCGGCAGCCAGTCCGGCCAGGGCCCGGACATCTGCTGGTTCAAGGACCCGGACGGCAACGTGCTCTCGGTGCTCGTCACCGGCGACTGACTTCGCCCGCGAGCCATGTATGAATGACACATGGCTCTCGTCGACCTGCTGCGCGCCGACCTCACGACGGCGTCGTTCACGGTCGACGCGCTCGAGCGGCTGTGGGGCGAGGATGCCGCGGCCGCCCTCCACCGCGGCCACCGAGTCCCCGCGCTCCGCGCCCTCGCGTGCAACGACCGCCGCGCAGCACACCCCTCGCAACCCTCGCGAGGATCTTCGTGCTCGGCATCCCGGTGGACGCCACCGACCTCGACGCCGCGCTGCCCACCCTCGCCACCGACGGCGCCGAGGCGCTCGGCCTGGTCGTGCGCGGGGTCGATCCCGCCGAACGCGACACCGTGCGCCCGCGACTCGACCTGCGGCCGTACTCCGCGGTGGACTCCGCGGGCGTGGTCTCCTGGTGGATCGCGTCGGACCTCGGCGAGTTGGCGCTCGGCGGCGCGATACCGGAGGAGCACGTGCTGGGGGTGGGCGGGGCATCCACGACGCTGAGCGGGTCATGATGGCGAGCCCGGCCGGGATCGGTGCTCGACCTCGGCACCGGGTGCGGCATCCAGGCCCTGCACGCCGCGCGGCACGCGACGCGGGTCGTCGCCACCGACATCTCGCAGCGCGCGCTCGATCTCGCGGCGCTCAACGCGGAGCTGAACGGCGTCGAACTCGACCTCCGGCTCGGCAGCCTGTTCGAGCCGGTGGCGGGGGAGCGGTTCGACCACATCGTGTCCAACCCGCCGTTCGTCATCACGCCGCGCGTGCAGGGCGTGCCGGCCTACGAGTACCGCGACGGCGGCATGGTCGGCGACGGGATCGTCGAGGCCGTCATCCGCGGGGTCGGCGAGCACCTGACCGACGGCGGCGTCGCGCAACTGCTCGGCAACTGGGAGTACCAGCACGGGCCGGGATGCGCCTCGCCCGCGTCGCGCAGCTGGTGCGACGGCCTCGACGCCTGGGTCGTCGAGCGCGACCAGCAGTCCGTCGAGCAGTACGCGGAGACCTGGATCCGCGACGGCGGCACCCGCCCGGGCGCCGAGTTCGACCGGCTGTACGCGGCGTGGCTCGACGACTTCGCGGCGCGCGGCGTCACCAGGGTCGGGTTCGGGTACGTGACGCTGCGGCGGCCGCGGACTGGCGCCGCGGCATCCCTCGCCCGGTTCGAGCGACTCGACGCACCGGTCGGCAGCGCGCTCGGCGAGCACCTCGCCCAGGGCCTCGCAGCGCACGACTGGCTCGAGTCGCACGACCTGCTCGCCGAGCCGACTCACGGTCGCGTCGGACGTCACCGAGGAGCGCCACTACTGGCCGGGCGATGAGCATCCCGCGGCGATCACGCTGCGGCAGGGCGCCGGATTCCGGCGGGAGGTGCCGTGCGGCACCGCGCTCGCCGCCGTGGTCGGCGCGTGCGACGGCTCGCTCACGGTCGGCGCGATCTGCTCGGCGGTCGCCGACCTGCTCGAGGTGGATGCCACCGAGCTCACCGACGAGGTCGTGCCGCAGTTGCGCGACCTGGTGTTCACCGGCTTCCTGGCGAGCGACGCCGCGGGGAGCGACGTCTGATGCGCACGCGCGGCATCGTCGCGATCACGGTGATCGGCGCGCTCGCGCTCGCCGCGCTCGTGTTCGCGGTGAGCACCCTCGCGATCACGGCGGTCGACTTCCTCTCTCGCTCCGGACCGGCGCCCACGATCGAGGACGAGGATCTCGGCACCCTCGACGTGTACTCCGTGCAGGCGGATGCGACCCTCGATCCGCTGCCGACCGGCCTCGCCGCGGCCGTGTGGGAGACGTACGTGCGGGTGGTCGGCGCCGACTTCGCCGGGTCGATGATGAGCACGTTCCAGACCGGGTCCAACGTCGACAGCGACACGCTCGCGTACGTGATCCGCACCACGGGAGACGTCGACCGCTGGGACCTCGCGGCCAACCTCGCGTACTCGGATGTGCCGAGCGAACTGATCGCGACGCTCGTGCACGAGTACGCGCACATCCTGAGCCTCGACGTCGCGCAGGTCGAGCCGTTCGCGAAGTCGTGCGACACGATCGAACTCGATGAGGGATGCGCCGACGCCGACTCGTACATCGTGGAGTTCGACCGCGAGTTCTGGGCGGAGTACGGCGACGAGGCACCCGATCCCACCAACATCGACGAGGACATCGCGGACGACTTCTACGCCGACCACGAGGAGGACTTCGTCAGTGCGTACGCGGCCACCAACCTGGTCGAGGACTTCGCCGAGTCGTTCATGATCTACGTGCTCGAGGAGACGCCCGACCACCGACGACACCCCGACGGCGCGCAAGCTCCTGTTCTTCTCGCAGTACCCGGAACTCGTCGAGATCCGCGACCGCATCCGCGCGGAGTTCGACGGAGAGTTCTAGCGCCCGCGGGGCCGCGCTCTGCCACACTGTGAGCCATGTCGACGACGCCACCCGCGGCAACCGCGCCCGCAGCATCCAACTCGAAGGTGATCGCGCTCGCGATCGCGGGAGCCCTCGGCGGCTTCCTGTTCGGCTTCGACTCCTCGGTCATCAACGGCGCGCTGGATGCCATCAAGGCCGACTTCGAACTCAGCGCAGCCCTCACCGGGTTCGCGGTCGCGGTCGCCCTGCTCGGCTGCGCGGTGGGCGCGTTCCTCGCCGGCCGGCTCGCGGATCGCTGGGGCCGCATCCCGGTGATGATCATCGGCGCGACGCTGTTCGTGGTGAGCTCGCTCGGCGCGGGCTTCGCGTTCGGCGTCGTGGACCTGATCGTGTGGCGCGTGCTCGGCGGCCTCGGCATCGGCATCGCGTCGGTGGTCGCGCCGACCTACATCTCGGAGATCTCGCCCTCGGGCATCCGCGGCCGTCTCGGTTCGCTCCAGCAGCTCGCGATCACCGTCGGCATCTTCGCCGCGCTGCTGTCCGACGCGCTGTTCGCGGGAGCGGCGGGCGGCGAGGGCAACCCGCTCTGGTTCGGCCTGAGCGCGTGGCGCTGGATGTTCCTCGCCGCGATCGTGCCGGGCCTCGTCTACGGGATCATCGCGTCGCGCCTGCCCGAGTCCCCGCGCTACCTCGTCATGAGGGGCCGGGATGCTCAGGCCGAAGCCCTCATCCACCGCGTGCAACCCGCGGTCGACGCGAAGGCCGAGGTGCTCACCATCCGCACCGCGATCGAGACCGACGCGAAGGTCGCGAAGGGATCGACGCTGCGGGGGCCGGTGCTCGGGCTCAAGAAGATCGTCTGGCTCGGCATCATCCTGTCGGTGTTCCAGCAGTTCGTCGGCATCAACGTGATCTTCTACTACTCGACCGAGCTCTGGTCGGCGGTCGGATTCAGCGTGGACGACTCCCTCGTGATCTCGGTGGTCACCGGACTCGTCAACATCGCCGTGACCCTCATCGCGATCGCGCTCGTGGACAAGATCGGCCGCCGCCCCATCCTCATGACCGGATCGATCGGCATGGCCGTCTCGCTCGCGGTGATGGCGCATCGCGTTCACGCAGCAGGTCGACGGCAAGATCGAGGGCGCATGGGGACCGATCGCGCTCGTCGCGGCGAACCTGTTCGTGGTGTGCTTCGGCGCATCGTGGGGGCCGCTGGTCTGGGTGCTGCTCGGCGAGATCTTCCCGAACTCGATCCGCGCGAAGGCCCTCGGGGTGGCGGCCGCGGCGCAGTGGATCGCGAACTTCATCATCACGGTGAGCTTCCCGCCGCTGTCGGCCGCGTCGCTGACCCTCACCTACGGCGCGTACGCGCTGTTCGCCGCGCTGTCGTTCTTCTTCGTGTGGCGGTTCATCCCGGAGACCAAGGGGATGGCGCTCGAGGATGCCGACACCCTGCTCGAACGACCGGTGAAGGCCGCCGCGCCGTCGTCCTGAGGATCGGTCGCCTCGTCGTAGGATCGTGCAATGGCTGACGAGGAGACCGGCAACGGACCCGAGATCGACCCTGCCGCAGGCGCATCCCGTCGCGACTTCCTCCGCACGGCCGGCATCGGACTCGGCGGGTTCGCCGCGGGCGGCGCCGTCGTCGCCGGCGCGCAGGGTGCGATCAACGCCGGCAAGCCCGTCCCCGGCTTCGATCCGCTCGACCCGCGCTACGAGCCCGGCTTCGACCACGTCGTCGTGCTCATGTTCGAGAACCGCTCGTTCGACAACATCCTCGGCTTCCTGTACCAGAACGACGAACTGCCCGCCGGTGTCACGTTCGACGGCCTGAACCAGGGCTCGTACTCGAACACCGCGCCCGACGGCACCGTCATCCCCGCGCACGCCTACGAGGGCGCGACCGACAAGGTCATGCGGCAGCCGCAGCCCGACCCGGGGGAGCACTACCCGCACGTGAACACGCAGGTGTTCGGCATCGTCGACCCGGACACGAATGCCGACCTGCACGAGCACCCGCTCGAGGCGCCGTACAACGCGCCCTCGAAGCAGGACGTGCCCACGATGTCCGGCTTCGTGCACGACTACATCATCAACTTCAAGGAACTCAAGAAGGGCAAGGAGCCGAGCGCCGACGAGCAGAAGGTCGCGATGGGCGGCTTCACGCCCGAGATGCTGCCGGTGTTCTCGGCGATCGCGAAGGGGTTCGCGGTCTACGACGCGTGGCATGCGGGCGTGCCATCCCAGACCTTCTGCAACCGCTCGTTCTTCCACGCCTCGACGTCGCACGGCTTCGTCGACGAACAAGGATCACGGCGGCTACGACAAGTGGATCGACGCAGCCGCCGACCCCGACGATCTTCAACCGCCTCGAGGACGCTGGGCTCAGCTGGCGGGTGTACTACGACGTCAACCAGATGGTCTCGTTCACGGGCATGCTGCACGCCGCGGTGCTCCAGCCGTACTGGAAGTCGAACTTCCGCAGCATGGAGCAGTTCCACGACGACGCGAAGAACGGCAACCTGCCGGTGTACTCGTTCATCGAGCCGCGGATGATCTTCAACCACAACGACATGCACCCGCCGTTCGGCACGCTGCGCGAGGGGGAGTACAACGGCCAGGAGTTCTACAACAGCGCCGAGTCCGACGTTCGCGCGGGCGAGGCGCTCCTGCACAGCGTGTACACGAGCCTCAAGGGCGCGAAGTCCGATTCGGGATCCAACGCGATGAACACCGCGTTCCTCATCACGTTCGACGAGCACGGCGGCACCTACGACCACGTGCCGCCGCCGTCCGCCGTGCCGCCGACGCGTGAGGCGCCCAAGGGCGAGATGGAGTTCACGTTCGATCGCCTTGGATGCCGCGTGCCCGCCATCCTCGTGTCGGCCTACACGGCCGCGAACACCGTGATCCACGACGAGATGCACCACGGCGCGCTCATCGCGACCCTCAACCGCCTGCACGGCCTCGCGCCGCTCACGCGTCGCGACGAGACCGCGAACAACGTGTTCAACTCGATCAACCTGACCGAGCCGCGCCAGCCGTACGAGTGGCCGGCAACGCATCCCGCGTTCATCCCGTCCAACCCCGAGGCCGTGCCGCAGCCGCACGAGGAGCACAAGAACCGTCCGCTGAGCGCACCCGCGCAGGGTCTGCTCGGGCTGCTCGTCGCGAAGTACGAGCCGGACCTCGAGCTGCCCGACACCTACGGCGAGGCGTACGACGTGCTGGTCAAGCACGGCAGGGGACTGTTCGGCGACCGCGACTAGCGCGCGTCCATCGGCCGCTCACACCGCGCACTCATGTTCCTCACATGGTGCGCCGAGGCCGCGCTGGCACACTCCATCGAGTGAGACGCAGCAGCCACAAGGTGATCCCGGCCCTCACCGCCGGGTATCTGGTCATCGTGGTCGTGCTCGCGTTCATGCCCTGGAGCCGGGGCGCGGAATGCCCGTGGTACGTGGATGTGCTCTTCTTCGCCCCCGTCGGTGTGTTGCTCACCCTGCTGTTCGGGCGCAAGCGGTGGCTCATCGCGGTCGCCTTCGGGGTGCTCGGTGCCGCGTGGATCGAGGCGGCCCAGGCGATCTGGATGCCCGAGGGCTACGGCCGCGTCGAGGACACCTTCTGGGGTGCCGTCGGCGTGGTGGCCGGCACGATCGGCGTCCTCGTGACCCTCCGATTCATGCGTTCACATGGTTCGCTCAGGATGGTGACCGAGGCTGGACGCAGGGAGATTCCCCAGGACTGATCTCGCGGCCGGTGTGCACAATCCGCCGATTCCCGCGTTCCAGCTCCGTTGAGCACTCCACGATGGGTGCCTGTTCCAGCCCGATGACGTGTGCCTGTCCACGTCTGCGCGCCCTCGCGCCTCGAACCACCCGGAGTACTCGTCTTGCCCAGATCCACCTACATTCCCGCGCCCCCTGCGCAGAAGTCCCGCCCCACCAAGGCCGCACGACCCGCGAAGCCCGCCCGCACCGAACCCTCGGCGGCCGGCTCGAGGGAGGCCACTCTCGAACGCGGCTTCGGCATCTTCCTGAACGCGAACCGGCTGTACCTCGCCATCGGCGCGGTCGCGGCCTGCGGATTCCTCACGAGCGTGCAGGCCCTTCCCGCTGAAGCCGATCTCATCCAGGAGGATGTCCAGCTCTCGACACTGCAGAGCTTCAAGGCGCCCTCCGCAGCCGTCGCCGCCGTGCCCGCGCCCGTCATCGACAGCTGGAGCGTGACGGTCTTCAGCCTCGTGCAGTGGCCGGTGCCGTCGTCGACCACGATGAGCAGCGGCTTCGGCTACCGCTCGTGTTCTGGCTGCTCGAGCTATCACGAGGGGCTCGATCTCAATCCCGGCAACGGATTCCCGGTCGTCTCGATAGCGGACGGCGTCGTGATCGAGTCGGAGTTCTCCGGCGCCCTCGGCGCGCACGTGGTGATCCAGCACGTGATCGACGGCCAGGTCATCCAGACCCAGTACGGCCACATGCAGGGTGATTCCCTGATGGTCGCGGTGGGCCAGGAGGTCAGCATCGGCCAGCAACTCGGACTCGTCGGCAGCACCGGCCAGAGCACCGGACCGCACCTGCACTTCGGACTCATCATCAACGGAGAGCTCGTCGACCCCGAGCCGTGGATGGCCGCCCACGTCAACGTCGCGTACTGAGCCTTCCGCTCAGAGCGATCACGAGGCGATTCTCAAGGTTGCACCCTTAGCGTTGGACACCCGACCTAGGAGACACCATGGGACTCTTCGACCGGCTCTTCGGTGACGAGCAGCAGCAGGCTCAGCAGCCGCCGCGCGCGCCCCGCAACCAGGACGACATCGAGATCGAGCGCTACCGCTACCTGCTGCGCACCGCGCCGCCCGAGACGATCGAGCAGGTGCACGCCGAGGCGTTCGCCAAGCTCACGCCCGAGCAGCGCCAGCGCGTGTTCGAGGAGCTGAGCACGAACGCCCCCGCGGGCGAGGCTCCGACCTCGAACGACCCGCAGGCGCTCGCCCAGTCGGCAACCCGCTCCGAACTCCGCCAGCCCGGCACGATGGAGCGCTCGTTCGCCGGTCCGAGCTTCGGGAGCATGCTCGGAGCATCCCTGCTCGGCACCGTGGCCGGCTATGTCGTCGCGAGCGCGCTCGTGAGTGCATTCATGCCGATGGACACCGGTGCCAACGACGCGAGCGGCGACAGCGGCTCCGATTCGGGGTCGGACGGCTCCGACGGCGGTGCCGACTCGGGTGCCGACGCGGGTGGTGCTGACGCCGGTGCATCCGGCGACGGTGGCGGCGGCTGGGGTGATTTCGGCGGTGGCGACTCCGGTGGCTTCGGCGGCGGAGACTTCGGTGGCGGCGATTTCGGCGGGGACTTCGGCTTCTGACGTTCTAGCCTCGTCGGGTGACTGACGACCGCTACGGATCGGACGTGCTGGCCGACTTCAGGCTGCAGCGCGGCCCCGCGAAGGTCGGGATCGTTCCCGTCGAGCACGGACTCGTCGTCGAGGATGCCGCGACCGGCTTCACCGGCGCGGTCGTCGGCTTCGCGGGCGGCTTCGTCGAGCTCGAGGACCGCTCGGGCGGAGTGCGGACCTTCCCGCTCGGCCGCGGCTTCCTGATCGACGGAGTCGGGATCGAACTCGGGCGGCCGGTGCCCAAGGCTCCGGC
Organism: uncultured Actinomycetota bacterium; assembly: GCA_963740815.1. GTDB lineage: Bacteria > Actinomycetota > Actinomycetes > Actinomycetales > Microbacteriaceae > Rhodoglobus. Next base: position 303,782 of record CAVUFG010000018.1, read on the forward strand.
CGGGCCGGCGCGCACCGCATCCGGGTCATTCGCGGTCGCCGACCAGCGCGCTCGGGTCGCCCTGCCGAGCCGCATCTTCGTCGAGGGGCGGCACGATGCCGAGCTCGTCGAACGGGTGTGGGGTGATGACCTCCGGGTCGAGGGCGTCGTGGTCGAGTACCTCGAGGGCGTCGACCTGCTCGAGGGGGTGCTGCGGGACTTCTCGCCGAGCTCCGAACGTCGGGCGGGCGTGCTCGTCGATCACCTCGTGCCGGGCTCGAAGGAGAGCCGCGTCGCGGACTCGGTGGCGCGCGGGCCGTACGGGGCGGATGTGCTCGTGGTGGGGCATCCCTTCATCGACATCTGGCAGGCGGTGAAGCCGGCGAGCGTGGGCATCGCGGCGTGGCCGATCGTCGACCGCGGCACGGAGTGGAAGCACGGCGTGTGCGAGGCCCTCGGCTGGCCGCACGGCAGCCAGGCCGACATCGCGCGGGCGTGGCAGCGCATCCTGTCCGCGCGTGCGCTCGTTCAACGATCTCGAGCCCGCGCTGCTCGGCCGGGTCGAGCAGCTCATCGACTTCGTGACGAGCGGCTGAGCGCCAGCCGAACGCGAGCCATGACTTCGCCGCGAGTCGGCGCGGAACGCCCGTCAAGCCCCTGATTCCCCAGCGGGCCGGGGTTAGCGTCGAGCAGTGGATCGAACCCCCGTGAGCCTGCCCGCAGGCCGTCACTTCGCCCTCACCTGGGGCATCGCCGACGAGTTCGGCGGCATGACGAGCGCGCTGCTGCACCGCTCGCGCGCGTTCGTCAGGCTCGGCGGCGTCGGCGTCGAGGTGCTCACGTTCGATTCGCGCCCGGACTACCCCGATCTCCTGGTCGCGCTGCGCGAGCGCGGCGAGTTCGTCGACGGGATGCAGCTGCGCAACCTCTACGACTGGCTCCGCGAGCACGTGGTCGCCGCCGACGAGCCGGGCGGCCTCGACCTGGACCGTCATCCGTTCACGCCGCTCGGACCGGACGACGGTGTCATCACGACCCGGCGCGGCGATGCCGTGCTGACTCGCACCCGCTTCGCCGTCGACGGACGCACCGTGCTGCAGGTCGACCACTACCGGGACGACGGCACCCTCGTGCTCTCCGATCGGCGCGACGTGCGCACGCCCGGCGAGCTCGGCGGGCGATCCATCGTGCTGTGCGACCGAGTTGGAGCGCCGGTCCGCTCGTGGGGCAGGATCTGGGCGCTGTACCGCTGGTGGCTCGACCGGCTGCGCGCGCACGAGCGCACGTTCATGATCGTGGACAGCAAGACCGTGGCGCGGTTCGCGATGACCTACCGCCGGAAGAAGGCGACGATGGTGCACGTCGTGCACGCGTCGCACCTCGCGAGCGGGCGACTCGCCCGACGGAGCACTGCGCGAATCGCGGCGGTCGGTCGTCGAGTCGCCCGACGCGTTCGACTCCGTCGTGCTGCTCACCGAGCGGCAGCGGGTGGATGTCGCGGCACGCCCCCTCCCCGCGGCACGCCTCACGACGATCCCCAACTCCCGCGACCTCCCGCCCGCCCCCGCGCTGGACCGCCCGCAGCGCCGCGGGATCACCCTCGCCGCCCTCACCCCGCGCAAGCGAGTGCACGACGCGGTCGCCGCCGTGCAGCGCGCTGCAGCAACCGTCCCGGGCCTCGCCCTCGACGTGTACGGCGACGGGCCGGAGCGCGAGTCACTCTCCGCGCTCGCCGCGGCGGCCGAGTCCTCGAGCGCCGCGATCCGGTTCCACGGGCACGACCCGAGCGCCCGCGACCGCCTGCTCGACGCATCCTTCCTCGTCGCCACCGGCGACTCCGAGGGCTTCCCGCTCGTGCTCGTCGAGGCGATGGCGGCGGGCTGCATCCCGATCGCGTACGACGTGCGATACGGCCCCGCGGACGTCATCGTCCACGGCCGCAACGGATTCCTCGTGCCGGCGGCGGACGGCGACGCGCTCGCCGAGGCGATCCGCACCGTCGCGACCATGGCGCCGTGGCGCCTCGCTCGGATGCGACGGGCCGCGCGGCGCACCGCGCGCACCTACACGGATCTCGCGGTCACCCGCCGCTGGGCTGCCGAGCTCCGCGCCGCCGAGTCCCGCAAACTCGCGTCCTGGACCTCGCAGCCGATCGCGAGCTGATCGGGCGGGGTCAGGGTCAGGGCCAGGGTCAGGGCCAGGGTCAAGGCCGGTACCAGACGTCGTCGAGCGTCACGGGTTGCAGCCCGCGGTCGACGAAGATCTGCGCGATCTGCGGGAACACCGTGGTCACCGGCAGGTAGTTCGCGTGCCCGATGACGATGTGCTGCGGCAGCAGCCACTCGTTCGCGAACTGCAGCAGTATCTCCGCCGGGATCTCGCCGGAGTCGGCGAACGATCCGTACCAGAGCACGGGCACGGTGTATCCGATGGCGGCGGCAGCGGCGTCCACCCGGGCGTCGTGACGTCCGAACGGCGGGCGGAAGTACGGCTTGGCCTCCACACCGTAGGTGTTGCGGATGAAGTCGTCGTTGAGCATCAGGTCGTTCTGGATCGCCGCGTCATCCAGCGTCAGCAGGTCGGAGTGGGTCCAGGTGTGGTTGGCGAGCTGCACCTGCCCGTTGGCGACGAGCGGCGCGAGCAGGGCCGCCTGCTCGGTCCAGCCGGCGAGGGAGCCGTTGAGGAAGAACGTGACGCGCATCCCGGTCTCGGCGCACCAGCGCGCGTAGGCGGCGATGACCTCGCTGCTGCCGCCGTCGTCCACCGTGAGGGCGAGCAGGTTGCCGTCGCCGGGCAGCCCGGAGATCACGCCCCCGGGAGAGGAGCGCCGGTCGAGGGATGGCGCGGAGAACGCCGGCGGGGGAGGGATCGGCGGGGGCGGCACGAGGTTGCGCACGCCGTCGTTCCTCGGCGGAAGCCGGGTGGAGAGCGCATCAGCGGCCTGCGCGGGGAGCGCGCTCCCGGTCGCAGCGGCGGCGGTCGCGACAGCAAGAGCCGAGAGGAATTCGCGCCGTTGCATGAGCGAACCTTACTGAAGCCGGAAAGACTCGTGGGGTAGGTTTGGCCGCATGGTCCAACCTGCTCCATCGGTCTCGATCGTCATCCCGGCCTACAACGAGCAAGAGACGATCAAGGCGTGCGTGCTCGCAGCCCTGCACCAGACTGTGCCGGCTGCCGAGATCATCGTCGTCGACAACAAGTCGACCGATGACACCCGCAGGATCGTCAAGGCGCTGCAGAAGGCGTACCCGGATGCGCCGATCATCCTGTTCGAGCAGACCGAGCTCCAGGGGCTCATCCCGACGCGCAACTTCGGCCTCGATCGCGCGCAGGGAGACGTGATCGGCCGCATCGACGCCGACTCGGTCGTCGAGCCGAACTGGGTCGAGGAGGTGCAGAAGGCGTTCGTCGACCCGTCGGTCGCCGGATGCACCGGACCGGTCATCTACTACGACATGCCGCTGCGCCGCTTCGGTGCGAAGGCCGACGACACGCTGCGACGCGCGATCATCACCCTCGCCCGCCAGTACCACCTGCTGTTCGGCAGCAACATGGCGATCCGCGCGACCGCCTGGCGCGAGATCCGGGACGACGTGTGCCTCGACCCCGAGGACGAGCTGCACGAGGACGTCGACCTCTCCATCCACCTGCACGACCACCGGCTGCGGGTCGCGTACTCGTCCGCGATGGTCGCCGGGATGTCCGCCCGCCGCGTGGAGGACAGCCCGCGCGAGTACTACCACTACGTCACGCGCTTCGAGCGCACCTACCAGCGCCACCGCGTGCGCAACGTGGGCCTGCGCGCCCCGATGGTCGTCTTCTTCGCGATCTACCCGGCCGTGCGCGCGCTCCGCAAGTTCGAGAAGCGCCGGGTGGCGGCGTCGCTCAAGGCGTAGCCGTGGCACGTGGACGGTCCGTCGCGCTCCTGCGCGGCATCAACGTCGGCACGTCGACCCGGGTGCCGATGGCGCAGTTGCGGTCCATGGTCGAGGAGCTCGGCGGTGTTGACGTGGTGACCTACGTCAACAGCGGCAACGTCGTGTTCAGTGGCACGTTGTCGGGTGACCTGGCGCGTCGCATCCACTCGGAACTGGGCGTCACCACGCAGGTCGTGCTCGTGGATGCCGCGAAGCTCGACCACATCGTCGCCGAGATGCCCTACACCGGCGACGATCACGCGAAGCTCGGCGTCGTCTTCATGGAAGCGGTGCCGAAGGATGTCGCCCTGCCCGACGACCTCTCGCCGGAGCAGCTCACCCTCGGCAAGCACGCGGTGTACCTCGACCTGCCGAACGGATTCGGACGCTCCAAGCTGACGCCCGCCTGGTTCAAGAAGCAGCTGCCGACGGATGCCACGGCCCGCAACTGGCGCACGGTGCTCAAGCTGCAGGAGCTCGTGCGAACGTGAATGGGGTACAACATCGCGCTGGAACGGGCCGTTAAGCGGATTGTTGAACGTTTCAGCACCCCTCAAGTGGGGGACAGTTTCCGACACGTTCTCCGCGAACCCGCGTCATACGCGGGGGATTCTGCAGTCTCTCTGAGTAACAGCTGATCTCTTCGGGTGAGATCGGCTGATCTGGGACTCCCTGCTATCGGGCAACGGAGCCTGGCCCGGCCCCCGCCGGCACACCGCACGGTGGAGGGGCCGGGACTTCTCCTTCTGTGCGCGCCGCATTCGCGGCGCGCGTCGTCCGCGCGATGACACGACGCGGTCGCGTCATCGCACGGGATCGGCAGGCGAAGTGCGTTGCGTTCGGTCGCGGGGTGAGCGTCGTCGCGGTCTCGGTCGGGATGGGCGGGCGAGGTACGTTGCGTTCGGTCGCGGGGTGCAGTGCCGGGGAAACTGTCGCGTCAGGTCGCTGCATTCGCTGAGTCGCGCCAATTCGTCCTTCCCGAAGCGATTGAGGGACGAATTGGCGCAACTCACGGCGTCCGGGGACGATCTGTCATGCTGAGTCGCGAGAAATCGCCCTTCGGATCGACCGTTTGGCGCGAGTCAGGCTCTGCGCTCTCGGCCCTGTTCGCGAGTCAGAACTTCCGCGCGAACGGCATCGGCTTCCGCATCCGGATGAGCAGCAGCAGCGGCACGATCACGTACGGCAGGTTGAACGCGAGGAACTTGATCGGGTTCTGCGTCTGGAACTCCGGCTCACCAAAGATAGAATCCACGCTATGAAGCGTAATGCAGTCGCGTATGCCCGAATCAGTGACGCGACGGAGAAGCACAACAAGGTCGCGAGTCAGATCAAAGCGCTCGACAAGCTCGCGGACCGGTCCGGCTACAACATGGCCGACACGTTCCCCGACAACGACATCAGCGCCCTTCACGGCACCGAGCTTCGACCAGAGTTTGAACGGCTCCTGCGCGAGTTGTACTCAGGGCAGATCGACGTAGTACTCGCCACCGAGCAGAGCAGGTTGACCAGAGGTTCAGCCATCGACGCTGAGCGATTCATCGAGGCCTGCCGCAGAGGAAACACCATCGTGCATTTCCTGCGCGGCGGCATCAATGAGCTGAAGACCGCGAAGGACCGTTACCGGTTCAAGCAGGATGACAACGCAGGCGGGTTCGAGGTCGAGCAGAATCAGGAACGGCAGGCGGAGCGATTCGATGAGGAACGCGAGCGCGGTAGGTACCTCTGGGGACCGCGCCCGCTCGCGTTCGTGTCGGCGAGGTCGCACAAGCTCGTGCCCGAAGAGGCGGAGATGATCCGCGCTGCCTACGCCGACCTGCTCGCAGGGACCACCAACCCCTACCGACTCGCACAGGAGTGGAACGACGCGAACCTGCGAACGAGTCGAGCGGGCAAGAAGTACACCCGAAAGGAGACCGGCAAGCGCCACAAGACGACGGGGCTTTGGACTCGGAGCAGTGTGCGGAAGACGTTGCTGAAGGCGAGGAACGCCGGACTGATTGAACACCGTGGTGCGATCCTCGGGGAGATGCTGACGCCGAAGGGCAAGCCCGTTCCGGAAACTGTTGTCACCCGTCAGCAGTGGGAGGACTTGACCCGGCTCATCGGCTTGGAGAAGCGGGGGTCTCGGGGGCCGAAGGCGCAGACCCTTCTGACCGGCATCCTCAGGTGCACCTGTGGCGGCTCCCTGAGCGCGGCCACGTCGGCGAGCAAGCACAACGGCAAGGTGTACAGCTACCCGACCTACGGGTGCTCTAATCGAGGGGTCACGCCGGGACCGCACACGACCGTTCGCCGCGACATCGCCGACGATGCGGTGCGGCGCTCGATCATCGATGCGCATGTCTCGGCCACTCGTGACCAGCTCCCGAACAAGTCGGTTGCGGAGCTATCAGCGCTCGCGGTCCGGGTCGAGCAGATCGACATGGCACGCGCGCGATTGGTCAAGCTGATCGCCAAGCCAACCGCCGAAGAGGGAACCTACTCCTACGATCCTGACGACGATGCACTGCTGCACGAGGATGTCAGCCGCGAACTGGTCGAGCTGAAGCGGGAGCGCGTCGAACTCATGGAGCGGCGGGATCAGATCATGGCATCTACGGCCAGCCTGCGTATGCTGTCGGGCCTCGGGGAAAAGACCTTGACCGGGCATCGGGTGAGCTTTGCGAAGGCAGCAGAATGGCGCACACAGGTAGGCGAGCGTTTCGACAGCCTGAGCATGGAGGACCGTCGCCAGCTCGTGCGGTCGTTCCTCGATGTGAAGCTCCAGCCCGGTCGAGGGGCTGAGCGAATCGCCATCGAGCACTTGATCGTCAAGCATCTGAACGACCAGCCCCCCGGAGCGATGGCGAGTCGTCAGCAAAGCACCGCTGCCGCAGAGCGAGCTAAGAAGCGTCGCGAGGTCGAGAGCCTGAACGACGACGCGGCCTGACGATCACGTTCTAGTAGCGCTGCCTGAGTAGGGTTGGCCGCATGACGAGCGAGACTCAACGGGCTGGGAGTGATCGGTGCTTCTTGGCGTGCTGACAGGCGAGACCATCGGAGCAACCCTTGGGGGTCTTCTCTTCGTCGGGCTCGGAGTCCTGATGCTGAGGTGGCGTCGGGAGGTCATCCGATTCATGCAGGCCGCACAGGACCGATTCCAGACTCCGGGCGGTCGATTTGACCAAGCCCCGTGGTCAGCCGTGATGGTTGGCGTGATCTGGGTTGTGATCGGCGGGCTGGCGGCTGTCGCAGGTATGACCAATGGCTTCGGAAGTTGGGACTAGGCGACAGGCCCGCCCCTTCCGGCCCAGACTCTTATTCCACAATCTTCCGGGCCGGCGGGCTCGGTAACGGCGGCAGTCGGTAGTCTCTGAGCACGAGGCGGGGAGGGTAGAGCAGTGCCACGTTCTATACCCGCGCACCCGAACCCGGACATGCTCGTCTGGGGTCGAGAGACTGCACAGCTCAGCCCCGAACACAGCGCGCGGCGGCTGGGTGTTGACACTGGCCTGCTTCTGGAGTGGGAGCGCGGCGGCGGTGGACTCACAGTCGCGAAACTGCAATTGATGGCTGATCTGTACAAGCGACCGCTTGCCGCGTTCTACCTGAGTGAGCGACCAGAAGTTCCGGAACGAGTTCGAGACTTCCGCCGTCCGTGGAAGCAGGAAGCTCATGCTGAGTGCGCGAACCTCGCTGCGGAGCTTCGGCGCGCAGAGGCACAACGGGACAACGTGCTGGACATCTTGGACCTTCGGGACGATGAGCCTTCGAGCGCGTGGAAGAGTCCGGCGACGGGCGACGGCGCTCTCGAAGTCGAGGCACGCAGGGCGCTGGAGGCGCACGCCTTGATCCCGAAGCCGGGTGGGAGTGGCAAGCCGACGGACTGGTTCTTCTACTGGAGCAGTGCCCTCGAAGAGATGGGCGTTCTCGTCGTGACTGCAAACGCGGTGAGCAAAGCCGAAGCGGACGGGTTCTCCATCGCCTTCGACCCGGTGCCCGTCGTGGCCGTGAACGGTGCCACCCATTTCAACCGGCGCATCTTCACGCTGATGCACGAGTACGCGCACCTGCTCATGAACACGTCGGCGTTGTGCGACCTGCACGAGGAGGTCTCGGCAGCGACTCGTGACATCGACATGGTGGAAGTAGAGGCCAACCGAATCGCCGCTGAGATTCTCGTTCCCAGCGCGCAGTTCTCGAACCGGGCAATCGTGCGATCCAACACGCAGGATTCGGGCGTTTGGGCGATGCAGACCCTGCGCGACGAGGCGCGCGCGTGGGGCGTCAGTCCGGAAGTGATCCTGCGAAAGCTGCTGACGTTCAACCTCACTACGAGTGATCAATACAAGGAGTGGCGGGAAGAACGGTCCGACGATGACCGTTTCTCCAGCGGCTCGGACACGCGCGCCAACGGCGGCGGGGATGGCCTGCGCACGAAGGTTCGCAACCTTGGGAAGGGCTACGTCCGCAACGTCATCGGCGCTTTGACTGAGGGGCACCTGTCCACCTACGAGACCTCCAACATGCTGAACGCCAAGGTCGAGCAGATCCCCAAGATGCTCGACCGTGCTCGCGTCCCCGGAGGCGAGTGATGTACTCCATCGATACAAGCGTGCTCATCACGGCGTGGCGCGACCACTACTGGCCGGACGTGTTCGAGTCGTTCTGGGAGCGGTTCGAGGAGGCGGTCGATAACGGTACCTTCGTCGCCATCGATCAGGTGAAGGGGGAGTTAGCCAAGCGCGATGACGACGTGCACGAATGGGCAAAGCGTCATCCGAGCTTCTTCGTGCCGCTCGACCCCGACATCCAAGCCGCGACTACTGACGTGCTCGCGACCCATCCGAACCTCATCACTCAGGGAGGCAAGCGTTCGGCAGTCGATCCCTTCGTTATCGGACTCGGCATCGCTCGGGGGTATCCGGTCGTCACCTACGAGAAGGCGTCCAACAGTCTGGCGAAGCCGCATATCCCCAACGTGTGCAACGACAAGAAGCACCCCGTACTCAATATGGAACAGCTCGTTCGGGCCTTGGGCTGGCGGGTATGAATCCAGCTAGTCCGGTTCGCTGGCCACGGTTCCTCACTTCCGTATTGGTCGAGGAGCTGGCCGATAGCGTGGTCGTCACCTTCGGGCTGGGTGACGCGGTGCCGGTCGAGTCGCTGGAGTACTTCGGGTATGAGGTCTACTACTACGGCCTAGATGGGAACGGCGGGAAGCGGTTCGGAGTTCGGTTCTCGACCACTCCTGAGACCACGGCGCACGTTTTCGACAACGCGAGCACTACCCAAGCGAACTACGTCGCAAATCACGTCACGATCACCACAGGGTCGGTCGTGGTGCGCTATCCCGACGCGGACCTCGGCCTGAAGGAAGTCGGCACGATCAGGGCATTCAGTCACGTCAACGGTGGTGACAATCAGACCGATTTTCCGGTCGCCTTGATGCGGTGATCCCGGAGGCGCGCGGCCCATGACTTCAGAATCTTCTCTCAGAATCTGTGGATGTGTGTCGTCGCGGAGCGTTATGGTGCAGGCACGCGAAGCGGCGGAAGGAAGCAAATGGCTGAGGAGAACCCGGACATCTGGAAACGCCCGGTTGAGAAGACGCGCGACGCGCCGAAGCCTTCGCCCAAGCCGCCGAAGAAGTAGTCATGGCCGACGAGCCTTGGAAGGGCAAACGGGACGAGCTTCTGCTCGTCTCTGCCGCAACCGACCGCGAGCTAGATGATGCGACACGGCGCGACTCGGCCATGCAGCAGAGGGCGACACTCTTGATCGGAGCGGCGTCGTTGGTCGGTGCGGTGAAGCTCGGGATGGGCGTTGACTGGTTGGCCTTCGTGAACCTGCTCCTGAGTTTCGCGGCGGCGGTCTGCGGGCTCGTGGTGCTGTTTCCTCGCACTGCGGATGCGCCAAGCCCCCGCACGATGTGGAATGCGATCTACGCGGGCACGAGCGACGAAGAAGCGTTGCACGAGATGATTCGCGTGAAAATCGATGCGCTCAAAGCCGACGATGACTCTCTGCGCAGTCGCAGCGGCTGGATCAAGGCAGGGTTCATTCTCTTGGCGCTCGGTGTAGTAAGCGCTGCCATCGGTGCGCTGATCCCCGGAGCTGGGTCCGGTGGCTGACCAACCAGAAGACCCGTGGAAGCGCGAGGTCAAAAAGACGAGCGCGTCCGGCAGATACGTGCAACGCAAGAAGAAGCCCGCCCGTACAGAGGCGGTGGAATCAGGGAAGGAGCCCGCGATGGGCAAGGGGAACGACGGAGACCGCTACGTGGTGAAGCACGGCGATGGATGGGCCGTGAAGAAGGAGAATGCGCAGCGAGCCTCGGGAGTGTTCAACACGCAGAAAGAGGCGGCCACCCGCGCGCGCGAGATTGTGGCGAAGACCAGCCGTGGGAACGGGGAGGTCCGCATTCAGGGGAGGGACGGGAAGTTCCGCGACTCCGACTCCGGATCACGAAACGAGAGCAAGGCGAAAGACAAGAAGTAGTCAGCCGCCCAAGTAGGCGACCTGTGCAAGCTGCTCGGATTCGGTGCGGTTGTAGCCGCGCATTGTGCTCATCGACTTGTGCTTGGTCGTCGCGGCGATCTGCGCCTCAGGAACTTTCGCTGCGTAGCTCAACGTCGTGTAGGTCGCCCGGAGGCTGTGCGAAGAGTAGGCGTCGGCGGCACCGGGAAGATTCTTGACGATGCCCGCGCGGATGACGGCCTGCCGTACTACGTCGGTGATGGTGGCGGAGGGGTTGGCCAGCCGTTCGAGCTGAACACTGGTTCCCCTGACGTGCGGGAACAATGGCGCGCTCGGTGAGGTCTCAGCGGTGATGCCTACAGCGGCGAGGTAGTCGATCCACGCCTGCACTGCGGCGACAGGATCGAGGAGCTTCGACTTAGGGCGGAGGATCGTGGTGTTGTCGCCTTTGCCGACCTGATCGATCTTGGACCACGCGAGGCGGATGGTCAGCCCATCGACGGTGAGGGCCTTCGACACGTCGGACAGGTTGAGGTCGGCCAGAGACTGCGCACGGAGGGCTGTGGCGACTCCCAGAGCGATCATCGCCCTGTTCCGAAGGTTGCGGACGGTGCGGGGCTTCAAGGCCTTGTAGACGGCGCGGAGGTCATCGAGGGTGAGGGCTTGTGCCTGCCGAACAGGGGTCCCCTTCTGCATGCGGGTGAGACCGGCCATGAACGCCTTCAGCTCGCGTGATGACGTGAGGATCATGAACGCGAGCTGCGACTCACGCGATGCGAAGAACTTCAGACCGGCAATCGACTTGTTGACCGTCGAGGCCGTGCGGCCATCGTCGGCGAGGCTCTGGAGGAACGAGAGCACCCGACCGACGTACTCGCCTGCCCCGGTCGCATCCTCGGGGTAGAGTTCCCAGCCATTGCGCTCGCAGTAGCTCGTGTACACGGCCTGAGCCGTTCGGTATGCCCTCAGGGTGGACTCAGCCACGGCGGCATCCATCGTCGCCATGATGGCGCTCGTGTTGTTGATCGGAGCGGCTGGGATGAGCGTCTTGGTCATGGGTCCAAGGTACCACCATACCCATGAGAACTGTCATTCTCATGGGTATGTTCTCAGGGGTAGAGATGGGCGACTTCAGGCCTCGATCTTGCCTGTTCCCAATGCCATGCGGAGGGCATCGCGTGCGCCGCACAAGTAGCGCCACTCGCCAAGGTCGGATAGGTCGGCAGTTTCGTAGCCGTCCCACCAAATGATGGTTGCGGTGGTCAACATCGCTTCGATGTCGGCGAGCTTGTCGGCGTCGATGAGTTCCACGGTCAGCTCCTAGTGGGGGGCGTCGCTGAAAGGAAAGCGGCACCCCCCGGAGCGTGTCGCCGTTCCTCCAACGGTTCCACGATGAGGCCCGCGCCGCTCCGGATGCTGGGGAGCCATAGCGGCGCGGGAGTTCGGGAAGGGCGACGACCGCGAATAGGAACCGTCGCCGCCCTCCTTGAAGCGGGCTCGATGTTCCCGCCTCTATCCGGCGCACGCTGGACCTCGATGAAAGGGCGCTGCGTCGGAATCTTGTCTGTCATCGGCCTGCTCGATCCGTCAGTCGCAGAGTGGCTTCCACGAGCGCTGTTACCCGGTCCGGGGTGCTGGGTGGAGCTGTGCCGAAGTAGCGCTTCCGGATGGCGCTCTGGACGCGTCCGGGCACCCTGTGTTCGCCCCTCGCTGACAAGCAATACACGAGGCCGTCGCGGCCCAACAGATACGCGATCTTCGCGCCCTGCACGTGCGCAAGCTTCCAGCCCTGAGGAATCCGGTATGCCCGACCGGCGACGACGACGGGCTGACCCTTCTGCTGACTCCATCGCGGCGGGTCGAAGGTCTCCAGCTCCTCAGGCGATGGCATCGACCTTCTCCGGAATCTTGTTCTGGAGGAGCTGCACGAGGGTGTCGAGCTGCACGACGACGAATGCCGATTCGGCTGGTCGCCCCGGTCGCTGGTACAGGGTGCCCGCGAGGAGTTCGCCGTCCTGTGCGGCGTCGGCGATGGCCTGATCCGTGTCAACACTCATGCGCCTTTCGCCTGTGCGAACGTTCAAGGCGAGCACGCCGGGAATGATGATGTCGCTCTGCTGCTCGACCTTGCGTGCCTGCTGCCGTGTGTAGCTGGCTGGCTTGGTCGAGTTCTCGAATCCCCATTGCTGGAGTAGGAGCCCGGTCAGCTCCCTGACCATCTCAGCGGTTCGGCGGTCGCTCACCGGTCGTCGCCCGTCACGTGCTGAAGAGTGCGCGAGGTCGGAAGCGGCTTGCCGAACTGGCGCGCCACCTTCCGGAGCGCTGCGTCACGCTCTGCGAGGGTTCCCCGTGCCAGTGCATCCCGACGTGCGGCGTCGTGCTGCTCGGACCATTCAGGGCTTCCGTAGACGCTCCACGTAGGCAGACCCTCCGGCCATTCGCCGATTCCGAAGACGGGATGCCCGAACCGGCGTACCTGCTCCTCGGGGTCGATCACGCTCAGCCACGGGTTGAGGTCGATCATCGCCTGAGTCACGACGACAACCTGCCCGCGCTGGAGAACGTCGGCGATGGGCGCGAGGTCGATTCCGCCAAGCCGGATGTTCCAGCTCGGACTCAACACGTGGATGACCTGTCCGGGCTGGAGCTGCTGGATCGTGTCGTCACTCATCATCGTCGTTCTCCTCTGGTGTCGGCTGTGGGCCTCGGCGGATGGCATCGGCGGTCTGGCCATGCCCAACTCGTTCGAGGTCGGCGGCGAGGATCACCGGCACGCCGGGGTCGGTCTTGCCGAGTCGGTGGACTGCGGCGACGAGTGCGTCGAACGGGCTTGGCTGGGTCATGGTTTCTGTCCTTCATCGGGGAGCATCGAGCGGATGGCGGCGGTCAGGTCAGGTGTCGCCCCGTGGGCGAACAGGTCGGCGGCGAGGAGTCGGCCAAGCTCGGGATTCTTACGAACGACTCGACCCACGCTCTGCACGAGCACCCACGCATCTCGCATCTGTTCGGCGACATCTTCGTGGTCTACGCCCAACCGGTTCAGGAGGGTGTCGATGGCCCGCATCTCGGCGGATGCTGCACGACTCATGAGGTTGGTTCCCCTGAGTGCGCGGCGCTGGTCTCCGAGCTGCTGCACGAGTTCGAGGAGCTGGTCAAGCACGGTCCCGGAAGGGGCAGAGCCCTCTGCGTTCAGCCCCTCCCGGAAGTCTGGAAACGCCTGCCGGTTCTGGTATCGGTAGACGGCGGAATCCGACAGATTGAAGCGCCGCGCAATGACTGCGATAGGGAGCCCCTGCGCCAACAGAGTGTCGATCTGTGACCGCTGAGGATGGAGTGCCACGGAGCTGGTTGGACCCGGCATCTGTGACTCCCTCCCGCGATGATCCGGCTTTGTACCATCCATTGTCTACGAGTCATAGTTGATACGTCAACTATTGTGTTTGAGTCAAGTCTTGAACTGGTCGCGCTCGCGGTCAGCGAGTGCCGGGTTCGGGCGCTTCAGGTCGCCGGGATGGTCGCCGGGTTCTGGTCGAGTGCTTCCCACGGTCGAGCCTCGCGGAATGCCTTGTACGGGGGATACCGTCGAGCCCTGCCCACGGTCGCGGGTCCGCCTTGGTATCCGGCATCGGTCAGGAACGCTGCCTGCTGGTCCTTCCCGCGCACGTTCAAGAGGTCGAGGAGCACGAGCCGACGAAGGGTTGGTGAGTCGCTGTAGTCGAACGTCGAAGGCGTCGTGCGGATCACCGGATCATGGTTCGTCGCGGGTCGCCTCTTCCACGAGCTGCGCCAACGTCGGCGGGGATCGAGCGTGTAGAAGTCCTCCAGCTCGGTCCACCTGTCAGCGGCGTCGGCTTCGCCTCTGGCCGCTCGTGTGAGGAGCTGGAAGAGGCTGTGCGGCCCGCTACCGAGCTTCGACTTCAAGGCGTAGGACAGAGCCGCCTGCGGGCTGTAGTCGGTCGTTGCGTGCTGCCCTGACGGATGGGCCGCGATGCCCGCCTCACGAGCTGCTGCGATCCACTCGCACACGAGGGCGTCGGGGTCGGCGTGGTCGCCGAAGATCACGGCGTGCAGGTGCCAGTGCCATCGGGGCTCATCCTCGGTCAGCTCGGTACTGGTCACGTAGGCGTCGAGGTCGTGGTTCTTGATCTTCGATTGCCAGTTGGCCTTGACGGCCCTCAGGCGAGTGAAGCCGTGTTCGAGGTCGGTGTCATCCTCCACGGTGAGAGTGAGGGCTACGGCCCTGTGTGCACCGTCTGCCATTCCGCGATAGTCCCGGATGCTGCGGCGCGCTACGCGCAAGCTGCACGATGGACAGAGGCGGCTATTGCACCTGTGGAAGCGTTCGCACTCTCGAATGCTCTGCACTGTCGAGTAGGCATTGAGGTAGCCGGACGGGGGTGTATCAGCATCGGTGTTGTGCTCACACAGATGAACTTGGAGTGCAGACCCGTTCTCGCCGTCGTCGTCGGCTTGGGTCGGTAGAATCGACATCAGTAACCCTTCGAAGGCTGGTCTCGTCAAAAGCGGCCTTCGAGAGCAGTATCGGTCGAGCACGACCCGACTGTTAGTGAGTCAGGCCCTAGTTCCCTCCGGGGCTGGGGCCTGAGTCGTCTAGAACTTCCGTGTGAACGGCATCGGTTTCCGCATCCGGATGAGCAACAGCAGCGGCACGATCACGTACGGCAGGTTGAACGCGAGGAACTTGATCGGGTTCTGCGTCTGGAACTCCGGCTCGCCGAAGAACTCGACCCCGAACACGATGATGCCCGTCACGCCGGCGATCATCGTCGCGTAGATCACGGCCGGCAGCTGGATCCAGTTCCACCCGCGCAGCAGCGACGGTACGAGCACGAGGTAGAAGGCCATGTAGACGAACGCGCTGAGGCCGGTCACGAACCGCATCCACACCGGCGGGTTCATGAACAGCGGGTCGGCGTCGTGCGCGTACCAGTAGTTCGAGTCGACCAGGAAGGTGCCGTCGGGCTGGGTGAAGTCGATGCCGACCGTCGGCAGCATGTCGGCGATGCAGCTCGTGATGATGAACAGGGTGAAGAACACCGCGAACACGATGTCGATCGGGCGATCGCGCAGCCGCAGGTTCTGCGAACGGTCGGTGGGAAACGTGGATGGCTGGACGCTCGTGCTCACGGCGCCCACTGTATCGGCAGCTCGCCTAGCCGAGCACCAACCCGAGACTCGTGCCGCCGCACGCGACGAGGGTGCGCCCATCGCCGAGGTCGACGGGGCCGGATGCCGCGGCAGCGAGCCGCGCGCGCAGGTCATCCACTCGCAGCACCGACCCCGTCGGGCGGTGCGGATCCGTGGACACCACGACCCGACCCGATCCGTTGACGACCGTGGCCATCGACCCGATGGACCGCACGGTGGGCAGCAGGGTGCGCTCGATGTCGTTCACGTAGAGGTCGGCGCCGGCCACACCGATCATCGTGCCGTCGTGGACGACGGGCACGGTGAGGGTGAGCGTGTAGTCGTCGGTGCAGAGGTAGTCGACGTACGGGCCGGTGATGTGGGCCTCGCCGGTGGTCGCGGGGACGCGCCACCACTCGAGGTCGGTGTAGTCCCGGAAGGACTCGTGCGTGGGATCCTCGGTGGCCGCGAGACGCCGGACCGACGGGCCGGCCGCGCCGAGACCGAACGTGTTGGAGTGGCCGAGCCACCAGGCGAGGTGCCAGCGGGTGTCGGCGAGGAATCCCGGGGTCGCGACATACCCGGCGCCGATGATGAGGGCGTCGTCGCGCTCGAGTTCGGCGAGCACGAGGTGCTCGACGAGGTCGTCCACCTCCTGCGAGGTGACGACGCCGCCCTGGGTCTCGACGAGTTCGATGATGCGCAGGCGCCACTGCTCGATGTGCGCGAAGACGCCGGCGAAGGTGGCGCTGACCGCGGCGACGCAGTCGTCGACGGCGGAGGTGCTGAGCAGTGTCATCCTGTTGCCTCCATCGTGGCCTTGGCCTCGAGCAGCCATTCGATCGCTTCGCCGAGGTGAGCCGCGGTCGCCTGCCGTGCACGCTCGCCGTCCATCGCCGCGATGGCGTCGATCACCGCGCGGTGCCGTTCCCGACTCGAGCGACGGTACTCCGGTTCGCGCAGGCAGAGCCAGAGCAGGGGAGCGAACTCGGCCTGCAGCCTGAAGCTCCTCGCGCACGAGCCGGGCGGACTGGGAGAGCGCGGCGACCTCCAGGCGGAACGTGCCCTCACCGCGTCGGGCACTCGCCTCGTCGTCGGCGTCGATCGCGTCGATCACCCTGGCGAGGTGCTCGAGGTCATCCGTGGTCGCGCGATCGGCGGCGAGCTCGGCGGCTCCCGCGGCGGTGACCGTGTAGTACGCGGCCATGTCGCGGAGTTCGACGCGGGAGAGCCCCTGCACCCTCGATTCGATCGAGGCCCGCAAGCCTCCCTTGGCGGTGACGTAGCTCCCGCCATCCCGCCCTCGCCGGGTCTCGACGAGACCGTGCTCGCGCAGCACCTCCAGCGCCTCGCGCGCGGTCACGGTCGCGACCCCGAATCGCTTGGCCATCTCGGTCTCGCTCGGCAGACGCTCGCCGTCGCCGAGCAGGCCGAGCACGATCGCATCCGTGAGGCGCTGCGCCACGAGTTCGGCCCGCCCCGCGCCACCGAGCGGCGCGAACACGGCGGCCCGCGCGGCGGTGGTGGAGCGGATGGACTGCGGCATCGATGCTTTCCAGAGCGCGGCCCTCCCAGAGACCATGCCCTTCAACGGCGTGACACGACCGTAACATTCCTGTCGCACTTTGGACATCTGGTTCCATATGATTGCCGAAAGGAGGCACTGTGCCCGAGGCCACACCCGCGATCCGCCTGACCGGACTGACCAAGTCCTTCGGGGCTGTCAACGCCGTGGATGACCTCGACCTCGACATCGCCGCCGGTGAGTTCTTCTCCATGCTCGGCCCGTCGGGCTCCGGCAAGACGACCGTGCTCCGGCTCATCGCCGGCTTCGAGACGCCGACCGCCGGCACCATCGAGCTGTTCGGGCAGGATGTCACGGGCAAGGCCCCCTTCGACCGTGACGTCAACACGGTCTTCCAGGACTACGCACTCTTCCCGCACATGACCGTGCTCGAGAACATCGGGTACGGACTCCGGGTGCGCGGCGTGCCGAAGAAGGAGCGCACCGAGCGCGCGAACGAGGCGCTCGAGTCCGTGCGGCTGAGCGCGTTCGGCGCCCGCAAGCCGAGCCAGCTCTCCGGTGGCCAGCGGCAGCGCGTGGCCCTCGCCCGTGCAACCGTCGTGCAGCCCAAGGTGCTGCTGCTCGACGAACCGCTCGGCGCCCTCGACCTCAAGCTGCGCGAGGAGATGCAGGTCGAGCTCAAGGAGATCCAGCGCGACCTCGGCATCACGTTCATCTTCGTGACGCACGACCAGGAGGAGGCCCTCACGCTGAGCGACCGCATCGCGGTGTTCAACAACGGGAGGATCGAGCAGCTGGGCACCCCGAGTGAGATCTACGAGACGCCGACCTCGCCGTTCGTCGCATCCTTCGTCGGAACGTCCAACATCTTCGACGACGCGGCATCCAAGACGATCCTGGGCCGCGACGGTTACAACTCGGTGCGTCCGGAGAAGATCACGCTGAAAGCGGCCGGGACGAAGCCGGCGGCGGGGGCTCGCGTGGTGTCGGGGATCGTCGCGGAGGAGATCTACCTCGGGACATCCACGCGCGTGCTGGTGGATGTCGAGAACGGCCCACGCCTCAACGTGCTCGAGCAGAACGCCTCGAGCCGAGCCGACCACGACCGTCGTGGTGAATCCGTCGTCGCGGAGTGGCTCGACCGCGACATCGTGCCACTGGGAGGCACCGGTCAGTAGACCTGCACGAATGGCGACACAACCGATGGGAATGGAGACACAGCAATGAGACTCAAAGCGAACAAGGCGGTGTTCACGGGACTGGCGATCGCGTCGGTCGCGCTGCTCGCCGCGTGCGGCACGTCGCAGGGCGGCGGAGGCTCGGAGGAGCCGACGGATGAGGTCGGTGCACTCGAGGGCAGCGTCTCGCTGCTCGCGTGGCCGGGCTACGTGGAGGACGGGTCCAACGACCCGGCGGTCGACTGGGTGACCGGGTTCGAGGAGGAGACCGGCTGCGAGGTGACGTCCAAGACGTACGGCACGTCGGATGAGGCGTTCAACCTCATGAAGACCGGCGAGTACGACGTAGTCGCGGCATCCGGTGACCTGTCACTGCGGCTCGTTGCCGCGGGCGACGTCGCACCGGTCAACACCGACCTGCTGGCGAACTACGACGGCATCTTCGACTTCCTGAAGATGCAGTCTTGGAACAGCGTGGACGGGGTCTCCTACGGCATCCCGCACGGCTACGGCGCGAACCTGCTCATGTACAACACGGAGGTGTTCCCCGACGGGCTCACCTCGTGGAGCGCGGTCTTCGATGACGCCGCTGCGAACAGCGGCAAGGTGACGGCGTACGACAGCCCGATCTACATCGCGGATGCCGCGGTCTACCTCATGGCGCACAACCCGGAGCTCGGCATCGAGAACCCGTACGCGCTCGACGAGACGCAGCTCGCTGCGGCGGTGGACCTGCTCAAGGCCCAGCGCGAGCACATCGGCGAGTACTGGAGCGACTACCTCAAGGAGATCCAGGCGTTCGAGACCGGTGACTCGGTCGTGGGAACGACCTGGCAGGTCATCCAGAACTCGGTGACGACCGGCAACACCGAGGTCGTGCTGCCCGAGGAGGGCACCACCGGATGGTCCGACACCTGGATGATCGCCTCCGAGGCCGCGAGCCCGAACTGCGCGTACGCGTGGCTCGACTGGATCGCGAGCCCCGAGGTGAACGCGCAGGCGACCGGATACTTCGGCGAGGCGCCGTCGAGCCAGGCCGCGTGCGAGTTCCGCGAGGACTGCGAGGCGTACCACGCCGGTGACGCGGACTACGCGTCGCAGATCTGGTACTGGTCGACCCCGATCGCGGAGTGCCTCGACGGGCGCACCGATGTCGAGTGCACCGACTACTCCGCATGGACCACCGCGTGGCAGGAGATCAAGGGCTAACCACCCCTGCCGCACATGAGCACTGACACGACAGCCGTCCGCGCTGCGGTTCCCCAACCTCGGGGAACCGTGGCGCGGCGGTTGTCCGTGCTCCTGAGCAAGCGTCCGCGGCTCCGCCTCGGACTCCTGCTCACCGCGCCGCTGTTCTGGCTCGGACTCGTCTACATCGCCGCCCTCGCGGCGCTGCTCATCACCGCACTCTGGACCGTCGACTCGTTCACGGGCGTCATCTCCCAGACCTGGACGCTCGACAACATCATCACGGTGCTGACCGGGTCGCTCTACCAGACCGTCACCCTGCGCACCGTCGGCGTCGCGCTCCTGGTGACCGTCGTCGACATCCTGATCGCGCTGCCGATCGCGTTCTTCATGGCGAAGGTCGCCTCGACGAGGATGCAGCGGATCCTGGTCATCGCCGTGCTCATGCCCCTCTGGGCGAGCTACCTCGTGAAGGCCTACGCGTGGCGCTCCGTGCTCAGCAACGGCGGCATCCTCGAGTGGATGCTGCAGCCGTTCGGCATCGAGGGCCCCGGGTACGGGCTGCCGGCCACCGTGATCACGCTCGCCTACCTGTGGCTGCCGTACGTGATCCTGCCGATCTACGCGGGACTGGAACGGGTGCCGGACTCGCTGCTCGAGGCATCCAGTGATCTGGGTGCCAAGACCTGGCGCACCCTGATCACGATCGTGCTGCCGATGCTGTGGCCCGCGATCATCGCGGCCTCGATCTTCAGCTTCTCGCTCTCGATGGGCGACTACATCACGGTGAACATCGTCGGCGGCGCGAGCCAGCTGCTCGGCAATCTCGTCTACACGAACGTCGGCGCGGCCAACAACCTGCCGCTCGCCGCGGCGATAGCGCTCATCCCGATCGTGATCATGTTCGTGTACCTCGCGGTCGTGCGCCGCACGGGAGCGCTGAACAACCTGTGAGCCGAGCCATCCAATGAGACTGTCGCGCGTGTCGAAGGGCGTCCTCGGCGGGGTCACCGTCCTGATCCTGCTCGTGATCTACCTGCCGCTCATGGTGGTGTTCGTGAACTCGTTCTCGACGAGCGAGTCGCTCGTCTGGCCGCCGCCGGGCTTCACGCTCGAGTGGTGGGGGCGCGCGTTCCAGAACGAGGGGGCGCTGAGCGCGATCGGCACGTCGGTGCAGGTGGCCCTGGCATCCACGGCGATCGCCCTCGTGCTCGGCACACTGATCTCGATCGCGCTGCAGCGGTACTCGTTCTTCGGGCGGGATGCCGTCAGCCTGCTCGTGATCCTCCCGATCGCGCTGCCCGGCATCGTGACCGGCATCGCGCTCAACAACGCGTTCCGCACGATCCTGGACCTGCGGCTCGGGATCATGACGGTGATCGTCGCGCACGCCACGTTCTGCATCGTCACGGTCTTCAACAACGTCATCGCCCGCCTGCGCCGGATGGGCACGAGCCTCGAGGAGGCGTCGGCCGACCTCGGCGCCGGGATCTGGACCACGTTCCGGCTCGTGACCTTCCCGCAACTGCGTTCGGCGCTGTTCGCCGGCGGACTGCTCGCGTTCGCGCTGAGTTTCGACGAGATCATCGTCACGACGTTCACCGCGGGCGCGGGCGTGAAGACCTTGCCGCTCTGGATCCTGGACAACCTGTTCCGCCCGAACCAGGCGCCCGTCGTCAACGTGATCGCCGTCGTGCTCGTGCTCGTGTCGATCATCCCGATCTACATCGCGCAGCGGATCGCGGGGACTGAGGCGCTGCAGAAGTAGTCAGAGCGCGTTCTGCCAGTTCAGCCGCTCGCGGATGACCTGCACGCCCGCCGTCGGCCACTGCGCCCATCCGGTCGCGAGCGCGCGCTCGGCCACCGCGAGCAGCGCTCGCGCCGCCGGCTCGGGGTGCTGCGCGAGCGCGGTCGCTAGCTCGAGCGCGTCCGAGGGGTAGGCCTGCTCGAACCGGCGGTTCGGCTCGAGCGAGTCGACCGCCGCATCCACCTGCGGCGTGACCAGGTGTCGCCAGACGGGCAGCAGGTGGCGCACCGCGTGACCGCGGATCGAGAGGTTCGCGGCGAGGGCCTCGCCGCGGCGCGCGCGCCCGACGCCGACGTACAGGTGGGAGAGGAAGAGCTGGATGTCGTCGGCATCCTGCTCGGACGGCAGGGTCGTGCGCCGCTGCATCCCCGCGACCAGCTCGGCGACTCCGCCGAGGTCGAGCACCACGCGCGCCATGTTCACCGACCAGTCGTGCATCTCCTCGGGCGTCGCGATCGCGAACTCGAGCACGTGCCCGTCGTCGTACAGCACCTTGAGACCGTGGTGCGTCTCGCGCGGGCTGAGCACGATCCGACCGTGGTCGGGGAGCCAGTCGAGGGTCCGGCGCCAGCGTTCCGGATCCTTCGACACGACGACGAAGAAGTCATGGTCGCTCCACTCGTCGATGCGCTCAGGCTCGGCGCCGCTGCCGGCGAGGACGAGGCCGAGCACGTCGTCGTGCGCTGAGACCGAGTCGATGAGGCGTGCGGTGTAGTCGTCGAAGGCGGTGCGGGGGTCCATGGTGTTGAGCGTACGCGCGGGATTCGATCGAACTCGGCGGCTTCGGCCTAGCATGCTCGGATGGAGATCCTCGCCGTCGTGCTCGGCGGTCTCGGCTGCCTCGCCGTATGGCTGCTGGTCGAATCGCTCGGCGCAGCTGCGGCGACGGGCATCTCTGATGCGATTATCTCCAGCGGCGACTCGAGGGCCCAGTTGGTGCTCGAGCGTTTCCGGCGCGAGCACTCGGGCGCGGTCGTGTTCCTTGCGAAGCTAGAAGGGGGCGTTGGCACCAGCGGCGGTTGGCGATACGTCGTCGTGGACTCGACCGGCATCTCGGCCTATCGATCGGCCGAGCGGCAAGCCTGGGCTGTGCCGTGGGCTGACGTGCGCAGCATCACCGCACGCTTTGGTGCAATCCGACTGGACGACGGTCTCGGCTCACCGAGGCTTCTGGTCCCGGCCAGTGTCGAGGACGAGATCACGGCACGCTCGCTCATCCCTCCGCTCATTGAGCGGATGCTCGCGCAGAACCCGGCGCGCGCTTCGAAGTAGCCTGAACCCGTGCCATCCAACAGCCGCTTCGAGGGCGAGAAGAAGACCCGCGCGCAGCTCGAGCGCGAGAAGCGCACCGCGGAGTACGTCGCGGCGAACCCCGGATCGCTCGTCGTGCGCGCCCAGGTCGCGACCGGGCTCTCGAGGGCAGCGTCCGGCACGATGCAGGTCGTCGGGATGTTCATGATGCGCCCGAGGACGGTGCATCTCATCGCGAACGGCGCGGGGGTGCGCGCGATGCAGTCCCGCAGGGAGTCCGAATGGGACAAGCCCTGGCGCGAGGTGCTCACGGTCAAGGCGGTCGGCAACGCGCCCACGCTGCTCGAGCTCGATGCGGTGGGATGGCACGCCCCCAAGCTCTTCCAGATCTGCCAGCCCGACGGCGAACTCGTCGCCCCCGGCGAGGTCTCCGGCATCGCCCGGAGGTTCAACGAGCTCGCGGCGCTCCGGGAGTAGAGCGCTGCGGGAGTAGGCTGGCTGGCGAACGACACGGGAGTCCGGTGAACCGGGCTGAGAGGGAGCTACGCAGCTCCGACCGTCGAACCTGATCCGGATCATGCCGGCGCAGGGAGGCCTCTTCCATCCCGTGCCATCTCTTCGAGAAGGGCACGAACAGTGACCAGCACTGCCACCAGCACCACGTCCACCACCGGCTCCAGATTCCGCTGGCGGGTCGTCGACATCATCGTCGCCGCCGTCATCGCGGTCGCGTGCGGGGTGATCTTCCTCGGCTGGAACATCGCCTCGGACTTCGTGACCGATCCCCTCGGCGCCGTGCTGCCCGGGCTCAAGTCGCTCGGCTACGGCCTGTGGCTGCTCGCCGGACCGCTCGCCGCGCTCATCGTCCGCAAGCCCGGCGCCGCGCTCTTCGCCGAGGTCGTCGCGGCCAGCGTGTCCGCCCTGCTCGGAGCGCAGTGGGGACTGCTGACCATCGAGAGCGGCATCGTGCAGGGTCTCGCGGCCGAGCTCGTGTTCGCGATCTTCCTGTACCGGGTGTGGTCGCTGCCGGTCGCGATGCTCGCCGGGGCGGCTGCGGGAGTCGCCGCGGGCATCAACGAGCTGATCATCTACTACCCCGGCATCGATGCGCTCTTCGCGATCGTGTACGTGGTCTGCTACGCGATCAGCGGCGCCGTGCTGGCGGGCCTGCTCGGCTGGCTGCTGACGAGGGCGCTCGCGCGCACGGGGGCGCTCAACCGCTTCGCCTCCGGTCGCGCGCTCGCGGAACGGGTCTGACGAGCGCATCCGGGGGCGCCGCGTCCCCGCACGGCGCCATGAGTGCCGGTGCCATCGCGGCGGAGGGCTGGGGCTGGCGCCACGCCGGACGCCTCGCCTGGGCGGTGCGCGGCCTCGAGCTTCGGATCGAGCCGGGGGAGCGCGTCATGCTGCTCGGCGCATCCGGCTCGGGGAAGTCGACCCTGCTGCGCGCGATCGCGGGCGTGCTCGGGGCGGACGAGGGGGAGTCGGAGGGCTGGTTGCTCGTCGAGGGGCGGGAGCCCGCGGCATCCAGAGGTCGCGTCGGGCTCGTGCAGCAGGATCCGGACTCGCAGGTCGTGCTCTCGCGCGTCGGCGACGATGTCGCGTTCGGCTGCGAGAACCTCGGTGTGCCGCCCGACGAGATCTGGCCGCGGGTCCGCGAGGCGCTCGACGCCGTCGGGCTGGATGTCGCGCTCGACCGGTCGACGTCGGCCCTCTCCGGCGGGCAGCGGCAGCGCCTCGCGCTCGCCGGGTGCGCTGGCGATGCGTCCCGGCATCCTGCTGCTGGACGAGCCGACCGCGAACCTCGACCCGGCCGGCGTGACCGAGGTGCGGGATGCCGTCGCCCGCGTGCTCGACGCGACCGGGGCGACCCTGGTCGTGGTCGAGCACCGCGTGGCGGTCTGGCAGGGTCTGGTCGACCGCGTGATCGTGCTCTCGCCCGAGGGCGTGATCGCGGACGGCAGGCCGGACGACGTGCTCGGATGCCGCGCTCGCCGCACGTCGGGATCTGGGTGCCGGCGTTCCCGCCCGGCGCGCCGGAACGCGGGCCGCGTGCCGATCCGGAGATCGTCGAATCGGCGACCGCGCTCACGGTCGGTCGCGACGGAATCGCCGTGCAGAGCGACCTCGACGTCACCGTCGAGCAGCTCGCGGCTGCTCGCGATCACCGGGCCGAACGGTGTCGGGAAGTCCACGCTCGGACTCACGCTCGCGGGCCTGCTGCCACCTCTCGAGGGCACCGTGACCGCGCTCGGACGCCGCGATCCGCACCGCTGGAAGTCGCGCGACCTCCTCACCCGGATCGGCACGGTGTTCCAGGATCCGGAGCACCAGTTCCTCGCCGCCACGGTGCGCGCCGAGCTCGAGGTCGGGCCGCGCGCGCTCGGCCGGCCGCTCGCGATCGTCGACGAACTGCTCGAGCGACTGCGCCTCGGCCACCTCGCGAAAGCCAACCCGTTCACCCTCTCGGGCGGTGAGCAGCGCCGGCTCAGCGTCGCGACGGTGCTGGCCACGGCCCCGCGCATCCTCGTGCTCGACGAACCCACCTTCGGCCAGGACGCGCTCACCTGGGCCGAGATGGTCGCGATCATCGCCGGGCTCGTGGATGACGGCGCCGCCGTCATCACCATGACCCACGACCTCGACCTGGTCGCCGCCCTCGCCGACGTCACGCTGGAGCTCCGATGAGCGACCCGATCGTGGAGCGCGCCGCGACCCGCGCGATCAACCCCGTCGCCAAGCTCGCCGCCGCCGCCCTGCTGGCCGCGTGCCTCATCGTCACGCTCGACTGGGTCTCGGCCGGCGTCGCCCTGCTGCTCGAACTCCTCCTGATCCCGCTGCTGCGGATTCCCCCGAAGCAGTTCTGGCTGCGCACCCTCCCGCTCTGGATCGCGGCGCCGCTCGCGGCACTCACGATCGCGCTGTACGGACGAGAGTCGGGCACGGTGCACTTCGAGTGGCTGTTCATCCGGGTGAGCGATGGCTCGCTCGAGTTCGCGATCGCCACGTTGCTGCGCGTGCTCGCGATCGCACTGCCCGCGGTGGCCCTGTTCATCACGATCGATCCGACCGATCTCGCGGACGGACTTGCCCAGACCCTGCACCTCCCGGCGCGGTTCGTGCTCGGCGCGCTCGCCGGCCTGCGGCTGATCGGCCTGGCCCGCGACGACTGGCGATCGGTGAGCCTCGCCCGTCGAGCTCGTGGGGTCGGCGACCGCAGCGCGGTCCGTCGCTTCTTCGGCATGGCGTTCGCGCTGCTCGTGCTCTCCATCCGGCGCGGGTCGGTGCTCGCGACCGCGATGGAGGCGCGCGGCTTCGGCGCGCCCGTGCGCCGCAGTTGGGCGCGCCCGGCGCGATGGGGCGGCCGCGAGTGGGGCGTGACGGCGCTGGGACTGGCGGTCGGCGGAGCTGCCGTGGCGGCATCCATCCTGGCTGGCACGTTCTCGCCGATCGTCGGAGGGCTCTGATGGGGCGCCGCGCCATCCTGATCGACGGACGCTCCGGCTCGGGCAAGACCGTGCTCGCCGAGGCCATCGTCGCCGAACTGCCGGCGTACCAGCTCGTGCACATGGACGACCTCTACCGGGGCTGGGACGGGCTCGAGGCAGGCAGCAAGCTCGTTCCCGCGCTGCTGCTGAACTCGCCGGTGCGAACGTGGGACTGGGCGACGTCCGACACCACCGGACCGTGGCTCGAGCTCGACCCCGACCGTCCGGTGATCGTCGAGGGCTGCGGCGCCCTCACCAGGGGATCGCGCTTCCTGGCGGACTTCGGTGTCTGGATCGACCTCGACGAGGACACGCGGAAGCAGCGGGCGCTGCTGCGGGACCCGGCCTTCGCACCGCACTGGGACGCGTGGGCGCTCCAGGAGGATGCCCACATCAACGCCGAGACGCCGGGATTCCTCGCCGACCTCGCGATCTTCGCCACGCCCGAGACCGACGTCACGAAGTGGCGCTCGCTCATCGACCCTGCGAAGGTTGAGCCGTGAGCAGTCCCGCGAACCCGAAGGCCTTCATCTCCGCGTCCGAGCTGGCCGACCAGCTCAACGAGCCCAACCCGCCCGCGGTGCTCGATGCGAGCATCCTGCTGCACCCGGCGACGTTCGACGGCGACTACCGCAAGGACATCCTGCGCGAACGCTGGGTCGAGTCGCACATCCCAGGATCGCAGTACGTCAACCTCGTCACGCAGTTCAGTGACGAGACGGCTCCACTCCACACTGTGCCTCTTCACTACACGCACCCCGAGCCGCAGGCGATCGCCGACGAGCTCGCCCGCATCGGCATCGGAGAGGGCCGCGAGGTGGTCGTGTACGACTCGACCGGCACACTCTTCGCTGCGCGGGTCTGGTACCTGCTGCGCTGGATCGGCGTGCCGGTGCGCGTGCTCGACGGCGGGTTCCGCGCCTGGGTCGAGGGCGGCCATCCCGTCGAGTCCGGCGAGCAGGATGCGCCGGAGCCCGTGCCCACCTGGCAGGCCGCCGCAGTCCGCCGCGCCTGGGTGAGCAAGGAGGAGCTGCTCGAACGCGACGCAGGATCCACGTCCCTGCTGGTGTGCGCGCTCCCGCGTGGCAGTTTCACGGGGTCGGATCCGACCCGCTACACCCGCCGCGGCCGCATCCCGGGCAGTGTCAACGTGTCGAGCCGCGACCTGTTCACGTCCGACGGGCACGTGAAGAGCCGGGTCGAACTCATCCTCGCGTACGACCAGGAGGGCGTCGACGTCGGCGACCAGGAGGTGCTGCTCTACTGCGGCGGCGGGATCTCGGCCGCCGGCAGCGCGCTCACGCTCGCCGCGATCGGCCAGACCGCGGTGCGCATCTACGACGGCTCGCTCGAGGAGTGGAGTGCCGATCCCGAGCTTCCCACTGGAGGTGGGCGAGACCGCCTAGGCCCAGCCGAGCTCGTGGAGCTGGTCGTCGTCGATGCCGTAGTAGTGCGCGATCTCGTGCACGAGCGTGACGTGGATCTGGTCCTTGAGGTCTTCGAGGTCCTCGGCGATCGCGAGCAGTGGCTCGCGGAACAGCACGATGCGATCGGGCAGCTCGCCGAAGCCGTAGCGGTCGCGCTCGGTGAGGGCCGTGCCGTCGTACAGGCCGAGCAGATCGAGTGAACCGTCCTCCGGGCGTGACTCGGTGACGAACACGATGTTGTCGAGGCCGTCCACCATCTCGTCGGGCAGCAGGTCGAGTTCGTCGACGACGAGGGCCTCGAAGGCCGCTTCATCCATGCTGAGCGGCATCAGCGGTCCACTGCCTGCACGAGTGACTCCTGCAGGGCGCCGAGCACGTCGTAGGCCTCGCGCAGGAAGAGGCCCTGCTCCGAGGTGTCAGCCTGCGACCCGCCGTCATCGTCGATGCCGATGCGGCTCGCGAGCACGAGGCGGATGTCGGTGAGCGAACGCATCCACCGCATCGCACCGCCCTCGTCGACCTCGACGCTGCGCGGCCACTCGCCCGCAGCGAGGGCTTCGGCGACCAGGCGCGCGTTGGCGGCCTTGCGGCTCGCGAGGTCGTTCTCCGTCATCGTGCGGTACTCGGCCTGGGCCTCGGCGTCGTCCGGGTAGGCGTCGGGGAGCAGTCGGTCGACCGCGGCGTCGTCGTCCGGGCGCTGTTCGATGAGGTCCGCGACCTGGCCGGCGAGGCTCGCGATCGTCATGCCCTCGAATTCGTCGAACTCGGCACGGTAGACGCCGCCTGCGCGCTCGAAGAGCCGCATCACGCCGTCCCTCGCACGCGGATCACTGCTTGGACACCGTGGCCCAGAGGCCGTACTCGTGCATCGCCTCGACGTGCCGCTCCATCGCCTCGCGCGGGCCGGATGCGACGACCGCACGCCCCTCGTTGTGCACCTGCAGCATCCTGCGCTCCGCCTCCGCCCGCTCGAACCCGAAGTAGCTGCGGAAGACGAACGCCACGTACGACATCAGGTTCACCGGATCGTTCCAGACGATCGTGACCCAGGGCTGGTCGAGTCGCGACTCGACGACGGACTCGGTCCGCTCGTCCGTCCGCTCCTCGATCTCCGGCATCCCCCAAGCTTAAACGCGGAACGGCCCGCCGAAGCGGGCCGTTCCCATGGGGTGACCGACGGGGCTCGAACCCGCGACATCCGGCTCCACAAGCCAGCGCTCTACCAACTGAGCTACGACCACCATGCCTGCTCTGCGTCGCGCGCAGTGCAGCCCGACGACTATATCAGGGACGGGAGGAGAACTCCTCGACGACCGCGGCCGAGATGGCCTGCACCTCGTCGGTGGTCGGCCCCGGGTCGCCGACGAACGCGGCCTTGCGGTAGTAGTCCAGTTCACGGATCGACTCGCGGATGTCGGCGAGCGCCCGGTGCCCGCCATCCTTCGCCGGTGCGTTGAAGTACACCCGCGGGAACCAGCGTCGCGAGAGCTCCTTGATGGATGACACGTCGATGCTGCGGTAGTGCAGGTGCTTGTCGACCCGCGGCATGTACTTCGCGAGGAACGTGCGGTCGGTGCCGATCGTGTTGCCGGCGAGCGGTGCGGTGCCCGGTGTCGGTACGAACCGGAGGATGTACTCGTTCACCGCGAATTCAGCATCGGCGAGCGAGACCCCGTTCGGGATCTCCTCGAGCAGCCCGCTCTCGCGGTGCATGTTCGTGACGAAGTCGTTCATGTGCTCGAACGCGTCCTGGTCGGGCTTGATCACGATGGTGAAGCCGGGATCGACCGGGACGAGGTCGTAGTCGGTGATGACGACGGCCACCTCGACCAGTTCGTCGATGCCGATGTCCAGGCCGGTCATCTCGCAATCGATCCAGACGAGCAGATCACCGGATGACGCCATGCCCCAGAGTCTAGCCGCGGCCTGCGACGGGAGATGGGCGGGGCAGCTTCGCATCGACGCCGTCGCCGGTCGAGACCCGCCGGATCCGCCGTCCGACCCACGGCAGTGCGTGCCGCTGCAGCCACCCGAGCGTGCCGAGCCGTGGGCGGGCGGTGTCGATGGTGGCGGGGATCGAGACATCCGCGATCTCGAAGTAGGGCACGTGCAGGGCGTGCGCGGCCCTGGTCGCGATCAGGCGGTGACCGGAGGGGGAGAGGTGCACGCGATCCTCAGCCCACATCGATGGATGCTGCAGCTCGCGCATCCCCCACAGGTCGAGGGTGATCGTGGAGTACTTGCGCGCGATGCTCCACAGGTTCGCGTTGTACACCGCCGCGCGACCCCGGAGCGGCTTGAGGAAGAACGCGAACCGGGGGTCGAACGACGTGGCGAGCAGCACATCGGTGCCCGCCTTGCGCAACTTGGCCACCGCGGACTCGATCTCGGCCGCCAGGGCGTCGGGGTCGGCCTTCGCCGACATCAGGTCATTGCCGCCGATGAGGATCGAGACCAGGTCGGCGCGGAGTTCGAGCGCGTGCGGCACCTGGTCGGTCACGACATCCCGCACCCGACGTCCACGCACGGCGAGGTTGGCGAATTCGAGCGTGCCGCCGCGGAGTTCGGCGTGGCGGGCGAGGATCGCGGCGAGTCGATCCGCCCAGCCCAGCCAGGGTTCGCCACGGCCGACGATCGGGTCGCACAGGCCCTCGGTGATCGAGTCGCCGACCGCGACGTACCGCTGCCAGCCGCCCACCCGCCCTGTCTCCACTCCCTCAGTGTCGGCGGTGAGGATGCCGCGATCCAGCGCACCGCGGGCGGCGCACGCGTTGTGCATCCACTGTTCCCCACGCGTACACCGGGCCCGCATCGGGCGGATGCGCGGCGGAGTCTGGTACTACTGGACACATGACAGACAGCACCCCCACCCTCAGCCACGGCGACGAGTACATCGTCTTCTACGTCGGCGGTCCGTACGACGGCCGCGACGACCGCCGGATCAGCACCGACGGCAGCTGGGATGACGAGCTCACCGTGATCACCGCCGTCGACGGCAAGGAGACCCTGGAGGTCTACAAGGCTCCCGTCGCGAAGCAGGTCGGCGAGCAGGTGCAGGTCACCTACACGTGGGACGAGCCCGACAGCGAGGCTGCGGAGGACCCGGAGGACCGCGGGGAGATCTAGGCAGGTCGCTCGCGGAACGAAGCGACGATGCCGGATGCCGTTGTCACGGTAATGGGACTTCTGACAGTCACGGCAGTACGACTGCAAACCGTCTGTGCTCCGCGATGATCGATTGAAGGCCCCAGCCGGCTTCGTCTCGGCGCACCTCGGACAACGCTTCATGCTGCGCACGGTACGGCGCGCAAGGGACATCCCGCTGCCTGATTCCGCAGGCTCAACCGCTATCCTTGGGCGTCGCCCCCGTACCGGACAGGCCTTCTAATCTTGAGTACCGTAAGTGGATCGATGCGGGTTCGAGTCCCGCCGGGGGCTCCACTTCCACTGACGCGCCAGCCGCGAGTACGGTACGAGGGATCGCATTCCACTCGACTGGGACGAGGACGAACATGACCAAAGGCGGCCCCGGCGGCATCGCCGCTGCCATCGCGCTCGGAGCGCTGACCGTCGCGGCAGCACTCAGCACGATCGTCCCGTCCGCGACCGGCCCGACCGTCGTCACGTTCGAGGTGGCCGGCTACGCGGACGAGACCTACAAGATCGAACTCGCGACCCCCGAGCTCATCGAGCACGTGAAGCAGATCATGGCGGGCGAGGATGTCGCGCTCATCCCCAACGGGCTCGTCGTGCGCGACGATCCGAGCGTCAACGCGCCCTGGTCCTGGCACATCGACCCGGCGTCGCTCGACTTCGCGGATGTCACCACCGAGGTCTGCGACGGCCTCCCGTCCTACGTGGAGGACGGCACGGTGACGTCGCCCTACTTCTGCCCGTGGCTCACCAAGGTGATCGACCTCACGGGGCCGGGCGCGAACTAGCGAGACGGGCTCGGGCTACGCCTTGGAATCCGCGAGCGGGCTCTTGGGGAGCACGGCGGTCTTCTCGGTCACCGGGTCGTTGTCCGCGACCCACTGCTGCTGCTTGTGGTCGAGCTCACGGTCGGGCCCGACGCCCGTCGCATCGTCGTAGCGCCACGCGGCGAGGTCCTGTGCGAACAGCTTGCGCGCCCGTGCGGGCTTGGTCTGCCACGCGATGAGACCGTTCTGGTAGTCGAGCAGGTCCTGCTCGGCCTGGAAACTGAAGTTGGCCGAGTTGCGCTTCATCTCGACGAGCTGGTGGGCCGACCACTCGGCCGCGAGGTCCGCGCCGGCGACCGGCAGCATCCGCACCTTGATCTCGGCCTCGGCGACCTGGAAGTCGACGTGCTCCTTCTCCTGCGCGGTCAGCGACGTCCACTTGGCCGCGCGCCGACCGGCGGCGATGAGGGATGCCACGGCCGCAGCCTTGTGCTGACGGTCGTGCTGCTGCATGAGTCCGCGCACAGCACCGCGCGCGATCGTGCCGGCGATGAGGCCACCGAGCAGGATCGCGAGGAAGGGGAGGACCGTGCTCGTGATGAGCTTCTGGCCGTCACTCGAGAAGAACCAATCGACGATGTCATTCCACCACTGCATGCCACGCACTGTAACCCGGGGGTACAGCAACGCGGCGGAACCGTTGGGCGAGTCGCGATGCTGGGAGTGAGCAGAGTGACTGGTGTGATCAGAAGCGGAAGCAGTCCATCGCGTCATCCACGGTCCAGAACTCGCCGACCGGCAGGAACCGGCGCTGGCGCTGCAGCATGCGCTTGGCGACGAAGCGCGACCCTGCGGCGGTGGAGACCTGCTCGATGTAGCCGAGTACCTCGCCGTCGGTGCGGGTGACGCGCCACAGGTCGTCGTGCAGCTGGATGCTCGCCACACCCAGCCGGGGCGCCGACCGGTCGAAGGCGCCGAGTTCGCGCGCGTCGGCATCCGCAGTCATGGCTGACATGGAGCTGGGGGCGAAGTCGAGGATGGTCATGAGAACTCCTTGGTGTCGGCCGGCCGAGCGTTCGAAGATATGTTCGATACTACGCCTAGGCACTGACATTCGGGGCGATCGCGAGATCGGCATCCACGACCTTGTTCGCCCTGGCGGACTGCGCGAGCACGATCCCGGCCAGCACCACGGCCGCGCCTGCGATCTGCAGCGGGTTGAGCTGCTGACCGAGCCAGGCCCACGCGAACAGGAACGCGAAGATCACCTCGCTCGACGCGATGATGCCCGCGGCGGTGGCGGACATCTTCGACAACGCGGTCAGGGACAGCAGGAAGGGCAGGAAGGCACCGAACACCACGCTCCAGAGCAGCGCGAGCCAGAACGGCACGACGATGAAGTCGAGGTTGCCGGTCAGCGAGATCCGGCTGCCGAAGAGCGACGGCTCGAGATCCCACCAGCCGCTGAAGAACGCCCAGAACACCGACGCGACCAGGCCGGTCCAGAACGCGACCGCGAGTGGCGGCATCCGTCCGACCTGCCGCTCTCCGACGATGAAGTAGAACGCGAGCGTCACCGCGGCGACGAGGGCGAAGAACACGCCGAGCGGGTCGAGGGTGCTGTTCCAGACCTCGGCGACGACGGCGAGCCCGGCGAGCACGAGCCCGATCGCGATCCAGAGGCGAGCCTTCACCTTCTCCTTGAGGAAGAAGAACGCGACCACGGCGACCAGCAGCACCGCGATGTACTCGAGCAGGAGTGCGATGCCGACCGGCAGCAGGTGCACCGCGTACGCGTACGACGCCTGCAGCAGGGCGACGCCGACGACGCCGAGCACGACCAGCACGCCGAACTGCCGCCACGACATGCGGAACGCCTTCCGGTCGATGACGAGCAGCACGAGGCCCGAGACGACGCACATCGCCAGCATGCGGAACTGCGTGACCTGGCTGCCCGAGATGCCGCTGTCGAGCAGCACCTTGGTCAGCTGCCGTTGGCCCCGAACAGCAGTGCCGCCGCAAGGGCGTAGAGGTAGCCCACGCGGCGTTCGCTACTTCGCCGAGCCGGTGCCGTCGACCGCGAGCGGCTCGATCGCCTCGAGCTCCTCGGCGGTGAGTTCCGGCGCGGATGCCGCGGCGAAGCTGTCCTCGAGCTGCGCGACGCTCGACGCGCCGATCAGGGCCGACGTCACCTGCGGGAGCCGGAGCACCCAGGTCAGCGCGAGCTGGGCGAGCGACTGCCCGCGCGCCGCCGCGATCGCGTTCAGGGCGGACGCACGCTCGAGGTACTGCTCGGTGAGGTTGGCCTCCGAGAGGAACGGGCTGTTCGCCGCCCGCGAGTCCGACGGCATCCCCTTCAGGTACCGGTCGGTGAGCAGCCCCTGTGCGAGCGGCGAGAACACGATGCTGCCCGATGCCGAGCTCGTCGAGCACCGGGAACAGCCCGCGCTCGATGTGGCGATCGAACATGTTGTAGCGCGGCTGGTGGATGAGCAGGTGGATGCCGTGCTCGGCGAGCGCCGCCGCCGCATCCCGGGTCTGTTCGGGGTCGTAGTTCGAGATGCCCGCGTACAGCGCCTTGCCGGACTGCACGGCCGACGCGAGCGCGCCCATCGTCTCCTCGATCGGCGTCTCGGGGTCGGGGCGGTGGTGGTAGAAGACGTCGACGTAGTCGACGCCCATGCGCGCGAGGCTCGCGTCGAGCGACGAGAGCAGGTACTTGCGGCTTCCCCAGTCCTGGTACGGGCCCGACCACATCGTGTAGCCGGCCTTCGTGGAGAGCACGAGCTCGTCGCGGTACGGCCGGAAATCCCTGGCGTGGATGACGCCGTAGTTGCTCTCGGCGGACCCGGGCGGTGGGCCGTAGTTGTTCGCGAGGTCGAAGTGCGTGATCCCGAGGTCGAACGCCCGGCGCAGGATCGCACGCTGGGTCTCGAGCGGACGATCGCCGCCGAAGTTGTTCCAGAGCCCGAGCGAGATGCGGGGGATCTGCAGCCCGCTGCGGCCGACCCGCGCGTACTCGGTGGTGGCGTAGCGATCGGCGGCGGCGACGTAGACCGGGGTGCTGGGCATGCTCCAAGCGTAGGGTCTGTGTCATGCACGAATTCGCGCTCGCCGGCGGATGCTTCTGGTGCCTCGACGCCGTCTACCGCACGCTCGACGGCGTGCTGGAGGTCGTGTCCGGCTACACCGGAGGCATCTCCAAGAATCCGGACTACGACCTGGTCTGCACCGGGATGACCGGTCACGCCGAGGCGGTGAAGGTGCGGTTCGACCCCGAGGTGATCCCCGACGGCGTCATCCTCGATGTCTTCTTCTCGCTGCACGATCCGCGCCAGCTGAACCGGCAGGGCAACGACGTCGGCACGCAGTACCGGTCGGCGATGTTCTTCGCGGATGACGCGCAGAAGACCCAGTTCGAAGCCGCCAGCGCCCGCGCGGCCGAATCCTGGGAGGGGCCGGTCGTCACCACGATCGAGCCGCTCGGAGCCTGGTACCGCGCCGAGGAGTACCACCAGGACTTCTTCGCCAAGAACCCGAACCAGGGCTACTGCAACGCGGTCGCGCTGCCGAAGGTGGACAAGATCCGCAAGTCCTTCGCCTCGTATGTCAAGGCTTCCTGAGAATCCCGATCAACCAGCACGCACGGGCGTAGCGTCGATGATGCACTGATCGAAAGGGATCGACATGGACCAGACCACACTCACCGGCCGCACCTGGGTGGCCTTCGGACCGGCGGGGGCCGTCGGCTCCATCCACAGTGTGGATGCCGGCTTCACCTTCAAGCTCCTCGGCGACGACGACTTCCGGGCGGTGTACCCCACGCTCGAGATCGCGAAGAGTG
Organism: uncultured Actinomycetota bacterium; assembly: GCA_963740815.1. Classification (GTDB taxonomy): domain Bacteria; phylum Actinomycetota; class Actinomycetes; order Actinomycetales; family Microbacteriaceae; genus Rhodoglobus. The sequence goes on from CAVUFG010000018.1 coordinate 338,916, forward strand.
CGCTCCACGCGAGCCTGCTGCCCGGCGCTGAGTGGCCCGAGTTCCGCGAGCACTGAGCTTCGGCCCGCTCGACGAGCACCCTCTCCTCACCGATACCGGCCCGCACGCCGTCATTCACCGATCGCGGCGGCTCGGCTCGGCGCGCTCCTGCCTCGAACGACACTGGCTGCACCGCGGTCCGGGGCGACCGATCCCGGCACGAGCGTCGCACCCGGATCGCGGTCCGACCAAGAGGAGAGACCATGTCCGATCACCTGACCATCACCGGCATCGTGGCGACCCAGCCGCGCCACATCGTCACGAGCGAGGGGCTGCCGATCACGTCGTTCCGGCTCGCGTCGGCCCAGCGCCGATTCGACCGCAGCCAGGAGCGCTGGATCGACGGCGAGACCAACTGGTACACGATCACCGCGTTCCGCCAGCTCGCGATCCACGCGGCCGGCTCCATCGAGAAGGGTCAGCGCGTCGTGCTCAGCGGGCGCCTGCGCATTCGCGACTGGGAGAACGGCGAGCGCACCGGCACGAACATCGACATCGAGGCGGACTCGCTCGGCCACGACCTCGCGTGGGGCACGTCGGTCTTCACTCGCAGCATCTCGACGGCGTCATCGAAGAGCGAACCCGGCGACGCCGACGCCGCCGCGGGTGAGGCCGCCGCGGACGACTCGGTGGATGACGCGACCGACGATCGCGCTGCGGTGCTCACCGGGGACGCCGATCAGCCCGAGGCCGTGCCGCTGCCCTTCTGACGAGCTCTCGGCCCTTCTGACGACATTTCGGGTTCACGGCGAATGCCGAGGATTGCACGGGCTCGGGGTCCTAGAATCATCTGCGGCGCCGAGCCGATCCGAAGCCGGCGTCGATGGAGGGGAACCGATGGCATCGAAGCGTGCGATGACGCTCGTCGCCGTTGCCGTCGCCGCGGTGATCGCGCTCACCGGCTGTGTGCCGACCGTGCCGATGCCGACCCCGACGGGCTCGAAGTCCGCGACCCCGACGCCGACCCCCACCCCGGTGCTCAAGCTCGACCCGACCGGCACCGCGGAGGAGAACCTGCCGTTCTGGGAGAACCTCGTCGAGGGCATGAACAACACGTACGGCATGACCGACGGCTCGGTGATGATCCAGAGCCTCGTCGACAACGGGTTCAACAAGGCCGACATGGAGCTCACGCCGAACGAGACCGCAATCGGCGAGCGGGTCGACTCGGTGATCTTCTCGGTGCGCTTCGACGGGAAGTGCTTCATCGGGCAGATCTTCCCCGACCACTACGCGGCGTTCCTGGCCCCGATGCTCGCCACCGGCAAGTGCCTGATCGGCACGACGCGGCCGATCGACTTCTGAGTGGTGCTTTTCGGCGCGCCGCCGCTCCTGCGGCGCGCGTCGTCCGTCGATTCGCACGATGCGATCGCACGAATCGCCGGGATCGCCAGAGAGGTGCGTCGCGACGCGTTGCGTTGATCAGCCGACAGCGTCCGGCGTCTGGGGCGTGGTGAGCGCCGAATAGAATCGTGGGTATGGCCGAATACATTTACTCGATGGTCCGCGCCCGCAAGGCGGTCGGCGACAAGGTCATCCTCGATGACGTCACGATGTCGTTCCTGCCCGGCGCGAAGATCGGGGTGGTCGGTCCGAACGGCGCCGGCAAGTCGACGATCCTGAAGATCATGGCCGGGCTCGACACCCCGAGCAACGGCGAGGCCCGGCTCTCGCCCGGGTACTCCGTCGGCATCCTCATGCAGGAGCCGGAGCTCGACGAGGACAAGACCGTGCTCGAGAACGTGCAGGACGGCGTGCGCGAGATCAAGGACAAGGTCGACCGCCACGCCGCGATCGGCCTCGAGATGGCCGAGCCCGACGCCGACTTCGACGCGCTGCTCGAGGAGATGGGCAAGCTCCAGGAGGAGATCGACGCCGCCGATGCATGGGATCTCGACTCCCAGCTCGAACAGGCGATGGATGCCCTGCGCACGCCCCCGTCCGACGCGACCGTCTCCAACCTCTCCGGCGGCGAGAAGCGCCGCGTCGCGCTCACCAAGCTCCTCCTGCAGAAGCCGGACCTGCTCCTGCTCGACGAGCCCACCAACCACCTCGACGCCGAGTCCGTGCTCTGGCTCGAGCAGCACCTCGCCAAGTACCACGGCGCCGTGCTCGCCGTGACCCACGACCGGTACTTCCTCGACAACGTCGCGGAATGGATCGCCGAGGTGGACCGCGGTCACCTGTATCCGTACGAGGGCAACTACTCGACGTACCTCGAGAAGAAGGGCGCCCGACTCGAGGTTCAGGGCAAGAAGGACGCGAAGCTCGCGAAGCGCCTGTCCTCGGAAGCTCGAGTGGGTCCGCAGCAATGCCAAGGGACGCCAGGTCAAGTCGAAGGCGCGACTCGCACGCTATGAGGAGATGGTCAACGAGGCGGAGAAGACCCGCAAGCTCGACTTCGAGGAGCTGGTCATCCCGGTCGGTCCGCGCCTCGGCAGCCAAGTGATCGACGCGAAGAACCTGCAGAAGGGGTTCGACGGGCGCATCCTGATCGACGGGCTCAGCTTCACGCTGCCGCGCAACGGCATCGTCGGCATCATCGGCCCGAACGGCGTCGGCAAGACCACGCTGTTCAAGACCATCGTGGGATTCGAGTCGCTCGACGGCGGCGACCTGAAGATCGGCGACACGGTCGACATCTCCTACGTGGACCAGAACCGCGGCGGCATCGATCCGAACAAGACGCTCTGGGAGGTCGTCTCCGACGGCCAGGACTTCATCCAGGTCGGCAAGACCGAGATCCCGTCCCGCGGGTACGTGAGCCAGTTCGGATTCAAGGGCCCGGACCAGCAGAAGAAGGCCGGCGTGCTCTCCGGTGGTGAGCGCAACCGCCTGAACCTCGCGCTCACGCTCAAGCAGGGCGGCAACCTGCTGCTGCTGGATGAACCGACCAACGACCTCGACGTCGAAACGCTCGGCAGCCTCGAGAACGCACTGCTCGAGTTCCCAGGGTGCGCGGTGGTCATCACCCACGATCGGTGGTTCCTCGACCGGATCGCGACGCACATCCTCGCCTGGGAGGGCACCGACGAGAACCCGGCCCAGTGGTACTGGTTCGAGGGCAACTTCGAGGCCTACGAGGAGAACAAGATCGAGCGCCTCGGCCCCGACGCGGCGAAGCCGCACCGCAGCACGTACCGCAAGCTGACCAGGGACTGAGCCTGTTGGCGCGCCGCTCAGCGGCGCGCGTCGTCCGCCGATCGGCACGAGCGCGGTCGCGCCGATCGTCGGAATCGCGAACACGCGCACGTTGCGTCGTGCTCCGCCGCCTACGATCTCCATATGACGCGGCTCCACGTTCCCATCTCGCTGCGCTGGAGCGACTTCGACGCGTACGCCCACGTGAACAACGCCGAGATGCTGCGCCTGCTCGAGGAGGCGCGCATCCAGGCGTTCTGGAAGCCGGACGTCGAGGGGATGCCCGCCGCCGCGACCGCGATCATCGACGGCCGACCGGGCTCCGAGCTCATCACCCTCATCGCCCGCCAGGAGCTCGAGTACCTCGCGCCGATCCCGTACATGCGCGCGCCGATCGACATCGAGATGTGGATCGGGCGGATCGGCGGCGCGAGCCTCGAGATCTGCTACGAGCTGTATCCGCCGGTCGGCATCGAGCCGCGCACGCTGTTCACCAGGGCGACGACCACCCTCGTGCTCGTGAACGCGGCCTCAGGCAAGCCGCAGCGGATCGGTGACGACCTGCGGGCGGCGTGGGCGCCGTACGTCGAGGAGCCGGTGCAGTTCACCAAGCGCGGATGATCGGCATCCGCGACTGCGAGGCCGCGCAGGTCGCGTGGTTCCGGCACCGCACGCTCGAGACCGGCGGACGGTCGTGGGATGACGACGGACACGAGTGGTTCTGGGTTCCGGAAGACCGGCACGTGTACCTGATGTTCCCCGAGACCCTCGACGCGGCCGCCGTCGGCCGAGGCGTGGCCGAGGCGCGTCGGCTCAGGGCGACGGTGGGCGCGTGGCTCCGGCCCGAGACCGAGGCCGGTGCGCTCGCGGACGCAGGGTTCGAGCACGGCTGGCAGCCGTGGTGGATGGTCGCAGAGCTGGCATCCGTGACCCCCGCCACCGATCCGCGCGTGCACGTCGAGATAGACACGCCGACGCTCTGGAAGGCGGTCGCTCGCGAACGCAGGAAGTCGTTCGGCGTGGCGACCGCGCACCTCGGTAGTCCGCTGGTCGCGGGCATCTTCGACATGGGCGTGTACCCGCGCTGGCAGCGCCAGGGCGTCGGATCGGCACTCCTCAGCGCCGTGTGCGCGGCCGCGGCCGGCGGAGGTGCGACGCACGCCGCGCTCAACGCGACGCCCGAGGGGGAGCGGCTGTACTCCCAGCGCGGCTTCGCGCGGGTCGGCGACGGCGAGACCTGGTGGCTGCACCGCCGGTAGCCGAACGCGTCTAGTCGCGCTTGTGCTCGGGAACGCGGATCGTGCCCTCCTGGGCGACGCTGGCGATCAGCGCTCCGTCCCGGCGGAAGATGCGACCGAAGCTGAGGCCGCGGCCGCCGTTCGCGTTCGGGGATTCCTGCACGTACAGCATCCACTCGTCGGCACGCCCGAACCGGTGCCACCACATCGCGTGGTCGAGGCTGGCGATCTTGAGTCCCTCGTCCGCCCACGACCGACCGTGGGCACGGAGGATCGGCTCGAGGATCGTGTAGTCGCTCGCGTAGGCGATCGCGGCTCGGTGGAGCAGCGGGTCGTCCGGGAGTGGGCCGAGTGCCCGCATCCACAGGGCCTGGTGCGGGGTGCGTGCCACGTCGCCCGGCACGTAGATCGGATGGTCGATGTACCGGAGGTCGAAGGCCCGGCTCTCGGACCAGTACTGCGCGATCGGGTGATCGATGCCCGCGAGGAGCTCGCGAACGGAGGGCAGCGACTCCGGGTCGGGAAGCCCGGTCGGCATCTCGACCTGGTGGTCGAGGCCCTCGTCCTCATCCTGGAACGACATGATCGCGGAGAGGATCGGCACGCCGTTCTGGTAGGCCTGCGTGCGCCTGGTCGAGAACGACCGGCCGTCGTGGATGCGGTCGACCGAGAACGTGATCGGCAGGTTCGCGTCGCCCGGCCGCAGGAAGTAGCCGTGCATCGAATGCACGGTGCGATCGGGACTGATGGTGCGCTGCGCGGCCATCAGGGACTGCGCGAGCACCTGTCCGCCGTAGACCCGACCGATCGGAGTCTGCTGGCTCGGACCGGTGAAGATGTCCTCGCTCGTCCGCGCACCGGTGTCGGTGAGATCGAGCGCGGCGAGCATCCCGGACAGCGGGTCGCTCATGCTCTGTAGTGTAGATGCGTCATGAGCCGCACGTTCACCCTGGTCGACTCCCTCGCGCTCGGCGACCTCCACGTCTACCTGGGGCGTGCCGCCCGCGTGGATGACGGTTCCGTGCGCCTGATCGGCGGCTCGGGGGTGCTCGCGGTGTACGTCTCGGTGCTGCATCCGAACGGCCTGCTCGACGAGTCCCCGACCGTGCTCGGCCTGCGCACCTTCGCCCTCACGACGCAGGATCCGTTCGATGTCGTCGTTCCGGTGCGATCGCTGCTCATGCGCGTCGAGGGACTGCTCGAGTCATCCGGATCCGAAGTCGGCGAGCCGGTGAGCGTGAACCTGCCCACCGAGGTCAACACGGTGACCTGGGCCGCGATCTCGCCGCCGAGGGGTGGATGGCACGCGCTCCCGAACATCGACGGCACCCTGCTCGACTCCGCCGCCCGCGCGGGCATCGAGGAGGTCGCTGCAGCGGTCCCGTCCGCGGCCGGGGAGCAGATCGTGCAGCGGGTGCGCTCGGAGATCTGGGGTCGCCCGGTCGACGGATACGACTTCATCCCCGCCGGCGCCGCCTTCGCGGCGCTCAGCCTCGGCTTCCTGCGCGAGGGCGACACGGTCAACCTCTACGAGACCGGCCCCTGGACACGCCTCACCACCAAGCGCGGCCACGTGCTGGTCAAGCGCCGCGCCTGGACATTGGCTCGCTGACTCGGTCGTCCGCCTCTCCGGCGTCGCGAACGGAGGATGGTTTCGGCGTGTCGAGCTTGACGCTAGCGGGCGCGCCGAACGGTTCCTCCGTTGCCGACTGTCCGGAGGTCCGGTCGCGCTAGACGCTCGCGGCCGCCGCGCGCCCGGCCGCCCGACCGCTGAAGATGCAGCCTCCGAGGAAGGTGCCCTCCAGGGCGCGGTAGCCGTGCATCCCGCCGCCGCCGAATCCTGAGGCCTCGCCCGCCGCGTACAACCCGGGGATGGGGCTGCCGCCCGCTCCGAGGGCGGCACCGGCCAGGTCCGTCTCGATCCCGCCCAGCGTCTTCCGGGTCAGCACGTGCAGCTTGACCGCGATCAGCGGCCCGGCCTTCGGGTCGAGCAGCTTGTGCGGCTTCGCCACGCGGATGAGCTTGTCGCCGCGGTACTTGCGGAACTGGCGGATGGCGTTGAGCTGGGCATCCTTGCCGAACGGGTTGTCGAGCTCCCGGTCGCGTGCCTCGATCTCGAGTCGCACGCGATCGAGGTCGAGCGGGGCATCCTCGGTGGCTGCCTGCATGCCCGCGAGCAGTTCGTCGAGCGTGTCCGCCACTACGAAGTCGTCGCCGTGCGTCTTGAACGCCTCGACCGGGCCGGTCGCACCCTTGCCGAGCCGCTGCTTGAGCAGTTCGCGCACGCTCTTGCCGGTGAGGTCGGGGTTCTGCTCGCTGCCGGAGAGGGCGAACTCCTTCTCGATGATCGCCTGGGTGAGCACGAACCAGGTGTGGTCGTATCCGGTCGTTCCGATGTGCGCGAGCGTGGAGATCGTGTCGAAGCCGGGGAAGTTGGGGGCAGGGAGGCGCTTGCCCGTCGCATCCAGCCACAGGCTCGACGGGCCGGGCAGGATCCGGATGCCGTGCGCCGGCCAGATCGGGTCCCAGTTGACGATGCCCTCGGTGTAGGCCCACGGCCGGTCCTGGTTGATCAGGCGCGCGCCGGACGCTGCGGTGATGCCGAGCATCCGCCCGTCGACGAACGCCGGCACGCCCGAGAGCAGGAACTTCGGCACCGGGCCGAGCCGGTCGGTCGGCCAGTACTCGCGCACGAGGTCGAAGTTGCCGCCGATGCCGCCGCTCGTGACGATCACGGCGCCCGCGCGCGCGTCGAACTCGCCGACGACGTCGCGGTTCGTGGCGGCGCCGCGGATGGCGTCGTCGTCCGCGAGCACGACCCCGGATGCGCCGGTCACCCGACCGCCCTCGACGGTGAGCGCGTCGACGCGGTGGCGGAACTGGAGGGTCACGCGACCGGCGGCCGCGGCATCCTGCACCTTGGCGACGAACGGTGCGATCACGCCCGGACCGGTGCCCCACGTGATGTGGAAGCGGGGGACCGAGTTGCCGTGGCCGGTCGCCAGGCCACCGCCGCGCTCGGCCCAGCCGACCACGGGGAAGAACGACAGTCCGCGCTGCTTGAGCCACGACCGCTTCTCGCCGGCCGCGAACTGCAGGTAGGCCTCGGCCCACTGCCGGGGCCAGGCATCCTCGTCGCGGTCGAAGCCCGCGGTGCCCATCCAGTCCTGGCGCGCGAGGTCGAGGGAGTCCCTGACGCCCATCCGGCGCTGCTCTGGCGAGTCGATCAGCAGCAGTCCGCCGAACGACCAGAACGCCTGGCCGCCGAGGTTGGCCGCGGATTCCTGCTCGAGGATCGTGACCCGCTTTCCGGCATCCAGCAACTCGCAGGCGGCGACGAGACCGGCGAGACCCGCGCCGATCACGATCGCGTCGGACTCGATGGTCTGCGTCTTCGCTGGCACACGACAAGACTGGCACACCGCTGAAAAGACCGGGTGGGTGGGCGTCGCGAGTGGTACCGTCGTCCCAACGCCGGGCAACGCCGCCCGGGTCAGCCAGTGACTCACCAGTCACGGTTGTGAGTTGATCGTTCGGCAAGGGCACACCCGCTCGGAACCGGACGGATCGGGAGTCCCATGCGCACATCCGCGTCAGAACAACCAACCCGCCAGCACGCCGACCTGTCCGCACCGGGCCGCGATCCGGTGCAGCTCCTCAGCCCCGCCGGGGCACGAGTCGAGCATTCCCTCTACGATCCGTGGGTCGCCGACGTCGACGACGCCCAACTCGCAGCGCTGTACGAGGACATGATCATCGTCCGCCGCATCGACACCGAGGCGACGGCCCTGCAGCGCCAGGGCGAGCTCGGGCTCTGGGCGCCGCTGTTCGGCCAGGAGGCCGCGCAGATCGGCTCGGCCCGCACCCTGCGCGAGGACGACTTCGTGTTCTCCAGCTACCGCGAGAACGCGGTCGCGTACTGCCGCGGCGTCGGGCTCACCGACCTCGTGCAAGGTCTGGCGCGGCGTCGGCCACTCGGGCTGGAACCCCTACGACGTCGGGATGGCCGTGCCCGCCGTCATCATCGGCGCCCAGTCGCTGCACGCCACGGGCTATGCCATCGGCTGCCAGCGCGACGGCGTCGACTCGGTCGCCGTCGCGTACTTCGGCGACGGCGCGACGAGCCAGGGCGACGTCAACGAGGCGATGGTGTTCGCCGCGACGTTCCGCGCGCCGGTGATCTTCTTCTGCCAGAACAACCAGTTCGCGATCTCCGAGCCGGTGTCGCTGCAGGCCGTGCGGCCGATCGCCGACCGGGCTCCCGGGTTCGGCATCCCGAGCATCCGCGTCGACGGCAACGACGTGCTCGCGGTCATGGCCGCGACGCGCTGCGCGCTCGACCGGGCGCGCACGGGCGGCGGACCGACGTTCATCGAAGCGGTCACGTTCCGGATGGGTCCGCACACGACCTCCGACGATCCGACCCGGTACGTGGATCCGCTGCTGCGCGAGGAGTGGGCCGCGAAGGACCCGATCGCGCGGGTGGAGGCCCACCTTCGGGCTGCTGGGGTGCTGGATGAGCGACGAGCGGCATCCATCCAGCAGCACGCCGACGAGGTCGCCGCCGAGTTCCGGGCAGGATGCCTCGGCCTGCCCGAACCCGCAGCCGCTCGCGCTCTTCGACCACGTGTACGCGACACCGCACGCCACCCTCGACCGGCAGCGGAGCCAGTACGCCGCGTACCTCGACGGGTTCGTCGAGAGCGCAGCCGAGGGGGTGCCGAATGACCGAGCTGACCCTGGCCAAGGCGATCACCTCCGGCCTGCGCCGCGCGCTCGACCGAGGACGACCGCGTCGTGCTGCTCGGCGAGGACATCGGCAAGCTCGGCGGCGTGTTCCGGGTCACCGACGGCCTGCAGGCCGACTTCGGCACCGACCGCGTCATGGACACCCCGCTCGCCGAGGCGGGCATCATCGGCACCGCGGTCGGGCTCGCGTACCGCGGGTTCCGGCCGGTGGTCGAGATCCAGTTCGACGGCTTCATCTACCCGGGCTTCGACCAGATCGTCGCGCAGGTCGCCAAGCTGCACTACCGCACCGCCGGTGCGGTCAGGATGCCGCTGACCATCCGCGTGCCGTTCGGTGGCGGCATCGGCGCGGTCGAGCACCACTCCGAGTCGCCCGAGGCCTACTTCGCGCACACCGCGGGACTGCGCGTCGTGGCGTGCTCGAACCCGCAGGACGCCCACACGATGATCCGCCAGGCCATCGCGAGCGACGACCCCGTGCTGTTCTTCGAGCCGAAGCGCCGCTACTGGACCAAGGGCGAGGTCGACGAGGACGCTCGACGATCTCTCGCTCGAGCAGGCGCGGGTCGTGCGGCCGGGCACGGACGCGACGCTCGTCGCCTACGGCCCGCTCGTCGCCACCGCGCTGGATGCCGCTGCCGCAGCATCCGACGACGGCATCTCCCTCGAGGTGATCGACCTGCGCTCGCTGTCCCCGGTCGACTACGGCACCGTGGAGGAATCCGTGCGCAAGACCGGGCGCCTCGTGATCACGCACGAAGCACAGCTCACGGGCGGGATCGGGGCGGAGCTCGCGGCATCCATCACGGATCGCTGCTTCTTCCACTTGGAGGCACCGCCCGTGCGGATCACCGGATTCGACGTGCCGTATCCGCCCGCGCGCATGGAGGAGCACTTCCTGCCCGACCTCGACCGCATCCTCGACGGTGTGGATCGTGTGATGGGCCGCCGCAACTCGCTCAGCGGCACGGGCGTGGGTGCGTGATGGCCGTCAAGGACTTCCTGCTGCCCGATCTCGGCGAGGGACTCACCGAGTCCGAGCTGATCGAGTGGCACGTCGCCGTCGGCGACCTGGTCACGCTCAACCAGCCGCTCGCGGAGGTGGAGACCGCGAAGGCGATCGTGTCGCTGCCGTCGCCGTTCGCGGGGACGATCGCGAAGCTCTACGCCGAGCCCGGCACCACGGTCGCGGTCGGATCGCCGATCGTCGGATTCGAGCTCGCCGTCGTCGATGCTGAGGCTGCCGCGACGCCGGCGCCAGCCAAGGGCGCGGCACCGGCCGAGGTCGCTGCACCAGCGAAGCGAGCGGCACCGGAGCGCACCTCGGTGCTCGTCGGCTACGGACCGGCCGTCGAGACCGGGGCGAAGCCGACCCGCAAGCCACGTCGCGACACCGCGCCGCTCGAGCGTCGGGCGGGGGAGACGGTCGCGGCCAGCTCGCACACCGTGTCGACGCCGCCGGTGCGCAAGCTCGCCCACAACCTCGGCGTCGATCTCACCCGCATCACGGGCACCGGCGCGGACGGCCTGATCACACGAGACGACGTGCTCGGGGCCGTCTCCACCGCGCCGGCCGGCGGTCGAGGAGCGCCGGCGCAGCCGTCGCGTCTCGCGGCCCCATCGACGTCGAAGTCGGTCGCGGCACCGACGCAGCGCCCAGCGGCGTCATCCGCCCCCGGCGAGCGCCGCACCCCGATCAAGGGCGTGCGCAAGGCGACCGCGGCGGCGATGGTCGCGAGCGCGTTCTCCGCGCCGCACGTGACGGTGTTCCTCACCGTCGACGTCAGCCGCACGCTCGAGCTCGTCGCGATGCTCAAGGGGAGGGGCGAGGCGGCATCCCTGCTGGGCGTGATCGCACGCGCGCTGTGCGTCTCGGTCGCGCGCAATCCCTCCGTCAACTCGCACTGGGACGAAGCGGCCGGCGAGATCGTCGAGTACGACGCGGTGAACCTCGGCATCGCGGTGGCGACGCCGCGCGGGCTGATGGTGCCGAACATCCGGGACGCGCAGGTCATGCCGCTCGGCCTGCTGACTCGAGGCGATCGGCGAGCTCGCGTCGACGGCTCGGGATGGCGCGACGGCACCGGAGGCGTTCTCCGGCGGCACGATCACGATCTCGAACGTCGGGGTGTTCGGTGTGGATGCCGGCACGCCCATCCTCAATCCGGGCGAGGCGGCGATCCTCGCGGTCGGTGCCGTGCGCAGGATGCCGTGGGAGCACCGCGGCGAACTCGCGCTGCGCGACGTGATGACCCTCAGCCTCTCGTTCGACCACCGGCTGGTGGACGGCGAGCAGGGCGCGCGATTCCTCGCGGACATCGGGGCGGTGCTGACGGAGCCGGGAATGGTGTTGGCGTACTAGCTCACTCGGAGGTGGTTTCGAGACGCGTGCCTTCGGCGCGCTCGTCAACCACCGGTGAGCGCGGCCCAAGCCATCCGCTCGAGGATGCGTCCGGTGGCCGATCCGCGGCCGCTGTGCGGGGTCGAGTTGAGCAGGCCGAAGGTCGCGTGCGCGCGGACGCGGAGGGCCGCTGCATCCTCGTCGGGGTGGATGCGCTGGAGTACGCCCACCCACGACTCCACGTACTCCCGCTGCATCCTGCGCACCTCGTGCCGGTCCGCGTCGCTGAGCGAGTCGAGGTCGCGGTCCTGCACGCGGATCGTGTCGGCGTTCTCGAGGGCGAACCGGGTGTGCGCGGCGATGAGGGCGCGGAGGGCGTCCGCGGCATCCGGATGCTCGCGCACGGCTGCCTCGCCGCCCGCATGCAGTCCGGCGCTCACGTCGAGGAGCACGGCGCCGAGCACGGCCTGCTTGCCCTCGAAGTGCCGGTACACCGCCGGGCCACTCACGCCGGCCGCCGCGCCGAGCTCCTCCATCGAGACGCCGTCGAAGCCGCGGTCCGCGAACAGGCGGGCCGCCGCCTCGAGCAGGGTCGCGCGGCGCTCGGCCTTGGCCAGGCTGCGCGACGTCGCCGTGTCGGTCATGTCGCCAGTGTAGACACTTCGGTTAATGGGCGCTAACCTGAATTCCAGTGAATGAAGATTCACTGACACGCATCGAAACGAGGATCGTGCAGCGCATCGACACCGCGGTCGACTCCGGCAGCCCCGCGTTCCAGGCGAACGACGCCGCCCAGCGCGCGCTGGTCGCGGACCTGCGCGAACGGCTGCGCGTCGCATCCCTCGGCGGACCGGAGAAGTCCCGGGAACGGCACGTCTCGCGCGGCAAGCTGCTGCCACGGGATCGCGTCGACGAGCTCCTGGACGACGGCAGCCCGTTCCTCGAGATCTCACCGCTCGCCGCCAACGGTCTCTACGGCGACGAGGCTCCGGCCGCGGGCGTCATCGCGGGCATCGGGCTCGTGCACGGACGCCCGGTGATGATCGTGTGCAACGACGCGACGGTCAAGGGCGGCACCTACTTCCCGCTCACGGTCAAGAAGCACCTGCGCGCGCAGGAGATCGCCCTCGAGAACCGCCTTCCGTGCCTGTACCTCGTCGACTCCGGCGGTGCGTTCCTGCCGATGCAGGACGAGGTCTTCCCCGATCGCGAGCACTTCGGCCGCATCTTCTACAACCAGGCCAGGATGTCGGCCGCCCGCGTTCCGCAGATCGCCTCCGTCATGGGCTCGTGCACCGCCGGCGGCGCCTACGTGCCCGCGATGAGCGACGAGACCGTGATCGTGCGCGAGCAGGGCACGATCTTCCTCGGCGGTCCGCCACTCGTGAAGGCGGCGATCGGCGAGGTCGTCACGGCAGAGGAACTCGGCGGCGGCGAGCTGCACAGCACGCGATCCGGGGTCACCGACCACCTCGCGGAGGACGACGAGCACGCGCTCGCGATCGTGCGCGACATCGTCGAGACCCTGCCGCAGCCCGCCGCGCCCGCGTGGGACGTCATCGCGTCGCGCGAGCCGCTCGCGAATCCGGGTGAGCTCTACGGCGTGGTGCCGACCGACGTGCAGTCCCCGTACGACGTGCGCGAGGTGATCGCGCGGCTGGTCGATGCGAGCGAGTTCCACGAGTTCAAGGCCCGGTACGGCGAGACGCTCGTCACCGGGTTCGCTCGCCTGCACGGGCATCCCGTCGGCATCATCGCGAACAACGGGGTGCTGTTCTCGGAGTCCGCGCAGAAGGGCGCGCACTTCATCGAGCTGTGCGACCAGCGCGGCATCCCGCTCGTGTTCCTGCAGAACATCTCGGGGTTCATGGTCGGCACCGATGCCGAAGCCGGCGGCATCGCCAAGCACGGCGCGAAGATGGTGACCGCGGTCGCGACCACCCGAGTGCCGAAGCTGACCGTGATCATCGGCGGCTCGTTCGGCGCGGGCAACTACTCGATGTGCGGGCGCGCCTACTCGCCGCGATTCCTGTGGATGTGGCCCGCTGCTCGCATCTCGGTGATGGGCGGCGCACAGGCCGCCTCGGTGCTCTCGACCGTCAGCGATGCCGATCCCGAGCAGATCAAGGCGGAGTACGAGACCGCCGGAAGCCCGTACTACTCGACCGCACGCCTGTGGGATGACGGCGTGATCGACCCTGCCGACACCCGACGGATCCTCGGGCTCGCCCTCGACGTCTGCGCAGCCGTGCCGCTGCCCGAGCCGGCCTTCGGGCTGTTCCGGATGTGATGGCCATGACTGACATCACTCGGCCCTGCACCCTTCGGCACCGTGCTCGTGGCCAATCGCGGCGAGATCGCGTGCCGCGTCATCCGCACGCTGCAGGCGATGGGCATCCGCGCGGTCGCGGTGTACAGCGACGCGGATGCCGACGCCAAGCACGTCCGGATGGCGGATGCCGCCGTGCGCCTGGGACCCGCGCGCGCGAGCGAGAGCTACCTCAGCATCGCCGCTGTGGTCGCGGCCGCGAAGGAGTCCGGGGCCGACGCCATCCACCCCGGATACGGGTTCCTCTCCGAGAACGCCGAGTTCGCGACGGCGTGCGCCGACGCGCGGCATCGTGTTCATCGGGCCGGGGGTCGAAGCACTCGACGTGATGGGCGACAAGATCCGCTCGAAGGAGCACGTAGAGGCGCGCGGCGTCCCGACGGTTCCGGGCGTGGTCGGCGCGACGGATGCCGAACTCATCGACGCCGCAGCGGGCATCGGATTCCCGCTGCTGGTGAAGCCGTCGGCGGGCGGCGGCGGCAAGGGCATGGTGGTCGTGCGCGACGCCGCCGAGCTGCCGGAGGCGCTCATCTCGGCCCGCCGGGTCGCGGCGTCCGCGTTCGGCGACGACACCCTGCTGCTCGAGCGGCTCATCGAGCGTCCGCGGCACATCGAGGTGCAGGTGCTCGCCGATGCGACGGGACACACCATCCACCTGGGCGAGCGTGAGTGCAGCCTGCAGCGCCGCCACCAGAAGATCATCGAGGAGGCGCCGTCGGCCCTGCTGGATGCCGCGACTCGCGCCCGCATCGGCGAAGCGGCCTGCGAGGTCGCCCGGTCGGTGCGCTACGTCGGCGCCGGCACGGTGGAGTTCCTCGTCGCCGCAGACCGACCGGACGAGTTCTTCTTCATCGAGATGAACACCCGACTGCAGGTCGAGCACCCCGTGACCGAGCTCGTCACGGGCATCGACCTGGTCGAGTGGCAGGTGCGGATCGCCGCGGGGGAGTCGCTGACGATCCAACAGGATGACGTGCGACTCGACGGCCACGCGATCGAGGCCAGGGTCTATGCCGAACAGCCCGCGAACGGCTTCCTGCCGTCGACCGGCACGGTGCTCGTGTGCGACGAGGCGACCGGTGAGGGCGTCCGCGTCGACAGCGCACTCGTCGAGGGCCTGCGCGTGACCGCGGATTACGACCCGATGCTCGCGAAGGTCATCGCCCACGGCGCCACACGCGCCGAGGCGATCGAGCGATTGGATGCGGCTCTCGCGAGCACCGCGATCCTCGGCATCGACACCAACATCGCGTTCCTCCGGGCGCTGCTCGCCCGCCCCGAGGTGCTCGACGGGCGACCTCGACACCGGACTGATCGAGCGCGCGCTGCCGGAGCTGCAGCTCGACGCCGCACTGGACGACGACTGGTGGGATGCCGCGGCCGAGGTCGCAACCCTGCTCCACGTCGGCGGCGAGACCCTGGTCGGCGACGTGCGGCACCTCGCTGGCGGCGCCGTGCCGCAGCCAGGACGGTTCGGCACGAGCGCGGCATCCGCATGGGTGCGGGACGGATGGCGGCTCGGGGAGCCTCGGCCGGGCGGCGTGCGCTTCGCGGGGCAGGTGGAGCCGGTCGAGGTGCGGGCGGGCGCGGCATCCTCGTTCCGCAGCATCGTCGATGGCCGAACGGTCTGGCTCGCGAAGGACGGAGCCTCGCACGCGTTCGTCGTGCAGGACCGGGATGCCCGGATCCGCGAGCACCTCGCCGGCCGATCGCGAGCCGCCGGATCGGCGAGCCCCGAGGTGCGCTCGGTGATGCCGGGCACCGTCGTCGCCGTGAACGCGGCGACCGGAGATGTCGTGACCGAGGGTCAGGCCCTCGTCACGATCGAGGCGATGAAGATGGAGCACACCATGCTCGCTGCCGTCGCCGGGGTGGTGACCATCACCGTCGCCCAGGGCGACCAGGTGCGGCTGGACCAGGTCGTCGCGCGAGTCGAACCCAACGAGTCCAACGAACCCGGCGCCACGAGCGCCGGCGAAGGAGCATGATGACCACCGCACTCGATGCACCGCCCACCGGACTCGGCTTCACCGAGGAGCAGCTCGAGCTGCGCGCGCTCGTGCGCGACTTCGCCGACAAGGTGGTCGCGCCGGCGTCGTACGAGCACGATCGGGCCCATACCTTCCCGTACGAGATCGTGTCGCAGATGGCCGACTTCGGCCTGTTCGGCCTGCCGATCCCCGAGGAGTACGGCGGGCAGGGCGGCAACCACGTCGACCTCTGCATCGCGCTCGAGCAGCTCGGCCGGGTGGACCAGTCGGTCGCGATCACGCTCGAGGCGGCGGTCGGGCTCGGGATGATGCCGATCCTGCACGCGGGCACGGAGGAGCAGAAGCAGGAGTGGCTGCCCGTGCTGGCCAGCGGCACCGCGCTCGCCGGGTTCGGACTCACCGAGCCCGAGGCGGGATCCGACGCCGGTGCGACCAAGACCACAGCGAAGCTCGACGGCGGCGAGTGGGTGATCAACGGCGCGAAGCAGTTCATCACCAACTCGGGCACGGACATCACGCGACTCGTGACCGTCACCGCAGTGACCGGTCGCAACGATGCGGGCAAGGCCGAGCTGAGCGCGTTCCTGCTGCCGAGCGGGACCCCGGGCTTCGAGGTGGGGCCGGCGTACGACAAGGTCGGCTGGAACGCATCCGACACGCACCCGCTGTACTTCACGGACGCCCGCGTGCCCGAGGCGAATCTGCTGGGCGAGCGTGGTCGCGGATTCGCGAACTTCCTCAGGGTGCTCGATGAGGGGCGCGTCGCGATCGCGGCGCTCGCGACCGGTGCGGCGCAGGGATGTCTCGAGCAGGCCTCCGACTACGCGAAGACGCGCAACGTATTCGGCAGCCCGATCGGGTCGAACCAGCACATCGCGTTCCTGCTCGCGCGGATGCACGTGCGCACCCACGCGGCACGGCTCGCCACGTACGACGCGGCGCAGCGACTCGTCGCGGGGATGCCGTTCAAGACTGAAGCCTCCATCGCGAAGCTGCTCGCGAGCGAGGCGGCCATGGACAACGCCCGCGACGCCACCCAGATCTTCGGCGGCTACGGCTTCATGAACGAATATCCGGTCGCGCGTCACTACCGGGACTCGAAGATACTGGAGATCGGCGAGGGCACCACCGAGGTGCAGCTCATGGTCATCTCGCAGGCACTCGGATTCTGACGGAGGAACCCATGGCTGACCCGATCGAGCAACGCGGGCTCTGGTACGAGGAGTTCGAGGTCGACGCGACCTACCTGCATCGGCCGGGCCGGACCATCACCGAGGCGGACAACATCCTGTTCTCCAACATCACCGGCAACGCCCAGGCGCTGCATCTCGACAGTGCGTTCGCGGCGAGCCAGCCGTTCGGCAGGCCGCTGGTGAACTCGATGATGACCCTCGCGACGATGGTCGGCGCATCCGTCTCGCAGCTCACCCAGGGCACGCTCGTCGCGAACCTCGGCTTCAGCGAGATCGCGTTCCCGCATCCGCTGTTCCCGGGCGACACGCTGTACTGCGAGACCACGGTCGGGTTCAAGCGGCTGTCGGAGTCGCGGCCGGGCCAGGGCATCGTCGGGCTCGTGCACCAAGGACGCAACCAGGACGGCGAGATCGTGGGCGTCGCCTCCCGCACGACGCTCATCTGGTGCGAGGGCGCGCGACCATGAGCGCAGCGTCCAACGGCAGAGCTGTGGATGTCGCGCCCTTCGGCCTCGGCCCCGCCATCCTGTTCTGCCCCGCCGATCGCCCCGAGCGGTACGCGAAGGCGGCGGACCGTTCGGACGCCGTCATCCTCGACCTCGAGGATGCCGTCGCACCGGATGCCCGACCCGCCGCCCGCGAGGCGCTCGTCGCCTCCGACCTCGACCCGCAGCGCACGATCGTGCGGGTCAACCCGGCGAACACGGATGACTTCGCCCTCGATCTCGGCGCGCTCATGCACTCGCCCTACCGACTGGTGATGCTCGCGAAGGCGACGGCCGTGCCGTCGTCGCTCAGCCAGTTCCGGGTGATCGCCCTGTGCGAGACCGCGGCGGGCGTGCTGGCCGCGCCGCAGCTCGCGGCCCACCCGGGCGTGGTCGCGCTGATGTGGGGTGCCGAGGATCTCGTGGCGTCCCTCGGCGGATCGGCCTCGCGGTTCCGCGACGGTCACTACCGGGCGGTCGCGCTGCACGCACGCTCGTCCGTGCTGCTCGCCGCCGGCGGGCACGGCAAGGCCGCGATCGACGCCGTGCACCTCGACATCGCGGATGCCGCGGGCCAGGCCGCCGAGGCACGCGACGCGGTGGCGAGCGGGTTCGCGGCGACCGCGTGCATCCACCCCTCGCAGGTCGACGTGATCCGCGAGGCGTACGCCCCGACCGCCGAGGAGCTCGAGGCAGCTCGCGCCGTGCTGGCCGCGGCCGAGGGTGAGCGCGGCGTGTTCCAGTTCAACGGTCGGATGGTGGACGAGCCCGTGCTGCGGCACGCACGCAGGATCGTCGAGCGGTCCGGCTAGTCCTCGAAGGTGTTCACCATCGCGTGCGCCGCACGATCGAGGTAGGCCCACAGGGTCGCGTCATCCAGCGGTGAGAGCTCGAGGCTGTCGACCGCCTGCCGCATGTGCAGCAGCCAACGATCGCGGGCGTCGGGGTTGACCTTGAACGGCAGGTGCCGCATCTTGAGGCGGGGGTGCCCGCGCTCCTCGCTGTACGTGCCGGGGCCGCCCCAGTACTGCTCGAGGAATCCGGTGAGACGCTGGATGGCGCCCTCGAGATCCTCGGCCGGATACATCGGCCACAGCACCTCATCGGTCTGGATGCCCTCGTAGAACTTCCTGACGAGCTTCTCGAAGGTCGGCCGGCCGCCGATCTCGCGCCAGAAGTTGCCCTGCACGTTCTCGCCGCCGGACGCCCCGCGGAGTTGGATGTGCTCCACTACGACGCACCTCCCGTGGGCGGCTTCTGCGTCGGGACGGGACGCGTGCGCGGCGGCTTCGAGCCCCGCACGCTCGTCGCACCCTGCGCTCCGGACAGGATCACGGAGTTCAGTGCGGGCAGCTTGACGCCCATGTCGTCGAGGGCGCGCTTGAGGCGGCCGCGGAGTTCTCGCGCCACGTCATCCTTCGACTGCGCCACCGTCTTGACCACGAGCCGCAGGATGACGGCCTCCGCCGTGATCGACTCGATGCCCCAGATCTGCGGCTTCTCGAGGATGCGCGTCTTCCACTTCGTGTTCGAGGCCATGTCGACCGCGGTGGCGAGGATGCGGTCCTGCACGGCCTCGACGTCCGTGTCGTACGGCACCGCGAGGTCGATGATCACGCGTGCCCAGCCCTGCGACATGTTGCCGATGCGCAGGATCTCGCCGTTGCGCACGAACCACAGCGTGCCGTTCACGTCGCGGATCTGCGTCGTGCGGATGTCGACGCCCTCGACCACTCCGGTCGCGAACCCCGTATCGACGACGTCGCCCACCCCGAGCTGGTCCTCGCCGACGATGAACAACCCGTTGAGCACGTCCTTGACCACGTTCTGCGCCCCGAAGCCCAGCCCAGCGCCCAGCGCCGCCGTGATGAGCGCGAAGGCCCCCGTCGCGTTCGGGGATGAGCCGATTGACGATGAGCAGCAGCGCCGTGACGACGATGAGCGTCGTGACGATGTTGCTCAGCACACTCCCGAGCGTGCGGGTGCGCTGCACGACGCGCACTGCTGCGAGCGGCGACGTCAGCAGAACTTCGGTGTCGAGTTCGCCCTGCTTCTTCTTCACGCCCGTGACGATGCGCTCGACGACGCGCTTGATCGACGAACTTGAGCACCGGCGCGCAGCAGGACCGCGGCGACGATGACCAGGCACGACGAAGATCGAGGGTCGACCAGGGCTCGAGTGAAGGTCGCCCAGAAGTCGGTCAAGATTCATAGGGCATCCAGCTTACTGAGCGGTCGGCTGAACGCGACCGTGGCAGGCGTGTGGGGGTATCCGGCAGGATGGCTCGGGTGTGGCGGGCCTCTATGGGCGGAGCCGTCCTGCCGGATGCCCCACACGTCCCCCGAGTACTAACCGCGATCCCGCTCCTGCGCCTTCAAGCGCACGCTCGACCGTCGCGAGGTTCTCCGTCACGAGCCGCCGCAGCGCCGGAGTGTCGGTGTTCGCGTCGAGCCAGGCGCGCGTGGCATCCACGAGTTCCTGGCTCGCGAGCGGCGTCGGGTACAGGCCGAGCACGAAGTGCTCCGCCATCTTGTACGACTTGTTCTTCCACACGTCGTTGAGCGAGTCGAAGTACGGCTGCACGAGGTCCTTGAGCGGTGCCGGATCGTTCGTGTGCTGGTAGCCCTGCGTGATGTTGCGCACGATCACGTTCGACAGCTTGTCGCTGTCGGCGAGTGCCATGAACGCCTCGCGCTTGGCCTGCGCGTCCGAGAACGTCGCGCGAGCCCGAGCGGCCGCCTGGTGGCCATTGGATGTCTCGTCCTTGTCCAGCGCCTCGTCGATCGCCTTGTCGTCCGCGGCGCCGTTGAGCACGAGTCCCTCGAGCAGCTCCCAGTTGAGGTCGGTGTCGATCTCGAGGCCGTCGAGGGGAGCCGTGCCATCCAGCAGTCCCTTGATCGCCTCGACGTGGGTGGGCGTGGACGCGATGTTCGCGAAGGTCTTCACGAACTGGAACTGCGCGTCGGAACCCGCATGCGCCTCCGTCGACAGCGTCCAGAGGGCGTCGCCGACCCGCTCGATCGTGGCCTGGCGCTTCTCCGGCGAGACGTAGATGCGGGCCACCTGCACGAGCTGCGCGAGCGTGGTGCGGATCGTGGTCGACTCGGTCTCGGCGGCGATGTTGTTCAGCACGAGCTGCACGTACTCGCTCGGGTTCGCCTCGGCGTCGCGCGTCGCGTCCCACGCCGCGCCCCAGACGATGGCGCGGGCGAGCGGGTCGTCGATGTCCTCGAGGTGGGTCATCGCGGTCTGCAGCGACGTGGCATCCAGCCGGATCTTCGCGTAGGCGAGGTCCTCGTCGTTCACGAGGATGAGGTCCGCACGCGGCTGGCCGACGAGCTCCGGCACCTCGGTGCGCACGCCGTCGACGTCGAGCTCGTGCCGGAAGTCGCGGCGCAGCTTTCCGTCGCGCAGGTTGTAGAACCCGACCACGAGGCGGTGCGGGCGGATCGTGGGGTAGTCCTCGGCCGCCTCCTGCAGGATCGCGAAGGAGGTGATCACGCCCGCGTCATCCACCTCGAACTCGGGACGCAGCGTGTTCACGCCCGCGGTCTCGAGCCAGAGCTTGCTCCAGGTCGCGAGCTCGCGGCCCGACGTGCGCTCGAGCTCGCTGAGCAGGTCGGTGAGCTCGGTGTTGCCGTACTCGTGCTTCTTGAAGTACGCCGCGACGCCGGCGAAGAAGTTCTCGATCCCGACCCAGGCGACGAGCTGCTTGAGCACCGAGCCGCCCTTGGCGTAGGTGATGCCGTCGAAGTTGACCTGCACGTCCTCGAAGTCGTTGATCGTCGCGACCACGGGGTGGGTCGA
Organism: uncultured Actinomycetota bacterium; assembly: GCA_963740815.1. GTDB lineage: Bacteria > Actinomycetota > Actinomycetes > Actinomycetales > Microbacteriaceae > Rhodoglobus. Next base: position 360,230 of record CAVUFG010000018.1, read on the forward strand.
CGGCAGCTGGTCCTGGCGGTAGGCCCAGGTCTTCTCCATCGCCTGGAACGTGGTCCACGCCTCGTTCCACTCGGTGGCCTCGGCGGTCGCGATGGTCGACGCCCACTCGGCGAACGACTCGTTGAGCCAGAGGTCGTTCCACCACTTCATGGTCACGAGGTCGCCGAACCACATGTGCGCGAGCTCGTGCAGGATCGTGACGACCCGGCGCTCCTTGATCGCGTCGGTGACCTTCGAGCGGAACACGTACGTCTCGGTGAACGTGATCGCGCCCGCGTTCTCCATCGCGCCCGCGTTGAACTCGGGCACGAAGAGCTGGTCGTACTTCTCGAACGGGTACGGCGTAGTCGAAGTGCTTCTCGAAGTACTCGAAGCCCTGGCGGGTCTTCTCGAAGATGTAGTCGGCGTCGAGGTACTGGCTCAGCGACTTGCGCGCGTAGATGCCGAGCGGGATGACGCGGCCATCGCTCGACGTCAGCTCGCTGAACACCCCGACGTACGGACCGGCGACGAGCGCGGTCACGTAGCTCGAGAGGATCGGGGTGGGCGCGAACGTCCACGTCGCCTTGCCGTCGCCAGCGGCGACCGGCGTCGGGCGTGGGGGAGTTGCTCACGACCGCCCAGTTCTCGGGCGCGGTCACCGTGAACTGGAACGTGGCCTTGAGGTCGGGCTGCTCGAACACCGCGAACACGCGGCGGGAGTCCGGAACCTCGAACTGCGAGTAGAGGTACACCTCGCGGTCCACCGGGTCGACGAAGCGGTGCAGGCCCTCGCCGGTGTTCGTGTACAGCGCGTCGGCCACCACCTCGAGCACGTTGTGCTCCGCGAGGTCGTCGAGCTGGATGCGCACGCCGTCGTTGACCGCGGCGACATCCAGTGCCCGGCCGTTGAGCGTGATCGAGTGCACGGTCTTCGTGATCGCGTCGATGAAGGTGGATGACCCCGGCTCCGCCGTGAAGGTCACCGTCGTCGTGCTGCCGAACGTCTCGGCTCCGGTGGTCAGATCGAGTGCGATGACGTAGCTCTCGACACCACGGATGAGCGCCTTGCGCTCCTGGGCTTCGATCCTGGTGAGGTTCTCTCCTGGCACGCGCGTGCTCCTTCGCTCAGTACGTTGACGGCCCCGAGCTTGTGGCTCGGGGCCACCGACTACTGTAGCGAGACCTACGCGAGAGCCAAGTCCGGAAGTCGCACGGCGTCAGCGGACGCGGGCGCGAACTCGTCGAGCACCGCCTCGAGCAGGGTGCGGAGCCGCGCGTCCGGGTCTTCGACGCAGGCGAGCGCGATGCCGACCACCGAGGTGTGCACGATCGCGTCGCACGTGCGCGAGGTGAAGGTGTGCCGCGGATTCGAGGCGACGTACGACCGCGCCCAGCGCTCGCAGTCCGGGGCGAACGAGAACGCGTACTCGGCGTCGGCCGCCGGGGCGCCGGCGGACACGAGGATCAGGATGCCCGCCGCCAGCGCCCGCTGCCGCTCGAGACTCGCCACCGGCATCGCCGCGGTCGCCGCGAGCATCGCCACTCGCAGTTCATCCACCTCGCGCACGCCGATCACCCGGGTGACGAGGGGCATCAGCTCGTCGCGACCGGTATCGGTGGTGAGGTCGTTGACGTCGCGCGCGAGCGCGGCGACGAGCGGATGCGTGCACGACGGGTGATCGCTCCACCGCTCGCCGGCCAGGAACGACGCGAACTCCATGAAGCACGCGCCCTGGCGTGGACCGCGGTGCCGGCCCGCGGTGAGGATCGGCAGGATCGAAGGTGCTGATGAACGGACGTGCCGCTGATGCGATGCGTGCCCCTCTCGCTTGGTCAATTGTGCTCCTCGAACCGGCCCGATGGCCAGAGCTAGGCTGACTGCCATGCGCATCCACATCGCGACCGACCACGCGGGACTCGACTTCAGCAAGGACCTCCAGGAGCACCTCCGGTCGGCCGGGCACGAGGTCGTGGACCACGGGCCGAAGTCGTACGACGCGCTCGACGACTACCCGTCGTTCTGCATCAATGCAGCGCTCGCGGTCGTGAAGGACCAGGCGGCGGGGGTCGAGTGCCTCGGCGTGATCTTCGGCGGCTCGGGCAACGGCGAGCAGATGGCGGCGAACAAGGTCAGGGGCGCGCGGGCGGCCCTGGTCTGGTCGGTGCCGACCGCCGAGCTCGCGCGGCAGCACAACGACGCGAACCTGATCTCGATCGGAGCACGGCAGCACACCGTGGACGAGGCGATCCTCTACATCGACACGTTCATCGCGACGCCGTTCTCGGGGGAGGAGCGCCACGTGCGACGCATCGCGCAGCTCGCCGAGTACGAGGCGACCGGAGCGATCGCCGGCCACGAGCTCGGGATCTGACCGTATGCCCGAGGGTCACTCCGTCCATCGCATCGCGCGCCAGTTCCGGCAGCACTTCGTGGGCAAGGTCACCGCGGTGACGTCGCCCCAGGGTCGGTTCGCGAGCGACGCGAAGCTCATCGACGGCCACGTCATGACCGACGCGAGGGCCGTCGGCAAGCAGATGTTCCTCGAGTTCGACAACGGCCTGTGGCTGCGCGTGCACCTCGGCATCTACGGCGCGTGGGACTTTGCGGGCGATTTCACGGTGGATGCGACGACCGCGAGTGCCAACGGACGCATGGGCCAGACCAACCAGCGCGGCACCATCCTCCCCGACGCCGGCATGCCGGACACGGTCGTCGGCTCCTACGAGGACTCGCTGTCATCCATCGGCGCCCCGCGCCGCACCCGGCTGCGGATGTCGGAGCAGGAGACCCTCTCGGACTCCGACGGCACCTTCCCGCCAGAGCCGATCGGGGCCGTGCGAGTGCGCCTGCTCACCGAGGACACCGTCGCCGACCTGCGCGGACCGACCGCGTGCGAGGTCATCGACGCCGAGTCCGTGCAGCGGCACATCGACGCGCTCGGGCCGGACCCGATGGTCGACAAGGGCCGCAAGGCCGAGGACCGCTTCGTGAACACCGTGCTGAAGAAGCCGACCTCGATCGCCCTGCTGCTCATGGACCAGTCCGTGGTCGCGGGCATCGGCAACGTCTACCGGGCGGAGATGCTCTATCGCGCCCGCATCAACCCGTTCATCCCCGGCCGCGAGCTCGGCGAGGAGCAGGTCCGAGCGCTGTGGAAGGACTGGGTGAAGCTGCTGAAGATCGGCGTCGAGACCGGCCAGATGCTCACCATGGACGGACTTCGCGGCCGCAAGTACACCAACGCGATGGCCTATCGCGCCGACCGGCACTGGGTCTACCACCGCACCGGCGAGCCGTGCCGCACGTGCGGCACCCCAATCGCGCAGGCCGAACTCGCCACGCGCAACCTGTATTGGTGTCCCTACTGCCAGAGAGTGGATCAATGAGGCACACACCCGGATACCTCCTGACCGATCCGGAGGAGGTGCGGCGGCTCATCCGCGAGAATCCGTGGGCGACGTTCGTGTCGAGCACCGCGGGTGGGATGGTGGCCTCGCACTATCCGGTGCTGCTGGATGACGCGGCATCCACCGGCGACGACATCGTGCTCGTCAGCCACTTCGGCCGCCCCGACGAGCAGCTGCACGAGCTCGGGTCGAGCGAGATCCTCGTGATCATCCAGGGACCGCACGGCTACATCTCGCCGGGCTGGTACGCGCCCGACGACATCGTCCCGACCTGGAACCACGTCACCGCGCACCTCTACGGCACGCCCGAGCTGCTCGAGGCCGAGGAGAACTTCGCCGTGCTCGACCGACTGACCGACCACTTCGAGGCGCGGATGCCCGACCCGAAGTCCCTGCACCTCGACGAGCAGTCCGCCCGCCGCATCGCCAAGGGCACGGTCGGGCTGCGGCTGCGGGTCACGCGCTTCGACGCGCGCACGAAGCTCAGCCAGAACAAGACGCCAGAGGTCGTGGAGCGGATCATCGAGGCCCTCGAGGGCGACGGTCCGTACTCCTCGGCCCTGCTCGCCGAGGAGATGCGTCGCGTGCACCCGGAACCGTCGTGATCCTCGGCAACGCCCGCGTGGGCGCGCGCGACATCGACCTCCGCCTCGAGGACGGCCTCATCGCCGGCATCGATGCGCCAGGTTCGTTCGGCACGGCCGACGTGGACCTCGCCGGCCGCTGGGTCGGCCCCGGGCTGTGGGACGAGCACACCCACTTCACCCAGTGGGCGCTCACCTCGCAGCGTCTCGACCTGTCCGCCGTGACCTCGGCGCGGGATGCCGCCGCCGCCGTTGCCGCGGCGATCGAGTCCGGCGCCGCAGCGGAGGCCGGGCAGCTCATCGGTGCCGGATTCCGCGACGGGATGTGGCCGGACGCGCCGAACCTCGCCGACCTGGATGCCGCATCCGGCTCGATCCCGGTCGTGCTCGTGAGCGGCGACCTCCACTGCGTGTGGCTGAACTCGGCCGCGCTCAGCGTGCACGGGCACGTCGGGCATCCGACCGGGCTGATCCGCGAGGATGCCGCATTCGAGATCTGCACGACGATCGCGACCGTGCCTGACGAGACCGGCGATGCGTGGGCGCGCGCCGCGGCCTCCGCCGCCGCCCGGCGCGGCGTGGTCGGCATCGTCGACCTCGAGATGAACTGGAACCTCGGCGCGTGGACTCGCCGCCGCGCCGCTGGACACGACGCGCTCCGGGTCGAGTTCGGCATCTACACGCAGCACCTGCAGCGCGCTGTCGACGAGGGACTCCGCACCGGCCAGGCGATCGACGAGCTGATCTCGGTCGGACGCTTCAAGGTGCTCACCGACGGCTCGCTCAACACGCGCACGGCGTACTGCTACGACGAGTACCCGGGGCTCGAGGGGCAGGCGGATTCGCGCGGCATCCTCACCCTGCCGCCCGAGGAGCTCATCCCGCTCATGCGGCTCGCCCACGAGAACGGCATCGTGCCCGACGTGCACGCGATCGGCGACCACGCGAACTCCCTCGTGCTCGATGCGTTCGAGACCGTGGGATGCCGCGGTCGCGTGGAGCACGCGCAGCTGCTCGCGGAGCGCGACATCCCGCGCTTCGCCCAGCTCGGCGTCGAGATCAGCGTGCAGCCGGAGCACGCGATGGACGACCGGGATGTCACGGACCGCTACTGGCCCGGACGCACCCACCTCGCCTACGCATTCCGGTCGCTGCTGGATGCGGGCGCGCGCCTGCGCTTCGGGTCGGATGCCCCGGTCGCACCGCTCGACCCGTGGGTCACGATCGCGGCCGCCGTGACCCGTTCGCGGGATGGGCGGGAGCCGTGGCATCCCGAGCAGCGGATGTCCGTCGAGGAGGCGCTCGCGGCATCCACTCGCACGACCGTCGCGGTCGGGCAGCCGGCCGACCTCGTCGTGACGGATGCCGACCCGTACTCGATCGATCCGGATGCGCTGCGATCGATGCCGGTCGCCGCCACCCTGCTCGGCGGACGATTCACCCACTCGGAGCTCTCGTGAGCGACCCGACGACTGCGCCGACTGCGACCGGTCACCGCGTGCGGCGCGTCGACTGGCTCGAGCTGTTCTTCGACCTGGTGTTCGTCGTCGTGATCAAGCAGCTCACCGACCGGCTGCACGGCGAGCCGGCCCCATTCGACTTCGTACTCGTAGCGCTGCTCCTGGTCTTCGCCTGGACGGTCTGGCTCAACGTGACGATGGTCACCAACGTCGCCACAGACAACGCTCCCGACCGGCGGATTGCGGTGCTGGCCTCGATGGCGGGCGTCGCGGTGCTCGCGATCTCGATCCCGAACGCCCTCGGCGACGGCGCGCTGCTGCTCGCGCTCGGTCTCGCGATCCCTCGCGTGGCGATGTGGCCGCTCTGGCTCAAGCAGCAGGGGGTCAGGGGCCGTCGGGCAATCCGACCGACGATCATCGGACCGGGCGTGGCTGCACTCATCATGGCGACGCTCCTGCTGCCGGAGCCGGTTCGGCCGTGGGTGTGGCTCGTGCTCGTGATCGTGCCGATCGCCGTGACGCTGCCCATGCTCGCGACGCTGCCGTACATCGTCTCCCACCTCGTCGAGCGGGTGTCGCTGTTCGTGATGATCGTGCTCGGCGAGTCCGTGGTCGAGCTCATCCTCGCGGTCGAGCCCGACCAGTCACTGCTGGCGTGGGGCGTGACCCTCGGCGGATTCGTGCTGATCTGCGCGTTCTTCTGGATGTACTTCCAGGGCGGCGCGCAGCTCGCCGAGCGCGTGCTGGAGCACCGTTCGGTGCGCGTGCTCACCGACGTCATCCTGATCGGGCACTACGGCATCGTGCTCGGACTCATCGGCGTCGCGGCCGGGCTGGGTGCGGCGATCGAGCACGCGGATGACGACCACCTGCCCTTCGCGGCCCTGGTGGCGCTCTGCGGCGGCGTGATCGTGTACTACCTGTCGAACGTCTTCATCGGCGCGCGCTACGGCGTGCCGTGGCGCACGCTGCTCATCCTGAGCCCGTTGACCTTCGTGATCCCGCTGCTCGTCCTGCTGCTCGGGCAGGGCTGGGCGCCGTGGCTGATCGTGCTGCTGCTGATCGTCGACACGACGCTGCACGCCCTGATCGGGCCGAAAGTGGGACGGAAGATTCCGGAGGACTAGCTCCGGCTTCGGAAGTGACTACTTCTTCGCGATGTGGGCGAAGAGGAACCAGCGGTCCTTTTCGAGGCCGCGGGCGATCTCGATCGCGACATCCTGGCTCACCGGGTCGAGGGTCGCGAGCTCGGTGACGGCGGTGCGCACGGTCACGAGCGTCGCGTCGATCGCGGCGATGACCTCGGCGACGATGATGTCGGACTGCTGGAAGCCGGTCTTCATCGAGGGGGTCGTGGCATCCTTGCCGATCGTCTGGATGCGGGCGTCGATCGGCAGGCCGAGCGCGACGACCCGCTCGGCGGCGGTGTCCGCGTAGTCGTGCGCGTGGTCGACGACCACGTCGAGCAGTTCATGGACGGCCTGGAAGTTCTCGCCGCGGACGTGCCAGTGCGCCTGCTTGCCATCGACGGCGAGGGCGGTGAGATCCACGACGACCGGGCCCAGGAACTGCGCGACGGCCGTGGTGGCGTCGGGGTTCGTGGAGGACTGGGGGACTGCCTTGACTTCGCTCATGATGTGCCCTTCGGTTCGTCTTCCTTCAACGTTACGCAGGCTCAGGCATTCCGCAAGCAAGGTAAGGCGACGCTCAGGCCGTGTCGCCACGGCGGTGCAGGCTCGGGATAACCCCCGGGCGGTTGGTGTGCTGGCAGCATGGGCGCGGCGTGCGGTGGTCGCGAGGCTGGTGGGACACTACGAGGAGAGAGCCATGACCAGCACCGACACCATCACACCCGAAGCCGCACCTGCGCCGGCAGCACCGGCGGAGCGCCCGGCACGGCGATTCACCTACGCCGAACTGTGGAGGAGTGTGCCGCGCGAGGTCGCGTACCTGCTCGCTGCGTTCCCGATCGCCGTGGTCGGCTTCTCGGTGGCCGTCGCTCTGTTCTCGGCCGGGGTCGGCACGCTCGTCACGTTCTTCATCGGCCTCGTCATCCTGATCGCCGGTCTGTACGTGGCCCGCGGGTTCGGCACGCTCGAGGTGCTCTTCGTCGGGTGGGCCGCGCAGCGCGACATCCCGCGTCCTGACTTCATGGATGACCGTGCCCGCACTGGCTTCTTCGGCTGGCTTCGCGCCGTGCTGGGCAACGGCCACTACTGGCTGTACCTGCTGCACTCGATGATCATCGACTTCCCGCTCAAGACGCTCAGCTTCACCCTGATCGTCACGTGGGTCGCCACCGGATTCGGCGGCGTCACCTACGCGATCTGGGGGCGCTTCCTGCCCGACGGACAGGGCGACTTCTCCGTCTCCGAGTGGCTCGCCGATGGCTTCGGCCTCCCGGAGTTCCCCAACGAGTACATCGGCGACACGCTGGTCTACCTCATCGGAGGCGTCCTCTTCCTCGCCACGCTGCCGCTCGTGAGCCGCGGGCTCACGATGCTGCACTGGCTCGTGGCCCGGGGTGTCCTCGGTGCCTGGAAGTCCGATGAGCTCGCCAAGCAGGTCGCGGGCCTCGAGAGCTCGCGCGGGGCAGCGATCAGCGCCGAGGGTCACTCGCTGCGTCGGCTGGAGCGCGACATCCACGACGGTCCGCAGCAGCGCCTCGTGCGCCTGCAGATGGACCTCGCCGCCGCCGAGCGCCAGCTCGACGCCGACCCCGAGAAGGCCAAGACCCTGATCGCGGAGGCGATGGCGCAGTCCAAGGAGGCGCTTGACGAGCTGCGTGCGCTGTCGCGCGGCTTCGCGCCGCCGATCCTCATGGACCGCGGTCTGGTCGCCGCCCTCGAGTCGGCCGCCGTGCGCAGCACGGTCACGGCCCGAGTGGTCAACGACATCCCGCCCGGCACCGAACTGCCGACCGAGATCGAGCGCAACGCCTACTTCGTCGCGACCGAGTCGCTCGTCAACGCGAGCAAGCACTCGACGGCCACCGACATCGAGATCCGCGTCGGCCTGCGCCGCGTCGCCGAGACGGATGAGTCGCAGCCGAGCGCTCGCGCGCGGTCGGCGGAGACAGTGAGCCGCAGGAGCGGCGGCGAGCCAAGTGGCACAGTCTGGCTGGATGTCGTCGTGACCGACAATGGGCGGGGTGGCGCGAAGGCCGAGCCCGGCCACGGCATCGCCGGCCTCGAGGAGCGCCTGCTGGGTCTCGGCGGCACCCTCGAAGTGCTGAGCCCGATCGGCGGGCCCACGATCGTGTCGGCGCACCTGCCGGTCACGACCGCGGTTCCCGCAACTAGCCTGTGAGCATGGCAGGTCTTCGCGTGGTGGTCGCCGATGACTCGGTGCTGCTGCGCGAGGGCCTCGTTCGGGTGCTCGACGAGGCCGGGTTCGACGTGGTCGCGGGCTACGGCGATGGCGACGCGATGCTCGCGGAGCTGGTCGAGCTCGCCCCCGATCTCGTGATCCTCGACGTGCGGATGCCGCCGAGCTACCGCGACGAGGGCGTGCGCGCCGCGATCCGGGCCCGTGAGCTCATGCCGGACGTGGGCATCCTGCTGCTGTCGCAGTACGTCGAGGTGGCGTACGCGCAGGAGTTGCTCTCGTCGGGGCGCGGCGGGGTCGGCTACCTGCTCAAGGACCGCGTCGCATCCCTCGACCAGCTGCGTGACGCCGTCGAGCGCATCGCCACCGGCGGCACGGTGCTCGACCCCGAAGTCGTCGCGCATCTGCTCGGCCGCCGGAACGACCCGCTCGAGTCGCTCACGCCGCGCGAGCGCGAGGTGATGTCGCTCATGGCGGAGGGGCGGACGAACGCCGCGATCGGTGCCGCGCTGTTCATCGGCATCGGCGCGGTCGAGAAGAACGTCACTTCCATCTTCCAGAAGCTCGGCCTCGAGGACTCCGGCACCGACCACCGCCGCGTCCTGGCGGTGCTCGCCTACCTCCAGGCGGGCTGATTTGATGGCTGCGCCGCCGCTGCTGCGGCGCAGCGTCGTCCGTCAGTCGGCACGAGCGCGGTCGCGCCGACTGCCGGAATCACCTGAGCAGGTCCGTCACGTTGCCTATCGAAGCGATCCCACTCGGAGTGCGAACGACCTCAGGTCGCGGATGCTGCGCTCGATCCTGATGGCGATCACGAGCACGATCACGCCGCCGATGATGAGCCACACCCACCACGGCGTGAACTCGTAGATCGCCCGGATCTGCGGCGAGAACGTGTGGATCGCGTGCGCGAGCACGAACACCGCACCCAGGATGAGCGGCGCCTGCAGCCTGCGCAGCGCACCGATCGAGCAGTATCGCGACTGCGACCACACCGATCGCGATGAGCCGCCACACGTCGTCCTCGGTGTAGGTCGCGATCGATCGACGGGAGCAGCAGCACGACGATCCCGGCACCCAGGTTCGGCCAGCTGCGCGCCTCCGGCGTGCGCGCCATGACGATCACGCCGCCGGCGATGAGGGCGAGGCCGAGCGGCACCGACGCGAACTCGACCGGATCGAGGCGGTCGAGGGCGAGTCCGGCGATCGCGGCGACGACACCGAATCCGAGGGCCACCCAGCCGACGAGCCGGGTGAACGGGGCCCGGTCGACGGCCCGCGCGAGCAGGTGGATCGCCGCGAACAGCACCACGAGCAGGATCGCCCGAAGGTCGCCGAGGGTCTCGTCGCGCATGGCGACGCACTCGACCAGCAGGATGCCGCCGAGCCCGACGATCCCCAGCGCCTGACTGCCGATGCTGCGGAAGCCGGCGGCGTCGTCGGTTCGCGGCAGCGCCTGCCCGAACGCCGCGGCCACCAGCACGACGGCGGCGACCAGCACCCACGTGTCGAGCGCCGGATCGGCGAGCTCGCCGCGAGTCGCCATGCCGAGGGCTCGACCGAATGCGCCGACGACGACGCCCACACCACCCGCGAGCGCGATCGCATCGAGGAACCAGCGCGTCGGCGCCGCCGCGCGCACGAAGCTGCCGACCAGCAGCAGCACGGCCGAGATCGACACGACGACGATGGGACGAAGGATGTCGCCCGAGACACCCGCTGCGGCGAGCGGCAGGATTCCCGTGAGCAACCCCGCGAGGAGCAGCCCCGCGGCGGCCGGGCTCGGCCGCCCCACGGGCTCGTCACCCTCCGGCGTGCGGGCGAGGGATGCCCGCCACGCGAGCAGTCCCACGATGAGGAGGGCGCCCGCGAGGGGGAGCACGTACGGTTCGAGGTCGGTGACCGCGTCATCCCGCAGCCGCCACCAGAGTCCGAGGGTGGCGAGCCCCAGGGCGACCCAGCCGAGGTGCTTGCGGAGTCCGGGAGCGGTGAACAGGCCGTCCTTCGAGATCGCGATCACCAGGGTCGCCACGCCGGCCAGGACGAGCACGAGCCAGGTGTACTCCGACCGCACCATCGTGCTCGCCACGATCGCGACGAAGCCCATGAAGGCCGCGCCGATCTCGAGCGGCACCCGCTTCGCCGGACGGAACAGCGAGACCAGCAGCGCACCGGCCGACACGAGCAGCATCGAGGTGACCGGAGCGACGCCCGCGAGGAACGTCTCGTCGAGCACGAGGCGCGTGAACGAGTCCGTGATCCAGCCGACCGACGGTCCGACGAGCACACCCGCGACGACGCGCTCGGCCGGGAGGTCACGCGTCGACGGGCAGTGCCGCCCAGAGCAGCAGCGCCGCGGTGAGCGCGAGGGCGAGCACGAGGCTCACGCCCGGCTCGGCGAACAGCCCGTCGTCGACGACGAACGGGCCCAGCGCGACCCACCCCACGAACGCGGAGAGGATCGCCACCGGCAGTGCGGTCCAGAACGCTGCGCGGCGGTCGGACTCCGTCAGCCAACGGCCGAGGAGCGCCGTGAGCACGAGCACCACGACACCCAGTGCGGTCATGAAGTGCGCGGCGTCGATCCAGTCACCCAGGTCGAGGCCGAGCGCCGCCACCCCGATGGTGCCGACGCCGACGGCGGCCGCGAGCAGCCAGGCGCGGCCGGCGAGGTCGACGATGGCGAGGCGCGCGACGAGCAGCAGTGCGACGGTGACGATCGCGGCGACCTGCCAGGTCGGCTGGTCGTTGCCCCAGCCGGCCCATCCGGCGAGCCAGCCGAACAGCAGGCTGACGCCGAAGGCGAGCGCGAGCACCACGCGCAGGCCGAGTCGCACCGTCACCTCGGCCCGCTTGGTGAGGATGAGGGCGACGATCGCCGCCGCCGCGATGGCGAACCACCCCACCATGACGCCCCACGGCACCGGCAGCAGGGCGACGCCGAGGATCGCCGCCACCGCGATGGATGCCGCGATCGGCACCGCTCGCGGAACGAGCCGTCCGGTCAATGCCCACGCGCCCGCCGCCAGCGCCGTGACGGCGGCGATGGCGATGATCGCCGCGTACCGGCCGTCGGCCAGCGCCTCGGGGGCGGTCGGCGTGCGTGTGACGGCGGCGGCGAGCACGCGGGCGAGCTGTCCGAGCGCCGTGACGAGGGCGGGCACGAGCGCTGCGGCGCCGACGGCAGCCGCGGTCCAGGCGGCGACGACGGTCGCCCCCGCCGCCGGGACTCGGCGAACGAGCCACTCGAGCACGAGGGCGAGCGCGGCGGCCGCGAGCGGTGGAGCGATCAGCGGGAAGTCGGGGTTGTCGGTGCGCCACGCGGTGACCAGCAGCGCGGAGGCCGCCGAGGCCGCCCCGATCCCGCCCACGATTCTCGCGAACGCAGTGCGGCCGAACAACGGGCGGCGTCGCCGAGCGCAGCAGCACGACGAGGTGGCCGAGCGCGACCGCGGCGACGATGAGGCCGGCGGCGAACGGGAACCAGTCGGACGTCTCCTCGGTGAACGGGAACGCGATGGTCGCACCCACGAGGCCGACGACTCCGAAGCCGAGCGGCACGTACCGCTCGATGCGCCGGCCCTTTGCGAAGACGGGCGCGAGGGCGTGCACGAGCGCGCCGACCGCGAGTCCGACGAAGCCGAGCCAAGTGATGGTGGATGACTCGAGCTCCCCGTCCTGCGCCCGCCGCGAGGAACGCGACCCCTGGGGCGACGGCCGAGAAGCCCGCAATGCTCGCCACGCGAAGACCGGTGGCGCGGTGCCAGACGATGAATCCGACAGCCGAGACGAGGAGCACGACGCCCCAGTAGACCTGCGCATTCGCATTCGCGGCGCCGAAGAAGTCATTCGCGCGGATCGCCCACGCATCGAGGTACACGAGCACGACGGCGAGCGCCGCGAGCGCCTCCGCCGAGGCGAACAGCTTGCGCCAGCGCAGCAGCGATGCCGACACGAACGCCGCGATGGTGACGCCGCCGATGATGAGGCTGCGCACCTCGATGCCGAAGTTGATGAACGCGTAGACGAGGAACGCGATCGCACCGACACCCAGCAGCGAGACCCCGACGATGAGCAGGATGACCTGCACGCCGAGGTGCCGACGTGGGGCAGCGGCCGCCGGTGCGACCGGCGGCGGGGGTGCTGCAAGCGGCCGCCGGCGCGACCGGCGGGACGACCGGGGACACCGGACTCGCGAAGGCGGGAGCCGCCGGGGGAGCCGGGATGGTCGCGGCGGCGGGAGCGGCGGCCGCGGCGGCAGCGCTCGGCGCGGCCACCTGGGCGGCGCGCTGGGCGGTCTCGTACCGCATCCTGCCGATCAGGTCGAGGCGGCGCTCGAGGTCGGCGGCGACACCGGCCGACAGGGTTGCGAGCTCCGCTGCGGCCGGATGGTTGAGGTCGAGCCCGCACGAGGAGCACACCGTGCTGCGCAACGGCGTGAAGCACGCCGGGCACTGCGTGGTCGACGTCAGGTCGGTGGTGGTTCGCGGAAAGTGCACCGTTCCGACATACGGACGATAGGACTCGGGTTCCGTCATTGGATCTGGCCTCCCCTTGGGCTGCGAACAGAGTATCGGGCTGGGTCATGAACACGGCCAGATGGATACACTTGGCCCGTGCACATCATCGGCTTCCTCGTCGGCATGGTCCTCTTCGTCGGCGGCATCGTGATCATGGGGTACTCGTTCGAGCCGCTCGGCTTCCTGCTGCCGTTCGGGTTCGATCCGCGCATCGTGCTCTTCATCGCGGGCATCTTCGTCACGTCCGCTGGTCTGGCTGTGCCGTTCCACGTGATGAAGCGGATCGACGGCTAGGCCCGATTGCCGACCAGGCACTGATGCCGAGCCTGCTGAGCCGGCTCGCGGTCCTCGCGATCACCCTCCGTGGGTCGAAGCGCGAATTCTCCAGCGCGGAGCGCACGCTCGCGAAGGTCGCGAAGGTCAACGAGAAGCCGAAGCCGTTCGCGCCATCGAAGTCCGTCGCCAAGCGCGTGCACATCGCGGCCCGGACGTTCCATGACTGGCCGGTCTTCGACGTCACGCCGAGGTCCGGCGCCACCGGCGCCCGAGCACTGTTCCTGCACGGCGGATGCTACGTCTACGAGATCGACCCGTTCCACTGGACGCTCATCGCCCACCTCGCCGAGGCGTCGGGCACGACGATCACGGTGCCGATCTTCCCGCTGGCCCCGGTGTCCAACGCCGCGACGGTGATGCCGCTGGTCGTCGATCTCGCGGCCGAGTTGGTGGGTGAGGTCGGGGCAGACCGCACGAGTGTGATCGGCGACTCGGCGGGTGGCGGCATGGCGCTCGTCGTTGCGCAGGTGCTTCGGGATCGCGGCATCCCGCCGCTGCACGCCACGGTGCTGCTCTCGCCGTGGCTGGACATCAGCGGAGAGGATCCCCGCCTGGCCGAGATCGCACCGAGCGACCCGTGGCTCGCGATCCCCGGCACCCACGCCGCGGGCGTGCTGTGGCGCGATGAGCTCGACCCGCACGACCCGCTCGTGAGCCCGATGTTCGGGTCGCTCGCAGGGCTCGGGCCGGTGACGATGTTCAGCGGCACCCGCGACATCCTGAACGCGGATGCGACGAAGTTCGTGCCCCTCGCCGCCGCAGCGGGTCTCGCGCTCGACTACCACGAGGCGCCCGGGATGATCCACAACTTTCCCGTCCTGCCGATCCCCGAGGCGAAGCGGCCGCGAGAGATCATCGCGGCGGCGATCCGCGCCTAGGGCGTCAGAGCTGCGCGTAGCCTGGCCGTGGCCGCCGGCCAGCGCGACCGGCGCCCCGATCCGGGCGAGGATGAACTGCGCGCCGATCACGATCGCCGGGTCGAGCTGGGCGTCGCACCAGCGGCAGCAGGCCCGCGCCCTCGTTGCTCGATCCACGTCGCATCGAGCGCCTCGACGGTGGCGACGAACCGCTCGCGATCCTCGCCGGGAAGTACGGGAGCACCGCGCTGTGGAACACGACGAGCGTCGCATCCGCCGGTGCTTCGGCCGCGACCGACGGCAGCAGCTCGAGCGCGTCGCCGCGCACGATCCGCGGCGGATCCGCACGGACGATGGATGCCACGGCCGCCGAGCCGCGCGCGCCGCTCCGCGTGCTCCGGCCACACCAGCACCCGCAACCACTCCACATCGTCCGGGTTCGCGTACGAGAGCGGATTCAGGTCGATGCCGGCGCGCCACACGACGTCCGCGGCATCCTGGTCGGCACCGCACTCGCCGGATCGATGTCGCACCGCAGGTGCACGGCGCTCGGGCCGTCGATCGGGGTTCAGGTACTGCACGTCGCCGTCGGCCGTGACGTACTCGTACGCGTAGCGGTCGGGCAGCAGGCATGCGCCGCCGGATGCGCCGACCTCGAGCAGCGCGATCGGCCCGTCGATCGCGCGTGAGCAACGGCAGCAGCGTCGCGCACCTCGCCGCTTCGTTGGTCTGCGTCGCGCGCACGAGCGCGATCGCCTCGACCTCGTCCCAATGCGCGAGCAGCCACGGCCGCAGCGTCCGCGTAGGGCGCAGCGGGAGCGCCGACGAATCGTGCGGCGGCGAAGACGAGGTTGCGACTGCCGCTTGCGCGACCGGCAGGCGGTCGATGAGCGCGAGCATCTCGGCGTCATCGGCGATCCCGGCCGCCCAGTCGACGTAGATCTCTGACGACCCCGCGGAACTCGCACATCGCGGTACCAGCGGTAGCGCTCGGCCGTCGATCTCACCGTCTCCATCGTGGCACGGACGGAATTCCACCGATTGCCAGCAAAGTCGGGCCCGTTGGAGGAATGCACGAGGCATGTCCGGTGTTTGGTGTGGTGGAGGTACAACCCGTGGCAAGCAAGGTTTTCGAGGACTTCGAGAATGAGGACGGCAGCGTGACCCGCTACCGCAAGCACCTGAACGGACGTGGCCGTGTGGCGGCCGGTGCGATCGTCGACCCGTCGGCGTTCATCGACGCGTCCGCGTACGTCGAGGAGGGCGCCGAGGTGGCGCGCGCCGTGACCATCGGACCCGGCAGCTGGGTCGATCGAAACGCGATCGTCGGCGCAGGGACCAGGATCGGCGCGGCAGTGCGCATCGGAACGGACGCCGTGCTCGGCTCCGCCGTGCGCGTCGGCTCGCACACCCGCATCGGCGCCGCCGCGAAGATCGCGAACGGCACGAAGCTCGGTGAGGACACCGTGGTGCCTCCAGGCGCCGTGGTCAACGGCCGCATCGGCTACCAGCGCGCGGCCTGACGCCTCTGCTCTAGAGTCGGCGGCATGTCGACGATCAATCCGGATGAACGGGATCGCAGCATCCTGGTCCGCATCAAGCCGGCGACCATGGTCGCGGCGGTCGCGGTGCAGTTCCTCGCGCCAGGGCTCGCCCTGTTCGTGTGGCTCGGGATCCTGCCGCCGGACTTCGGCTACATCCTCGTGTACGTGCTCGTGTGGGTCGTCGTCGGGCTCGCGGCGATGTTCGTGCCGTCGCAGCGGAGCCCGTACATCTTGGCCGCGTTCATGCTCGCGTACATCGGCGGCCTCTTCTGGGTCATCGGGCTGGCCGACCCCACCGAGTGGGACGCGTTCACCCTGTTCGTCGCGCCGGCGACCTACGTCGTCGCGATCCTGCTGGTGGTGCTCTACCTCATGCGGGAGGCCGCCATCAAGCGCACGCTCGAGATCGGAGTCGACACCACGGCGACGGTGATGAGCGCTCCGGTGTCGGGCATGGTCAACTACGTGACCCGGCAGCGGCTCACCCTGAAGTTCACCGACCAGCAGGGCGTCGAGCGGTTCGTGCGGGTCGGGCGCACCGGTGGCGGATACGCGCCGGGCGACACCGTGCCGATCCGCTACGACCCGACCCGGCCCTGGTACAAGCGCGGCATCATCGTCGAGGGGTCGGGGCCGACGCTGTTCGGCGGGCGCGGTTACTCGAGCTGAGCGGACCTATCGGGGCCGAAACCGATTCGGTACCCTTCGGGCATGACGATGCTCCCGGCCGCCGAGACGAAGAAGATCACGACGCCCGACGGGCGCGAGCTCGCGTACCTCGAGTTCGGGAATCCGTCGTCACCGCTCGTCATCCACAACCACGGCGGTCCGAGCAGCCGGCTCGAGGGACGCCTGTTCGCCGACGCGGCCGTCGGCGCCGGGCTGCGCCTGGTCTCGGTCGACCGGCCGGGCTTCGGCCAGTCGACACCGCAGCCGGGCCGTAGCTACGAGGGCTGGGCCCACGACCTCATCGCCATCGCCGACGCGCTCGGCGCGAACCAGTTCGGCGTGACGGGCTGGTCGGAGGGCGGACCGTGGGCGCTCGCCGCAGCCGCCTACCTCGACCCCGATCGGCTGCGGCACGTCTCCGACATCGCGGGCGCCGCCTACGGGGCGTTCGGCGACGACTCCGCCGCGAAGTACCTCGACAAGGCCGACGCGCTCGGCGGCCAGCTCGCCATCCACCACACGATGCTGTTCCACTGGATGTACTCGCTCATCGAACTCGACGCCGTGCACTTCACGTCGTCGTACGTGAAGACCGTGGCCAAGACCCTGAACGCGAAGGATGCCGCGCTGCTCGCCGATCCCGCGATCGCCGAGGCCTTCGGCGCCGCCTCCGCGGAGTGCTTCGCCCAGGGCGCGGACGCGCTCGTCGAGGACTCCGAGCTGCTCTTCCGCAAGTGGGCGTTCGACGTCACCAAGATCGAGCGGCCGGTGCACCTCTGGCAGGGCACCGAGGACCACCTCGTGCCGTTCCCGATCAACCAGGAGCTCGCCGAGCGGATGCCGGGCACGGTCTGGCACCCCGTCGAGGGCGAGGATCACCTGCTGCCGATCCCGTACGGCGCCGAGATCTTCGCGATCGCGGCGAAGGAGTTGAGCGCCTGACGACACCATCGTCCCGACCCGAATCTCCCTCGGTTACGCTACGGTTTGCTCAACGAAGACAGGATCGTCCATGGCAATACCGCAAGTTCAAGGTGTGGAGGCGCTCTTGCCTCCGGGTCGGCACCGCGCGACTCTTGCGGAGATCGAGGCGTACTTCGTAACCACCGCACCATACGACCAGCGTCGCGTAATCGTCTTCCAAGCACTGCGGACTTGGCTGGCCTTGGTCGACCAACTCCTCCCCAACTCTCGCTACTGGATCAATGGCGGATTTGTGACGCACAAGCCCTGGGCTGCTCCGTCAGATGTCGATGTAATGATTCTGTGCAAGGAAAACGTTTTGAACGCGCTCAGCATTGAAGAGCAGGCGCAGCTTGATCGGCTGCTCACAGTTCCTGCGAGCCCAGGCCGGCCGCGTATTCAACCCATGAGTGGGCTAGTAGACGGCTTCCTGACAGTTCGCGGTTACGTCGGCTCCGGCGACGCGGCTTTTTGGATGAAGCAGTGGTCTCGGGTGAAGGGTGCCGATGGGTCCGCAATCACATCCCTGTCCAAAGGGTTTCTTGAGGTGGTGTTGTAATGCCACTCGAACAGGAATTCAGGTCAGCGTGGCGGGCAGCCGCGGGAGAGACCTTCGCGGCTCGAATGGCACGGCGATCGCTTGAGGCGTCCGCTGAGCAGACCCTCGAGCTCGCGATGGTTCTTTTCGAACTCCGGAACCACTTCCAGGCCGAGCTTGATCTTCACCTTGAGGGCGTCTCGATAGCGGACCACAAGGCAGACGCAGCGGATTTCTCCAACCTCATTCGTGGGCTTGCAGACGCGGTGAAGGAGATTACAAAGGTTGCCGTCGGACGTCAGCGAATGTCGCCGGGACTGCTCGTCTCCGCACCCGCGCCAGGCTCCGTGCGCGTGATCCTGAGTGCTGCGGCACCTCCGGAACTTGAGGGTCACATCGAAGATGCGAGGACTGAGACTCAAGACTCGAATTCGCTCCGTGTGGTTGCGACTCTTCTGGCTCGCGCAGGTGATGATTCGCAAGGCGAGTCGAACGTAATCGAGGGGCTCTTGACGGCCCTGCCTGTCAAGGCGAGACCCGGCATTCGCAGGGTAGCAACGGCCGTCGCGGCTTCGAAATGGGAAGTCGCGGGAGTGTTGCGGCGACCAACGGAGTCACCCGTCGAGGTCAAGATTGACGAGGCAGGGGCGCGTCATCTCCTCGAAGCCTTAGACAGTAGAGATTCCGAGACGTCGGAGGTGATTTTGAGTGGTGTCGTCGACGGTCAACGCCGATCGCTTGGCACGATGTGGTTCGTGTCGACGACTGTCCCACCTATTGAAGCGTCCGTAGTCCAACAAGAGCTGCTGGACGACGTTGCGAAGCTCAGCGCGAGTGGCCACTCCGCCAAGGCTAAGTTCACCGTTGTCAGTAAATTTCCGCCAGGGTCCCGAGGCTCAGCGAGACGCAGCTACGTCCTTACCTCCATCGCCGAGGACTCTCGTGAGCAGCAGCTCGCGCTCGACGAGTTCTAGGTTGCCCGTTGGCAGTGCGCGACGACACCTGACTCCGAAACGTGCCGCGCAGTAGCAGCAGCGGTGCTGAAAACGGCACCACTTCCGTCCGCCCCTCAAGAACGCGAAATGCCCGCCCAGTCGGGCGAGCACTTCAACTGTTTTCGAGGGGATGACGGGAATCGAACCCGCGTATCGAGTTTGGAAGACTAGCGCTCTACCATTGAGCTACATCCCCGCGGCGTGAGCGTTCGCTCCCAGCGCGTCAGCAATTGTAGGGCATGCGCAGATTCCCCGGATTCGGCGCGACTAGACTTGCCGAGGCCATTTTGCTCAAAGGCACAGTGGCGCCTCGGACTCGTCCGTTGGCGCTCCGGGGCGTAGCTCAGCTTGGTAGAGCACTCGGTTTGGGACCGAGAGGCCGCAGGTTCAAATCCTGTCGCCCCGACCGTTGGCCCGAAGCATCCACACTCAGGAGACAAGCACCGTGAAGACCACCATCGAGAAGCTGAGCCCCACCCGCGTGAAGCTGAGCATCTCCGTGACGCCAGAAGAGCTCAAGCCCTCCATCGACCACGCGTACGAGCACATCGGCTCGCAGGTCAACATCCCCGGGTTCCGCAAGGGCAAGGTGCCGCCGCAGCTCATCGACCAGCGCGTCGGCCGTGCAGAGGTGCTCAACCACGCGGTGAGCGACGGCCTCGACAAGTTCTACCGCCAGGCGGTGCGTGACGAGAAGGTGCGCGCGATCGGTCGTCCGGAGGCGGACATCGCCGAGTGGCCGAACGAGAAGGACTTCTCCGGCGACCTCGTGCTCTCGGTCGAGGTCGACGTTCGTCCGGAGTTCGACCTGCCCAAGTACGACGGCCTCAAGCTCACGGTCGACAACGCCGAGGTCACCGCCGACGACATCAAGGACGAGCTGGATGCCCTGCGCTCGCGCTTCGGCACGCTCGTCACCGTCGACCGCCCGGCCAAGAAGGGCGACTTCGTGCAGATCGACCTCGAGGCCAAGATCGGCGACAACGTGGTGGACACCGCGAACTCGATCTCGTACGAGCTCGGCTCGGGCGAGCTGATCGACGGCATCGACGACGCGCTCGACACGCTGACCGCTGGCGAGACCACGACGTTCGACTCCGTGCTGCTCGGCGGCGACCACGAGGGCGAGACCGCCCTCATCACGGTCACGGTCGAGTCGGTCAAGGAGCGCGAGCTGCCGGAGGCCGACGACGACTTCGCGCAGGTCGCGAGCCAGTTCGACACCATCAAGGAGCTCAAGGACGACATCAAGGAGCAGGTCGGCCGCTCGAAGGTCTTCGGCCAGGGCGCCCAGGCGCGCGACCAGATCGTCGACGAGCTCGTGAAGTCGGTCGACATCCCGGTGCCGCCGAAGCTGGTCGAGGACGAGGTGCACCGCCACCTCGAGAACGAGAACCGCCTCGACGACGACGTGCACCGTGCCGAGGTCGTCGTGTCGAGCGAGAAGACCTTCCGCTCGCAGATCCTGCTCGACTCGATCGTCGAGGCCGAGGAGATCAAGGTCAGCCAGGACGAGCTCACCCGCTACCTCGTGCAGGGTGCCGCCCAGTACGGCATGGAGCCCGGCGAGTTCATCCAGACCCTCGACAAGAGCGGCCAGATCCCCGCGATGATCGCCGAGGTCGCCCGCTCCAAGGCGCTCGCGACGGTGCTCTCGAAGGCCAAGGTCGTCGACCAGGCCGGCAAGGCAGTGGATGTCACGGCCTTCACCGCCACCGTGCTCGGTGACGGCACCGACACCTCCGGCGAGATCAGCGCCGAGGACGTCGGCGGCGGCTCGGACGACCACGGCAACGTCGGCGGCGCGAAGGACGGCCACGGCCGCAAGCCGGGCCACGAGCACTACGGGCACGACCACAAGTAGGTCGCACTCGCACGAACTCGACGGCGTCGCCCGGGCGGCGCCGTCAGTCGTCCGGTGCTTCGCGCGGCGTTTCCCGCGCCGAATGTGCGAAAGAACGGCCAAGGTGCGGGACCCGAGTGCACACGGAGCCGCTCGATCGCGTACGCCTGCACCGAGCGCGTGTAGCGCGGCAGGTGGGGCGCGAGCGTCACGAGCGCCATCGCGAGTGCCTGGCGCTCGTCGCCCTTCGTGGCGAGGCACAGCGCCATGAACGCGGCCGCGGAGTCGGCGAGTGGATGCCCGTCGTCGCTCGCGAACGTGTCCTGCAGCAGCGCGATCGCCTCATCCACCCGGCCGAGGTTGCGCAGCGTGCTCGCGAGCTGGATGACGCACTGTCCGCGGAAGGGCTCCTCGAGCCCGAGGTCCAGGGCGCGCCGGTAGAGCGGTTCGGCCTCGGACTCGAGGCCCGCGGAGTCGCGTGCACCGGCCGCCTCGAACTGGGCGACCGGGTCATCCACCGGCCGTTCGGCGACGAGGGCGTCGATCGCGGCGAGCACCTCCGCGTCGGTGTGCTGGTCTGCGGATGCCCAGACGGCGTCGATGCGCTGCTGCCAGTCGTCGGTCATGCGAGTCAGGGTAGCGGGAGTCAGGCGCCGCGCGGCTGCATCCGCCCCGCGGTGACCCGACCCGCGACGTTCGTGAGCGCCTTGCGCGAGAGCAGCCCAGTGGCGCTCGCGGTGAACGCATTGCGCGCGCCCGAGACGACACTCGGACCGGCCTTCGGGTTGTCGACGCGCTTGAGGGCGAGCGCGACCACCTCGGCGACGGGCTGGCGGTTCGGGCCGACCTGGGCCTGGTCGCCGACGACGTCGAAGAACTCGGTCGCGGTCGCGCCGGGGGAGAGTGCGAGCACGCGCAGGCCCGAACCCTTCGCCTCGTACCACAGCGCCTCGGTGAAGCTGAGGACGAACGCCTTGGTGGCGCCGTAGACCGCCATGTTCGGTACGGGCTGGTAGGCGCCGGTGCTCGCGAGGTTGATGAGCGCGCCGTTGCCGTGCTCGAGCAGTTGCGGGTAGAGCGCGCGGGTCAGGTCCACGAGCGTGCCCACGTTGAGGTCGATCTCCTCGGTGATGCGTGCGGCATCCTGGTCCTGCAGCGGGCCGTAGGTGCCGAAGCCCGCGTTGTTCACGAGGGTATGGACGCTCAGCCCGCGCTTGGCGACCTCGGCGGCGAGGGCCGTGCCGGCGCCGGGCTTGCCGAGGTCTGCGGGGATGACCTCGACCGCGACGGAAGCGCTTGCGCGAAGCTCGGCGGCGAGCGCTTCGAGGCGGTCGGCGCGTCGGGCAACGAGGATGAGGTCGGCTCCGCGAGCGGCGAGTTGGCGCGCGAACTCGGCGCCGAGGCCCGAGCTCGCACCGGTGATGAGGGCGGTCGTCCCGCGGTAGTCGATCGTCATGATGTGCCTTTCGAAGATTGGATGAACACCTGTTTACCTTGTAGGGTGAACAGGTGTCAACCCAAACTACGAATCGAGCCCAGAACGCGCGCGGGTCCGGTGATCAGTTGCGTGCGCAGCTCGTGGCCGCCGCGGGGCAGTTGCTCACCGACCCGCAGCGGGTCGCGCTGCCGTCGCTGCGCGCGGTGGCCCGTGCGTGCGACGTGTCACCGGCAGCGGTGTACCTGCACTTCGACTCGGTGCAGGCGCTGATCCGCGCCGTGCTCGCGTCGCAGATCGAGTCCCTCAACGGCGCGATGTCCGCTGCCGGGCCCGAGCTCGCCGAGATGGCTGTGGCGTACGTGACGTGGGGGATGTCGCATCCCGGCGGGTACCAGCTGCTCTTCGAGTCCGCGGACGAACTCGGCGTCGAGCACGACGCCCACGACCCGGCCGGCGCCGAGATGATCCGGACGATCGCGGCTCGCATCGGGGAGGTGCCGACACAGCGCCTGTGGACCGCACTGCACGGGATCGTCAGCCTGCGCATCCACAAGCCGGACATGGAATGGCCGATGGATGCGGCGACCGCCGCCCGCGAGGCCTACGCCCGCGCGCTCTGATCGCCGCCCAGCAGGTCCAGTTCCACCCTGTTGACCTCATCGGCGCGCTCGAAGAGTTCGCTCGCAAGGGCGAGTTGTTGGTCGTCGAGCGTTTCGAGGTAGGCAGTCCAGCGATCGGTGACCCGGGCGTAGATCGGACCCACCCGCTCCATGACGCGCTCCTGCACGGCACTCACGAGCACGCGACGACGATCGTCCGGGTCACGATCGCGGCGCACGTACCCCTCGCGCTCGAGCCGGTCGACCGTTGACGTGATCGCGCCACCGGTTCCGAGTCCGGTCGCCCGAGCGAGTGTCCCTGGAGTCATCGCTCCCTGGCTCATGAGGATGCCGACGACCTGCAGGTCGGACCCGCCGAGTCCGCCGGCCCGCGCGATCGCATCCTGCAACAGCATCGACGACGCGACGTGATCGCGCATCGCCGCGGTCTGCCGCTCGATGGCGGCATGACGATTTGACGCGGGGGATGCCATGCGAATATCCTCTCAGATACTGAGAGACTCTAAATCTGAGAGTCTCCACTTCCTCAAGGATACTCCGATGAATCGCTTCGCATCCCTTCGCCTCGCCACGCCCATCGGCGCGGTGCTGTTCACGGTCGCCTGGATCGTGCTCGGCGCGATCAGCCCCGGTTACCAGCTGTTCGATCTCGTGATCGACGAGTACTCGCCCATCAGCCAGCCGATCAGCGGGCTCGGCTTGGGCGTTACGGCGCCATGGATGAACACGGCGTTCATCGCGAGCGGCGTGCTCATCACCACCGGACTGCTTGCCACCCTTCCCGCGGTGCGCGGCAGCCGACTGCGCAGCGTCGGCCTGATCCTCGTGTCGTTCCTCGGCATCGGGATGATCGTCGACGGCATCTTCACGCTCGAGTCGGTCATGCTGCACCTCGTCGGGTTCCTGCTCGCGATCCCAGTGCCGGCGGTCGGGCTGGTGCTGCTCGGCGTCGGCTGGTGGCGTGAGCGCCGCGCGCTCGGGGTGACGATGGTGGTGGGCGGCGTCGTGACGATGGGCCTGTTCGCCCTGTTCATGGCGACGTTCGACCCGTACAGCGCAGGCGACAACACCGGGGTGTCCGGGCTCATCCAGCGGACGCTGGTGACGGTGACGCTGGTTCTGCTCACGATGATCGTGTTCGAAGCGGCACGCCGCGCTCTGCCCACGGCGCAGCGCTAGTCCGTCGCCGTGGGCGCCGCGCGGCACGCCGCGCTCTGCCCACGGCGAACACGGCAGAACGGGTCGCCGCGCTCGGATAGATTCGTCTCCGAAGCGACAACTGAAGGAGCATCCACCATGGCCGAACCGGCACTGGTCTCATCCGTTTTTGACCGACTGCTGAAGGACCGCATCATCTGGCTCGGGTCGGAGGTGCGCGACGAGAACGCCAACGAGATCGCGGCGAAGCTGCTGCTGCTCGCGGCCGAGGACTCGAAGCGGGACATCTCGCTGTACATCAACTCGCCCGGTGGATCCATCACGGCCGGTATGGCGATCTACGACACCATGCAGTTCGTGCCGAACGACATCGTCACGGTGGGCATCGGCATGGCGGCATCCATGGGACAGCTGCTGCTGACCGCGGGCACCAAGGGCAAGCGATTCATCACGCCGAACGCCCGCGTGCTGCTGCACCAGCCGCACGGTGGATTCGGTGGTACGTCGTCCGACATCCAGACGCAGGCGCAGCTCATCCTCGACATGAAGAAGCGCCTCGCCGAGATCACGGCGCAGCAGACCGGCAAGAGCTTCGAGCAGGTCACCGAGGACGGTGACCGGGACCGCTGGTTCAATGCCCAGGAGGCGCTCGAGTACGGCTTCGTCGACCACATCCGCGAGACCGCGATCGACGTGGCCGAGGTCACCGCCGGCGAGTCGAAGAAGTAAGGAAGAGAACCCGATGGAAACGCCAACGTTCGCTTCGGCCGGCAACCTTGCCATGCCGAACAGCCGATACATCCTCCCGTCGTTCGAGGAGCGCACGGCCTACGGCTACAAGCGCCAGGACCCGTACGCCAAGCTCTTCGAGGACCGCATCATCTTCCTCGGTGTGCAGGTGGATGACGCATCCGCCGACGACGTGATGGCCCAGCTGCTCGTGCTCGAGTCGCAGGACCCCGACCGCGACATCGTGATGTACATCAACTCGCCCGGTGGCTCGTTCACGGCCATGACGGCGATCTACGACACGATGCAGTACATCCGTCCGAAGATCCAGACCGTCGTGCTCGGCCAGGCGGCGTCCGCTGCCGCCGTGATCACGGCCGGTGGCACGAAGGGCATGCGGCTCGCACTGCCGAACGCGCGCATCCTCATCCACCAGCCGGCGATCGGCGAGGCCGGTCGCGGGCAGGCGTCGGACATCGAGATCCAGGCCGTCGAGGTGCTGCGCATGCGCACGTGGCTCGAGGAGACCCTGGCCCTGCACTCCAACCGCACGCCGGAGCAGGTGAACAAGGACATCGAGCGCGACAAGATCCTGAGCGCCGAGGAGGCCGTCGAGTACGGACTCATCGACCAGGTGCTCAGCTCGCGCAAGAACCTCGGGGCGCCCGCGCTCACGAAGTAGTTCGACCACGATAACGAGGCCCGCACGAATCATCGTGCGGGCCTCGTTCCGTTTGTTGCGGGTGCCTAGTCCTGGCCGCCGGGTCCGAAGCTGCTGTTCCTCCGACGAGCGACGATCACGAGGGTGACCGCGGCCGCGACCAGCACCGCGAGGATCGCGCCGCCGATCCACAGCACATCGGTCAGGTTCGCGTTCGCGTGCTCGGGGGCCGCGATCGGGGTGGCCGTCGCGTCACCCGAGGGCTCGGTCGTGGGTTCGGCGGTCGGCGTCGTCGTCTCCTCGGGCACGGCCGCACCGCACACCGGGGGAGCGGCCTGGCCGGTCGAGGGCTCGAAGCCCGGTCCCGGTGACCACTCGAAGGTGTACTCGTCGGAGACCGTGTGGCCGTCCTCCGAGACGACCTGCCACACCACACGGTAGGTGCCGGCGGCTCCCATCGCCGCGGGCGTGGAGAGCGTCGAACCGAACACGGTCATGCAGCCGTCGCCGTAGAACGTGCCAGCGGCATCCGTGACCTGGAGGGCGAAGCCGGCGCCGTCACCGCTCAGGTCGAGCAGCGGCTCGTTGGTCGTGACCGAGAAGGTCGCGGGCAGCGACGTGACGAGCTCACCCGCTGTCGGCGTCGAGCTGCACGAGGTAGTTGTGCGCCTGCGCGGGGGCAGCGGTGCCGAGCACCACCGCCCCCGCGACGGCGACCGCGGCGGCGAGCGCCGCGACCTTGGAGATGCGGAACATTACGCCTGGCCTGCCTTGCGACGCGACGTGAGACCGAACACGACTCCGACGATACCGACCACGAGGCCGGCGATGCCGAGCACGCGGGCGAGCACGTCGGGCTGCGAGCCACCCGAGGTGACCTCCGAGGTCAGCGACACCCCATCCGCGTTGGGCGCAGTGGCGTCATCCTCTGCGGCGCCATCGTGCTCGTCCGCGATCGGGGCGTCGTTGATGAAGAGCACGGG
Source organism: uncultured Actinomycetota bacterium (assembly GCA_963740815.1). GTDB lineage: Bacteria > Actinomycetota > Actinomycetes > Actinomycetales > Microbacteriaceae > Rhodoglobus. The sequence continues at coordinate 386,845 of CAVUFG010000018.1, forward strand.
GGCCGGGTGCTCGCCCTCCTCGCCCTCGTCGCTCCAGCTCACGACCGAGCCGTCGCTGTAGGTCTGATCGGCGGCGAGCACGATCGAGCCGGTGTCGGGCACCGGTCCGACCGAGAGCGGGAACAGCTGGATCTGGCCCGCGATGATCTCGGAGCCCGGCTGCGCCGTCCAGATGACGGTCGTGACCGCCTCGGTGATCTCGCCGTAGATCGTCTCGACCGGCTCGGGGAGCGTGGTCGTGACGAGCTCGGTGGTCCATCCCGGCACGGGCACGTAGCTCACGTAGCCGAACGGGGTGGCTTCGGGGATGGTGAGCTCGACCCTGGTGGTCGACTCGGTCGCGGACTCGTTCGGCACCTTGACGGTGATGAGCGAGAACGATCCGGGCTCTGCGGCGCCGGGTGAGACGGTGACGTGGGCGCTCGCCGACAGCGGTGCTGCGATGGCGAGCAGTGCGCCGGCGCCGATGGCGACGAACGGGGAGATGCGCTTGTTCATGGTGGTGTCCTCTGATGCAGGGTCGCAGGCGCGACCGGAAGTTGGTTCGTTCGATGGGGCAGGATGCCCCGTGCTCGGAATGAGCGGGTCTGTCTAGATCGAGACGAACTGCAGCGGAGGACCGCGGTGGCGATGCGTCGAGGGAACGTGGATCGTGCGCGGCGCGGCCTCGGCACGCGCAGCAGGCAGGATGACGCGGACGCCCGCCACCGCAACCGGCAGCACGACACGCAGCAGCCGCAGCACCACGAGCCGCGCCGAGTCCGCGAGGGACCAGAACGCTCGCTCGCCGTACCGCAGCGCGAGGAGCGTGATGATGCCGGCGATGATGTGGGCGAGGATCATCCGCTCGCCGTGCGCGTCCATGGGCATGGGCATCGTGGAGGTGAGGGCGGCGGCGTCGTGACCGTGCTCGGGCGACATCGTCGGCGACCCGAGCCCGGAGAACAGGGTGTGGAACAGCACCTGGCTGACCGCGACGGATGCCGCGAGCCGAACCCACGACAACGAGCGGCCCGCGAGCGCGGTGCACACGGCGAGCGAGAGCACGAACGACGCACCGACGCCGAACCACGACGGCGCAGCATCACCGCCGATCGCGTGCGAGAACGCGGCGACGAAGGTCGCCAGGGCGGCGGCGATCGTGCCGCGCCCAACGCGTGCCCACCTCGAGTCCACCTCGCGCCCCTGCCTGACTGTGCCCCTGACTGCAGAGGGCTGTCCGTTTGATGCTTTCACAGTGTTCGGTGCGGAGCATCCATGGTGATTGCCCCACCGCGCCATTTGCCGGAAGTGCCATTTCAAAACGCGGTGCATTCCTTGGGCGGTGCCGTCCTCGGATCGGGTTAGGCTCGGACGAAGCAGTTGGACTGCGGGTATCCACTGGGGAGAGGAACGCACATGGCACGAATCGGTGAGAGCGCCGACCTGCTCAAGTGCTCCTTCTGCGGCAAGAGCCAGAAGCAGGTGCAGCAGCTGATCGCCGGCCCCGGCGTCTACATCTGCGACGAGTGCGTCGAGTTGTGCAACGAGATCATCGAGGAGCGCCTCGCCGAAGCCGGCGAGGAGGTCACGAGCGAGTTCGACCTGCCGAAGCCCCGCGAGATCTACGCGTTCCTCGACGAGTACGTGATCGGGCAGGACCGCGCGAAGCGTGCCCTGTCGGTCGCGGTCTACAACCACTACAAGCGCGTGCGGGCCCGCAACACGATCATGAGCGCGGACGCCGTCATCGACGACGTCGAGATCGCCAAGTCGAACATCCTCGTGATCGGCCCCACCGGCTGCGGCAAGACCTACCTCGCCCAGACCCTCGCGAAGCGGCTCAACGTGCCGTTCGCCGTCGCGGATGCCACCGCCCTCACCGAAGCCGGCTACGTCGGCGAGGACGTCGAGAACATCCTGCTCAAGCTCATCCAGGCCGCGGACTACGACGTCAAGCGCGCCGAGACCGGCATCATCTACATCGACGAGATCGACAAGATCGCCCGCAAGGCCGAGAACCCGTCGATCACCCGCGACGTCTCGGGCGAGGGCGTGCAGCAGGCGCTGCTCAAGATCCTCGAGGGCACCGTCGCCTCCGTGCCGCCGCAGGGTGGTCGCAAGCACCCCCACCAGGAGTTCATCCAGGTGGATACCACGAACGTGCTGTTCATCGTCGCAGGCGCGTTCGCCGGGCTCGAGGACATCATCTCGAGCCGCGCGGGCAAGAAGGGGATCGGCTTCGGCGCCCCGCTGCACACCAAGGGCGATGACGTGAACCTCTTCGCTGAGGTGCTGCCGGAGGACCTGCACAAGTTCGGGCTCATCCCGGAGTTCATCGGCCGCCTTCCCGTGGTCACGACCGTGAGCCCGTACAGCCCGGAGGCGCTCGTGTCGATCCTCACCGAGCCGAAGAACGCGCTCGTGCGCCAGTACCAGCGGATGTTCGAGCTCGACGGCGTCGAGCTCGAGTTCACGGATGACGCGCTCACCGCCATCGCCGACCTCGCCGTGCTGCGCCAGACCGGTGCTCGCGCCCTGCGGGCGATCATGGAGGAGGTGCTCGCGCCGGTGATGTTCGACATCCCCTCGGATGACGACGTCGCCCGCGTGATCGTCACCGAGGCCACCGTGCTCGAAAACGCCGCGCCGACCATCGTGCCGCGCAAGCAGCCGCGCGTGGAGAAGTCCGCGTAAACACCCAATGCCCCGGCTCTAGGCTGGATCCATCGAACGCACCTCCGTCCTCCAGCCGATCTCGGCCGGGTTCGTCGCTGCCATCTCGGGGTTCGCGACCTCGTTCGTGCTCGTGCTCGCCGCGCTGCGGGCGGTCGGCGCCTCCGACGAGCAGGCGGCATCCGGCCTGTTCGCGGTGTGTCTCGCGATTGCGGTCGTGAGCTCGGTCGCAGCGCTGTGGCTGCGCATCCCGCTCGCGATCGCGTGGTCGACGCCGGGAGCGGCCGTGCTGCTCGCGGCGGGAGCCGGCGGCATCCGGTTCTCGGATGCGGTGGGTGCGTTCCTCGTCTCGGCGGCGCTCATGGTGCTGTGCGGCCTCTGGCGCAGTCTCGGGCGGGCGATCACCCGCATTCCCAAGCCACTCGCGAGCGCGATGCTCGCCGGCGTGCTCCTGCCGATCTGCCTCGCGCCGATCGAGGCGGTGGCCACGCTGCCCCTGTACGCAGCGCCGATCGTGATCGTGTGGCTCGTGCTGTTCCGGCTCGCGCCGCGCTGGGCGGTGCCCGCGGCGATGGTCGTGGCCGTGATCGCGATCCTGCTGGTCGCGGGCACCGACTGGATCGGCGAATCCAGGATCGCCCCGGAGCTCACCTTCGTCGCGCCGACGTTCGACCCGCTCACCATCCTCAGCCTCGGACTCCCGCTGTTCATCGTCACCATGGCCGGGCAGAACGTGCCCGGATTCGTCGTGTTGCAGACCTACGGCTACCAGGCGCCGCCGCGGTTCGCGCTCGTGTCTCAGGGACTCGGGTCTGCCGGTGCCGCGCTGTTCGGTGGACATGCGATCAATCTCGGCGCGATCACCGCGGCGATCATGGCGGGGCCGGAGGGGTCTCCCGACCCGTCCAGGCGGTGGATCGCGACGCTCACGAACGGGCTGCTGTACCTGCCGTTGGGGGCGGCGGCGGGGCTCGCGGCGGCGTTGGTCGGGGCTGCGCCATCCATCCTCGTCACCGCGGTGGCCGGCCTCGCGGTGATTCCGGCGCTCGTGACGAGCGTGGTGAACGCGGTCGAGGAGCCGCGTCACCGCATCGCGGCGATCGTGACCTTCCTCGTGGTGGCATCCGGGATCGCGGTCGCGGGCATCGGCTCGGCGTTCTGGGGACTACTCGCGGGGGCGATCGTGCTGGCATGGTTGGGCTGGGTGCGGCGGCCGAGGCGCGAGGCCGAGCCGACCACCGAGCCCGACCCGCAGGAATGACCGCGGGCACGCGGCCGTTGCACCGAGGATGACCACTCCGCTCTCCGTGCTCGACCTGGCCTCGGTGTACGAGGGCATGAGCCACGGCGAAGCCGTCGCGCAGACCATCACGATCGCCAGGCACGCCGAGCAGCTCGGCTACCGCCGGTTCTGGGTGGCGGAGCATCACGGCATGCCCGCGGTCGCGAGTTCCGCACCCGCGGTGCTGATCGCCGCGATCGCGGCGGCCACGTCGACGATCCGGGTCGGCTCCGGCGGTGTCATGCTCCCGAACCACTCCTCGCTGGTCGTCGCCGAGCAGTTCGGCACGCTCGTCGCGCTCCACGGCGATCGCATCGATCTCGGACTGGGGCGCGCACCCGGCACCGACCAGCTCACGTCGTCGGTGTTGCGCAGGGGAGCGGGACCGGAGAGCGTCGACGACTTCCCCAACCAGGTCATCGAGCTGCTGGCGTGGTTCGGCACGATCGAACCACTCGAGAACGGCATCGGGTCACGCGTGGTCGCGGTGCCCGGACTCGGGGACAGCCCCGAACTGTGGCTGCTCGGCTCGAGCGACTTCAGCGCGAGGCTCGCCGGGATGCTCGGCCTGCCGTTCGCGTTCGCGCACCACTTCGCCGGCGGTGCGAACACGCCGATCGCGTTCGACGTCTACCGCCAGAACTTCGAGCCGAGTGCGGTGCTGCGCGAGCCGCACTCGATGGTCGCGGTCGCCTCGGTGGTCGCCGAGACCAACGAGGAGGCGGAGCGGCTCACCCTGCCGAACTCGCTCCAGTTCGTGCGGATGCGGCAAGGTGGGCGCCCGTCGCGCATCCCGACGCTCGCCGAGGCGGAAGCGTACCCGTGGTCCGACGCCGAGTCCGCGTGGGTCGCCGAGCGCAACAGCCAGCAGGCGATCGGCGACCTCGAGGGCGCACGCGCGCGGATCGACGCGCTCGTGGCATCCACCGGGGCTGACGAGGTGATCGTGGTTCCGCAGGGTCCGGACCTCGCGACCAAAGTACGGACGCTGGAGGAACTCGCAGCGCACGCTTGACTTCATGCAGCACTAACTTCTAAGGTTCATTTAGTCCTGAACTAACTCGACAATGGTGCGAGGTTCGGACTCCACGATCCAACGAAGGATGCGCGATGCCCGGTCGACAGAGCGGTGGGACGGACGTCAATCGCTCCGCCGTGCTCGCCCAGCTCGGCGCCCAGCCGGCCTCCCGGGCGGACCTCGCTCGCACCCTGTCGGTGAGCCCTGCGCTCATCACCCAGCTCGTGCGGGACCTCATCGCCGACGGACTCGTCGTCGAGCTCGAGCACTCGCCGTCGCAGGGCGGGCGGCCGGCTCGCATCCTCGGCCTGGTCACGACCGCCGGGCGTGCGGTCGGTCTCAAGATCGCGCCGGACCACCTCGCGTTCGTCGACGTGGGGCTGGATGGCGCGGTCATCCGCTCGGCCCACGAGCCGTTCGACGCCTCGAGCGCGACCCTCCTCGAGGATCTCGCGACCCGCCTCCGCGCCTTCATCGACAGCGGCAGCGACCTGCCCGTGCTCGGCATCGGCGTAGGGGTGCCGGGATCGGTGGATGCCCAGGGCTCCGGCATCGTCGACTCCTACCAGCTCGGCTGGGCCAAAGTGCCGATCGGGCCCGGCCTGCGTCGCACGCTCGGACTGCCCGTCCTCGTCGAGAACAACGTCAACGCGCTCGCGATCGCCGAGCGCCTGTTCGGCACCGGCCGCGACCACCAGAACTTCATGACCCTCACGATCGGCACCGGCGTCGGCGCGGCCGTCGTGCTCGACGGGAGCGTCGTGCGCGGCGCGTCGGGCGGCGCGGGCGAGATCGGGCACGTGCCGGTCGTCGAGGACGGCATCCGCTGCACGTGCGGCAACGAGGGCTGCCTCGAGACCGTGGTCGGGCAGGCCGCGCTCGAGCGCCGGGCCCGCGAGCGCGGCATCATCCCCGAGACTGCTGGGATCGGCGACCTCATGCGGGCCGCGGATGGCGGCGACGAACGCGCCCAGGCGGTCTTCAGCGAGGCCGGGCACACCCTCGCACGGGTGCTCGCCGGGATGGTCCAGGTCTTCGACCCCGAGATCGTCGTGCTGCTCGGCGAGGGCAGCGCCGCGTGGTCGCACTGGTCCTACGGCTTCGAGCCGGCGTTCCGCTCGGCCCTGCTGCCGACCCGTCGCGGAGTGCCGCTGACCGTGGAGGCGTGGAACGACGAGAGCTGGGCACAGGGCGCGGCCTGCCTCGTGCTCTCCACCCCGTTCGATTCGGACGGGGTCGCGGGCGAGCAGGGCCGCCTCGTGCGGTCGCGCCTGGCCGACCTCGGAACGCTCAAGGGTGGCACTCGTGGTCGGTGACCGCGGCTGGAAGAAACTGGGCATCGTCGCCCTCTTCCTGCTTCCGGCGTTCCTGCCGCTCGTCGCGTTCCGGCTGTTCCCGATGGTCGCCTCGTTCTTCGTGAGCCTCACCGAGTGGAACCTGCTTCGCCCACCGGTCTGGGTCGGCATCGGCAACTACGTCGAGGTGCTCACCGACCCCAAGTTCCACAAGGCGCTCGGCAACACCGTCTACTACATGGTCGGCTACCTGCCGCTCGTGCTCATCGGCGCGCTCATCATCGCCGTGCTGCTGAACGGCAGGATCAAGGGCTCGACCTTCTTGCGCGGCGTGTACTTCCTTCCCGTGGTGACGAGCTGGGTCGTGGTCGCGCTGCTCTGGAAGTGGCTGCTGAGCCCAGAGGGCGGCATCGTCAACTACCTGCTGGGCCTCGTCGGCATCGATGGACCGGGCTGGTGGACGGACCCCAACTGGGCCATGCCCGCGATCATCATCGCGTCGGTCTGGAAGGACCTCGGCTTCAACATGCTCATCCTGCTCGCGGGCCTGCAGGCCATCCCGGAGCACCTCTACGAGGCGGCCACGATCGACGGTGCGAACCGGTGGCACAAGCTGCGGTACGTCACGTTGCCGCTGCTGACGCCCTCCATCCTGTTCGCGATGATCCTCGCGATGATCGGCGCCTTCCAGGTGTTCGACCAGGTCTGGGTGATGACCGAGGGCGGTCCAGCCGGCGCCACGACGGTCGTCATGGAGCAGGTGGTCAAGAACGCCTTCAAGTACGGCCTGATGGGCGAGGCGTCGGCGATGAGCTGGATCCTGTTCGCGATCATCCTGACCTTCACCGTCTTCCAGCTCCGGTTCCAGCGACGGTGGGTGCACTATGGCGAATAGCACGGTGGTGACACGGACCGCGACGACGAACACGGCGACCGAGTCCCGAGTCGGCGTCTGGATCCGCACCGCGATCATCGCGGCCGGCGGCGTGGTGTTCCTGTTCCCGTTCGTGTGGATGATCTCCACCTCGCTCACCACGACCGACCAGTTGTTCGTGCTCCCGCCGAACCTGATCCCGAATCCCGTGGACACCGGAGCCTACGAGCGCCTGTTCACGCAGGTGCCGATCGGCCGCTGGGTGCTCAACAGCGTCGGAGTCTCGCTCTCGGTCACGTTCCTGCAGGTGCTCACGAGCGCGATGGCGGCGTACGCCTTCACCCGCCTGAACTTCCGCGGACGCAACGTGATCTTCGTGCTGTTCCTCGCCACCCTCATGGTGCCGTTCCAGGTGATGATCGTGCCGCTGTTCATCGAGCTGCGCTACCTCGGGCTGCTCGACAGCTATGCGGGGCTCATCATCCCCGAGGTCGCCATGCCGTTCGGTGTGTTCCTGCTGCGGCAGGCGTTCATGGGCCTGCCGCGGGAGCTCGAGGAAGCAGCGTTCGTGGATGGCGCGGGGCACATCCGCATCTTCTTCACGATGCTGCTCCCACTCTCCAAGCCGGCGATCGCCACGGTCGCGGTGTTCTCGTTCATGGGCTCGTGGAACAACTTCCTCTGGCCCCTCATCGTCATCAACAACCCAGACATGATGACGCTGCCCCTCGGTCTCTCCAGCCTCTCCAGTCGCTTCGTCACGGACTGGAACCTGCTGCTGGCGGGAGCGACGATCTCGGTCCTTCCGATCGTCGCTGTATTTCTATTCGCGCAGCGCTACGTCCTCCAAGGCGTTGCAATGTCCGGGCTCAAAGGCTGAGTCCGGGTGAGAGAGGAACCCACAATGCACCGATCCACACCCACGGCACGACTGCGGAAGGCTGCCGTCGGCATCCTCGCGGTCGCGGCCAGCGTCGCGATGATCTCCGGATGCACTGCGTCCGGGGGCGAGTCCACAGAGAAGGTCGAACTCGAGTACTTCAACTTCACCGCCGGAGCCGACCACGAAGCGAAGCTCCAGGCCATCATCGACGCGTTCGAGGCCGAGAACCCGAACATCACGATCTCGGTCGAGAACGCGGCGTTCGAGGACTACTTCACCGAACTGCAGACCCGGATCGCGGGCAACACCGCGCCCGACACGTTCGAGCTCAACTACGAGAACTTCGTCTCGTTCGCGGCATCCGGTGCCCTGCTCGACCTCGAGACGGCCGCACCCGACGCGATCGACCCGGCCGTCTACTTCCCGCGGGCGTACGACGCGTTCAACTACGACGGTACCCAGTACGGCCTGCCCGAGAGCTTCTCGGTGGTCGTGCTGTACTACAACAAGGCGCTGTTCGACGCCGCCGGGGTCGAGTACCCGACGCTGGACTGGACCTGGACGGACGAGGCGGCCGCAGCCGAGACGCTCACCGACGCCGAAGCCGGCGTCTGGGGCGAGTACCAGCCGGTGCAGTTCTTCGAGTTCTACAAGGTGCTCAAGCAGAACGGCGGCGAGTTCTTCAACGCCGACCTGACCGAGGCGACCTTCAACAGCCCGGAGGGTGTCGAGGCGGCCGAGTGGCTCGTCGACAAGGTCGGCAAGACCATGCCGTCCGAGGCGCAGAGGGGCGGGCAGGGCGACGCCGAGCTGTTCCAGCAGGGCAAGATCGCGATGTGGCACACCGGCATCTGGATGTTCGGAGCGCTCGCCGAGATGGCCGACTGGGACATCCAGGTCGAGCCCGGCAACACGCAGGTCGCGTCGCACTTCTTCGCGAATGCCGCGGTCGCCTCGTCCACGACGGAGCACCCGGTGGAGGCCGCAGCGTGGCTGCAGTTCCTCGCCTCCTCCGCCGAGACGGTCGACCAGCGCCTCAACGGCAACTGGGAGCTGCCCGCGGTCTTCGACGAGGACCTCCTCGCGCCGTACCTCGAGCAGAGCCCGCCGGAGAACCGCCAGGCCGTGTTCGACGCGCTCGAGGGCGTCGTGGTTCCCCCGGTGATCGAGCGCCAGCAGGAGCTGCAGGACACCATCACGCTCTACCTGCAGAAGGCGGTCCTCGGTGAGATGACCGTGCAGGAAGCGCTCGACCAGGCCGCCACCGAAGTGAACGCACTGCTCGGATGACGCACAACCCGACTCATCGCCGCCTGGTCTCGCGCAGCATCGAGATCATCCTCGGCGGACAGGCGGCCACCGGAGCGTACCTCGCGTCTCCGACCTTCCCGACCTACCAGTACTCATGGTTCCGGGATGGGGCGTTCATCGCCGATGCGATGAGCCGGGTGGATGAGATCGCCAGCGCCGAAGCGTTCTTCGGCTGGTGCGCTCGCATCCTCACAGACCGACGCGAGCAGGTCCTGGACCTGGTCGCCCGGGGTGGGCGCAACGTGGAGGACGTTGCGCCCACCGAACACCTCCACACCCGGTACACGGTCGACGGGCGGGAGTCCGGCCAGGTATGGCAGGACTTCCAGCTCGACGGCTACGGTGCGTGGCTCTGGGCCCTCGACGAGCACGCGCGGCGGCACGGCCGTCCGCGGGAGGCGTTCGTCGAGGGCGCTGAGCTCACGGTGGCGTACCTCTGCACGTTCTGGGCGAGTGCGTCGTTCGATTGGTGGGAGGAGAACGGCACGCTGCGGCATCCATCGAGCCTTGCGCCGATCCGCGCGGGGCTGCTCGCCGCGGCATCGTGGCCCGAGCTCGACCCGGCGCTCGCCGAGCGCGCGGTCGCGACCGCGGCGGACATCGAGGCGCTCGTCCTGGCGGAAGGGCTGCACGACGGCCACCTGACGAAGTCGTTCGGCAGCACTGAGGTGGACGCGAGTCTCATCGCGTGCTTCACGCCGTTCCGGCTCTTCCCGGTGGATGACCCGGTCGCAACGTCCACCATCGCCCGAATCGAACGCGAACTCGCCCCGGCCGGCGTGCACCGCTTCCTCGCCGACACCTACTACGGCGGCGGCCAGTGGATCCTCCTCGCCGGATTCCTCGGCTGGTACCACGCCGAGCGCGGCGACCTCGCGCGCGCGCACGAGCTCGCGGACTGGATGGCCGCGCAGGCCACCGACGACCTCGAACTCCCGGAGCAGGTCGGGCTGCACGCCCTGCACCCCGAGCGCAACGACGAGTGGGTGGATCGGTGGGGGCCGATCGCGACGCCGCTGCTGTGGTCGCACGCCATGTACCTGACCCTCGCCACCGCGCTCGGCTTCGCCGGCGCCGGCGCCGACGACTGAGAGCACCATGATCCGACACACCCCGCGTGGCCGCGGCCACGGCTACCGAGCGAGCCTCGACCAGCGCGATCCCCACATGCCCGTGGCGGGCGACGTGGTGACTATCGCCACCCTCGCCTCGGGGCCGGTCGTGCTCGAGCTCGAGCGCAACGGGGAGTTGGCGAGCATCCCGTGCCACCGACTCGACGCCGCCGGATCGGGCGACGGGGGCGACCGCGACGGGCACCTCGCGGCCGCCGCCGAGGCCGGCGAGGACACCGGGGGACTCGACGCCTTCAGCGAGCAGGTCGGCCCGTTCGCCGCCGCCGACGTCGTGCGCTACCGGCTGCGCACGGCCGACGCGCGGGAGATGACGGCCTGGTTCGACCTTCCGGTGTCCGACTGGAGCGCCGGCGACGCTCCGACCGTGGACGGCGGCGCGACCGATCGGCTCATCCCCGGATCGACGAGCTGGCTCGCCGCTCCCGGCGCCGGTCCCACTCGGGTGCGGTTCGCCCTCCGGCTCGAGCCCGGGGAGCACGTCGTCGGCCTCGGCGAGCGCTTCCACTCGCTCGACCAGCTCGGACGTGCGATCGACGCGACGGTGTACGAGCAGTACACCGACCAGGGCGAGCGCACCTACCTGCCCGTGCCGTTCGCCCACGTCGTCGGCGGCGACGGCTGGGGCTTCCATGTCGACACCACGCGCCGGGTGTGGTTGGACGTCGGCGCGAGCACCCCTGGGGAGCTGTGGATCGAGGCGCTCGTCGAGCGGCCGGAGCTCACGCTGCGTCTCTGGTCGGGCGAGCCCGCCGCGGTGCTCGAGCAGTTCTTCGCCGTGGTCGGACGCCCCGCCCTCATCCCGGAGTGGGCGTACCGCCCGTGGGCGAGCGCGAACGACTGGAACACGCAGGAGCGCGTCGAGGCCGAGGTCGCCCGCAGCATCGCCGAGGACGTGCCGATCGGCGTCGTGGTGATCGAGGCGTGGAGCGACGAGGGCACGATCCACATCTGGCGGGACGCCCAGTACACGCCGCGCACCGATGGCGGCGCCCTCCGCTACGAGGACTTCACGTTCCCGGCGGATGGCGCCTGGCCCGACCCCAAGGGCATGATCGACCGCCTGCACGCGCAGGGCGTCCGGGTCATCTTGTGGCAGATCCCCGTCGTGCCCGATCACGAGGGCGAGCACCTCGACCACCCCACCGATGCCGCGCAGCTCATCGCGGACCGGGTCGCGCTCGTCGAACGCGGCTATGCCGTGCTCGAGGAGGACGGCAGCCCCTACCGCAACCGCGGCTGGTGGTTCCCGAAGGCGATGCTGCCCGACTTCACGCAACCCGAGGCCCGCGCGTGGTGGGTCGAGAAGCGCCGCTACCTCGTCGAGCAGATGGGCGTCGACGGGTTCAAGACCGACGGAGGCGAGCACGCCTGGGGCGACGAGCTGCGCTACGGCGACGGCACCCGCGGCATCCAGAGCAACAACCGCTTCGCGAACCTGTACGCGCAGGCGTTCCACGAACTGCTGGACTCCGCGGGAGTGGAGGGCATCACGTTCAGCCGGGCCGGGCACGCCGGTGCGGGCAGCTTCCCCGGTCACTGGGCGGGCGACGAGCGCTCGACGTGGGAGGCGTACCGCGCGTCGGTGACCGCGGGGCTCACGGCCGGGGCATCCGGCATCTTCCAGTGGAGCTGGGACCACGGCGGCTTCTCGGGCGAGTTGCCGACGGCCGAGCTCTACCTGCGCACGGGTGCGATGGCGGTGTTCAGCCCGATCATGCAGTACCACGCGGAGTACAACGCGCGTCGCATCCCGACCCGGGACCGCACGCCGTGGAACGTCGCGGAGCAGACCGGCGACCCGCGCGCCCTCACGGTGTACCGCGAGCTCGCGGCGCTGCGCGAGCGGCTCATCCCGTATCTGGTCGAGCAGTCCCGGCTGAGCGTCGAGCGTTCGACGCCGCTCATGCGCGCGATGTTCATCGACCATCCGCGCGACGAGCGGGTGTGGGAGCGTCCGCTGCAGTACCAGCTCGGCGACGACCTGCTCGTCTCGCCGGTGATCGAGCCGGGTGCGACCGAGTGGACGACCTACCTGCCCGAGACCGGCGAACGATGGGTGGATGCCTGGACCGGCGCCGCGCACGACGGCGGCCAGCTCGTGACCCGCCCCGTGCCGCTCGAGGTCATTCCGGTGTACGTGCGGGAGTCAGCCTGGGAGCGGCTCGCGCCGATCCTCAGCCCGGAGTGACCAACCCGCGCTCGAGCGCGTACAGGCTCGCGCCGACCCGGTTCGTGGCGCCGATCTTCGCGTAGGTGCGCTCGACGTGGTTGCGCACCGTCTTCTCGCTGAGCACGAGGCCCGCGGCGATCTCGCGGTTCGACATCCCGCGCGCGACCATCCCCAGGATCTCGGTCTCGCGCGGCGTGAGGTCGTCGTCACGGCGGCGTCGCTCGCGCGCATGTCCAGCGACGGCGAGCACCGCATCCACGCTGCTCGCATCGAGTGCGCCCTCGGTCACCCGGTGCTGCAGTCGTTCGGCCGCCGCACGCGGGGCGAGGGAGGCCCGGTACGGGCGGGGTTCGAGCGCCGACTGGTACGCCACTGCCGCCGCGAGCACACGCTCCGATCGGCCCAGCGCGGGACCGGCCAGACCCAGCGGATAGCCCGTCCCGTCGAGGTGCTCGTGATGCGCGCGCGCGATCGCGGCCACCCGGGCAAGACCGGGGATCCGGCTCAGCACCCGGTCGGTGAGGTAGGGGTGCATTCGCACCCGCTCCCACTCGGAGGCGGAGAGGTCCGAAGCCTTCGACCACACCTGGTTCGAGATGCCGATCCGTCCCACGTCGTGCACATGGCCGGCGCGGCGCACGTCGGTGACCTCGTCCGCCGGGAATCCCAGACGACTCGCAGCGGCAGCGGCGAGCGCCGCCACGTTGCGCGAGTGGCCGAGCGCGAAGGGGGCCTTGAGGTCGGCGAAGTCACCGATCGCGGTGAGCAGGGCGTCAAGGCGCTCGTCGTCCAGTCGCACCTCCGAGTCGGGCGCGACGGCGAACGCAGCCGCCCACGGATCCTCGCCCTGGGAGGGGAAGAGCTCCTCGGGGTCCGTCGTGAACGCGTCGACGACCTCCGGGTCGAAGTGACCGCCGCGTCGGCTGCGCGCGACGGCCACCGCACCTTCCACGCCGTACATCCGATGGTGCACCTCCGCCACGTCGGCCAGCTGCGCGACCCTCATCTCGATCGGGATGTCGGTGCCGGACGCCCCGACCGGCAGCCCCCCGCCGTCGTACCGCTCGAACGTGAACGCGAGCGCGTGCTCGACCTCCGGGTCCAGTCCGATGTGCCTGGCCAGGGCGCCCGCGGACGTGCAGTGGGAATGGATCAGTGTGCCGAGTTGGCCGCGCGCGTCACGCATGAGGGCGGACATCGTGCGCACCCGCCGCCCGAGTGGCTCGCCGCGTGCGACGTTGCCGAGCAGGAACCGCACGTACGGCATCCCGGACCAGTCGACGAGGTACGCGTCCCGACGCACCGCGATGTCATCACCGAACCAGCGTGCGTACTCCTGCGAGTCCGCATGGCATCCGATCCACATGAGGAGGGTCGTGTAGTACACGGTCGCCCTCTGCTGGGCACTCAAGCCCAGCCGATCGGCGATCCGGCACGCCACGACCGCCGATCGGAGCATGTGCTCCGCCGGCTGTCCGAGGCCGAGGTCGATCGCCACGGAGAGACCGGCGAGCACCTCGACCCGGCGCGGCAGCTGGGCTGGTGCGCTCATCGCCCCATTCTGGCTGCCTCCGGGCCCGACGCGCTCGGGACCTGCTGCACGGCGGTCGCGAAGCGCGCGCCACCCACGAAGAAGAGTCCGCGCTGCGGCAACCAGAAGTCGGCCAGGCGGGTCTGTGCGACCAGCGGGAACGGCTCGCCGAGGTCCATCCCGCGCAGCGACGCGCGACCGGTCGCGCGCCAGACCTTGCGGGGCGCCGCCTTGAACTCCGGACCGTTGGGTGTGTCCCCGTGCAGCCGGACCCTGCCGACCCGCAGGACCGCGCCGGCCATCGGCTGCATCGAAGCGAGCACCGGGATGCTGTTCCAGGCCGCCTCGGGAAGCGCACCGCCCATGACCGTCATCATGCGGGTCGCGCCCGTCGATTCGAGTTCGATGCGCCAGTCCAGCTCGTCGCCGAGGGACACGTCGATCGTGTGGTCGTCGGCCCACGACACGTCGATGCGCGGCACCCGCACGGCGGCTGCCGCCGCGCCGAAGTAGCGCGGGCAGGTCACCTCGGGCGCGCCGGTCGTGAACATGGTCCAGCGTTCGTCGGGGTCACGATGCCAGATCGCCCGGTACGCCGGTCCGACCGAGCTCGCCAGCATGTCGCGAAGCGCGAGGTAGTGTCCGCTCGCGAACGGCATGCCCATGACGCCGTAGCCGGTGAAGCGCTCGTCGTCGCCGTCGGGAAGCTCCGGCCGGGAGCGGAGTGCGTCCACGGCCTGTCGTGGTGTGGTGGTCGTCATGCACCCAGCGTCCGCCCGATCCGCGCAGGACGCGTGGGGCATCCGCCTCAGTTCGGTCGCTGGACGGTCACGCTCTGGGTGTCCGGTTCACCATCGCCGGCGTGCCGCCCGCGGCGGCGGAACTCGCTCACGTGCCCGTCGTGGATCTCGATGATGCGGTCGGCGTAGGCCACCATCTTCGGGTCGTGCGTGGAGACGATCGCCGCGACGCCCTGCTCGTGCACGAGCCGCGCGATGAGCGACATCATCGTCTCGGCGGTCACGCTGTCGAGCTGGCCGGTCGGCTCGTCCGCGATGAGCAGCCGCGGGCTGTTCGCGAGTGCACGGGCGATGCCGACCCGCTGCTGCTGTCCGCCCGACAGCTCGTACGGGCGCTGGTTGGCGTGCCGGGCGAGGCCGACGAGGTCGAGGAGGGCGGCGACCCTTGCATCCCGCTCGACCGCGGGGGTGTTCACGAGCCGCAGCGGGATCTCGACGTTCTCCGAGGCGGAGAGCACCGGCAGCAGCGCGAAGGACTGGAAGATGTAGCCGAGCTGGGTCCGCCGCACCTCGACGAGCTCGGATTCCCTCGCTCCCGTGCAGCTCGCGGTCGCCCAGCCAGACGTGGCCGGAGGTCGCGACATCCAGCCCGCCGAGCAGATTGAGCAGCGTGGTCTTGCCCGAACCCGATGGCCCGCGCAGCATGACGAGTTCGCCGGGGCGGACCTCGAGTGTCGCGTCGGTGAGAGCATGCACCGCCGCCTCGCCCGTGCCGAACACCCGCGAGAGCCCCTCGCAGCGGATGACGGCGTCGGTCGTCGTGCGGTCCTGTTCGAGCTGGATCGTCATTCGGTCTCCTCCTCGTCCTGGTCGGTCGCCATCGGATGCACCTCGACGTGCGTGGACTCGAGTTCGAGCCGCACCCGGTCGCGCATCGAGAGGCGCGTGATGTACTCCTGCGGCAGCTGCAACCGGCCGACCCGGTCGAGCACGGCGAACTCCTCGGCGATGTGCTCCTCGACGCCGTGCTCGTCCGTGCGGGTGCTGCGCAGCACCTCGGTCGAGGTGCGGCCGTCGCGGATCTGCACGGTGCGGCGCACGTGCGACGAGACGCCCTGGTCGTGTGTGACGATGAGCACGGTCACGCCGAGTCGCTCGTTGACGTCGCGCATGGCGTCGAACACGAGCATCGAGTTCGCCTCGTCGAGCTCGCCGGTCGGCTCATCGGCGAACAGCACCTCGGGCTCGTTCGCGAGCGCGATCGCGATCGCCACCCGCTGCTGCTGGCCGCCCGACATCTGCGCGGGGAGCCGGTCGCGGAGCTCGCCGATGCCGAGGAGGTCGAGCAGCTCGGTGATCCGGGCGTTGCGAGTGCGCTTCGGGTGGTTCGCCACCGCGAGGGTCATCGCGAGGTTCTCGGCCGCCGACAGGTAGGAGAGCAGGTTGCGGGAGGTCTGCTGCCAGACGAATCCGACCGTGTTCCGGCGGTAGTCGGTGCGCTCGCGGGTGGACATCGCGAGCAGGTCGTGACCGGCGACGCTCGCCGAGCCTGCGGTGGGGACATCCAGCCCGGACAGGATGGTGAGCAGCGTCGACTTGCCGGACCCGGACGCGCCGACGATCGCGGTGAGCTCGCCGCGGTCGACGGCGAGCGTGAGGCCCTGCAGGGCCTGCACCTCGACGCCCTCCGCCGAGAAGATCCGCACGAGGTCGTCGCACTGGATGTGCGCGGTGGCGGTGCTGATGGTCATTCGGCCCCCATTCTGAGGATGCTGCTCGGATCGAGTCTGCGCCCGATCGCGACGGCGATCGCGCCGGCGAGCGCGACCACGAGGATGAAGCCCGCCGCCGTCACCGCGACGACGAGCGGCACGACGGTGGGATCGGGAGCCGCCGTGCCCCCGACGAACGGCCGGAGATCGAGCGCCTTCGTCACGATCCACGGCAGCACGAGACCGAGCGCCGTGCCCGCGAGCACCGCGGTGAGCGCCACCGGCGCGAGTTCCCAGAGGATGAGCCCGCTCACCTGGCGCGGCGACATCCCGAGGGTGCGCATGACACCGACGATCCGATTCCGGGATGCCGCGGCCGTCACCGACGCGACCACCACCGTGAGCACGCTCAGCAGCAGCGACGCGAGCGCCGCGAGGATCAGGGCGAACTCGAGCCCGGCGATGGTCGGAGCGGCCCGGGCGTCCGCGAGCTGGGTCGTCGTGTCGTACACCCTGACCCGCGGCTTCTCGACCTCGAACTGCGCTTCGACGACCACATCCCGCACCGCCGGCGCGACGGTCGCGGGATCCACGCCGGGGTCCACCCCGACCAGCAGGTTGCCCGCGACGAACCTCGAGCCGCTCAGGTCCTCGGCGTAGGCCGAGTCGACGAGCACCCAGCGCTCGGTGAAGCCGGGCAGCCACGATGACGGGATCGTGCCGATCGTCGTCGCATCCTGCTCGTTCAGCGTCGAGTCGCCCAAGGGGAATCGCTCGACGAGATCGTCGGAGACGAGCAGTGGGATGCGGCCACCCACCTCATCGACGAGCCCGGTCGGCAGATCCGGTCGGATCAGCCGCAGCACCTCGGTGTCGACGAGCACGATGTCCACGTCGACGTCGGTGCGCTCGACGAGACTCGCGCGTGGCACGATCTGCGTGCCGGTCACGGCGAGCACATCGGGCAGGGACTCGATCTCGTCGACGACGTTCTGCCCGAGTCGCTGCGACTCGACGCGGAGGGCGGCGCCGACCTCCTGCGTCGTCGCCACCTGCAGCGCCGTCGAGATCGTGGTGGACATGACGACCGAGAACACCGCCACCGAGATGCCGACGACGAGCGCGAGCGCGGCCGAGAAGCCGAGCGCCGGCTGTCGCACCGCCCGGGCGGCGCCGAGCAGCCCGGTGGCACCGCGCCGTCGTCGCATGGTCCGCAGCAGCCCGAGCAGCGGCACGGGGTAGAGCCGGAGCACGAGCAGACACACCGATACCGAGAGCAGCAGCGGGGTCGCCGCGAGCAGTGGATCGATGCCGACCGCCTCGCTCGACGCCACGAGCCCGCGTCGCGCGAGCAGGAACAGCGAGAGCGCCGCGAGCCCGACCACGATCGCCTCGGCGACCCAGCGGCCGCGAGTAGAGGACCGCAGGGTCGTATCGGATCGCGTGCCGCGCACGGTGGTCGGCGAGGTCGTCGCCACGAGCAGGACCGGGGGAGCGAGCGCAAGCACGGCCGGCAGCACCAGCTCCGCCGTGCCGATGCGAGCGGGAAGCAGGAAACTCGCGAGCCAGATCGCGAGCGCCGCGGCCGGCAGCGCGATGAGCACGCCCTCGAGCAGCATCGCACCGCGGAGCGACCAGGATGACGCGCCGCGAGCCGACGCGAGCGCGAGCGCTGCCCGCCGCCGCTCGATGACCGACTGAACCCCGAGCGCGAACACCGCGAGCACGACCCCGATCGGCCCGGATGCCGTGAGTGCGAGCAGCGCCGAGACCGAGGTCACCCGGGACACGGTCTCGTTCACCGCCTCTGGGAAGCCCGTGTTGAAGTCGAGCGCCGCCCCGCTGGACAGGCTGCCGCCGCGCGCGAGCGACGCCTCGGTCTCGCGCAGCAGCTGCGGCACGTCGGCGTAGTCGAGGCGGTCGCCGTCCACCGGGAACCAGGCCTGCACCCGGCCGGTCGTGACGGTGTCGTACAGCCCGACCGACGACTCGGGGTCGATGTACGCCGAGGCCTGCACGATGAGCCGGAGGTCGGAGACGCGCGGGGCACCCTTGAGCAGGTCCGGCGCGTGCAGCCAGTACGGGTCGTCGGGGTCGATGACCGTGTACACGCCGCTCAGCCGGAGGGGCGCCGGCGAGTAGTCCAGCACGTCGCCGACTTCGAGGCCGAGCTGGGCCACGGTCTCCTCGGAGAGGGCGATGTCGATGGGCGGCCGGGCGGTGGTGTCGAGGTCGTCGGAGTCGCTGCCGGTCCACGGTGCGGGCGGCGCGCCATCCACGAACTCGATGCGGTCGAGCCAGTCCAGGTCGACGGCGAGTGCCAGCACCGGCAGCGCGTCCTCGCTCGGCACGATCGGCGTCGCGCTTCGAGCGACCGTGAGCACGAGCCAGGAGGGTGGGTCGAGCAGCGAGCCGAGGATGGGCGGCAGCTCGGTCGGCAGCTCGTCGAGCACCCGATCGCTCGGCCCGAGGATCTCGTCCGCGCTCGTGCGCGGCTCGGTCGGTGGACGCTGCCCGAGCTCGCCGGTGGCCGAGAGGTCGCGCTGCAGCGGCGACAGCCGGGCGAGCTCGTAGTGCAGCTCTTCGGTGCCGAGGTGCGCGAGCGCGCGGGGGGCGAGCGCGACGACGAGCACGGTGAGGAACACCAGGATCGCGACGAGCACCGACGCCGTGACATCCGAGGCGAGGTGGCGCAGCAGGAGTCCGGGCGTGCCGATGCGGGAGCGGCGGGTCATCGCACCTCCTCCCGAGCTGACAGGGTGCGGGCCTGGGCAGCGACCCGGAGTCCGTAGATGCCCACGACCGCGGCGAGCAGGGCCGCGAGCGCGCACAGCCCGATCGCGAGCAGCGGCGCGTTCAGGTGCACCGCGGTCGGCAGGCTGCGGTACGGGTCGGGCACGGCCGCGCGTGCGAGGGTCGCGAGTTCGAGCACCGTGATGACGATGCCCGAGACGAGACCGACGAGGATGCCGTACCCGAGCACGATCAGCAGCTCTCGTCTGCGGATGCCGGCGAGCGAGCCTGATGACAGTCCGACCGCGCGCAGGATGATGACCTCCGCGCGCCGCGATCGCAGCTGGGCGCCGGCGACGGTGCTGACCGCGACCACCGCGAGCAGGGCCGATCCGATCGCGCCGATCCACAGGGCGAGCGAGGCGGAGTTCAGCATCGTGCGCGCCGGGTCGATCGCGAGGGCGTCGATCCGCACCTGGGGCGGCAGTTCGGCGCGCAGGGTCGGGGCGACGGTGGCGGGGTCATCCGCGCGGATCCAGAACTGGCGCGGCACCTCGGGGTCGGTGTCGTCCCGCAACTGGAGTCCCTCGAGGATCGCGGAGTCCATGAGCATCGCGACCTCGCTGCTCGCGCCGGGGATGCCGGGCACGATGCCGGTGACCACGCACGTGAAGCGGTCGTCGTTGTCGATGATGCCGACCGGCACCGTGTCGCCGACCTCGAGGCTGTAGCGGTCGGCGAGTTCGGCCGACACCACGATCGGTGCGAGCAGGCCGTCGGTGGTGCGGTCGTCGAAGGTCGGCAGCAGCCGCACGAACTCGGCACCGGGCTCCACCGGGAAGGCGAGACCGCTCGCGAGGGCTTCGAGCACGCTCGGTCCGCCGTCGAACGTGCGGCCGATCCAGTTGTCGCCGAGTTCGACCGGGTCGCCGTCGGCTCCCGCGCCCGCGAGGGACTCGAGCGCGATCGTGCGCTCGGTCGCGGTGGGTTCGGCGAGCACGTCGAGTGCGAGCACGCGCCATCCGCTGTCGCCGCGAGCGGCGGGCACGTCTGCGTCGTAGCTCCAGAGGCGGGTTCCCTCCTCCGTGGATGCGTCGGCGGGCGCCTCGGTCGCGGTCAGCTCGACCGCGACCGAGTTGCCGAACCCGTCCGCGAGCCGCGCGAGCACGAACGGCGCCACCTCGAAGTCGGTCGTCGCGACCACGAGGTGGAGGCCCGTGGCATCCACCGGCAGCTCGGGGGAGTAGGGCTTCACCGCGATCTGCCCGGCCATGGCCTGTGGGTCGAGCGCGCCGAGGGCATCGTTGGCGAGCGCTCCGAACGCGGTCGGAGTCGCGGCGACCAGGCTCGCGTAGTCATTGCCGATCGCGACGTTCACGAGCTGCACCGGAGCGATCGACGTCACGCCATCCGCAGCCACGATGCGGTCACGGTCGGTCGTGGACAGGCCCTCGAGGCCGGTGAGCACGCGCATCGCCGAACCCGAGCGGAGTTGCTGGGTCTCGTCGTACGCGTTGGCCCACGTGCTCGAATAGGCAGCGGCGACCACGAGCTGTCCGCAGGCCAGCGCGACGAGCACGATCGGGGTGGCGGCGAACTGCAGGCGACGGGCGACGCTGCGTGCGGCGAGCACGCCGGGTGCCCCGGTGCCGTTGCGCGCCGCGCGCTCGACGAGCGGCGCGACGAACGGGAACGCGACGAGGCCCGCGAGCACGATCGCGACCAGTGCGAGCGCCGGTGCGAGCACGGCGATCGGGTCGACCTCGAGCCCGCCGTCAGCGGTGGGAGTGAGCGGAGAGCCGTACAGCAGCAACTGCCAGGTCGAGATGCCCGCCGCGGCGACGACGAGCACGACGCCGCCGATTCCGGCGATGGATCGTGCCCGCCCGGACACGGTCGCGGTGTCCCGGCCCAGTGGGCGCCGGGCTGCCCGGTACGCCGTGAACGCGAACACGCCGACCGCAACAACGACGGCCGCCACCGGGACGATCCAGACGGCCGCCCCCGCGCTCGTGACGGCGTCGAGCCGCCCGGAGGCAAGGGTGAGGGCGCCGGCCGCGGCCGCCGTGCCGATGACGGCGCCGAGCACCGCGGCGAGCGCCGTCTCGAGCGCGGTCGAGCGCATGAGGGAGGACGCGGACGCGCCCCTGGACCAGAGCAACTCCGTCTCGTTCGAGCGCACCCCGGCCAGCAGCCGCGCGAGCTCGAGCAGCGCGATCACCGCGATGGCCCCGATGATGAGCAGCGCGATCGGCCGGACCGCCTCGAGCGCGTGCACGCGAGAGACGATCTGGATGGCGGTGCGCGCGAGCTGCCCGTCGCGGTTCAGCGTCGAGGTGTCGAGTTCGCTCACCGACTTGAGGGTGCGCGACAGGTCATCCCACACCCGCGCGATGGTGTCGAGGTCCGCGACGGTCATCTGGTCGGCGATCGGCACCAGGGTCCAGCGACCCCAGGCGGTCACGCCGATCGAGGTCCAGGCGGACTCGTCCACGATGATCGGGCCGACGTCGTCGGCATCGAAGCCGCCCGTGACCAGCTCGTCGCCGAGCCAGTGCGGATCGAGCGGGTCGAGCACGCGCCAGGTGCCCGTGACCGTGAGGTCGGCGGCGCCGAGTCGGATGCGGTCGCCCGGCACGAGGCCGAGCAGCGCCGCGGCATCCGCCTGCACCGAGACCTCCGTGGCCGACGCCGGCCAGCTGCCGTCCACGAGCTCGGAGCGCTCCTGCAGGTCGGGGATGCTGAGCACGATCGAGCGCCCATCGGCGTCGGGATCGAGGGGATCCTCGCCCTCGCCGGGGTCTGCGAGCTGGCCTTCGGCATCCAGGCGGACGAATGGCACCGCCGTGCTGAGCGCACTCACGCTGCGGTCGATCTCGAAGGGCACCGGACGCCCATCGGTCGTGAAGGCGGCCGCGAACGCTTCACGCACCTCGACGTCCTGGGCTTCCGCATCGGGCGCACGCACGAGCGAGAGCTCGAGTCCCACCGCCGACCCGGTACGCGACGCGAGGTCGGCGCGGATGCCGTCGGTGGCGGCCGTCGCGAGGAATCCGGTGAGCCCGACACCGAGTCCGCACACGATGGCGACCACGCCCAGCAGCGACGCGAAGAGCGCGAGGTGCTCTCGCATCCGCTTGGTCGTCAACATCGGCCACCTTCGCGACGCCCGCGCGGCGTCGTCTCATCCAGTCTGCTCGGCTCCGAGCGCTATCTATCTGATTATTGCCCACACTGGAGGAGAGGGGACGCCGGCATGCGCCGTGCGTCGAGCCTAGCGGGCACGCGGGACCCCGTCAGGTGCGCTGCAGGGGTCAGTTCAGGCCCCGGCGATCGAGCAGCGGCTGGATGTCCGCGGCGCGTCCACGGAAGTCCGCGTACGCCTCGAGCGGGTCCTTCTTGCCTCCCACGCCGAGCAGTCGCTCGCGGAACCGGTCGCCGTTCGCACGCGTCAGTCCGCCGTTCTCCTTGAACCACTCGACCGTGTCGGCGTCGAGCACCTCGCTCCAGATGTAGGAGTAGTAGCCCGCGTCGTACGCGGAGGTCGCGAACACGTGCTGGAAGTACGGACTCGAGTACCGCGTCGGCACGGCGGGGTTGTCGAGCCCGACGGCGGCGAGCGCCTCGGCCTCGAAGGCGGCGGTGTCGGTGATCGCGGCATCCGCGGAGATGCGGTGCCAGGCCTGGTCGAGCAGCGCGGCGGCGAGGTACTCGGAGGTCTGGAATCCCTCGTTGAACGCAGCCGACGCGGTGATCTTGTCGACGAACTCCTGCGGCATGGGCTCGCCGGTCTCGTGGTGCTTCGCGTAGTTCGCGAGCACCTCGGGCCACAGCATCCACATCTCGTTCACCTGGCTGGGGAACTCGACGAAGTCGCGGTAGGTGTTCGTGCCCGAGAACTTCGGATACACGACGCGCGCGAACAGGCCATGCAGGGCGTGACCGAACTCGTGGAAGAACGTGTTCACCTCGTCGTAGGTGAGCAGTGTCGGCTCGCCCGCGGCGGGCTTGGGCACGTTGAGGTTGTTCGTGACCACGACCGGCAGGTCGAGCAGGTCGCTCTGCGACACGAGCGAGTTCATCCACGCGCCGCCGCGCTTGGAGTCGCGGGTGTAGAGATCAAGGGTGTACAGCCCGACGGGGGAGCCGTCCTCGTTCTTCACCTCGAAGACGCGGACGTCCGGGTGGTACGCGGGGATGTCCGGACGCTCGGTGAACGTGACGCCGTACAACTTCGTGGCGGCGAAGAACACGCCGTCCTGCAGCACGCGCTCCGCCTCGAAGTACGGGCGCATGGCGGTCTCGTCGACGTCGTACTTCGCCTGGCGCACCTTCTCGGTGTAGAAGGCCCAGTCGTGCGCCTCGATCGGGGTGCCGTCGGCGACCTGAGCCTCGAGATCGGCCTGCTCCTCCTTCGCGTTGCGCGCCGCCGGCACCGCGAGGCGGTTGAGCATGGCGGCGACGTTCTCGGGGTTCTTCGCGGTCTCGTCCGCGGTCACCCACGCGGCGTGCGACTCGAAGCCGAGCAGCTCGGCGCGCTGCGCACGCAAGCGGGTGATCTCGAGGATGAGCTGCGTGTTGTCGTGTGCGTTGCCACGGCTCGCTCGAGCGCGTGACGCCGTCATGATCCGCTCGCGCACGTCGCGGTTGGTCAGGGACGACAACCATGGATGCCCCGTCGGCAGCACGAGCGTGACGAGGTACTTGCCGTCCAGCCCGCGCTCCTTCGCGGCCTCGGCCGCCGCGGAGATCTCGCCCGCGCCGAGGCCGTCGAGCTCGGATGCGTCATCCAGCACGACCGCGAGGTCGTTCGTGTCGGCCAGCAGGTTCTTCTCGAACTTGGTGTTCACCGTCGAGAGCGTGGAGTTGAACTCCTTGAGCTTCTCCTTCTGCTCGTCGTCGAGTCCGGCGCCCGCGATCGTCGCCTCCATGTAGTAGCGCTCGACGAGGTACTTCTGCTCGGCATCCAGATCGAGCTGGTCCAGCTGCTCGTGGATGGTCTTGATGCGCCAGTACAGCTGCGAGTCGAGCCGGATCGCGTCGATGTGCGCCGACAGCAGCGGGGCGAGCTCCTCCTCGAGCGCATCGGTCGCGGGGTTCGAGTCCGCCGACACCTTGTTGTAGAACACGTTGGCCACGCGGGTGAGCAGCTGACCGCTCTCCTCGAGCGGCACCATCGTGTTCTCGAACGTCGGCATGTCGCGGCGACGGGTGATGTTCTGGATCTCCGCGAGCTGGTCGGCCATGCCCTTCTCGAATGCGGGCCAGTAGTGGCCGTCCTCGATGTCCGCGAAGGGCGGCATCGAATACGGGAGTGTCGACGGTTCGAAGAAGGGGTTGGTCATGCATCCACCCTACGGTTGTCCTATGTCGGAGCATGAGCACTCGGAGAAGTACACGCACGGGCACCACGAGAGCGTGCTCAAGTCGCACACCTGGCGCACGATCGAGAATTCGGCCGCCTACCTCGAGCCGTACCTCCAGCCCGGGCTCTCGCTGCTCGACGTCGGCTGCGGGCCCGGCACGATCACGGCCGAGTTCGCCGAGCGACTCGCGCCGGGCCGAGTGGTGGGGCTGGATGCCTCGGCCGAGGTCATCGCCAAGGCCCAGGCCCTCGACTCCGCCGCCGAGTTCGTGGTCGGCGACGCCTACGGGCTGCCGTTCGACGACAACACCTTCGACATCGTGCACACCCACCAGACCCTCCACCACCTCGGCGACCCGGTCCGTGCGTTGCGCGAATGGCGCCGGGTCGCCAAGCCCGGCGGCATCGTCGCCGCGCGCGAGGTCGACTACGCCGGAACGTTCTGGTACCCGACGCTGCCCGGGCTGGACGCGTGGCTCGAGCTCTACGAGCAGGTGCACCGCAGCAACAGCGGCGACCCCGATGCCGGACGCCGGCTGAAGGCCTGGGCCATGGAGGCCGGCTTCGAGGATGTCGCCTCGACCGCCACCCTCTGGAACTTCCACGACGCCACCGACCGCGAGTGGTGGGGGAGCATGTGGGAGCGCCGCGTGCTGGACTCGGCGTTCGCGACGGATGCCCTCGCCAAGGGCCTCGCCACCCAGTTCGAGCTCGAGGAGATCAGCCGGGCGTGGCGGGCCTGGGCGGATGACTCGGAGGGGTGGCTCGCGATGCCGCACGGGGAGATCATCGCCAAGGCTTGAGCTGTCGCATCCAGCCTCCGGTTGCAAAGAAACAGTTGCAAACAACACGTTGCAAAGAAATAGTTGCAAAGAACTCTTTGCAATGCTACCTTTGCATGCATGGACACCACCCCGGACGCGAAGCCGGTCCGCGAGGATCGCAAGCTCGACGTCGACGCCCTCAAGGGGCTCGCGCACCCACTGCGCGTGCAGATCCTGGACCGGCTGTCGGTGCACGGGGCAGCGACCGCGAGCGGCCTCGGCGACGCGCTCGGCGAGTCCAGCGGGGCCACGAGCTACCACCTCCGCCAGCTCGAGAAGCACGGCTTCGTCCGTGAGGTCGAGGGCCGTGGCACCGGCCGCGAGCGCTGGTGGGAGCGCACTCCCGGCGGCATCTCGCTGAGCCCGGAGGCTCGAGCCGAGTCGGAGTCCGCGCGCGCCGCGAGCGACATGATCATGCGCGAGTGGGAGCACAACCGCTCCATCCTGCTGACCGACTTCCTCGAGCGGGGCGACCTTCTCGGCGAGGAGTGGCTGCTCGCCACCCTCGTCTCGACCGCGAACCTGCGGCTGACCCGCGAGCAGACCTACGACGTGCAGCGACGGCTCGAAGCCGTGATCGACGAGATCGTCGATGAGTATCGCGGCCGCAACGATCCGGGCTCCCGCCCGGTGCAGATGCACATCAACCTCTTCCCCGTCATCTCGGCGGAAGCGACTCCAGAAGACCCACAGATTTCGATCAAGGAAGGTGAATGACATGACCACCGCATCCATCCGCACCATCCCCGCCGGCCAGGCACACGGCATCGAGCGCCTCGCGCTCGCCGTCGGCAGCGCGCTCATCCGCTGGGGCCGCGTCCGCGCAGAGCGCACCGCGATCTCGCACGACGAGCACGCTCGTCGCGTCGAGCTCGACCGCGCAGCCGCCCGCCGCGAGCAGTCCGCCCGCCGCTACGGCATCGCGGCCTGACCGCCACCCGCCACCCACGACTCCAGCCCCGATCGGGCTCGCAACCGAAGCACTCGGCGTCCTAGCGCCTCCTCCTGTGCACGGTTCCATTCTGCGATCCCGTCGGGGCTGGCCCGTCTCCACCGACGACCGAACACCAGTGAGGACGACATGACCACGAGCTCGACGACGACTCGGAAGACCCGCAAGCCCCCGATGGGCGCGGGGTTCAACCGCCTGTGGTCCGGATCGATCGCGAGCAATCTCGCGGACGGCGTCGGTCGCACGGCAGTGCCACTGCTCGCGACCACTCTCACGAACGACCCGCTGCTGATCGCCGGGGTGACCTCGCTCGCCTTCGTTCCGTGGTTGCTGTTCGGCGTGCTCGCCGGCGTGATCGTTGACCGGGTCGACCGGCGGGTCGCGATGGCGGTCGCCAATGGGGTGCGGGTGCTCGCGGCATCCTCGATCGCACTGCTCATCGCGCTCGACGGGCTCACGATCTGGTGGCTGTACGCCGCGATCCTGGTCTGGGGCATCGGCGAGACCGTGTTCGACAACGCGACGGTCGCGACCGTGCCGAGCCTGGTCGGCAAGCAGGGCCTCGAGCGTGCGAACAGCCGGATGCAGGCCGCCGACCAGCTGGTGCAGAACTTCATCGCGACCCCGATCGCCGGCGTGCTCTTCGCCGTCTCGATCGTGATCCCGGTGCTCGTGACCGGCGCCGGATTCCTCGTCGCTGCCGCCCTCGCGCTCACCCTCCCACTCGCGGCCGGCCGAGCGGTCCGGGATGCCGCGACCGCCCCCACGACGGCCCGCGCCGACTTCCGCGAGGCCTTCACCTACCTGTTCACGAAGAACCACCTGCTGCGCAACTTCGTGCTGTTCTCCTGCATCATCGGCTCGCTGCTCTCGTTCGCACAGGCGACGATGGTGCTGCTGTTCCTCGACACGCTCGAGGTGCCGGTGTTCGCGATCGGGTTCGTCACGGCGGCGATCGGCCTCGGCGGTCTGGTCGGCGCGCTCACGGCGAGCTCGCTCGTGGCGCGCTTCGGTCGCGGCAGGGTAATGCTCGGCGCGACGCTCACCGGTACCGCCGCGCTCGTGCTCACCGGTCTCGCGCCGAACGTCTGGGTCGCGTGCGTCGCGTACGCGATCAGCGCGGGCGGCATCTCGGTCTGGAACGTGCCGTGGGGTGCGCTGCGCCAGGACATCGTGCCAGGGCGCCTGCTCGGCCGCGTCACGGGTCTCAATCGCTCGATCGTGTGGGGCTCGTTCACCGTCGCGGGCCTCATCGGCGGGCTCGTCGCGCGCATCGACCTCCGCCTGCCGTACATCATCGGCGGGCTGATCGCGGTGGTGGTGACCCTGATCGCGGCCCGGATGCTGCTGAGCGTGGATGCCCGCACCGCGGAACAGCATGCCGTCGGCGGCACGGGCGAGCCGAAGCACGAACCGCTCCAGTAGATTGCTCCGCATGGGCATGATCACGACGACCACGATCGACATCGCTGCTCCCCGCGAGGCGGTGTTCGCGTGGCTCGTCGAACCCGCGAAGCTCACCGCGTGGCTCGGCGCCAGCACGGGCTTCCCGGAGGATCCGAAGCAGCTCGCGGTCGGCTACACGAACACCTACAAGCTCGCGACCCAGGGTGGCGAACGGGACGCGACCTTCACGATCACGGCGTACCAGCCGCCGGCCGAGTTCGGCTCGCGACTGGTCTACGAGGGCGGCGACCAGCTCTCCACCTATCGCCTCAGCGACCACGGCGGCGGCACCCGCCTCGAGGTGCACGCCGACACCGACTGGGGTGCGTGGGACCTCGATGCCGCGGAGCAGCAGATCTCGCAACTGCCGGCGGACCAGCAGGCGATCGTTCGGGAGCAGTTCAAGCAGGCCCAGGCCCAGCTGGCCTCCGGCGCGTTCGACGAGAACACGAAGGTGCAGCTGCAGCAGGCGCTCGATGGGTCGATGGCCAAGCTGAAGCAGCTCGTCGAGGCGGCCTAGCTCTCCACGCTCACCGTGCCATCCGGGGCGACGCGGATCGTCGTGCCGTCGTCGAGCTCGACCACGGGTCGGCCCTCGAGCCAGGTGAGGGTCCAGCGCCAGTCGGGGCGCTCGCCGAGTCCGACCTCGACGTCGCGGATCGCGGCGACCACGGTCTCCGGCAGGCGGGCCGGCGGCTCGCCGCCCACGGTCCAGCGCGTGCCGAGCTGCATCAGGTGGTCCCTCTCGTAGGTGACCCACGTCGTGCGGTTCGCGATGCGGTCGTACACCCGCTGGGCGGTCGTGTTGCTCTGTGCGGTGATCCAACGAAGGGTGCCACCGCCCGCTGCCGCGCAGGTCGCGGCGACGGCGTCGATGAGCGAGGTGGCGAGGCCCTTGCCGCGCTGGTCGGGCTCGACGTAGAGGTCGTCGAGGAACCATCCGTCGGCCGCGGTGAAGGTGTCCGGCACGCTCCGGTAGTGCGCGAAGCCCACCAGGGTGCCGCCGTCGGTGGCGACGAACGCTGAGACGGGGTGTGCGGCATCCATGAGCCAGTTCCAGACGCCGTCGAGCACAGCCTCGTCGAACGAGGTCTCGTAGAACACCCCGTAGTCGACGAACAGCCGCCCCCACGCCTCGCGGTCACCTGCCTCGATCGGTCGGATCATGGCGTGTCGTCCTCTCCGACCTCGCGAGCGACGAGGATCTCCTGGAAGTCTGCCGCGTCGAAGGCCTCCTGGGCAGCGTCCTGGGGCTTGCCACAGGCATCGAGCGGGGCGTAGGCGGCGACGAACTCCCGGTCGGGCAGCTCGATCCAGATGACGAGCGGATCGCGGAAGTCGTAGGTGCACGCGATCTCGTCGGGCACGGGCTCGTTCGGCGCCGTGTACGCCTCGAGCAGGGCTGCCGGATCCTCCTTGAGCTCGAGGATGTACTGCACCTTGTTCATCACGCCCTGCACCTCGTGGAAGTCGGCGGTGCAGTGGAACACCGACACGACGTCGTCGGGCACCGCGTCGAGGTGCCCGATCGGAATGTCCGGGCAGCTCAGTTGCGCGTGCGGGTGCGTGATCTCGATCGGCGGACGAATGATCGTGGATGCCGCGGGCGCCGCACACCCCGCGAGCAGCAGCACCGCAGCCGCAACGCCGAGCATCCGCCTCGCGGACATCAGGCCGGAGCCTCCGCGGTGTCACTGCCCCCGAGCACGATGTCGCGCACCTCCACGGCGTCCGCCTCCACGAAGGTCACGTCGGCGATGCGGCCGACGGCGGCGAGGTCATCCAGCGCACCCTGCAGTACGGCGGGGCCCGCGATCGTGGCCGAGAGCACCTCGGTCTTCTGGGATGCCTTCGCGTCGGTCTTCGCCCGCCGGATGGCGATGAGCGCCTCGCTCACCGCCGGCAGCACGCCCGCCGGAGGTGCGGTCGACACGTCCTCGGCGGACGGCCAGGCCGCGACGTGGATCGAGCCCTCGTTGAGCCAGCTCCACACCTCCTCGGTCGCGAACGGCAGCACGGGGGCGAGCAGTCGCAGCAGCGTGTCCATCGCGATCCACAGCGCGGTCACGGCGCTCGCGTCGCCGCGGTACGCGCGGTCCTTGACGAGCTCGAGGTAGTCGTCGCAGAACGTCCAGAAGAACTGCTCGGTCACCTCGAGCGCGCGAGCGTGGTCATACGCCTCGTACGCCTCGGTGGCCGTGCGCACCACGACGGCGAGCTCGGCGAGCATGTCCGCATCCAGGGGCGCGAATGCGTCCGGGGCCGCGACCTCGGGGAACGAGTAGACGAACTTCGCGGCGTTCAGCACCTTGATCGCGAGGCGGCGCCCGATCTTCATCTGCTTCGGGTTCTGCGGGTCGAACGCGGCATCCGTGCCCAGTCGGCTGGATGCGGCCCAGTACCGCACCGCGTCCGAACCGTGCTCCTCGAGCATCGCCGCCGGCGTGACCACGTTCCCCTTGGACTTGGACATCTTCTTGCGGTCGGGATCCACGATGAAGCCGGAGATCCCGGCGTGCCGCCACGGCACCACGCCGTGCTCGAGCTCGGCGCGCAGCACGGTGGAGAACAACCAGGTGCGGATGATGTCCTGCGCCTGCCCGCGCACCGCGTACGGGAACACGAGGTCGAACAGCTCGTCGTCGGTGCCCCAGCCACCGGCGATCTGCGGCGTGAGGGATGACGTGGCCCAGGTGTCCATGATGTCCAGCTCGCCCTCGAAGCCGCCGGGCGCACCGCGCTGCGACTCCTCGAACCCGTTCGGCGCCTGCGACGCCGGATCCACCGGCAGGTCGCCCTCGAGCGGCACGAGCACTCCGGCCCGCTCGCCGTGCTCGTCGAGCCGGTACCAGACCGGGATCGGCACGCCGAAGAACCGTTGCCGGGAGATGAGCCAGTCGCCCGTGAGCCCACCGACCCAGTTCTCGTAGCGCACGCGCATGTGCTCCGGCACGAAGTCGATCTCGCGGCCGCGCTCGATGAGGTTCGCGCGCAGCGCGTCGTCGCGGGCACCGTTGCGGATGTACCACTGGCGCGTCGAGATGATCTCGAGCGGACGGTCGCCCTTCTCGAAGAACTTCACGGCGTGCGTGATGGGCTTGGGCTCTCCGATCAGGTCCCCGGATTCGCGCAGCAGCTCCACCACCCGCTGCTTGGCGCTGAACACGGTCTTGCCGGCGAGCTCCGCGTAGGCGGCCGTCGCGGCATCCCCGACGATCGCCTCCGGAGCGTCCTGGATGAGGCGGCCGTCCGCCCCGATGATCGTGCGGTTGGGCAGGTCGAGCTCGCGCCACCACACCACGTCGGTCACGTCGCCGAACGTGCAGATCATGGCGATGCCCGATCCCTTGTCCTTCTGCGCGAGGTGGTGCGCGAGGATCGGCACCTCCACCCCGAACAGCGGTGTGGTCACGGTCGTGCCGAAGAGTGCCTGGTAGCGCTCGTCATCCGGATGCGCCACGAGCGCCACACAGGCCGGCAGCAGTTCGGGCCGCGTTGTCTCGATCTCGATCGTCCCGCCGCTCGGCTGGTGGAACGAGACGCGGTGGTACGCCGCGGGCTGCTCCTTGTCCTCGAGCTCGGCCTGCGCCACCGCGGTGCGGAAGGTGATGTCCCACAGGGTCGGCGCATCGGCCTGGTAGGCCTCGCCGCGGTCGAGGTTGTGCAGGAACGCGCGCTGCGCCACGGTCTGCGACTCGTCGCCGATCGTGCGGTAGGTCAGGTCCCAGTCGACGCTCAGGCCCAGCTGGTCGAACAGGTCCTTGTACTGCTGCTCGTCCTCGACGGTGAGCCGCTCGCACAGCTCGATGAAGTTGCGGCGGCTGATCGGCACCTGGTCGGCGGCCTTCGTCGACGCGGCATCTCCGGCATCCGGAGGCGTGAACGACGGGTCGTACGGCTGCGTGAGGTCGACGCGCACCCCGTAGTAGTTCTGCACGCGGCGCTCGGTGGGAAGGCCGTTGTCATCCCAGCCCATCGGGTAGAACACGGTGCGGCCGCGCATCCGGTGGAAGCGCGTGGAGAGGTCGAGGTGCGTGTAGCTGAAGACGTGGCCGATGTGCAGGGAGCCGGAGGCGGTCGGCGGGGGCGTGTCGACGCTGTAGATCGCGTCCTTGCCCGCGGCGATCGCGGCATCCCGATCGAACCGGTAGGTGCCCTGGTCACGCCACTGCGCTTCCCACTTGGCTTCGAGTCCCTCGAGGGCTGGACGCTCGGGAATGCTGCTCATGGTGGTGCTCCGGTTCGATATGTGCGGCACCGAGTCAATGAGGGGTGCCTGAGTGTGGATGTGCCATCAATCGTACCGGCTCATCCACACTCAGGCGAAGGAGGGCTCAGTCCTCCTCGTCGTCACCACCCGAGTTCCAGTTCAGGTCCACGACCGTCCAGAACTGGTTCACGTGCTCGCCGTTCTCGCCCACGAGGGTGAGCGTGTACTCGCCGAACTCGCGGTGCGCGCACTCGAAGAGGTGCTCGTCGGTGAGGTCATCCTGGCTGCCGGACAGCGGCACCTGCATGTAGTTGTCGGTGACGGCGTCCTCGTGTCCGGAGGTGTACCAGACCTCGACCGCGTTCGCCGTGTCCCAGTTGAACTGGATCTCCGGCTTGTCGCCCGAGTTCGGGCACTCCACCTCGAGCACGGCGTTGAACGACGTGAAGCGGGGCGTGGTGTCCTCGGGCGGCGGGGGAGCGGCCTGGGTCTGCGTCGGTGCCGGGGTCGCGGAGGGCGTCGGCGTCGCGCTCGGGGTCGGCGTGCCGGTGACGCCCGCGGTGGGCTCACCTGCGAGGCCGCGACCGAGCAGCAGGAAGAGCAGCGCCACGACGGACAGCAGCAGCACCCCTCCCACGACGGACAGGACGATGACGAGGGTGCGGTTCGGCTTCGGCGCGCCAGCACCGGGCTGGGTGGGAAGCGGAATCGTGCTCATGGGAACTCCTTGTGTGCGCCACAATGGGCCGTGACCCCCGATTGGGGCATGGCTCACAGCACCGTAGCGAAGTCCCGCTCGGGCAGGGAGGACATGACATGAACCGGACAGCACCGGCATTCCTCGACGCTGCGAGCCTCGATCTGCTCGCCATCGCGTACCGGGCTCGACCGCGCACAGTGGCCGAATTCGCGACGCTGCTCGAGCCGGATGCTGCGGCCGGCCTCGAGCCGTCACTGCGCGTGCTGCGCGACGCGGGCTTCCTCCGGGTGGACGGCGACCGGCTCGAGTTCGAGTCGGTGTACGCCGCATTCATCGCAGCCTCCGAAGCCCGGATCACGCGACTGCAGGCCGACACCGCGCAGACGGTGGCGATGATGCAGGCGCGGCCGTACCTCATCCGCAACTGGGACCTTGGTGAGGCCGAGCTCGGCGCGGAGCATCCACTCGCCGCTCGGCTCGTGCACGGCACCGAGCACCACTGGGCGACCTGGGCGCGGCATCTGGCGGATCGCACGCCCGATCATCCGAGCTGGGTGCTGCCCGACCTGCGCGCGCTGCGCGAGGACTTCCCGTGGGTCGCCGCCGATGTGGCGGGCAGCGATGCCGGACGGCGGGCCCGCGTGATCGTGCGACCCGCAGACCTCGAGGATGCCGCGAACCACGAGCTCGTCGCGGTGTCTACCGCCCTCGGCGTCGAGGTCCGGGTGCTCGACGACCTCCCCGGCTGGTTCTACGTGGACGCCGCGCATCTCGCCGGACTGCCGGTCACCTGGGGGGAGTCGTGGCCCACCACGATGGTGCTCGTCGAGACGCCCCCGGTCATCGCCGCGCTCAACCTCGTGTTCGACGGCCTCTGGCAGCGCGCGGAGCCCGCGATCGCGACGGCGGGCGAGCGAGCGTGGGAGCCGGTGATCCGGCTGCTCGCGCAGGGGATGACCGACGAGGCGGTGGGGCGGTACCTGGGCCTCGACGTGCGCACCGTGCGGCGGCGGGTCGCGGACGCGATGGAGGAGCTGGGGGCATCCTCGCGGTTCATGCTCGGCGCCGCGTGGGAGCGTCGCCGCTAGTCGGCAGGGCGGCGCCGATCGACCTGCCGCCTAACGGCAGGTCCCTGCGATCGCGACCTGGTCGTTCGTCGGAACGCCGTAGCTGTCGGCACCGCTCGGACCCGCCGGGAAGCCCCACGACATGGCCCACGCGGTGGCCCAGACCTCGTAGTTGCCGCCGAACGACGCGTTGAAGGCGTCCATGCACTTCGAGGTGATCGCGTGCCCGACCTCGTGCGTGACGAGCGAGAGCGGAACGGTGTCGCCCCAGTTGGACGCGATGCTGTTGGTGAGCGTGATGGTCGAGTACAGGTAGGGCGGCTGGCTCTCGATCGTGGCGGTGCCGGCCATGCTGTAGCCGATCACGATCGGCTGCCAGTTGAAGTCCAGCAGCACGCCTCCTGCGATCGATCGCGCGTAGGCCTCGACCTCGGCGCGCAGGCCGTACAGCGGGCCGGACTTCTCGGCCTCCTCCGCGGCGTGCGACGCCGTGACCTCGCCGACCGCGCCGACGTACTGGGTGAGGATGTCGACCGCGTCCCGGTCGAGCGCGTCGTGCGACGCGAGTTCGGTCATCAGCCGCAGGAACTCGACGTGCGGCGTGTTCGCCACCGACGGGTTGGCGGGCAGCACGGTGGATGCCACGGCATTCGCACTGGCGAGCAGCGCCGATCCCGCCGCCGCGTTCGCCGCCTCCGCCTCATCGAGGGCTTGGATCGCGGCCGCCTGCTCGCCCGCGGCCGCGTCGGCCCGCGCGGCCTGCTCGAGCAGCTCGTCGGCGGCCGACCGCAGCGCTGCCGGATCGACGAGCGCTACCGGCGCGGCCGGGAGGTGCACGGAGGTGACGGTCGCGTCCTGGATCGAGACCGTGAGGGCCTCGCGCGCCGCGTCGAGGGATGCCGCCGCCTCCGCCGACACGTACCCGACGGGTGCTGCGGCGAGCGCCGCCTCGGCCAGCGCGACCTCGCCGTAGGCGTCGTGGATCGCGGCATCCAGCGTCAGCTCGGCGTCGTCGAGTCGCAGCGCGTGATCGAGACGCACCGCTTGCGCGTGCTGGTACTCGGCCGTCGCGAACGCGACCTGCACGCCGAGGGCGCCGACGAGCGCGAGCGCTACGCCGGCCACGCCGAACGCGGCCCAGCGGGCGACCCCGCGCACGTCGATGGTCCTCGTCATGTGCAGCAGGATACGGTCGGCGATTCGGCAGTTGCTGTGAGCAGGCGAACTCCGGCTAGAAGATGTCGCCGACGTTCTCGACGGTGACGTGCGCGGACTCGCGCGAGCCATTCGTGCCCACGATCGTGATCGTGTAGGTCTCGCTCTCGTTCCGCACTGGTACTCGTAGGGGAAGTAGCCGCTCGGGAAGTCGGACGTTCCGCCGTTCGGCGGCAGGGTCCAGCCCATGCCCTGGCTCTCGGCGTCGGGGACGTTGCCGACCGCGAAGTAGGCGACGATCCCGTTCGTGCTCGCCCAGTCGAACTCGACGTACTCCGGGTTCTGGGTCTGCGAACTGCAGTCGACTTCCGGGGTCGCGTCGAACGCGTCGATCTCGACGTCGTTGCTCGGCGGTGCGACCGTCTGGGTGGGCGTCGGGGTCGGCGTCGGCGTGGGAGTCGGGGTCGCGGTCGGGGTCTTCGAAGGGGTGGGCGACGCCGATGCGCTCTGCGTGGGCGTGGGTGTCGGCGAACCGGTCGGCACCACCGCGCCACCGGGCCGCACGATGAGCAGGATCAGCAGGATGATGAGGATGATGAGCAGCGCAGCACCCACGCTGCCCAGGATGATCATGAGCTTGCGCGACTTGCGCTCCTCCTGCACGACGGCGCCCGTGCCGTCCATCGCGGCGGCATCCGCTGCCGTGAGGCGCTCGGTCGGCGCGTCGCCGGCTCCGTCGCGGGCGGCGTCGAACCGTTCGGTGGGTGTGTCGTCACTCATGATTCCCCTTGGTAGTCAGTCCGCCAGACGGGGAAAGCATAGTGATCCTCGGGCGGGCGCGGCTATCGGCCACGCCCGCCCGAGGGCGGTGGATCAGCGGGCGCCGACAGCTCCCGCTCGGGGGCGTCGGTGAGCACGACGGGATCGATGTGCTGCCGCATCCTCGACGCCGCGATCGCGGAGACGAGGGTGATCAGCGAGATGGTGGCGAGCACGATGCCGGGGTGCCACCATGCGGCATCCGTCGCGATCGACAGCGACTGCGTGAGGGCCGGGATGAACCCGGACAGGGCCGCCGCCACCGCGTACGCGATCGCGAGCGCGCTGTAGCGGATCGGACCACCGAACAGGTCGGCCATCAGGCCGCCGAGGCCTGCCCACGCGAGGGTCGGCAGGATCCCGCCGATGATCATCGTCGCCACGAGCACACCGAACGTCGCCTGCGTGAGCAACAGGTACATCGGGAACGCGATCAGCAGCGTTCCCGCCGCACCGATCGCCACGACCTTGGCCGACCCGATCCGGTTCGCGAGCACCCCGAACAGCGGGATCGTCACGAACTGCAGCAGGCTGCCGATCAGGGTTGCGAGCGCGAGATCGGGGTAGGAGAACCCGAGCACGCTGATGCCGTAGCCGATCGTGTAGGTGTTCATGAGCGAGTACGACCCGATGCCGAGCAGGGCGGCGCCGATCGCGACGAGCACCGCGACCGGGTACTTGCGGAACACCGCGAGCACCGGCAGTCGCTCGCGGCGGTCGTCGGCGACGATCTCCTTGAACACCGGGGTCTCATCGATCGACAGCCGCAGGTAGAGCGAGACGGCCAGCAGCGGGATCGCGAGCAGGAACGGGATGCGCCAGCCCCACGCGAGCATGTCCGCCGGCGCGATGAGCAGCGGCAGGATGATGAGCAGCGCCGCGGTCAGCGTCGTGCCGACCGGTGATCCGAGCTGGGGAAGGGCGGCGTAGAAGCCGCGGCGCTTCGGGTCGGCGTGCTCGACGGCGACCAGGATGCCGCCACCCCACTCACCGCCCAGCGAGAGTCCCTGCACCACCCGCAGCAGCAGGAGCAGCACCGGCGCCGCGAGACCGATCGCGGAGAAGTCGGGCAGGAACCCGATGAGTCCGGTCGCGATGCCCATGATCGTGATCGTGATGATCAGCGTGCGCTTGCGGCCGATGCGGTCGCCGAGGTTGCCGAAGATGATCGCGCCGATCGGCCGCACGATGAACGCGACCGCGATGAACGCGAACGATCCGAGCAGCGCGGCCGCCGGATCGAGTTCCGGGAAGAACAGCGCGGGGGCGAAGATCGCGGAGAAGTAGGCGAAGACGTAGAAGTCGAACGCTTCGAGGGAGGAGCCGACGAGTGCGGCCCAGACGGCCTTCCGGGCCGACGTGCGGCTCGAGAGGGGGAGGGACGGTGTTTCGGTAGTGGTTGGCACTTTGCCACTGGTGGTAGTCACGAGTACTAGAGCCTACGGGCGGTCCGTTCCATTCCCAGCCGGAGGAGCAGGATGCCGCCGAGTGCGGCGACGAGCGCCGCGATCGCGACCCACGGCATCCACCGGTAGTCGGTGCCGGTGGCCGCAAGCGTCGCAATGGATGTCGCAGCCTGAGGTCCCACCAGAACGCCGTCGAACGCCGCGACCCCGACCGAGTAGGTGACGCCGGCGGCGAGCGCGGGAATCGTGACCGCCGTGCCGACGGTCTGGATGGTTCGCAACGATCCGTCGGATCCGCGAACGGTCACGAGGAACCCGTCATGGGCGCCGTCGGGTGCGATCCAACGCGCGTCGATCGCAGTGCCGGAGACGGAGATCGCGAGCCCGCTCGGCGCCGACGGGGCCGCGGTGAGCAGGCCGATGATGACAGCGCCGTTCATGAGGTCGAATCCGATCGAGCGGCCGAGGAACAGCTGGTTGCCGGTGTTGAGGAACGCGGGATTCGGCGGCGTCGCCGGCACCGGTACGAAGAACGTCGCGCCGTACGGCGCCGCGCCGGCGAACCACTGGGCGAACGGCTGGCCGCCACCCGGCGGGCTCAGCCCGATCGGAACGCCGGGGTCGACC
The DNA here is from genome assembly GCA_963740815.1 of uncultured Actinomycetota bacterium. Classification (GTDB taxonomy): domain Bacteria; phylum Actinomycetota; class Actinomycetes; order Actinomycetales; family Microbacteriaceae; genus Rhodoglobus. Next base: position 424,753 of record CAVUFG010000018.1, read on the forward strand.
TCGCCCGCCTTGAGGATCTGCACCCCGACCGGTGGGGTCGAGGGCGGAGTCGTGTGGGTGATGCCCTGGGTGAACTGGTCACCCATGACCGAACTCGTGCGCTCGCCCGAATCGACGGTGGTGCCGAGACAGCTCTGCCCGACCTCGATCTGCATGCACATCGGAACGCGCTTCTGGTGCTGCGGGAGGCCGTTCGGATACGCCGTGCTCATCGCCGTCTGCTGGAGCACGGCATCGCTTGGTCCGATGGTGGGTGGCCCGAGCTCGAGCGTTCCGCCGGACTCGGTGAGCTCCACCGTGAACCCCTGGGCGGTCTCACCCCCGAGCTGGGCGAGCGCGGAGTAGAGGTCATACGTCGTGCCAGCCGGCACTGACGGCACGGGCGCCAACCCCTGGCCGATGCCGAAGATCCCATGTATCTCCGGCGTCGCGCCTGCACCGAGGCAGTGATCCGGGGGTGTGCATGCGTCGCCGTAGAGGAACGGGATCGGCGTCGGTGTCGCGATCGTCGTGCCGAGCGAGTCCTCGACGCTCACGGTCGCGAGCGCAATGAACCCTTCGACTTCGGTGCCGGTGTACGGCGCCTTGTGGGGCGTGGTCGTCACGGTGATCGGCGGAACTGTGACGGGAAGTGCGGTCGGAAACAGCACGACGATGTTCGAGCCCGTGTCGAGCAGCATCCGGTACGGAGCGCTGCCGTTGAACGACACCTCGATGGTCGGCAGGAAGGTGCCGTCGACGAACGTGCTGCGGCTGAGCGGGATGACAGGCGCCTCGGCCGATGCAGGCGCCGCAACGAACAGGGGAGCGGCGAGCACGACGAGCGCGGCCCCCGCGGCGATGACTCGGCGCATGGCCGTAGACTAGGACCCACGGGCAGTGATCCGCTATCACCGGGGAGCCTTCGGAAGAACGGCGGCGCAGGCCGCTCACTAGAACCGAACTTGGATGTTGAGAGGTCCGGCCGTCTGAACAGGCGGCGTCGGGCAAGCGGGGTGGTACCGCGGAGCTGTGTCGATGAGACGCAGCGTCGTCCTCGTGTTGATGTCGACACCAGGAGCCCCATGTACCCCCGCCACAGCGACGCAGACGGAGTCACTCCCTCACCGCGCTTCCCGGAGATCGAGCGCGACATCCTCGCCTTCTGGAAGGGCGACGGCACGTTCCAGGCGTCGATCGACCAGCGGGACGGCGCCGAGGAGTGGGTCTTCTACGACGGTCCGCCGTTCGCCAACGGCCTGCCGCACTACGGGCACCTGCTCACCGGGTACGCGAAGGACCTGTTCCCGCGCTTCCAGACCATGCGCGGCAGGCAGGTGCACCGCCGGTTCGGCTGGGACACCCACGGCCTGCCCGCCGAGCTCGAGGCGATGCGCCAGCTCGGCATCACCGAGAAGCACCAGATCGAGGAGATGGGCCTCGCCGCGTTCAACGCGAAGGCGCGCGAGTCGGTGCTCGAGTACACCCAGGAGTGGGAGGAGTACGTCACCCGCCAGGCCCGCTGGGTGGACTTCGAGCACGACTACAAGACCCTGGATGTCTCGTACATGGAGAGCGTCATCTGGGCGTTCAAGCAGCTGTACGAGAAGGGCCTCGCGTACGAGGGATTCCGCGTGCTGCCGTACTGCTGGCACGACGAGACCCCGCTGTCGAACCACGAACTGCGCATGGATGACGACGTCTACCGGATGCGCCAGGACCAGTCCGTCACCGTGACGTTCCCGCTCGTCGGCGAGCGCGCCGAGGCGCTCGGCCTCACCGCGGTGCGTGCCCTCGCGTGGACGACCACCCCGTGGACGCTGCCGACCAACGCGGCGCTCGCGGTCGGGCCATCCATCGAGTACGCGGTGGTCCCGAGCGGACCGCTCGGGGCAGGGGATGGCGCGGCGGAGGGGGTCGCGGACTACCTGCTCGCTGCGGACACGGTCGGCGCGTATGCGAAGGACCTCGGGTACGCCACTGCGGCGGAGGCCGTCGAGGCGGTGAGCCGCCGCATCCTCGGGACCGAACTCGACGGCGTGCACTACGACCGGCTGTGGGACTACTACGCCGACGCGGAGTGGGGCAACGAGCACGCGTGGCAGATCCTCGTCGCGGACTACGTGGCCACGGGCGAGGGCACGGGCATCGTGCACCAGGCACCCGCGTACGGCGAGGACGACCAGGTCACGACCGCGAAGGCGGGCATCCCGGTCATCCTGTCCGTCGACGAGGGCGGCCGATTCCTGCCCGCCGTGACGGATGTCGCGGGCCTCCAGGTCTTCGAGGCCAACAAGCCCCTCGTGCAGAAGCTCCGCGCCGACGGCCGCCTGCTGCGCGTCGCGAGCTACGAGCACAGCTACCCGCACTGCTGGCGCTGCCGCAACCCGCTGATCTACAAGGCGGTGTCGAGCTGGTTCGTGCGCGTGCCCGAGTTCCGCGACCGGATGGGCGAGCTCAACCAGCAGATCAACTGGGTGCCCGACAACGTCAAGGACGGCCAGTTCGGCAAGTGGGTCGGCAACGCCCGGGACTGGTCGATCAGCCGCAACCGGTACTGGGGCAGCCCGATTCCGGTGTGGAAGAGCGACAGCCCGGAGTACCCGCGCGTCGACGTCTACGGCTCGCTCGCCGAGCTCGAGGCCGACTTCGGCGCGCTTCCGGTGAACGAGGCCGGCGAGCCCGACCTGCACCGCCCGTTCATCGACGACCTCACTCGACCGAACCCGGATGATCCGACCGGCCAGTCCACGATGCGCCGCATCGAGGACGTGCTCGACGTGTGGTTCGACTCCGGCTCGATGCCGTTCGCCCAGGTGCACTACCCGTTCGAGAACCAGGACTGGTTCGACACCCACAGCCCGGCGGACTTCATCGTCGAGTACATCGGCCAGACCCGCGGCTGGTTCTACCTGCTGCACGTGCTCTCGACCGCGCTGTTCGACCGGCCCGCGTTCTCAAACGTGATCAGCCACGGCATCGTGCTCGGCAGCGACGGGCAGAAGATGTCCAAGTCGCTGCGCAACTACCCGGACGTGAACGAGGTGTTCGACCGGGACGGCGCGGATGCGATGCGCTGGTTCCTCATGTCGTCGTCCGTCATCCGGGGCGGCAACCTCGTGGTGACCGAGGAGGGCATCCGCAGCGGCGTGCGCGAACTGCTGCTGCCGCTGTGGAGCACGTACTACTTCTTCACGCTCTACGCGAACGCCGCCGGGGTGGAGGCGAAGTGGAGCACCGAGTCGACCAATGTGCTCGACCGCTACCTGCTCGCCAAGACCCGCCAGCTGATCGGGGATGTCACGGCAGACCTCGAGGCGCTCGACAGCCCGCTCGCGGCCGCGAAACTCCGCGACTTCGCCGACGTGCTCACCAACTGGTACGTGCGGCGCAGCCGTGACCGGTTCTGGAGCGGTGACGACACCGCGGCCTTCGACACGCTCTACACCGTGCTCGAGACCGTCGCGCGGCTCGCGGCTCCGCTGCTGCCGCTCGTCACCGAGGAGATCTGGCGCGGCCTGACCGGTGGGCGGAGTGTGCACCTCGAGGACTGGCCGGACAAGGAGGAGTTCCCCGAGGATGATGCGCTCGTCGCATCCATGGACCGCGTTCGTGCGATCGCCTCGGCTGGGCAGATGCTGCGGAAGACCCGCAAGCTGCGCGTGCGACTCCCACTGGCGCGATTGACGGTTGTGGCGAAGGATGCGGCGTCACTCCAGCCCTTTGCCGACATCATCAAGGACGAGCTGAACGTCCGGTCTGTCGAATTGGTCGAACACTCTCCAGCTTCGATGGAGCAGTACGGCGCCACCTACTCGCTTTCGGTCGACGCCCGAGCGGCCGGGCCGATCTTCGGTGCCAAGGTGCAGGACATCATCAAGGGTGTGAAGGGCGGGGCATACGCCATCAACGATCGTCTCGAACTCGAGGTCGCGGGCGAGACGCTGAGTGCAGATCTGTTCACGTACGCGCCGACATCGAGCGACCCGGATGTCGCATTCTTCGCGGGTGCCGAATTCATCGTGCTCGACACGGCGCTGACCCCCGAGCTCGAAGGCGGAGGGACTCGCTCGCGACGTGATCCGCGCCGTGCAGGACACCCGGAAGGCCGCCGGCCTCGACGTGAGCGACCGCATCCGGCTTTCGATCGCGGGAGACGCCGCCGCCGACATCGAGGCGCTGCTCGCGCACGAGTCGACGATCGCGGCCGAGACGCTCGCGACCGAATCCACCTTCACGCTCGTCGCCGAGCCCGCGCTCGCCGCCGCCACGACGGCCACTCCGGGCGGGCAGCGTCTCGAGCTGGGTGTCGGTGACTACGCGAACACTGGTTCACTGGTGATCGACGTGTCGAAGACGGGAGCAGTGGATGTCTGACCGGGATGTGCCTGGGAGCGACCGGCCCGACCGGGACCCGGACGACGAACTCGCCGACGAGCGCGATGAGGGAATCGACGACGACTTCAACCCGATCGCCGACCTGAGCCCGTTCGCGACGCCAGACGAGGCCGAGGCCGACGTCGACGACGATGGCGACGACTTCGACTTCGAGGACTCCGAGTACCAGGAGGCCGCGGACGAGGCGTACGCCGACCTGCTCGCGCGCGTCGGCGAGGCGCAGCCGCAGCCGCGGCTCGAGCCCACCCGGCGTGTGGTGGAGCTGCTCGGCGATCCGCACCGGTCGTACCCGATCGTGCACATCACCGGAACGAACGGCAAGACCTCCACGAGCCGCATGATCGAGTCGATCCTGCGCGCCTACGGGCTGCGCACCGGACTGCTGACGAGTCCGCACCTCGTGCGGGTCAACGAGCGGATCGTGATCGACGGCCGGCCGATCTCGAACCGGGCGTTCGCGGAGAACTGGAAGGACATCCAGCCCTACCTCGAGCTCGTGGACGCCGAGCTCATCGCGAACTCCGACGAACCCCTGACCTTCTTCGAGGCCCTCACCGTGCTCGCGTTCGCGTCGTTCGCAGAAGCCCCGGTGGATGTCGCGGTGCTCGAGGTCGGCATGGGCGGCGAGTGGGACTCCACCAACGTCGCCGACGGCCAGGTGGCCGTGTTCACGCCGATCGCGCTGGACCACACGCAGCGCCTCGGCTCCACCGTCGAGCAGATCGCCCGCACCAAGTCGGGCATCATCAAGCCGCTCGCGAACGTCGTCTCCGCCGAGCAGGTGCCGGAGGCGCTCGCCGAACTCGAACGGGCCGTCGAACTCAGCGAGGCGACGCTCGCCGTGGAGGGCGGCGGCGTTCTCGCTCGAGTCATCGGCCGTCGCGGTCGGCGGACAGCTCATCACGGTGCGCGGGCTCGCCGGCACGCTACCCCGACCTGTTCCTGCCGCTGTACGGCGACCACCAGGGCCACAACGCCGCGGTCGCGATCGCGGCGGTGGAGTCGTTCCTCGGCGCGGGCAGCCAGGCGCTGGTCGGAGATGTGCTCACCGAGGGCCTCGCGACCGTGACCTCGCCCGGGCGGCTGCAGCTCATCGGCACGGAGCCGACGGTTCTCGTGGACGCCGCGCACAACCCGCACGGCGCGACCGCGCTGGCCGCGGCGCTCACCACGTACTTCGACTTCGACGAGTTCTGCATCGTGCTCGGAGTGCTGCAGGACAAGGATGCCGCGGGCATCGTCTCCGCACTCGACTTCCGTCGCCACGCGCTTCAACGTGACTCGCTCCACTTCCGACCGGGCGGTGGATCCCGGCACGCTCGGCGACCTCGTGCGCGGAGTCGTCGCATCCGCGGGCACGAGCGCGCCCGTCGAGGAGTTCGACGAGTTCTGGGAGGCCGTCGACCGCGCGCGCGAATGGGCGGCAGGCTCGCCCCGCCGTGCGGTCGTCGTGACCGGCTCGATCACGCTCGTCGGCGAGGCGATCGCCCTCGGAGTGCAGGACGGCTGGAAGTCGTGACCACCGCGGATGCCGGCGGCAAGCCGGCGCGCGCGGGTCGGCCGCGCCGGCAGCGCTCGATCACCGAGTCACTACTCTCGGTCGCGCTCGGCCTCGAGGCGATCCTGGTGTTCTTCGTCACACTGACGGCGTTCGGGCTCAAGGCCCTGCCGCCGGCCACGGCGTTCATCGGGGGAGCGGCGCTCATCGTCGCGCTCGTCCTCGCCGCGGCGCTGCTGCGGTTCTCGTGGGGCGTGTGGCTGGGATGGGTGCTGCAGGTCGCGCTGCTCGCGACCGGGTTCATCCTGCCGATCATGTTCTTCATCGGCGCTGGGTTCGTCGCGCTCTGGATCTTCTGCTTCGTGAAGGCGCGGCAGCTCACCAATCAACGCTCACCTGAGGAGACCACATGACCGTCGAAGAGACCCTCGTGCTCGTGAAGCCGGACGGCGTCGCGCGCAACCTGACCGGCGAGATCCTGCGCCGCATCGAGGCGAAGGGCTACCAGCTCGTCGACCTGAGGATGCTGCAGGCCGACCGTGACCTGCTCGCCGCCCACTACGCGGAGCACGAGGGCAAGCCGTTCTACGAGCCGCTCGTCGAGTTCATGGAGTCTGGTCCGGTGGTTGCGATCCGCGTGGCGGGCAACGCCGTGATCGAGGGATTCCGCTCGCTCGCCGGCGCCACCAACCCGACCTCGGCCGCCCCTGGGACGATCCGCGGCGACCTCGGTCGCGACTGGGGCCTCAAGGTGCAGCAGAACCTCGTGCACGGGTCCGACTCGCCGGAGAGCGCGGAGCGCGAGCTCGCGCTCTGGTTCGGATAGGGATTGAACGCAACGTGCCCGCCTAGGTGATCCCGGCGATCGGCGCGACCGCGCTCGTGTCGATCGACGGACGACGCGCGCCGCAGCAGCGGCGGCGCGCTATGGGAACAGATCACCTCGACGATCGACCCCAGCAGATTGTTCGTCGGGAAGTTGGTCTGGTCGACGAGCACGACCACGTCGTCGCGGAACAGGTAGGTGAACTCGTCGTCCACCGGGAACTGCGAGTTCGGCTCCACGATCGAGCACACCGTGCCGCCGTGGCCGTCGACGCACTCGTAGCCCGCGGACTGCAGGCCGCCGATCACGCCGGCGGCATCCGCTGGCGCCAGGTGCCCGACCTCGACCGACAGGTGCGTGATGTCGGACGACGGGTCGGCCCACAGGCACCAGAGCTCGTGGATGGCCCGCATGAGCTGCCGCGCATCCGCGTTCGCCGGGGGAGCGCTCGGCACCACGACGCCCGAGGGTCCCTGTGGCACGAAGACCGGGCTGTTGAGCGGCGCCGTGCCGAACTGGGCCTGGTCGGCGGTGGCGACGAGGGCGGCGCAGTCCGCGGGGAGCTGGGTCGGGCCGGCATCCGGCTCGGCGGTCGGCGTCGCGCTGCCGCTCGGCGTGGCCGATGGGCTCGACGATCCGGTCGGTGAGCTCGTGGTCGGGTCGGGATCCGGCGTGCCGCATCCGGCGAGGACGAGCGGGATGGCGACGACGAGCGCCGCGAGGCCGAGAACAGTGCGTGCGGACATGGGCTCCCCTTGCGTGACGGTGGTGCTCAGATGCTAGGGCTAGAGCGTGCCGTTCTGGATGAGGCGCGTGATCCACTCGAGTGCAACCTGCGCGACGAGCGCCACGATCACGTAGCTCAGCACCGTGATGAACGGCGTGAAGGTGAACGCCTTCGCGAAGAAGCTCTGCGCTCGCGGCGGCAGTGCGATCACGCCGCTCGACAGCACGTACAGCCAGACGGTCCAGAACAGCGGGATGGTCACAGACCAGACGAGCATGCACCATGGGCACAGCGTGCCGAGCGAGAAGAAGCTCTGGCCCATGAGCCAGATGCAGAACGCGAGCGCACCCGCGACACCGACCGCGAAGGCGATCCAGAACCAGCGAGCGAACTTCGCGCCCGCGAGGATCGCGACGCCGACCGCGATCGGGGCGACGAACCCACCGAGGCCGAGCAGCGGATTCGGGAAGCCGAACACCTCGCCCTGCCAGGAGTTGAGGTTCTCGCCGCACTGCACGAGGAGGGAGAAGTTGCAGTCCAGGTCGGCCGGTCGGATCCTCGAGCAGCGCGATCTTGTCGAGCAGGAGGTTGAAGGCGGACCACCACCCGATGGCTCCCGTGATGATGAACAGGATGGGGACGGCGAGCGGGATGCGCGGCTCGGCGGGAGCGGGGGCAGCTTTGGCTGCTGAGCCCGCGGCATCCATGCGCTTGCGAGGGGGAGAGGTGCGGGTCGTCGCCATGGCACGGATTATGGCACGGCGCGCGAGCGGTCGACTGTGAGCCGTTCCGGCGGATGACGTGCGATAATGACAGGCAGTCGCCCGAGCCGCGCTCGGACCGACACCCAATACATGCTTACCGGGCACCAACCGGGCCGGGATGCAGCGCCGCTGCCCCGTCGGATCGCCAGTTCCGAAGTGCTGTGACAGAGCATGCGCCGTGACAGGGCGCCCGCACCAGGTGCGGAACCACAAGGATTGCGGTCTCGAGAGAGACGTCGCACAGAGTAGAGCACCCGCTGGATGGCGCGGCCACCAGCTGGGGTAGGAGTGCACCAGCGATGGTGGAGAACAACGACAACACAGAACCCAAGAAGCGCACCCGGCTGTTCGGTGGTCGCAAGAAGAGCGAGACCGCCAAGGATGTCGCACCGGCCGAGGTGACCACGCCAGCCGAGGCCACCGCCGCAGAGCCGAAGGCGAAGCGCCCCGCCGCGAAGAAGGCGTCGGACCACGTGTCCGCCCCGAAGCACGCCGCGGAGGCCCCGGCCGATACCGCCGCCGAGAAGCCCGCGCGCCAGCGCAAGCCGAAGGCCGACGCGGATGCCGCGCCCGCCGGGGCCCCGCAGGCCGGCGGCAAGCGCGCGCCGATCGCCGTCCCGCTCTTCATGGCGCCCGACCTGCCGACCATGGTCCCGCCGACCTCGGGTCGTGGACCGCAGAACCAGAACAACAGCCAGAACCGCGACGAGCAGGGCGATGAGGGCGGCAACGTCCGCCGTCGCCAGCGCCGCCGCGCCGGTGACGAGCCGCTCGATGGTGAGCCGGCCGCGCCGAACACGACCGTCCGGGTGCGCCAGCCCCGGCAGCCGCGCCAGCCGGCCGCGCCGAGCAACGAGCCGACCAGGGTCAAGGGCTCGACCCGTCTCGAGGCCAAGAAGCAGCGCCGTCGTGACGGCCGCGACGCCGGACGGCGTCGTCCGGTCGTCACGGAGAGCGAGTTCCTCGCCCGCCGGGAGAGCGTCGACCGGGTCATGGTCGTGCGCAGCAAGTTCGACCGCATCCAGATCGCCGTGCTCGAAGACGGCGTGCTCGTGGAGCACTACGTCGCCAAGGCGCAGGACGCGAGCCTCATCGGCAACGTCTACCTCGGCCGCGTGCAGAACGTGCTGCCCTCGATGGAGGCGGCATTCGTCGACATCGGCCGCGGCCGCAACGCGGTGCTGTACTCCGGCGAGGTGGACTGGGATGCCGTCGAGACCGGCAACCAGCCGCGCCGCATCGAGCTCGCCCTGAAGCCCGGCGACCGGGTGCTCGTGCAGGTCACGAAGGATCCGATCGGCCACAAGGGTGCGCGACTGACGAGCCAGGTGTCGCTGCCGGGCCGCTACCTCGTGTACGTGCCCAACGGATCCATGTCCGGCATCTCCCGCAAGCTTCCCGACACCGAGCGCGCGCGCCTGAAGAAGATCCTCAAGGAGGTGCTGCCCGAGAACGTGGGCGTGATCGTGCGCACCGCGGCCGAGGGCGCCACCGACGAGCAGCTCACGCTCGACGTCAACCGCCTCACGAGCCAGTGGGCCGAGATCAGCCACATGGTCGAGACGCAGAACGCCCCGGCGCTGCTGCACTCGGAGCCCGACCTGCTCATCAAGATCGTGCGCGATGTCTTCAACGAGGACTTCCAGAAGATGGTCATCGAGGGCGACGACGCACGCCAGATCATCGAGAGCTATGTCGGCTCGGTCGCTCCCGACCTCGTGGAGCGACTCACCACCTACGAGGGCGACCGCGACTCGTTCGACGAGTACCGCGTGAGCGAGCAGATCGAGAAGGCGCTCGACCGCAAGGTCTGGCTGCCCTCCGGTGGCTCGCTCGTCATCGACCGCACCGAGGCGATGACCGTCGTCGACGTCAACACCGGCAAGTTCGTCGGCTCCGGGCGGCAACCTCGAGGAGACCGTCACCAAGAACAACCTCGAAGCCGCCGAGGAGATCGTCCGCCAGCTGCGCCTGCGTGACATCGGCGGCATCATCGTCGTCGACTTCATCGACATGGTGCTCGAGAGCAACCGCGACCTCGTGCTGCGCCGCCTCGTCGAGTGCCTGAGCCGCGACCGCACGAAGCACCAGGTCGCCGAGGTCACCTCGCTCGGGCTCGTGCAGATGACGCGCAAGAAGCTCGGTCTCGGACTGCTCGAGACCTTCAGCGAGCCGTGCGAGGTGTGCGCGGGCCGGGGGATCATCATCCACCACGAGCCCGTCACGCGTCACCGCTCGTCGGGCAACGAGTCCGGCGGCAACTCGAACGGCAACGGCAACGGGAACGGCGGCGGCAACAACCGCCGCGGTCGTGGCCGCGGTGGAGCGCAGACCCAGACCGCTCCGCCCAAGAGCCCGAACGGCGGCACGCACGCGATCACCGAGGACGTGCGCAACGCGCTCGCGACCATCGCGAAGAAGACGGTGCATCACGATGCACCCGAGTCGACGCCGGATGTCGCGGCCGCGGCATCCAGCCGCCGCAGCGCCACTCCCGCCGAGGGACGCGCCCGACCGTCGCCGCCGCAGAGGCCGCGGTCGCGATCCTGGACATCCCGGTGACCAAGTCGACCCGCAGCTCGCGCAAGATCAGCACGCAGGACGCGGAGCAGATCCTCGGATCGGTGCTCGAGGCGCTGCCCGAGCCCAAGCAGCCCGGACAGGGTCGCTCGCGGGTGTCGCGCCGTGCGGGCAGCGCGGGCCAGGTCGTGAGTGCACCGGCGGACGGCGGCCAGTAGCCTGCGCCACGATCACGTGGCTGTTGGCGACACGGGCCGGAAGGAACGGTGCGCCGAAGCCCCGCGAGCAGTAGCGTGTCGGGCATGACTGACGCCCCCGTTCCACCGACGCCTCCCACGCCGCCGACCCCACCGACGCCGCCGGCCGCCGCCGCCGCGCCGACCCCGCCTGCGGCACCGCCCGTGCCGCCGAAGCCGGTCGACCCCGGATCGGCGACGACGCTCGTGTGGCGCCGTCGTGACCGCGCGACCCTGACCGGTGCGCTCACCGCCGTGATCATCGCCTGGGTGATCCACCTCGCGTTCCAGGTGATCTACCTGATCCAGAACTTCTCGTACGCACTCAACGACGGCTTCGGATACTTCCTGAGCTCGGGCGGGGACTTCTTCTTCTACGGCATCTGGCAGGCCCTGTTCTTCTTCGGCCCCGCCTTCGTCGTGCTGTGGATGCTGCTGCCCATCGTCAAGGAGTCGACCCTGCCGCTCGTGCTCAAGCGCGCAGCCGTCGCAGGCATCGCCGGTCTCGTCGGACTGATCTTCTTCGGCCTGGTGGACGGCATCTTCGACGCCGTGAACGAGGGCTTCGGCATCGGGTACTTCGGCGTCGACCTGCTGTGGGGTCCGCTGGCAGCAGCGCTCGGCTTCACGATCTACCTCGTCGTAGGTGCGACCATCGCGTGGCTCCGGGCGCACCGCCCGGCCAAGGCCGCGCCGGTCGTCGCGGCACCGCCGGCAACGCCACCCGCGTAGTCGGCTCAGTGGCGGTGCTTGTCGCGCTGCGGCACGCGCAGCCCGCTGGCCGAGAGACGCTCCACGAACTCTCGAAGGCCGACGGGATGCGCACCCAGCGCGACGAGCTCCTGCCACTTGCGCGCGGGAACGTCGTAGTGGTCGTGGTCGAACGCGCGGCGCGGGATGCCGGCGGCCTCGGCGAACGCGTGCAGCTCGTCCAACGACGAGTCGCTGACGATGTGCGCCCAGAGCATGTCGTGCGCCGGCCAGATGGGCTGGTCGATCAGCACGGTCATGTCGCCAGTGTAGAAGAGTGGGTGTGATGGAACTCTCGGTGAAGGACGTCAAGGCGCTGCTGCGGCGGCGCGGGGCACTCGTCGCGGCACTGACCGCGCTCGCGATCATGCTCGCGCGCGCGATCGGCATCGTGCTCGCCGCGATCATCGGCGGGTACGGGGTCGGCATCCAGTTCGACCCGGCATCCACCGCGCTCGGCCTGCTGCCGACGGTCGTCCCGTTCGGATTCGGCGTGTTCGTCTGCCTCTGGGTGATCCTCCCGATCGCCGCGGAGCTCGAGATGCGGTTCGTCGTGACGCGCGGGCTCGCCGCCGCTGGTGTCGGAACGCTCCTCATGCTCGTGACCATCCTCATCGTGAGCATCGCCGAGTACGTCGGCAGGAGCGGCTACTTCGGCGGCCTGGAGGACGTCGACATGGACGGCGTGTTCCGCCGGATCGAACTCGGATTCCAGGTGGCGCTGACCGACTTCCTCGTCGCGGCACCCGTCGTCATCCTCTTCACGATCTTCCAGTGGCAGTGGCTCAAGAACCACCCGCCGAAGTTCGAGGTCGCCGGCATCCTCGACGTCTGATCGCCACGCCCGGCGCCGTTTGAGGAAACGCCCCGGATCGGGTACTGTTGACCCTTGGTGTCTGCTGGGCAAAGCCCGCATTTCGAACGCCAACAGCTTCCAACGTTAGGAACCAACATGGTGTACGCAGTTGTGCGTGCCGGCGGCCGCCAGGAGAAGGTCGAGGTCGGCACCATCGTCGTGCTCGATCGCATCAAGGCGGACGACAACGGCAACATCGAGCTCGCTCCGGTGCTGCACGTCGACGGTGACAAGATCACCCACGACGCCAAGGCGCTCGCGAAGATCAAGGTCGTCGCGGAGGTACTCGGCGACGAGCGCGGTCCGAAGATCGTCATCCAGAAGTTCAAGAACAAGACCGGGTACAAGAAGCGCCAGGGCCACCGCCAGGAGCAGACCCGCGTCAAGATCACCAGCATCAAGTAGGGGTTGAGCACTCATGGCACACAAAAAGGGCGCAAGCTCCACTCGCAACGGTCGCGACTCCAACTCGCAGCGCCTCGGCGTGAAGCGCTTCGGCGGTCAGGTCGTCAAGTCGGGCGAGATCATCGTCCGCCAGCGCGGCACGCACTTCCACCCCGGTGAGAACGTCGGCCGTGGCGGCGACGACACCCTGTTCGCCCTCGCGGCGGGCTCGGTCGAGTTCGGTGCGAAGGGTGGCCGCAAGGTCATCAACATCGTTCCAGCTGCCGTCTAGGCGCTGTTCACCAGGTACAGCCCGTAGTACCGCGAAGCGAGCTTCGGCTCGCTTTCGCTGTTTAAGTCACCAACCAGCAGAGAGAGGATGCCCGTGGCCACGTTCGTCGACCAGGTCACCCTGCACCTCCTCGCCGGCCACGGGGGCAACGGCTGCGTCTCGGTCAAGCGCGAGAAGTTCAAGCCGCTCGCGGGGCCGGACGGCGGCACCGGCGGGCAACGGTGGCGACATCGTGCTCGTGAGCGACCCGCAGGTCACCACACTGCTCGGCTACCACCGCGCCCCGCACCGCAAGTCGGAGATCGGCCAGCCCGGCCAGGGCGACCACAAGAGCGGCTCATCGGGCGAGGAGCTTGCTCCTGCCCGTGCCGGTCGGCACGGTGGTCAAGGACGCCGACGGCAACCAGCTCATCGACCTCGACGTGCCCGGCGTGCGCTACGTCGTCGGACCCGGCGGCCAGGGTGGCCTCGGCAACGCCGCGCTCGCCACCTCGAAGCGCAAGGCTCCCGGCTTCGCACTGCTCGGAACCCCCGGCTTCGAGGGCGACGTGCTGCTCGAACTCAAGACCGTGGCGGATGTCGCGCTCGTCGGCTACCCGTCGGCGGGCAAGTCGAGCCTCGTCGCTGCGCTCTCGGCCGCCAAGCCCAAGATCGCGGACTACCCGTTCACCACCCTCCACCCCAACCTCGGCGTCGTGGAGTCGGGCGACACCCGCTACACGATCGCCGACGTCCCCGGACTCATCGAGGGCGCGAGCGAGGGCAAGGGACTCGGCCTCGAGTTCCTGCGGCACGTCGAGCGCTGCACCGCCCTCCTGCACGTGCTGGACTGCGCGACGCTCGAACCGGGCCGCGACCCGCTGACCGACCTCGACGTGATCCTGGCCGAGCTCGCCGCATATCCGGTGCCCGACGGGCAGCTGCCGCTGCTCGAGCGCGCCCAGCTGATCGCCCTGAACAAGGTGGACGTGCCCGAGGGGCGCGAGCTCGCCGACCTGGTGCGCCCCGAGCTCGAGGCACGCGGATACCGCGTGTTCGAGGTGTCCGCGGTGTCGCGGGCCGGGCTGCGCGAGCTGTCGTTCGCCCTCGCCGAGCTCGTGAGGGCCGACCGCGCGGTGAAGGCGGCCGAGACCGTGAAGCAGCGGATCGTCATCCGCCCGAAGGCGGTGGACGAGCAGGAGTTCTCGATCCGCGCCGAGGGCGGCTCGTACGGCAACATCTACCACGTGCTCGGCGCGAAGCCACTGCGCTGGGTGCAGCAGACCGACTTCGAGAACGAGGAGGCCGTCGGCTTCCTCGCCGACCGTCTCGCCAAGCTCGGCGTCGAGGATGAGCTGTTCAAGGTGGGTGCGGTGGCCGGGTCGGCCGTGGTCATCGGCCCGATCGAGTTCGACTGGGAGCCCACGCTCACCTCTGCCGCCGAGATCGGCATGGGCAACCGCGGCACCGACTCGCGCTTCGACTTCAATGTGCGTCCGACCAGCAAGGCGCGCCGCCAGACCTACCTCGAGCGCATGGACGCGAAGGCCGAGGCACGAGCCGAGCTGCAGCGCGAGCGCGAGGCCGGCATCTGGACGGACGACGAGGGGTTCGAGGTCAAGAAGGGCGACGACGAGGGTGAGTGAGGTCCTGACCCACGCCGATGTGCCAGCGGCCAGGCGCGTGGTGGTGAAGGTCGGGTCATCCTCGATCAGTGGACCCAACGTCGGCCAGATCGGTCCGCTCGTGGATGCCCTCGCCAAGGCCCACGCCCGTGGCTGCGAGATCATCCTGGTGTCCTCCGGTGCCATCGCCACCGGCATGCCGTACCTCAAGCTCGACGCCCGCCCCGGCGACCTCGCGACCCAGCAGGCCGCGGCCGCGGTCGGACAGAACGTGCTGATCTTCCGCTACCAGGAGAGCCTCGACCGCTACCGGATCGTCGCGGGGCAGGTGCTGCTCACCGCCGGCGACATGGAGAACGACACCCACCGGGTGAATGCCCAGCGCGCGATGGAGCGACTGCTCGGGCTGCGCATCCTGCCGATCGTGAACGAGAACGACACCGTCGCGACGCAGGAGATCCGGTTCGGCGACAACGACCGCCTCGCCTCGCTCGTCTCGGTGCTCGTGCACGCGGACCTGCTCGTGCTGCTCTCCGACATCGACGCGCTGTACACGCGGCCGCCGAGCGATCCGGGAGCGGTGCGCATCGACCGCGTCGCGTTCGACGACGACCTCTCGGGTGTGACCTTCGGCGACATCGGCGCGGCCGGGGTCGGCACCGGGGGAGCGTCCACGAAGGTGCAGGCTGCGAAGCACGCGGCGGCCGCGGGCATCCCGGTGCTCCTGACCGAGACCGGGCGCGTGGATGACGCGCTCAGCGGCACCGTGCTCGGCACCTGGTTCGACGCCGCTCCCACGGCGGCCCCGACGCCCGCGTCGCAGACCTCCCCGTCCTAGACTTCCGGCATGCCCGAGACCGCGCTCGCCGCGCCTGCGCTCCTCCAGAAGCTCGCTGCCGCCCGTGACGCGTCACGCGTGCTCGCGACCGCGACCACCGGGCAGAAGGATGCCGCGCTGCACGCCATCGCGGAGGCCGTGCTCGCCCACGAGTCCCGCATCCTGCCCGCGAACGAGCTCGACCTCGCCAACGGCCGCGAGAACGGCCTGAGCGAGGGCCTGCAGGATCGGCTGCGCCTCGATCCGACCCGTCTCGCGGGACTCGCCGGCGCCCTGCGGCAGATCGCCGCGCTGCCCGATCCGATCGGGGATGTCGTGCGCGGGTCATCCCTGCCGAACGGCCTGCAGCTCACGCAGGTGCGCGTGCCGTTCGGCGTGGTCGGCGCGATCTACGAGGCGCGGCCCAACGTGACGATCGACATCGCGGGCCTGGCCCTCAAGAGCGGCAACGCGGTCGTACTGCGCGGCGGCTCTGCGGCGCTCAACACCAACCGGGTGCTCGTCGAGGTCATCCAGGGCGCCCTGGCCGACGTCGGCCTGCCGGTCGAGTCGGTGCAGACGATCGACGAGTTCGGACGGGATGGCGCGACCCAGCTCATGCGAGCGCGAGGCTACGTCGACGTGCTCGTGCCGCGGGGCAGCGCCGACCTGATCAACTCGGTGGTCGCGCAATCCACCGTGCCGGTCATCGAGACCGGCGCCGGCATCGTGCACGTCTACCTCGACGAGTCCGCGGACGAGTCCATGGCGGTCGAGATCGTGCACAACTCGAAGGTGCAGCGGCCGAGCGTGTGCAACTCGCTCGAGACCCTGCTCGTGCACCGCGGCGCGGCCGCGCGGCTGCTGCCGCCCGTGATCGCGCGCCTGCGGGCATCCGGGGTCACGATCCACGCCGACGAGCGCACCCGCGCGATCATCGCCGACGCGGTGCCGGCGACCGACGACGACTGGAGCACCGAGTACCTCTCGCTCGACCTCGCCGTCGCGGTGGTGGACGACCTGGATGCCGCGCTCGAGCACATCCGCACGTACTCGACCCACCACACCGAATCCATCGTGACCAACGACCTCGCACGGGCGGAGCGGTTCCTCGCCGAGGTGGACTCCGCCGTCGTGATGGTCAACGCCTCCACCCGGTTCACCGACGGCGCGGAGTTCGGATTCGGCGCCGAGGTCGGCATCTCGACGCAGAAGCTGCACGCCCGCGGTCCGATGGGCCTGCCGGAGCTCACGAGCACCAAGTGGATCGTGCGCGGTTCCGGCCAGGTGCGCGGCTAGACTCGCGGTATGACCCTGCTGACCGTGCTCGCTGCCGCTGAAGAGGAGCTCGCTCCGCTGTTCATGCCGCCGCTCGCCTTCGCCGGCATCGCCGCCGCGATCTTCATCACCCTCGCCCTCGTGTCGTGGAGCTTCCGGGATGTCGCGAACCGCCACAGCGACAAGGTCAGCAGCGCGGGCGACCACCACGACGCGGGTCACTGACTCACCCACAGCCATGACGATCGTGACGGACGACGTGCAGCGTCGTGCTCGGATCGGCGTCATGGGCGGCACCTTCGACCCGATCCACAACGGCCACCTCGTGGCCGCGAGCGAGGTGCAGCAGCAGTTCGAACTCGACGTGGTCATCTTCGTTCCGACCGGCGAGCCCTACATGAAGCGCACGGTCACCGAGGGGGAGCACCGCTACCTCATGACCGTGATCGCGACGGCGGCGAATCCGCGGTTCGAGGTGAGTCGCGTGGACATCGATCGGGACGGTCCGACGTACACCGTCGACACCTTGCGGGACATTCGCAGGCTGCATCCAGATGCCGACCTGTTCTTCATCACGGGGGCCGATGCAGTCGCGCAGATCCTGGAGTGGAAGGACGTCGACGAGGTCTGGAGCCTCGCCCACTTCATCGCCGTTTCGCGCCCTGGGCACGCCCTCACCATTTCCGGATTGCCAGAGCAGGGCGTAAGCTCGCTTGAAGTGCCGGCGCTGGCGATCTCATCTACAGATTGCAGGAGCAGGGTCAGTCGGGGTTTTCCCGTCTGGTATTTGGTTCCCGATGGTGTAGTTCAATACATCGCCAAGCATCACTTGTATCGGAGTTCTCGTTCATGACCACATTCCAAGATCCGCCGCCGCAGAGTCGGCGCGCGGTTCGGCAGAGTGAGCGCGGCGACGCCGCCGAAGTTTCGGTCGGACCGACGTTCGTTCCCCCGCAGCCCGCTCCGTTCGCCGACCAGCATCAGCGCGACATGTGGGACACCACCGCCCGCCGCGTGGCGCAGCTGCCCACCGCGCAGCCTCGTGCCGAGGGCGAGCAGCCGAGCGCCGGCCGTCGCGCTGCGTCCGTGACGCCGGAGCCCCTCAACTACTCGACGCAGCAGCGTCCGCAGGTCCCGACCTACGACGGGCCGTTCCGCAACGCCCAGCCCACCGGCGACGTGCTCCCGCCCACCCAGGCGATCCCCAAGGCGGACCAGCCCACCTACCGGGTGCGCGACTACAGCCCGGAGGCGCGTCCGGCCGCCGCGGCCTGGAACGCCGCGACCGCGCCGGCTCCGACCGCGCCGCCCACCGATCTCGACTACCACACCGAGGCACGCCGCCTCACTGCGGTGCCGCCGCTGCCGCCCGAGCCGACCCCCGCGCCCGTGAGTGCTGTGCAGCCCGTCGCCCCGGCTCCCGTCGCCTCGGCTCCCGCAGCCCCGGCTCCGGCCGCGCCCGTGGATGCTGCCGCTGGTGTCCCCGAGACGACCCTCAGCCGCCGCGAACTGCGCGCCATGCTCGTCGCGGAGTCCACCCCCCTGCCGTCGGGCCAGCTCATCGAGCCGGCCCCGTGGCCGCAAGCCGCGCAGCCCCAGGCGACGCCGCCCGTGCCGGCCGCGTACGAGCCCCCAGCGGCCGCCCAGCTCGTCGAGCCCGCTCCGTGGCCGCCGGTCGCCGAGCCCGCCCCGACAGCCGCGCTGCCCGCCGCCGCTCCCGTCGACACCCCGTCGGACGAGCCGCAGGCCTGGCCGTTCAGCTTCGGCCAGCCGGAGGCTCCCGTGGCTGCGCCGACCCCGGTTCCCGCGGAGCCGGTGCAGGCACAGCCCGTGGCCCCGGCTCAGCCCATCGCTCCCGCGCAGCCGGAATACACGCAGCCGGAGTACACCCAGCCCGAATTCGTGCAGCCCGAGTTCCAGGCGCCCGTCGAGGATGGCGCCCGCGCCCTGTTCGGCGACATCATGACGCCGATCGCCACGCCGCTGACCGTGACGCCGGAGGTTCCGGAGTACTCGTCCCCGCTGCCGGCATCCGCTCCCCAGCCGATCGCCGACACCGGGCTCAGCAACGCGATCACCGAGTTCGATGCGCTTGCGTTCCCGCAGGCGGGAGCGGTCGAGCAGGTTGCGCCCGCGACATCCAGCCCCGCTTCGGTCTCCACCGAGTCGGCCTGGTCGCCGCCGGTCGGTCACTGGTCGACGCAGGGCGACCTCGACGACGAGACGCAGCCCTACGAGTCGACGATCAACCGCCGCATCGGCAGCGGCTCGGCCACGACGAACGCGCTCGTGCTGCCGACGCCCGACCGTGACATCCGCGGCGCCCTCACCGGCACCGGCGAGGTCATGCTCACCGGATCGATCGACCTGCCGATGACCCTGAGCTCCACCGGTGCGAGTGCGCGCGTGGAGCACGAGAGCCTCGACATGCTGTTCGACGCGAACGATCACGAGATCGTCGCGACCGACTCGGCGCCCGTGCGGGCGATCCGCGCGGTGAGCACCCACAACACCGGCCACGGTGTGACCCACACGCAGAAGCCCAAGGGCAACCGCAGCCTCACCGTGCTGTTCGTGATCGCAGGATGCCTCGCCGTCGCGACCATCGCCGTGTTCGTCACGGTCTTCGTCATCAACCCGTTCTAGCCCCAAAGGATTCAGTGACCGCTTCGACCCGTGCCCGCGAACTGCTCAAGGTGATGGCTCTCGCGGCCGACGAGAAGCAGGGCGAGGATCCGGTGGCGCTCGACGTCTCCGGCCCGCTGCCGCTCACCGACATCTTCTTCCTCGTCTCGGGGCGCAATGAGCGCAACGTGGTCGCGATCGCCGGCGAGATCGAGGACAAGATGATCGAGGCCGGCGCGAAGCCGCTCCGTCGCGAGGGTCGCTCGGAGGGCCGTTGGATCCTGCTGGACTTCGGGGATGTCGTCGCGCACGTCTTCCACGAGGAGGACCGCATGTACTACTCGCTCGAGCGCCTGTGGAAGGACTGCCCGGCGATCCCGCTGGAGCAGAAGCTCGCGAAGGCCGAGTAGGCCGAGTAGGCCGTGTGATTGCACGGCGGGCGCTGGGCCGCATGTGTAGTAATCTGTAGAGGTTGTCTTCGGACGACATGGGTCCATGGCGCAGCCCGGTAGCGCACCTGCATGGCATGCAGGGGGTCAGGGGTTCGAATCCCCTTGGATCCACAAATGAGAAATGGCTCCGCCTTCGGCGGGGCCATTTCGCATTTCTGAATCCAAGGGGCTTGAGTAGCCCTTCGTGGGCCCACGCTCGCGCAGTCCGCGGTGGAAGCGAAGGTTCCGTCGAGGCGGCGCCGAGTGGGGAGTCGAATCCCCTTACAACGTCACTGCGCCGCCGCCGGCGGCTCCATCTTTGGGAACAGGCGATCCCTGATCGCCTACTCTCCCTCAGACCCGAACTACTCCGGCTGCCGATCCCGCCACGCCCGCTCGACCATCCGGATCGCAGCATCCAGTTCCAGCGACTGCCCGATCTCGAACGCGTGCGGGAAGTGATCGCCCTCGAGGGCGACGAACACGTTGTCGGCCCGATACACGAAGCCCATGACCGTGGCGCCGAGTCGTACCAGGTAGTACTCGTCGTCGACCAGCATGACGATGGGCTCGCCCTGCATCGAACGAGTGCGGATGAACTCGATCGTCATGCCCTTGCCTCCTGCGATCCACCCAGGACCTGCTTTCACGGTACGTCCGCATGGCTGGGAGATCACGGGCTTGACTAGCCGGCTGGTTTGCCCTTGTCGATGAGCGCGAGCAGGTTCTTCGCCGCCTTCGCGATCTCGTCGTGGTCGAACTGGGCCGCGCGACTCTCCACGGCGATGACGCCGCAGCGGTGCACCTTCGTGAAGTCGCCGTACACGAACGAGAACCGGCCCTTGGTCTCGGCGGATTCCTCCGTGTCGCGGCCGAGATGCCAGTCGGAGTAGTCCTTCCAGCCGTGCCGCTCGAGGTAGCGGTTGCCGTCCTCCGCACTCGGCTGGTCACCGGCCCAGTCACCGGGCTCGTCGCGCACGACCTTGCCGGCCTTGACGAGCTTGCGGGCGTGGGCGAGCGCATCCTTGTTCAGCTTGATCACCATGCCTTCGACGCTACGCGCGACCGACCGGGCGGCAGGAGGGGGTTGCGATGGGAGGATCGGGTGTGGAGAAGGTCGACCTCAAGAAGTCGCTCGATGCCTATCGGGCTCGATCCGGGGTGTTCAGGATCGTGGATGTCCCGCCGCTCCAGTACCTCATGGTCGACGGTCACGGCGACCCGAACACCGCCCAGCGCTTCACCGATGCGATCGAAGCGCTCTACCCGGTCGCCTACGCCCTCAAGTTCGCGAGCAAGCAGGAACTCGGCCGCGACTACACCGTGATGCCGCTCGAGGGGCTCTGGTGGTCGGACGACCACCGCGTCGTTCACGAGCGCCCGCGACAAGGCCGAGTGGGACTGGACGCTCATGATCATGACGCCGGACTGGATCACCCGCGAGCACTTCGACGCCGCCGTCGCGAAGGTCGGCTCGAGGAGTGCACCGGTTGCGCTCGACGACGTGCGGCTGGAGACCCTGGAGGAGGGCACGTGCGTGCAGACGCTGCACCTCGGCCCGTTCGACGATGAGGGTCCCACGCTGGCCACGATGCACGATGAGTTCATTCCGGCCGAGGGACTCAGGATGCGCGGCCGCCACCACGAGATCTACTTCAGTGATCGGCGGCGCGTCGAATCCGGCCAAGTTCCGCACGATCCTGCGGCAGCCGGTGGAACCCGCGTAGTGCGGGCTGTGCGAGCATGGAGCGGTGTTCACGCTCGGCCTGCTGACGGCGCATCCCGTCTCCGAACGTCCGGAACTCGTGCCCGCGGTCGTGCTCGAGACGCTCACTGCGCTCGGCTGGCTGGATTCCGTCGGCGTCGTCGAGATCGATCCCGCCGTCAGCGACACGGGCGCGACGCAAGCCGCGTTCGAGCTCGACTCTTCGACGCTCGCGAATTGCGTCGTGGTCGGCGGAAGCCGGGCGGGTGAGGAGCGGATCGCGGCCTGCGTCGCACTCGCGACCACTCGCGTCGACGTCAACCGCGTCGTGCGCAAGCGCCTCGATGTGCGGTCGGCCTCGTTCCTGCCGATGGACCGTGCGGTCGAGGAGACGGGCATGGAGTACGGCGGGATCACTCCGGTGGGATTGCCGACCACCTGGTCGCTGTTCGTGGACGCGCGGGTGGTTGAGCAGCGGCTGGTGATCGTGGGCTCGGGCATTCGCGCATCGAAGCTCATCCTGCCGGGACGGCTGCTCGCGGACCTGCCCGGCGCCGAGGTCGTCGACGACCTCGCGCTCGACGTGCCGCGGGACTGACGTTCCGCTCAGGTCGGGACGGGACCGCCCGATTCGAGGATGATCCGCAACCGCGCGAGGCCGTCGCGGATGCGCGTCTTCACGGTGCCGATCGGCACCTGGAGGATCGTGGCCGCCTCCGCGTTCGTGTAGCCGCCCAGGTGGCAGAGCTCGATCGCCGTCCGTTGCGGCGTCGGCAGCGCCTCGAGGGCCGCTCGCACCCGGATGCTCTCCACCTGCACCTCGACGATGTGCTCGACGCTGTCCTGCTCCACGGAGAGGTCCATCAGCCCGACGCGCTGGTCGCGGGCGGAGCTCGCCACTGCGGCACGCACGCGGTCAACAGCGCGGGAGTGGGCGCGCTGCAGCATCCACCCCACGGCCGTTCCGCGTTCCGGATCGAAGCGCGGAGCGTGCTGCCAGACCTCGAGCATGACGTCCTGGGCGACCTCCTCGGACTGCGATCGGTCGCGGAGCACCTGCACGATGAGGCCGAGCACCCGCGGCATCATCCGGTCGTACAGCTCCGCGAAGGCGACTCGGTCGCCGGTCGCGACCCGCTCGAGCAGTTGGCACTCCGGTGCCCTGGGGGACGTTACTGGATCACGCGTCATCGTGAGGAAACTGCTTTCGCACTCAGCCCCAGATGCCGACAGGGGAGCATTCGCTCCTACTGGAAGAGACTGGCCGCGAACGCGACTATGACGCTCTGATCCCTGTGAGCCCGCCCCGTTGACCCGGGCGGGCGAACGAATTACGCTGCGACCGCTTCGTACCCGCGGATGCCGCGCTTGCGCATCGCGCTCTCGACGATCGTGAGTCCCTCGAGGCCGGGCATGTTGGAGATGTGGGTGTCGATCTTGCGGATCTCGGCCACACCCTCCTCGCCGCCCATGAGGTGGCCCAGCACGTGCTTGACCTCGTCGTCGGAGCTGATGCCGGAGCCGACCGGCGCCCACGCCTTGGAGAGGGCGAAGCGCGTGATGAGCTGGGCCTTCTTGCTCTTGGCGAGCCGGTCGCGCGCCTGCGAGGCGTAGAACGCCACGTGGCGGGCCTCCTGGCGGGCGATGCGGCGCAGGAGCTCGGACATGACGGGGTGGTCCTCGAGGTCGGCGAGGCGGTTGTAGGCGGCGATGGCCGACCACTCGTTCGCGGCGCCCCACGCCATGTGCACGGCCGTGAAGTCGAGGCCGATCGTGTTGCTCATGAGCGACTGCTTGATCGGGTCGAGGCGGTCCTTCCAGCCGAGCTTGAGGCGCGTGGCCTTGAGCTCGTCGAAGTCGACCGTGATGCCGTGGGCGCCGAGGACGGCGGCGAGCGCCTCGCCGTGCCAGAACTCCTCGCGGTTCCACATCGTCATGAACGCGGTGACGTCGGCGTCCTTGTGCGACGGGGTGACGAGCATGTCGCGCAGGTAGCAGACCGTGTGGTACTCCACGTCGCACATGTAGCGCAGGCTGCGCAGGGTGTGCTCCGGCAGCGGGTTGGTCTTGAACTCCTCGAAGTCGAGGTCAGCCCAGCTGACCTCCTTGGAGGTCGCGGTGTAGCGATCGATGTCAAATGCCATGGATGCGTTGGTCAGCCCACTCGGGCCGTACCGACTCCTTCCTCGAGGCTCTCATCCGCTGTATTCGGAGCGGACTTCGTAGATGGTTGGATCGCGTCCCGTGCAGCCCCAGCGGCCGGTCGACGGACCCAGTCAAGCACGTTCCAGCGCTCTTTCTGCGCCTGACGGTACAGGTTGAGATCGGGATTCACGGCGGTCGGGTGTCCGACCAGTTGCAGCCAGGTGAGATCGGAGTGGCTGTCGCCGTATCCGTACGATCCGGAGAGGTCGTACCCGTTGCCGGCCGCGTACTTCTGGAGCCACGCACCGCGGGCCTCGTCGACCAGCGGCGGGTCGGCGAGGAAGCCGGTGAGCACGCCGTCCTTCTCGTGCATCCTGCCGGCGACGACCTCGTCGAAGTACGGCAGGAACGGCTCGACCATGAGGTCGATGGTGCCCGTGACCAGGATGGTGCGGTGGCCCGCTGCCCGGTGCTCCGCGACGCGCTTCAGCGCGTCCGGGTACGCCTTCTTGAGGATGGCCTGCTTGAAGTTGCCGCGCACGAGCGCCTTGAGTTCGTCGACCTTGAATCCCTGGTAGCGACGCATGAACGTGCGGATGAACTCGCCGCGGTCGCGTCGCTCGGCACGCACGTAGCCGCGTCCTCGAGCGACGAAGTCGATCATGTCGTGCGCCCAGCGCCGCTTCGGCAACCCCTCCCACAGCATCAGGTACTGCTTCACGAGGTTCGAGTCGATGACCGTGCCCTCGAGGTCGAACACCGCGATCACGTCACTCCGCACCGGCAGCACGCTCGTGGACTTCGCCTTCGCCGACGGGCGCGACGCGAACACGCGCGTGAGCGTCGTGACGGCGGGGAAGTGGATGAGCTTGAAGTACACGTCCCAGTCGATGTCGTGCACGTCGAATCCGAGGTCCTCGCGCACCTTCGCCGGCAGCGCCGCGTTGAGCGCCTTGGTGTTCTGGTCGTCGAAGATGATCTCGGTCTGCACGTAGGCGCGGTACAGGTCGGTGAATCCGCGCAGCACCTTGAGGTCGTGGCGGCGAGACTTCACGGCATCCAGTCGAGCGCGCGCCTTGGGGGAGCGGCGCTGCTTCGAGATGCGCTGCTCGCGCTTGAACGCGATGCGCTCCTGGCGGGAGAGCTCGCGCTCGACGAGGGAGCCGCCCGGGAAGCGCCAGGTGGGAACCCGGATGGTGTCGTGGCGGCTCTCCGAGGTGTCCGGCAGCGGGTTCTCGGTGAAGTAGTCGTGCACGAGCTCGTACATCTTGTGGAACGGCAGCGGGTTCGAAGCGCCGGAGGCGACGTGGTAGTACTTCGGCTCCTCGGGCGCCGGCGGGTTCGCTGCGGCGGCGAGCGTCGCGTTCACGACGAAGTCGACCGGGATGACGTCGAGCACGCTGTCGGGCAGGCCGGGGAACTCGGGCAGCTGGCCGCGGCCGTAGGCGATGATGAGCGGGTCCGCGACCTTGAAGCCGTCGATCCAGCCTGGGAACGGGTGGTGCAGCGAGCTCTCGATGATGGAGGGGCGCACGACCGACAGGCGGTGTCCGGCGCCGGCCCAGCGGGTCTCGGCGATGCGCTCGCCGAATGCCTTGGTGAGCGTGTACACGTCGGTCCAGCCGAGGCTCTCGGCGCGCATGCGACCCGAGTCGACGAGGCGGTTGCGCACCCACGCGGCGCGGGCGGCCTCGGCGAACTGGGCCACGAGCTGCGGACCGGCCTTGCCGTGCCGCGACTTCGCGGCCGACAGGAACTCGCGCAGCTGGTCGGGCTCACGGGATTCGAACTCGACGCGCTTGCGCGCCGTCTGTGCCGCCTCGTACTCCGCGAGCACGTCCACGTTGTGCTGCAGCGCCGCCTCGGGCTGGATGCCCTTGCGGATGCCGCCGACGTAGCAGGTCGACACGTGCACGACGTGCGGGTCGCCCTTGCTCGCGAGCAGCGCGCCGTACAGGCCGATCGCGCCGCCGACGTTGGTGTCGAACGCCTCGTCGATCGGCGGGTCGAACGACACGGTGGACGCGCCGTGGATGACGACGTCGAGATCCTTGGGCAGTGACTCGAGCGACTCGAGGCTGCCGCCGACGACCGTGACCCGAGTCGCCATCTGGCGCTTCGCCTCATCCTCGCCGACCCGGTCGATCCAGCCCTTGAACACTGGCTTGCGCAGCAGGTTCTGGAGACGCTCCTCGCCGGCGACGCTGCCCTTCGGGCGGATGAGCGTCGCGATCGTGGTGTCGGGGAAGGTCGAGAGCAGGCGCTCGAGGATGGCCTGCCCGACGAAGCCGGTCGCGCCGGTCAGCAGGATGTGCTCGTTGGTGAGGCTCTTCGCCTCCCCGGGCTTCGCCGCCTTCGCTGCCGGAGCCTTCGTCGCCGGTGCCGTGCGGGCCGCCGGGGTCTTCTTGGCCGGTGGCCGGGCTGCTGGGGTCATCGATTGGTCGCCTTCGCGATCAGGCCGAGACCCTCCTGGCCGGGCAGGGTGTCGATCTGCTCGTCCAGGTCGGTGACGACGTCCGGGGCGGTCGCGAAGAGACGACCGAAGAAGAAGTGGGTTTCCTCGCGAGGTTCCGTGGCAGCACCGATCGGCCACTGCGCACGCTTGAGGCGCTTGCGGGTCAGTCGGCGCACCCGCGGGGACTCGGTGAGGCGGTAGCGGGACTGCGCCTCGAGGAAGTCGAGGTGGCGGGCCTTGACCCGCAGGAACTCGTCGATCGTGGCCTTGAGCTGCGGGTTGGGCTCGAGCTCGGCGACGCGGCGGTAGGCGGCCTGCATGACCCACTCGTCCACGGTGCAGAACGTGACGTGCACGCCGATCATCGGTTCGCCGATGATGTTGCCGACGATGGATTCGCGGATCGTCGACGGGTGCTTGTCACCCTCGCTGAGATTGCGGGCCTCCGGCTCGTGGGCCGTGACGATCGCTTCGAGCGCGTCGGCGATCCAGAACTTCTCGAACGCCCACGTGGTCATGAACGCGGTGATCCGCCCGTCCTTGTGCATCGCAGTGACGAGCACGCTGCGCAGGTGGCTCATGGTGGCGCGCTCGAGGTTGTGGAGATATGCGAGCGTGCGGATGGTGTCATCCGACAGTCGATTCTCGGCATACGACTCGAGGTCGAGCTCGTCGCGGTGGCTTCCGACGGCCGTGCGGGCGAACTGGCGCACATCGAAATCGGGGGCAGGCCGCATCAGAGGACTGACTGCCGACGCATCGTATTCAGGCATGCGCATATACCTCCGGACCTTGGACAACTGCAGAGCAGTCTAGTCGAACGCTACGGTGCCCGTAGCGTAGGGTGTCGAGTATGCCTACGGCACTCATCACGGGCGGAACCTCCGGCATCGGCGCCGAGTTCGCCCGGCAGCTTGCCGCGACGGGGTACGACCTCGTGCTCGTCGCGCGCGATGTCGAGCGGCTCGAGCGCCTGGCTGCCGACCTCCCGGTGAACGTCGAAGTGCTCGCCGCCGATCTGTCCGATCGCGCCCAGGTCGAGCGGGTCGCCGAGCGGCTCGAACGGCAGGATGCCCCGATCGACCTGCTCGTGAACAACGCAGGTTTCAGCGTGCGGGCGCTGCTCACCGACAAGGATGTCTCGGCCCACGACGAGGCGTACGAGGTCATGATCCGCGCGGTGCTCGTGCTCGGTGGGGCGGCTGCGCGCGCCATGGGTGAGCGCGGACGCGGACGGATCATCAACGTCGCATCCACCGCCGCCTTCGTGACGATGGGCTCGTACTCGGCGATCAAGGCCTGGGTGCTGTCGTACTCCGAGGGGCTGTCGATCGAGCTCGAGGGCACCGGGGTCACCGTGACCGCGCTCTGCCCCGGCTGGGTGCGCACCGAGTTCCATGAGCGCGCCGGTGTGAGCATGAGCAAGCTGCCCGGGGTGATGTGGCTCGAGATCGAGCCGCTCGTGGCGTCCGCGCTGCGCGACAGTGAGCGCGGCAAGGTCGTCTCCATACCGAGTGTTCGGTACAAGACCCTCATCTGGTTGGCCAGGGTGGGGCCAAAGGGTGCCGTCCGGAGGATCTCGGCGAAGCTGTCATCCAGTCGTCGCAGACCAACCGCAGCGGCAGAGCAAGCCGAATCACACACATGAGCGGGGTGCTTCGATGACGGAACAGACGCAGACGCGGTTCACCTCGTCCGGCATGGCCGGACTGCGCTTCGTCGCCCAGCGCGGCCTGCTCAAGCCGCTCGTCTGGCGGCTGACCCGCGTGACCGTGAAGGGCGCGGACAACGTCTCGAGGATCGAGGGTCCGTTCATCGCGGTGGCCAACCACTCGAGCCACCTGGACGCCCCGCTGATGTTCGGCGCGATGCCGCGCAAGAAGGCGCGCTACCTCGCTGCGGGTGCGGCGGCCGACTACTTCTTCGACGTCAAGTGGCGCAAGTGGCTCACCGCTCTGTTCTTCAACGCGTTCCCGGTCGACCGTGACGGCAGTCGCACGCGGCCCGGCGTCTCGAAGAAGCTGCTGGATCTGGGAGTGCCGCTGCTGATCTTCCCCGAGGGCGGACGCTCCAGGGAGGGCGCGCTCGGCCGGTTCAAGGCCGGCGCCGCGGCGCTCTCGATGTCGGCGGACGTGCCCTGCGTGCCCGTCGCACTCGTCGGCGCGAGCACGGCGATGCCGCGCGGGGTCAACTGGCCGCTACCCGGGCGGATGCCCGTGACGGTAGTCTTCGGTTCGCCGATGAAGGGACTCGAGGGCGAGTCCGCCGATGACTTCGCGAAGCGCCTCCATGACGCGGTTCGCGACCTCCACCTGAGCGTGGCACCACTGCCCGTCGCCTCCGGCGCGAAGAAGGGAACCCGATGACCGACACTGCTGCTGATCAGAAGCTGGATGCACCTGCGAAGGTCTCGCCCGGAGCCGGATGCCGCGGTCGCAGCCACCGGCGTCAAGCACATGAAGTGGTGGGGCTGGGGCAACGAGGGCACCGGATTCCACTGGGAGGACAAGCCGGGCTTCGCCCCGTTCGTGCTCAAGGCGGTCGCGCTCGACCTGCACACTGCGAAGCCGGTCGAGAAGCCCGAGTTCGCGTCGATGACGATCGCCAAGAGCAAGGCGTCGTCGACGTTCGTGAAGAAGCTCGCCGACCTCGTCGGCGACGAGCACGTCTCGACCGACGACATGCTGCGCGTCGTGCACACCTACGGCAAGAGCCTGCGCGACCTCGCGCGCATCCGCGGCAACCTGATCAAGCGCGCCCCCGACGTCGTGGTGTACCCGGCCGACGAGGCCGAGGTGCAGCAGATCGTGGATGCCGCGATCGCAGCCGACGCCGTCATCATCCCGTTCGGCGGCGGCAGCAACATCGGCGGCAGCCTCGAGCCGATGCCCGATGAGCAGCGCACGATCGTGTCGCTCGACCTCGGACGCCTGCGCAAGGTCGTCGAGATCGACGCGGACTCCGGTCTCGCCCGCATCCAGGCCGGCGCCCAGGGCCCCGACCTCGAGGAGCAGCTCAACAAGCAGGGCTGGACCATCGGGCACTTCCCGGACTCGTTCACCCATTCCACGGTCGGCGGCTGGGTCGCGACCCGCTCGAGCGGCATGCAGTCCGACAAGTACGGCGACATCGCGGACATCACGCGCGGCCTGCGGGTCGTACGTCCCGGTGGCGTGCTCGTCCTGCGGCCGCTGCCGTCCACCTCGAGCGGCCCGAGCGTGCGCGAGATGATCCTCGGCTCTGAGGGCCGTCTCGGTGTCATCACCGAGGTGACCGTGCAGGTGCACCGCACCCCCGAGAAGCGCGATGTGTACGCGTACTTCTTCCCGAACTGGAAGGCCGGCATCGCGGCGATGCAGGCGATCAGCGAGTCGGATGCCACGCCATCCATCACCCGCGTCTCCGACGCCCGTGAGACGGGCTTCTCGCTCGCGACGAGCAAGGAGAGCAAGGGCATCTCGAAGTTCCTCGCCGGCACCGTGCTGCCGACGCTCATGAAGCGGAAGGGCTGGAACCTCGAGGAGATCTGCCTGAGCTTCATCGGCTACGAGGGCGGCACGGCCCACGCGAAGCGCCAGAAGAAGCTCACCGACGCGATCGTCAAGGCGCACGGCGGCATGGGCGTCGGCACCGGCCCCGGCATCCTGTACGACCAGAAGAAGTTCGACACCCCCTACCTGCGCGACTTCCTGCTCGACCGGGGTGCGGCCGGGGATGTCTCGGAGACCGCGGCCCCGTGGTCGCGCCTGCTCGAGGTGCACGACAACGCCTACAAGGCCGCCCAGGGCGCGTACGACGCGATCGGCGTGCACGGCTGGATCATGTCGCACCTCTCGCACTCGTACCACTCCGGTGCCTGCCTGTACTTCACGTTCGCCTTCGTCGCGAAGAACGACATGATCGCCGAGTACAACCAGGTGAAGAACGCCATCCAGCAGTCCTTCGTCGACACCGGCGCGACGATCTCGCACCACCACGGCGTAGGGCTCGAGCACTCCCCGTGGCTCGAGCAGGACATCTCGAAGGAGGGCGTCGTGGTCATGCGCGCGCTGCTCGAGGGTGCGGACGCCGGTGGGCACTTCAACCCGGGGAAGATCCTCCCCAACTGATCGAACTCGCCGAGGAGGCGTTGAACGTGACTGAAGCGGTCGCCCTGACTCCCGCGACCACGGGCTCGGTGGATGAGCGCATCTTCGTGGCCACGATGGAGCTGCTGCGCGCTCGCGGGCCGCTCGCGGTCAGCGTGGAGGCGGTGTCCGCAGCGTCGGGCGTCGCGAAGACGACGATCTACCGTCGATACGAGAACCGCGACGAACTGCTGGTCGCTGCGGTGCGAGCGGCGGCGACCGACGTCGACCTGCCGACCGATCTCTCGACCAAGGACACCGTGCGCTGGGTGCTGCGCCACGCCCGCGACACGATCGAGCACGTCGTCGGCCGGGGCACGCTCGCGGCGGTGCTCGCGAACGAGGACCCGCAGTTCACCTCGCTGCTGCTCGAGCTGATCCGCAACACGACCCGGCCGTTCCGCGAGAACCTCCGCGCCCGCGCGGTCGCGGGGGAGCTGCCCGCCGGTCTCGACATCGAACTCGCGATGAGCGTCCTCCTCGGCGCCGTGGTCGCCGAGCTCATCCGCGGCCGGGTGATGGATGACGCGTGGGTCGAGTCCGTGCTCGACCTGCTGTGGCCCGCCTTCGAGGTGCGCTAGCGAGCAGCGCTCGAGTCCTGCAGTAGCGTTGCGGTCGTGGGGATGCTGGTGTTCTGGTGCGTGCTGATCGCGCTCGTGTCCGTGCCGGGCCTCATCTGGCCGGCCGAGGTCTACGGCATCAGTGCGACGTTCCGGTTCCGCACCCCGGCGGCGGTCGAGCCGAGCGCTCGCCGGATCCGGATGGTGCGGCTCGCCTCCGCGACGTTCCTCCTCATCGGCCTGTGCGGCGCGGTCGGCGGTCTCTGGCCGTCCAGTGACACCGGGACGAAGGCGACGGCGGCCCTGGTCGTCGCGGTCGTCGGCATCCTCGCGATCATCGCGACACTCATCCTCGCCGCGGTCCGCCGTTCCCGCAGCGCCGCGCTGCGGGCGCGCGAGGACGAACTGCCTCCGGACGAGCCGAGCGAGCTCGCCTACGGCACGGACATCATCGGCGTCGTCGCGTACCTGGTGCTGCTCGTGGTCGTCATCGTCTCGATCATCAGCATCGACCGCGCCGAGGACGAGGAGCCGACCGCCGAGGAGCAGCAGCAGGTCGACCAGCAGGAGCAGGATGCCGCGCAGCAGCGCTTCAACACGCTGCACCTCGCGCGGCTGCCGGTGACCGACGTCATCCCGCCCGGCGCGAGCCTTGCCCGCCCACTCGGCTACGACGCCATCGACGCCGCGGACGAGAAGCCCCGCATCCTGTTCCAAGGATCGACCATCGACGGCACGGCCGGGGAGGACGGCACGGTCGCGCTTGCCGACGCCGACCTCGATCTGCTGTTCACCGGGCTGAACTGCGACATCCTCGGGCTCGTCGTGGGGGAGACCGAGGACACCGTGACCGTCGCAGTCATCGTGCTCGGTGGTACGCCGAACCCCGACTCCACGATGGTCGACTGCAATTCGATGAGCCCGTTGCACAACGACCGGTACCTCGTCGAACTCGACGCGCCGCTGGGCGCCAGAACGGTCATCGACACCGATGGCCGCCGGATCGCGGTCGCGACCGACTACGACTACGAGGGCGACTTCTAGCCGACCGAGGCGAGGCTCTCCCGCAGCGCGGCGAGGAGCGTCGGCACCCGCACGTCATCCGCGACCTTGAGGTCGCTGGTCAGGAACCCGAAGCCGAGCCGGTGCTCGCGGTCGGCGAAGGCGAGTTGGCCTCCGGCGCCGTCGTGACCGAACGAGGTGGAACCGATCATGGGCACGGTCTCGCTCGGCACCATGAATCCGGTCGCCCAGGTCTGGAAGCCCTGTCCGGGCAGCTGACCAGAGCGGCGCGCCGGACGACTGCGGTGCCGTCATGTCGTCGAGCACCGCGTCGGAGATCGGCTGCGAGGCATCCGTGGCGACGATCGATCCGGACCACATCTGCGCGAGCGCGCGTGCGGTGCCGATGCCGAGCCCGGCCGGGATGGCGGCCTGCTGCAGCACGGGGTCGTTGAGGCCCGTGCCATCCCCGGCCACATCGGCGGGAAGGCCGCCGCCGAGCGTGAGCGCGCGCACGAGCTGCATCGCATTCGGAACCTCGTCGGGCAGCGCGAGCACGAACCCGGGGCCCGGCACGACGCGGGCGACGCGATCGAGCTGGTCGGTCGGCACGCCGATCCAGGCGTCGGCACCGGCGGGCCCAGCGACGAACTCGGCGAATGCCGCTCCGATGCTGAGCCCGGTGACCCGCTGCACGAGCTCACCCACCAGCCAGCCGTAGCTGAGCGCGTGGTACTGGTGCGCCGTTCCGGGCTCCCAGAGCGGCTCCTGCCGCTCGAGGCCGCGGATGATCGGATCCCAGGCGAGGATGTCGTCGCGGGTGATGTCGTCGACCGGATACGAGAGTCCGGCGCGGTGCGCCATGACCTGCCGCACGGTGATCGCCTGCTTGCCGGCCTGGGCGAACTCGGGCCAGTAGCGTGCCAGCGGGGCATCCAGTTCGATGCTGCCCTGCTCGGCCAGTCGGGCGACGATGAGGGTGATGAGGCCCTTGGTCATCGAGTAGTACACCGACATGGTGGACTCGAGCCACGGCTCGCCGCGGACCGCGTCGGCGGAGCCGCCCCAGAGGTCGACGACCGGTGCGCCGTCCACCATCACGCAGACGGCAGCACCGCCCGCCGCGCTGTCGAGCAGCACACGCTCGAAGGCGACACCGCACGGACTCGAAGCCGGGTGCGGTGGAACCGGAGATCGCAACCTGGGCGTCAGGCATGCTGACCCACCGTCGCGTCCGCGCGCCGCGCGTTCTCGCCGAGGAGCCCGGCGATCTCGGCCCACAGCGGTGCTGGCAGCTCATGGCCCATGTCGGGAACGATCGTCAACGTCGAGCCGGGGATGGCGTCGTGCAGCTCCTCCGACGCGTGGTAGGAGATGAGGCCGTCGCCGACACCGGCGATGATCGCCGTCGGCACACGTGATCGCGCGGTCGGCCTCGACCTGGTCCGGGTAGGCGAGGAGCGCCTCCAGCTGGCGGTCGATGCCGGTGAAGTCGACGCCGGTGTCCCACATCTCGCCGCCGAGCTGGGCGAGCCAGGTGGTGTCCTGCGCGTACCCAGGGGACGCGCAGGATGCCTCGTTGGCGACGTACGCGGCGATGAACTCGTCGCGGGTCGCGGGCGGCACCGACTGCATCCGCTCGGCGATCACGTCCTCCGCCGAGATGAAGTGCCGGGTGCTCGCCGTCGTGTACAGCAGGCCGAGCGAGCGCACCCGCGACGGATGCGACGTCGCCACCATCTGGCCGATCATCCCGCCCATCGACTGCCCGACGAGGTGCACCGAGTCGAGGCCGAGCCCGTCCAGGAGTGCGACGGTGTCGTCGGCCAGGTCGGACATCGCGTACCCGCCGGCCGGGTAGTGCTGCGACGCACCGACATCCCGGTTGTCGAAGCGGATGACGTGGAAGCCCTGGTCGGCGAGCGCCTGGCAGAAGCCGGGCCGCCAGCCCAGGCGCTGCGCGCTGAACCCCTGGATGATCACCATCGGCGGGGCGGACGCGTCGCCGAACGTGTCGTACGCGATCGCGGCGCCCCGCGCGGTGGTGACGACGCTCATGCGGTCAGCGCACCTTCTTGACGAACATGACGATGACGCCAGAGGCGACGGCCATGATCGCGCCGAAGATGTACAGCGAGACGTAGCCGCCCAGGAAGGTGATGATGAGTCCCGCGGTCGCGCCGGCGAGGATCTGCGGGAGTCCGACCGCGACGTTCAGGATGCCGAGATCGCGACCCTCCTGCAGCTTGTTCGGCAGCACGAGCGACATGAGCGCGAGGTCGACGGCGAAGTAGGTGCCGATGAAGACTCCCAGTCCGACCGAGTAGATGAGCATGCCCGTCCAGGTCGGCATGAGGATCGGCACGAACATCGTCACAGCGAGACCGACGGCGGCGATCGCGACGAACAGCTTGCGACGGTCGATCTTGTCAGCCACCCAGCCGAG
This sequence comes from uncultured Actinomycetota bacterium, assembly GCA_963740815.1. Lineage (GTDB taxonomy): Bacteria > Actinomycetota > Actinomycetes > Actinomycetales > Microbacteriaceae > Rhodoglobus. The sequence goes on from CAVUFG010000018.1 coordinate 459,178, forward strand.
CACGGTCGCGACGAGCACCCAGCCGATGACGGTGTACGTCAGCAGTGTGGCGACGGCCTTGCCGGGGTCGCCGTCGGGCAGCTGGTCGACGCCGATGTAGTCACTCAGGGTGAAGAACAGGAATCCGCTCACCGTCGCGTACGAGAGGAACAGGGCGAACCGGCTGAGGAATGCCAGCAGGTAGTCGCGCGAGCGGAACGCGGACAGGAACTCGCCCACATTGCCGAAGCCGCGCGCGGTCTTCTCGGGGAGCGGCAGGTCGACGCTCGACTTCTCGCGTGCGCCGATCAGGTAGGCCGCGGCCGTGACGAGGAAGACCACGGCGAGGATCGCGTAGCCCGCGGGCGGTCCGGCCTGGCCGGCGACCTGCACACCGACGAGCACGCCGATCGGGGTCGCGAGACCGATGAGCGCGGCGGCCCATCCGCGGCGGTTCTCGGGCACGCGATCTGGCAGCGCTGCAACGAGCGCGCCCTGGTACATGTTCGAGGTCAGCCACAGCGCGGCGAACAGCACGCCGAGCAGGAACAGGTTGCCGGTGAAGCCCATGGCGATCATGAGCACGCCCGACACCAGGGCCGTGATGGCGATCCACGGGGCGCGGCGGCCGAAGCGCGACCGGGTGCGGTCGGACAGGGCGCCACCGAGCGGGATGCCGACCATGCCGGTGATGGCGACGAACGTGGCCATGATGGCCAGGTTCCCGACCTTGTTCACCGGGTCGATGGCCTCGACCTGTCCGGGGAGCAGGATCGACTGGATGCCGTTGTACAGCGCGATCATGCCGACCGTGGCCGGCAGCAGGAAGGTCAGGAGTCGGGCGATCCGCGGGGGCTTGGCGGCGGGAACCTCGGTCAGTGCCTCGGCGAGGGGGGTTTCGGGGATGGTCATGGTTCCTCCATTGGAACCTCAGGCTGAATCGGCGCTCGGCCGGTCCTGCTCGGTCAGGAATCTAACGTCCATTCACATGGTATGTCAGAACATACTGACATCTGACCGAACACGCAATCACCTCGTGAGATCGACCTCGACCGTGGTGCCGTCGGCCGCGGACCGGACCGCCGCATCGGCCAGCAGGAGCGCGGCACGGCCGTCCTCGAATCCCGGACCGGTGGAGGTGCCACCGCGCGCAGCATCGATGAACGCGGCCAGTTCGGCGCGGTAGGCGTCCGCGTAGCGCTGCAGGAAGAAGTCCAGGTACGGCGCGCGGGCTTCGACCGCGGTGGCGCCCCAGCGGCTCACCAAGGTCTCGCCGACGTTGCCGACCTGCAGCAGGCCATCCGACCCGAACGCCTCGAGGCGCTGGTCGTAGCCGTAGGCGCTGTGCCGCGAGTTCGTGATCGTGATGAGCTCGCCGTCCGCGCTGCCGAGCACCACGACCGCGGAGTCGGCGTCGCCGGCATCCTGGATCTCGGCGCTGAACGCATTCGCGGTGTGCGCCGTCACCGAGACGATGTCCGGCACGAAGAACCGTGCCATGTCGAAATCGTGGATCGTCATATCGCGGAAGATCCCGCCCGACACCGCGACGTAGGCCGCGGGCGGGGGCGCGGGATCGCGACTCGTGATCGCCAGGTGCTCGAGCCTGCCGATCTCGCCCGCGCGGACCCGACGGTGCAGGTCGGCGAAGTGCGGGTCGAATCGTCGGTTGAACCCGAGGGCGATCGGGATGCCGCTGCTCGCGGCCCGCGCACGGAGCCCGTCGACCCGCGCGATGTCGAGGTCGATGGGCTTCTCGCACAGCACCGGGAGGCCGGCGTCGATGGCGGAGGAGATCAGGTCGACGTGGGTTGCCGTGGGGGAGGCGATCACCACCGCGTCGACCGCGCCGGCAGCGAACACCGCGGCGGCGTCTGCGGTCGCGGTGCCGCCGAGACGGTCGGCGGTCTCGCGCGCCGAGTCGATGAGCGCGTCGCAGACGATGGCGAGCGTGGCATCCGGGGAGGCCGCGATGTTCGTGGCGTGCACCTGCCCGATCCGGCCGGTGCCGATGAGTCCGAAGCGCAGCGGGGCGGTCACGCCGTCACCGCGAGCTCGTCGAGCACACCGCGGAGGAACGTGACACTGGCCCGGGCATCCTCGATCGGCCCGTGCCCGGTCGCCGGCTCGGAGGCGAGCACCTTGTCCTGCTCGAGCACGTACCAGCCCGTGTAGCCCGAGGCGTGCAGGCTGCGGACGATCGCCCGGATGTCGACATCGCCCTGGCCGAGCGGCCGGTACAGGCTCTCCGCGACGATCGCGTCGTAGTAGCTGAGCTCGCCGCGGGCGACGCGCTCGATGCCGTCGCGTGAGACGTCCTTGAGATGCGCGTGGGCGATCCGATCGGCGTGCTCTGCCGCGAACTGGACCGGGTCGGTGCCGCCGATCATGAGATGCCCGGTGTCGAAGCAGAACGGGATGGATGACCCGGCCAGCACCCGCTCGACGTCGTCCCGCGTCTCGACGACCGTGCCGACGTGGGGGTGCAGCACCGCGGTGACGCCGCGCTCGGCGGCGAGGGCGCGGATGCGGTCGAGGTTCGCGAAGAGCATCGCCCACGCGGCATCCGTGAGTTCGGGTCGCTGCACGTCGTAGCCGTCGTCCCCGGTGACCGCGGCGAGGACGAGCACCTCGCAGCCGGCGGCGTCGTAGTCGTCGAGCACCCGCTCGATCGTGGGCAGCAGCGTCGCATCCTGCCGGTGCAGGACGACCGGGACGAAGCTGCCGACCGCCGTGAGGCCGAACCGGGAGAGCTGTTCGGCCTTGGCCGCGGGGGACTCGGGCAGGAAGCCGTCGGGGCCGAACTCCGTGGCCGAGAACCCGAGTTCCTGCATCTCGGCGAGCACGCGTGACGGATCGAGCTGCACGCCCCATCCGGGCACCTCGCTCACGCCCCAGGAGATCGGGGCGCCGGCGATCCTGGCTGTGTGCGTCATGGGTCCTCTTCGTCGAAGTCAGATGTTTGTCATTACATTATGCCAATCCGACGGTATGGTGAACGTGATCCAGTGGAAATCGGGAAGCGGTAGCGACACATGACACCCAGCGGCGGGCAGGACGCCCTCGACGTCCTCACGATCGGTCGCGTCGGTATCGACCTGTACCCACTGCAGGTCGGCGTGCGGCTCGAAGACGCCGAGACCTTCGCGAAGTCGCTCGGCGGCAGCGCGACGAATGTCGCGGTCGCGGCCGCCCGCCACGGCCGCAGCGCCGCCGTCATCACCCGCACGGGCGCCGACCCGTTCGGCACGTTCGTGCGGCGCGAGCTGGGCCGGCTCGGTGTCAGCGATCGCTTCCTGGCCACCGTCGACGGGCTCGCGACGCCCGTGACGTTCTGCGAGATCTTCCCGCCGGACGACTTCCCGCTCTACTTCTACCGCGCGCCGATCGCACCCGATCTCATGATCGAGGCGGGCGAGCTCGATCTCGACGCCATCCGCACCGCGGGCGTGTTCTGGTCGACGGTCACGGGACTCTCGCAGCAGCCGAGCCTCGATGCGCACCTCGCCGCCTGGGCGGCTCGTGGACGCGCGGCCCACACCGTGCTCGACCTCGACTATCGGGCGGCGTTCTGGCCGGACGCGGCGCTCGCGACCGAGCAGATCGCACGGGCGCTCCCGCACGTCGGCGTGGTCGTGGGCAACCGCCAGGAGTGCGAGGTCGCGGTGGGCGAGACCGATCCGCAGCGCGCGGCCGACGCACTGCTCGAGCGCGGGGTCGACCTCGCGATCGTCAAGATGGGTCCGCGCGGCGTGCTCGCCAGGACCCGCGAGGAGAGCGTCGAAGTGCCTGCGATCCAGGTGGACGTGGTCAATGGCCTCGGTGCGGGTGACGGCTTCGGCGGTGCGCTCTGCCACGGCCTGCTCGCCGGATGGTCGCTCGGCCGGACGATCGAGTTCGCGAATGCCGCGGGCGCGATCGTCGCCACTCGCCTCGAATGCTCCACCGCGATGCCGACGACGGCCGAGGTCGAGGCCCTGCTGGAAGGACAGCTCGCGTGAGCGCGATCACCGCCACCGACTTCGACCGTCTCCGCACGCTGCGTGCGACCACTCCGGCGACCGTCGCCGCCGCGCTGACTGACCGGGCCCGCCGGCCCCTGCTGCTCGGCGACGACCGGTTGTTCATCATCGCCGCGGACCACACGGCACGCAATGCGTTCGGCGTTCGCTCCAACCCGATGGCGATGGCCGACCGCTACGACCTGCTCGAGCGCCTCGCGACGGCGCTCGAGAACCCGGCGGTCGACGGGTTGCTTGCGACTCCCGACATCCTCGACGACCTCGCCGTGCTCGGCCGACTGGAGGGCAAGCTCGCCGTCGGCTCGATGAATCGCGGCGGCCTGAGCGGGGCGAGTTTCGAGATGGATGACCGCGCCACCGCCTACCGCCCGCCCGACCTCGCCGCCGCCGGGCTCGACTTCGCGAAGTTCCTGCTGCGGGTGAACCTCGCGGACCCCGGCACCGCGTCGACGCTCGAGGCCGCTGCCGCCGCCGTCGCCGCCGCCGCGCACGCGAACCTGCCGATCATGCTCGAGCCGTTCCTCAGCCGCTGGCGTGGGGATGTGATCGTCAACGACCTCGACCCCGAGTCGGTGATCCGGTCGATCGCGATCGCCTCCGGACTCGGTCCCTCAACGGCATACACCTGGCTGAAGCTGCCCGTGGTCGAGCAGATGGAGCGGGTGATGTCCGCGACGACCCTGCCGACCCTGCTGCTCGGCGGCGACCCGGATGCCGGGCCCGACGAGACCTTCGCCGCCTGGGAGCGCGCGCTCGCGCTGCCCGGCGTGCGCGGCCTCGTGGTGGGTCGCACGCTGCTGTACCCGGCCGATGACGACGTCGCGGCCGCGGTCGACACCGCCGCACGGCTCGTGCACGGCGAGTCCCGATCCCCGGTGCCGCAGGCGCGATGAGCGGCTCGGAGTGGTTCCACCGCCGCGGCGCGCTCGCCCGTGACGGGTGGGAGACGCGCGTCGACGCGACCCTTCCCGGCTGGCAGCACACCGGCCTGCGGGTCGGGGAGGCCGGAACCTTCACGATCGAGGCGGATGACGTCGAGCGCATCGTGGTGCCGCTCGACGCGCGTTCGGTCGTGATCGAGACGACGTCCGTCAGGGACGGCGGCGGGCGGATCGAGCTGAACGGGCGGACCTCGGTGTTCGCCGGGCCGACGGATGTCGCGTACCTGGGGATCGGGACGGGGTCCACGATCACGTCCGACGGGCGGTTCGCGGTGGCGGAGGCGCCCGCGACGGAGGTCGCTGCCCCTCGCGGTGCTGCGCGCGGGGGAGGTGCCGGTCGAGGTGCGGGGGGCCGGGGCATCCACTCGCCGGGTGCACAACTTCGGCACGCCCGGGGTGCTCGCGGCGCAGAAGCTCATCGTGTGCGAGGTGATCACGCCCGGCGGGCAACTGGTCGTCGTACCCGCCGCACAAGCACGACACCGACGTGCCGGGCCACGAGTCGCGGCTCGAGGAGATCTACTGGTTCGAGGCCGGCGGCCGTCGACGGCGCGTCGGGGGAGCCGTTCGGCACCTTCGCCGCGTACTCGTCGCCCGGCCACGAGATCGAGATCGACGAGCGGGTGCGCACGGGGGATGTCGCGCTCGTGCCGCACGGCTACCACGGCCCCGCGGCCGCGGCTCCCGGCTACGACCTGTACTACTTGAATGTGATGGCCGGCCCGGACCCGGACCGGGTGTGGCTCATCACCGACGACCCGGCCCACACCTGGGTGCGGTCGACCTGGACCGAGTCGACCCAGAACGCAGAGGACGAGACCCCATGACGCGCACGATGACGGTCGGCCAGGCCCTGGTCGAGTTCCTCGCCAACCAGTGGACCGTCGACGGCGACCACCGCGAACGCACGATCGCCGGGATGTTCGGCATCTTCGGGCACGGCAACGTCGCGGGCCTCGGCCAGGCGCTCGAGCAGCTGCCGCGTCGACCGGACCCGGACCTGATGCCCTACCACCAGGCCCGCAACGAGCAGGCCATGGTGCACCAGTCGGTCGGCTACGCCCGGATGCGCCGCCGCCTCGGCACCTTCGCGAGCGCGGCCTCGGTCGGACCGGGCGCGGCCAACATGCTCACCGGCGCGGCGCTCGCCACCGCGAACCGGCTGCCGGCCCTGCTGCTGCCCAGCGACACCTTCGCGACCCGCGTGGCCGACCCCGTGCTGCAGCAGCTCGAGCTCCCGCACGACACCTCGCATCCAGGTCACCGACGCGTTCCGCCCGCTCTCGCGCTACTTCGACCGCGTGCAGCGCCCCGAGCAGCTGTTCTCGATCGCGCTCGCCGCGATGCGGGTGCTGACCGATCCGGCCGAGACCGGCGCGGTGACCATCGCGCTGCCCGAGGACGTGCAGGCCGAGGCGCTCGACGTGCCGCCGGAGTTCCTGCAGCCGCGCGAGTGGCACCTGCGCCGTCCGCTGCCTGAAGCGCGGTCCGCTCGCCCGCGCGGTCGAGGCGATCCGCGCGGCTCGAGCGTCCGCTGATCGTCGCGGGCGGGGGCGTGCTGTACTCCGGCGCGGAGGACGCGCTGCGGGCGTTCGTCGAGGCCACCGGCATCCCGGTCGCGACGACCCAGGCCGGCGGCGGATCGCTCGCGTGGGATCACCCGCAGTACCTCGGCGGCATCGGGGCGACCGGCATCGACCGCGGCCAACCGACTCGCGCCGAGGCCGACGTCATCATCGGCATCGGCACCCGCTACAGCGACTTCACGACCGCGAGCCGCGACAGCCTTCCAGGACCCGGGCGTGCGCTTCGTCAACGTCAACGTCGCCTCGTTCGACGCCTACAAGCACGGCACGCCAGCTGCCGGTCATCGCGGATGCCCGGGAGGCGCTCGACGCGCTCGCGCGCGGCAGCTGGGCGACCAGCGCGTCTCCGCGCGAGTACGCCGCCCGCATCGCCGCGAGAAGCGCGCGACCTGGGACGACGATCGTCGATGCCGCGCTCGCCCCGACGGGCGCCGACCTGCCCGGCCAGCCCGAGATCATCGGTGCCGTGCAGTCGCCGCCTCCGACCCGACGGACGTCGTCGTGCAGGCCGCGGGATCGCTGCCGGGCGACCTGCACAAGCTGTGGCGCGTGCGCGACCCGCTCGGCTACCACGTCGAGTACGCGTTCTCGTGCATGGGCTACGAGATCGCCGGCGGGCATCGGGCGTGCGCCGTGCGGCGCCGCGAACGCGACGTGATCGTCGATGGTCGGCGACGGCTCGTACCTCATGCTGCACACCGAGCTCGTGACCGCGGTCGCCGAGCGGCATCAAGCTCATCGTCGTGCTCGTGCAGAACCACGGGTACGCCTCGATCGGTCACCTGTCGGAGACCGTCGGCTCGCAGCGGTTCGGCACCCGGTTCCGTGGCGCCGACGGCGAGCCGATCCCGATCGACCTCGCGGCGAACGCGCGCAGCTACGGTGTGCGGGTCATCGATGTCGAGGCGGGGCCGGACGTGACCGGACGGCTGGCGGCAGCGATCGCGACCGCGAAGGGGAGTGCGGGGCCGACGCTCATCCAGGTCCCGTCGGATCCGCTCAAGTACGGGCCGGACGGCGAGGGATGGTGGGACGTGCCGGTCGCGGAGGTCTCGGACGAGGCAACCACCCAGCGGGCGCGCGAGGAGTACCTCGCGAGGCGCGCGAGCCAGCGGCCCTTGCTGGGCTGACCGCGTCGGCGAACTACTTGCCGACGACGGTGACGTCGAACGAGTACAGGTCCGGCCGGTAGGCGTGGTGGCCGTACTCGACCGCGCGGCCGTTGTTGTCGTACGCGACGCGATCCATGGTCAGCACCGCGGAGTGTCGGTCGAGGTCGAGGCAGCTCGGCTTCCCCAGTGGACGCGGACCGGGCTCCGATGCGCTGCCGGGCCACCCGGATGGTGACCCCGCGCCCGCCCATCACCTGGTACAGGCCGAACTCCGCGAGCTCGGCGTCGCTGATGTCGACGAAGTCGGCCGGCAGGTGGTTCTCGAGCACCGCGAGCGGCACCGCGTCGGCGAGACGCAGACGCCGGACGTGCAGCGTCGGGGAGCCGGCCTCGACGCCGAGGCGCTCCGCGACCGCAGCGGTTGCCGGCGTGACCTCGCGCGCGAGCACTCGAGTGCTCGGGCGGCGACCGGTCGAGGTGAGGTCGTCGAACAACGAGGTCAGTTCCACCTTGCGGCTCACTTCGCCGTGCACGACCTGCGTGCCGATGCCGCGGCGGCGCACGAGCAGTCCCTTGTCGACGAGGTCCTGGATGGCGCGGCGCACCGTCGGCCGTGAGATGCCGAGCCGCTCGCCGAGGCCGACCTCGTTGTCGATGCGCGCCCCAGCCGGGATGCGACCGTCGAGGATCGCCGCCTCGATCCGGCTCGCGAGCTGGTAGTACAGGGGGATCGGACCGGCGCGATCGATGTCGATGAACATCGCCGTGGGGAGCGTCTCGTCATGTGCCTGCATTTGTGCTGACATTATCACGAGGCGAGCACTGGACTTTGTCAGTACATTCCAACATGATGGTCTCATGACTTCGCCCCTGCTGCAGATGGCGCGGACGACCGAGACCGTGCTCTGGAACGACTCCGCCGATCCGGCCGAGCTCGCGCAGTCGATCGAGTTCGGTGCCGTCGGTGCCACGTGCAACCCGGTCATCGCGTACACGGCGATTGCCGCGCATCCCGAGACCTGGAACCCGCGCTTGCTCGAGCTCGCGGCGCAGTTCCCCACGGCCACCGAGTCCGAACTCGGCTGGAAGGCCGTCGAGCTGCTCAGCATCGAGGCCGCGCACCTGCTCGAGCCCGCGTTCGAGCGCTACCACGGTCGGAACGGACGCCTGTCCGTGCAGACCGACCCGCGGTTCCACCGCGACGCCGCGCGACTGGTCGAGCAGGCCGTGCACTTCGACTCGCTCGCGCCGAACATCATCGTCAAGATCCCGGCGACCCGGGTGGGCATCGAGGCCATCGAGGAGGCCACCGCGCTCGGCATCAGCATCAACGCGACGGTGTCGTTCACGGTGCCGCAGGCCCTTGCGGTCGGAGAGGCCATCGAACGCGGGCTCGCCCGGCGCCGAGCAGACGGCGGCGACACCTCGTGGATGGGTCCGGTCTGCACGATCATGGGCGGCCGCCTCGACGACTGGCTCAAGCAGGTCGTCGCGCGCGACGACCTCGAGGGTGGATCCCGAAGCGCTTGGAGTGGGCCGGCGTCGCGGCGCTCAAGCGCGCGCACGCGATCTACCGCGAGCGAGGATACGAGACCAGGATGCTGTCGGCCGCGTTCCGCAATCCGCTCCAGTGGAGCGAGTTGGTGGGCGGCGACCTCGTCGTGTCCCCGCCCTTCGAATGGCAGGTCAGGATCAACGGGCTGGCCGCGACCGCCGAGCCGCGCATCGACGTGCCGGTGCCCGCGGGCATCCTCGACCAGCTCCGGTCGATCCCGGAGTTCCTCCGCGCCTACGAGCCCGACGGGATGACCGTCGACGAGTTCGAGACGTTCGGCGCGACCGCGAATACCCTGCGCCAGTTCCTCGACGCGGATGCCAGGCTGGATGCCCTCGTGCGCGACGTGATCGTCCCGGCTCCGCTGCCATGAGACTCGCCACCCGCACCGTCGGCTCCGGATCCCGCACGGCCGCACTCGTTCACGGCGCGTCGATGAGCGGCGATGCGTGGCGAGAGTTCGTTCCGTACCTGCTCGAGCACGACCTGACCCTGATCCTCGTGGACCAGCGCGGGCACGGGGACAGTCCGCGAGGATCGAGCTACTTCGTGGAGGACCTCGCCGCAGACCTGGTCGAGAGCCTGCCCGTCGGCCTCGACCTGCTGATCGGGCAGTCACTCGGCGGACTCACCAGCGCGCTGGCAGCTGCGGAGCTGCAGCCGAAGCGATTCGTCGGCATCGATCCGGCGTTCGCGCTGGATCGAACGCACCTCTTCCTCGTCTCCACGGTCGGCCCGATCCAGAAGAAGCTGCCAACGCGAGTGCTGAACGCACTCGGCCTTCCACCCAAGGGCTCCGCACCCGACGCGCTCGAGCACGTGCGGTCGATGTGGGCAAAATGGGATGAGAGCTCACTGCGCGACATCCGACGATCTGCGATCGATCGCCCATTCCAGGTCGGTCCGCCGAGCGTGCCGTCCACGATCGTGATCGGTGACCGCAGCTGGGCGACACCGCCGAAGTTCGCCGCGGCGCTGCGCGATCAGGGCTGGGATGTGCGGATCATCCCCGGGGGCGGTCACGACCTGCACATCGAGGACGCACGGCTGCTCGACGAGGTGCTGTACGACGTGCTCGAGCCCGCTCGAGCCTGACGGTCAGCGCTCGCGGCGAGCGGGCGGCGGCGGGACCTCCTTGGCCGCGATGACGGTGTCGAGGGCGATCGTCTCGAGACCGCGGGTGGATGCCACGACCACGTGGGTCTCGTCGGAGGCGGAGAGGTAGCCCAGCACATCGGTCGCCATGCCGTCCGCGAGCTGGTGGCGGATCACCACGCGCGTCCCCATGGGCGCGACGCGGAGGAACGCTGCAGGGTCAGCGGTGCTCATGCCGTCAACTCTGCCAGCGTCCGCTCCGCTCCGCTCGCGCTCGGCTCGTCTGCTTCGTGCTTCCGCGGCGGTCAGCGGCCCAGCCACTCGGGGAAGGTGATCGCGGACAGCTGCCCGGACGCGCCCGGGACCAGCGACCGCTCCTGCAGCAGCGTGCCGAAATACGTCGCGTCATCCGCCGCGACGACGGTGCGCGGGTCACCCTGAGCGGCAAGGCCGGCACGGATGAAGTCGTCCATCGGGTACGCGATCGGTCCGCCGATCTCGATGTGCCCGTTGAGCGGCGAAGCGACCGCGGCGCGCGCGACCGCGGCGGCCGCTTCATCCGCGGCGATCGGCTGGATGAGTTGGTGCGGCAGACGTACGACGCCGTCGACGGTCGAGCCGTCGGCAATGCCCTTCACGAACTCGTAGAACTGGGTGGATCGCACGATCGAGTACGGCACGCCCGACTCAGCGATGAGCTGCTCCTGCGCGACCTTTGCCCGCAGGTAGCCGCTGTCGGGCAGCCGGTCGGTGCCGACGATTGAGAGGGCGACGTGGTGCCCGACGCCCGCCTCCTTCTCCGCCGCGAGGAGGTTGCCCGTCGACGTGGTGAAGAAGTCGAGCACGGCCGCATCCTCGAACGAGGGGGAGTTCGTGACATCCACCACCGCATCGGCCCCGCGCAGGACCTCGGTGAGACCCTCGCCCGAGTAGGCGTTGACGCCCGTCGCGGGCGATGCGGCGATCGCCTCGTGCCCGTGCTCGCCCAGCAGGGCGACCACCTTCGATCCGATGAGCCCGGTTCCGCCCATGACCACGATCCTCATGATGTGCCTTCCGTTCGTGCCGAGGCTCAGGTGGCCACCGGTCACCAACTCAGACAAGTCGGGCTCCCGGTCTGTGACAGGCGCGTTCCAACGCTGCAGTTTCTGGGGGCTGCGCGTGATCCAGACCTGGCCGACACGCCCGCGGCGGATGCCGAGGCTCACGATCGCCGTCACCCGTCCGGCCCGGCGCACGACGAGCGCGGGCGCACCATTGACGCGCTGCTCGCTCACGACGCTGCCCGAGCGCAGCGAGAGGGCAGCGAATGCCTCGGGGATCACCTCGTCCGCGCCGTGGAGCGCGACCGTGGGCGCGATCAGGTCGCCCCCGCTGTCGACGAGGGCAATGACGTCAGGATGCAGCAGCGCTGCCAGTCCCCGGGCATCCTCGACCTCGGATGCCATCAGGAACTCGTGCACAACCGCCTCCCGTGATGGGAGGGGATTCATCGGAGGGCGACCGCTCCGAGCTTCTCGGGATTCATCATCCACATGATCTGAGAGATGCCGTCCTCGGTCGCCGTCACCGACCCGACCGTGAACTCCTCGCCGTCCTTCTTGAGCACGATGGCGGGCTGGCCGTTCGCCTCGGTCCAGCGCACGGTGATGCCGGGCCAGAAGTTCGGCGCGAACGCGGCATGGAACTGGGCCACCCTCGCTCGACCGATGACGAGGATGCGAGCCGCGAGCTTGTTCTTGCCGCCGCCGTCCGACGTGCTGACCACGTCCTCGGCGAACAGCCGCTCGAGCGCCTCCAGGTCGCCCGCCTGCGCAGCGACGAGGAACGCCTCGAGGAGGCGACGCTGCTGCTCGAGCGACACCGGCATCCGGCGTTCGGCGGCGAGGTGCTTGCGCGCTCGGCTCACGAGCTGCCGCACTGCTGGCTGCTTGAGCTGCACGATCTCGGCGATCGTCTCGTACGGGTAGTCGAACGCCTCGCGGAGCACGTAGGCGGCACGCTCCACCGGCGTCAGCTTCTCGAGCAGCAGCAGCACCGCGAACTCGAGCGCCTCGCCGCGTTCGGCGCCGAGCGCGGGATCCGCACTCGTGTCCACCGGCTCCGGCAGCCATGGCCCGATGTAGGTCTCCCGACGCGCACGCGCGGTCGTAGCCGCATTGATCGACGCGCGAGTGGTGGCCGTCGCGAGGTAGGCGTCGGGGGAGAGCACGGAGGTGACATCGACGTTCTGCCACTTGATCCAGACATCCTGCAGGATGTCGTCCGCCTCGGTCGCGGTGCCCATCATCCGGTACGCGATGCCGAAGAGTCGGGGTCTCACAGCCATGAAGGTGTCGTGCGCTGCCTGGTGTGTCATTGGGGGCCTCCTTATCCCTAAGACAACGCAGCGCATCGTTCTGTGACAGAAAAGCACAAACTCGAAAATGTCGCACGAATCGGTCACAGACGGTGGACCAGGGCTGTTCTTGCTGGTTGAGAAGCGCAGATCGGCTGCGCATGAGCAAAGGAGCACCATCATGACCGAGCCCACCATCCTGCTGGTCCACGGCGCGTTCGCCGAGTCCGCGAGCTGGAACGGCGTCATCAAGGCCCTCTTCGAGAAGGGCCACACGTCCACCGCGGTGGCGAACCCGCTGCGCAGCGTGAGCGGCGATGGCGCGTACCTGCGCGACGTGATCGAGAGCATCGACGGCGACGTCGTGCTCGTCGCCCACTCCTACGGCGGCTTCGTCATCACCGAGGCCGGGTCGCACCCGAAGGTGAAGGGTCTCGTCTACGTCGCCGCGTTCGCACCGGACAGCGGCGAGACCGCGTTCGACCTGTCGACGAAGTTCGAGGGCAGCTCCCTCGGTGCGGCGCTCGACGTGCCCCGGCCGCTGACCGACGGTGGTGTCGAGCTCACGATCCGTCGTGACGTGTTCCGCGCGCAGTTCGCGGCCGACGTGGACGTGCAGGTCGCCGGCCTCATGGGCGCCACCCAGCGCCCGGTGACCCAGAAGGCGCTCACCGAGCCGCTCTCGAGCACGCCGGCATGGAAGTCGGTGCCGTCGTGGTTCGTCTACGCCGAGCACGACCTGAACATCCCGGCCGAGCTGCAGCGCTTCCAGGTGGAGCGGTCGCAGGCACGCTCCGCTCGCGAAGTCGCTGGCGCATCGCACGCGATCACGGTCTCGCAGCCGGAGGCCGTCGCCGAGACGATCATCGAGGCAGTCGACGCCTGCACGGCCGGCTCGGTCGAGGCCGCAGCCTGAACCGCCGACGGTGGTGCCGCGCGAGTTCTGCGCGGCACCACCCCGGCATCGCTTGAGGAGATGCACCATGGATGACCCATCCCCACGGTTTCGCGACGTGCGGTTCACCAGCACGCCGACGCTGAACATCGCGTACCTCGAACTCGGACCGGCCGACGGAGTCCCCGTCGTGCTGCTGCACGGGTTCCCGTACGACGTGCACAGCTTCCTCGAGGTTGCCCCGCTGCTCGCAGATCGCGGCCACCGCGTGCTCGTGCCGTACCTGCGCGGGCACGGCCCGACCCGGTTCGCCTCCGCCGACGTTCCGCGAACGGGACAGCAAGCGGCGCTCGGACGCGATGTCGTCGAGTTCCTGGATGCCCTCGGCATTCCGAGCGCGATCCTGGCGGGCTTCGACTGGGGAGGTCGCGCCGCGTGCGTGGTGGCAGCCCTGTGGCCGGAGCGGGTGATCGGTGTCGTCAGTGTGAACGGATACCTGATCCAGGACATCGCGACGTCGCAGGCGCCCCTTCGGCCCGAACTCGAGGCCGGTTTCTGGTACTTCTTCTACTTCCTCACCGAGCGTGGCCGAGCCGGTCTCGAGGCGGATCCGCGAGGGGTCGCCGAGGTGATCTGGCGGCGGAACTCACCCGTGTGGGACTTCGGCGCCGGCACACTCGACCTCGTCGCGAAGTCGTTCGACAACCCCGACTACGTGGAGGTGGTCATCCACTCGTACCGTCATCGGCTCGGTGCTGCCGCCGGTGCTGCCGAGTACGACGAATGGGAGCGCGCGCTCTCGGCGCTGCCGCCGATCCCGGTGCCGGCAGTCACCCTCGACGGCACCGCGGACGGCAACTTCCCGGCGACGGATGGCTCTGCCGGCGCGCTGCATTTCGCCGGACCACGGGTGCACCACCAGGTGTCGCGAGCCGGTCACAACCTGCCGGCCGAAGTACCTGCCGCGTTCGCGGAGGCAGTGCTCGAGGTGCGAGAGCTCGGCGCCGATCGGAATGGTGTGGCATCCGGGTAGCTGAAGGACGGCCCGGCCAAGTCGCGAGGTAAGCGCGGGAGCACCGGGTTTCAGGCGGTCCCAGCCGGGATATGCGCCAAGCAGAGTGTGGCTGGTCCCACCCGCCGCCGTGCCGTCGTCAGGCTCAGGCAGCATCCGGAAGCGGCTCGGTGCCGCGCGGGTACGCGAGCATGAGCATCGCCGAGAGCAGCCACACCACCGCGATGCCCGTGACGAGCAGCCCAGCGGGCAGGCCGGCGACGACGCCCGCGATCGCGGCCCCGGCCGCACTGGAGGTCGCACGGAGTCCAGAGCCGATCGTGAAGACCTGCGATCGCACGCTCAGCGGGCTCTGCTGCTTTCGCATGAGCAGCATCGCCGCGTTGCCAGATGCCGTGAAGAGGCCGGAGATGCCGATTGCGGCGATGGTCCAGCCGATGCCGAAGTCGGGGATCGCCGCGAGCGTGAAGACGCCGATCGCGGCCGCGGTGGCGCCCATGACCAGCTGCGGGGTGAAGCGGTCACTGGGTCGCGCGGCCGCGAGCAGGCCACCGATCAGGCCACCGACCGCGAAGGCGGTCACGATGAGCGCACCATCGGCCGCCGACCCGGTGCGTTCGAGCGCGAGGGCGACCCCGACGATAGGAAGCGCGCCGACTCCGAGGGCGTTCAGGGTGGCCGACGTGGTCATCACCGCGAGCGGACGATGCAGGGTGAGATGGC
Source organism: uncultured Actinomycetota bacterium (assembly GCA_963740815.1). Classification (GTDB taxonomy): domain Bacteria; phylum Actinomycetota; class Actinomycetes; order Actinomycetales; family Microbacteriaceae; genus Rhodoglobus. The sequence continues at coordinate 474,436 of CAVUFG010000018.1, forward strand.
GCAGTCCCGCCTTGACGGTGCCGACGACGGACTCATCGGTGAGTGGGCGTGCGCGCAGCTTCAGCGCGATCGTCGCGAGCGAACCAGCCAGTGCCGCCGCTGCCACGAGCAGGATTCCGAGTCTCGACAGGCCGATGAGACCCGCGATCGCCACGACTCCGGGCCCGCGACCGACGCGACGTTGTACGACAGCGCGTCGAGCGCGTACGCGCGGCGCTCGTTCGGAATCTCGTCAGTGACGAAACTCGACAGTCCGCCGAACATGAACGGCGACGCGATGCCGGACGCGACGAGCAGCACCGCGATGATCGGCAGTGGGGCGAAGCCGATCAGCGACGCTGCGACGTATCCCACGAACATGACGGCCGCGGCGATCACCACGAGCAGGCGCGGATGCCGCGACCGATCCAACGCGACTCCGACCAGCGGCGCGGCCAGCACGGACGGCGCGAGGGAGGCCGCAACGAGCGCTCCGCCTGCGGCGACGTCGCCGAGCTCGTGCACGGCGAGAATCGGGATGGCGACCGACGAGCCCGCGCTCGCGAGCCGCAGCGGGATCGTCGCGGACAGGTAGGTGACGGCGCTCACACGGCTCCGATCGACGCGGGAGTCACCACTGCCCGGGCGTGTAGTCCTTCAGGAACGCCCCGAACAGGTCCTCTCCCGCCTCGCCGCGCACGATCGGGTCGTACACGCGCGCCGCGCCATCCACGAGGTCGAGCGGGGCATGGAAGCCCTCCTCGGCGAGTCGGACCTTCGTGGGGTGCGGTCGCTCGTCCGTGATCCAGCCGGTGTCGACGCTCGTCATGAGAATGCCGTCCGACTCGAACATCTCGCGCGCCGACGTGCGCGTGAGCATGTTGACCGCGGCCTTCGCCATGTTCGTATGCGGATGCCCCGGCCCCTTGTACCCGCGCCCGAACACGCCCTCCATCGCCGACACATTGACGATGTACTTGCGGTGGGCGGTGGACGCGGCCATCGACGGGCGCAGCTTCGAGATCAGGATGAACGGCGCCGTCGAATTGGCGAGCTGCACCTCGAGCAGCTCGAGCGGGTCCACCTCGTCCACCTTCTGGGTCCAGGAGTTCTCGTCGTGCAGGTCGGGGATGAGCCCGCCGGCGTCGATCGCGGTGCCGGCCGCATGGCGCTCGAGCGATGAGGAGCCGGCGGTCATCGCCTGCTCGGTGAGCTCATCCGCCTTGGCCGCGGCCGCCGCGAGGATCGGGTGGGATGCCACGGACTGCTGCAGCGCCTGCGGGTGCGCGTCGTTCGTGTGGCCGAAGGTGACCAGCTCGGGCAGCGGGCCGTCCGGCAGCGGCGCGAGTTCGGCATCCACGAGCGGCTGGTACGCACCGGGGGAGCGGCGCACGGTCTGCGTCGCATTGTTGATCAGGATGTCGAGGGGACCCGCGGCGGCCACGGATTCGGCGAGCCCGATCACCTGGGCGGGGTCGCGGAGGTCGATGCCCACGACGCGGAGCCGGTCGATCCACTCGTGCGAGTCGGGCAGGCTGGTGAAGCGGCGGACCGCATCCCTGGGGAAGCGGGTCGTGATGGTGGTGTGCGCGCCATCCCGCAGCAGCCGCAGCGCGATGTACATTCCGATCTTCGCGCGGCCACCGGTGAGGAGCGCGCGCTTGCCGGTGAGGTCGGTGCGGGCGTCGCGCTTGGCGTGGCTGAGCAGCGCGCAGTCGGGGCAGAGCTGGTGGTAGAACGCGTCGACGACCGTGTACGGCTGCTTGCAGATGTAGCACGCGCGGGGCTTGAGCAGGGTGCCGGCGGTCGGCGCCTCGGTGCGGGTGGCGATCGGGATGCCGCGGGTCTCGTCGTCGATGCGATCCGGGCGCGCCGGTCGCGGTGGCGGCCACGACCGCGCGGTCGGCCTCGGCGACGGCGGCGCGCAGCTCGAGCCGCCGCACCTTCTTCACCGACTTGAAGAACTTCGCGGTCGCGCGCCGGATCGTGACGAAGTCCGGGTCGTCCTCGTCGACCTCGGACAGCTCGGACAGCACGCGGAGCGTGGTCGCGAGGTCTTCGGGGTCGACGGAGGGCACACGGAATTCTACGCCGCCGCGTCGGCCACCCTCCGCTGACGCGTACGCTCGACCCCATGGCCCGGAAGATCCTCCTCGACTGCGACCCCGGCCTGGATGACGCGCTCGCGCTGCTGCTCGCCCACGGCGATCCGAACATCGACCTCGTCGGTGTCACGACCGTCGGCGGCAACGTGGGACTGCAGAAGACCACCGCGAACGCGCTGCGACTGCGGGAGTACCTCGGGTTCCCGACCGTGCCGGTGGCGTCCGGGGCGGCGCAGCCGCTCGTGCGGCCGGCGGTGGATGCCGCGCACGTCCACGGCGAGCACGGACTCGGGTCGGTGGTGCTGCCCGACGCGACGCTGCCCCTCGACCCGCGGTCGGCGGCGGAGTTCATCGTCGATGCGCTGAGGGCGGAGCCCGGCGCCATCCACCTCGTCGCCACCGGGCCGATGACCAACATCGCGCTCGCGCTCGAACTCGAACCGGCGATCGCCAGACTCGCGGCGTCGTTCACGATCATGGGCGGCTCGTACACTCGCGGAAATGCGACGGTCGCGGCCGAGTACAACATCTACGCCGACCCCGAGGCGGCCCGGATCGTCTTCGCCGCCGACTGGCAGGTCACGATGATCGGCCTCGACCTCACCCTGCAGGCGCAGGCGAACTCGACCGTGATCGGGCGGATCCAGCAGCTCGGCGCACTCGCCGACGAGCTGATCGTGCCGCTCGCGACGTTCTACTACAACCCGAAGGACCCGGGCTGGGACGGCCAGGCCGTGCACGACGTGTGCGCGGTCGCGTACGTCGCCCGGCCCGACCTGTTCGTGATGCGGCCGGCTCGAGTGGATGTCGAGACCACCGGCGAATTCACGAGCGGGATGACCGTGGTCGACTTCGACCCGCCCATCCCCAACGCGCTCGTGGCGACCGAGCTCGACGTCGAGGGGTTCTGGGCCTACGTCGAGCACGTGTACGCGATCGTCGCGAAGGTGCACGCCGCGCGCTAGGCCGCGGCGAGAGCCCGAGTCAGCGCTTCGATGAACCAGTCGAAGCTGCGGTCGACATCGCGGGGGAGTCCGAACCCGCCGGCGGCCTCGAGGGTGACGAAGCCGTGGATCGCGGAGCGGAGGCTGCGGGTGGCATCGATCGCGGCATCGCCGGTCAGGCCGTAGCCCGCGAGCACATCGACCACGACGGCGACGGTCCGCGCGCTGACGGCCTCGTCCTCGGCGTCGCCAGCGAGTGGCGGGCGCTGGGTCAGTGCGTATCGGCCCGGATGCTCGACCGCCCACCCGCGATAGGCCCGAGCGAGCGCGATCACCGCGTCGTCCCGTGCGACCCCGACCGCGGCAGTGGCCATCACGGTGCCGAGTTCGGCCTTGGCCCGGATCGCGACGAGCCGCCGCAGCGCCTCGAGCCCATCGACGTGCTTGTAGAGGCTCGGCACGCGCACGTCGAGACCGGACGCGAGAGCGGCGAGGCTGAGGTCTCCGTCGCGCCCCTGGCCGGCATCGACCAGCGCCTCGGCGGCGGCGACCACCCGGTCCTGCGTGAGTCCGGCCCTAGGCACCCGCGATGTCCTTCAGGAAGGCGACGACCGCGGGGTTCACGAGGTCCGGCCGCTGCGCGTGCGGGTAGTGGCCGGACTCGGGGACCATGAGCACCGTCGCATCCAGTCGCGCGGCGATCCACGCGGCTTCGTCGGCGGGCTTGGGGAAGTCCGGGTCCATGGCGCCCATCACGACGAGGGCGGGAGTGTGCACGCGATCCAGACGCTCCTCGGCCGGGGCGTGCGTCGTGCGGGTGGTGAGCGAGAATGCCTTCGCGTAGCCGGGGCGACGCATGGCCGCGATCACGCTCGCGATGTACTCGGCGAAGTCGTCGGGGCGGCGTCCCGCGAACAGGGTCGGCAGGTACGACTTCCAGATCAGTGCGACGACCGGCGCCGCCAGCACGACGCGCATGACCGCGGTCATGACCGGGTTGCTCCTCGGGTTGCGCACGAACGGACCGGTGAGCACGAGTCCGTCGACCAGCTCGGGACGCTCGGCCGCGACGATGACCGCGGCGCCGGCCGACATCGAATTGCCGACGATCACAGCGCTGCCGAGGTGCTCGAGCAGCGCGATCGTGTCGCGGGCGGTCGCTTCGTCGCCGTACTCGGTGTAGGCGGTCGAGCTGTCACCGTGACCGCGGAGATCGACGAGGGCGACCCGGTAGCCGGCATCCACCAGGGTCGGGGCGAGGAATCGGTACGAGGAGCGGAGGTCACCCATGCCCGGGAGGCAGACGACGAGCGGGCCGTCGCCGGAGCAGTTCATAGGCGATCGTGCCGCCGTCGGTGGCTGAGGGTCGCGATTGCGGTAGTCATCATAGCTGTAAGGCTAATGCCATTAGCCAAACGGTGTCAAGACGTACGATGGAGCACCATGGCATCCCTGATCGAGGCGCTCCCGAGCCCCTGGGACCCGGATGCCGCGTACACCGCCTTCGCCGAATGGGCCGAGTCCCGCGGCCTCCCGCTCTACCCCGCGCAGGATGAAGCCCTGATCGAACTCGTCTCCGGGGCGAACGTCGTGCTCTTCACCCCGACCGGCACTGGCAAGTCGCTCGTCGCGGTCGCGGCCCACTTCGTCGCGCTCGCCCAGGGCCAGCGCACGTACTACACCGCCCCGATCAAGGCGCTCGTGAGCGAGAAGTTCTTCGCACTGGTCGAGCTGTTCGGCGCCGAGCGGGTCGGGATGGTCACCGGCGACTCGTCGGTGAACCCGGATGCCCCGATCATCTGCTGCACCGCCGAGATCCTCGCGAACCTCGCGCTGCGGCACGGTGCCGCCGCCGACGTGCAGCAAGTCGTCATGGACGAGTTCCACTTCTACGCGGACCCAGAGCGCGGCTGGGCGTGGCAGGTTCCGCTCCTGACTCTCCCCAACGTGCAGTTCCTGCTCATGTCCGCGACACTCGGTCCGATGCAGGACATCGCGGACGACCTCTCCAAGCGCACCGGCCGCGAGACGAGCCTCATCACGGGCGTCGACCGCCCGGTGCCGCTCGACTACCAGTACGCGCTCACCCCCGTGCACGAGACCGTAGAGCAGCTGCTCGAGCACGGCCGCTCGCCGATCTACATCGTGCACTTCTCGCAGGCCGCAGCCCTCGAGCGAGCGCAGGCGATGACGAGCGTCAAGATCATCAGTCGCGAGCAGCGCGACGAGATCGCCGAGGCGATCGGTGCATTCCGGTTCACGACCGGATTCGGGCAGACGCTGAGCCGCCTCATCCGGTCGGGCATCGGCGTGCACCACGCGGGCATGCTGCCCAAGTACCGCCGGCTCGTCGAGCAGCTGGCCCAGCGCGGTCTGCTGCGGGTCATCTGCGGCACGGACACGCTCGGTGTGGGCATCAACGTGCCTATCCGCACCGTGCTGCTCACCGGGCTCACCAAGTTCGATGGGACGAGGATGCGACAGCTCACCGCCCGCGAATTCCACCAGGTCGCGGGCCGCGCCGGTCGGGCCGGCTATGACACCGAGGGCACCGTCGTAGCACAGGCGCCGGAGCACGAGTCCGAGAACTTCAAGCTCGTCGCCAAGGCCGGGGACGATCCCAAGAAGGTCAAGAAGCTCGTCAAGCGCAAGCCACCGGAGGGCTTCGTCTCGTGGAGCGAGAACACCTTCGAGCGCATGATCGCGGCAGAGCCCGAGCACCTCATCTCGCGCATGGCGGTCAGCCACTCGATGCTGCTGAACGTGATCGGCCGCGAGCCTTCGGGTCCGAACGACGCGTTCACGGCCATGCGCGACCTCATCTTCGACAGCCACGAGCCGTGGGGGCGCAAGCTCGAGCTCGCCCGGCGGGCGCTCGCGATCTACCGCACGTTGCGGACTGCTGGAGTCGTGACGCAGGATGCCGACGGCAGCATCCGCCTGACCGTGGACCTCCAGCCCAACTTCGCGCTGAACCAGCCCCTCTCGCCGTTCGCGCTCGCGGTGTTCGAGTTGCTCGATCCGCCGGCCTCCGCCGATGGGCAGAGTGCCACCGCCGCGTCATCCACCTACGCACTCGACATGATCTCGGTGCTCGAGGCGACGCTGGATGACCCGCGTCCGATCCTCTCGCAGCAGCAGTTCCTCGCCCGCGGCGAGGCCGTCAACGCCATGAAGGCCGAGGGCATCGAGTACGACCAGCGCATGGAACTGCTCGAGGATGTCACGTGGCCGAAGCCCCTCGAGCAGCTGCTCGACGAGGCATTCGAGGTGTACAAGGGCACCCAACCCTGGATCGGCGACTTCGAGCTCAGCCCGAAGTCGGTGGTGCGCGACCTGTACGAGAAGGCGATGACCTTCACGGAGTACGTGGGCTTCTACAAGATCCAGCGCAGCGAGGGGCTCGTGCTGCGCTACCTGTCCGATGCGTATCGCGCGGCCCGGCAGACGATTCCCGACGATGCCAAGACCGAGGACCTCCGCGACCTCATCGAGTGGCTCGGCGAGCTCGTGCGGCAGGTGGACTCGAGCCTGCTCGACGAGTGGGAGTCGATGGTGGCGGGCAACACCCTGGATGCCGCCGGCGGCCCGGTCGTGCCGCCGCCCCCGCCGTCTGTGCTGTCGAACCCGCGTGCGTTCCGGGTGCTCGTGCGCAACGAGCTGTTCCGCCGGGTGCAGCTCGCCGCGCTCGAGTCGTACGACGAGCTGGCCGAGCTGGATGCCGCATCCGGTTGGGACGCGGATCGCTGGGCCGACGCGCTCGACCCGTACTTCGAGCAGCACGGCGCCCTAGGCACCGGCGGGGACGCCCGCGGCCCGTCCATGATCGCGATCACCGAGGGTCCGAGCGAGTGGCGCGTGCGGCAGATCTTCGACGACCCGGCCGGCGACCATGACTGGGGGATCAGCGCGGTGGTGGATCTCGCGGCATCCGCCGAGGAGGGCATCGCCGTCGTTCGCGTCACCGACGTCGGGATGCTGTGATCGCCGAGGTGCCGCGATGAGCGATCCGATCAAGGCCGCGTTCCAGCGCCGCAGGGCGACGCTGCCGCGCGAGGAGTCGACCTTCCCGGCGAAGCGCTTCCGCGGCGCCGAGTACCGCACGAGCCGCCAGCGCTACGGTGACCTGACCATCGTCGTCAAGCGGTTCCCCGGAACGGCCGACGGTGAGGCGTATGTACTTGTGCACGGTCTCGGTGTGTCCTCCCGCTACTTCCAGCCGCTCGCGGTGGAGCTGGCGAAGACCGGGCGCGTGTACCTCGTCGAACTGCCTGGATACGGAGCGGCGCCCGACCCGAAGCGCGACGTGTCGATCGACGACCACGCGGCAGTGCTCGCGGCGTTCCTCGAGCGATCGCAGCTCGTGAATCCGGTGATCGTGGGTCACTCGATGGGTGCCCAGGTGGTGGCGCGGGCCGCCCTGCGCGACCCGGGTCTGCGCCGCATCGCACTGATGGCACCGACCATGCCCCCGGACGGCCGCGGGTTCTGGCGCGGCGTCGGACGGCTGCTGCACGATGCCCTTCGAGAGCCGCCGATCGTCTTCTGGATCGCGTTCACCGACTACTTCCTGCGCACCGGACCGATCTACATGGCGCGACAAGCGCCGCACATGTTCGACGACCATCTCGAGACGTACCTCGCCGACGTGTCCGCCGACCCGCTCATCCTCGTGGGTGACCGCGACACCATCGCGGTCGTGCCGTGGGGCGAGCAGGTCGCGAACTCGGCGCCCCGCGCCATCCTCGAGGTCGTACGCGGACCGCATGTCGTCATGTACAGCGACCCGGTGACGGTGGCCAAGCACCTCACGGAGCACGCTGCGCGATGAGCCGGACGCGGGTGTGGGTGCGCCGGGGCTGGATGACGTGGTCCGACTACTGGTTCGCGAGCTGGTGGGCCGTGCGCGCCTGGTTCACCCGACGCCCACCCGCGCGCTGGAGCGAGGGCGACCGCGACCCCGTGCTCCTCATCCCCGGCGTGTACGAGCGCTGGTCGTACCTGCTGCGCGTGGGGGAGCGGCTGCACGACGACGGACACCCGGTGCACACCGTGCCCGCGCTGCGGCGCAACGTCGCTCCAATCCCGGCGTCCGCGGCGATCGTACGCGACCGGCTGCGCGAGCTCGACCTGCACCGTGCCGTGATCGTCGCGCACAGCAAGGGCGGGTTGATCGGCAAGCACGTGCTGGCCTTCGATGACCCGGATGACCGCGTGCGGTCGCTGGTGGCGATCGCGACGCCGTTCAGCGGGTCGGTGATGGCGGACTACATGGTCATCCCGGCGCTGCGGGTCTTCCGCCGCACGGACCCCGTGATCGTGTCCCTGGCCGGCCAGACGGGGCCGGACGCCCGGATCACCGCGATCGCCGCCGAGTTCGACGCGCACATCCCGGCGGGAGCCACCCTCGAGGGCGGGCAGAACGTCGGGGTGCCGGTGATCGGGCACTTCCGGGTGCTGCAGCATCCGGCCGTGCTGGACGCGGTCGTGGCGGCGGTGGATCGCGGCGAGACTCCGGAGCCGCGCTCCCGCTAGAGTGCGGGCATGAAGCCCGTTCGATTTCTGGCCGCCGCGCTGGTCGCCGCCGCCCTCGTCGTGATCCCAACGCAGGCCGCGCACGGCGACGTGCTCGGCGTGCGATTCACCGTCTCGGTCGACAATGTCATCCTGCATCCGGGCGAGGAGGTCACCTGGACGGTCGACGTCACCAACACGACCCCGGGCAACGCGCAGTTCCTCCTGCTGTTCTCCACCGCGGTCATCGACGAGTACGCGGAGATCACGAGCTTCACCCCCGGCATCTACGACGGTCCGACCGAGACGATCGTCTACCAGGCGAACCTCGACCAGAACGCCTCGACCACGTTCACCATCCTCGCCACCGTGGATGCCAACGCGGCACCCGGCTCCCAGCTCATCGGCATCGCGACGGTCGACACCATCGGACCGATGTGCGAACCCACCGCCTGCCACGTGCGGTCGACGGTGGCCGGGGCGATCGGGGGCGGTGACCCGGACCCCGGAGCATCCCCAGCCGATCTGCCGAAGACCGGACTGCGGCCGGATGTCGTCGCTACGGTCGGCGGTGGCGCGCTCCTCGCGGGAGCCGGCGCCCTCGCGGTCGCCGTGGGTCGACGCCGGAAGGCCTAGCTCCGGGCATCGAATGACCCCGCTCGGGTGTTGACTACGACTGTGGCCACACCCGCAATGACGCGCGACCAGCGTCTCGTCCTGATCATCGCGATCCTGGCGTCGTTCGTCGCATTCCTCGACAGTTCCGTGATCAACGTCGCGCTGCCCGCCATCTCGGATGAGCTCGGCGGGGGATTGCGCACCCAGCAGTGGGTGGTCGACGCCTACCTGATCACGCTGAGCTCGCTCATCCTGCTCGCCGGCTCGCTGTCGGACGTCTACGGGCGCATCGTGATCCTGCGGGTCGGGCTCATCGCGTTCGGCGTCTCGTCGCTGCTCATCGCGATCTCGCCGAGCGCGGAGTTCCTCATCGTGCTGCGCGGCGTGCAGGGCATCGCGGGAGCCCTGCTCGTGCCGAGTTCGCTTGCGCTGATCATCTCCACGTTCCGGGATGCCGCGCAGGCGAAGGCGATCGGCCTGTGGACGGCGTGGACGAGCGCATCCTTCCTCGCCGGGCCCATCCTGGGCGGCCTGTTCGTGGACTACCTCAGCTGGCGACTCGTGTTCGCGATCAACGTGATCCCGATCGCGATCACCCTGTGGCTGCTGTTCGTGCTGAAGCACAGGGACGAGCGCGAGACCGGGGTGAAGGTCGACTACATCGGTGCCGTGCTCGGCGTGGTCGGACTCGGCGGGCCGGTGTTCGCGCTCATCGAGCAGGGCAACTTCGGCTGGGGGAGCCCCGCGATCTTCCTGCCGTTCGGCATCGGCATCCTGTCGCTCGCCGCGTTCATCCTGTGGGAGCGGCGCGCGAAGCAGCCCATGTTGCCGCTCGGCATCTTCGGGGTGCGCAACTTCGCCTGGGGCAACGTCGCGACCGTCTTCATCTACGCGGCGCTGTCGATCGGTGGATTCATCGTCGTGGTGTTCCTGCAGGAGGTCGCGGGCTATCCCGCCACCCTCGCCGCACTCGCGTTCCTTCCCGTCTCGCTCGGCAACATCTTCCTGTCCGGACTGTTCGGATCGCTCAGCGGCCGGTTCGGTCCACGGCTCTTCATGACGGCCGGGCCGATCATCGGCGGGCTCGGCTACCTGCTGTTCCTGACCATGGGGGAGCAGGTCGACTACTGGTGGAACGTGCTCCCGGGCGTGATCGTGTTCGCGGTGGGCCTGTCGATGACGGTGGCGCCGCTCACGGCGGCGATCCTGGGGTCGATCCCGTCCAGCCAAGCCGGAATCGGTTCTGCGACCAACAACGCGGTGTCGCGCGTCGCCGGGCTGATCGCGACGGCGATGATCGGCGTGATCCTCGCGGGCGAGCTCGCGGTCGACAACTTCCACCGCGTGATCATCGTGACCGCGGCACTGCTCATCCTCGGCGGCATCGTGTCGTTCGTGGGGATCCGCAACCCGAAGGCCGGCAAGACGGTCGCCAAGGACGCGCCGCCGGTTGCCTAGCTAGGCGACCAGTCGGCTGCCCGACAGCGCGAGCAGCACCACGTCGATCAGCGCACCGAGGATGATCAGCCGGAACATCCACTTCGCGGCGCGCCCCTGCACGACCAGCACGGCGCACGCGACCGCGAGCAGCACGCTGAGGGCGAGCCCGGAGACCTGGAGCACTCCGATCCACGGTGGGGACGTCACCACCCCGAGTCCGAGCACGGTGCACAGGGATGCGGCGGCGAGCGCACCCGCAATCACGAGCCCCACGGCGCGGCGCCCGAGGCGGTGGGGCAGCCCGCGGATGCCGGTCGCGGCGTCATCCTCGAGGTCGGGGAGCACGTTCGCGAAGTGCGCGGACACGCCAAGCAGCGCGCCGGCCGCCATGGCCCACGGCGAGGCGAGCGCGGGTTGCGGAAGCGCGAGGGTCACGATGAGCGGCAGGATGCCGAAGCTCACGATGTACGGCAGCACCGAGATCGGCGTGCTCTTGAGCCCCAGGTTGTAGCCCCACGCGCTCAAGATGAACACCGCGTGCGCGATCGTGGCCGGCCAGCCGAGCGGGATCGTGAGCACGATTGCGAGGGCCGCGGTGATGAAGGCCGCGTTGCGGGCGGCGGCGGGGGAGATGTCACCCCGCGCGACGGGCTTGTCGGTACGGCCGACGGCGCGGTCCCGGTCGGCATCGAGCCAGTCGTTGGACAGGCCGACCGAGAACTGGTTCGCGAGGAACGCGATACCGAGCACGGCGACGCGCCATGGCTCGAGTCCGACGCCGACGCCGAGGATCACCGCGATGGCCGTGACCGCGATCCCGGGCAGGGGATGCGTCGACAGCGCGAGCGACGCAGCGCGATTCGGCATCCTGCCAGCGTAGAGCGGGGGGTCACCTGCACGTCGCTCGGCGCGGTCTTGCAAGAACTTGCGTCCGCTTGCGTATACTTGCAGCCATGTCGAGACGACTCGCCGAGGTGGCACGCAAGGTCGGAGTGAGCGAGGCGACCGTGAGTCGCGTGCTCAACGAGAAGCCAGGCGTCTCCGAGGCCACTCGGCAGGCCGTGCTCACGGCGCTCGACGTGCTCGGCTACGAGCGTCCGACCAAGCTGCGCGGCGAACGGGCTCGGCTCGTCGGCCTGTTCCTGCCCGAGCTGAACAACCCGATCTTCCCCGCGTTCGGCGAGGTCGTCGGGGGAGCGCTCGCCCAGAACGGCTACACGCCCGTGCTGTGCACGCAGGCCGCCGGCGGCATCACCGAGGCGGACTACGTCGAGCTCCTGCTGCAGCAGCACGTGTCCGGCGTCGTGTTCGTGGGTGGCCAGTACACGCAGGAGAACGCGCCGCACGAGCACTACGCCCGGCTCGCGGAGCTCAACCTGCCGACCGTGCTCGTGAACGCGCCGGTGGCATCCCTGCACTTCCCGACCGTGTCGACGGATGACGCGGTCGCGAGCGAACAGGCCTGGAATCACCTCACGCAACTCGGCCACACCCGCATCGGCCTCGTGCTGGGACCTGCGGACCACATCCCCTCCCGCCGCAAGCTCGAGGCCGCGCGGAGGGTCGCAGCCGCGAACGGCGCGACGATCGACGACCGCCTCATCGTGCACACCCACTACTCGCTCGAGGCCGGCCAGGCCGCGGCGGCCAGACTGCTGGCCGAGGGTGTCACGGCGATCATCTGCATGTCGGATCCCATCGCACTCGGCGCGATCCGCGCGGTGCGCCGGGCCGGGCTGCAGGTGCCGCAGGATGTGTCGATCATCGGTTTCGACGACTCCGCGCTCATGAACGCGACCGATCCCGCGCTCACCACGATCCGGCAGCCGATCGAGCCCATGGGCCGGATGATCATCGAGCTGCTCGTGGGCCAGATGGGCGGGTCGTCCATGGTGGCGGAGGAGTACCTGTTCGAGCCCGAACTGGTCGTCAGGGCATCGACGGGGCCACCGCCCAAACCGTAATCGCCTGCAAGATCGCGCAAGTCGATTACTTGTTGTTGAGTTCTTGCATCATCCTGTCGAAAAGGCTACATTCGGCGATCAAGCCGGAATCCTGAAGCGGAACGCACTCGTCCGGCCGAGCCAACACCGGCGTTGACGAGACAGCCCTGCTGCCGAAGCCCGCCGGTTCGACCGGAAACGAGCAGCAGTGGACGCACCCGTCCTCACCCCTTCGACGCAGCAGTCCACTGCGCCAGGCGCGATCGTCGCGCCGCCGTCGACGGATCCGCTGTGGTGGCGCAGCGCCGTGATCTACCAGGTGTACATCCGCAGCTTCGCCGACGGGAACGGCGACGGCATCGGTGACCTGGCCGGCGTGCGCTCGCGGCTGGGCTACCTGCGCGACCTGGGCGTCGACGCGATCTGGTTCACGCCCTGGTACCCGTCGCCGCTCGCAGACGGCGGGTACGACGTGTCCGACTACCGCGCGATCCACCCGTCGTTCGGCGAGCTCGCCGAGGCCGAGGCGCTCATCGGCGAGGCGCTCGCGCTCGGCATCCGCACGATCATCGACGTGGTCCCGAATCACATCTCCTCCGAGCACGGCTGGTTCAAGGATGCGCTGGCTGCCGGTCCCGGATCGCCCGAGCGCGAGCGCTTCTGGTTCCACCCCGGCAAGGGTCCCAACGGCGACGAGATGCCCACCCACTGGGTCTCGAACTTCCAGGGCGAGACCTGGACCCGCACGACCAACCCGGACGGCACGCCCGGCGAGTGGTACCTGCACCTGTTCACCCCCGAGCAGCCGGACCTGAACTGGAACCACCCCGACGTCGTGCGCGAGCACGAGGACGTGCTGCGGTTCTGGTTCGACCGCGGCGTCGCGGGAGTGCGCATCGACTCTGCAGCCCTGCTGATCAAGGATGCCGCGCTGCCCGAGGTCCCCGACGACCCTGGCCCCGGCGAGCACCCGAACACCGACCGTGACGCCGTGCACGACGTCTACCGCGCATGGCGTGCGATCGCGGACTCCTACGAGGGCACCCGCGTGCTGGTCGGGGAGGTCTGGATGCTGGACACCGCCCGATTCGCCGCCTACCTCCGCCCCGACGAGATGCACACGGCGTTCAACTTCGACTTCATGTCCCGACCGTGGGATGCCGCCCAGCTGCGCACCTCGATCGATGACATGCTCGCGGCCCACGCGCCGGTGGGGGCGCCCTCCACGTGGGTGCTGTCGAACCACGACGTGACGCGCCCGGTCACCCGGTACGGCCGGGAGGACAGCTCGTTCGCGTTCGCGACCAAGCGGTTCGGCATCCCGACCGACCTCGCGCTCGGCACCCGTCGGGCTCGGGCGGCAGCGCTGCTGACCGCAGCGCTCCCCGGCTCGCTGTACCTGTACCAGGGCGACGAGCTCGGTCTCCCGGAGGTCGAGGACCTGCCGGAGGGCGCGCGCGAGGACCCGATGCACTTCCGCTCGAACGGCGTCGACCCCGGCCGCGACGGATGCCGCGTGCCGCTGCCCTGGAGCGGCACCCACCCGCCCTTCGGCTTCTCCCCGCCCGACCTCCAGTGGCGCGCCGTTCCGGCGCGCACCGACAGCGGAGGCGCCGACGCCGCCCCGCGGGATCCCTGGCTGCCGCAGCCCGCCGACTGGGCGAAGTACACCGTCGAGGCGCAGAGCCACGACCCACACTCGATGCTGTCGCTCTACCGGGCAGCGCTCGGCATCCGCAGGGGCACCGGGGTGCTCGGCGACGGAGCGCTCGAGTGGCTGCCCAGCGAGCCCGGAGTGCTCGCCTTCGCCCGCGGCGACGGATTCGTGAACGTCACGAACCTGTCCGGCCGCGCCCATCGACCTGCCAGCGCACCAGCACGTCCTGCTGAGCAGCACCGAGCTCGAGGACGCCGGCAGCGGCATCCTGCGGCTCGCTCCCGACTCCACCGCCTGGCTTCGCACGTAGCCACGGCAGGAGGTCACACCCCCACCAGTTGAAGTGCCACCAACACAACGAAAGGCAAGACAATGAAGTCACGAAGCAAGGCTCTCGTCGCAGGGTTCACTGCGCTCGGAGTCATCGCGGCGCTCGCCTCCTGCACGGCAGGCGGCGGCAGCTCGAGCGGCAAGACCGAGATCCGGGTCGCGACGTTCCCGCCCGGCGCCGACGCGGCCGCCTACGACGCGTTCGCAACGCAGGAGGCCCAGTTCGAGGAGCTCAACCCCGACATCGACGTGATCGGTGTCGAGTACGAGTGGACCGGCCCGACCTTCGCCGTGCAGCTCGCCGGAGGCAGCCTGCCCGACGTCTTCACGGTGCCGTTCACCGACGCCAAGACGCTGCTCGAGAACGGTCAGCTCATGGACGTCACGCAGGAGGTCAACGACCTCGGCTACGCGGACAAGTTCAACCCGATCATCCTCGAGGGGGTGCAGGATGCCGACGGCAACATCTACGGCTTCCCGCGCCAGGCCTACGCGATGGGCCTGCACTACAACCGCGACCTGTTCGAGCAGGCCGGACTCGACCCCGACGCCCCGCCGACCACGTGGGACGAGGTCCGTGAGGCGGCCAAGGCCATCTCCGAGGCGACCGGCAAGGCCGGCTACGCGCAGATGACGATGAACAACACCGGTGGGTGGCAACTCACCGCCGGCACCGTCGCGCACGGCGGACGCACCCAGGTCGACAACGGCGACGGCACCTACACGTCGACGATCAACAACCCGGGCACCGTCGCGGACCTCGAGTTCCTGCACGACCTGCGCTGGGAGGACAACTCGATGGGCAGCAACTTCCTGCTCGACTGGGGTGTCATCAACCAGGAGTTCGCGGCCGGCAACATCGGCATGTACACGTCAGGCTCCGACGTCTACACCGCGCTCGTGCGTGACTTCGGTCTCGACCCGGCGTCGTACGGTCTCACGGTCATCCCGCTCGACGGCGACGACCCCGGCACGCTCGGCGGTGGCGACATCGCGGTGGTGAGCCCGACGGTGGATGACACGGTCAAGGCCGCATCCGTCAAGTGGATCGACTGGTACTACATGCAGAAGCTCCTCAACAAGGATGCCGCGATCGTCGACGCCGAGGCGCTCGTCGCCGCGGACCAGGCGGTCGGAACGCCGGTGCTGCCGGTGCTCGACCAGGCCACCTACGAGGAGTCCCGTGAGTGGATCGCGCCGTACATCAACGTGCCGCTCGACCAGATGCAGGGCTTCTTCGACGGCATCTTCGAGCAGACGCCGGTCGGCGAGGCCAAGGGCAAGACGCAGGAGATCTACGCCCTGCTGGATGCCGTGGTGCAGGCCGTGCTGACCGACCAGAACGCCGACATCGACGCCCTCCTCACGCAGGCGGACCTCGACGCGCAGGCGCTGCTGGACGGCAACTAACCGCAGCACCCGGTGGCCGGGCGGCCCGAACCGTCCGGCCACCGATCCGCACCGACACGAACAGGATCACCATGACCGTGCTCGACGAAGCACCGCCGCTGCTCGAGAGCGACCGCGAGCAGCCGCCGCGCGCCGTTCGCCGCAAGCGCGCTCGCACCCCACGCAGCTGGCTGCAGGGCGGCGGCCTGAGTACCCTCGCGTTCGCACTGCCGATGATCGTCGTGTTCGTGATCTTCAGCTGGTCGCCGATCGTGCAGTCGTTCGTCATGGCGTTCCAGAAGACCAACCTCATCACGTCGTCGTTCGTCGGCTTCGACAACTTCGTGAACGTGATCGAGGATCCACTGCTCGGTCGTGCCGTGCTCAACACGGTCTACTTCGCGGTGCTCGCGCTCGTCTTCGGGTTCCCCCTGCCCATCCTGCTCGCGGTGCTCATGAGCGAGGTCAAGCGTGCCAAGGGGCTGTACAGCGCGCTCGCCTACCTGCCCGTCGTCATCCCGCCGGTCGTGGCGGTGCTGCTCTGGAAGTTCTTCTACGACGCGGCACCCACGGGGGTGTTCAACACGATCATCGGGTGGGTGGGCATCCCGCCGCAGCCGTGGCTGCAGTCCGCGGCATCCGCGATGCCGTCCCTCGTGCTCGAGGCGACCTGGGCCGCCGCCGGTGGATCGATCATCATCTACCTCGCGGCGCTGCTGAGCGTGCCGCCGGAGTTGTACGACGCGGCCGAGGTGGACGGCGCATCCATCTGGAAGAAGATCTGGCACGTGACCCTGCCGCAGCTGCGCGGCGTGCTGTTCATCATGCTCATCCTGCAGGTGATCGCGACTGCGCAGATCTTCCTCGAGCCGTTCCTGTTCACCGGGGGAGGGCCGGCCAACTCGACCGTCACCGTGCTGCTGCTGATCTACCGCTACGCGTTCCAGAACAGCCTCGGCGGCAACTACGGCGAGGCCACCGCGCTGAGCGTCATGCTCGCGATCTTCCTCGCGGTGTTGAGCTTCGTGTACTTCAAGGTGACCGAGAAGTGGAGCAGCAACTGATGGACGAGCTCGAGGCGGACCGCGGCATCCTGTCGTCCTTCGATCGTCGGAAGCGCTCGGTGCGGTTCACGATGCGCGGCGTGCACGTGTTCCTGTTCGGTGGGCTCGTGCTCGCCGGGCTCGGGCCGATCATCTGGCTCGCGAAGGCCGCCGTCACCTCGACCCAGGACACCATCAGCACCCCGCTCGCGCTCTGGCCGAACGGCCTGGACTGGGCGAACCTGATGCAGGCGTGGGTGGATGTCGAGGTCGGCAAGTACTTCGTGAACACGATCATCATCGCGCTCGGCTGCTGGTTCGTGAGCCTGCTCATCGCGACGACTGGGGGATACGTGCTGTCGGTGCTGAAGCCGCGGTACGCGCCGATCCTCAACGGGGCGGTGCTCGCGACCCTGTTCATCCCGTCGGTCGTGCTGCTCGTGCCGCTGTACCTCACGATCGTGCGGCCGCTGATCGGCACGAGCCTGCTCAACAACTACCTCGCGGTGTGGCTGCCGGCTGCGGCGAACGCGTTCAACATCCTGCTCGTGAAGCGGTTCTTCGACTCGCTGCCGCGCGAGGTGTTCGAGGCCGCGCGCACCGACGGCGCAGGGCCGTTCCGGGTGTTCTGGTCGATCGTGCTGCCGATGTCGCGACCGATCCTCGGCGTGGTGTCGGTGTTCGCGATCATCGCGTCGCTCAAGGACTACCTGTGGCCCTCGCTCGTGCTCCCGGATCCCGCGGTGCAGTCGCTCGGCGTTCGGCTGCCGGCGATCCAGTCGCAGGTGGAACTCGACGTGTTCCTCGCCGCACTCGCGATCTCGACGATCATCCCGATCGTGCTGTTCCTCGCGTTCCAGCGGGTGTTCCTGCGGAGCGCGGGGTTGGGCGGGGCGGTGAAGGGGTAGCCAGCACCGTGGGCTAGGAGGAACCTAGACCGGCTCGACCGGTGCCGCGTGCCGCCCGTGCGTGCGGCGCGCGGCGCTCAGCCGCCCGTCGTGCAGCTCGACGACGGTGTCGGCGCGCTGCATGAGCATCGGGTCGTGCGTCGAGATGACGGCGGCGATGCCCTCGGAGTGCACGAGGTCGCTCATCAGGTCCATCATCGTCGCGGCCGTGCCGCTGTCGAGCTGTCCGGTGGGCTCGTCGGCGAGCAGGATGCGAGGACGCGCCGCCAGCGCCCGTGCCAGCCCCACGCGCTGCTGCTGCCCGCCCGAGAGCTCCCCGGGGCGCTGCTCGGCGTGGTCGGCCAGTCCCACGAGTGCGAGCATCTCGGCCACCCGCGCTATCCGCTCCTTGGGCGGCACCTCGAGGATCCGCAGCGGCACCTCGATGTTCTCCGCCGCCGAGAGCACCGGGATGAGCCCGAACCCCTGGAACACGTACCCGAGCTCCTGCCGGCGCACGGCCACGAGCTCGGCCTCGCTCATCGCGGTGAGGTCGCGGTCGCCGAGCAGCACGCGTCCGGAGGTGGGGCGGTCGAGCCCGCCGAGCAGGTTGAGCAGGGTGGTCTTGCCCGAGCCGGACGGGCCGCGCACGACGAGGAGTTCTCCTGCGCGCACCTCGAGCGAGGCATCCTGGCAGGCGACGACCTCCCCGCCACCGCTCGAGAACACGCGGGTGAGGTGCTCGGCCACCAGCACGGGCTCAGCCATCGGTGCGCTCCTCGGCGCTCGGGTCGGGCGCCGGGGCATCCCGGAACACCCCGATGTGGTCGGGTTCGAGTTCGAGGCGCACCCGGTCGCGCAGGTCGAGGCTGCGCATGAAGTCCTGCGGCAGTTGCAGCCGCCCGACGCGGTCGAGCACCGCGAACTCCTCGGCGATGTGCTGCTCCTGTCCGTGCTCGTCGACCGCGACGCGGCGCAGCACCTCGGTGGACGTGCGGCCGTCGCGGATCTGCACCGTGCGCTTCACGTGCCCCGACACGCTCGGGTCGTGCGTGACGATCACGGTCGTGACCCCCAGCTCGGAATTCACCCGCTCCATCGCGCCCAGCACCTCCGCGCTCGTGCCCTCGTCGAGCTCGCCGGTCGGCTCGTCCGCGAGCAGCACCTGCGGCTCGTTCGCGATCGCGACCGCGATCGCCACGCGCTGCTGTTCGCCGCCGGAGAGCTCGCGCGGAAGTCGGTCCCGTTTGTCGCCGACCGTGAGCAGGTCGAGCAGCTCGTCGACCCGCGTCATCCGGTCGCGGCGCTTCGCGACCGCCATGGCCATCGCGACGTTCTCGCCCGCCGTCAGGTAGGGGAGCAGGTTGCGCGACGTCTGCTGCCACACGAACCCGACGGTGTGCCGCTGGTAGTCGACGCGCTCCTTGCGCTTCATCGCGAGCAGGTCGGCGCCCGCGACGTGCGCGGAGCCGGCCGTGGGGGTGTCCAACCCGGACAGGATCGACAGCAGCGTCGACTTGCCGGAGCCCGACGCCCCGATCACCGCGACCATCTCGCCGCGCTCGACGCGCAGGTTGAGCCCCTGGAGCGCCTGCACCTCGATGCCCTTCGCCGTGAAGATCCGCACCAGGTCCACGCAGAGCACGTGCGGTTCGAAGGCACGTGGCGAGGATGCCGCAGCGCCCGTCACCTCAGCCGTGTCAGTCATTCGTCTCCCATCCTCAAGGTAGCCGCAGCACTCACCCGGCGCCCCGCGAACGTCGCCGCGGCGGTCGCGACGGCCACGATCGCGGCGAACGCCCCGACCACGCCGAGCACGACGAGTGCCGGGACTTCGATCGCGGGCTGTTCGCCGCCGCCGGTGAACGGTCGGAGGTCGACCGCGCCCAGCACGATCCACGGCAGTCCGAGCCCGAGCAGCGTGCCGACCCCCACCGCGACGATCGCGGTGGGAGCGAGTTCCCACGCCGCGAGCCCGCCGGCCTGACGGGTGGACAGCCCGAGCGTCGACAGCAGCGACAGCAGCCGCCCGCGAGCGCGTCCGCCCGCGACGAAGGTCATGGCGACGGCGATGCCGGCGAGTCCGAGCGCCACGAGGATCGCGACCACGAGCGCGACTCGCAGTCCGCCGACCGTGGGCGCTCCGAGCAGTTGCTGGGTGACCTCGGCGGGGGTGGTGACGGTCGTGGTCGGTCCGCTCGCGGTGATGATCGCGTCGGTGATCGCGGCGAGGTCGGCGTCGGCCGCGACATCCACGAGCAGGATGCCCGGTCGGAAGTCGAGGCCGAGCAGGCGCTGCGAGAACGACGCGTCCACCATCATCCAGTTCGAGGTGGCGGCGATGCCGGTCGAGCGGTCCGCCGATCCGACGATCGCGACGGGTTCGCCCTCGACGAGCAGGTCGGCGTCGGGCTCGAGGGCCGCGACCAGGTCGTCGGAGGCGAGCACGGGCACCGCGCCATCCACCTCGCTCGTGAGGTCTGCGGGCAGGCCGTCGCGGAATGCCGCGAGTCCCGCGAAGTCGACGACGATGAGCGTCACGGTGTTGCGCACCCGGTCGACGCGCAGCACGGCGGGGCCGGCATCATCCACGCCCGTGGTGGCGGTGACGCCGTCGATGTCCTGGACCGTCGCGATCGAGCTCCGGGGTGAACAGCGCGCCCTCGACGCGTAGGTCGGCTCCGACCGACGAGGATGCCGCGACCGCCGTCCCCCGATCGAGCGTCGCCACCAGCACGCTCGAGAACACCGCGATCGCGACGCCGACCACCATCGCGAGCACGGGTGCCACCGGCGTCGCCGAGCCGCGCAGGGCGAGCGCGGAGCCGAGGTGCCCGGTGAGCTTCGGTCCGCGCCTGAGCCGTGCCGAGATCGCCGCGAGCGGCACGGGGTAGAACCGCAGCACGATGACGCAGCTCGCGAGGGCGAGCAGCAGCGGGGTCGCGATGAGCAGAGGATCCAGCACGACGCCGCCGGTGGAACTCACCAGTCCGCGGGTGAGCAGCAGGGCGACGGCCACGATCGCGAGGCCGATCACGACGACCTCGACGATCCAGCCGAAGCGGGTCGGGGCGCGCTCGTCGAGGTCTGCGCGCACCGATCGGAGTCCGCGTGGGTTGGTCGCGACCGCGAACAGCACCGCGGGAGCCAGGCCGAGCACGATCGCGGGGACCAGAGCGGTCGGTGCCGGGGTCGCGGGGATCGCGAGGAAGGCCGCCACGATCCCGACCGCCGCCACCGGCAGTCCGAGCACGGCCCCCTCGATCGCCATCATCGCGCGGGTCTGGCCGGGGGATGCGCCGCGCGCCGAGGCGAGTTGGAGGCCCGAGCGCCGGCGCGAGACCACGAGCCGGGCAGCGAGCGCGAGTACGGCGATCGCGACCCCGAACGGGCCGATGGCGACCATGGCGACCACCGCAGTGGTCGCGGTCGAGCGCTCGGCGACGCTGGTCAGCGCATCCACGAGTCCGCTGCGGAAGGTCAGGCCCGAGATCTCGCCCAGGTTGCCCGCCGACCCGATCGGCTGCGTGGCGTTGGTGAACCCGCGCAGGTCCTGCAGCAGCTGCGTGGCCTCGCCGAAGGTCAGGCCGGCCGTGTCGAGCGGGTACCAGGCCTTCGTCGCGATGCCGCCGGAGAGCTGGTCGACCGCGACGGACGCGGCACTGTCGACGTAGGCCATGCCGGTGACGATCGGCGTCGCGTTGCCGTCGTCGAACAGGAACGGCTCGAGCACGGATGGCACGTGCTGCCAGGCGTCGTCGGCGGGATCGATCGCGTCGAACACGCCGCTGAGCACGACCCTCGTGCCCTCGCCGATGTCGCCGCTCGCGGTGCGTTCCTCGCCGACGCTCCAGCGCAGGTCCGCCGCCGCCTGCGACGAGAGTGCGAACTCGATCAGTTCGGGCAGGAAGATGCCGTTCGGTGCGGGGGCGGTCGGGGCGGCGCCATCCACCCAGGTCACCCGCTCGCCGAACGTCTCGTCGACGAGGAAGGTCAGCTTCATGTTCGGGGCGTCGTCCGCGGGCTCGTCGGCCGGCGCGGTCACGGCGTTCGTGATCGCCACCCACCGGCCGTCGCCGACGACGGCGCGCAGGGTGTCGCCCATGCCCTCGCGGATCGTCGCGAGTCCCGCGTCCATGGGCGCGAACGATCCACCGCCCGCTGCGGGGGAGCCGATCGCATTCGCGACCAGGTCGCGCTGGGTCGGGCCGGTCGTGTCGACGGTGTACCGCAGCTCCGCCGTGAACAGGGCATCGAGCGCCCGCGGTGCCGCGGCGGCGAGGAAGGCGCACACGGCCACGATCACGACGACCGCGACCGACGCAGCTGGGCTCGAGACGAACTGCCGGCGCAGCAGGCCGACGGTCGAGAACGAGGATGCCCGGCTCACGCCTCGACCTCCCGCCCGGTCGCCACGGCCGCAGCCCGCCGCACGCGTGCCCCGGCCACGACGACGATCGCGCCCACCACGATCGCGGCGCCGATCAGGATCACCGCGTACGGCACCCAGTCGATCGCGATCCCGGAGACGAGCGCCGGCGGGGCGTCGAGCACCGCCGCGCGTGCGAGGTCGCCGATCGTGAGCACCGAGACCAGCAGGCCGCCGAGCGCACCGGCGATCGCGGCGAACGCGAGCACGGCGGCCAACTCGACCCGGCGGGCACGGGCCTGCTGCGCGTTGCTGAGTCCGACGGACTTCAGCACGGGCACCTCCGAGCGGCGCTCCCGGTCGAGCGCGGCCACGGCGGCGGCGATCGCCGCCGCGGCAAGCAGCAGTCCGCCGACGCCGCCCGCGAGCAGCGCGAACGTGACAGGGCGGAGCAGTTCGCCTCCCGTGCCGGCGGTCGCGGTGGTCACGTCGGTGCCGTTCGGGGTCGCGTCGCGGAGGGCGGCGGCCGTGGCATCCGGGTCGGAGCCCGTTGCCCAGAGCTGGTTCGCGGTCGGGATGCTCGATCCGGTGCGCAGCAGGTGCTCGTCCACGGCGGCGAGGTCGACGACCGCACCCCAGGAACCGGTCGTGCCCGGCAGCAGGGGCACGGCATCCGCCACCACGACGTCGAGCTCACGTCCGCTGCCCGCGAACCGGAGGGTCGCCTCATCGCCGGTGCCGAGTCCGATCCGGTCGGCGAGCGCATCGGTGATCACCGCGGGAGCCGGTCCGACCGGCACGGGCATGAGCCGGATGCTCATCGTGGGCGCGCCCTGGATGACATCGACGTTCGCGCCGATGCCCGTGTCGCTCGCGATCGGCTGGGGATCGAAGTCCGAGCTCGCGGCGAACTGCACCTGCCACTCGTCGGTGGGGATCGCGACCTCACCGCCCGCGAGGATCGAGTCGACCGCGAAGGAGTAGCGCGCCGAGTTCACGCCGGTGCGGAACGAGAAGTCCACGGCAAGGAGCCGCCACGAGCCGGCCGCGGGAGGGAGGGCGGCCGCGCCGTCCATCGCGAGCCGCACCATCGAGCCGCGGTCGTCCACGATCCACGCGGTCACCGTGGTGTCGCCCTGGCCGGGGGAGCGCGGGGCATCGTTGAGGGTCGTGACCCCGGTCGTGGTCACGAGTTCGAGGGTCGACGCCTCCGCGGGCAGGTCGATGCCGGTGCGCGGCCAGCGGATCGCGTCGCCGAGGGCGGCCGTGTCGAGCGTGCCGCCCAGGTCGAGCATGACCTCCGCCGCCGCGCTGCCGTCGAGCGCGAGCAGCGATACCGGTTGCTCGCCGACCAGGGCGTCGGAGCGGAGGATGGGCGCGGTGGTCGCCTGGTCGAGCTCGAGCGTCGCCGCGGAGACGAGCGTCGCTGCGCTGCCGACCACACCGCTCGACGGCAGCACGGCCCGCACCTCGGCGCCGTTGCGCAGGTCGCCCGCGGCCGCGTTGAGTGACGACCAGGTGCCCGAGTAGGCCGCGGCGAGGGTCGTGCCGCCGACCGCGAGGCTCACGAGCAGCACGGGCACCGCGAACGTGCCGACCCGGCGTGCGACCTGCCGAGCGGCGAGCGGTGCGGTCGCGCCGGCGGACCGTGCCGCCGCGCGCTCCACGAGCGTTGCGAGCGGTGCGAACGCCGCGAGGGCCAGGAACGCGCACGCGATGAGCGCGAGCGACGGCGCGAGCACCGCAACCGGATCGACCACCTGCCGTCCGTCGGCGGTCGTGATCACCGGCGACCCGTACAGCCGGAACTGCCACAGGCTCACCCCGGCCGCGATCACCGACAGCACGACCGCGCCGAGGGTGACGCCGGAGGCGATCCGGGAGCGGTCGGTGTCCGGGTTGGTGGCCGTCCGTGCCGCGATCACGACGAGGATGACCGACGCCACGACGGCGACCGCGGCGGCGGTGAGCCAGGCGAGGGTGGGCGGCACGGCATCCGTGGGCACGGCGACGAGGGCGATGCCGGCCCCGAGCGCGGCCGCGGGCAGCATGACGAGCGCGGTCTCGAGGACGGATGCCGCGACCGCCTGCCCACGCGCCCGTCCCCGAGCCCGCAGCAGCAGCGTCTCCCGCGCCCGGGATGCCGCGAGCAGCCGCCCGAGCTGGGCGAGGGCCATCGCGCCGATCGCCCCGGCGAGCACGAGCGGGATCGGACTCACCCCGCGCACGGATGCCGTGCTCCGGCCGAGCGTCGACAGCGTGTCCGCGAGACCGCCCTCGAGGATCAGGCCGCTGCCGGCGACGTCCGCCTCGCGCAGGGCGAGGTCGAGCCCGCGCACGCCGTCGCCGAGGTCGGCGAGCTGGCCGGGCGTGATCGTCGTGAGGATGGGCGTGATGATCCAGCGGGCGAAGGGGTTCACGTCGAGGGCCGCGAGTTGGGTTTCGGTGACGTAGAGGGGGCCGGCCGTGTCATCCACGATGCCGGCGGTGACGAGCGGGTCGTCGAACCACTGCCGGTCGCCGGCGTCGAGCGGCAGCCAGGTGGCGACCACCACGATCGGGGTCTCGCCGACGGTGACGGTGTCGCCGACCGAGATCCCGAGCGCGGCAGCGGCCTCGGACTGCAGGGCGCCCTGGCCGTCTGCGGTCGGCCAGCCGCCCGCGACGAGTTCGATCCGCGCCTGCACGGCCTCGTCGGCGGCGAGCACGATCGAGGTCTCGGTGTCGCCCACCGTGGCGGTCACCGGGTCGGAGACGGCCGAACGGGTGATCGAGACGGAGCCGGGCGGGAACTGCTCGGCGAAGACCGTGCGGACCGCGGCATCCTGTGCCCCTGCGTCGTCGGCGAGGCGGATCAGCAGCTGCTCGGTCGACGCGCGCACCGGGCTCGAGGCGAGGCTGCCGCGCGCGCTGTCCACGGCCGCGAGATCGAGGTAGCGCGGGATGCCCGCGAGCAGCGCCGTGACCACGACGGCCACTCCGAACACCGCCGCGAGCAGCGGCGCCTGGGCCCGCATCCGCTTCGCGAAGAGGACGGGGCGGCGCATCCGACTACGGTAACAGCGCCCCTGTGCAGCGCTCGGGTACGCGCGGGTTAGGTTTGTCGGATGCCCTCCGCCATCGACGAACGCACCAGCGCCGACCTCCTGCCCGGCACGTGGGTGATCGCCGCCACGAACTTCCCGATGTGGCTCACGGGTGAGCGCCGCGAACCGCGGTTCAGCTACGACGTGCTCGGCACCGAACCACTCGTGCTCGCGGACGAGGTCAGCTACCTCACCGCCGACGGGGCGCAGAAGCGCATTCTCGGCAAGGACACCTGGCGCGACGGCGAGTTCGTGTGGCGCGGCAAGGGTCTGCTCGGGCTGTTCACGAGTCGGTGGCACGTCGCGGGCGCCGCGGACGACGGCACGGTGCTCGTGATCCGGTTCGAGAAGTCGCTCGCGACCCCGGCCGGTCTCGACGTCATCGTGCGCGAGGGGACCGCGCACCCGGAGCTGCGGAAGGCGCTCGCACGGGGCACCGAGGCCTTCGGCCTCAGCCCGGAGGAGTTCGCGTCGCTGACCTGGATCGCCCGGCCGTAGGCGGTCCGTCGACCTCGACGGGCTACCATCGCCCAATGGGCGACGGCGCGAGGTGGCGACGCGCTGCGGCGACGCTGGCCGTGGTCGCCGTGGTCGCGGGATGCACGGCGCCCGCCACGCCGGAGCCGCGCGCTCCCGTCGCCGCCGGCCCGACCGCCGAGCCCGCGCCGCCACCGGACCCGATCGTGCAGTACGCCGACGACCGGCTCAGCGTCATGACGCTCGAGCAGAAGGTCGCGAGCATGCTCATGATCCACGTCGGCGGGGTGGATCCGTTCCTGATCCAGTCGATCGCCGCGCAGGGGGTGGGCGGGGTCATCCTGATGGGCGACAACATCCCCGACCCGCCGGAGCAGCTCGCCGCCCTCACGCCGATCATGTCCAAGGACGCGGGCCTGCCCCTGCTGATCGCGACCGACCAGGAGGGCGGCATCGTCGAGCGGGTCTGGACCGATGAGTTCGCCTCCGCCGCCGAGCTGCGGTTCCAGGGCCCCGACGCCGCGCAGGCCGCCTTCGACGGCCGCAGCGCCATGCTCCAGGCCCTCGGCATCAACGTCAACTTCGGCATCGTGGCCGACATCACCGACGACCCGGCCTCGTTCATCTACGAGCGTTCGATGGGCGGCTCCGCCGAGGATGCCGCGGCGCGGGTCGCCGCGGCCGTGACGGGTGAGCAGGACCACGTGCTCTCCACCCTCAAGCACTTCCCGGGGCACGGAGTCTCGCCCGGTGACTCGCACTCGAGCATCCCCGGCACCGCGATCTCGTTCGCCGACTGGAAGGCGAGCCACGCCCGCCCGTTCGAGGCGGGCATCGATGCGGGTGCCGACCTGGTGATGTTCGGTCACCTGAGATTCGACGCGTTCGATCCGCTGCCAGCGACGCTCTCGCCGATGTGGCACGACGTGCTGCGCACCGACCTCGGCTTCGAGGGCATCATCATCACCGACGACATGCTGATGCTCGAGAACTCCGGCGAGCCGGCCTACGCCGACCGGCTCGGCAACGCGATCGCCGCGGTCGGCGCGGGCAACACGATGCTGCTCTACGTCAGTGACGTGGATGTCGCAGGCCTCGTCACCGGCATCGCCGCCGCAGTCCGCGCCGGCACCCTCGACGAGGAGCTCATCGACGACGCGGCCCACCGTCTCCTCGTGCTGCGCCGCACGCTCTCCGGCGACACCGGACGGTTCTCGCACTGCTTCGAGGAGTGCCAGTCGATGCTCGAGTGATCACGCCGTGACGGCGGGCAGCCCCAGGTACTCGCCGTAGCGCTTGAGCGGCTTCGCGATCGAGGTGGTCGCGCCGAACCAGTCCGTGGACACCGTGACCCGCTTGGCCGTGGCCGAGCGCTTCCACATTCCGGCGATGAGGCCGTCCCTGACGATCGTCGGCAGGAACATCCCGTTGTTGCCCGGCACGATCACCGAGTGGTCCTTGCCGGCGAGCGGTGCGGACCGGTCGGAGTAGCCGAGCACGAACTCGTCGAATCCGGGCAGCAGGAACGTTGCGCGCGGTGCGGGCTCGAGGCCGGGGCGGAACCAGTACGTCTCGCCGCCCCAGTCCCGCGATTCGAGTTGGGATGCGACGGCGGCGAGGCCCCGCCGGGCGTCGCCGAGCGTCTGGCTCGACCACCACGCGAAGTCCCGCACCGTGGCCGGCCCGTGGCTCGTGAAGTAGCGCAGGGCGAACTGGGCGAGCGCCTCGTCGCCCGAGAGATCGCGCGAGTGCGTGATCCATTCGTCGAGCAGGGCGAACGTCGGCTGCTTGCCGTCCGCGGCGCCGAACACGAGCACGCCGTCGTGACCGAGGTTCCAGAGCAGGTGGTACGCGCGCTGGCCGTCGGTCGGAACGCCCGCCTCGGCGAACGCGGCGAGCAGGGCATCCCGACGGACCTCGACGCCGCCGGCGCCGAGCTTCTCGGTGACCGTGCGGGCGGTGCGGAGTTCGGCGTCCGAGATGCCGAGGTCGTTGCGGCGCTTGGCCGCCCAGACGCGCTGTCGCGGGTGCGAGAGGGCGAGCATCCAGCGCAGGTCCTCCGGCGGAACGAAGTGCAGGGTGCCGCGCATCGGCCAGGAGCGGGCGATGCGGCGCTGCGCGATCGCCTCGGCGACGGACGTCTCGGTCGACCCCGGAACGCGCAGGCCGATCGTCCACTTCGCGCCCGGATAGTCCTGCGCCTGGACGGCGAGCAGGTGGCGAACGGCGTCCTCCGGCTGCACGAAACCCGCTTGCGCGTTGCCGGGAGCGATGCCCTGCGCGCTCAGGCGCAGCGCGGTGAGCTCGCGGCGTTCGGCGGGGGAGAGCGGCACTCACCCAGTATCCCGGGTGGGTGCGACGGTCTAGTCGTCCAGGCCGAGGGTGGGGAGCTGGATGTTCACCGCGGGGTCGACGAGCTGGGCCGAGCTGCGTCCGGCGGGTGCGTCGGCCACTGCGGCCGGTGGCTGGGTAAGCGAGCCACCGACCGAACTGGCACCGACGAACAGGGCACCGACGACGACCGCGACCGCAACGCCGGCACTCACGCCCACGGTCAGACCGGTGAGGCGTGCTGAGCGACGCAGCATCACGACGATCGCTGCGATCGACGCGATGGCGACGAGCGCGACGATGATCGTCACAGCAATGGGCACAGCATTCATTCCGCTGATGTCCTTCGGGTAGGAACCGGTTCTGTCGGGTACAGGACCGTGATTGGCGTGTCCTCATTTCTGAGGACATGCCGGTCAGCGGTTCACAAGCTATCAGCGGTGCACAGCGCGGTCAAGCACCACTCTTCGCGAGCGTTTCCGCGCCCTGGATGGCGTCGGCGGCACGCACGAGGGCGAGGTGCGTGAGGGCCTGCGGTGTGTTGCCCGCCTGGCGCTTGCCCGGCACGTCGTACTGCTCGCTGAGCAGTCCCACATCGTTCGAGAACGCGACCAGGCGGTCCATGAGCGCGACCGCGTCATCCGACCGTCCGGAGCGCGCGTACTGCTCGACGAGCCAGAACGAGCAGGCCAGGAACGGGTTCTCGCCCGAGGGCAGGCCGTCCACGCCGGACTCGGTTCGGTAGCGCATGAGCAGGCCGTGCTCGAGCAGCTCGGACTCGATCGCGGCCACCGTGCCGAGCATCCTCGGGTCGTCGGCCGCGAGGTAGCCCACCTGCACGAGCTGGAGCAGGGATGCGTCGACGCCGGCACTCCCGTAGTACTGGGTGTACGTGTTCCGCTCCACGTCGAACCCCTTGGCCTCGATCTCGTCGCGGATCTCGTCGCGGATCGCGGCCCAGCGCTCAGCGGGACCTTCGAGGCCGTCCTCGCGCACCGCCCGCACCGCGCAGTCGAGCGCCGCCCAGAGCATCACGCGCGAATGGGTGAAGTGCCGCAGCGGTCCGCGGATCTCCCAGATGCCGTTGTCGGGCCGCTGCCAGTGCTCCTCGACGTAGCTCATGAGCGCGCGCTGCAGCGGCCAGGACAGGTCCTCCTCGGTCGCCCCGACCTTGCGCGCGGCCTGCAGCGCGAGCATGACGTGGCCGAAGACATCCCCCTGGAACTGGTTGTAGGCGCCGTTGCCGATCCGCACGGGCTTGGCGCCGTGGTATCCGGGCAGGCTCGTCAGTTCGTGCTCGGCGAGGTGCCGCTCGCCGGCGAGGCCGTACATGATCTGCACGTCGGCCGGGTCGCCGGCGATCGCGCGCAGCAGCCACAGCCGCCAGTCGTTCGCCTCGGCGGTGAACCCGTGGTCGAGCAGCACGGTGAGGGTGAGCGCGGCGTCGCGCAGCCAGACGTAGCGGTAGTCCCAGTTGCGCTCGCCGCCGAACTCCTCCGGCAGGCTCGTGGTCGCCGCCGCGACGATGCCCCCGGTGTCCTCGTGGGTGAGCGCGCGCAGCACGAGCAGCGAGCGCTGCACGGCCTCCGGATGGACGGTGGATGCCACGGTCTGCTTCGCCCAGTCGGTCCACCACCTGCTCGTCGACCTGATCCGCCGGTCGACCTGCAGCACCTCCGGGGGCTCGCGGTGCGACGGGAACCAGGTCAGGACCAGGTCGACCGTGTCGCCCTTGGCGACCGTGAAGTCCGCGGTGTGGGCGTGATCCCGGGCGGTGAACTGAACGCCGCGCACGACAACCGCATCCGGTCCGGCTGTCGCGACGAGCGTGTGGTGGCCGTCCTCGGTCAGCTGCCGAACCCAGGGCAGCGCATCGGCGTAGTCGAACCGGATGCGCAGGTCCACGTGCATCGCGACCTCGCCGCTGATCCCGCGGATGCGCCGCACGACGTCCGCACGCCGGTCGCCTTGCGGCATGAGGTCCATGACCTCGACCTCGCCGCCGGCGTCGGTCCAGCGGGTCAGCAGGGTGAAGGTGTCGCCCGCGTATTCGCGGGTCGAGGTTGCATCCGCATCGGCGGGCGCGACGAGCCAGCGACCCTGCTCCTCGGTGCCGAGGAGTGCGCCGAACGTCGACGGCGAGTCGAAGCGCGGCAGGCACAGCCAGTCGATGCTGCCGTCGCGCCCGACGAGCGCCGCGGTGTGGGTGTCGCCGATGATGGCGTAGTCCTCGATGGGCAGCGGCATTCGCCCATAGTGCCATCTAGTCCGGCAGCAGGATGCCGATCGCCGCGAGCTGCGCGCTCAGTCCGGCGCCATCCGGCGCAGTCAGCCATGGTGCACCGGCCTGCTCGCGGGCATTGCTGCGACCTCCCGCGAGCACCGCCTCGCCGGGCGAGAGCTGGCGGATCGCGATCGCAGCGACGTTGTCGGGATGCGCCCGCTCGAACTCGCCGTAGATCTCCGGGTCGTGCTGGCCGTCGTCGCCGATGAGCAGCCACCGCAGATCGGGGAACTCCTGAGCGAGCCGCTCGAGGTTGCGGTGCTTGTGCTCGCGTCCGCTGCGGAACCAACGGTCGTGGGTGGGCCCCCAGTCGGTGAGCAGCAGTGCTCCCGGCGGGTACAGGTTGCGGCCGAGGAAGCGCTTGAGGGTCGGCGCGACGTTCCACGCGCCGGTCGACAGGTAGATGAACGGGGAGCGTGGATGCGCGCGCGCAAGCCGCTCGTACAGCACGGCCATCCCAGCAACCGGGGTGCGCGCATGCTCGTCGAGCACGAACGTGTTCCACGCCGCGAGGAACGGGCGGGGGAGCGCCGTGACCATCACGGTGTCGTCGATGTCCGACAGGATGCCGAATCCCGACGCCGGATCCACGATGAAGACCTGGGCGGTGACGGCCTCGCTGCCCTCGGCGCTCAGGGCGAGCCGTGCCATCCCGGGGCAAGCTCCGCGTCGACCCTGGTGTCGACGACGCCGCCGCGGTCGGCGGTGACCACGTGGGTGCGGCCGGCGACGTCGACCGTGATGTGCGCGTCGACCACCGGGATGCTGAAGAAGCTGCGGAAGCCCCGCACCTTCTCCGCGCGCTGGGTCGCCGCCGCGTCCGGTGGCCGCAGCACGACCCGGCACAGCACGCGCACCCAGTCCGTCGACCCGTAGGCGGTGTACGGCACGATCGTCGGCACGAGCCCGCGCTTGCGACCGCGACGCTCGCGCCAGCGGTGGAACGCGTCCTCGATGCGAGCAGCCCGGTGCAGCGGCGGCTCGGGCTCGACCACGGTGGACATGGCCCAAGTGTTTCACGGACCGCTGGACGGTCCGCCGGGGTTGCGCCCGCTAGCCGGCGACCGGTTCGAGCAGCTGCGGTCCGTTGTTCCTGACGTTGCCGACCTCTCGGCCGACCTCGTAGAGCTCCATGCGCTCCGCGGTCTCCGCGCCACCGTCGGCGATCGCCTCGAGCAGCTCCTCGGAGTACTCCGCATGCGGGTCGAGCCACTCCTCGATCAGCTCGGGGGAGAGGAACACCGGCATCCGATCGTGGATGTCCGCGAGCGGCCCCGAGGAGTCGCGCGTGATCACCGTGGTCGAGAGCAGCCACTTGTTCGGGGAGTCGTCGGCCTCTGCGGGGTTGCGCCACCACTCGTACAGCCCGGCGAACACCGTGAGCTCGTCGGGCAGGTGGATGAAGTACGGGTGCTTGACCCCGTCGATCGTCTTCCACTCGTAGTACCCGGTCGCGGGGATGATCGCGCGGCGCTTGCGCACGGCCGTCTTGAACATCGCGTTGTCGCCCACGGTCTCGATGCGCGCGTTGAACGCGCGGCCGCCCACCGTGATGTCCTTGGCCCAGCTGGGCACGAGGCCCCACCGCGCGGCTTCGAGGCGGCGCACGGGCTCGGGCTCAGCGGCATCCTTCGGGATCGAATCGAGGATGACGTTCACCGGGTCGGTCGGCGCGATGTTCCACGACGGCGCCGGCAGGTCGTCCGCCGGAAGATCGACGTCGAACAGCGCCACCAACTCGGCCGAGGCACCCGCAACCACAAAACGTCCGCACATACTGCCAGTCTGCCGCGCACGACCGACCCCCGGGTCTACCATTGGGCACGATTGAAGGAGGCTCGCGATGGCCAAGCCCGAACTGCTCGAGCGCTCGCTCGACGGACTCCACCAGCTGCGCAACGAGCCGGTGCAGGCACGCAGCACCGCGCGGCTCGCCCAACTGCTGGATGCCGCAGCCACGATCGTCGACGAGATCGGCTACGAGCGACTCACGACCGCCATGGTCGCCGACCGCGCCGGCGCGTCGATCGGCACGGTCTACCGCTACTTCCCCGACCGCATCGCGCTGCTCCAGGCGCTCGCCGCACGCAATCTCGAGCGCGTGCTCGGCACGGTCGTGGACGAGGTGCTCGACCCGAAGCACTCGAATTGGCTCGACGCGCTGAGCGCCGGCTTCTCGCACTTCGTCTCGGCGTTCCGCACCGAGCCGGGATTCCGCAGCCTGCGCCTCGGCGACGTGCTCGACCTGCGCCCCGCGCCCAACGAGCGCACCTACAACTCGATCGTCGCCGAGTCCCTGCTCGCCGCCCTCGTCTCGCGCTTCGGTGTGGATGACAGCGACGACACCCGCTTCGCCTTCGAAGCCGCGATCGAGGTCTCCGACGCCCTCGCGACCCGCGCGTTCGCACGGGACCCGAACGGCGACGACCGCTTCCTCGAGATGGGCCGTGCGACGGTCTACACGATGCTCGCGAGCCGGTTCGGCGAGGTGCCGACGGCCTAGGTGCCGCCGAGCCTTCGCTCCGCGCTCAGGCGCGGACCAAGCAGAACGGATGCCCCGCCGGGTCGAGGAACACCCGGAATCCGCGGCGCTCGCCCTCGGGCATCCCGGTGTCCGTCGCGCCGAGCGCCAGCACGGCGGCCTGGGCTGCGTCGAGCTCCGGAACCTCGAAGTCGAAGTGGCTCTGCTGCGGGATGTCGCCGTCCGGCCAGCTCGGCGCGACGTAGTCGTTCGCGCGCTGGAAGGCCATGCCGGCGCCGATGCCGCCGCGCAGCGTGGCCCAGTCGGCCGTGGCATCCACGACCTCCCAGCCGAGCACGGCGGAGTAGAAGTTCGCGAGCGCCTGCGGGTCTGGGCAGTCGAGCACGACGAGGTCGAGGGTCGCGATGGCCGGTTGTTGCTCCATGTTTCGTCACGGTAGGCGGCACCACCGACGTCCGGATTAGCCTGTCAATCCCCCCATCCGGGAATGACAGGGCCTCCGAATAATGTTCTGCTGAGAGTCCCACCGCACCACTGGCAAGTGTCGATCCGCGTCCTGAGCGCGAGGAATGAGCCGCACCGCATGATCGAGTTCCGTTCCGTGTCGAAGCGGTTCCCCGATGGCACCGTGGCCGTCGACGACTTCAATGCCGTGATGCCGAGTCGCAAGATCACCGTGCTCGTCGGCTCATCCGGCAGCGGCAAGACCACGCTGCTGCGCATGATCAACCGCATGGTCGACCCGAGCGCCGGCGTCATCTAGATCGACGACGAGAGCATCCTCGACCGGGATCCGGTGAAGCTGCGCCGCTCGATCGGCTACGTCATGCAGAACTCGGGCCTGCTCCCGCACTTCAAGGTCATCGACAACGTGGCGACCGTGCCCGTGCTCAACGGCGTCCCGCGGGCCGAGGCGCGGAAGCAGGCGCTCGAGCTGCTCGACACCGTCGGTCTCGACCGTTCGGTCGCGGACCGCTACCCGAGCCAGCTCTCGGGCGGGCAGCAGCAGCGCGTGGGCGTCGCTCGGGGCCTTGCCGCCAACCCGAACATCCTGCTGATGGATGAACCGTTCGGCGCCGTCGACCCGATCGTGCGCGCCGAGCTGCAGCAGGAGACCATCCGCCTGCAGCGCGACCTCGACAAGACGATCGTGTTCGTCACGCACGACATCGACGAGGCGTTCCTGCTCGGCGACCAGGTCGTCATCCTCGAGAAGGGCGCCAAGATCGCCCAGGTCGGCAGCCCGAGCGAGATCCTCGAGAACCCGGCCAACGAGTTCGTGGCGAGCTTCATCGGCGTCGAGAAGGGCAAGCGCGCCCTGCACGAGAAGCAGACCGCCAACGGCACCGTGCTCGTCGACTCGGAGGGCCGCACGCAGGGCGTCCTGGTGAAGGGCGACGGATGACCTGGGTCGTCAACAACCTCGATCTCATCCTTCGGCTGACGGTCGAGCACCTGCGGCTGAGCTTCCCGCCGATCATCATCGGTTTCCTGATCTCGATCCCGCTCGGCTGGCTCGCCTACCGGTTCAAGCTCACCGCGGGCTGCTGCTCACGATCGCCGGGCTGCTCTACACGATCCCGTCGCTCGCGCTGTTCGTGATCCTGCCGCCGATCCTCGGCACGAGCCTCGTCAGCGAGCTCAACGTCACCGTCGCCCTGACCATCTACGCGGTCGCGATCATGTCGCGCTCGGTGTCGGATGCCCTGCTCTCGGTCGACCCCGCGATCCGGCAGTCGGCCACCGCCGTCGGCTACGGCTCATGGCGCCGGTTCTGGGCGGTCGAGTTCCCGCTCGCCGGACCGGTGATCCTCGCCGGCCTGCGCGTCGCCGCCGTGAGCACGATCAGTCTCGTGACCGTCGGCGTGCTCATCGGCGTCGAGAGCCTCGGCTACCTGTTCACGAACGGCTTCCAGCGCCGCATCGTGCCCGAGATCCTCGCGGGCGTCGATCATGGTCGTGATCGTCGCGCTCGTGATCGACCGGCTCCTCGTGTTGCTCGGTCGGCTGCTCATGCCCTGGGCGCCGCGGCGGAGCCGCGGCCGAAGTCGAGCGCGATCTCCCGATGGCCAGATCGGCGGAGGCGGTCGTGAACCTCTTCATCGAGGCCTTCCTCTGGATCTTCGACCCAGCGCGGTTCGAGGGTGCGAACTCCATTCCGGCTGCGGATCGGCGAGCACCTGTTCTACACGCTTCGTCGCGGTCGCGATCGCCGCGCTCATCGCGATCCCGCTCGGGTGGCTCATCGGGCACACCGGCAAGGGCCGGAAGATCGCCATCGCCGCATCTCCGGTGCGGCGCGGGCGCTGCCGTCGTTCGGGCTCATCCTGCTGCTCGTCCTGCTGCTCGGCGTGCGTGAACAAGTCGCAGCGGTGCACGACGGTGGCCTTCGTCATCCTCGCGATCCCGTCGATCCTCGCCGGCGCGTACGCGGGACTCGAGGCCGTCGACCGCCGGGTGATCGACGCGGCACGCGCCGTCGGCATGACCGAGTGGCAGATCCTCTGGAAGGTCGAGGTGCCGCTCGGACTGCCGTTGCTCATCAGCGGCATCCGGGCGGGCGCGCTGCAGGTCGTCGCGACCGTGACCCTCGCCGCCTACGTCGGGCTGGGCGGGCTCGGCTACTACCTCATCGAGGGCCTCGGCATCCGCAAGTACGACGAGATGCTCGGCGGAGCGATCCTCGTCGTCGTGCTCGCGCTGCTCATCGACGGGCTCTTCGCGCTCATCCAGCACTTCGTCGTCCCGCGCGGTGTCGCCGCGGGCCGCGTCACAGACATCCGCTCGTCGTCATCCCGACGCCGGGCGGTGGTGGGAACCCCCATCGAACAAGGAGAAGGATAAGAGATGTTCACAGCAAGGAACAAAGGCCGGTCTCGCCCTTGGCGCAGCCGTGGTCGGGGTGGCATTGGCCCTGTCAGGGTGCGCCACAGGAGATCCGCTGGACCCGGGAACAGGGGACGACGGCGGCTCGAGCGACACGATCGTCGTCGGCTCGGCCGAGTACTACTCGAACGAGATCATCGCCGAGATCTACGCCCAGGCCCTCGAGAACGCCGGCCTGACCGTGGAGCGCCAGTTCAACATCGGCCAGCGCGACGTCTACCTCCCCGCCCTCGAGGCCGGCGACGTCGACCTGCTGCCCGAGTACACCGGCAACCTGCTGCAGTACTACGACCCCGAGACCACCGCCACGTCGGAGGAGGACGTCAACGCGGCGCTCGCCGACGCGCTGCCGACGGGTTCTCGATCCTCGACGTGTCGCCCGCGACCGACCAGGACTCCTACAACATCACCGCGGAGTTCTCCGAGGCGAACGGCGGCATCACGTGCGCTCGAGGACCTCGCGGGCATCCCCGGCCTCATCCTCGGTGGCAACGCCGAACTCGGTGCCCCGATCGCCGATGGCGGACGCCCGTACGGACCGGAGGGTCTCAAGGAGGCCTACGGCATCGACGTGACGTTCCAGGCCACCGGTGACACCACGTACGACGCGCTCGTCGCGGGCACGATCAGCCTCGCGAACATCTACAGCGCCGACCCGCGCATCGAGACCGACGGACTCGTCACGCTCGCCGACCCCAAGGGCCTGTTCCTG
Source organism: uncultured Actinomycetota bacterium (assembly GCA_963740815.1). GTDB lineage: Bacteria > Actinomycetota > Actinomycetes > Actinomycetales > Microbacteriaceae > Rhodoglobus. The sequence continues at coordinate 510,912 of CAVUFG010000018.1, forward strand.
GCCTCGAACGTCGTGCCGCTCGTGAACGACGAGGTCAAGGACCAGGTCGCGGACATCATCAACGCGATCAGCGCGAAGCTCACGCCCGAGGGCCTCGTCGCCCTCAACGTGCAGTCGACCGTCGACCAGCTCTCGTCCGCGGACATCGCGACGCAGTGGCTGACCGACAACGGCCTGCTGGGCTAGTCGCACCACCTCGAGCGGGCGGGTTCCTTCGGGCGCCCGCCCGTTCGGCGTTCAGCCGGGGGTGTTCGCGTCGCCGTCGCCTGGCAGCGCCATGTCCTTCTCCGCGGAGCGCTCGAGCAGCTTCTTGATCACGAGCGTGCCGATCACGAAGACGATCAGGATGCCCGCGAACAGGTACCCCGCATAGTGCAGTCGATCGAGCAGGTCCCGGAAGCTGCCGGCCGCGAACGTGCCGACGGACACGTACGCCGTGGTCCAGATCAGGCACGCGGGAAGCGTCCACGCGATGAACTTGCGGTACCGCATCGTGCTCATCCCGACCGTGAGCGGGATGAGCGAGTGCAGCACGGGCAGGAACCGCGAGATGAACACCGCGATGCCACCGCGCCGGTCGAGGTAGTTCTCCGCGCGGATCCAGTTGCGCTCGCCGACCCACCGGCCGAGCCGCGAGGCGCGGATCTTCGGGCCGAAGTACCGTCCGAGCGCGAACCCGATGCTCTCGCCGCACAGGGCGCCGACGATCACCGTGAGGATGAGCGCGATGAACTGGGCGGGGCTGTCCACCGCCGTCGACGCGACGATGACGATCGTGTCGCCCGGGATCACCAGCCCGATGAGGATCGACGTCTCGAGCAGGATGCCGAGCCCGGCGAGCAGGGTCCGCACCGCCGGGTGCACGTCCTGCACGGTGTCGAGCACCCAGCTGAGCGCTCCGTTGAGCAGGCCCGCGAACCAGTCGATCGCGCCGCCGATGGCCGCGAGCACATCACCGAGCCAGCCGAGGTCCACGCTGGCATCCTAGGTCGACGAGCCCCGGCCCCACACGGGGGCTAGCCCGTCGCGTGGATGGGCTTCCGCAGCTTGTCGAGCCGTGAGCGCCAGGTCGCGAGGCGGCCGGGGAGTTCTGCCATCGCGGGCCCGTCGATCCACGACGTGACGATCCTGGGTCCCTGGAGCGCGTTCAGCGTCCACACCTCCGTGCCGTCGAGCTCGGCAGGGGTGACCGCCTCCTCGTAGGTCTCGACCCCGAGCGCTGCCGCGAGGGTGAGCACGCTCGCGGCGGTGACACTCGCGACCCGTTCGAACTCCGCCGACTCCGAACCCTTCGGCGGCCCGCACAGGATGTCGCCGCGCCACCACAGCAGCGCACTGTACGCGCCCTCGACCACGTAGCCGTCCTTGGTGAGGATGACGGCCTCGTCCGCCCCTCGCGCCTGCACCTTGGTGCGGATGGACGTCATCCGCTCGAGGTCGGGACCCTTGACGGTGGGATGCTTCCGCGGGTCGCCGTCCTTCCACGTCGACAGCACCACGGACTTCGTGCGCTCCGGAGCGGTGCGGTGCCGGTAGAGCAGGCGCGGGCCGCCGAGCCGGTTGTGGAGTTCGATCCGCGGGAACCAGTCGCCGTGGTCGGGGATCATCGCGAGCACGGCATCCCAGAACGCACCGGGATCGAGCTGCCGGTAGCGGCCTCGGGGGATCGAGGTCATGAAGCGGGAGCGGTGCAGGTCGAGGGCGAGGGTTCGTCCATCGGTCACGAGCCAGGAGTCGACGGCCTCGACCTCGGTGAGGAACATGTCGCAGTGCTCGAGGTGCTCGAGGCGGTCATCCTGCCACTGGTAGAGGGTCGCCTCGCCCATGGTCTCCAATCAGTCCGTGACGTCAATCCTAAGATCGTGGGTATGCGTCACCGGCTCCTCGCGTCGCCGCTGGGCCACTGGGTGGACCCGGCGCACGCGTACGCCGCGGTCGTGGGCGACGCCGCTGAGGCGTTCTGGCTCGATTCGGGGGTGCACGCCGCGGGCGGGATGAGCTACCTCGGGGTCGCCGACTCGCTCACGACCGACTTCGACGGCCCGGTGCTCGAGTGGATCGCCGGCGAGCTCGACCTCGACGTCGACACCGCGGATGCCCCGCCCGGCTTCACCCTCGGCCTGATCGGCTGGCTCGGCTACGAGCTGCGCGCCGAGACCATGGGAACTCCCGAGACGAGACACTCGCGCTACCCACGCGCGGCCTGGCTGCGCGTCCGGCGAGCGCTCGCGTTCGACCACGCAGCGCGCGAGGTGTGGCTGCTCGCGCTTGCGGAGGGTGACTCGGGCTGGACGGGGGAGCTCGCGGCCTGGCGGGCATCCACCGAGTCACAGGCTGCGCGAACTGCCGGCACCGCCCCGCGCCGCTCGAGCCGCGGCATTCGACGGCGACCTGGGCGTACTCCGACGACGAGTACCTCGCGATGATCGAGGCGTGCAAGGCCGCCATCACCGAGGGCGAGGCGTACCAGCTCTGCCTCACCACCGAGGCGACCGTGTCCGTGTCGCCGGACCCGGTCGCGACCTACCTGGCGCTCCGGTCGCTGAGTCCGACGCACCACGGCGCACTGCTGCGGGCCGGCGGCGTGAGCCTGCTGAGCGCGTCGCCGGAGCAGTTCCTCAGTGTGTCGCCCGATCGCGTCGTCGAGTCCAAGCCGATCAAGGGCACCCGCCCGCGCGGCATCTCGCCGGAGGCCGACGACTCGCTGCGCACCGAACTCGTCGAGAGCGAGAAGGAGCGCGCCGAGAACCTCATGATCGTCGACCTCATGCGCAACGACATCGGACGGATCTCCGAGATCGGCAGCGTCACCGTGACGAGCCTGCTCGAGGTCGAGAGCTACGCCCAGGTGCACCAGCTCGTGTCCACCGTGCGCGGCACGCTCGCCGCCGGACTGCGACCCGTGGATGCCGTGCGCGCCTGCTTCCCGGCGGGCTCGATGACCGGCGCGCCCAAGCACAGTGCCACCCTCATCCTCGACACGCTGGAGCACCGGCCGCGCGGCATCTACTCGGGCGCGTTCGGGTACTTCGGCTTCGACGGATCGGTGGACCTCGCGATGGTCATCCGCTCGATCGTCATCGACCGGGAGAAGCTCGACCGTGGGCGCCGGCGGCGGCATCACCGCGCTCTCGGTCCCGCTCGAGGAGCTCGACGAGGCCAAGCTCAAGGCGGCGGCTCTGCTGTCGGTGCTGGGCGCCCGGTAGTCTTGAGTACCCGGTCGCACAGCAGCGCCGGCCGATCAACGGCGATCGCTTCACCACGTACTGAAACGAGAACTCCCTTGACCGAGACGGACCCCCTGTCGTCTGGCGAGCGCGACGACGCCGCCACCTACGACCCGAAGGCCCTGCAGGCCAAATGGCCGCCGGTGTGGGAGGCGCTCGCCCCGTTCCAGTCGGACCTCGACGGTGACACCCGCCCGCGCAAGTACGTGATGGACATGTTCTCCTACCCGTCGGGTGACCTGCACATGGGCCACGCGGAGGCCTACGCGCTCGCCGACGTCGTCGCGCGCTACTGGCGCCTGCAGGGATTCAACGTGCTGCACCCGATCGGCTGGGACTCGTTCGGCCTGCCCGCCGAGAACGCCGCGATCAAGCGCGGCGTCGACCCTGTGGAGTGGACCTACGGAAACATCGCGCAGCAGTCCGCGTCGATGCGCCGGTACGCGACGAGCGTCGACTGGACCCGCGAGCTCGCGACGAGCGACCCCGAGTACTACAAGTGGAACCAGTGGCTGTTCCTCAAGCTCTACGAGAAGGGCCTGGCCTACCGCAAGGAGAGCTGGGTCAACTGGGACCCGGTGGACCAGACCGTGCTCGCGAACGAGCAGGTGCTCGCGGATGGCACGTCGCGACCGCTCGGGTGCCGTGGTGGTCAAGAAGAAGCTCACCCAGTGGTACTTCAAGATCACCGACTACGCCGACCGGCTGCTCGACGACCTGAACCAGCTCGAGGGGTCGTGGCCGAGCAAGGTCATCGCGATGCAGCGCAACTGGATCGGACGCTCCATCGGGGCGGACGTCGACTTCGAGATCGAGGGCCGCGAGCAGAAGGTGTCGGTGTTCACGACGCGCCCCGACACCCTGTACGGCGCGACGCTTCATGGTGGTCGCTCCCGACTCCGAGCTCGCGGCCGAGCTGGCCGCGGGGTCGACGCCCGAGGTGCAGGCCGCGTTCGCGGAGTACCTCGTGCAGGCCCAGAAGAACACGGAGATCGAGCGGCAGGATGCGGGACGGGAGAAGACCGGCATCCCGCTCGAGCGCTTCGCGATCAACCCCGTGAACGGCGAGCGCCTGCCGATCTGGGCGGCGGACTACGTGCTCGCCGACTACGGGCACGGCGCCGTGATGGGCGTGCCGGCGCACGACCAGCGCGACCTCGACTTCGCGCTGAAGTACGGATTCCCGGTTCGCGTCGTGGTGGACACGAACGCGCCCGGTCACGGGCGCGATCCCGATCATCACCCCCGAGATGGTCGAGGAGGCCGCTTCCGAGTCGGCGCCGCTCGACCCGTCGGCCAGCGGCATCGCGCTCGGCGGCGAGGGCCGGATGATCAACTCAGGTCCGCTCGACGGCCTGAGCAAGTCCAACGCGATCAAGAAGATCATCGAGCAGCTCGAGGCGGCCGGCACCGGTCGCGCCGCGAAGACCTACCGGCTGCGCGACTGGCTGATCAGCCGCCAGCGGTTCTGGGGAACGCCCATCCCGATCATCCACGGCGCCGACGGCGAGCTCATGGCGGTGCCGTTCGACCAGTTGCCGGTCGTGCTGCCCTCCACCGAGGGCCTCGACCTCAAGCCGCGCGGGCAGTCGCCGCTCTCGGCGGCGACCGACTGGGTCACGGTCCCCGACCCGCGCGGCACCGGCGACGCACTGCGCGACCCCGACACGATGGACACGTTCGTCGACAGCTCGTGGTACTTCCTGCGCTACCTGAACCCGAACGACCCCGACAAGGCGTTCGACCCGGCCGAGGTCGAGCGCTGGGCACCCGTCGACCAGTACGTCGGCGGCGTCGAGCACGCGATCCTGCACCTGCTCTACGCGCGCTTCATCACCAAGGTGCTGTTCGATCTCGGACTCGTGAGCTTCACCGAGCCGTTCACCTCGCTGCTCAACCAGGGCATGGTGCTCTCGGGTGGCTCGAAGATGTCCAAGAGCAAGGGCGGCGTCAACCTCGGCGACGAGATCGACGCGCACGGCGTCGACGCGATCCGCCTGACCATGGTGTTCGCCGGTCCGCCAGAGGACGACATCAACTGGGAGGACGTCTCGCCCGCGGGCTCCGCGAAGTTCCTCGCCCGCGCGCTGCGGGTCGCCGGCGACGTGACGAGTGCCCCGGAGATCGAGTGGAAGACCGGGGATGTCGCGCTGCGCCGCATCACCCACCGCTTCCTGCAGGACACGCCTGGCCTGATCGAGTCGTTCAAGTTCAACGTCGCGGTCGCGAAGCTCATGGAGCTCGTCAACGCCACCCGCAAGACGATCGACTCGGGCGCGGGACCGGCGGATGCCGCCGTGCGCGAGGCCGCCGAGGTCATCGCGGTCGGCCTCAGCATGTTCGCGCCGTACACCGCGGAGGAGATGTGGGAGAAGCTGGGCTACCCGCCGCCCATCGCCCACCAGCGCTGGCGCAAGCCCGACCCCGCCCTGCTCGTGGAGGACACGGTCACCGCGGTCGTGCAGGTCGACGGCAAGGTGCGCGACCGGCTCGAGGTGTCGGCGAAGATCGGGCAGGACGAGCTCGAGCAGCTCGCCCGCGCCTCCGCGAACGTCGCGCGGGCGATCGGCGACCGAGAGATCGTGAACGTGATCGTGCGCGCTCCGCGGCTCGTCAACATCGCCACGAAGGGCTGAGCGGCCCTAGTCGACGAAGCGGTGCAGGAAGGCCGCCATCGCTTGGCGGCTGACCGACTCGAGCGGGTGGAAGGCGAGCCCGCCGGGATCGGCGTAGCCGTTGGTGATGGCCTCGCTGCGCATCCACTCGATATCGGCGAAGAACGGGCTGCCCACGGGCACGTCGGTGAAGGTCGCCGTGGTCGGCGCGGTTCCGCCCGGCGCGAGCCGGTGGAGGAACGCGGCCATCGCCTGGCGCGACACCGCCTCGCCGGGGTGGAACGCGAGGCCCTCGGGATCGTTGTAGCCGTTCGTGAGGCCGGCGGAGCGCATCCATTCGATCGCGGCGAAGAACGGATGGCCGACCGGCACGTCCACGAAGCTCGCGGTCGTCGGCGGCGTGAACGCCGTACGCTCGAGCCGGTACAGGAACGCAGCCATGGACTGCCGTGACACGTCGTCGAGCGGCAGGTAGTTCGGCCGCGCGCTGCCGTTGAGGTTGCCCGTGGTGAGGCCGGTGTCCCACATCCAGCGGATGTCGCCGAAGAACGGATGCGCCGGAGGCACGTCCGCGAACGGACCGAGCGCCCACAGCGCCGCGAGGTGGTCGTGGAACACCGTGCCCGACGGCGCCTTCGGCGTGAAGTTCGTGAGGTCGGTGATCAGCGCGTAGTAGCCGCTGCCACCCCCGTTGACGACCCACCACGCCCACGGCGCGTAGCCGATGCCGTGCGCGTCCGCCCAGGGCATGAACGTCGTGAGGTGACCGGTGCCGCCGTCGGACTGACCGAACTCGCTCGCGATCACCGGCACGACCGCGGCCACCGGCAGGATCTCGGCGTTCCAGCACGACTCGGTCTGGCAGCGCTGGCCGGGGTAGTTGTGCCAGCTGGCGACCAGCTGGGGGTCGCTCGGCCGATTCGCGAGCCAGCCGCGCAGGTCGTTGCTGTAGTCGAGACCGCCGAGCAGGATCGGCTGGGTCGCTCCGGCGCCGCGGATCGTGGACACGATCGACGCCATGCCGACGAGCGGGTAGGTGGCGCCGGTGAGCGGGGAGGTCTGGTCGTTCTCGACCGGGGCGTTGCATCCACCGTCCCGCCAGCACGTCCAGCTCAACTGGAATGCCCAGCTGCCGGTCGCGTCGTCGTAGCGCGAGTACGGCTCGTTGAATGCATCGAACAGCACGGACTTGGAGGTCGCGTACGCCGCGGCGACCTGCTGCCAGAACGTCAGCGAGCGCGCGTCAGCCATCGCACGCTGCCCGTTCGCCGGGTACCCGGGGGGCGACGACCAGTGCAGGTCGAGGATCGCCACGATGCCCGCCGCGTTGAGGGTGTCGACCCACGACCGGAGCGCGGCCTGGTAGCCCGCGACGGTGCCGAAGCCGGGCGATCCCTCGATGCCGAGCCAGCACGCCTCGTTGAGCGGGATGCGCACGGCCGTGATGTGCCACGCGGCCATCGCGGCGGCGGCCTGGGCGTTGGCGCCGCCCGACGAGTACGCCCAGCCCTGCTGGCACGCGTACTCGAAGCTCGGCCAGTTGACCGCGTGCGCGGTCCAGGTCTGGCCCGTGCGCGAGTCGACGAGGCGGTTGCCGTCGACGACGGGCGTCGGCGCCCCGGTCAGCGCGCTCGCCGGGGCGACGGCCAGCGGTTGCGCGGCGAGCACCAGCGTGAGCAGCAGCGAGGCGGCGCCACGCAGCGCGACCCGTACACGCCGCGACACCCCCACGGCGCGAGCCTATTCCTAGGATGTCTCGACTTCAACGGCCACGCGAGCCTCAACAGGCGCGGCTCGTGCCGCCAGTCCACAGTCCGCGTCGAGCCCGGACCACCCTCACGCGCTCCCGCGTACCGTCCCTTCGTGGATGACATGCGCCCGGTGGATGACGCGGCGCGTGCGCGCGTGCGCGTGCGGCTCGGGGGCGTCGTCATCCTCGTGCTCGTGGGGCTCGGATGCGCGGTGCTCGTGTCGGTGTTCAGCCGGAACGGGGGAGCTGAGGTCGTCGCGGTGCCGAGCGCTGCGGCATCCAGTGCGCCGAGCGCCGGGATGCCGATCTTCGTGCACGTGCTGGGGGCGGTCGAGCGTCCCGGACTGTACGAACTCGCCGACGGTGCGAGGGCAGTGGATGCCGTGGCCGCCGCCGGTGGCTTCACCGACGTCGCCGACCAGGCGGGCATCAACCTCGCGCGCTTCGTGACCGACGGCGAGCAGCTGCGCGTTCCGGCGATCGGCGAGACGCCGCCCGCGGCCGCCGGAACGACCGCCGGTGGGCTCGTCAACCTCAACACGGCGGACTCGACGACGCTCGAGACCCTCCCGCGCGTCGGCCCGGCGCTCGCCGCGAGGATCATCGACTGGCGGGAGGCGAACGGCGGGTTCGGCTCGATCGAAGACCTGATGAGCGTCACGGGCATCGGCGACAAGACGTTCGACGGGCTCAAGGACCTCGTGACGGTGTGACCGACCTGCGGCTGCTCATCCCGGCGGGGGTCGCGTGGCTGGCCGCGGCGGTGGTCGTCGGCGTGCCGGACTGGCGGATCGCCGTCGCGCTCTGGGCCGCTGCCGGCGTCGCGATCGTGGCGGCGACCCGATGGCGGATGGCCGCGGTCGTCGCCCTCTCCCTCGCGGCGGCAGCCTGCTGCTGCACCTCGATCGCGGTCCAGGCGGTGGTGCGGGCGCCGCCCGAGCTCGTCTCGGCCGCCGAGTCGGGGCGTGAGCTCGAACTCACCGCGGAGGTCACCGGCGCTGGCGATCCGGTCGAGGCCACGATCTCGGGCGCTCCCGTGCTCGTGTTCACCGAGCCGGGCACCGGATCCCCGCGGATCGGCGAACTCGTGACCGTTCGTGGCTCGGTCGACGAGACCCCGCCCGGCGAGCGGATCCGGTTCCTGGTCTTCGCCTCCGGCGACTTCGAGGTCGTGGGCTCGCAGGCGCCGGTCGTCGCCTGGGCGGATGCCCTGCGCACGTCCTTCGCCGAGCTCGCGTCCGGCCTCGCCGGCGACGGGGGCGACCTGCTGCCCGGCCTCGCGATCGGAGACACCGGCGCCGTGTCCGACGGACTCGACGCCGCGATGAAGACCAGCAGCCTCACGCACCTGACCGCGGTCTCCGGCGCGAACTGCGCGATCGCGGTCGGACTGGTGATGCTCGGCGGGGGAGCGCTCGGCATCTCGCGGCTCGCGCGAGTGATCGCCTCGGCGACCGTGCTGCTGCTCTTCGTCGTGGTCGTCACCCCGCAGCCGAGCGTGCAGCGCGCCGCGCTCATGTCATTCCTCGTGCTCGCGGCGATCGGACGCGGCATCCCGCTGCGCGGCCCGCCGGTGCTGTGCCTCGCGACCATCGCGCTGCTCGTGATGGACCCCTGGCTGTCGCGCGAGTACGGCTTCGCACTCTCGGTGCTCGCGACCGGCGGGCTGCTGCTGCTCGCTCCGCGGATCGTCCGAGCGCTCGCACGATGGCTGCCGACCTGGCTCGCCGCCGTGATCGCGGTGCCGTTCGCGGCGCAGGTGGCGTGCCAACCGGTCCTGCTCATGCTCGACTCGAGCCTGCCGACCTACGGTGTCGTCGCCAACCTGCTCGCGGCACCCGCGGCGCCGATCGCGACGGTCGTCGGTCTCGCGGCATGCCTCCTCGCCTCGCTCGCTCCGCCGATCGCGTGGCTGCTGGCCTGCCTGGCGTGGTTGCCCGCGAGCTGGATCGCGGGCGTCGCGAACACCTTCGCGGGGATGCCGGGGGCCAGGATCCCGTGGCCGCCGGGCATCCTCGGCGTGCTGTTCGCCCTCGCGTTGACCGTGCTCGCGCTGGTCGCGACCTTCTCGGTGCGCGCGAGGCGACCGGCGGCGATCGTGCTCGCGGTGTCCCTCGTGGTGACCGCCGCGGTCGGGTTGGGGTTGCGGGCCGGAGTGCTGCTCGATCGTCCGGCCGGCTGGCAGATCGCCGGTTGCGACATCGGGCAGGGGGACGCGTTCCTCGTGCGCAGCGCCGACCGGGTCGCCCTCATCGACACCGGGCCCGATCCCGCACCGCTGCGTGCCTGTCTCGATGAACTCGGCATCGGGCGTCTCGACCTGCTCGTGCTGACGCACTTCGATCTGGATCACGTGGGCGGGATGGAGGCGGTGCTCGGCCGCGCGGACCGGGTGCTCGTGGGCCCGTCGGGCGGACCGGTGGACGACGTGATCGTCGCACGTCTCGCGGCGGCGGGCGCCGCGATCGAGCGTCCCGTCGCCGGGGACTCGGGCGTGCTCGGGGAGCTGCGCTGGCGCATCCTGTGGCCGCCCGCGCGCGGCGAGGTCGAGCCGGGCAACGAGGCGAGCGTCGCGATGGAGTTCCTGCCGGTGGGGGAGTGCCGTGGCGGCTGCGTGTCGTCACTGTTCCTCGGGGACCTCGGCGAGGAGGCGCAGGATCGGTTGCTCAGCGTGTCGAGGCCCGTGCACGTCGACGTCGTGAAGGTCAGCCACCACGGCTCATCCGACCAGTCCGCACGGCTGTACGAGCGCGTCGCGGCGGTGGTCGGACTGATCGGGGTCGGCGCCGGCAACGGGTACGGGCACCCGACCGACAGCATCCTCGAGACGCTCGTGGCGGTGGGTACGACCGTGGAACGCACGGATGCGCAGGGGATGCTGCTGGTCGCCCCCGGGCCGCAGCGCGGCGAGGTCGCGGTGTGGAGCGAGCGGCCGCCCTAGGGCCGCGGGGTTCGTCGGAAGCGGCCGTTACGCTGGGCACATGGCAGCCAAGCCGCCGGCCCGGCCGGTGATCCCGATCGTCGCGTGGAACTCGGTGCGACCGGCGCCGGTCGTGCTCGTGAGTGGGCCGTCCGATTTCCTGGCCGATCGCGCCATCCGGGCGCTGCGCGACTTCCTGCGTGCCGAGGATCCCGCGCTCGAGGTGCACGAGTTCACCGCGGACCAGTACGCGCCGGGGGAGCTGCTGACCCTCGCGAGCCCGTCCCTGTTCGCCGAGCCACGGCTCATCCGCGTCGACAGCGTCGAGAAGTGCACCGACGCGTTCATCGAGGAGACCCTCGCCTACCTCGAGCAGCCCGCCGACGACACCTACCTCGTGCTGCGGCACGCGAGCGGCGTGCGCGGCAAGAAGCTGCTCGACGCGATCCGCGGCGGTCTCGGTGGCGGCATCGAGGTGCCGTGCCTCGACCTCAAGAAGGACTCCGAGAAGCAGGACTTCGCCGCGGCCGAATTCGCGGCCGCGAATCGGAGGGTCACCGGCAGCGCCATCCGAGCACTCGTCTCGGCATTCTCCGACGACCTCGCCGAACTCGCGTCGGCCTGCCAGCAGCTGCTCGCCGACTCGAGCGAGGAGATCACCGAGGTCACGGTCGACAAGTACTACGCGGGCCGGGTGGAGACCAACGCCTTCCAGGTCGCGGATGCCGCGATCGCCGGCCGCCACGGAGACGCGCTCGTCCTGCTGCGCCACGCCCTCGCCACCGGCGCCGACCCGGTGCCGATCGTCGCGGCGTTCGCGGCGAAGCTGCGGACCATGGCGAAGATCTACGGTTCGACGGCCCCCGGTGGACAGCTCGCCTCGAAGTTCGGCCTCGCGCCCTGGCAGGTCGACCGCGCCCGGCGCGACCTGCAGGGCTGGACCGAGGACGGTCTCGGCCGCACGATCGGCGAGATCGCCGAGGCGGATGCGCAGGTCAAGGGCGAGGGTCGCGATCCGGTCTACGCGCTCGAGCGCATGGTCGGCGTCGTGAGCGCCCGCGGAGAACGCCCGTAACGAGAGCGTGGAGTCGTCGTCAGGCGACCGGCGGGTCGCCCGGCGGCCGCGCCGCCGTATCGTGCCCGAACATGAGCGAAGGCTTCGACCCTCGCGTGGGTCGAAGCCTTCGAAGCGGACCTTGCGGTCGCGACAATCAGATCAGAGCGCAGCCACGGACTTGGCGATCGCGGACTTGCGGTTCGCGGCCTGGTTCGCGTGGATGACGCCCTTGCTGGCGGCCTTGTCGAGCTTCTTGGCGGCGAGCTGGAGTGCGGTGGCCGCCTTCTTCTTGTCACCGGCCGCGACGGCCTCCTTGGTGGCACGGATGGCGGTCTTGAGCTCGCTCTTGACGGCCTTGTTGCGCTCGTGCGCCTTCTCGTTGGTGCCGATGCGCTTGATCTGCGACTTGATGTTTGCCACGTGAATACTCTCTGTCAGAACTGAAGAATGGGATCGCGGTCCGGATGAGTGCGGACACCGCGGAAGACCAACGAGCAACTCTACCAGTGCTGGCCCGACCCGGCAACGCGCGGCGCGTCGATGCTCCGCAGCAGCACCTCGGTGAACTGGGCGGACCTCGTGAGCGAGACCATGTGCGTCGCGCCGCGGACGTGGACGAGTTCGCCGTGCCTGGCTGCCGCGAGGTAGCGGCGCTCCTCGAGGCGGAAGTGGTCGAGGGATCCGTTCACGAGCGTGACCGGGAGGTCGATGCGCTTGAGGGACGCGATCGGGCGCAGGGGGCGGAGTTCGCGCAGTGCGTCATCCATCACCTCGAGTGCGACACCGCCGCGCAGCACGTCGTCCGCGAGCTGCGGGTCGCGCACTGCCGCCCGAACGGCGAAGTCGTTCATGGCGCGGCCCCGGTCGGGAAACGCGTGGATGACCCGCGCCGCCGCCCGCCACGCATCGAGCACCACGCGATACGGAGTGGTGCCGCAGCTCGCCGCGAGGATGCCCGTGACCTTCGACAACTCGGCCGGCGGCTGCTGCGCACCTGCCCAGTGCAGTGACAGGTACCCGCCGAGCGAGAATCCGGTGAGCAAGACGGGATGCTGAGCGGACGCGACCGCGTCACCGATCGTCGCGGTCGCCCGCTCGAGTGTGAACCGCTCCGACATCCGCGTGCCGTGGCCGGGCAGGTCGACCGCGATCACCTCGTCGCCGCGCTCGCGCAGCACCTCGACCTGCGCGCGCCACATCGTCGCCGAGGTGCGGAGGCCGTGCACGAGCACGACCGAGCGCGGGCTCGCAACCTCTGGCATGTGCCAGAGAGTACCTGCGATGGTTGAACGATGACTGGGCCACTGAACGACATGAAGAAGACCAACCAGAAGGTCATCGAGCAGTTCCGTGCTGGCGAGGAGGTCGAGGGCATGCACCGCGAGCGGCTCGTGCTGCTCACGACGACCGGGCGGAAGTCGGGCGAGCCACGCACGACGCCGATGATGTTCGTGCCCGAGGGCGACCACATCCTCGTGATCGCGTCGAACATGGGCGCCAAGCCGCATCCGGGCTGGTACCGCAACCTCAAGGAGGAGCCGAAGGTGCACGTGGAGCTCGACGGCGAGGAGTACGACGCGACCGCCACGATCCTGCCGGCGACCGAGCGGGATGCCGCGTGGCAGCGGATCACGACGGCGTACCCGTTCTTCCACGACCACGCCAAATCGGCCGACCGGATCATCCCCGTGGTCGCACTCGACCGCGCCTGAACCCGCGCGCGTCCGAGCACGCTGCGCATCTCGTAAACTCGACTGCGGTCCGTTCCGGGGCCGCTGTCAGGAGCGATGCGTTGAGTCCCCGTGCCACCAAGGCCCTCGAGCCGTCGGCGACCGACCCCGCGTTCATCCGCAATTTCTGCATCATCGCGCACATCGACCACGGCAAGTCGACCCTCGCCGACCGCATGCTGGGCATCACGGGCGTCGTCTCCGACCGCGACATGCGAGCGCAGTACCTCGACCGCATGGACATCGAGCGCGAGCGCGGCATCACGATCAAGAGCCAGGCGGTCAGGATGCCGTGGGGCCTGAACGGCGACACGTTCGCCCTGAACATGATCGACACGCCCGGCCACGTCGACTTCACGTACGAGGTCTCGCGAAGCCTCGCCGCGTGCGAAGGGGCGATCCTGCTCGTGGATGCCGCGCAGGGCATCGAGGCCCAGACGCTCGCGAATCTCTACCTCGCGCTCGACAACGACCTCACGATCATCCCCGTGCTCAACAAGATCGACCTGCCGGCCGCCGACCCGGAGAAGTACACCAAGGAGCTCTCGCAGCTCATCGGGTGCGACCCGTCCGAAGTGCTGCGGGTGTCGGGCAAGACCGGCCAGGGCGTGCCGGAGCTGCTCGACCGGGTGGTCGAGCTCATCCCGGCTCCGACCGGGGATGCCACGGCGCCGGCCCGCGCGATGATCTTCGATTCCGTCTACGACTCGTACCGCGGCGTCATCACCTACGTGCGCATGATCGACGGCAAGCTCACCCCGCGCGAGCGCATCCAGATGATGTCGACCAAGGCCGTGCACGAGTTGCTCGAGATCGGTGTGAGCGCGCCCGAGCCGACCCCGAGCCGCGGCCTCGGCGTCGGTGAGGTCGGCTACCTGATCACTGGCGTGAAGGATGTGCGCCAGTCGAAGGTCGGCGACACCGTCACGAACGCGCAGAAGCCGTCGACGCAGGCGCTGCCGGGCTACACCGACCCGAAGCCCATGGTCTTCTCGGGCCTCTACCCGATCGACGGCAGCGACTACCCGGTGCTGCGCGAGGCGCTCGACAAGCTCAAACTCTCGGATGCCTCGCTCAACTACGAGCCCGAGACCTCGGTCGCCCTCGGCTTCGGATTCCGCTGCGGATTCCTCGGGCTGCTGCACCTCGAGATCGTCACCGAGCGCCTCGAGCGCGAGTTCGGCCTCGACCTGATCTCGACCGCGCCCTCGGTGACGTACGAGGTGACCACGGAGGACCGCAAGCAGTTCACCGTGACGAACCCGAGCGAGTTCCCGTCTGGCACGAAGATCGCGCACGTCACGGAGCCCATGGTGCGCGCTGCGATCCTCGCGCCCAAGGACTACGTGGGCACGATCATGGAGCTCTGCCAGACCCGCCGCGGCACGCTCATCGGCATGGACTACCTCGGTGAGGACCGCGTCGAGATCAAGTACACGATCCCGCTCGGCGAGATCGTCTTCGACTTCTTCGACCAGCTGAAGTCCCGCACCGCCGGCTACGCGTCGCTCGACTACGAGCCGTCGGGCGACCAGGAGAGCGATCTCGTGAAGGTCGACATCCTGCTGCAGGGCGAGGCCGTGGACGCGTTCAGCGCGATCGTGCACCGCGACAAGGCGTACGCGTACGGCGTGCTGATGACCGAGCGGCTCAAGAAGCTCATCCCGCGCCAGCAGTTCGAGGTGCCGATCCAGGCCGCCATCGGCGCGCGGATCATCGCGCGCGAGTCGATCTCGGCGATGCGCAAGGACGTGCTCGCCAAGTGCTACGGCGGCGACATCACCCGCAAGCGCAAGCTGCTCGAGAAGCAGAAGGAGGGCAAGAAGCGCATGAAGATGGTCGGACGCGTCGAAGTGCCCCAGGAGGCGTTCGTCGCCGCGCTCACCGGGGACACCGAGGCGAAGAAGAAGTAGCGCTGCTGCATCCCCGCTGGCGTCCAAGTCAAGCCCCTCCTGCGGTCTGCGGCGCTCGATACACTCGGCTGACCAAACGGTGGGGGAGGTCGCGCATGGTCCGTTCGGCACCCATCTCACGTCCAACGACTCGCCCGCGCACCGCCGGGCCGGGTAGCTGAGGATTCCGTAGGATGGCGCGCGAGCAAGCACCGGGGGTGCGATCGCGAACCGGGGGATCCATGAAGCAGCCGCGTGCCGACCGACCCGCGCTGTGGTCGCGCCCCGTGAGCTACACCGCGATCGGGGCGACGCAGGATGTGCAGTTGCTGCGGCATCCACCGCACGGCTACCGGCCGATGCTCAAGCGGCGCCGGATCGGCCACGGCGAGGCGCGCTGGGAGTACGCGTGGGTGTCCCTCATGACCTGGGGGGTGCAGCGCGGCAGTCGGCTGCGCGTCGAGGTCGAGGAGTCCCCGGCCGAGGTTCGGGTGGGCACCTACACGCCAGTCACCTTCGACGAGTACGGCGAGCCGATCGCCGCCGCGGTGAGCTCCGGCGCCGCGACCTACGGACCGGGCGGCACCGAACTGCTCGCACCCGGAGACAGCGCATGGCTCATCGTGCCGATCGGCCCGTTCGGCATCAAGGCTCCCGTGCGCGTGATCTACGTCGTGGATGAACCGGACCGGCACGGCTTCGCGTACGGCACGATCGCCGGCCACCCCGAGGACGGCGAGGAGCGGTTCGTCGTCGAACGCAAGCCGGACGGCTCGGTCTGGCTCACGATCTCGTCGTTCTCGCGGCCGTCGAGCTGGTTCTGGTGGATGCTCTACCCCGTGCTGCGCCTCCAGCAGGAGTACTACAACTCCCGCTACCTGCGCTCGCTGTCGGGGCCGATCCCGGGGGAGCCGGGCAGGGAGGTCCGCTAGGAGCCGACGGCGCCCGCGATCGCGGCGGTCGCGGCATCCAGCCCGCTCACGAAGTCGTCGATGACCAGGATGGCGTTCGTGTGACGCAGCTCCGCGGCCGTGAATGCCCCCGTGGCGACCGCGACGAACGGGATGCCCGCCGAGTCGGCCGCGAGCCCGTCGTTGGGCGTGTCGCCGATGATGATCGCGTGGTAGCCGGTGAGCGCGTCGCGGGCACCCGCTGTCAGGTGGTGCCGCGTGGGCTGGTCGTGTCCGAAGTAGGAGTGCTCCCAGTCGAACGTGTCGACGTCGAAGCCGGCGGCGAGCAGCTTGTACCGGGAGCGCTTGGGACCGTTGCCGGTGAGCAGGGCATTCGTCCAGCCCCGGTCGGCGAATGCGGCGATCGCGGCCGCCGTGCCCTTGCAGGGCTCACGCACGTTGCCGGCCTCGTGCTGCTCGAGCGAGAGGCGGTCGAGGTGCGTGAGCACGTCGCCGATGAGGGCCGGGTCGTGGTCGTTGACCTCGAGGATCGCGGCGAGCAACTGGCCCTCGGTCATCCCGTGCGGGTTCGGCACGCGCGTCGTGGGGGCCGTGCCAGTCGCAAGGCGCACCGCGTCGACGTAGAGCATGCCGGCCTTCGGGGTGTTGTAGATCAGCGTGCCGTCGATGTCCCAGAGGATGAAGGTGCCCACGGCCCAATCCTCCCATCGGACGTCGGCCGCCCGAGCCGGTGACAGAATCGTGGGATGCCCTCCCGCCCCGTGCGCGCCGCGACCGCCGCGTTCACGCGCAGCCCCGCGCGGCACGTGCTCAAGGTGATCATCACGCCGCTGGACCGCCTGTTGTTCAAGGTCTCCGGAGGGCGGCTCAAGCTCAGCGCGCCGATGATCCCGTCGCTCATGCTCTTCACCAAGGGCGCCAAGTCGGGCCTGCGCCGCGAGACACCGCTCATGTGCTTCCCGGAGGCCGACGGCAGCTGGCACATCGCGGGCAGCAACTTCGGGCTCGAGCATCACCCGGCGTGGACCGCGAATCTCATCGCGAACCCGCAGGCCGAGGTGCACTACCGGCGCGAGCTCGTCCCGGTGACCGCACGGCTCCTGACGCCCGACGAGACCGAGGCGATCTGGCCCCGGCTCGAGGAGCAGTGGCCGGGCTACCGCAACTACGAGTTGACCGCGAAGCGCGGCATCCGCGTCTTCCACCTCGTGCGGCGGGCGGACCAATCGAGCGGACAGAACTAGTGCCCAGCGCGCTGCCGATCGCCGACCCGGCGCCGCTGGACGGGATGCTGCCCGCCTCCGTCACCGAGGGTGCAGACCACCGCGACTTCGGGGTCTACCTCCACGTGCCGTTCTGCCGGGTGCGCTGCGGATACTGCGACTTCAACACCTACACGAGCGACGAACTGCGCGGCGCCAAGCGTTCCGACTACGCGAGCCAGGCGATCGCCGAGGTCGCGCTCGCGGATGCCGTGCTCACCGAGGCCGGCCTGCCGCGTCGCGAGGCCGCGACCGTGTTCTTCGGCGGCGGCACCCCGACCCTGCTGCCCGCCTCCGACCTCGCGCGCATGCTCTCGTCGGTGCGGGACACCTTCGGGATCGCGGCCGGCGCGGAGGTCACGACCGAGGCGAACCCCGACTCGGTCGACCTCGCGTACCTCCACGAGCTGCGGTCCGCCGGATTCACGCGCGTGTCGTTCGGCATGCAGTCCGCGGTTCCGCACGTGCTCGCGACCCTCGACCGCACGCACGATCCGGAGCGCGTTCCGCTCGTGGTGGCGTGGGCCCGCGAGGCCGGGCTCCAGGTGAGCCTCGACCTGATCTACGGCACGCCCGGGGAGTCCCTCGAGGACTGGCGCACCTCCGTCGAGCATGCGATCGCGCAGCGTCCCGACCACATCTCGGCCTACGCGCTCATCGTCGAGGACGGCACGCAACTCGCGCGTCGCATCAGGCATGGCGACCTGCCCGCGCCCGACGACGACCTCCAGGCCGACATGTACGACCTCGTCGACGACTCACTGGGGGCCGCTGGCTTCGAGTGGTACGAGGTGAGCAACTGGGCGACCGCGCCGGAGTTCCGCTCGCGCCACAACCTCGCGTACTGGCTCGGGCACGACTGGTGGGGCATCGGGCCCGGCGCGCACAGCCACGTCGGAGGGGTGCGCTGGTGGAACGTGAAGCACCCGGCGGCGTACGCGGATCGCATCGCGTCCGGCTCGAGCCCGGGGGCTGGGCGCGAGGTGCTCGACGCCGAGGCGCGGCGGGTGGAGCGGGTGCTGCTGCTGGCCCGGATTCGGGAGGGGATCCCGGTGGGGGAGCTCACGGCATCCGGTCGCACGTCCGTCGCGGGACTGATCGCGGACGGCTACGTGGACGGCCGCGACGCCGTCGGCGGACGGGTCACGCTCACGCGCCCGGGTCGGCTCATGGCCGATGCGGTGGTGCGGCGCCTGCTCGACGAGTGAGCCGGCGCCGCGGCATCCACGGCCCTAGTGCACGAACGGGATGCTGAGCGGGTAGGTGTAGCGCTGCCCGTTGTTGGCCGCGATGGCGGCCAGGATGCTGAACACCACGATCATCACGGCGACGGCGAGCCAGACCAGGAACCCGATGATGATGATCGAGAGCGGGATGGCGACGACCGTCGCGATGAGCGCGGTGAGCTGGAAGTTCAGCGCGGTCGCGGTGTGCTCGCGGATGAACGGGCCGCGGTCCTTGAGCACCACGTAGCCGATGAGCGACGGCAGGAATCCGAACAGGATGCCGCCGATGTGGATGAGCGTCGCCCAAAGCTTCTCGTCGCTCGGGCTCAACGGGGTGATGACGCCGTAGGGATTCGCGGGCGGAGGTGGAGGCGTAGTCGTCATGCCTTCCATCAAAGCACGACGCCCTCGCTGTGTCCCTCACAAACGCGGAAGGACCCCACGGCGCTGGCCGCGGGGTCCTTCGCTTCAGAACTGGACTACTTGATGAGACGGATGGCGAACGGGTACCGGTAGTGGATGCCGTCCTTCGCCTTGAGGAAGCCGAGGATCGAGAAGATGATCCCGAGCACCCACACCGCGAGCGAGATGAACGCACCGATGATCACGAACGTGAGGATCGCGCCGATGATGTAGCCGATGACGAGCGTGATCTGGAAGTTCAGCGCCTCCTTGGCCTCGACGTTGGTGAACGCGCCGCGGTCCTTGAAGACGAGCCAGATGATGAGCGACGGGATGAAGCTCAGGATGCCACCGAGGTGCGCGAAGGACGCCCACTGACGGTCCTCGGCCTCGGACAGCGGAGCGGCCGGCTGGGGTGCCGGAGCCGCGGGGGGCGGAGTTGCAGTCATGTGATGGTGACCTTTCAAGATCGACTGGGTAGCGAGGCAACGGGCCTGCGCCGGTGCCCACGCCGTTTCCGGCGGAAGCACTCCCACAAAGTAGCGCTATTCGAACATGGCGTGCAACGACTGGGTAACGGTGTGTCACGGGTACAATTGGCAGTCAGGTTCTCTGAGTGCTAACCGGAAGGGCGGGTTCGAGATGGTGTCACAGCGCGGCCTCGACGTCCTCCGGGTCATCGTGCAGGACTACGTCGCCTCCCGTGAGCCGGTCGGTTCCAAGTCGATCGTGGAGCGGCATCGCTTCGGCGTCTCGGCGGCCACGATCCGCAACGACATGGCGCTCCTCGAGGACGAGGAGCTCATCGCGGCTCCGCACACCTCGTCGGGTCGCGTGCCCACCGACAAGGGCTACCGGGTCTTCGTGGATCACCTCGCCGACCTGCGTCCGCTCAGCGGTGCGCAGCGCCAGGCGATCGAGACGTTCATGGGCGCGTCGGTCGACCTCGACGACGTGCTCGCGCGCACCGTGCGCCTGCTCTCCCAACTCACCCACCAGGTCGCGCTCGTGCAGTATCCGTCGCTCTCGACCTCGCACGTGCGGCACGTCGAGCTCGTGCCGCTGAGCGACACGCGCCTCATGACGGTGTTCATCACCGACTCCGGGCGGGTCGAGCAGCGCATCATCGACGTCGCGGCACCGGTCGACGAGGTCTTCCTCGGCGAGCTGCGCTCCAAGCTCAACACGGCGATCGTCGGGCTCGGCCTGCAGGATGCCGCGGCCCAGCTCACCTCGTTCGCCGACGCCTTCCCGGCCGCCCGGCGCCCCCACGTCACGGCGATCACGTCGGCGCTCGTCGAGCAGGTGCTCGCCAACCGCCAGGACAAGCTGCTCATGGCGGGCACCGCGAACCTCGCCCGCACCGAGGAGGACTTCTCGGGCTCGATCTATCCCGTGCTCGAGGCGATCGAGGAGCAGGTCACCCTGCTCAAGCTGTTCAGCGAGATGGAGGCCGACCACAACGGCGTCTCGGTCTCGATCGGCCGCGAGAACTCCGGTTTCGGCCTCGGCGAGAGCACCGCGCTGTCCGAGACCTCGGTGCTCACGAGCGGCTACACGACCTCGGGCGGGAGCCTCGCCAAGCTCGGCGTGCTGGGCCCGACCCGCATGGACTACTCGAACAACATGGCCGCCGTGCGTGCCGTGGCCCGCTACCTGTCCCGCCTGCTCGGCGAGGACTGACGAACGCTTGGTGAACACTGTTGGCAACTGATCATTACGAGGTGCTCGGCCTCGAGCGCAACGCGACGCCCGAGGAGATCAAGAAGGCGTACCGCCGGCTTGCCCGCGAGCTGCACCCCGACGTGAATCCGAGCGCGGATGCCGCGGAGCGGTTCAAACTCGTGACGCACGCCTACGACGTGCTGAGCGACCCCCATGAGCGCCAGCAGTACGACCTCGGACCGCAGCCGAGCTTCGGAGGCGGCGGAGCGAACTTCGGCGGCTTCGGCGACATCTTCGAGACGTTCTTCGGTGCCGCGGCCGGTGGTCGCGGACAGGGACCGCGATCCCGCAAGGAGCGCGGCCAGGACGCGCTCGTGCGCGTCGAGGTGGACCTCGACGAGGTCATCTTCGGCACCAAGCGGGATGTCGAGATCAACACCGCCGTGCTGTGCGAGACCTGCAACGGCTCGTGCTGCGCGCCCGGCACGAGCCCGGTGACGTGCGACATCTGCCGCGGAACCGGCCAGATCCAGCGCACCGTGCGCAGCCTGCTCGGCAATGTGATGACGTCGAACCCGTGCGGCACGTGCCGCGGCTACGGCACCGTCATCCCGAACCCGTGCCCGACCTGCGCCGGCCAGGGCCGCGTGCGCGCGGCGCGCACCATCCCGGTGGACCTGCCCGCGGGCGTCGACACCGGGCTGCGCCTGCAGCTGCCCGGCCAGGGCGAGGTCGGACCGGCCGGCGGACCGAACGGCGACCTCTTCCTCGAGGTCAAGGTGCGCCACCACGACATCTTCAGCCGCAACGGCGACGACCTGCTCGCGACCGTCGAGGTGCAGATGGCCGACGCGATCCTCGGCACGAAGTCCGTGCTCACGGGGCTCGACGGCGAGGTGTCGTTCGACATCAAGCCCGGCATCCAGTCCGCCGAGGTGATCACGATCAAGGACCGCGGCGTCACCCGGCTGCGCGGCGCCGGACGCGGCGATCTCAAGATCGGCATCCAGGTCGTGACGCCCACCAAGCTCAGCCACAAGGAGAGCGAGCTCATCAGCCAGTTCGCGAAGGGCCGCAAGGCAGCGCCGCCGAAGTTCGCGGCGTTCCAGCAGGGGCTGTTCGCGAAGCTGCGCGACCGGTTCCTCGGCTTCTGAGCCCGACCGGAACGCAGATGGCCCACTTCTACCTCGCCGAGGACCTCGAGGATGCCGCGGTCGGCGACGCCGTGAGCGTGATCGGCCAGGAGGCGCGGCACGCCGTCACCGTCTCACGGCTGCGCGTGGGCGAGACCATCGCGATCGGCAACGGCCGCGGACTCGTCGTGACCGGCGGGATCACGTCCGCCGAACCGACCGAGCTCGAGCTCGTCGCGGAGACGGTCGTGCGCGTCGAGCGCTCGGGCCCCGCGGTGATCCTCGCGCAGGCGCTCGCGAAGGGGGACCGGGACGAGCTCGCGGTGCAGGCGGCGACCGAGCTGGGGGTGGATGCCGTCATCCCGTGGGTCGCCGGACGCAGCATCTCCCGCTGGGAGGGCGCGAAGGTGCGCAAGGGCGTCGAGCGCTGGATGGCGGTCACCCGTGAGGCGGCCAAGCAGTCCATGCGCGCCTGGCTGCCCGACGTGCTCGACCTCGTGACGACGAAGCAGCTGGCCCGGCTCGCGACCGAGACCCGGATGCTCGTGCTCGAGCCCACCGCATCCACCCGCCTCACCGAGATCGAGGTGGACGGCCGCGACCTGCTCGTCGTCGTCGGCCCGGAGGGCGGACTCTCGCCCGACGAGGTGGACGCGCTCGCGGCCGCCGGCGCCGAACCCGTGCGCCTCGGCGACGAGGTGCTGCGCACGTCGACCGCCGGACCCGCGGCGATCGCTGTGCTGAACGCGAAACTCGGGCGCTGGTGACGAAGGGCCCAAATACACTGGGAGTCATGTCCACTGATGCCTCGCCCTCGATCTTCACGCGCATCATCGCGCGCGAGATCCCTGCCGAGATCCTGTTCGAGAACGATCGGATCATCGCCATCCGCGACATCAACCCCCAGGCGCCCGTGCACCTGCTCGTGATTCCGAAGCACGAGTACGAGAACGTCGTGCAACTCGCGGCGGCCGATCCGGCGCTGCTCGCCGAGGTCGTCGCGGTCGGCCAGCAGCTCGCGACCGAGCACGGGAACGGGGAGTTCCGCCTCGTGTTCAACTCCGGTGCATCCACCGGCCAGACCGTCTTCCATGTTCATGCCCACGTCCTCAGCGGCGGGGGAGCCTCGTCTTTGAATGAGCAGAGTCCCGGTCTCCAGGAAGGTTCACTTGCCTAGCAACCCCGAAACGCCGCGTCACGGCGACGCGGACTACGACCACCTCGACCTCGAGGTCGACGGCATCGCGATGGTGCGACTGCTCGGACCGCAGGACCGCCTGCTCACGACGATCGAGCGGCAGTTCCCGCTCGTCGACGTCATGGTGCGCGGCAACCAGGTCAGCCTGTCCGGCGACGCCGAGCAGGTGCGCGCGGCGAAGCAGCTCGTCGACGAGCTCGTGCGCATGGTGCAGGACGGCACGGACCTCGGGCCCGTGGATGTCACGAGCTCCGCCCGCATCCTCGAGCAGCGTTCCGGCAGCCCGGCCGAGCTGCTGAGCCAGGCGATCCTCACCGCGCGCGGCAAGAGCATCCGGCCGAAGACGCTCGGCCAGAAGGAGTACGTCGACTCGATCGACCTCAACACGATCGTGTTCGGCATCGGTCCGGCCGGCACCGGCAAGACCTACCTCGCGATGGCGAAGGCCGTGCAGGCGCTGCAGCGCAAGGAGGTCGAGCGCATCATCCTGAGCCGCGCCCGGCGATCGAGGCGGGGGAGCGGCTCGGGTTCCTGCCCGGCACGCTCACCGACAAGATCGACCCCTACCTGCGTCCGCTCTACGACGCGCTCAACGAGATGATGGACCCGGAGCTCGTGCCCAAGCTGCTCGCCTCCGGCACCGTCGAGGTCGCGCCGCTCGCCTACATGCGCGGTCGCACGCTCAACAACTCGTTCATCGTGCTCGACGAGGCGCAGAACACCACGCCGGAGCAGATGAAGATGTTCCTGACCCGGCTCGGATTCGGCTCGAAGATGGTGGTGACCGGGGATGTCACGCAGGTCGACCTCCCCGCGGGCGCCAGCGGCCTCCAGCTGGTGACGAAGGTGCTCTCGGACATCGACGACATCCACTTCGCCCGCCTCACGAGCGCCGACGTCGTGCGCCACTCGCTCGTCGGCCAGATCGTGGACGCGTACACGAAGTACGACGCCGAGCGGCAGCTCGAGCGGTTCGACAATCGCGACGCGGCCGGAAGGCGGAGCCGACGGTGAGCATCGAGCTGAACAACGAGAGCGGCGTCGACGTCGACGAGACCGTCATCCAGCGGCTCATGGTCTACTGCCTCGACCAGTTGCATGTCCACCCGGATGCCGAGCTCGCGGTCGTCTTCGTGGACGAGGCCGCCATGGAGCAGCTCCACGTGCAGTGGATGGACGAGCCCGGACCGACCGACGTGCTGAGCTTCCCGATGGATGAACTCCGCCCCGGCAGCGAGGACGCGATGACCCCCGCGGGCCTCCTCGGCGACATCGTGGTGTGCCCGCAGGTCGCCGCCGCTCAGGCGGTGAGCGCAGGGCACTCGACGATCGAGGAGATCCAGCTGCTCACCTGCCACGGGCTGCTGCACCTGCTCGGGTTCGACCACGCGGAGCCCGAGGAGGAGGCCGAGATGTTCGGCCTCCAGCGCGACCTGCTCGTCGGCTTCGCGCTCGCCGAGCGCAAACGGTAGCGCCGGTGTTGACGGGCAGCGCATGATCATCGGCATCTTCATCACGGCTGCCGTGATCCTCGTCGCGTTCGGCGGCCTGCTCGCCGCCGCGGATGCCGCCCTCTCCGTGCTGAGCCGCACCGACCTGCTCGAACTCGCGACTTCCAGCCGCTCCAAGCGCTCGCTGCTCGCGATCTCCAAGGATGTCGGCGCGCACGTCAACGCGATCAACTTCATGCGCGTCGTGTCCGAGACGACCGCCGCGGTGCTCGTCACCCTCGCGCTCGCATACTCGATCGCGGACTGGTGGTGGGCGCTGCTCATCGCCGCAGCGATCATGATCGTGGTGTCCTTCGTGCTCGTGGGCACGAGCCCGCGGAGCGTGGGCCGGGTGAACGCGCGACCGATCATCGCGTTCGCGGCTCCGATCATCCGGGTGGTGCGCGTCATCCTCGGTCCGGTCGCCGGCGCGCTCGTGGCCCTCGGCAACCGGGTGACGCCCGGTCGCCCGCCCACCGTGACGTTCTCGAGCGAGGAGCAGCTGTTGAGCATGGTGGACGAGGCCACCGAGCTCGAGGTGCTCGAGGAGGACGATCGCGAGCTCATCCACTCGATCTTCGAGTTCAACGACACCGTCGTGCGCGAGGTGATGGTGCCGCGCACCGACATGGTCACGATCGACGGCGACGAGAGCGTGGATGTCGCGATGAAGAGCTTCCTCGCCACCGGCCACTCCCGCATGCCGGTGCTCGGTGAGGACATCGACGACGTCGTCGGCGTGCTCTACCTGCGGGACGTGTCGCGCCTGGTCTACGAACGCGGCGTCGGCGCTCAGTCGCTCGAGGGTGCCGCGTTCACGGCCGCGGAGCTTGCGCGGTCGGCGATGTTCGTGCCCGAGTCGCAGAAGGCGGACGACCTGCTGCGCCAGATGCAGCTCGAGTCCAACCACCTCGCGCTCGTCGTGGACGAGTACGGCGGGATCGCGGGACTCGTCACGATGGAGGACGTCATCGAGGAGCTCGTCGGCGACATCGCCGACGAGTACGACCGTGAGGCCGCGGAGTTCACCGAGCTCGACGGCGGGGTCTACCGGGTGAGTGCGCGCATGCCGATCGACGAACTCGGCGACCTGTTCGGGCTCGAGCTCGAGGACGACGAGGTCGACTCGGTCGGCGGGCTGCTCACGAAGGTGCTCGGACGCCTGCCCGTGGTCGGAGCGCGCGCGGAGTTCTCGGGCCTCATCCTCACCGCCGAGCGCACCGAGGGCCGCCGCAAGCGGCTCAGCACCGTGCTGGTCGAAGCCGACCAGGCCCTGCTCGACGCGCGAGCCGCTTTCTCGGATGCCCGCATGCAAGCACTGGAGGACGAATGACCGACGACAGCTTCAGGGCGGGGTTCGTGTCGTTCGTCGGCCGGCCGAACGTCGGCAAGTCGACGCTGACCAACGCGCTGGTGGGCGAGAAGGTCGCGATCACGAGTTCGAAGCCGCAGACGACGCGCCGTGCCATCCGCGGCATCGTGCACCAGCGCGGCGGGCAGCTCGTCATCGTCGATACCCCTGGCATGCACCGCCCGCGAACGCTGCTCGGCGAGCGACTCAACGCGGTCGTGAACGACACGCTCGGCGAAGTGGATGTCATCGGCTTCTGCGTGCCGGCGAACGAGAAGCTCGGCCCCGGCGACAACTACATCAGCGAGCAGCTGGACGCGTTCCCGCGCGCGAAGAAGATCGCGATCGTCACCAAGACGGATGCCACGAACCGCCCGGCCGTCGCGGAGCAATTGCTCGCCGTGAGCCAGCTGCGGGAGTGGGAGGCGATCATCCCGATCTCCTCGGTGTCGCGGGTGCAGCTCGACGTGCTCACGACGCAGCTCATCGCGCTCATGCCCCAGTCCGATCCGCTGTACCCGCTCGACGCGGTCACGGACGAGAGCCTCGAGTCGCGCATCTCCGAGCTCGTGCGCGAGGCCGTGCTCGAGGGCGTGAACGACGAGCTGCCGCACTCGATCGCGGTCACGATCGACGACATGATCGAGCGCGACGACAAGGACCTCGTCGAGATCTACGCCAACCTCTTCGTCGAGCGTGACAGCCAGAAGGGCATCATCATCGGCCACAAGGGCGAGCGACTGCAGGATGTCGGAGCCCGCGCCCGCGCCGAGATCGAGAAGCTCGTCGGCAAGCAGGTCTTCCTCTCGATCCGCGTCAAGGTCGCGAAGGAGTGGCAGCGCGATGCGAAGCAGTTGGGGCGGCTCGGTTTTTAGGCGCGCCGCCGCTGCTGCGGCGCACTTCGTCCGTCGATCGACACGACGCCGTCGCGCCGATCGCCGGGATCACCCGGGAGCGTACGTTGCGTTCGCTCACGACCATGACGTGCGGAACGGGCTCGTTTATCCCGCTGGGAGGAAGGAACCGGTGATCGCACCGCGGTCCGCGAAGCGGCCCCAGCAGATCGCGATGTACTGGTCGCCGAACAGGAACTGCTCCGCGGCATCGCTCGGCTCGACCACGATGTCCAGCGACGGGTCGTTGTTCGCGGCGAGCTCGACCTGCTTCGCGGCGCACGCGTCAGCGGCGTAGGTGCGGGCGACGTCGTCACCGGGGTGCACGCCGCCCCACTCGGCAGCGAGCGGAACCCAGAGCACGGACTGCGCGGCGTGGTCGGCCGCGCAATCGACGACCTGGTAGCCCTCCTCGTCCGGGCCCGCGTACTCGAGCACGCACGACCCGACCGTGACGTCGAACCAGTCGGTCAGCCCGCCGGAGGCCGTGCTGCCGAGCCCGTCGAGCCAGCCCATTGCGGTCTCGGGGATGGCTTCGTCGAGCGCCGAGACGCCGCCGGCCGCCGAGAGCATCGCGTCGACGTCGACCACGCGCGTGAGCCCGCCCTCCCCGCCGGAGTAGAGCGCGCAGAAGCCGAGCTGCGAATCCACGAGCGAACCGTAGATCGGTTCGACGACGGGTTCGCCGAACTTGCTCGAGTTCTCGACCGCGTTGGCCACGAGCACCCCGTAGGCCTGGCAGACCCCGACGAGCCACTCGTCGGCCTCGGCCTGACTCGGACCGGCGTCGGTGCCGTAGGAGGCCCACTCGTCCGCCGCGGGGATGGCGACGCGACCGAGCACCTGCGCGGCGTGCTCCGCCTGGCAGTCCACGACCAGGAAGTTGGTCGCGGCGAAGTCGAGTGAGCGCTGCACGCGTCCCGCGTCGTCGTAGGAACCTCCGATGCACGACCCCGGCTCGAGGTCGGCGCGGAAGACGTCGGCGGTCCAGCCCGTGGCATCCGATGTCGCAGGGGCCGCGCATCCGGTGAGTACGGGGACCGCGATCGCGACGGCGGCCAGCGCACCCGCGAACGACCAGCGGAACTGGCGCATGGCCGGCCTCCTGGACGCTATTCTCAGGGGGAAACGTGGACGATCCGTACGCTAGCACAGCGCAGAACGACGACGAACGGAGGCAGGATGACCGACGCGCCACCCCCTGCTCCGGCTGCTGTCGAGGCTCCGGCGCCCGCCCCTGCCTCGGTCCCGAAGCTGCGCTGGCCGGCCGGGGATCGGGTGCTGCTGATCGCGTCGATCGTGCTCGGTGCACTGCTGCTGCCCCTGCTCGCCTTCACGGTGATCGTCGGCGTGACGGTGACTGCGCAGGCACAGGCGCGACTCGACACCACGATCGACGCCGAGGATCTCGTACCGGGGGACTGCCTGCAGTCATTCGACGCCGTCGGCTCCGCTGCACCGAGCTACGCGGTGGTCGACTGCGCGCAACCGCACGCCGCCGAACTGGTCTACCTCGCCGATCTCGGCGAGACGTTCGACTTCTACATCGGCGCGCGCGCGTCGAGCGAGCTCGCGACCTCGATCTGCGAGTCCGCGATGCGCTACCAGCTGTACCTCCGCGAGGAGGTGTCGCAGTACGAGACGGCCAAGCTCTACGGCGTGTACCAGTCGCGCACCTCGTGGAAGCCCGACGAGACCACGTTCCAGTGCTTCCTGATCAATGGCAACGGCGAGCCGCTCGTCGGGCAGTTCTTCAAGTCCGACCCGCTGGAGGAGTAGCGGGCGCGGTTCAGAAGCGCACGGGCGCCAATCCGATCAGGACGGCGACGATGACGATGAACACGGCGGTGCCGTTGAGCGCGAGCCTCGCCGACGGCCGAGCTGTGGATGCCGCGAGGGTGAGCAGCAGCAGCGCCGCCGAGTAGATCACCGTCGCGCCGGTGAGGCGTGCACTGGTGCCCCCAGCATCCCGGGCTGCGGTGTAGGTCTCCTTGATCAGCAGCGTGGTGGCCTCCGACTCGATCGTGAGCTCCTCGAAGTAGCGGTCGTCGATCGGCAGGGACGCCGTGACATCCCCGCTCTTGAGCGCATTCGCCCGATCCACGGCGTCGAGCCAGCGCTCGGAGAGCAGCGGGGTGAGGGGGCTCGTGGCCGGATCCTCGCCGCTCGCCACGATCTGGAGCCAGATCTGCACGTCCTGCAGGTGCTCCGCGTAGTCGGTCTGGGACTGGTTGAGACTGTCGACGCTCTGCCGGTTGGCGAGCGAGTCGAAGTCGTTCGCGCGATCCGAGTACACCGACGCCTGGAACGCCGTGAACGCGATCAGCAGGGACACCGTGCCGAGCAGGGCCGAGGTCAGGATGCGCGACCAGCGCCCGGACGTGCTCACCCAGTTGCCGAGCCGTCCCCGCACCCCGACACGCGTCTCAGTCGCCTCCACGCCGCTAGTGTATGGGCAAGCCGAGCGCGGGAAGGAGCGGTCCGTTGTCCGACGAGCACGTGCCATTGGCCGCGCCCCAGGGGGCCACGGTCTCGCGGTCGCCGATGCGTCGCGCGGTGCTCGCCGTGGTCGTGGTCGGAGTGGTGGCCGCGATCGCGATCTGCCTGTTCGTGCTCGACGGATTCGCCGCACGGCTGACCACGGGGGCGAACGCCGGCGGGTCATCCAGTGCCGAACTCGCCGACTGCAACACGCTCTACCCGGAGTGGACCGACGCGTGGGTGCAGGGCCAGCTCGCGGCCATCCGCGATGCGAAGGGCGACGACGCGAACGGGGTCGCGGCGCCGTGGCGCACACCGGAGCACTTCCCGTCCGCCGCGATCGCGTGGTCCGGGATCGTGCCGGTGTGCGGCAGCACGATGGTCGTCGACGTGGATGACTCGGCCTGGACCTACCGCATGGATGTCACCGAGGTCACCGAGACCCAGTTCGCCGCCGCGAGCAACCTGCTGGCCGCGATGGGGTACTCGCTGACCTACGACCAGGTGCCGCACGACCTGCTGCAGGTCGGCGAGGTGGCGCCCGACACGACGGACTCCGAGTCGGAGGACGGGCAGTCCGACGGCGACACCACCGAGGCGGATGGCAGCACCGCCGCGAGTTGGTACCGCGAGTTCGCGAATGCCGATGGCTGGGTCTGGATGACCTTCTTCCCCAACGACCCGAACGCCGAGGTGCCGGTCGGGGAACTCGTCATCGGGTATCAGACCGCGGACTGAGCCGATCTCCGCCGCGAGGATGATTCTCGGGGCAACCTGCCGCATCCACGCTCAGGACCGCATACGTTGGAAACGTGTTCAGGAAGCTGACCGTGGCCCAGGGCGTCTTCGACGTCGTGCTCGGTGTGCTCTGGGCGCTGCTCTGCGGGCTGCTGATCCCGCCCGGCAGCTGGGTGGACATCGCCGTCGCCGCGCTGCTCGGAGCCGCACTCGGGATGCGGCGCTGGTCGCCCGGGCTCGCGCTCGCGGTGGCCTGGGCCGGGGCCATCCTGCAGATGGTGGGCGGGGAGCCACCGCACGTCGTGGACCTCGCGATCCTGCCCGTGCTGTTCGCCACCGGGTCCTACGGCGGACCGGTGGTGCGCCGACTCGGGCTCATCTCGGCGCTCGTGGGAGCGGCCGTGGTGACCCTCTACACGATGGTGCTGCCGCTCCTGCTGCCGTCGCTGCTGCAGCAGGACGTGCTCGTCCCGTCGCCCGACCTCCAGTTGTTCGGCCAGGCGGTGCCCACCGTCGTCATCCCGATCATCTTCGTGTTCGTCACGTCCGCGGTGCTGTTCGTGCTGTCGTGGACCCTCGGCGTGCTCGCCCGCACCTGGCGCAACGCACGTGAAGCCCGGATCGCCGCCGAGATCGCGGAGCGCTCGGTGATCGTCGAGCAGGAGCGCAACCAGCTCGCTCGCGACATGCACGACGTGGTCGCGCACTCGCTCGCGGTCGTGATCGCCCAGGCCGACGGCGCTCGCTACACGAAGGATCCGATCGCGTCGGCCGACGCCCTCGCGACGATCTCGTCGACCGCGCGCGAAGCGCTCACCGACGTCCGCCTGCTGCTCGGGCAGCTCCGCCACGCCCAGGAGGCGGGGCCGCAGCCGCGAGTGGCCGACCTCGATCGGCTGATCGATCAGGTGCGGGATGCCGGACTCACCGTCACCGTCGACGAACTCGGCCAGCGCCCGGTGCTCCACGCGTCGCAGGCCCTCGCCGTGTACCGGATCCTGCAGGAGGCGCTCACGAACGCGCTCCGGCACGGCGACACCGCGAAGCCGGTCGAGATACGGCTGGACTGGGCCACCGACGCGGTCGAACTCGAGGTGTCGAACGCGCTGCGCGAGCCGAACGTCCGTG
This sequence comes from uncultured Actinomycetota bacterium, assembly GCA_963740815.1. Taxonomy (GTDB): domain Bacteria; phylum Actinomycetota; class Actinomycetes; order Actinomycetales; family Microbacteriaceae; genus Rhodoglobus. The sequence continues at coordinate 541,981 of CAVUFG010000018.1, forward strand.
ACCCCGGACACGGGCTCACCGGGATGCAGGAGCGCGCGACCCTCGTCGGCGGCGAGTTCAGCGCCGGAGTCGAGCGCGAGCACTTCGTCGTGCGGGCGACGCTGCCGATCCTCGAGTCGGAGCCGGCAGAGTGAGCGTCATCCGGGTCGCGCTCGTCGACGACCAGTCGCTGTTCCGCGCGGGCATCCGCATGCTCGTGTCGTCGCAGGAGGACCTCGAGTTCGTGGGCGAGGCGGGCGACGGCGCCGAGGCGGTCGCGATGGTCGCCACGAGCCGGCCGGACGTCGTGCTCATGGACCTCAGGATGCCCGTGATGGACGGCATCGCCGCGACCCGCGCCATCCTCGAGGATGCCGCGACCCGCGCCACCACCCCGCCCCGCGTCGTCGCGCTCACCACGTTCGACCTCGACGAGGCCGCCGCACGCGCGATCCGCGCCGGAGCGAGCGGGTTCCTGCTCAAGGACACCGAGCCGGAGTTCCTGCTCGCCGCGATCCGGGCGGTGCATTCGGGCACGTCGGTGATCGCGGCATCCGCGACCCTCGAGCTGTTCGAGCGCTTCGGGCAGCCCGTCACCCCGGTGCCGCCCGCGTTCGAGACCCTCACGGCGCGCGAGCGCGAGATCTTCCAGCTCGCCGCGCGGGGCCTGAGCAACTCCGAGATCGCGAAGGACCAGTTCGTGAGCGAGGCGACGGTCAAGACCCACGTGAGCCGCGTGCTCGCGAAGCTGTCCTTGCGCGACCGCGTGCAACTCGTGGTGTTCGCGCACGAGCATCGTCTCGCCGGCTAGCCGCTGTCATCCCCAAGGCTGACGCGGTCTAGTCGCTCGGGCGACGCGCTGCCGCATCCATGGTCCATACCGTCGAAGTATGGAAATCACTCCCTCAGACCCAGGGCTCGTCGCCCGCGTCACCAACCTCAGCAAGTTCTACGGCACGGCGAGCACCGCGGTCACCGCGCTCGACGACCTCTCGATCGGCCTGCGCCGCGGGGAGTTCACCGCGATCATGGGCCCGAGCGGCTCTGGCAAATCGACGCTCATGCACATCATGGCCGGACTCGACTCCGCCTCGAGCGGTCGGGTGTGGCTCGGCGACACCGAGATCACCCGGCTCGAGGACACCGAGCTCACGATGATCCGGCGCCGTCGGGTCGGCTTCGTGTTCCAGTCGTTCAACCTCGTGCCGACCCTCGACATCGAGGGCAACATCCTGCTGCCGTTCGAGCTGGACGGCCGCACGCCGTCGACCACCGAGCGGGCTTGGCTCGACCAGCTGATCGACTCCCTCGGGCTGCGCGACCGGCTGCGGCACCGACCGCACGAGCTGTCCGGCGGCCAGCAGCAGCGCGTCGCGATCGCGCGGGCACTCGGGTCGCGGCCCGAGCTCGTGTTCGCCGACGAACCCACCGGCAACCTCGACTCCCGCACCGGCCGCGAGGTGCTCGCGCTGCTCAGCGCGGCGAGTTCGGAGTACGGGCAGTCGATCGCGATGGTCACGCACGATCCCATCGCGGCGAGCTACGCCGACCGGATCCTGTTCCTCGCGGACGGCCGGGTGGTCGAGGAGCGCGAGCGCACGTCGGCAGAGGAGATCGGCCGCGTCATCCTCGGGCTGGATGTCGCATCATGAGGCGACCACTCGTGCTCCGCGAACTCGTCCCGAGCGTGCTCGTCGCGAGTCTCGCCGCGACCTTCGGCGTCGCACTGCTGCAGGTCACGGCCAACCTCGCCGTGCTGATCAGCGGGGGAGACGTCACCGGCAGCAGCGGCACGGTCGCGATCCTGCTCGCGATCGTCGCGATGGTCTTCATCGTGATCTCGGTCTACGTCGCGGCGATCGTGACGGCCAACACGTTCGCCACCGTGATCGTCGGGCGCACCCGCACGATCGCGCTCCGCCGGCTGATCGGTGCGACGGCGCAGCAGGAACGGCGGTCGGTCGCCACCGAGGGGATCATCGTCGGACTCATCGGCGGCGGCGTCGGACTCGTGCTCGGCACGGTGCTGCCCGTCGGCGGTTTCCTGATCGCCCAGGCGTCCGGTCTACTCCCGCCCGCACCGTGGGACTTCCTGCAGCCGTCGGTGCTGCTGCCGGTCGTCGGGGTCGTGCTGACCACCTGGCTGGCCTCCTGGATCGGCTCTCGCAAGGTGCTCTCCGTCTCGCCCATAGAGGCCACGGGGGCATCGCACGACGCGAGTCTCGCGGAGCTCTCAGGGCGGCGGGGGCGCACCGCGGCTTCCGTCGTGGTGTTCGTCATCGGCACTGTGCTGCTGCTGCTCGGAATCCTGGTCGGCTTCGTGAACCCGCTCGGCGTGCTCATCGGATTGGTCGGCGGCATCCTGTCGTTCACCGCCCTCATCTCGGGTGCCCAGATCATCATGCCGCCGGCCCTGCGCCTCGTCGGCAAGGCGTTCGGTCGCAGTGCGGCCGGTCGTCTCGCCGCCGAGAACGCGGTGCGGTACCCCGAGCGCAGCTCGCGCACGACGATCGGGCTCGTCATCGGCGTGACGCTCGTGACGATGTTCGCCGTTGCGATGTCCACCTACGCCCGGATGATCACGCTCGCCCAGGAGCAGCAGCCCGAGACCTACCAGGGCATCGACGAGATGCTCGCCGTGACGCTCGCGGTGTTCTCGGTGCTCGTCGGCTTCAGCGCTGTCATCGCGGGCGTCGGCATGGTGAACAACCTGTCGCTGAGCGTGCTGCAGCGCACACGGGAGCTCGGCCTGCTCCGCGCGCTCGGATTCACCTCCGCCCAACTGCGGCAGATGGTGCTCGCCGAGGCGGCACAGCTGTCGGTGACGGCGATCGCGCTCGGGCTCGTCCTGGGCATCGGGTACGGCTGGGCCGGCGCGCAGTCCCTGCTGGGCTTCGTCTCCGGCCTCGTCGTGCCCGTCGTGCCCGGCTGGCTGATCGCCGTGGTGGTCGTCGCGGCGGGGGTGCTCACGGCCGCGGCATCCATCGCTCCGACCCGACGTGCGACCCGGATCGCGCCCGTGGTCGCGCTCGCGGTCGACTAGCCGCGAGAACGACAGAGGGGCGGCGCATGCAGCGCCGCCCCTGGAGTTTCGTTCCGGTGGCTCCTAGAAGAGGGCGAAGAACGTCGTGAGGATCTGGTCGCGGGTCGTCGACTTGTCCTCGTCGCTCACCATCTGGATCGTGAGGAGCACCATGTGCGTCGCGGTCGCGTCGGTGGCCGCGACGCCGAGCACCTCGGTGCCGACACCGCCGCAGTCCGGCAGGTACACGTACGTGCCGACGTAGACGCCGTCGTCATAGGCGTCCGTCTCCGGGGTGCCGCACTCGCTGCCGAGGGTCGTGATCATGTCCACGAGGTATTCCTCGGGCGCACGCGTGAAGTCCTGCGTCGCGCTGACCACGACGCCGGGAACGTTCCACGACGCGTTGTAGCCCTCGATGTCGGGAGAGGCGAGCACGCTGAAGAACTGCACACCGGCCTCGCTCGTGAATCCGGCGCCGTCGATCTGCGACCAGTCGCTGGGAACCTGCACGGAGACGACCTGTGCGTCGTCGAAGATCGGGAAGAAGCCGGCCGCGGGCTCCGCGTCCTCCTCCTTCTCCTCCGGGATCTCGGGCGCGGGCGTGGGTTCGGTGGTCGGCTTGTCCTCGACCGCGGGCGCCGGGGCGCTGCAGCCGGAGAGGGCGATCGGGATCGCGGCGAGTGCTGCGGCGATCGCGAAGGCGCGACGAAGTGGCAGTGAAAGTGACATTGGAATTCCCCCTGATTGAAGGCACGGACTGGGACCGTGCTGGGCCAAGCATATTGCTGCAGTGACTGCATGGTGATACTTCGTCACAGTTTCGATGGGCTCGTCGTCACCCCAGTGCTGGGGCCGCTCCCGGAAGGTGCCGTGCTACCCTGAACCCGTGTTCACCGGTCTTCTCCTTCTTAGCCGCCGCGGCGAGTCCTAGCTCATAGGCCCCACTCGTCGCGGAGTCGCTGTCGGCCGACATTCCAGACGAGGAGAAGTGCAATGAAGAACACCCAGAAGCCGTCGGCCATGCCGACGCACCGCTACAAGCCGTTCCACGAGCAGTTCGCCGTGGACCTGCCCGATCGCACCTGGCCGACCAAGCGCATCACGACGGCGCCGCGCTGGTGCGCCGTCGACCTCCGGGACGGCAATCAGGCCCTCATCGACCCGATGAGCCCCGAGCGCAAGCGCATCATGTTCGACCTGCTCGTGCGCATGGGCTACAAGGAGATCGAGGTCGGATTCCCGTCGGCGAGCCAGACGGACTTCGACTTCGTGCGCAGCCTGATCGAGGAGAACCTCATCCCGGATGATGTCACCATCCAGGTGCTCACCCAGGCTCGCGAGGAACTCATCAATCGCACCTACGAGTCGATCAAGGGCGCCAAGCGGGCGATCGTGCACCTCTACAACTCGACGAGCGTGCTGCAGCGGGCGGTCGTGTTCCGCACCGATCGCCAGGGCATCATCGACATCGCACTCCAGGGCGCGCGCTGGTGTCGGGCTGCCGAGTCGCGTGTGCCGGGCACCGAGGTGTTCTACGAGTACTCACCGGAGAGCTACACGGGCACCGAGCTCGAGTTCGCCGTGGACGTCTGCAACCAGGTGCTCGAGGTCTTCGAGCCCACGCCCGACCGCAAGGTGATCATCAACCTGCCGGCGACGGTCGAGATGGCGACCCCCAACGTGTACGCGGATTCGATCGAGTGGATGTCGCGCCACCTCAACCACCGCGAGAACGTGCTGCTCTCGCTGCATCCCCACAACGACCGCGGCACCGCGGTGGCCGCAGCCGAGCTCGGGTACCTCGCGGGCGCGGACCGCATCGAGGGCTGCCTGTTCGGCAACGGCGAGCGCACCGGCAACGTGGACCTCGTCGCGCTCGGAATCAACCTGTTCACGCAGGGCATCGACCCGCAGATCGACTTCAGCGACCTCGACGAGATCCGCCGCACGGCCGAGTACTGCAACCAGCTGCGCGTGCACGAGCGCAGCCCCTGGGCCGGCGACCTCGTCTACACCGCGTTCAGCGGTTCGCACCAGGACGCGATCAAGAAGGGCTTCGAGGCCATGGAGGCCGATGCGAAGGCCAAGGGCGTGAGCGTCGACGACCTCGAGTGGGCCGTGCCGTACCTGCCGGTGGACCCGCGCGACCTCGGCCGCGGCTACGAGGCGGTCGTCCGCGTCAACTCGCAGTCCGGCAAGGGCGGTGTCGCCTACCTGCTCAAGACGGATCACGCGCTCGACCTGCCGCGCAAGCTCCAGATCGAGTTCAGCGCGGTCGTGCAGGCCAAGACGGATGCCGAGGGCGGCGAGGTCACGAGCGACGAGATCTGGGAGATCTTCCAGGACGAGTACCTGCCGGCGCCGGCCACGCGCCCCGAGGACAAGTGGGGCCGGTTCGAGCTGTTCTCGACCCGCACCGCGAGCGACCTCACGGGCTCGACGACGCTCGACGTCACGCTGCGCGACGGCGAGGAGGTGCAGGCGGCGACAGGAGCCGGGAACGGCCCGATCGCCGCGTTCCTCGCGGTCATGGCGGAGCTCGGCATCGACGTCAAGCTCTACGACTACGTCGAGCACGCGCTCAGCGCCGGCGGTGACGCCCTCGCGGCGTCGTACGTCGAGCTCAACGTCAACGGCAAGCGGCTGTGGGGCGTCGGGATCGACGCGGACATCTCGACCGCATCCCTCAAGGCGATCGTCTCGGCGGTGAACCGCGCGGTGCGCACCGAGGCGGGGGACCGGCAGCTCGTCTCGGCCTGACCGCCGCAGTACCGTGGATCGCATGGTTCGTGATCCGCAGGATGCCCTCGCCGACCTCAGGGTCGTGACGGGGGCATTCCTGCGTGAGACCGGGGATGCCACGGCGACCGCGTCGTGCGCCGACATCCGCTGGACCGTGGCGGAACTCGTGGCCCACCTCGGCGCCGTGCACCGGTGGGCTGCGGCGAATTCGCGGGAGGCGAAGCGGCATCCGCGCATCAACGTGCCCAACCTCGACGTGAGCCTCACCGAGTGGTACTCGACCTCGCGTGACGTGCTGCTCGAGACGTTCGACGAGCTGGAACCTGCCGCCGTCGCCTACACCTTGAGCAAGCAGGACCGAACGGTGTCGTTCTGGTACCGCCGCCAGCTCTTCGAGACGCTCGTGCACCTGTGGGACCTGCGAAGTGCGTCGGACCCGCTTGCCCCGCCGCCGCCCGAAGTGGATGCCGCGACCCACGCCGACGGCGTCTCGGAACTGTTCGACGTGTTCCTCCCGCGCACCACGGCGCCCGCGCCGCTCGGTGGCGGACTCGAACTCGTCGCGAGCGACACCGGCGACCGCTGGACGTTCGGCAACGACTGGCAGCGTGACGGCGGTCACGAGCTCACAGCAAATGTCACCGGACCGGCCGGCGAGCTGCTGCTGTGGGTGTGGAATCGAGCCCGTGGTCGTGAGGTGGTGGCGCTGGGCGGCGATCTCGCCGTGATCGAACGGTTCGAGCGGTCCCGCGTCACGCCCTAGCCGTCAGAGCCGCTCGAACAGGCCCGGGTAGGTGACGACGACGCCGTCCGGGTCCACCTCGAGGTCGCGCGTGAAGTCGCTGTCGAGGGAGTCGAAGCGGTAGTGGGTCGCGTCGAGGCGGGTGTAGCGCTGGGGGTCCGGGTGGACTTCGAGGGACGGGACGTCCACCCACGCCATCAGGAAGTCGGCGTGCTCGCCCACCCCGAGCGGATGCCGCCGGATCGGCAGCGTGTTCGTGAAGGGGGTCAGCACGATGTCGACGTCGATCGCCTCGTCGAGGTCGGGCCGGAGCTCGCCGTCGACGGTCCAGCCGTCCTCGCCGTGCTCGAGGCAGAGGGTGCCGATGCACGCGCGGGTCGTCGCCCACTCGTCGAACTCGATCTCGTAGCGCCACATCCACTCCGAGAACGACACCTGCGAGCGCGCTCGGCCGTGCTCGAGCTGCAGGATCTCCACGCTCTCGCGTTCGAGGCCGCGCCAGCGGTAATCCGACGTCATGCTTCCAGCGTGCGCCTGCCGGCGCCGGATGCCAAGGGCTTGCGTCACCGCTTGCGGAGCTTCGGCACCTTCGTGAGCGTGCGCTGCTCGGGCAGCGACCAGTTGAACAGCACCGCGAGGATGCGCACGCCGAACGTGATCGCGACGCACACGCTCGCGGCGATCAGCACCGGGACGCCGAGCGCGACCAGGACGACGAGCGTCGAGCAGCCCGCGATCGCCGCGACCGCGTAGAGCGAGCCGACCTGCATGATCGCGATCGGCAGCTGGAGGAGCAGGTCGCGCAGGATCGAGCCGCCGACGGCCGACAGGGCGCCGACGAACACGGACGGCACGACCGGGAGTCCGGCGGTGAGGGCCTTCGTGGTGCCGATGGCTCCGAAGAGGCCGATCGTGAGCGCGTCGAGGGCGGTGATGAGGTGCCGGAGCCGGCGGAAGACGCGTTCGAGCAGCATCCCGAGCAGGGCAGCTCCGGTCGCGACGATCAGGTACCAGTTGTCGGTGAGCGCCGCAGGGATCTCGGCGAGCACGACATCGCGGATGAGTCCGCCGCCGAACCCCGTCGCGATGCCGATGATCGCGACCCCGAGCAGGTCGAGCCGCCGGTCGCGGAACTGCGCGGCGAACATCGCGCCCTGGAGCGCCCCGATGCCGATCGCGAGCAGATCAGCCCACAGCGGTATGCCGAACTCGACGATCACGGTGCCCATTATCCGCGCTGCGGGTCATCGGTTCGCTGCATCTCGGGCCGCGAACGCCGCGAACGTCTCGCGACCGTACCCGGGCATCGCGGTCATGTGGCTGCCGGCCTGGAACGAGCGGATCGTCCTGCCGAACAGCTTCAGGGTCCACACGGGCTTCTTCGTGCCGTGCGCGGCCTGCCACGTGTCGATCAGGGTGCGCAGCGGCAGTTGCTCCGGACCGCCGATGTCGGCGACGCGGCCGGAGGGTCCGGCATCCACCAGTTCGACCAGGCGCTGCGCGACCTCGTCCACGGCGATCGGCTGGTCGGGTGCATCCACGGAGATGATGATCGGCAGCCTGCGCTGCAGGTGCAGGAACAGGGCGATGAACTCGTGGAACTGCGTCGCGCGCAGGATCGTGAAGGGGATGCCGGACGCCTCGATCACCCGTTCGCTCGCGAGCTTCGCGCGGTAGTACGGGTACGGGTTCACGTCCACGCCGACGATCGAGATGAAGACGATGTGCCGCACGCCGGCAGCCTGCGCGGCATCGACGACGTTCTGGGTCTGCGCCGGATCCTTGCTGCCGGTGCTCGTCGCGAGGTGCAGCACCGTGTCGATGCCCCGCATCGCGTCGGCAAGGCCCGCGCCCGTGGTGACGTCGCCGACCACGCGATCGGGGCCGGCCTTGCGGCTCAGGATGCGGACGTCGTGGCCGCCGGCGCGGAGCCGGGTGACGGTGGGGCGGCCGAGGGTGCCGGTGCCGCCGGTGACGAGGATGGTCATGGTGTCCTTTCGGTGGGTTCACCAACTAGGACTGGGCAGCGTCTCCGGATGTGACAGCGTCGAACGCGTGCAGCTTGTTCGGGTTGAGCACGACCATCAGGCTCCGCAGCCCGTCGGGAGCGACATCCGCCGCGAGCAGCACGTTCGGCACCTCGACGCCGTCTCCGACGCCGAGCAGCGCCGTCTCGCCGTTCGCCTCGACGCGGTGCCAGGTGAGTCCGGCGCCGTACTTCTGCGCGAGCCCCAGGATGAGCCCCGCCACCTTCTCCCGTCCGCCGACGATCCGGCGCGCCGCGCTCACCACGCCGCCGCCGTCCGACACCGACTGCACGTCGTGCGCGAGGAGTGCTTCGAGCGCCGCGAGGTCCCCGGACTGGGATGCGGCGATGAAGGCGCCGAGCATCCGGTCGTGCTCCTCGGCGCTCACCACCGCTCCGCGCTCGCGGTCGAGGTGCGCACGGGCGCGGCTCGCGAGCTGCCGGGCGTTCGCCTCGCTCGTCTCGAGCACCTCGGCCACCTGCCGGAACGGGTAGTCGAACGCCTCGTGCAGCACGTAGGCCGCCCGTTCGGCGGGGGAGAGCCGCTCGAGCAGGAGGAGCACGGCGAGGGAGATGGACTCGGCGTGCTCCGCGACTTCCGAGGGATCCGCACCCGTCCACGAACTGGCGCCGGTGAGGATCGGCTCGGGCAGCCAGGGCCCGACGTAGACCTCGCGTCGCGCGCGGGCCGAGTCCAGGGCCGTGAGCGAGAGCCTGGTGACGATCGTCGCGAGGAACGCTGCGGGCTCGCGCACGGCATCCCGATCGGTGCCCTGCCAGCGCAGCCAGGCCTCCTGCAGCACGTCCTCGGCGTCGGCCACGGTGCCGAGCATCCGGTAGGCGATGCCGAACAGACGGCGCCGGTTGGTCTGGAACGCGTCGACGAGCAGGTCGGTCATCGTCGGTCCTCAGCGCTGCACGATGGTGGCGGTGCCGCTGAAGGCATCCCCGACGATCGCGGTGCCGTCCTCGGGGGCGTTGAGGTCGCACGAGAAGTAGTAGCCGGCCGCGGGATCCACCGTGCCGTCGAAGTCGCGCCAGCCCGAGCTGCCGGTGAAGATGTTCGCCCAGACCTGCCATCCGCCGTCGGGCAGGTCGGGGAACGCCTGCGCGACGAGGTCGGCGCACACCGCGTCGGGCACGGTGTAGTCGGGTACCGAGAGATCGGCGGGGTTCACGGTCGCGATCCAGTCGGCGCCGACGAGGTCGATGCCCTTGAACGACAGCACCTGCTGCGACTCGTGCGGCTCGGTGCAGTCCAGGAAGGTGTTCGTGCTGTCGGCGCTGATCGCGCAGACGTGCAGGTCGGTCGGGAACGCTGCGTTCGCATAGTCGGCGAACCCGATCCCATCCGGGTACGCGACCGTGCGCTCGACGTCGGCGAAGTCGGTCCAGCGCACGACGCACACGGTCGTGTGGTCACCGGCGACGAACGAGTCGCGGTCGGCGATCGAGAAGTCGGTGAGCGGGCCCATGGCGGTGAGGTCCATGGATGCGGCATCCACGCCGTTCGATGACACACCGTCGATCCCGAGCACCTGCCGGTTCAGCTCGTCGCACGCGTCGAACATCGCGGAGTCGAAGTCACCGTTGCGGCCCTTGGTGATGGCGTTGAAGACCGACTCGGCGTCGCTCGCTGCGATTGCGGCATCCATCCCGTCCCAGGTCACGATCCCGGTGACATCGAACAGGTGCGGTTCGGTGCACGGCACTGCCGAGGCCCGGTCGATGAGGCTGCCGGACCGGTCGGCGAGGCAGGTGCCCGCCTCGGGGGTCACCGACGTCGGGGCGGGCTGGGGGAGGAAGCTGCATCCGGAGAGCAGGGCGACACTCGCGATGAGGGCGGCGATCCGGGGCGTGGCCTTCGTCATGCCTCTAGCGTCCCATGCCGAGCGGCGCCGCCGCGATGCCCCTGCTGTGGTGTGGCGACCCCGGGGGCGACAGTGGAGGAGGGGATAATCGTTGGATGCCCACCTACCGTGACGAAGCCGTCGTGCTGCGCACCCACAAGCTGGGTGAAGCCGACCGGATCGTCACGATGCTGAGCCGCCAGCACGGCAAGATCCGGGCGGTGGCGAAGGGCGTTCGGCGCACGGCATCCCGGTTCGGGGCACGCCTCGAGCCGTTCATGGTCGTCGACCTGCAGTGCTACATCGGCCGCAGCCTCGACATCGTCAACCAGGCCGAGTCGATCTCGTCGTACGGAGCCGACATCGTCGGCGACTACCCCTCGTTCACCGCGGCGAACGTCATGGTCGAGACGACCGACAAGATCACGGATGACGACGGCTCGCTGCAGCAGTACCTGCTCCTCGTGGGCGCGCTGCGCGCGTTGAGCCGGCGCGAGCACAGCCCCGGCCTCATCCTCGACTCCTTCCTGCTGCGCTCACTGTCGATCGCCGGCTGGGCGCCGAGCTTCGTCGACTGCGCGGTCACCGGCGCCCCCGGCCCGCACTCGGTGTTCGTTCCCCAGCTCGGCGGCGTGGTGAGCGACGCCGTGGCGCCGCCCGGTGCTGCCCGACTGGATGCCGCGACGCTCGTCCTCCTCGGATCCCTCCTGGCCGGCGACTGGCCGACCGCCGAGGCCTCGGATGATCGCGCCCGCCACCAGGCGAACGGCGTGGTCGCCGCGTACACCCAGTTCCACCTCGAGCGCGGCCTGCGCTCCCTGCCGCACCTGGACCGGACGGCCACCGAACCCCTGGATCGCTCGGCGTGAGCCAGGCCGCAAGACCCACAAGGACGCGGTCGATTTCGTTCCGATCGACTGGACGGGCCTGTATCCGCCCGCGTTTCCCGAAGGGCTCGGTCCCCGAGCACATCGCGATCGTCATGGACGGCAACGGCCGCTGGGCGAACCGCCAGGGACTCACCCGGATCGAGGGTCACCGCGCGGGCGAGGCGAGCCTGCTCGATGTCGTGGCCGGCGCCATCCAGGCCGGGGTGAAGCACCTGAGCGTGTACGCCTTCTCGACCGAGAACTGGGGGCGCTCGCCGGATGAGGTGCGCTTCCTGATGGGCTTCAACCGCGATGTGCTCCACCGACGCCGTGACCAGCTCAACGAGTGGGGCGTGCGCGTGCGATGGGCGGGCCGCAGGCCGCGGCTCTGGTCTTCCGTCATCAAGGAGCTCGAGTTCGCGGAGGAGCTCACGAAGGGCAACTCCGTGCTGACGCTCACGATGTGCGTGAACTACGGCGGTCGCAACGAGATCACCGATGCGGTGCGCGAGATCGCGGCCGACGTGAAGGCGGGCCGGCTCAAGCCGTCCGGCATCTCGGAGAAGACCATCCAGAAGCACCTGTACGAGCCCGACCTGCCGGATGTCGACCTGTTCGTGCGATCGTCGGGCGAGCAGCGCACGAGCAACTTCATGCTCTGGCAGTCGGCCTACGCCGAGATGGTGTTCCTCGACACGCTCTGGCCGGACTTCCGCCGCACCGACCTGTGGCGCGCGATCGAGACCTACGTGGCGCGCGACCGACGCTTCGGCGGCGCGATCGACGCGCCGAAGTCCTGACGACCTACTCGGCCGCTGCCGTCCGGTTCCACGGCTTCGTGACGACGGCCCAGAGCACGACCGCCCCGATCGCATAGGCCGCGAAGACCGCACCCCACGCCCACACGCTGATGCCCACGGTGTCCCACGAGAACGGCCGCGGCATGAGCACGAGGAAGAAGCCCAGCAGCCCGACCGCGTAGCCGGCGATCCAGACCCGGCGGTTCCACTCCCAGATCGTGCGCCCGGCGAGACCCGGTACGGGCAGCAGCGCGATCGGAAGCGCGGCGATCCCGCCGATCGCGATCGCCGCGAGCGTTTCGCGCACGAACACGATGTCGGCCGGGATGACGCTGTACAGCACCCACGCGACGACCCCGAGCCCGAACGCCCAGCCCAATTCGACGAGCACCACCCGGGCCCGCTGCGCGGCCCCCACCAGGCCGGCGAACACGACTCCTGCGACGAGTCCGAACATCAGGCCGGGCTGGAATCCGGTCAGCCGGGAGAACAGCACCGCCACGATGACGAGGGCGAGCATCGCGGGCAGCAGCCGGAAGGTCGGCTTCGCGTCGCGGTCGGTGCGGCGCACGAACTGGATGACGACGAGCCATCCGATCACGGCATCCAGAAGGAACGCGATGAGCACGCTCGCGAACACCCGGAGGTCGAAGACGGTGTCCGGCTCGATGAAGGTGGACGCGATCGCGGCGACGAGCACGCCACCGGCAGCGATCGGCCAGCCGGTGAGGTTGAGCGCGCGGCGACCCTCGCCGAGCTTCTCGACCGCGGAGTTCATGAGCTGCGACGGCAGGGCCACGAGGATGATCAGCACGACCGCTCCGCCTGCCGCCCACAGCAGGTTGAGCGGCGTGAACGCGTCCGCTGCGGTCGGCAGGGTGCTCAGCGTGCTCGGCGCGCCGGGAATGACGTCCGGGGACGCCCCGGTTCCGCCGTCGGCCTCGACCGGGATCGCCGTCGGCGTCGGTGTCGCGGTCGGACCGCAGGATCCGTCGATCGCGCAGAGGTCGCCGGAGACCAGCGTCGCGCTGGCCTGGAACACGAATGGTTCGTACTGGATGGTGCTGCCGTCCGGGCAGTCGAACTCGCCGGATTGGTTGCCGGAGCGCGTCATCTGCAGGGTGCTGCCCTCGAGCACCGCGGAGAACGTCCCGCCTCCGATGTAGGACAAGTTGCAGGGGTCACCGGCAGCTGCGATCTCCCACGAGCCCGCGGTGCCCTCGAACGGCAACGCGCCGCCGGTCACGTCGATCGTGACGTCCTCGGCGAACACCGTCGCGCTCAGGGAGCACGGCAGGGTCGTGCAGTCGAGCCGCACCGACATCGGCGATCCGACGCCGACCCCGGAATCCACGGCGGTGACGGTGCCCTCGAACTGCAGCACGGGGACGGGCGCGGTGGTCGTCGGCGCGACCGCCATCGACAGCGCGGCGAAGGCCACCAGGACGGCGTGGACGGAGAGCATGCGGGCTCCTCGGGATGCGGGTGATCGGAGAGTAGCGCAAGGAATCCTCAGCGACCAGTGCCCCGTTCGAGCCGTAGGCTTGCGGGATGCCCGATCGACCCATCCGCACCGGCATCGTGGGCTTCGGCCTCGCCGGTCGTGTCTTCCACGCCCCGTTCATCGCCACCAACCCGGACTTCGTGCTCGAGGTGGTGGCCACGTCGAACCCGGAACGTGCCGCTGAGGCGACGGCGCAGCATCCGGAAGTCGAGATCGTCGCCACGGCGGACGAGCTCATCGCCCGCGGTCTCGACCTGGTGATCCTCGCCTCGCCGCCGCACGCACACCTCGAGCAGGCCATCGCGGCCTTCGAGGCCGGATCGAACGTCGTGATCGACAAGCCGTTCGCCGCGAGCGTGCACGACGCGAAGGCCATCATCGGCAAGGCCGAGAGCGTCGGAAGGATGCTCGCCGTGTTCCAGAACCGTCGCTGGGACGGCGACTTCCGCACCGTGCAGAAGCTCGTCGCCGACGGCGCCCTCGGCACGGTGTTCCGCTTCGAGTCCACGTTCGAGCGCTGGGGCACCCCGAAGCCCGGCCAGTGGCAGGAGGAGATCACGCCGGAGCAGGGTGGCGGCATCCTGTTCGACCTCGGCAGCCACCTCATCGACCAGGCCCTGCACCTGTTCGGCCCGGCGCACGTCGAGGCCGCAGAGCTTCGCCGGGTGCGTGGGGGAGCGAGCGAGGATGACGCGTTCCTCGCCCTCATCCACGAATCCGGCGTGACCTCCCACCTGGCCATGAGCCGCGTCGCCGCCCAGAGCGGACCGCGCTTCCGGGTGCTCGGCGATGCCTCCGGCTACTCGGTGCACGGACTCGACAACCAGGAGCCCGCGCTCAAGGAGCAGCGCTGGCCGGGCTCCGGCGGCTACGGCGTCACGCCGGAGGCGGAGTGGGGACTGCTCGGCATCGACGGGTCGCTCGAGCCGGTGCCGACGCTCGCGGGGGAGTACCCGGAGTTCTACGCAGGCGTCGCGGCGAGCATCCTCACCGGTGCACCGTCGCCGGTCGACCCGAAGGACTCGCTCGAGGTCGTGCGCATCATCGAGCGCGCGCACGCGATGGCCGCGTCGGCGTCCTAGGGCGTCTCGCGTGACCACCGACCCGTGGGTGCTGCCCGACTCGGTGCGCACCGAGCGGCTCGTGCTGCGACCGCACTGCGCCGATGACGTGGACGACCTGCTGGTGTTCCACGCCGATCCGGAGATCGTGCGGTACGTGCCCTGGGAGGTGATGGACCGCGACCAGGTCGCCGCGTTCGTCGAGAAGCGGATGACGCTGCTCGCCGCCCCCGAGGACGGTGCGTGGGTGGTCTACGCGATCGAGCTCGACGGCCACGTCGTGGGCGAGGTGCTGCTCAAGCGCGAGGACGCCGCGAACGGCGTCGCCGAGCTCGGGTACGCGGTGTCCGCGCACGTGCAGGGGAAGGGGATCGCGTCGGAGGCCGTCGCCGCGATGCTCGAGCTCGGTGGGACGGCGTTCGGCGTGCGGACCGTGCACGCGGTGGTGGACGAGCGGAACGTCGCATCCATTCGCCTGCTGGAGCGCTCCGGGTTCGTGCTGGACGGCCGATACCCGGACGACGACGAGCACCTCGTGCTCTACGTGCGGCACCTGGTCGGCTGATCCGCACGATTCGTGCGTGGGCGGGCCGCACACGCCGAATTGGTATCTTGTCGCGCATCGGGCGGCCCGTGATGCTTGGTGGATGCCTTCGCCAGAGCTCTCCGCCGCCATCGACCAGTTCGGGGATCCGCGGGGCTACCTCGCCGTGGCCTCGATCGGCATCCCACCCCGGACCGCGGTCGAAGCCCTCACCGCGGACCTGTCGGCGTGGGCCGCCGGATTCCGCGACCCGGAGGGGTACGACGCCGGCATCGAGCGCGCGAGGGTCTCGTACGGGCAGATCGTCAACCTGCCGGTCGACCGCATCGCGCAGGGCTCCCAGACCTCCGTGCTGGCCTCGCTCGTCGCGGCGGCCGTGCCGACGGGCGCCGAGGTGCTGTGCATCGACGGCGACTTCTCGTCGCTCATGTTCCCGTTCCTGCAGCGCACCGACATCCGCGTGCGCACCGTGCCGCTCGATGCGCTCGCCGACTCGATCACCGACGACACCTGGCTCGTCGCGTTCTCGCTCGTGCAGTCCCGCAGTGGCATCGTGTCCGACCAGGACGCCATCCTCGAGGCTGCGGCACGGCACGACGCGTTCACGATGTGCGACTTCACGCAGGCCGCCGGCGTGATCCCGGTGGATGCCTCGCGCTACGACATCACCGTGTGCCACACCTACAAGTGGCTGTGCGCACCGCGCGGCGTCGCCTTCCTCACCGTGAGCGAGCGGTTCGACCCGCTGCTGACGCCCCTGCAGGCCGGCTGGTACGCGGGCGACGACGTCTGGCGCAGCACGTACGGGCCTGCGATGAAGCTCGCGCCGACCGCGCGCCGGTTCGACGTCTCGCCGGCCTGGCAGGCCTGGATCGGCGCGGAGCAGTCCCTCGCACTGTTCGCGGGCCTCGACATCGCGGAGGTGTGGGCGCACACGACCGCGCTCGGCGACGCGCTGTGCGATGCCGTCGGCATCCCGCAGCAGCACCAGGCCATCGTCACGTGGGATGACCCGGACGGCGAGAACATCGCCCGGCTCATGGCCGCGGGCGTGCGGATCTCCGGCCGTGCCGGCCGCCTGCGCGCGTCGTTCCATTTGTGGAACGACCTCTCCGATGTGGAAAAGGTCGTCCAGACGCTCCGTTAAGCTTGGGGTTCGCCGACCGGGCATCCAGCTCGGCTGACTCCTTGGAGCACCGCCTGTGGCAACCCCGAACAAGCTCGACGCCGTCATCAACCTCGCCAAGCGCCGGGGGTTCGTCTTCCAGTCGGGCGAGATCTACGGCGGTTCGCGCTCCGCGTGGGACTACGGGCCGCTCGGCACCGCGCTCAAGGAGAACATCAAGCGGCAGTGGTGGCAGACCATCGTGCAGGGCCGCGATGACGTCGTCGGGCTCGACTCCGCGGTGATCCTGCCGAAGCGCGTGTGGGAGGCATCCGGCCACGTCGAGGTGTTCTCCGACCCGCTCGTGGAGTCACTGCACACCCACAAGCGGTACCGCGCCGATCACCTGCTCGAGGCGTACGAGGAGAAGCACGGGCATCCACCGGCCAACGGCCTCGCCGACATCCGGGACCCCGACACCGGCCAGCCCGGCTCGTGGACCGAGCCGCAGAACTTCTCTGGCCTGCTCAAGACCTTCCTCGGTCCGGTCGACAACGAGGAGGGGCTGCACTACCTGCGGCCCGAGACCGCGCAGGGCATCTTCGTGAACTTCGCCAACGTGCTCGGTGCCTCGAGGATGAAGCCGCCGTTCGGCATCGGACAGATCGGCAAGTCGTTCCGCAACGAGATCACCCCCGGCAACTTCATCTTCCGCACCCGCGAGTTCGAGCAGATGGAGATGGAGTTCTTCGTCGAGCCCGGCACCGATGAGGAGTGGCACCAGTACTGGATCGACGAATCGCTGCGCTGGTACGTCGACCTCGGCATCGATCCCGAGAACCTGCGGCTGTACGAGCACCCCAAGGAGAAGCTCAGCCACTACAGCAAGCGCACTGTGGACATCGAGTACCGGTTCCGCTTCCAGGGCAGCGAGTGGGGCGAGCTCATGGGCGTCGCGAACCGCACCGACTTCGACCTCAAGACGCACTCCGAGGCCTCCGGAACCGACCTGTCGTACTTCGACCAGACCAAGGACGAGCGCTGGATCCCGTACGTGATCGAGCCCGCATTCGGTCTCACCCGTGCGCTCATGGCGTTCCTGCTCGACGCGTACGCCGAGGATGAGGCGCCCAACGCCAAGGGCGGCGTCGACACCCGCACCGTGCTGCGTCTCGATCGCCGGCTCGCACCCGTGAAGGTCGCCGTGCTGCCGCTCAGCCGCAACGAGGCACTCTCGCCCGTCGCGCGCGAACTCGCTGCCGACCTGCGCAAGCTCTGGAACGTCGAGTTCGACGATGCCGGGGCGATCGGCCGGCGCTACCGCCGGCAGGACGAGATCGGCACCCCGTTCTGCGTCACGGTCGACTTCGACTCGCTCGAGGACAACGCGGTGACCGTGCGCGAGCGCGACTCGATGCAGCAGGAGCGGGTGCCGCTCGAGGGCCTGCGCGGCGTACCTCGGGGAGCGGTTGCTCGGGGCCTAGTCCCGGCGGTACGGGCAGCGGACGCTGCCGGGGCTGGCTGCGCGCTGCGGCGAGCTGGCCCGGGCTGCCCGAGCTGCTCGCGCCGACCCGGCGTAGCTTCGGAAATTCAGGAGTTGCGGCTGCCGTGCGCTGCGCGCCTCCCGGAATGCCGCGGATCGCATCCGCGCACGGCAGCCGCAACTCCTGAATTTCCAATCCCTCACGGCCGGGTTGCCGCCGACTGAATCCACCGCAACCGGCTTGGCGAGCGGATCGCACGCCGTCGGTGGGCATCCTCGGCGCGTGCGCGATGTTCGAGCGATGGTGGAACTCCTGGGTGGTATGGCCCAGAAGCGGCAGCTGGTGCGCCTCGGCGTCCGCGATCTCGACCTCACGCGGGCAGTGCGTGGCGGCGACGTCATCCGTGCCCGACAAGGGTGGTACACCGTCTTGGCCGAGCGATCGCCTGCCGTGCAGGCTGTCCGCGTCGGCGGTCGGCTCACGGGACTGTCTGCGCTGCACGAACTCGGCGCGTGGATGCTCGCCTCACCGACGCTGCACGTGTCCGTTCCAGCGAACGCAGCACGCCTGCGCACCAGGTGGAATCGGCACCGCCTGCTCGACGTCGGCCGAACGCGGGGAGTGATCGTGCACTGGGAGTCACCTGAGTTGGCCTCGCGTGGAACCGCGACCTCGGTCGGCCTGCGGGATGCGCTCGTGCGGGTCATCCTCGACGAATCGCCGGAAACGGCGATCGCTGCGCTCGACTGGGCAACGCATGTCGGATTGCTCGACGAGATCGACCGCGCCGAGCTCGCGCTCACGGCGTCGAGACGGCGGAGGAACGTCGTGGCCAGCGTCGATCGAGAGTGCCAGAGCCTGCCCGAGAGTCTCGCGCGCACCCGCCTGAAGGCGGCCGGCCACCGAGTGCGTTCCCAGGTTCCTGTCGGGGACTCCGAGTTCATCGACCTGGTCATCGACGATCGCATCGGGCTGGAGGTCGACGGCTACGAGTTCCACGCCGCGACGTTCGAGCGGGATCGGGCGAAGGACACGAGCATCGCCGTGATGGGACTGCTGCCGCTCCGAGTGAGCGCGAAGGCGGTCTTCGGCGATTGGGATCGCGTGATGCTCGCCATCGACGCGATGCTCGGAAATTCAGGAGTTGTGGCGCAGCACGCCCCCAGGTCCGCAGCGAACAGGCCGATGGTTCGGGGCCGTCGTGCGGCAACTCCTGAATTTCCGAAAGGGATGACGCGGGTGCAGCCCGACGACGGGGCGGCGCAGCACCGTGGAGCCCACTCCGGGTCGGGCTAGGACTGGGTGGGGCTAGGACCGGGTGGGGCTAGGACTGGGTCGGGCTACGACCGGGTCGAGCTAGGAGGTGTCGGCTCCGGTGCGCCCCGCATCCGCTGGCACCGCGACGACCTCGCGCGAGGTCGCTCGCTGCTCGATGCGCTCCCAGGAGTACGTCATGGGCAGCAACCTCGTGGCCGCCCAGGTGCCGAGTTGGTCCGCGTAGTGCGGTGAGCGCGGGTCGCCCGAGCCGCCGAGCGGCACGATCCACGCCGAGTCATCCCAGTCGGCGAGGTCGAACACGTACCGCGCCACCGACGCACTCACGATCGGGATGCCATCGGCCGTGAGCCCGTCGTAGTACGTCGCCTGCACCGTGTCGTCGCCGCCGGGGTAGGCAACGGAGGGCGGGTCGAGCCCGGCGTCCGGGAACCGTGCGGAGAGTGGATGCAGCGGCGCCGTCCGATGCACGTCGTCCCACGTCCACGCGCCCACGTCGCTCCCGAACCGCTGCTCGAGCCAGTCGACGGCGGACGTGAACGCCTCGGCGAGCAGGTCATCCCAGGTCACGCCCTCGGGGAGGAACGTCGCGTCATCCGCGGCGACGTGCGCATCCACGGGCGTTCGCAGGCGGTTCACGAGGGTGTTCGCGAACGCGGACGGGTACGGGGTTCCGACAGTTCGCCGAGACGGGTGCGGCGGATCACGGTCGCCACCGTCTGCTCCCGCCACACCGCGAAGATGCTCGGGGCGGCCCGGTCGGCCGCCATCCGGCCGTCCCACTCGGCGAGTTCGTGCAGTGCCGCGCGCTCGAGCGGGGAGGACGCCCGCAGTGCGCCGAGGCGAGCCGTGTAGGCGAGTGCCGTGAGCGACACGAGGTCGTGGTGCACGGCCGCCATGTCCGCCACCGTCGCGGCCGGCAGCTGCTCGAGTCGTTCCGCGATCCGGAAGGCGCGATTCGGCTCGTCGAAGTCGATCGAGAGGTGATGCGGGTAGGTGTCGTCGGCCACGGGGTTGTTCGCGGTCACGAGGTACCCCGACTCCGGGTCGCGGGAGCGCGGCAGCTCGTCGAACGGGATGTCGCCGGCCCACTCGTGCGCGCCATCCCACCCCGGCACCGGCAACCACGCCGCAGCATCCGACCGGATCGGCACCTGCCCGCGGAACAGGAACCCGATGTGCCCCTCCCGGTCCGCCATCACCATGCTGTTGATCGGGTCGACCCAGTCCCGCATCGTCGCGTCGAGCTCGGCCACCGAGCGAGCGCCGAGCATGGGCAGGAACGGTGCGAAGCCGCGGAATCCGGGCTCGGTGAGCGTGCTCCTAAGGGCGAGGGCGGTCCCGTCGCGCGGGTTCCCCACCACGATCGGCCCGTGGCGGGTCTCGGTGATCTCGAGTTCGACGGGGTCGGCGCCGAGCACCTGGATGGTCTCGGTGCGGCGGGCGGGCGGCATCCACCCGTCCTCGGTCTGGTAGCGCTCGCCGCCCGCGTCGAAGTGCTCGGCGTAGAGGTCCTGTGCGTCGGCCATGCCATGGGTGATGCACCACGCCACGTGCTGGTTGTGACCGAAGTGCGAGAACCCGGGCACGCCGGGGAACGACAGCCCGATCACATCGAACTCCGGGCACGAGACGTGATTCTGGTAGTACGCGTTCGGCACGTCGAGCGCGCGGTGCGGGTCGCCGGCGAGCAGTGGCATCCCGCTCGCGGTGCGCGATCCGTGCACTGCCCAGCTGTTGCTGCCCGCGGTCCAGTCCCAGAGCTCCGTGACGATCTCGTCCACCCGCGAGCGCGCGATCCGTCGTGTCGTGCACGACGCCCGGCGACCCGATCAGCGCGGTCGGCACGCCGTGCCAGGACTCGAGCGCCGCGAGCGCGTCGACGCCGAGGGTCGCGGCGACGCGGGCCCGCCAGAGCTTGGCGCCCAGCGTGCCCATCAGCGCGTGGCGCACCTTGTAGATCGCGCAGCCGTCCCACGGCATCCACGGCTCGGGCACCTGCGCCGAGCAGCTCGTACTCGGGCGGCAGCAGGCCGGTGGATGCCGCGTGCTCCCGCCACGCGTTCACCCCGGCCGCGAACGCATCGAACATGGCGCGCGTGGGGGAGTCGAGCGTGTCGTAGTCGGAGCGTGCGCCGCGCGCGATCCCCATCCGCCGCAGCAGCGCATCCTGCGGCACGGCGCTCGGCCCGAGCCACTCGGCGGCACGACCGGCCGCGCGTCGCCGGTCGTGGTCGAGCTGCCAGAGGCGGTCCTGGGCGTGCACCCAGCCCTGGCCGAAGAACGCGTCCCACGTGCTGCCCGCGCGCACGTGCGGGATGCCGCGGTCGTCGCGCAGCACCTCGAAGTCGCCCACGCCATCATCCTGCCGTCCAATGGCCCCGACCGGGAATGCAAGCGCACCGCAGGCGTTGTCCCTGACGTGACGGAACCCATCAAGGTCGACATCTGGTCGGACGTGCAGTGCCCGTGGTGCTTCATCGGCAAGCGGAAGTTCGAGGCGGCGGTCGCCGGCTTCGATGGCGAGGTCGAGGTCGAGTACCACTCGTTCGAACTGGCGCCCGACACCCCGGTCGACTACGACGGCAGCCCGAGCGACTACCTCGCCGAGAAGTTCCAGATCTCGGCCGAGCAGGTCGAGGCCATGCACGACCGGGTGAGCGGCATCGCCGAGGCGGTCGGCCTGCACTACGACTTCGAGCACATGCACCAGACCAACACCGTGAAGGCCCACGAGTTGCTGCACCACGCGAAGGCGCAGGGCAAGCAGCTCGAGCTCAAGGAGCGCCTGCTGCAGGCGTACTTCCTCAACGGCGAGCACGTCGGTCGCATCCCGGATCTCGCCGACATCGCGGCGTCGATCGGGCTCGACCGCGACGAGGTCGTGCGCGTGCTCGAGAGCGAGCAGTACCTGCCGGATGTGAAGGCCGACATGGCGCTCGCCCGGTCGTACGGCATCAACGGGGTGCCGTTCTACGTCGTGGATGGCAAGTACGGGGTGTCCGGTGCGCAGGAGACCGCGACATTCGCTAACGTTCTCGAACAGGTCCTAGCCGAGAGAGACGCGTAACCGTGGATTCGATGACGATGCCCCTGCCGATCATCCCGTTGCAGTCGATCGGCGATCCGGCCGCGGACTCGTGCGACGGCGAGGTGTGCGCGATCCCCGATCACCACACGCAGGCGGTCATCAACCGCAAGGTGGACGAGGACCTGATCTAGTCCTTCTCCGCGGGCTTCTCGCCGACGGCTGTGCTTGCCCGCTACTCCGGCTTGTCGCCGACGTAGCCCTGCTTCGACCAGCGGATGAGGTCGGCGGCAGACGCGTCATCCGTGGCCTTGCGTGCGACGCCTCTCGGCACGAGCGTGAGTAGCGGGATGGTCGGGCGCTTCGGCATGGAGGCGTGCGCGGCATCCTCCCCCTGGATGCGCTTGTTGACCAGCGCAGCGACGATCGCGCCGACGCCGAAGCCCACCGGCAACGAGATCAGGTAGACGAACGGCGCGAGGCCGACGAGCACGCCGAGGCCGAACGCGGCGGCGACACCGAGCACGGCGCCGATCGTGATCGACACCCACCAGCGCTGCGCCCGGGCGTTGCGGCGGTCCCAGTCGCGCTGCGCCTCGAGTCGTTGATACGCCTGCTCGCGGGGCGTCTCGCTCACCCACCAGCGGCCTTCGAAGCGAAAGGCGAATGGATGCTGCTGCAGCGCCATCAGCGCGCCTGCTCGTCGCGCGGCGCCATCGGGTCGCTGATGTCCGCGAGGGTCGCGTCGTAGCCACGGATCAGATCGTCCGCCTCGACCCACGCGCTGAACCCGTGCTCGCCTGCGCCCATCGCGATCCGGTGGCCAGCGATCCGCTCGTCCGCGAACACCGGCCACGCCGTCGTGCTCCCGAGCGGCGTGATCGTGCCGCGCTCGTACCCGGTCGCCTCGAGGGCGAGGGATGCCTCCGGCAGCTGCAGCTTGTTCACCCCGACCACCGCGCGCAGCTTCGCCCACGAGATCTGCCGGTCGCCCGGGACGAGGGCGAACAGGAACGTGCCGTCGTGGCGTTTGACCACGAGCGACTTCACGATCGTTCCCGGCTCGACCCCGAGGATCGCGGCGGCCTCCTCCAGCGAGTTGGCCTGCGGGCGGGCGACGATCTCGATCGGGATGCTGCGGCTCGCGGCATCCTCCGCCACACGTTCACGACTCATGCGACCAGCCTACGAGCGGGGGATGGGACAATTGACCGTGACCATCCTCGCCTCACGGCTGCCGACGCTGAACATCGGGCCCATCGAGCTCGACGTTCCCGTCGTGCTCGCGCCGATGGCGGGGATCACGAACACGGCGTTCCGGCGGCTGTGCCGCGAGTACGGTGCCGGGCTCTACGTGAGCGAGATGATCACCAGCCGGGCGCTCGTCGAGCGCACACCCGAGAGCATGCGGCTCATCCGGCATCACGAGTCGGAGACGCTGCGCAGCATCCAGCTCTACGGCGTCGACCCGAAGACCGTGATCGAGGCGGTGACGATGCTCGTCTCCGAGGACCGCGCCGACCACATCGACCTCAACTTCGGCTGCCCCGTCGCGAAGGTCACCCGCCGCGGTGGGGGAGCGGCGCTGCCGTGGAAGCTCGGGCTGTTCCGCGAGATCGTCGAGGGCGCCGTGAAGGCAGCCGGTGCCGTGCCGGTGACCGTCAAGATGCGCAAGGGCATCGACGACGAGCACCTGACGTACCTCGAGGCCGGGCGTGCCGCCGAGGGTGCCGGCGCCGCGAGCATCGCGCTGCACGCTCGCACCGCGGCCGAGTTCTACTCGGGCACCGCGGACTGGAACGCGATCACCGAGCTCAAGAACGTGATCTCATCCACACCCGTGCTCGGCAACGGCGACATCTGGAGCGCCGAGGATGCGATCCGCATGGTCGAGCAGACCGGCGCCGACGGCGTCGTGGTGGGCCGTGGCTGCCTCGGCCGGCCCTGGCTCTTCGGCGACCTGGCCGCGGCGTTCGAGGGCCGTGCGCTGAAGCACGAGCCCGACCTCGGGTTCGTCGCGGATGCGTTCCGCCGGCACGCCGAGCTGCTCGTGGAGTTCTTCGAGGACGAGAACCGGGCCTGCCGCGACATCCGCAAGCACGTGGCGTGGTACTTCAAGGGCTACCCGGTCGGCGGTGAGACGCGTGCGGCGCTCGCGATGTCGAGCTCGCTGCAGGAACTCGACGACCACCTCGCGAAGCTCGATCGCTCCCACCCGTACCCGGGCGCAGAGGCCGAGGGCCAGCGCGGCCGAGCCGGTGCACCCAAGCGCCCGACGCTGCCGTACGGCTGGCTCGACAGCCGCGAGCTGCAGGAGACCGACGTCGCCGACATGGTCGAAGGCGAAGTGCACAACAGTGGCGGCTAGCGCGGGCATGCTCTCCTCGGGATACGAGGAAGCCGACGCCGAGCGCTGGCTGCCCGAGGAGCACTCGAGCCGCCGCAGCGACTTCGCCCGCGACCGCGCGCGCGTGCTGCACTCGAGCGCTCTACGCCGCCTCGCGGCCAAGACCCAGGTGCTGAGCCCGGCCGCGGGGCCCGACTTCGCCCGCAATCGCCTCACCCACTCGCTCGAGGTCGCGCAGATCGGCCGCGAGCTGGGCGAGAGCCTCGGGCTCGATCCTGACGTCGTGGATGCCGCGTGCCTCAGCCACGACCTCGGCCACCCGCCCTTCGGCCACAACGGCGAGCGCGCGCTCAACGAGTGGGCCGCGGACATCGGCGGATTCGAGGGCAACGCCCAGACCCTGCGTGTGCTCACCCGCATCGAGCCCAAGGTCTTCGGACCCGACGGCCGCTCCTACGGCCTCAACCTCACGCGCGCGAGCCTCGACGCGAGCTGCAAGTACCCGTGGCCCGCCTCGCAGGGCATCCCGGACCCGTCCGGCCGCAGCAAGTACGGCTTCTACGACGACGACCGGGCGGCCTTCGAATGGCTCCGGGCCGGCGCGCCCGACCGGCAGCGCTGCATCGAGGCGCAGGTGATGGATCTCTCCGACGACATCGGCTACTCGGTGCACGACTTCGAGGATGCGATCGTCGGCGGCTACATCGACGTCACGACGCTGGGCGCGCGCGTCGACCACGAGTCGCTCGTCGACTCGATGTTCGAGTGGATCGGCGGCGAGATCGGCCGAGACGAACTGATCGCAGCCTTCGACCGCCTCGACAACCTGCCGTTCTGGCTCGACCGCTGGGACGGCTCACGAGCCGCGCACGGCCGCCTCAAGAACCTCACGAGCCAGCTCATCGGCCGGTTCGCGGGCACCGCGGTCGCCGCGACTCGCGATGCCCACGACCAGTCCAGCCTCGCGCGGTTCGGCGGGAGCATCGTGGTCCCGCGCGAGATCGCGGCGGAGATCGCGGTGCTCAAGGGGATCGTCGCGGCCTTCGTGATGTCGCACAACTCGCGGCAGCCGATCTACCAGCAGCAGCGCGACATCCTCGCCGAGCTCGCCGACGTGCTGCTCTGGACGGCGCCGCGCAACCTCGACCCGGGATTCCGCGGCGACTGGGATGCCGCGGCGTCCGACCCCGAACGCAAGCGCGCCGTGCTGGACCAGGTCGCGTCGCTGACCGACCAGAGCGCGTTGGCCTGGCACGAGCGGCTGGTCGGCTAGCTCAGGTCGAACGGCCGGAACACGCTGTTCACGACCACGGCGTCCTTCCCGTACCGTTCGTCGAGTTGACGCTGGAGGCTGCCGTCGTCCCACGTGACGTCGAGCGTCACGATCCCGTCGCCCTCCGCGATGCCGTACTCGCCCAGCAGGTCCTCCTGGATCTCACGCACGATCCGTGCCATTTCCTCGGCGGTCAGCGTGCCCTCGCTGGGGAGCGGCTTCACGTCGATCGCACCACCGAACTCGGCTGGCAGCGTCACCGTGAACCGCTCGCCGTCGTAGCTGCCGTAGACGGCGTAGAAGCCGAACCGCACGTCACCCTCCTGGTCGAACGGAAGGTCGTCCCACACCCAGCCGTCGATCGGGATCGGGCCGCCGCACTGCGGCGGGTACGACTCGAGCACGATCGGGCAGAGTTCCGCGCCAGATCCGTCGTCGATGACGGTGAGCAGCGCCCAGACCTGCTGGTCGTCCGGCACGGGCATCACGAGCGGGTCGCGGTCGACGGGCTGGCCGCCGGGGCCGACGGGCACGACACATCCGGTCAGAGCCGCGACGAGCGCGAGCGGAACGAGGGCCGTGAGGGAGCGATGCAGCTTCATACCCACTAAGACGCGCAGCGCGTCCACAACGTTGGGGTCACCGATTCGCCTTGCCATCCAGGCGCAGGTGCACCGACTCGTCGCGGTGCACGCCGTCGGTGCCGACGTGCTTCTCGCTGATCGTCGGGCCGTTCTTCAGCACGCCGAACAGGGCCATGCCGTAGCCCTTGCCGATGTCGTAGTCCTCCGCGAGCCACGCCAGCACCTCCCCGGCCTTGGAGCTGCTCGTGAACCCCTTCGCGGCGGCGAGGTCGAGCAGGGCCTGCGGGGTGAGCCCGGTCTTCTCCTCGATCCCGTCGAGGTACGCCTGGTACGACATCCGGTGTCCTTTCGTGCGATTTCCCTGCCAGCGTAGCCCCGCCCTCGGTGTGGTTGGCCGCGCCTACAATCAACACGTGGCAGGCCTGATCCGACGGAGCGATATCGACGAGGTCAGGTCGCGCACCAACCTCGCGGACATCGTCGGCGACTACGTCTCCCTCAAGTCCGCGGGCGTCGGCTCGATGAAGGGGCTGTGCCCGTTCCACGAGGAGCGCAGCCCGAGCTTCCACGTGCGGCCCACGGTCGGCTTCTACCACTGCTTCGGCTGCGGCGAGGGCGGCGACGTGTTCACGTTCCTGCAGAAGATGGACCACGTCACCTTCCAGGAGGCCGTGGAGCGGATGGCCGCTCGGCTCGGTTACGAGCTGCACTACGAGGATGGCGGGCAGGCGAGCGATCACGGCAACCGCGCCCGCATCCTGGCCGCGAACAAGTCGGCGGAGGACTGGTTCATCGCCCAGCTCGCGACCCCGGAAGCGGAACCCGGGCGCGCGTTCCTCGGCTCGCGCGGCTTCGATCAGGCCGCGGCGACCCGGTTCGGCGTCGGCTTCGCCCCCAAGTCGTTCAACGCGCTCGGCAACCACCTCAAGTCGCTCGGCTACACCGAGGACGAGCTGCTCGCTGCCGGACTGCTCAGCCAGGGCGACCGGGGCGCGTACGACCGGTTCCGCGGACGGCTCATCTGGCCGATCCGGGATGTCACGGGCCAGAGCATCGGCTTCGGCGCCCGCAAGCTCCTCGACGACGACCAGGGGCCGAAGTACCTGAACACCCCGGAGACCGCGGTGTACCACAAGAGCCAGGTGCTCTACGGACTCGATCTCGCCCGCAAGGACATCGCGCGCGGCCGCCAGGTGGTGGTAGTCGAGGGCTACACGGATGTCATGGCCTGTCACCTCGCGGGCGTCATGACCGCGGTCGCGACCTGCGGCACCTCGTTCGGCGTGGACCACATCAAGATCGTCCGCCGCGTGATCGGCGACGTCGACAACGCGAACACCTCGGGCACCGGTGAGGTGATCTTCACGTTCGACCCGGATGAGGCGGGCCAGAAGGCCGCGAGCCGCGCCTTCGCCGAGGAGCAGCGATTCGCCGCCCAGACCTTCGTCGCGGTCGCCCCGGACGGCCTCGACCCGTGCGACCTGCGCCTCAACAAGGGCGACGAAGCGGTGCGACGGCTCATCTCGACCCGCAAGCCGATGTTCGAGTTCATGGTGCGGCGGGTGCTCGCCACCCACGACCTCGAGACGGTCGAGGGGAGGGTCGCGGCCCTGCGGGCTGCGGCGCCGGTGGTGGCGGGCATCCGCGACCAGGCGCTGCTCGCCGGCTACATCCGAAACCTCGCGGGATGGCTCGGCATGGACCCCGGTGAGGTCGGGCGCGCGGTCACGGCGGCGAAGAACACCGCGAAGCGGACAGCGGCGGCCGTGGTCGAGCCGCCGGGGGAGGGTACTGAGGTGCCGCTGCGGGACGAGCCATCCATCACCAAGCTCCCCGACGACTACGCGACCCGGCTCGAGCGGGATGCGCTCATGGCGATCCTGCAGTACCCGAAGGAGGTCGGTGGCGACCTCGTGCGCCGGGCATCCGACGTGCAGTACGTCGACCGCACGCTCGCGGTCGTGCGGGATGCCGTCGGCAACGCGATCGAGCACCTCGAGGAGCAGGACTGGCTCACCGCCGTCACGAACGAGGTGCCGCTGCCGTTCGCGACCCTGGTGCGCGAGCTCGGGATCGCGCCCATCCCCGAGCGTCCGGACTTCATCGCGGTGTACTGCCAGGGCGTGGTCTCGGCACTGATCGACCGCGACCTCCAGCGGCAGAAGCGCGACCTGCTCGGGTCGCTGCAGCGCACGGATGCGGCGGCGGATCCCGAGCGCTACAGCGCGATGCAGCGCGATCTCATGCGGATCGAGGGGGAGCGCCGCACCCTGAGGTCCGAATAGCGCGAGCCGCGCCGCGTTGCAGTCGTGTAAACATCCGTCACCATCGGGTCACGAATATGGTCGCGCTTGCACCGTTGTGTTAGGACTGATGCACAGCAACGCACGGTGCGCACTCTCGCGCCCGTCAGCGTTCCTTGCAACCAACAGGAAGAGGATACGGATATGACATCCGCAACCAAGAAGACCCGCCTGCTCGGGGTGCTCGCCGGATCGGCAGCCTTCGCGCTCGTACTCGCGGGCTGCCAGACCGGCGGCGGCGATGACGGTGGCGGCGGCGGCGGCGAGTCGCTGCTCGTGGGCACGACCGACGTCGTGATCGCGCTCGACCCGGCCGGCTCGTACGACAACGGTTCGCTGAACCTCCAGGTGCAGGTCTTCGGCCTGCTGCTGAACACCGTTCCGGGCACCGCCGAGGTCGTTCCCGACCTCGCCGAGTCCGCCGAGTTCACCGACCCCAACATCTTCACCGTCACCCTGAAGCCCGATCTCAAGTGGGCCAACGGCAACGACCTCACCGCTTCGGACGTGAAGTTCAGCTTCGACCGCCAGACCGCGATCGCGAGCGACAACGGCCCCTCGGTGCTGCTCTACAACCTCGAGGAGACCGAGGTCGTGGACGACCTGACCGTCGCGTTCCACCTGACCGCGGCCAACGACCAGATCTTCCCGCAGATCCTCACCAGCCAGGCCGGTGTGATCGTGGACGAGGAGTCGTTCGCGGCCGACGCGATCACCCCCGACGAGGACATCGTCGCGGCGAACGCGTTCTCGGGCCAGTACGTCATCACGAGCTACGACTTCAACAACCTGGTGTCGTTCGAGGCCAACCCGAACTACGGGGGCGTGCTCGGTGCGGCTGAGTCGACGAACGTCGACCTCAAGTACTACACCGACTCGTCGAACCTCAAGCTCGACGTGCAGGAGGGCAACATCGACGTGGCGTACCGCAGCCTCTCGGCCACGGACGTCGCCGACCTCGAGACGAACGACAACGTGACGGTGACGAAGGGACCGGGTGGCGAGATCCGCTACATCGTGTTCAACTTCAACATCCAGCCGTTCGGCGCGACGACCCCTGAGGCCGACGCCGCCAAGGCGCTCGCCGTCCGTCAGGCCGTTGCGAACCTCGTCGACCGCCAGGCCATCGCGGATGAGGTCTACAAGGGCACCTACCTGCCCCTGTACTCCTACGTTCCGGACGGCTTCGTCGGCGCGACCGAGTCCCTCAAGGACGCGTACGGTGACGGCTCGGGTGCCCCGGATGCGGATGCTGCGGCAGCCGTGCTCGAGGCCGCCGGTGTTGCGACCCCCGTCGCCATCAACCTGCAGTACAACCCGGACCACTACGGTGAGTCCTCGGGTGACGAGTACGCACAGGTGAAGGCGCAGCTCGAGGCGAGTGGCCTGTTCACGGTCAACCTGCAGTCGACCGAGTGGGTCACCTACTCGACCGAGCGCACCCAGGACATCTACCCCGTCTTCCAGATGGGCTGGTTCCCGGACTACGCGGACGCCGACAACTACCTGTCGCCGTTCTTCGTTCCCGCGCCGAACGCCGCAGGTGAGCTCGTTGGTGGTGGCTTCCTCCAGAACCACTACGAGAACTCCGAGGTGACCGATCTGATCGGTGCGCAGGCCGTCGAGCTCGACCCGGCGACCCGCGAGTCGGACATCCAGCAGATCCAGGCGCTCCTCGCCGAGGACCTGCCCACGATCCCGCTGCTCCAGGGCGCGCAGATCGCGGTGACCGGTTCCGCTGTGACGGGTACGACGCTCGACGGTTCGTTCAAGTTCCGTTTCGCGACGCTCGTCAAGGGCTAGTCAGTCCCAGCTAGAGTCTTCTCTAGCGATCGTGTCGGGGGCGGCCCGCCTTGTGCGGACCGCCCCCTTCACTGCTCCCGTACCATCCCGATTGGCAGGAATGACGACCACCGCGCAGTTGCTCGCCGATCCGGCTCCGGCACGGCCCCAGCGCCGTCCGAGGCAGTTCGGCAGCCCGCTGCTGCGATATCTCATCGTGCGCTTCCTGCTCATCTTTCCGACGGTGTTCATCCTCGTGACGATGGTGTTCATCTTCATGCGCGCGATCGGCGACCCGATCACCGCAGCGCTCGGCGGCAAGCTCACCGCCGCCCAGCTCGAGGAGCGCATCCACGCGGCCGGGTACGACCGTCCGATCATCGTCCAGTACGTCGAGTACATCGGTCAGGTGTTCACCGGCAATTTCGGCAACACCATCAGCGACAACCGCCCGGTGACGACGCTGCTGATCCAGTACGGCGCCGCAACCCTCGAGCTCGCGTTCTACGCCCTGATCGTCGCCTTCATCGTCGGCATCCCGCTCGGAATGCTCGCCGCCTACTTCCGCGACAAGTGGCCGGACGCCGTGCTGCGCATCTTCGCGATCCTCTGCTACGCGACGCCGGTCTTCTTCGCCGGCCTCATCCTCAAGCTCATCTTCGCCGTCGGACTCAAGGTGCTTCCGGTTGCCGGCCGCGCCGACACCCGCACCGAGTTGAGTCTCAACCGACTCGACAACGCCACTGGTATCTACCTCATTGACGCGTTCCGGGTCGGACCGGCCGCGGTCGGCGACGTGCTCCAGCACGCTGTGCTGCCCGGACTCGCCCTTGGACTGCTCACCGCGGGCATCTTCTTGCGACTTGTGCGCACGAACGTGATCGGCACGCTGTCCATGGACTACGTGAACGCGGCACGCTCCCGTGGGGTCAGTGAGTTCCGGCTCGTGCGCAAGCACGCGTACAAGCCGGCACTCATCCCGATCATCACGGTCATCGGGTTGCAGATCGCCGTGCTGCTCGGCGGCGCGGTGCTCACCGAGACCACGTTCGAGTGGAAGGGGCTCGGCTTCGAGCTCGCCCACTATCTGAGCGCACGTGACTTCGTGGCCGTCCAGGGAATCGTGATGCTGCTGGCCGTGATCGTGGCGCTCACCAACTTCATCGTCGACATCATCGCGGCGATCATCGACCCGAGAGTGCGGTACTGAGATGACCGCCGTCGAGACTCCGAAGCGCCGTCGACCGCTGTGGTCGCGACTGCCGGTCGTGCACCAGCTGCGCCAGAGCGTCGGGCTGCAGCGCGGGATGCTCGTGGTCGGTCTCGTGATCACCGGCGTCTTCCTGCTGACCGCGATCTTCGCCCCGCTGCTCGCGCCCTACGGCTTCGCCCAGCTCGGCGATGCGGACGGCAACTTCGGGTCGCAGCGCCCGCCGGACTCCGAGCACCTCCTCGGCACGACGGTCGGTGGGTACGACGTGCTATCGCGGGTGATCTGGGGCAGCCGCACCGCACTCGCAGTGATCGTCGTCGCGGTGCTGCTCTCGATATTCGCCGGAGTACTGCTCGGCCTCGTGTCCGGCTACCTCGGCGGATGGCTCGACCGGGTGCTCGTCGTCATCGCCGACGCGGTCTTCGCGTTCCCGACCCTGTTGCTCGCGATCGTCGCGGCAATAGCCATCAGCGGCGGCCAGTCGAGCTTCTGGGGAGGCATCTTCGCGGCGGCGATCTCGATCACGGTCGTCTACATCCCGCAGTACTTCCGGGTCATCCGGGCCGAGACGCTGCGGATCAAGCCCGAGGCGTACGTCGAATCCGCCAAGGTCATCGGCACGAGCACGCCGCGCATCATGTTCCGGCACGTGCTGCGGAACGCGACCCGCACCATCCCGCTGATCTTCACGCTCAACAGCTCCGAGGCCGTGCTCACGCTCGCCGGCCTCGGCTTCCTCGGCTTCGGCATCGAACCGACGTCGGCCGCCGAGTGGGGCTACGACCTCAATCGGTCGATCTCGGATGTCACGAGCGGCATCTGGTGGACGTCGGTGTTCCCCGGTGCGGCCATCGTGCTCGTCGTGCTGGGCATCACGCTCGTGGGGGAGAGTCTCAACGACCTCGCGGACCCGCGGCTGCGCACGCGGCGCAAGGCGGACATCCTGCCGTCGTCGACCGCCGCCGTGTCCGCCGTTCCCGGCGGTGCGATCGACACGCAGGTGGCCGAGTTCGACGAGCTGGAGGGTCGCCCGTGAGCCGCGTGGTCGACATCCAGGATCTCGAGATCACGTTCGCGACCGACGGCGGCGACGTGCTCGCGGTCGACCGGGTCAGCCTGTTCGTGGATGCCCGCGAGACCCTCGCGATCGTCGGCGAGAGCGGCAGCGGCAAGACCGTGACCGCCAAGTCGATCATCGGACTGCTGCCGGAGTCCGCGCTCACCCGCGGCGTCATCCTGCTCAACGGAGGCGACGTCGTCGGCCTGACCGGCAAGAAGCTGCGCGCGACGCGCGGCGCGGACGCCGCGATGGTGTTCCAGGAGCCGTCGACGTCGCTCAACCCGGTCTACACGGTCGGCTGGCAGATCGCCGAAGGACTCCGCTCGCACGGGTCGCAGTTGAACGGCAGAGTCTCGAAGAAGGAGGCGCGCGCCAAGGCGATCGACATGATGCGCAAGGTGGGCATCCCCGATCCGGACCACCGCGTCGACTACTACCCGCACCAGTTCTCCGGGGGCCAGAAGCAGCGCATCATGATCGCGATGGCGCTCGTACTCGACCCCGAGCTGATCATCGCCGACGAGCCGACCACGGCGCTCGACGTCACGGTGCAGGCCGAGATCCTCGACCTGCTGCGGCGCTGCCGCGACGAGTTCGGCACCGCGATCATCCTGATCACCCACAACATGGGCGTCGTCGCCGATCTCGCGGACCGCGTCGCCGTCATGTACGAGGGCAAGCTCGTTGAGCAGGCGAGCGCGATCGAGCTGTTCGCCGACCCGAAGGATCCGTACACGCAGCGCCTCCTCGCCGCCGTGCCGCGCATCGACGTGAACCGGCGAACGGCACGTCGGTGCCCACGGCGCCGCCCGTCGTGGTCGCGAAGGACCTCGTGATCGAGTTCCCCGGCGGATTCGGCCGTCCCGCGTTCCGCGCCGTCGACAGCGTGAGCTTCGAGATCCTCCCGGGCGAGGTGCTCGGGCTCGTGGGGGAGTCCGGCTCCGGCAAGACCACGATCGGACGCGCGATCGGCGGGCTCACCAAGGTGACCGGCGGCTCCCTGGAGGTGCTCGGGCACGAGATGCTCGGCATCCGCGAGCGGGCGTTCAAGCCCACGCGGGAGCGGATCGGGTTCGTGTTCCAGGACCCGGCGTCATCCTTCAACCCACTGCTGACGATCGCGCAGTGCGTCGCCGAGCCGCTCATCGTGCACGGCAGGGCCGGGGATGCGGCGTCCGCCCAGCGCCGCGTCGACGAACTGCTCGAGGCGGTGCAACTGCCGAAGGCCTTCGGCCAGCGCTTCCCGCACGAGCTCAGCGGCGGACAGCGGCAGCGCGCAAGCCTGGCGCGATCGCTCGCCCTCGAGCCGGACCTGCTCATCGCGGACGAGCCGACGAGCGCACTGGATGTCTCGGTGCAGGCCCGCGTGCTCGAACTGTTCGCCGAGCTGCAGCGCGAGTTCGGCTTCGCAACCCTCTTCATCAGCCACGACCTCGCGGTGATCGACATGCTCGCCGACCGCATCGCGGTGATGAACCACGGCGTGCTCGTCGAGCAGGGCGCGGCCGCGCAGGTGCTCGGCGACCCGCAGGATCCCTACACGCAGCGGCTGCTCGCGTCGCTTCCGGTGCCCGACCCGATCGAGCAGGCCGCGCGTCGCGAGGCGCTGCGCGCGCTGAAGGGCGCGTGAGGCCCCGGTGAACGCGACCAGCCTGGACTTCCCGGCCGTCTCCGCGCGGGATCTCTCGGTCTACTACCGCTCGCAGAACCCGGCCACCCGCTCGATCGCGGTGAACGGCGTCAACTTCGAAGTGCCGCAGGGCGAGGTGCTCGCGATCGTCGGCGAGACCGGCTCCGGCAAGTCGACGCTCGCCCAGGCAATCGCACTGCAGGCCGACCTCCCGGTGGATGGCGCCCCCGAGTTCCGTGGCGGCGCCCTCGATGTGCTCGGCGTGCCAGTGCGCGGCATCAGCGGCCGGCGGCGGAGCAGGCTGAGCCTGCACATCGGATACATCCCGCAGGAGGCGGGGGACACGCTCATCCCGAACCTGACCATCGCCGAGAACGTGTCGTATCCGATCTTCTCCCGCGACCCCAGGTTCGACAAGCTCGAGGCCCTCGAACTCGCCGCGACGCTCATCGACGGGATGCGCCTGCCGCTCAGCTGCCTCGACGAGTACCCGTACGAGCTCAGCAAGGGCCAGCGCCAGCGGGTCGCGATCGCGCGGGCGCTCATCCTCGAGCCGACCCTCGTGGTCGCGGACGACCCCACTGCGGGCATCGACGCGACGGTGCGCGGCGCGGTGCTCGACCAGATCGCACGGCTGCAGCAGGAGCGGCTGTTCTCCGCGATCGTGGTGACCGCCGACCTGCGTGAGGTCCGTCGGATCAGCACGCGCATGGCGGTCATGCACCGCGGCACGATCGTCGGCATCGGTGAGGTCGACGAGGTGCTCGGCAACCCGACGCATCCCTACGTGAAGGGCCTCGCGCGCAGCCTGAGTGCTCGCGCGATCGAGGAGGACCGCACGCTGGAGGAACTCGTTGCCGACTAGCAAGCAGACGGTCACCTTCATCGAGGACCAGCTCGCCGGGCTCCCGATCCGCACGACGCCGATGTTCGGCGAGTACGGACTGTACCTGGACGACAAGATCGTGGGCTTCATCTGCGACGACACGCTCTTCATCAAGCCCAGCGACGTGGATGCCGCGGTGCTCGACGGCACCGTGCTGGCCCCCGCCTACCCGGGCTCGAAGCTGTACCACAGCGTGCCCGGCGACCTGCTGGAGAACCCGGAGTGGCTGCACACCGCGATCGTCGAGACCGCCGCTGCCCTGCCGGCACCGAAGCCGAAGACGAAGAAGAAGCCCGCGAAGAAGGACTGACGTGAAGCGAGCCCCTGGCCAGCATCGTGACCCGGTGGCGGATGCCGCCACGCCCATCCCCGCCGAGCGCCGCCCCGCCCCGGGCCCGATCGCGATCCTCCCGGAGCCGCGCGAGCCGTTCACCGGCGCGGTGCAGTCCGCCGGTGGCACGGTCGCGCCCCTGTCCGCGGACACCCGCGGCATCATCTACCTCGACGAGAAGGATCCGAACAAGCTCCTCGCCGCCCTCGAAGCCAACCCCGAGATCGGCTGGGTGCAACTGCCCTGGGCCGGCGTCGACGCGTTCGCGGGCGTGCTCGCGAGGTACGCGGGGCAGGAGACGCCGCTCTGGACGAGTGCCAAGGGCGCCTACTCCGAGCCCGTGGCCGAGCACGCCCTGGCCCTCACGCTCGGCCTCATGCGGATGCTGCCCGAGAAGTCCCGCTCGACGAGCTGGGCGCCGAAGCGGGACGGCATCTCGCTGTTCGGCCGCAACGTGCTCATCGTCGGAGCGGGAGGCGTCGCCCTCGAGACCATTCGGGTGCTCGCACCGTTCGAGACCGAGATCACGGTCGTGCGACGCTCGCCGGGTGATGTCCCCGGCGCCGATCGCACCGTGCTGGCCGCCGAGCTCGACGCCGTGCTGCCGGAAGCCGACGCGGTGATCATCGCCGCCGCCGCGACCGGCGATACCAAGCACCTCATCGGTGCACGGCAGCTCGAGCTGATGAAGGACACCGCGGTGCTCGTGAACATCGCGCGCGGCCCGCTCGTGGACTCCCTCGCGCTCGACGCGTCACTGCGTTCGGGCCACCTGTGGGGAGCGGGGCTCGACGTCACGGATCCGGAGCCGCTGCCCGACGGGCATCCACTCTGGACCGCGCCGCGCTGCGTGATCACCTCGCACTGCGCCGACACCCCCGAGATGGTCGAACCGCTGCTCGCCGAGCGGGTGAAGCTCAACGTCGCGGCATTCCTCGGCGACGGGCGATTCGTCGGCGTCGTCGACCCGGCGGCGGGCTACTGATGGACTGGCTCACGGGCAGCTACGGCGCGGACGCCGGCGGCACCGGGGCGGGCATCGTTGCGATGCGCTCGACCGGCGATGGCACCCTCGAGGTCGTTGGCACCGCGGATGCCACACCGTCCCCATCGGCCCTGCTCGCGCACGGCGACCATCTGTACGCCGTCATCGAGGGCCCGGGCGAGGGGTTCGTGCAGTCCTGGCGTCGCACCGGCACGACGCTCGAGCTGGACGGCCGGGCATCCTCCGGCGGCGAACTGCCGTGCAACCTCGTGGTCTACGAAGGCCGCCTGATCGTCGCGAACTACGGCACCGGCACGCTTGGTGTCATCGGGCTGGATGCCGCGGGCGCCGTCACCACGCTCGACCAGTCCATCCCCGGCTCGGGTTCGGTGCCCGGCCCGCACCCCGACCAGGGCTCATCGCGGCAGCACGCCGCGTTTGTCACCGACGACGACGTGCTGGTCTCGCTCGACCTCGGAACCGACCAGCTGCACCTGCACCGCATCGTGCACGGCGTCGTCTCGCGGTACGACTCGTTCGACCTGCCGAAGGGCACCGGTCCCAGGGACATCGCACGGCACCCATCCGGCCTGATCGTCGTGCTCGGCGAGCTGGATGCCACGATGCACCTGCTCGAGTGGAGCGACGGATTCACGCACCTCGCCTCGGTGCAACTGCCGCAGGTCGAGCGAGAGCACGCCGCCGCGCTCGCCTTCAGCGCCGACGGACGGTTCGCCTACACCTCGCTCCGGCGCAGCGACCGGGTCGCGGTGGTCGCGATCGACGCGGATGAACGGCGCCTGGGCTTCATCGACGTCGTGCCGGGAGGCGGATCGTGGGGCCGTCATCTCGCGACCGACGGCGACCTGCTCCACGTGGCGAACCAGGTGTCGAACCAGGTCACGAGCTTCCGGATCGGGACGGACGGCATTCCCGTGCAGCTCGCGCCCGGTACCGCGGTGGGGTCGCCGACCTACCTGTTGCGGGTCGGGTGAGGCTTCGACGATGGTTTGGTGGTCCCGCGAGGTTTGATAGAGTAGGCGGGCTGTTCCCAGCATTCCTCGATAGCTCAATTGGCAGAGCAGCCGGCTGTTAACCGGCAGGTTCGTGGTTCGAGTCCACGTCGGGGAGCGTTTGCCCAGGGCCCTTCGGGCCCTGGGCCGCAACTTTCTTTGTGCTGGTTCGGTGCGCCGCGGTGCGGCGCACGTGGGGAGCTTTTGCACAGCGTCCTAGGACCCTGGCCCGCATCTTTCTCTGTGCTGGTTCGATGCGCCGCGCTGCGGCGCACGTGGGGAGCTTTTGCCTATCTTCGATCCGGGCCTGCTTCTTTTCCGGTCAGGTGGCGAGGACTTCGCCGTCGAGGTACGCCCAGGCGCCGCGATCGCGGACGAAGCGGCTGCGTTCGTGCAGGAGGCCTCCGCCGTCAGGCGAGCGGTAGGACGCCCGGAACTCGACGATCGCAGTGTCGTCGTCCGCGCCGCCGCCGACCGTGTCGACGATCTGGAGTCGTCGCCACTGGAGATCGTCCGCGAGATCGAGCTTCGTCGGGCGAGTCGAGGGATGCCAACTCTCCAGCAGATACCCGCTGAGCCCGAGCGCGAACGCGGAGAATCGCGAGCGCATGAGGGCCTCAGCCGTTGCCGCCGGACGCCCGTGGTGCACGAGCTCGCAGCAGGCGCCGTACGACGCGCCGCTGCCGCAGGGGCAGGTTGGCGGATGATCCACTCGCGTATTCTCCCCGAGCGCGCGCCGCCGTTGGAAATTCAGGAGTTGTCGAGTCGTTGATGGAGCCAAGGGCGCCAGTGAGCGGGAAGTCGCGCGCGAGCGCCCGTAACTCCTGAATTCTCAGATCAACCCGCCTGCGGGTCCGCCCACGGCGTACTCCTCCGGGAGTACCCGCCCGCCGCCGTAGGGCCGACGCGGTCACGCCCGTGCTCGGCATACGATCGACGCATGCCCGCTCCGTCCGCTCCGCCGCGCTGGACCCGCGAGGACTGGGAGCGCACCCGGCGCTGGCACAACGAGCGCAAGTGGGAGGCGTGGGGCGGTCGACCGCCCGGGTACCGCATGCCGGCCCGTGCCCGACTGTGGATCCCGGTCATCGTCTCGCTGGCGAT
Source organism: uncultured Actinomycetota bacterium (assembly GCA_963740815.1). Taxonomy (GTDB): domain Bacteria; phylum Actinomycetota; class Actinomycetes; order Actinomycetales; family Microbacteriaceae; genus Rhodoglobus. The sequence goes on from CAVUFG010000018.1 coordinate 580,526, forward strand.
CCAGCTCAGCGGGGCGCTGTGGCTGTTGCGCTTCCACGAGCGCCCGATGTGGCAGGTGGCCGTCACGCTCGCCCTCGCGATCGTGGGACCCGCCTCGCTGCTGCTCGCGCGGAAGCTGCCTGGCCCCGTCGTGGCGTTCACAGCGGCTGCGGCGGCCGCCGACATCCTGCTCGCCGATCCGAACTCTGGACCGCCCTACATCGCCCTCGCGTTCGCGATCGGCGGTGCGATCGTGCGCGGAGCCCGCATCTGGGCCTGGGTCTCGATCGCGGTCGCGTGGGTCGCGACCCTCGTGCTCGCGGCGATCATGGGCATCGACCTGCCACCCGGGAGGATCGCGTTCACGACGTTGGGCATCCTCATCGTGCTCGGACTCGGCGAGGCGGTGCGCACGCGCCGTGAGCACTACGAGGAGTACCGCCGCGAGTACGCGCAGCGCAAGGTGAGCGAGGTGCAGGCCGAGCGCGTGCGCATCGCCCGCGAACTCCACGACGTGCTCGCGCACTCCCTGAGCCAGATCAACGTTCAGGCGGGCGTTGGCCTGCATCTGGCCGAGCAGCAGCCCGAGAAGGCCAGGGAGGCGCTCGCGAGCATCAAGGAGACCAGCAAGACCGCCCTCGACGAGGTGCGGTCGGTGCTCGGCGTGCTGCGCGACGAGCGCCGCGACCCCGAGGCGCCCCTCGTGCCGGAACCCGACCTCTCGCGGCTGCCCGCCCTCGTCTCGGGCGTCGCCGCACAGGGGCTGGATGTCACGAGCTCGATCGACCCCGACGACGCAACCCTCGCGGCCGCACCCAAGCCCGTGCAACTCGCGATCTACCGGATCGTGCAGGAGTCCCTCACCAACGTGCTGCGCCACTCCGGGGCGACGCGGGCATCCGTCGACGTGGGCATCGAGGACGGTGCGTATCTGATCTCCGTGGACGACAACGGCTCGGGCTTCGCCGACACCGAGGCGGGCCGAGGGCTCACCGGCATGCGCGAGCGTGCGGAGCTGCTCGGCGGCACGCTCGACACCGGGCGGTCGCCGTCCGGGGGAGCCGAGGTCATCGTGCGGATCCCGGTTCGGGAGGGGTCGGCGTGAGCGGCGATCGCGTCATCCGGGTCGCGCTCGCGGACGACCAGCAGCTCATCCGCGCCGGGTTCCGCAGCCTGCTCGAGGCCGAGCCGGACATCGAGGTCGTGGGGGAGGCCGGCACCGGCAATGAGGCCCTCGCGCTCGTGCGGGCGACCAAGCCGGATGTCGTGCTCATGGACATCCGCATGCCCGACGGCGACGGACTGTGGGCCACCGAGCAGATCGCCGCGGATGCCGCGCTCGCCGGCACCCACATCGTGATCGTCACGACCTTCGAGCTCGACGAGTACGTCGCTCGCGCAATCCGCGCCGGAGCGAGCGGATTCCTGGTGAAGGACACCGAACCCGTGGACTTCATCCGGGCGGTGCGCGTGGTGGCCGACGGCGACGCCCTGCTCAGCCCCGGTGTCACCAGGCGCCTGCTCGAGCGCATCGGCGGCGTGCTGCGCGACGTGCCCGACACGGCCGTGCTCGACCCGCTCACCGAGCGCGAGCGCGAGGTGCTCGCTCTGGTCGGCCAGGGCCTCACGAACGACGAGATCGGCCGGTCGCTGTTCCTGAGCCCGCTCACGGCGAAGACCCACGTCTCCCGCATCATGCAGAAGCTCCTCGCGCGCGATCGGGTGCAGCTCGTCGTCATCGCGTACGAGACCGGGTTGGTGGCGCCGGGGCGCTCGGAGTAGACCCGAGTCATCCACTGCATCCTCCGGGAGTAGTCGAGAGACACCGCTGGGCAGATTCGCGGATCGGGCGGCCCGGCGAGGCTGGTAGCAGAAGGTCCCACCCGGGATCGTGAACCAGACAAAGGACACAGACCGTGACCGCACTCGCACTCTCCACCGTTGCCGCCCACGTTGGCGGTGCATTCGCAGGAGGCTTCGGCTTCCTGTTCTTCCTCATCCCGCTGTTCTGGATCGGGCTGATCATCCTGATCATCTCGCTGGCCGGACGCCGCTGGCGCCGGAACGCCTGGGCCGGCGGCTACGGACCGTGGGGCCACCAGATGAACTCGGCCCGCGCCGCAGAGGCCTCGCTCGCCGAGCGCTTCGCCCAGGGTGACATCGACGAGAAGGAGTACCGCGCTCGTCTCGAGGTGCTCCGGGCCAACGCTCCGCAGGGGCCGCAGCCTCGCTAGTGGCCCGCGAAGGCACCGCCAGCTGAACGATAGAGTCTCCCTCTGGGCCACCCGGCCTGGAGGGAGATTCGTCGTTGGCGCGCAGTGACGCAGGGCACAGTCCCGAAGTGCGCAGTGCCATCCGCCAGGCCTTCAGCGTCGGGGTGCCGGTCGCCGCGTACGGCGTCTCGTTCGGGGCCCTCTCGGTGGCCGCCGGATTGGACATCTGGCAGACCTGCGTGCTGAGCGTGCTCATGTTCTCCGGCGGATCGCAGTTCGCCCTCATCGGCGTGCTCGCGACCGGCGGGATCGCCGCGTGGCCGGCGGCGATCGCGAGCTCGACCCTGCTCGGCACCCGCCTGTCGCTGTACTCGATCCTCATGGCGCCGATCCTCGGCGCGCGTGGCGGCCCAAGCGCCTCCTCGCCGCGCACTGGACGATCGACGAGACCACGGCCGTCTCCACCGCCCAGACCGACCCGGCGGCAGCGTCGTGCGGGCTTCTGGGGACCGGCGTGATCATCTACCTCGGCTGGAACCTCACGACCCTCATCGGCGCGCTCATCGGTGACGCGCTCGGGGACGTGCGGCAGTACGGTCTGGATGCTGCGGCCGCCGCAGCATTCCTCGGCCTGGTGTGGCCCAGGCTCAGGCAGCTCCAGCCCGTGGTCGTCGCGATCGCCGCCGCCGTCGTCGCGGCCGTGCTGACGCCGTGGCTGCCGCCCGGGATCCCCGTGCTCGCCGCTGCCGTCATCGCGATCGTCGTCGGCATCACCAACTGGCTGGGCCGCAAGGATGTCGCGTTGCCCGACCCGCCCCTCACCGACCCGGCACTGGGAGAGAAGGACGCATGACCATCTGGAATCTCATCCTGCTGTCGGCGATCGCGGTGTTCGCGCTCAAGTTCGCCGGCTATCTCGTTCCGCAGTCGCTGCTGCAGCGTCCGACGCCCGCGCGGGTGTCGAACCTGCTCACGGTCGCGCTGCTCTCGGCGCTCATCGCCGTGCAGACGCTCGAGCGCGGCGGCGACATCGTCGTGGACGCCCGCGTGCCCGCCGTGCTGCTCGCCGGCGGATTGTTCGCGCTCAAGGTGCCGTTCATCGTCGTGATCGTCGTCGCAGCAGCGACCGCGGCCCTGTTGCGCCTGTTCTTCGGCTGGTCGTAGTGGCGGCGGGCGGCAGCATCCGTGCCGCGATCCGCCAGAGCCTGAGCGTGGGGCTCGCAGTCGCGGCCTACGGCATCTCGTTCGGTGCCCTCGCGGTCGCGTCCGGGCTCAGCGTGTGGCAGACGGTGGCGATGAGCGTGCTCATGTTCTCCGGCGGGTCGCAGTTCGCGGTGATCGGCGTGCTCGCGAGCGGAGGGCTCGCGGCGTGGCCGGCGGCGATCGCGAGTTCGTCGCTGCTCGGCATCCGGAACGGTCTCTATGGCATCCGGATGGCGCCGATCATCGGCGGCCCGTGGCCCAAGCGCATCCTCGCGGCGCATCTCACCGTGGACGAGAGCACGGCGGTGGCCACGGCGCAGAAGGACCGCGCAGCACAGCGCGCCGGCTTCTGGTGGACCGGGATCGTCATCTTCATCGGCTGGAACGTGATGTCGCTCGTCGGCGCGCTCATCGGCGACCTGATCGGCGACGTGCGGCAGTACGGCCTGGATGCTGCGGCCGCCGCAGCCTTCCTCGGACTCGTGTGGCCCAGGCTCAGGCAGCTCCAGCCCGTGGTCGTCGCGATCGCCGCCGCCGTCGTGGCGGCGGTGCTGACGCCCTGGTTGCCGGCCGGGATCCCCGTGCTCGCGGCCGCGCTCGTCGCCGTGGTCGTCGGCATCACGAACCTGCTCGGCCGCGGCACGACCGTGCCGGAGGTCGCGCCCGGCGAGCTCGTGCGCGGCAGGGTGCCCGTGTTCAAGCCCAAGGTGGTGCCGCACGCAACGTCCGCGCTCGGATCGAGTCACCTGGGCGGCAACGGGCCGAAGGAACTGCCGAAGTAGAGCCAGGAGGACGCGCTACTCCTCGAGGTGCTCCTTGCCCGGCATCCACGACTCGTCGTCGCCGCCCCAGCGCTTGCGGACGATCTTCTCGAGTTGCCGGCCGTCCTTGGAGCCGAGACGGTCAGCGTAGAGGGTGCCCTCGAGGTGGTCGAACTCGTGCTGGAAGATGCGCGCGAGCCATCCCTCGGCCGCCACCTCGAACGGGGCGCCGTTCTCGTCAACGGCCTTGAGGGTCGCCCGCTCGGCGCGTCGCAGCGGGAAGCGTTCGCCGGGAATCGACAGGCAGCCCTCCGACTCGTCGTCGGGGTCGGGATCGCCGGATGGCACGGGCGTGATCCACAGCTCGGGGTTCACGGCGGCGCCGTGCCAGAGCACGCCGTCGTCGTCGGTCCAGTGGTAGACGAACACGCGCAGCGGCACGCCGACCTGAGGAGCGGCGAGGCCGACCCCCGGCGCTTCGCGCATCGTCTCGAACATGTCCTCGACGAGATCGTGCAGTTCGGCGTCGAACGTGGAGACCTCGGCGGCCCGCGAGTGGAGCACGGGATCGCCCGTGATGCGGATCGCTCGTACGGCCATTCAGACAGAATATCGGGGCACGAGCAGGTAGATTCGACGGGTGCTGCCGCTGAGCGACCTGACCGACGCCCTGGATCAGATCACCCTTCCGCAGATCGCCGGTGCCGGCATCCCGCTCGCCCTCATCGGCGCGGTGTTCCTCGCCCTCGGGGCCCAGTTCCAGCACAAGGGCGTCGAGCGCATGGAGCAGCTGCGCGGCCAGCAGACCGCGGGGCTCAGCATCCGTTCGCTGCTCGCCCTGCTCGCACGACCGGCGTGGGTGATCGGCACCGTGATGCTCGGGCTCGCGATCCTGTTCCAGCTCTCGAGCCTGACGCTCTCGCCCATCCTCGTCGTGCAGCCGGTCGGCGCGCTCGCGCTCGTGATCACGTCGATCCTGAACGCGCGGCTCACCAAGACCAAACTGGATCGCAAGTCGATCCAGGCGATCGTCATGTGCGTGGGCGGCGTGGCGGTCTTCGTCACCGTCGCCGCGCTGTTCGCGCAGTCACCGGCGATCACGGAACTGCAGCTGACCGTCGTGCTCATCCTGCTCGGCGCGATCCTCGTGGCGTTCGCGGTGCTCTTCGTGACCTTGCGCAAGCGGATCGGCGCGATGTTCTACATCCTCGGCGCGGGCGTGCTGTTCGGATTCGTGGCGACGCTCGCCAAGGTGGTCATCGACCGAATCAAGACCCTTGCGTTCACCGACATCGTCAGCGGTGGTGAGTGGCTGCTCCTGGGCTGCATCGCCGCGCTGATCGTCGCGGCGCTGCTCGGCAGCTACTTCGTGCAGACCGCGTACGCATCGGGGCCGCCCGACCTCGTCGTCGCGGGGCTCACGGTCATCGATCCGCTCGTGGCGGTGCTGATCGGGATCATCGTGCTCGGCGAGGCGGGACAGGTGCCGTTCTGGGCGATCCTGGTGTTCCTCGCGGCGGGCGCGGTGGCGGTCTGGGGCGTGCTCGCGCTTGCGCGCCATCATCCGCAGCTGCGCGTCAACGATTCGCTCGAGAAGCCGCTGGGGTAGGTTAGGGCGACTGCTCCGAACATCCCGTATGACTTCTTCTTCCTCACCTAGGGACACCGTGACGCCTGCTCCACGACGTTCACCGCACGAAGGCAAGCCCCGCCTCCGGATCCTCGTCGTCTGCGACACGTTCGCGCCCGACGTCAACGGGGCGGTGACGTTCGAGCTCAACCTGGTGAAGGGGCTGCTCGAGCGGGGACACGATGTGCAGGTGGTCGCGCCATCCACTTCGAACAAGTTCACCGGCAAGCAGCTCGAGACGCACGACGGGGTCACCTTCCCGGTCTGGCGCATCTACAGCTGGCGCTGGTATCCGCAGCCGTGGCTGCGGTTCGCGATCCCGTGGCGGATCAAGCAGAACGCCGCGAAGATCCTCGATCTCGTCAAGCCCGACGTCGTGCACTTCCAGTCGCACATCATCACGGGGCGCGGCTTCTCCATCGGGGCGAACGAGCGGAACATCCGCCTGGTCGGCACGAACCACTTCATGCCCGAGAACCTGCTCGAGTACACCCTGATCCCCAAGTTCATGCAGCGCTGGGCGATCGGACTGGCGTGGGATGCCGCCGCGCGCTCCTATTCGCGCGCCGACGCCGTCACGACTCCTACCCGCAAGGCCGCCGAGTTCCTCGAGAACAACACGTCGGTGCGCCCGGTGCTCGCGATCTCGAACGCGGTGAACACCCACGAGTACACCCCGGACCTGACCGAGAAGGCCGACAACACGATCCTGTTCGTCGGCCGCGTCGTGCACGAGAAGCAGATCGACAAGCTGCTCCGTGCGTTCGCGAAGCTCGACCCCAAGCTGAACGCGAAGCTCCGCATCGTCGGCTTCGGCGACCAGGAGGGCGCCCTCGCGAACCTCGCGAAGGTGCTCGGTGTCGCCGACCGGGTGTATTTCACCGGCAAGGTCACCGACGAGCAGAAGAAGGACGAACTGCACCGCGCCAAGGTCTTCGCGATGCCGTCGATCGCCGAGCTCCAGTCGATCGCGACCCTCGAGGCGATGTCGAGCGGACTGCCGATCGTCGCGGCCGACGCGATGGCGCTGCCGCACCTCGTGCACGAGGGCGAGAACGGCTACCTGTTCGCGCCCGGCGACGTCGACGACCTCGCCGCGAAGCTCACCACGGTGCTCGAGCTGCCGCACGCCGAGCTGCTCAAGCTCAAGCAGGAGTCGCTGCGCATCGCCCAGACCCACGACATCGAGACGACGCTCGACATCTTCGAGAGCCTCTACCGCGATGAACCGGTGGATGTCGCCGCCATGACGGGCACGTCGAAGGCGTCCGAGTAGCCTCCGACGACGAGTTGCGGCAACGCAGGGCGGGACGTGCCCTGATCGGCGACCCGCAGATCTACGGGCGCGCGGCGCCCTGCGATTCGCTCCGGCGTTCGAGGCTGTCGATCCGCACCGACCGGCCGGGGGACGGTAACCTGAACCCCGGCGGTTCGTCCGCCGGCTCGCGGTTCGCGAGCTGAGGGGCGGTAGCTCAGCCGGTTAGAGCAGCGGACTCATAATCCGTCGGTCACGGGTTCAAGTCCCGTCCGCCCCACCGCGCGTCGCATCCCTATGCGGACGTCCTCAGCGGCTCGAGGGCGGCGAGGATGAGGTCGAGGCCGAAGTCGAACTCCTCCGCCGGGCCCGAGCCGGCGGCGAGGAGCGCCGCGGCGGACTCATTGAGATAGGGGAACTGGTCCGGCGGGAGCTGGGGCAGATAGACGTGCTCGGCCATGTCGGCGAGTTGCTCGGCGGTGTCGAACGGGAGGCCGGTCTCCTGAAGGGCGAAGCCGTAGACATAGCTGTCGAGCAACCAGTTGGCGTGCGTGGCCATCGCAACGGAGAACCCCGCAGTGCGCAGGCACGCGATGACCGCCTCGTGGTGGCGCAGGTTCGCGGGCCCCGGCGACGTTCGCGATTCCATGAGCCCGATCGCCCACGGGTGCCGAGCGAGAACCTGTCGTGCCGAGACTGCCCGCCGCCGCATCGCCGACTGCCAGTCGGGCTCGACGGGGGGCGGCTCGATCTCGTCGAATACGACGTCGATCATCTCGTCCAGCAGCGCTTCCTTGTTCGCGACGTAGTGGTAGAGCGACATCGCGCCGGCGCCGAGCTCGCTGGCCAGCCGGCGCATGCTCAGCCCGTCGACGCCTTCGCGGTCGGCGAGTCGCACGGCCTCGCGCACTACGCGCTGCGTACTCAGCCCGCCCTCCGACGCGACCTGGGGTGGTTCGTTCGCGGACACGGGTCTCCTGCTCTCGTGGCTGGCTTGACAATCGTACAGCGTACGAGTCATAGTACACCGTACTCGTACAGTGTACGAACCCTAACGAAAGAGACGACCAATGATCCAGCCGAACGCCCCGACCCAACTCGACGCCCCAAGGATTCCCGTGCAGGCCAAGCTCGCGGCAGCCTGGACCAGCCTGATGTTCCTGGTCATCTACATCGACTACTTCCACCTGTACCAGCCCGGCGAGATCGACGAGATCCGCGGCGGCACCATCTTCGCGTTCGAGATCAGCGCAACGTTGATGTCCGTCTTCTTCGCGGTCATCGCGATCCCGGCGCTGATGGTACTGCTCTCGCTGGCGCTGCCCGCACGGGCCAATCGCACGACGAACCTCATCGTGGCAGCGGTGTACATCCCCGTCATGGTGTTCAACGCGGCAGGCGCGTCCTGGGACTGGGCGTTCTACTACGGCCTCACCATCGGGATCGAGGTGCTGATCCTGGCGTTCATCCTTCGCTCCGCCTGGACCTGGCGTCGCACGTCCGCCGCCGCCGTCACGGCCGATTCCCGACAGCACGTGTCGGCGTAGCGGACTCGGACGGTTCGCGGCGAGAGTCAACCACGGCGGACACCGGGACGAACCGTCCGGTGTCCGCCGCTGCAGCAATGTGTACGCTGTGTACATGACGTACTACATGATCACCTTTCCCTCAGAAGCAATGGTTCTCTCCGACGAAGAGTTCGTGCAGGCGGGCATCGATGCCAACGCCGTCGTGGACGAGGCCAAAGCAGCCGGGGTGTTGATGTTCGCCGGAGGTATCGACGAGAGCGTTGATCCCGTGCTGGTCTCCGGGGACGGAACCGTTCGCGCGGAGACCTACCCGGGGTCGCGACTGAACGGCGGCGTGACCGTGCTGGACCTGCCCGACCGGGCGTCCGCGGAGCTGTGGGCGACCAAGATCGCCGTGGCATGCCGATGCGCGCAGGAGGTGCGCGAACTGATGTAGTCGGGCGGTCTCCAGCGTTGCGCGCGGGTGTTGCTTGAGGCTATCTGCGCCGCTCCCACTGCAGGTATGGCGCCCTGATGGCGTCCAGCGCCTGGTACTCGGGGCAGTCGCGCACGGCTTTGCCGCACGAGCACACGCTGCCGGCTTCGTGATGAAGGTCGAGGATGCGCCCGACCGCCGCCATGGTCAGGTCACGTGCCCGGCGCGCTCGGGTGGCGTCGAGCTTCAGCTCGTCGATCACGGCACTCTCGATGATGCGCTGCACATCACCATCCGGACGATCCAGATAGTTGGATGCGACGGCGGCCGTGAGCTGGGCGGCCGTGGCCACGGCGGCATCGCGCTCGGCGGTGACCGCCACGACCGTGTCATCCAGACGCTCGAGCACCTGGGCATTCTGGTCGCGATAGCGCTCCATCATCGGACCGTGCGCCGCGGTGGTCTTCGCGAGATCGCCGTAGTGCGGCGCGCAGGCGTCGCAGACCGCGACGGGACGCTCGGTGTGCGAGACGCTGCCGGGAAACGCGGTGATGAAGCAGCAAGTGCACAGGGCCATGAGGCCAAGGCTAGGTCGGTTGGGCGCAATACACTCCCGATTGGCAAGGCCGGCTGCCGCGACATCCACGAGGAGCTGACCCGACCTTGGGCACGAACAAGCGGTACGCCGACGCGATCGACGCGCGCATGGATGATCGCGCGCTGCAGGCCATCGTGCGTGACCGGAGTCCGTCGAACCTCAAGTCGGTCGAGCTCGAACTCGAGCGGTACGCGCTGACGATCCCGCCGGCGCCCGTGCCCGTGCGGGCATGGGTGCGATACGGGGACGTGCCGCTGAGGGTCGACGCGGAAGCCTGGCGGTGGACCGAACGGGTGGTCGCGATCGTGTGGAAGGTTCCGGGCGGGGGAGAGCACCGGGCGTGGGTGTGGGCGTCGGCGGTTGAGCGGATCTAGGCGCTAGATTGCTGGCATGACGAGTCGCCGTGCTGCCATCGCCTTCAGATTGTTCTTCGCGGCATTGTCGCTCACCGCGGTGATCGTGCAGCTCGTGGTGCACATCACCAAGGGCTACAGCGTCTTCAACTTCTTCACGTACTTCACGAACCTGTCGAACATCATGATCAGCGTCGTGTTCATCGTCTCGGCGCTGCGCCTGATCACCGACACGAAGGCGCCGACGCAGACCGACACCGGGCTCCGCGGTGCCGCAGTCGTGTACATCGCGTTCGTCGGGATCGTCTTCAACACCCTGTTGCGCGACGTCGACCTCGGCGACCTGCTGCCGTGGGTCAACATCGTGCTGCACTTCGTGCTGCCGATCGCCGGCGTGGTCGACTGGCTGATCTGGCCGCCGAAGAACCGACTGCCGTTCCGCATTGTCTTCCTGTGGATGATCTGGCCGGCCGTCTACTCGATCTTCTCGGTGGTCCGGGGCGCGATCGACGGCGTCTACCCGTACCCGTTCTTCAACCCGGAGGCGTCGGGCGGCTACGGCGGAGTCGCGGCCCTCTGCGGCCTCATGCTCGTCGGTTTCTTCGCCCTGGCGGTCGCGGTGTGGGCGATCGGGAATGCCCGCGGCGGGTTCTTCCGCAAGCCCGCGGTCGCCTCCGCCTAGCGGAATCCGCCGACGAACGCGCTGAACTCGCCGTCGAGCACTGTCGAGAACGGGTAGGCGATCTGGTCGGTGAACGTCGGGGCTTCGTCGTCACCGATGTCCCGGAGGATGTGGACGGTGCCCGGCAGCTCGACGAACCTCGCGACTCCGGGTGGGAAGGCGTTCGCGAGGGCGAGCACGCCCGACGCCGGGCTGCCGTCGCCGCAGGGCGTGTTGAAGTCCCTGGCGCCGCACGTGATGAGGGTGGGGATCGTGACGGCCTGCGCGAGCGTCGCGGGATCGATGTCGTCGTAGCCCTGCCCGTAGAGCGTGCGGAACGCGTGCGTGATCACCATCTCGGCGGGATCCGTGCCGTAGATGTTGCCCGCGATGGTCAGTTGCATGTCGGAGGTGAACCCGGTCGCGCCCGGGACCGGCAGCGGTCCGGGAGGCGGGAATGGAGCGCTGCCGAACCGGATCTCGTCGACGCCCGCCAGCATCCAGGACGTAAGGGTGGCCGCATCACCCGACGTCATGGTGGCGTCGGCGACGGCGGTCACCATCTGGTCCGCGAGCTGCCGTGTGAGCACATCGAGGATGTGCGTGTAGGCGGGTTCGATGAGTGCGAGTCCGGCCGGGGCGGGAGCGCTGCCCGGATCATCCACGATCATGAGCGCGACCGCGCCGCCTTCGCTGTGGCCGATCACGATCAGTCGGGTCGCATCGATGCCGGGCTGCGAAGCGAGGAACGACATCGCGTCACGGGCGGGCTGCACGCGCAGTTCGTCGTAGCTGAGCGGCAGCATGGCCGCCGGATCGGACGCGAACGGCCCGAGACCGGTCGCACCCGTGCCGAGCTTGTCGTAGCGGATCGAGGCGATGCCCTGAGCGCTCAGCAGGTCGGCGAGCCAGCGGTACTCCTCCATCGGAATGGTCGCGATGTTGCCGTTGCGATCGATCGCGCCGGTGCCGCCGATGATGACGGCGGCCGGGACGAGGCCGGCCGACGGGTCAGCCGGACCGCGATAGCTGCCCGCCAGCGGGATGTCTCCGCTCATGACCGTCACCTCGCGATCGGGCAGGATCGCGGCCGGACACTCCGTCTCCGCCGCTGAGGCGGTGGATGCGGGAACGACAGCCGCGCCGACGAGCAGCACCGTGACCGCGAGCGCCACGACCAGCATCCCCGGAGCGCCCGAGCGCTGCCGCGCACGTCGCCTGCGGGCGACGGCCAGAGTCCCGCAGACGAGCAGGAGTACAGCGACGCCGAAGATCGGAAGGGAGTCGATCCCGGTCGATGCGAGGCAGGTGGCGATGTGGCTCAGTCTGGCCTAGTTCGCCGCCTTCTTCACGAGCGCGGCGAGCTTCTTGCGGTCGGCGTCGGTGAAATCGGTGAACCCGTAGGACGACGCGAACATCGAGTCGTCACCGAGGTTGGCATTGTCCTGGAAGCCGACGGTGCCCCACTTCGTTCCGAACTTCGAGGCCGCCTGGAAGAACACGAGCACCTTGCCGTCTCGGGCATAGCCGGGCATGCCGTAGTAGGTCTTGGGCGCGAGGTCGGGTGCATGCTCCTTCACGATCGCATCGAGCGCCTCGGCGACCTTCCGGTCGTTGCCGCTGAGCTCGGCGATCTTCTCCGCCACCGCCGCGGCCGCGGTCTCGGCCAGCGCATTGGTCTTGAGCTCCTTGGCGTGCTCGCGCATCGCCGCGCGCTCCTCCTTGGAGAAGGTCTCGTGTTCGCTCTTGGGGGCCATGTCCGTTCCTTTCGTTGCATCCATGCTCGCAGCCGTTGCGCGCGGGCGCTTCTCGACATCTGCTCGGTGCGCCCGGTGCTCAGTGCACCTGACCGGTCTCGATCAGCAGCACGCCGCCGATGATGAGCGCTATGCCGAGCGCCATGAGCCACGTGAACGGCTGCTTGAACAGGAACTTGCCGAGCACGGCCGTGACCGCGACGCCGATCGCGGTCCAGATGCCGTAGGCGACCCCGAGCGGAACTCCCGCGCCGAGCGTGAAGGACAGCAGGGTGAAGGATGCGAGGTACCCGATCACCACCGGCACGTACCAGACCTTCGGACCCTTCACACTCGCCTGCAGCGACATCGTCGCGGTCACCTCCATCGCGATGGCGCCCGCGAGGAACAGCCACCCGATCATCCCGCGTCCTCGGTCGGCGCCGGCGACGTGGAACGCGACCTGGATCGTGGATGCCGCCCCAACTCGACGCACAGCACGCCCGCGATCACCAGTCCGATGCCGAGGAGCATGACCGGCGTGAGCGCCTCACCGAAGATCAGCATCGACAGCACCGCGGTGAGCGCCACGCCGACCGCGCCCCAGATGCCGTAGGCCACACCCACCGGCATCCCGTCGCGCAGGGCGAGCCAGAGCAGCACGAACGCGGTGACGTAACCCACCACGACGATCGCGTAGAAGCCGGGATGCGTCAGCGCAGCCTTGAGCGACAACGACCCGGAGACCTCGGTCAGGATCGCACCGCCGAGGAGGAGCCATTGCCGCATGGCTCTCATCATGCCGTGGAACGACCGAACGGGTGAGCAGCGCGAGATGCGCCGCTCACCCGTTCGGATGTGCGTGGGTTAGAGCGAGCCGTCCACGAGGGTCTGCTGCAGGCCAGCGATGGTCGGTGCGTTGAGCACGCCGTCGCGGCCGATGTGCAGCACGTCCTGCAGGATGCCGATCGTCACCGGGCCGAGCTCGCCGTCGGCGGGAGCGCCGATGTGCGTCTGCAGGGCCTTGATCGTGACCGGGCCGAGCTCGCCATCCGCCGGAACGCCGAGGTAGGTCTGCAGCGCCGACGTGGTCGCGTTGCCCCAGGTGCCGTCGACCGCGAGGCCGGGCGCCTTGACCTTCTTGGCGGCCTTGGCTGCCGCGATGCCCGCCTTGGCGGCCTCAGCGCGCTTCGCGGCCTCGAGGCCGGCCTTCGCTGCTGCGGCCCGCTGAGCGGCGCCGTCGACGCCGGCCGTGGCCTTGTCGTCTCCGCCGAGCTTCTTGCCTGCGCCGCCGAACGCCTTCTCAGGCTTGCCCCCGCGACGAGTCGAGTCAGACATGGATTCCTCCGGTTGGTTAGAAGATCACTGTCCCCAGCGGTACCCGGGGTCGATCCAACTGTATCGGCGTCGACCCCGGGCCCGCGAACGTGTTTCCTCGCGCGACGTGCTGTGGTGCGACTACTTCGCGACGCGTCCGCGGCCGAAGAGCAGCCACAGGATCGAGCCGAGCACCGACAGGAAGAACGCGACCAGGATCCAGACGAACTTGCCGCCGCCGCCGTGATTCGGGTTCTTCACGATCGAGACGACGGTGATGATGAAGATGATGAGGCCGACGACACCGCCGATGGTCCAGGTAATCGGGTCCATGAGTACTCCGTTCGAGAAGGTGGTCGCCAGTCGGCGAGTCGACGCTTACAGTAGCGGGTCGGCGCTCGCCGGGGCACTGGATGTCGCGTGTGGAATTGGCCCGTGTCATCCACGGTTGCATCGGGTGATCTCAGCGAGGATGGACCAATGACCGATCAGCCGACGTCCGAGGCGGAACAGCAGTTCGCCACCTACCACGAGCGCCGCGAACTGGCCGTCGTGCAGCCCAAGGGCAACCTCGCGCTCGTGAACACCCAGTGGATCGACGCCGAGCAGACCATCTGGGGAGTGCCGGGCAAGTGGGCGCCCGCCAAGAAGGGGCTGACGGTGTTCGCGGACTACGACGACGGCATCGTCGTGGACGGCGTGACCGTCGAGGATGAGGCGCTCGTGCTCGGCGCGGACAGCGACACCCCGAGCGAACTCGTCTTCAACGAGACGACGGTCGGCACCGTCATCCGCAACGCCGACGGGGAGTACGGGCTGCGCGTGTGGGATGCCAACTCCGAGGCGATCCAGGAGTTCGGCAGCATCAGCGTGTTCCCGTTCGACCCGACCTGGGTCATCACGGCCACCTGGAAGGAACTGCCGGAGGCCACCACCATGGGCTTCGAGCACCTCAAGGACGAGGGCTCGGCGCGCGACGAGGTCATCCCGGGTGAGATCACCTTCTCGAAGGACGGTGTCGACTACAACCTCGCCGCGTTCAAGGCCGGTCGCGCGCTGCAGATCGTCTACGCGGACACGACCAACGGCGACTCGACGTACAGCGTCGGCCGCTTCCTCTACGTCGCACCGAACGCCGACGGCACGATCACGCTCGACTTCAACCGCGGCGTGCTGCCGCCGTGCGCGTTCAGTTACAACTACAACTGCCCGCTACCGCCGAAGCAGAACCGGTTCGCGATCCCGATCGAGGCGGGCGAGATGATGGTGCTCAAGAAGGACGGCACGCCCCTGCATCCCGAGTGATCACTCGGCGGGGGAGTGCATCTCGAGGAACTCGAACACCTCGGTGCTGTCCACGCCCGGGAAGATGCCGGCGGGCATAGCGGCCAGCAGTGAGCTGTTGAGGCGGGCGCTGGGGATGGACTGCTGCTTCCAGCGGCGAGCGAGGTCCGCGGGTGGGCGGCGGCAGCATCCATCATCCGGGCACGTCGAGGTCGCGCGGTTCGCGGTGTCGCGCCCCCGGAACCACTTCACGTGAGCGAACGGTGTGCCAACGCTCACCGAGAACTCGCCGCGAGTGGTCGACTGGATGCGAGAGGTGCACCAGTAGGTGCCGCCCGGCTTGTCGGTGTACTGGTGGTAGGGGCTGAACCGGTCCGCGACGTCGAACACGCGTCGGGCGCTCCAGAATCGGCAGACCAGCTGTCCCTCGACGGCACCGAGCGCGATCGGTCGGGAACGCGGCGTCGTCGTTCTCGTAGGCCTTCGAGATCGTGCCGCTCTCGTGCACCTTGAGGAAGTGCAGCGGGATGCCGAGGTGCTCGGTCGTGAGGTTCGTGAACCGGTGCGCGGCGGTCTCGTAGGTCACGCTGAACGCGTCGCGCAGGTCCTCGACCGACAGCTCCCGATGCTCCTTCGCGCGAGTGAGGAACTCGACGGCCGACTGCTCGGGGACGAGCAGGGCGGCCGCGAGGTAGTTCGTCTCGACGCGCTGGCGCAGGAAGTCCGCGTAGTCCTTGGGTTCGCCGAAACCGAGGACGTGCGTCGCGAGCGCCTGGAGCAGGGTCGTCCGCGGGTCGGCTCCGGTCGACTGGCCGACCGGCAGGTAGATCCGGCCGTGCTTCAGGTCGGTGACACTGCGCGTCGAGCCGGGGAGGTCGGCAACGTAGTGGAGTGAGAATCCGAGGTGGCTCGCGAGGTCCGAGGCGACCCGCTGCGACAGCGGTCCGCCCGGATGGTCGACGGCATCGAGCAGCGCCTTGGCGGTCGATTCGAGCTCGGCGAAGTAGTTGTTCCGCTTCCGCATTGCGCGTCGCGCAGCTCCGTGTTCGCGCGGCGGGCCTCCTCGGGGGTGGCGGCGCGCTCCCGGTGCACGCGCTGCAGCTCGTCGTGCAGGCCGAGGATGGTCTGCGATGGCGTCGTCGCTCAGCGTCTTGCGCACCGGAAGCGGTGGCAGGCCGAGCGACGCGTACAGCGGACCGCGCTGCGCACGCTCGAGCGCGATCTCGAGGGCCGCGCGCTTGGACGGCGGCTCGGGGCTCAGCAGGTCGTCGAGCGTGACATCCGAGGCTCCGGGCCAGGCGCTGCAGCTCGCCGAGCTTGAGCTCGCGCTTGCCGTTCTCGATCACCGAGACCTGCGAGGCGGCGCGCTCGATGGCGGCGCCGAGGTCGTCGAGCGTGATGCCGCGGTCGGTGCGCAGCTGGCGGATGCGGCGGCCGATCGTGAGGGAGATCGAGCATGTCGTCATCCTGTGCCGGATCGAGCGCGAGCGGGTCCATCCGCACAGTCTCGCACGCCGACTTCTTGTACGGAATAGAAGAATGCCGAGAATTCTGTCGCGAATGCCGGTGAAGAACATGATTCCAGGAACGAGAGTCGAGGAGGACCGACCCAAGGAGCACACCATGACCAGCCAGATCACCCGCCCGGGCGACACAGCCCAGACCGCCGCCGAACTCGAGACCGCGTGGGAGACCGACGCGCGCTGGAACGGCATCGAGCGCGAGTACACCGCCGAGGACGTCGTCGCCCTCCGTGGCAGCGTGCGGGAGGATCGCACGCTCGCCCGTCGCGGTGCGGAGAACCTGTGGCAGCTCATCCACGAGGACGACGGAGTGGGTGCGCCGCGCTCGGCGCGCTCACCGGCAACCAGGCCGTGCAGCAGGTGCGCGCGGGACTCAAGGCGATCTATCTGAGCGGGTGGCAGGTCGCGGCCGATGCGAATCTGTCCGGCCAGACCTACCCCGACCAGAGCCTCTACCCGGCCAACTCGGTGCCCGCGGTCGTGCGGCGCATCAACAACGCGCTGCTGCGCGCCGACCAGATCGAGCACGCCGAGGGCACCGACTCCGGAATCGACTGGCTCGCGCCGATCGTCGCCGACGCCGAGGCCGGCTTCGGCGGACCGCTCAACGCCTACGAGCTGATGCAGCTCGATGATCGAGGCCGGCGCCGCTGGCGTGCACTGGGAGGACCAGCTCGCGAGCGAGAAGAAGTGCGGGCACATGGGCGGCAAGGTGCTCATCCCGACCGGCCAGCACATCCGCACGCTCAACGCCGCTCGGCTCGCGGCGGATGTCGCGGGCGTGCCCACCATCATCATCGCCCGCACCGATGCCCTCGCCGCCGACCTGCTCACGAGCGACGTCGACGAGCGGGACCGCCCGTTCCTCACCGGCGACCGCACGAGCCGAGGGATTCTACCGAGATCCGGACCGGGCATCGAGACCGGTGCTCTCGCGCGGCCACGCCTACGCCCCGTACGCCGACCTGCTCTGGGTCGAGTCGGACAAGCCGAACCTCGAGCTCGCGCGCACGTTCGCGGAGAGCATCCACAAGGAGTTCCCCGGCAAGAAGCTCGCCTACAACTGCTCGCCGTCGTTCAACTGGAAGAGCCACCTCGACGACGACCAGATCGCGGCCTTCCAGCGCGAACTGGCGGCCATGGGCTACGCGTTCCAGTTCATCACCCTCGCCGGGTTCCACGCCCTCAACCACTCGATGTTCACGCTGGCGAGCGGACTACCGCAGCGTCACATGAGCGCGTACGTCGACCTGCAGGAGGCCGAGTTCGCCTCCGAAGCGGACGGCTACACCGCCACGCGCCACCAGCGCGAGGTCGGCACCGGCTACTTCGACCGGATCGCCACGGCGCTCAACCCCGACCAGCGAGACCCTCGCGCTGGTCGGGAGCACCGAGACCGCGCAGTTCACCACTGACCACGACGACACCGAACAGGACCATGACCATGACCAGAATCGAGATCCTCGCCGACCTTGGCGACCGCTTCGACGAGATCCTCACCCCGGAGGCGCTCCGCTTCCTCACCCGGCTGCACGACCAGTTCGCGGGCCGGCGGCACGAGCGGCTCGATGCCCGGATGCACCAGCGCCGGCACATCGACAACGGCCGCGACCTGCGCTTCCTGCCCGAGACCGCCGCACATCCGCGAGGAGCCGACCTGGCAGGTGGCCGGCGCCGGACCGGGACTCGAGGACCGTCGCGTCGAGATCACCGGGCCGACCGATCGCAAGATGACCATCAACGCGATGAACTCGGGTGCGAAGGTCTGGCTCGCCGACCAGGAGGATGCCACGAGCCCGACCTGGGCGAACGTGATCGGCGGCCAGCTGTCGCTGCACGACGCGATCCGCCGCCAGATCGACTTCACCTCCGACGACGGGCAGCGAGTACCGCCTGGGGGAGACGACGCCGACCATCGTCATGCGGCCGCGCGGCTGGCACCTCGTCGAGAAGCACCTGCGCTACACCGACCAGGCGGGTCTCGCGGTCGCCGGCGTCGGCATCCCTCGTCGACTTCGGACTGTACTTCTTCCACAACGCGAAGGAGCTCATCGCGCGCGGCACCGGGCCGTACTTCTACCTGCCGAAGCTCGAGAACCACCTCGAGGCGCGCCTGTGGGACGACGTGTTCACCTTCTCGGAGAACGCGCTCGGCATCCCGCACGGCACGATCCGCGCGACCGTGCTCATCGAGACGATCCCGGCCGCGTTCGAGATGGAGGAGATCCTGTACGAGCTGCGCGACCACTGCGCCGGGCTCAACGCCGGTCGCTGGGACTACATCTTCTCGATCATCAAGAACTTCCGCGGGCGCGGCGGCGAGCTTCGTGCTGCCCGACCGCTGCGACGATCACGATGACCGTGCCGTTCATGCGGGCGTACACCGAGCTGCTCGTCGCAGACGTGCCACAAGCGCGGCGCGCACGCGATCGGCGGCATGAGCGCGTTCATCCCGAACCGGCGCGACCCCGCGGTCACGGCAGCGGGCCCTCGAGGAGGTCACGGCGGACAAGCGGCGGGAGGCCGGCGACGGGTTCGACGGCACCTGGGTGGCGCATCCGGATCTCGTCGACACCGCGCGGGCCGAGTTCGACGCCGTGCTCGGCGACCGGCCGAACCAGGTCGATCGCCTGCGCGACGACGTGCACGGTGACCGCCGCCGACCTCATCGACCTGCGGATCGACGGCTCCGTGACCGATGCGGGCGTTGCCGCGAACGTCTCGATCGCCGTGCGCTACCTCGAGAGCTGGCTGCGCGGCGTCGGTGCCGCGGCGATCGACAACCTCATGGAGGATGCCGCGACCGCCGAGATCTCGCGCAGCCAGCTCTGGCAGTGGATCCACCAGCGCACCGAGACGCTCGAGGGCCACCGGATCACGCACGCCCTCGTCGAACGCGAGCTCGAGCACGTGCTCGCGACGGTGGAGCGGACGCCGGATGACCGGTTCGACGACGCCGCGGAGGTGTTCCGGGCGGTCACGCTCGAGGAGGACTTCCCGACGTTCCTCACCATCACGGCGTACACGCGCTACCTCGTGGAACGAGCGGAGGCCAGGGCCGCCTAGCGTGACACCTGCGGGCGGCAGACTGGAGTCGTGCATCTCGTCCTGACCCGCACGGCCGCCGGCTCCGTCGTCGCGACTGACGACGACGGAGCAACCGAGCAGGTCGAGGATGTCGCCGCCTACGTCGCCCGCCGCGAGCCCGAGCAGCCCCGCTGGGTGTGGGACGACACGACGCGGTGGTATCCCGAGCTGCTGCGCGCCGGGGTCCGCGTCGCGCGGTGCCACGACCTGCGGCTGTGTCACATCATCCTGCGGAATTCGGCGCTGACCGCGACATCCACCCTCGCTACCGCCGACCCGAATGGATGGGACGAGCCGTTCACCCAGGCCCGCGAGACGGTCGACGACGCACTCTTCGAAATCGTCGAAGACGTTCCGGCGCAGGTGCTCGACCCCGTCGCCGAGTTCCGGCTGCAGCAGGCCGCGCTCGAGGGAGCCGACGAGCCCGGCCGCCTGGCGCGACTGCTCGCCGCGGAGTCCGCGGGGGCCCTCATCGCCGCCGAGATGACGTTCATGGGGCTGCCGTGGCGGGTGGACGTGCACGATCGCATCCTCGAGCAGATCCTCGGGCCGAAGCCGGCGCCGGGGGAGCGCCCGGCGAAGCTGCAGGCCCTCGCGGTCGAGGTTCGCGAGCGACTCGAGGCGCCCGATCTCAACCCGGACTCGCCGATCGACCTGCTCAAGGCGCTCGGCAACGCCGGACTGCGGGTGAAGACCACGGCGAAGTGGGAGTTGCAGCGGCTGGAGCATCCGGTGATCGAGCCGCTGCTCGAGTACAAGAAGCTTGCGCGGCTGCTTTCGGCGAACGGCTGGCACTGGCTCGACACCTGGGTGATCGACGGGCGGTTCCGGCCGGTCTACGTGCCCGGCGGCGTGGTGACCGGGCGGTGGGCGTCCGACGGCGGTGGCGCGCTGCAGCTGCCGAAGCAGGTGCGGGGTGCGGTGATCGCCGATGACGGCTGGCGGCTGGTGGTGGCCGACGCGTCGCAGCTCGAGCCGCGCGTGCTCACCGGCATGGCGCGCGACGAGTCCATGGCGAAGGCGGGCGAGGGCGACCTCTACGCTGGCATCGTCGCGAGCGGCGCGGTCGAGACCCGCGATGAGGCCAAGGTCGCGATGCTCGGTGCGATGTACGGCGCGACCACCGGTGACAGCGGCCGGCTCATGCCCAGGCTGCTGCGGGCGTACCCGAAGGCGATCGGGCTGGTCGAGCTGGCGGCCAGGGCGGGGGAGCGCGGCGAGGTCGTCACGACGACGCTCGGGCGCAGTTCTCCGAAACCGACGGGAGCGTGGGCTCGCGCGCAGGACGAAGTGAGTCTCGACGGCCCTCCGGACGCCGGCGAGACGGTCGACACGGGACGGGGTTCTCCCGCGGACCGCGCGCGCAGCCAGTCCCGCAGCCAGTCCCGCAGCTGGGGCCGCTTCACGCGCAACTTCGTGGTGCAGGGCAGTGCGGCGGAGTGGGCGCTGTGCTGGATGGCGGGCATCCGCAACCGGCTGACCGCGCTGTCCGACGGCGCACCGCTCGCCGAGTCGCCGCACCTGGTGTTCTTCCTGCACGACGAGGTGGTGGTCCACACGCCGGCCGAGCAGGCCGACGCGGTTGCGTCCGCGATCCGGGATGCCGCGGCCGAGGCCGGCCGTCTGCTGTTCGGTGCCACGCCCGTGTCGTTCCCGCTGCAGATCGCGGTCGTCGAGGACTACGGCTCGGCCAAATGACTACCGTTGAGCCATCATGACCATCCGCCAGAGCCTGCTCGCGATCATCGATCAGGCACCGTGCTACGGCCACCAGGTGCGGGCCGAGTTCGAGCGTCGCACCGGGGGATCGTGGCCGCTGAACGTCGGACAGGTGTACCAGACCCTCGACCGGCTGGTGCGCGACAAGCTCGTCCTGCAGCACGAGGCCGATGGCGGGCGCGTGACTTACTCGATCACCCACGCGGGCCACGCCGAAGTCGTCGGCGTGGCTGGTCGCTCCGGTCGAACGCGACGGCCGCGACGAGCTCGCGGCCAAGCTCGCGCTCGCGCTCACCCTGCCGGGCGCGGATGTCGCGACACTCATCGCCGCGCAGCGTGCCGTCACCGCAGCAGCGCTCGCACGTCTCAACGCCGCCGCGACGAACTCCGCGCCGGCGTCCCTCATCGCGGACGCCCAGTCGCTCGCGCTCGCGGCGGAACTCACGTGGCTCGACCACTGCGAGGCAGCGCTCGCGACCGCGCAGCCGTATCCGGTGGAGACCGAGGTGCCGCGGCGCGGGCGGCCCGCGAAGGTCCCCGCGACGTCACCCGAGCAGGAAGCCCGGAGCGCGCACTAACGGCCGCGGTGCAGGATGGTGGCGTGCCCATCCTTCCGACCCTGCGCGACTCTCGATTGATCACGATCCGTCGCGGCGGCAGCCTGACCGACGCGCACCACCGGCAGCTCGCCGAGTGGGCTGTCGTGTGCACCGAGCGCGTGCTGCTCTTTGTTCGAGCGCGAGGCGCCGGATGACCGCCGTCCGCACGAGGCCCTGGTCCTGGCTCGCGCGTGGATCCGTGGCGAGGCGACGATGAAGCGTGCCACGATGCAGCATTCGTCGCGAACGCTGCGGGCAAGGGACTGCCCGACGCCGGCAAAATTCGCAGCGCTCGCCGCCGGGCAGGCCGTGGCAGTTGCGCACGTCGCCGCCCATGACCTTGGCGCGGCCGCCTACGCGATCCGCGCCGCCAGCGCGGCCGCGCCCGCCGACGGGGAGCACGCTCGCCTCGCCGAACGGGACTGGCAGCGCGACCAGCTCCCGCACGAGGTGCGCGACCTCGTGCTCGAGGATCAGCGTGCCCGCAATGCCATCTGCTGGTTCGCGTTCAGCGACTGACGCGCGACAGGATTCACGCGCGTCCGTGCTGAGTGCGCTCGAAGGGAAATTCAGGAGTTACGAGCGGCGGTGTCGGCGAGCCACGCGCGATTCCGCGCCAGTGCGGAGCGCGCCGGACCTCAACTCCTGAATTTCGAATGACGAACGCCGAGGTCTCCGCTAGCCGGCGAGCCGCGCCGCGGCATCCGCGTACACGGCCATCACACGTTCGACGTAGGTCGCGGCCGAGAACGTCACGGAGTCGAGCCGGGCGCCCTCGGAGAGTGCGATGAGTTCGTCGGGGTGGGTCACGAGTTGCACGATCGCGGCGGTGAGCGACGCGGCATCCGGAGTCTCGGTGAGGAATCCGGAGTGGCTGAGACCCTCGCGCAAGTTCGGATCGCAGTACAGCACCCCGCGGTAGCGGCTCGAGGCCTCCGCGATGGTCATCGGCTGGTTGTCGAAGCCGTAGGAGGTGAGTGCGACCAGGGATGCGGCATCCATCAGCTCGACGACCCGCTCGTGCGGCTCGCTGCCGTGCACGCGGATCTGCGGATGCCCGGCCGTGAGCTCTCGCAGCGCCTCGAGTTGGGCGCCATCGCCGACGAAGTCCACCTCGAACTCCGCTTGGCCGAGCGCCGCGATCGCGGCCTCCGCGAACACCAGCGGGCGCTTCTCGGGCTCGCACCGCGCCACCCAGAGCAACTTCGGCTTCGCCGCCTGCTCGGGCGTGAGCACGGCGGCCGGCCTCGGGGAGCGTGCGATCGGATTCGGCACGACGACGATCGGCACGGTGATGCCGGCGGCCGCGAGATCGGCGCCCTGGTGCGCGGACGGGGAGACGACAGTGTCGACGCGCCGCGCCATCCCGAGCGTGAGGTTGCGCAGCAGGTTGTCGCTCGGGCGATCGGTGAAGTGCTGTCGCGTGATGCGGCGACCGGTGACGTTCGACAGGCCGACCCGCAGGATCGGCGTCACGAACCGCTGCCAGGCGCCCGTGCTCTGCCAGTAGAACGTATGGATGGTATGGACGACCGGGATGCCCGCCTCGCGCGCCGCGGACGTCGCAGCATGCGCGAGCCCGAACTCGGTCTGCAGGTGCACGACGTCGACCTCGTGGCGCTCGAGGTAGTCGCGGAGCGTCGCGATGAGCTTCCTCCTGGCCCCGACGACCGGCAGGATGACGCCGGGCACCGTATAGGCCGGCCTGATCTCGAGCCCACTCGCCGTCTCGACGACCTTCTGCCGCGCGCCACGCACCGTGGAGATCAGCAGCACGTCGTGACCAGCCGCCTCGAGCGCCGCTCGCTGCTCGAGCAGCGAGCTCTGCATGCCGCCGACGTAGTCGAGGTAGAAGTCGCTCACGATGGCGATGCGCACAGTGGCTCCTTCGGGCGTTTCGGCGTTCGAACGAGTCTAGACACGCATCCACGACACGGTAATCACACCCTTGTCATTCCGAGCCTTCGTGATGGATACTTGGTTCCACAACCGAACACGCAGTTCACACCGTTCACAGGTCGATGGGGAAGTCGCACCTGACGGAACGGGAGAAGATCGTGACTGCACCAATCGCTCGCGGAGTGCTCTATGTGCACTCCGCTCCTCGTGCGCTCTGCCCGCACATCGAGTGGGCCGCCGGCCGCGCGCTCGAACGCGCCGTCAACTTCACCTGGGAGACCCAGCCGGTGCTCAAGGCCGCCCAGCGCGCCGAGTACTACTGGGAGGGCCCTCGCGGCAGCGGGGCCAAGTTGGCCTCCGCGCTCCGCGGCTGGGAGCACCTGCGCTACGAGGTCACCGAGGATGCCGGGCTCGGCACCGACGGCGGCCGCTGGATGCACACCCCTGACCTCGGCATCTTCTTCGCCCAGACCGACACCGTCGGCAACATGGTGATCCCCGAGGACCGGCTGCGCTACGCGATGGATGTCGCGGGCTCGAACGCCCTCGAACTCCACCGCGAACTCCGCCTCGCCCTCGGCCAGGCCTGGGATGACGAACTCGAGGCGTTCCGTCACGCCGGCGAGGCCACCGCCGTCACCTGGCTCCACAAGGTGGGCTAGCTCACAGACTCACCACGACGGCGGGTGGGCGGATTTTTCGGGCGCCCACCCGCACCACCGCTCCATTGCACGGCCGGACAGGAGACGAAATGCAGACCATCGAACGGGAACTCGCTGACCTCATCGACGAGGCCACCGCGCTCATCGACCTCTACGACCTCGAAGTCGTCGACTTCTTCGACGACGAGGAGTGCCGCATCCACGACGAGTGCCGGGCACTGCTCGACAAGCGGGGTTGACCATCCGCTGATCCTCCGCAATACTTTACCGTGTGGTAAAGCATTCGGCGATCGAACCCGGCACACCGCGTCTTGACGCGCTGTACGGCGCGCTCGCCGATCCGACCCGTCGCGAGATGATCGCGCGACTGCAGGGCGGACCGTTGAGCATCAGCGATCTCGGCGCGCCGTTCGGCATGACGCTGGCGGCGATCGGCAAGCACGTCGCATCCCTCGAATCCGCCGGCATCGTGCGCACCCACAAGCAGGGCAGGGTGCGCCGCTGTGCGCTCGTGCCGCGCGGGCTGTCGGCCGCGGCATCCTGGCTCACCGAGCAGGAGCAGTTCTGGAACGAGCGGATCGACGCGCTCGCCGACCATCTTGAAAAGCAGAGGCACTTGGAGGAGAACCCATGACCGAGCTGACCGTGACGCGAACCCTCGCCGCGCCTCCCGAGCGCGTCTGGCGGGCGTTCACGAGCCCTGAGGAACTCGCCGCGTGGTTCTGGCCGGGCACGTGGGGCACGGTCGTCTCCATCGACCTCAGGGTCGGCGGACGGTACCGGGTGTCATCGGAGTCGGTCGGTATGGCGTTCGGCGGCGAGTACGTCGCGGTCGAGCCGATCGATCGGCTCGTGCAGACCTGGCGCTGGGATGACGACGACGACGAGACCCTCGTGACGATCCGGCTGACGCCGGACGGCACCGGGACGTGGCTCGAGATCGTGCACGAGCGCTTCAGCTCGGACGAGGAGGTCGCGAACCACCTGCAGGGCTGGAACGACTGCCTCGACCGCCTTCCGGCGTTCGTCGGCGACTAGCGCGTCAGACCGAGCGGAACGCGACCACCGCGTTGTGCCCGCCGAACCCGAACGAGTTGCTGATCGCGAGCTGCGGTCCCTCGCCGAGGTCGCGGGGCGACGTCACGACATCCAGCGGGATCTCGGGATCCTGTTCGGTGAGGTTGATGGTCGGGGGCGCGGTGCGGTTCTGGATCGCGAGGATCGTGAAGATCGCCTCGAGCGCGCCCGTGCCGCCGAGCAGGTGCCCGGTGGAGGCCTTGGTCGCCGACACCGGGATCGAGCCGAGCCGCTCGCCGAACACGGCCTTGAGCGCGTGGTACTCCGCGATGTCGCCGACCGGAGTGCTCGTGGCGTGGGCGTTGATGTGGGTGACGTCGTCCTCGGTCGCACCGGCCTGCTCGAGCGCCATCCGCATCGCGCGCGTGGCGCCGAGACCCTCGGGGTCGGGCGCGGTCATGTGGTACGCGTCGCTCGTGACGGCACCGCCGGCGAGTTCGGCGTAGATCTTCGCGCCGCGCGCGAGGGCGTGCTCCTCGGTCTCGAGCACGATGCACGCAGCGCCCTCACCCATGACGAATCCGTCGCGCGAGATGTCGTACGGACGCGATGCCGTCGCCGGCTCGTCGTTGCGACGCGAGAGCGCCTGCATCGACGAGAACGCCGCGACCGTGATCGGGTGGATGGCCGACTCCGTGCCACCGGCGATGATCACGTCGGCGAGCCCGAGCTGCAGGTGCTCGTACGCATTCGAGATCGACTCGGTGGATGACGCGCACGCCGACGCCACGGTGCGCGCGAACGCCCTGGCGTTGAGGTGCATGGAGATCGCGATGCCCGCGGCCGCATTGGGCATGAGCATCGGAACCGCGGTCGGGAGCACGCGGCGCGCGCCCCGCTCTCGAAGGGTGTCCCAGGCATCCAGCAGGGTCCACACGCCGCCGATGCCGGTGGCATAGTCGACACCGAGCCGCTCGGGGTCCATCTCGGGGGCGCCGGCGTCGGCCCAGGCCTCGCGTGCCGCGATCAGGGCGAACTGGGATGACGGGTCGAGCCGCTTGATCTCGTGCCGCTCGAGGATCTCCTCGGGCCGCACGAGGGCCTCGGCCGCGAACGTGGTCGGCAGCTCGTACTTCGCGACCCACTCGTGCTCGAGGGTGCGCGCGCCGGACTTGCCGGCGAGCAGGGCATCCCACGACTCTGGCGCGGTGCCGCCGATGGGCGAGGTCGCACCGATTCCGGTCACGACGATCTTCTTCGGTGTTGCTGTGGTCACTGCTTCACGTTCCCCTGTGTCTGGTCTTGCCCGAGTGGCGCCGATGGCCGGAACTGCGGCCACCGGCGGCGCACTCGTCGGTACTAGCCCTGGGCGCTGGTGATGAACTTGACTGCGTCGCCGACGGTCTTGAGGTTCTTGACCTCTTCGTCGGGGATCTTCACGTCGAACTTCTCCTCGGCGTTGACGACGATGGTCATCATCGAGATCGAGTCGATGTCCAGGTCGTCGGTGAACGACTTGTCCAGCTCGACCGTGTCCGTCGCAATGCCGGTCTCGTCGTTGATGAGCTCGGCCAGGCCGGCCAGTACTTCTTCGGTGGACAATGCCATTTCTGTTCTCCTTGTGAGGCGGGGTGGTTACTGAACGTGTGAAAAGCGACCGCTGAAGAGCTTAGTCGGCGAGGCTCCCAGACCGATGGCAGGCGCTCTCATGGCAGTC
The DNA here is from genome assembly GCA_963740815.1 of uncultured Actinomycetota bacterium. GTDB lineage: Bacteria > Actinomycetota > Actinomycetes > Actinomycetales > Microbacteriaceae > Rhodoglobus. The sequence goes on from CAVUFG010000018.1 coordinate 607,683, forward strand.
GCACGACCTGGGCTCCGAACACGAGGCCCGCGCCGAATCCGATCTGCAGGCAGAGGCCGCCGGAGAGCTCGGGATGCTCCTGCAGCAACCGGTGGGTCGCGAGCGGGATCGAAGCCGCCGACGTGTTGCCGGTGGTCTCGATGTCGCGCCCGATGAGCACGGACTCCGGGAGCCCGAGCTGCTTGGCGAGCTCGTCGATGATCCGCATGTTGGCCTGGTGCGGCACGAACGCCGCGAGGTCGGATGCCTGGATGCCGGCGACCTCGAGCGCCTCCTTCGCGACCTTCGCCATCTCCCACACCGCCCAGCGGAAGACCGCCTGGCCGTCCTGGCGGAGCGCGGGCCAGCCGGAGCGGCCCTCGCGGAAGTCGATGAGCGTCGCATCCATGCCGACAGCGCCCGCCTTCGAGCCGTCGGAGCCCCAGACGGGAGCCGAGATGCCCGGCTCGTCGCTCGGGCCGATCACCACCGCACCGGCGCCGTCGGCGAGGAGGAACGAGATCGTGCGGTCGTCCGAGGCGACGAGGTCGGAGAGCTTCTCGGCGCCGACCACGAGGGCGTAGTGCGCCGCCCCGGATCGGATCAGGGCGTCGGCCTGCGTCACGCCGTAGCTGAATCCGGCGCACGCCGCGTTCGAGTCGTACGCGGCCGCTGGATTCGCACCGACGCGGTCCGCGAGCACGGCAGCCAGCGACGGGGTCTGCTGCACGTTGCCGATGGTGGCGACGATCACGAGGTCGATCTGGTCGGCGGGCACGCCGGACTTCTCGATCGCCTCCTTCGCGGCGTCGGTCGCGAGGTCGATCGCGAGGATGCCGGCCGAGGCCCGGGTGCGCGTGATGATGCCGGTGCGCTGCCGGATCCACTCGTCGCTCGAGTCGATCGCCTCGATGAGGTCGGCGTTGGGCACCACGAGGTCACCGCGCGCGGCACCGTAGCTGTAGATGCGCGTGAACGGCACGCCCGTGGACTGCTTGAGCGTGGTCATGCGTTCCCATCGATGAGGTCGAATGCTGCGGTGAGGTCTTCCGGTGTCTTCACGGCGACGGCCGGGATGCCCTTGAGCCCGCGCTTCGCGAGCCCGACGAGGGCACCGGCGGGCGCGAGCTCGATGATGCCGCGCAGGTGATTGGCACCGTCGCCGGCCGCCGCCATGGCGTCCATGACGCGATCCCAGCGGACCGGCGACGACACCTGACCCACCATGAGGTCGAGGAAGTGCTTGCCGTCGGAGGTCTCGGAGCCGTCCTTGTTGGTCCAGATCCGGATGCTCGGGTCGTGCGTCTCCAGCCCGGCGGCCACGAGACCGAGCGGGGCGACCGCGGGCTCCATGTACCGCGTGTGGAACGCTCCGGCGACCTGCAGCGGGATGACGCGGGTGCCCGCCACCGGTTCCGCAGCGAGCTGCTCGAGCGCGGGGAGCGCTCCGGCCACGACGAGCTGCCCGCCGCCGTTGAAGTTGGCGGGGGAGAGGCCGAGCTCGGCGAGGCGGGCGAGCAGGGCATCCTCGTCGCCGCCGATCACGGCCGACATGCCGGTCGTCTCGAGCGCGGCGGCGCGCGCCATCTCGCGTCCGCGCTCGCGCACGAAGGTCACGGCGTCGGTCTCGCTCAGGATGCCCGCGACGGCTGCCGCGGTGACCTCGCCGACCGAGTGGCCGGCCACGCCGTCCACCTTGTCGCGGCGTCCGTCTGCCAGGAGCGCTCGCGCCGTCACGAGTCCCGCGGCGACGATGAGCGGCTGGGCGACGGCCGTGTCGCGGATGGTGTCGGCGTCCGAGGTCGTGCCGTGCGCGACCAGGTCGATGCCGACCGCATCCGAGATGGCCTCGAGCTGCTCGCGAGCGGCCGGGTCGGCGAGCCAGGGTTCGAGGAACCCGGGAGTCTGGGAGCCCTGCCCGGGCGCGACGATGACGATCACCGTTCTAGTCTGCCAAGGATGCGACCGCGCCGCTTGTCGCAACCCTCACACGTTCCGGCCCGAGGCTTGTCGGTGCTATGGCGACGGCGCCCATGGATTCAGCGCTTGCGCGCACCATCCGGCTCGGCGATCGAGCCCACGATGAGCGCGGCCTGCAGGATCAGGGCCTCACGGGCGCCCGTCGCATCCCACCCGATCACCTCGCTCACCCGCTTCAGGCGGTACCGCACCGTGTTCGGGATGCACGAACAGCTCGCGCGCGGTCGCCTCGAGCGAGCGCCCGTTGTCGAGGTAGCACCACAGGGTCGTGAGCAGGTCGGTCGAGTGCGCCTGCAGCGGCTTGTAGATGCGATTGATGAGCGTCGCTCGGGCGAGCGGATCACCAGCGAAGGCGCGCTCGGGAAGCAGGTCATCCGCGAGCGTCGGACGCGGCGCGTTCCGCCAAGCCCGCGCGACGGCGAACCCCGCGAGCGCGGCCTTCGCACTGCGGGATGCGTCGACGAGCGTCGAAACCTCCGGTCCGAGCACGAGATGGCCCTCCCCGAACCCCGACTCGAGCTGCTCGGCGATCGAGAGGAACGGCAGCGGCTGCATCTCGTCCTCGAGCTTCACGGGGCTCGCGCGGCCGATCACGAGCACCAGTCGAGAGCCCTGCACGCCGATGAGCACGTCGGCGTCGAGGTGGCGGGCAGTGCGGCGCAGCTGGTCGACGTCGAGCATCCTGGGGGCGGTGCCCACGAGCACGCACACCTCGCCGTGCCCGTTCCAGCCCAGTGCCGCGATGCGTGACGGCAGTTCGTCGTCGTACTCCCCGGACAGGATCGAGTCGACGACGAGTGCCTCGAGCCGGGCATCCCACAGGCCGCGCTGCTTCGGCCGCGCGCGCGTAGACGTCGGCTGCGGCGAACGCGATCTCGCGCGAGTACTTGAGGATGGCCTCGCGGAGGTCGTCGTCGTCGTTCTTGACGCGTTCCTCGACGACCTCGACCGTGATCCGGATCAACTGGAGGGTCTGGGTCAGCGAGACGGAGCGCAGCAGCTCACGCGGGGCGGCACCGAAGACGTCCGCGGCGATCCACGGGGTCGACTTGGGATCGTCGAACCAGCTGATGAAGTCGTGATGCCGGCCTGGGCGACCAGCCCCACGGCGCTGCGTCGACCAGGGGGCATGTCGCCGTACCAGGGGAGCGTGTCATCCAGTCGCTTGATCGTCGCGCTCGCGAGCTCGCCGGAGATCGTGCGCAGCCAGGCGAGGGTCTGCGCCTTCGTGCGCGTGCCCTTGGTGCCGGTCGAGACCGGGGCCTTGTCGGTTCGCGGCGTCGCCACGGCTGGTCTAGCTCTCGCCGCCCGCGTTGCCGGTGGTGCCGGCGTTCACGTCGAGCAGGCGGTACTGATCGATCGCCTGTGCGGCGACCGACCGGTCGATCGTGCCCTGCTTGGCGAGCGCCTGGAGCGTGCGGACCACCATCGACGGTCCGTCGATCTTGAAGAAGCGACGTGCGGCGGCGCGGGTGTCCGAGAATCCGAAGCCGTCGGCGCCGAGCGTCGCGAAGTCGCCCGGGACCCACTGCCGGATCTGGTCGGGCACCGCGTGCATGAAGTCGCTGACCGCGATCACCGGACCCTCGGTGCCGGAGAGCTTCTGCGTCACGTACGGCACGTGCGGCTCGGCCATCGGGTTGAGGAAGTTGAGCTGCTCGGCGGCGAGGCCGTCGCGGCGCAGCTCGGTCCACGAGGTGACCGACCACACGTCGGCCGACACGCCCCAGTCGTCGCGCGAGCAGCTCCTGCGCCTCGAGTGCCCACGGCACGCCGACGCCCGACGCGAGCAGCTGTGCCTTCGGGCCCGGTCGCATCCGAGCGCTTGAGCAGGTAGATGCCGCGGACGATGCCGTCGACGTCGAGTCCCTCGGGCTCGGCCGGCTGCAGCAGCGGCTCGTTGTACACGGTGAGGTAGTACATGACGTTCGGGTCGGGGTGCTGCCCGCCGTACATCCGCTCGAGCCCGGTGCGCACGATGTGCCCGATCTCGTAGCCGTAGGCCGGGTCGTACGCGACGACGGCCGGGTTGGTCGACGCGAGCAGGATGCGAGTGACCGTCGGCGTGCTGGAGGCCCTCACCCGTGAGCGTCGTGCGACCTGCCGTGGCGCCGATGATGAAGCCGCGCGCCATCTGGTCGGCCGCGGCCCACATGCGCGTCGCCGGTGCGCTGGAATCCGAACATCGAGTAGAAGACGTAGACCGGGATGAGCGGCTCGCCGTGCGTCGCGTACTACGTGCCCGCAGCGGTGAACGCCGCGAACGCGCCCGCCTCGTTGATGCCGACGTGCACGATCTGGCCCTGCGGGCTCTCCTTGTAGGCGAGCAGCAGCTCGCGGTCGACCGAGGTGTAGTGCTGGCCGTTCGGGTTGTAGATCTTCGCGGTCGGGAAGTACGCGTCCATGCCGAACGTGCGCGCCTCATCCGGGATGATCGGCACGATGCGGTGTCCGAAGTCCTTCGAGCGCAGCAGGTCCTTGAGCAGGCGGACGAACGCCATCGTCGTGGCGATCTCCTGCTTGCCGGAGCCCTTCTTCATGTCCTCGTAGGCCGTGTCGTCGGGCAGCGCGATCTGGGTGTACTTCGAGCGGCGCTCCGGAACGTACCCGCCGAGCGCACGACGGCGCTCCTGCAGGTACTGGATCGCCTCGTCGTTCTCGCCGGGGTGGTAGTACGGCGGCTGGTACGGGTTCTCCTCGAGCTACGGCGTCCGTGATCGGGATCTGCATGACGTCGCGGAACTGCTTGAGGTCGTCGAGCGTCATCTTCTTCATCTGGTGGGTCGCGTTGCGACCCTCGAAGCTGCGGACCGAGGCCGTAGCCCTTGACGGTCTTCGCGAGGATGACGGTGGGCTGGCCCTTGTGCTCCGCCGCAGCCTTGAACGCCGCGTACACCTTGCGGTAGTCGTGGCCACCGCGCTTGAGGTTCCAGATCTGGTCGTCGGAGTAGTCCTTGACGAGCTCGGCGACGCGCGGGTCGCGGCCGAAGAAGTTCTCGCGCACGTAGGCGCCGGACTCGGCCTTGTAGGTCTGGTAGTCGCCGTCGGGCGTGAGGTTCATGAGGTTGACGAGGGCGCCGTCGGTGTCGCGGGCGAGCAGGTCGTCCCACTCGCGGCCCCAGACGACCTTGATGACGTTCCAGCCGGCACCGCGGAAGAAGCTCTCGAGCTCCTGGATGATCTTGCCGTTGCCGCGCACCGGGCCGTCGAGGCGCTGCAGGTTGCAGTTGATGACGAAGTTGAGGTTGTCGAGGCCCTCGTTGGCGGCCCCCTGCAGCGCGCCGCGGCTCTCGACCTCGTCCATCTCGCCGTCGCCGAGGAAGGCCCAGACCTGCTGGTCGGACGCATCCTTGATGCCGCGGTTGGTCAGGTAGTGGTTCGACTGCGCCTGGTAGATCGCGTTGATCGGACCGAGGCCCATCGACACGGTCGGGAACTGCCAGAACTCCGGCATGAGCCGCGGGTGCGGGTAGCACGACAGGCCGTTCGGGAGCTGCGACTTCTCCTGGCGGAATCCGTCGAGCTGGTCCTCGGAGAGGCGTCCCTCGAGGAACGCGCGGGCGTACATGCCGGGGGAGGCGTGGCCCTGGAAGAAGATCTGGTCGCCGCCGCCGGGGTGGTCGGCACCGCGGAAGAAGTGGTTGTGGCCGACCTCGTAGAGGGCTGCGGATGACGCGTACGTCGAGATGTGCCCGCCGACCCCGATCCCGGGCCGCTGTGCGCGGTGCACCGTGACAGCGGCGTTCCAGCGGATCCACGCGCGGTAGCGGCGCTCGAGCTCCTCGTCGCCGGGGAAATCGGGCTCGTTCTCGGGAGCGATCGTGTTGATGTAGTCCGTGGTCGGCACCATCGGCACACCCAGGTGCAGGTCCTTCGACCGCTTGAGCAGGCTCAGCATGATCTCGCGACCGCGCCCGTGGCCGTGCGCCGCGACGAGGGCGTCGAGGGACTCCTGCCACTCGGCGGTCTCCTCGGGGTCCTGATCGGTGTGGGTTACCGAGTACGGGTCCTGGTCGTTCACCGTCACCGTTGACCTCTTTTCCTGCCGAGACAGATCATGTCCGAGTGGTGGTGCCAGCGACCGGGTTGCGGTCGGCGGCGAGTGCAGCGCGCTGTGCGATAACGACGGCGCCCAACGATTCTAGTTGTGGGATCAGGCACCGTTCCGCCCGGTCGACACGGCTGCATGCCGACGGCGAACATCGCCGAATCGGCCATGGACAGGCGTAGAGTGGCCCCTCGTGTTTGCCTGACGTTCGGCCGGGCACGAAAGGACCGTTACTCGCATGGCTCTGGTGGTCGATACCCAAGCCCCCGACTTCGAACTCGCGAACCAGTTCGGAGAGCACATCCGTCTCTCCGACTTCCGTGGTCGCAAGCCCGTCGCCCTCGTCTTCTTCCCGCTCGCCTTCTCGAGCACCTGCACCTCCGAGCTCTGCCAGCTCCGCGACAACCTCGCCCTGTTCCAGCAGGAGGGCGTCGAGCTGATCGGCATCTCGGTCGACTCGAAGGCCACGCTGCGCGCCTGGGCCACCCAGGAGGGCTACGACTTCACCCTGCTCGCGGACTTCTGGCCGCACGGGGATGTCGCCAAGGAGTACGGCGTGTTCATCGAGGAGAAGGGGTTCGCGAATCGCGCGACGTTCCTCATCGACTCGGCCGGCGTCATCCGCGCGAGCTTCATCACCGCGCCCGGCGAAGCCCGCAAGCTCGGCGAGTACCAGGCCGCGCTCGCCGAACTGCACGCCGTCCGCGCGTAGTCGCCGGTTCATCCCAGCAGGGAGACTGCCCTCGCGATCACGAGGACGAGGATCACGAATCCGCCGAGGGCCTGCAGGCCGACCAGGATCTTCGCGCGTGCTGTGAGCGGCATCGCGTCGGGCGGCGAGAACGCCATCGTGTTCGAAGCCGAGAAGTACAGGTAGTCGATGAAGCCCGCGGTCCAGTTGGACTTCGCGGATGATCCGACCGCCACCTCATCGATCGCGTCATGGTCCTCGTCCTGCGGGAACCGGATGTCCGCCAGCGGAAGGTCCTTGCGCTTCGCAGTCGTGCGGATGACCGGGCCGCCGCGATCCATCTCCCAGTAGATCAGCGCGAACACGATGACGTGCGTGGCCCAGACCTGGGCGGCGGCCAGCAGCAGCGTGCCATCCTCGTCCGACTTCGCCTGCACGAGCTGGATGACGAGCTGCACGAGGGCGATGGTGTTGGCCACCGCGAGGAGCCCGGTGAGCGCGATGCCGAGCCATCGCGACCAGGGGGTCTGGGTTTTGAGGCGGACTGGATTGATCAGCACGATCGGGATCAGCAGGGCCGCACACACTGCGACCACCCCGTATCGCAGCGGCGGCAGGAAGCTCGACGGCAGCAGCACGTAGAGGGTCAGGGCGACGATCACGGATGCCACGGCCGGCCAGCGGTGCTCCGGTCGCCCGTTCGCCTCCGCGATGCCGCGCCCGGGCTGCTTCGATGCAGTAGGAGTCATGACTCCAGTGTGAACGGTGCACCCGGTGCGCGCGCCGGGTTCGCTTTCCTGTGAATTCGCCGGTAGCCTGAGCCCACGATTTCGATTGATCCCGATGGAATCGCCACCCGAACCCCTGGAGTTCCCGTGCCCAAGCAGCAAACGACCTCGCGCGCCCTGATCAGTGGAGTCGCCGTGGCGGCTCTCGTCGGCGCGAGCATCCTCTTCACCGGCCCGGCGGCGAACGCCGGCCAGATCGTCTCGACGCAGTACGACTCGGCGTCGCAGACGGACTTCCTCGTGCCGATCGGCGTCACGAGCGTGGACTACCGCGTGGTCGGCGGCCCCGGTGGCGACGCCTCGGGCGAGCACGGCGGGCTCGGCGGTGACCCGTTCGCGATCGAGGGAACGCTCGCCGTCACGGCGGGCGACACGCTGAACATCTGGGCCGGCCAGGCTGGTGGCAACGGCGGCGGCACGGGCGGTCCTGCCGGCGCCGGTGGTGCTGGCTTCTCGAGCGGTGGCAACGGTGCGACCTCCGGCAACTCGGCTCGCCCGGGTGCAGGCGGTGGTGGATCGAGCGCCGTAGCGCTCAACGGCGGCGTGCCGTTCGTCATCGCAGCCGGTGGCGGCGGTGGCGGTGGCCGCGGATTCGACGAGGGCGTGCTGCCCGCGTGCACCGGTGGTGCGGGCGGCGACGCGGGCGTCGCAGGCTCGGCCAGCGCCGGCCCCGTGATCAAGTGCACCTCCCAGACCGGTGGAACGACCGGCGGCTCGAGCGCGCTCGGCGGCGTGAGTGCCACCAACGTTCCCCAGCCCGTTGTCATCAACGTGCTGCTGGGTGGTTCGGGCGGCGGTGGCGCCGGCAGCGGTGGCGCGGGCTCGCTCATCAGCGGTTTCGTGCTCCGCACCGCCGGTGGCGGCGGCGGCGGTGGCGGTACGAGCAATGTGCCCGGCGACGCGACATCCTCGGCCGTCGAGGAGATCAGTGGCAACGGCTTCGTCGTGATCACGTACGAGATCTCGTACGAGACCGCGACCACCGCGGTTGCAGCGCCCGACCCGTCGGTCATCGGCCAGAGCGTCACGCTCACGGCGACCGTCACGAACAACACGACCTCGGACGACCCGACCGGCACCGTCGACTTCGGCGTGACCGGCTGTGACGCACAGCCGCTCTCGGCGGGCGTTGCGGGCGACGCGATCGCGACCGCCACGTGCAACTGGACCGCGGGCCCGGTTGGGCCGGCGACCCTGCCGATCTCGTACACGCCGACCATCGGATCCGCGTTCGAGCCCTCAGGGGTCGACCTCGAGGTCGAGGTGGAGAAGGGTGACACGACGACCAACCTCGTGATCGACCCCAACCCGGTCACGGTCGGACAGTCGACCACGGCGACCGCCACGGTCTCGATCGATGCGCCTGCGGTCACCCCGCTCAGCGGCAACGTGCAGTTCTACAAGGACGGCGTGCTGTTCGGCGCTCCGGTCGCAGTTGACCCGGTGTCGGGTGAGGCGTCCATCAACGTCCCCGGTCCCGCAGCGGGCACCTTCAACATCGAGGCGTTCTACCTCGGCAGCGCCACGCTGAACCCGAGCGACGACGACGCGGACATGATCGTCGACCCGGGCGACACGACCACCGTGCTCACGCTCGACCCGAACCCGGCCGTCACCGGCGGAACGGTGAAGGCGACCGCGAAGGTGACGATCGATGAGCCGGCCGACGCGCCGCTCAGCGGCTTCGTCGACTTCTACAAGGACGGCGTCTACATCGACAGCGCCCCGGTCAACCCGGTCACCGGCATCGCGGTGCTCGAGTTCCCGGCCGGCAACGTCGGCACCTACGAGATCACCGCCGAGTACACCGGCAATGATGACCTCAACAGCAGCGAGGACAGCGTGGACCTGGTCGTGCAGCCCAAGCCGCTCGCCAACACGGGTCTGGATGCCTCCGGCCTCCTGCTCCCCGTCGGCGGAGGAGCCCTCGTGCTCCTCATGCTCGGTGGCGTGCTGTTGATCACGCGACGCGCGAAGGCCTGATAGCCCGGGTCACCGCAACGTGAACGTCTGAACGGCTCGGCTTCGGCCGGGCCGTTCGGCGTTACAGGCCGGGCGTCAGGATGTTGACCGCGCGCGAGATGATGAGCGCGAGCAGCACGAAGCCCGTGAGCGCCTCGTACGCCATGAGGGCCTTCGCCCGCGTGGTGAGCGGCATGACATCGGTCGGGCTGAACGCCATCATCGTCGACAGCGAGAAGGCGACGTAGTCGAAGAACACGGGCTTCCAGCCGGTGGCGAGTGCCTCCGTGGCCTGCTGGGGGAACAGGAAGTCCTGCGGCGCCTCGTCGTTGGTGCCGCGCACGCGGCGGGCGACTGGCCCACCGTCATCCAGCTCCCAGAACACGATCGCGAACGCGATGACGTTGGTGATCCAGACCGCGAGGGCCACGAGCAGCACGCTCGGGCCATCGGCGCGGCCATCGATGAGCTGCATGATGAGCAGCGCGATGTGCACCTGGTTCACCACCGCGAGGCCGACGGCGAACAGGCCGCCGATCCAGCGGCTCCAGCGGGTCTCGGTGTCGAGGCGCCGCGGGTTGAAGATGATCAGCGGCGCGAGGATGATCACGGCCATCGTCGGCACCACCCAGCGCGGCAGGAACTGCAGGTCGCTCGGCAGCACGAGCCAGATCACGATCACAGCGGCGACGTACGCGACCACGGGCCAACGGTGCTCGGTGCCGGATCGGTTGGGGCCAGGCTTCGACATGGCCAGAGTGTATGCCGGTACCATGGAGCCGCGTCGCAGCGGCATGCCGCGTGACGGGCCTTTAGCTCAGTTGGTAGAGCGCCACGTTTACACCGTGGATGTCATCGGTTCGAGCCCGGTAGGGCCCACTCGCTGTAGCTCGTCCCGCCGTCTCGTGGGGTCGGGCCGTCAGGGTGCTCGCGCCCGGAGGCGGATCTCCGCATGCGTTCGGCATGCTCCGAAAGCCTCCGGGAGCGAACACCCCGACGGCCCTTCCGCGGACGCCCAACGGGCTGCGCTCGCTTCCGTTAGGTGTTGAGCGTTGGTGCATGAGATTCGTTCGGGAGTCGGGCATAGTGGGGGGATGATCCGTCGATTCGGCGTGCTCGCCGCCGCCTCTGTCCTTGTGCGCGGGGTGCGTGGTACCTGCTCCGGAGCCGACCTCCACGGGGCCGAATCCGGATGCGGTTGATCCGGCACCGCCCACCGAGGAGAACTTCACCGCGGTGATCGGGAACGTGATCGCGGCGCCGCAGGTCGCGCCATCCACCGATGGAACCGTGCACCTGGCATACGAGCTGAACCTCACGAACGCGATCGGGCAGCCCGCGACCATCGAGAAGCTCGAAGTGCTCGGCGACGGGACCTCGCTGCTCGTGCTCGAGGGTGACGAGCTCGATCACTGGACGAAGCCCTTCGGCTCGCCGTTCGGTCGCGTGCTCGGCCCCGGCCAGGGCGCCCTGGTCTGGCTCGACGTCGTCGTCGGCTCGCTGGGAGAGGTTCCGGCGAATCTGACGCACGAGATCACGTTCACCATCCCGGAGGACGTGCCGCCGATCATCATCTCCCCGTTCACCGAGACGATCGCGACCACGGGCGTGGTGGCCGCGGAGCCGATCGTGATCGGACCGCCGCTCAAGGGCGATGGATGGCTCGACGGCAACAGCTGCTGCGAGGTGACGCCGCACCGCACGGCCGTCAACGCCATCAACGGATCGTTGCATGCCCCGGAGCGCTTCGGGATCGACTACGTGCAGCTCGATGCCGACGGATCGTTCCTGCACGGGCCCGCGGACGAACTCGAGAGCTACCGCCACGAGGGCGCCGACATCATCGCCGTCGGCGACGGGCCGATCGTGTCGATGGTCTGGGATCAGCCCGAGCAGACCCCGGGCGCGAACCCGACCGGACTCACGCTCGAGCAGTACGGCGGAAACCACGTCGTGCAGGACCTCGGTGACGGTCACTACGCCTTCTACGCGCACCTCCAGCCCGACAACCCGATGGGCCTCGAGGTGGGCCAGGTGATGCGGCGCGGCGATGTGCTCGGGCTCCTGGGCAACTCCGGCAACTCGGACTCACCGCAACTGCACTTCCACATCATGGACTCGCCGCTGCCACTCGCGTCGAACGGCCTCCCGTTCCTGATCGACTCGTTCGATCTCGCTGGTCGCCTCGAGAGCGAAGCCGACCTGTTCGCGAAGATCGCAGCGGGCGGGCCGTACGTGCTCGACACCACCGGCGCCGGAGCGAGGGAGAACGAGAGCCCGCTGTACCTGGATGTGATGGACTACCCGGAGTAGCACGAGTTCGAGCACCGCTACCCTCGGGGTGTGGATGCAGCAGCTCGCGGTCGCGGACTCGGACCGGTAGCCCTCATCCTGGCCTCGCTGCTCTGGGGCACCACCGGCACGGTCGCCTCGTTCATGCCGGGGAACGTGAGCCCGCTGGCCATCGGCGCCTGCACGATGACGATCGGCGGGGTGCTGCTGTTCGTGACCTCGGCGCCATCGTCGATCGCCGCCCTGCGCTCCGCCGCGAGCCGGCCGTGGCTGCTCATTGGAGCGATCGGGGTGTTCGTGTACCCGCTCGCGTTCTACAGCTCGATGAACCTCGCGGGCGTCGCGGTCGGCAACCTCGTGTCGCTCGGCAGCGGCCCGGTGTTCGCCGCGCTGTACGAGTGGCTGTGGGAGCGTCGGAAGCTGTCCAGGTTGTGGCTGCTGTGCACCCTGCTCGCGCTCGGGGGCATCGTGCTGCTCGCGCTGGGATCGCATCGCGAGGATGCGGCCGAGGCGAGGGATGTCGCGTCGCTGGCCATCGGCATCCTGCTCGGCCTGCTCGCCGGGGCCGCGTACGCGCTGTACACCTACGCGTCGAGCCGGGCGATCGCGGCCGGCGGCACCTCCCGTGGCGTGATGGGCGGGATGTTCGGACTCGGTGCGATCGCGCTCGCCCCGGTGCTCATCGTGACCGGTGCGCCGCTGCTCCAGTCCGGGCTGACGATCGGGCTCGCGGCCTACCTCGCGATCGGACCGATGTTCGTGGCCTACCTGCTGTTCGGCATCGGGATGCGCAGCCTGCTCAGCAGCACGGCGACGACCATCACCCTGCTCGAGCCGATCGTGGCGACCCTGCTCGCGGTGCTGATCGTGGGGGAGCGCCTCGACACCATGGGCTGGGTCGGGTTCGGTCTCGTGCTCGCCGCGGTCGCCGTGCTCACCCTCGGTTGGCGGCGGGCCGGGAAAGACAGTGCCCTCGTTTCGGATGATGACTCGACTTCGCGGCCACGCGCGGCCCGTCTCCGGGGGAAACGGCGCCCACGGCAATAGAATTCCGCCATGGCCGACGACGACGAGACTGGTGAGGTGGGGGCCTCGGTCGACCCCATCGAGCCCGGACCGCGTCGGACGACGTACACGCCCCCGCCCGCGAGCGAGGGCGGCGTGCACGACGATGACGCGCTCGCCGACGCGCTCGCGGCCGAATTCGCGCGGATCGCCTCAGGTCCCATCCCGATCGTCCCGCAGCCGTCCGCCGCAGAAACGCCGGCCGAGTTCGACGACGAGGATGCGGTGATCAACGGCCCGCCCGCCCATGAGCCGCCCGCCTACGATCCACCGGTGGTGCCGGAGTACCCGGCGTCGGCGCCCATCGAGCGCGAGGATGCCGCGACCGAGCCGCCCGCGCCAGAGCCGCCCATGCCCGAGCCCGAACCCTGGCAGCCGACCCAGTGGGAGCCCCCGGTCACGGAAGGCCCCGCGTGGGAGGCACCCGCCGGGGAGCCCGCGTGGGAGGCGCCCGCCGCCGGGGAGCCCGCATGGGAGGCTCCCGCTCCTGAGCAACCCGAGCCGACTGAGTGGGCGGAACCCGCGCTCGAGACGCCGGCATCCTCCGCGCAGCCGGCCTGGATGAACCTGCCAGCCCCCGATCCCGCGCAGGCCGTCGACCTTCCGGAAGGGCCGCCGCAGCGTCCCGTGCGCCGTTCGCTGCCCGACGACCAGCTCGTGGGCTGGGTGGACGAGGCCGCCAAGGAACCCGGCGGCACCCTCAACGTGATCGAAGGCCTCGAGTCGCAGCTCAGGCTGCGCGAGGAGGAGGCCCGCGAGTTCCAGGCGTGGGAGCAGACCATGCGCGCCGTCGGCACGCCGGATGCGATCTCCGAGGTCGAGGAGGCACGCCCCGAGTTCACCGGTGTGCTGCCCGACCTGGGTGGTGCGGTGCTCGGCGGCGCCGCCGCAGCGATCGAACCCGAGCCCGAGGTGGCGTTCGAGCCACCCGTCGAGCCGGAGCCGCAGGTCCCCGACCCTGAGCCTGAGCCCGAGGTCTTCGAGCCGGCGCCATCGTTCGAGCCGGAGGCGACCGTCGCCCCCGTGCCACCGGCCTACGACAGCTCCTCCGAGGACCTGTACCGCCCACCTACCGGCTGGTTCATCCCAGCGCCGATGGACGAGCCGATCCCGCTGGGGGACGAGCCGGTCGCCGGCGATTCCGTCGTCTCGGACCCAGCGGCGGATGACGTGCCCCTTGGTCCGGTCACCGGCGCCTTCGTGCTGCCCGAGGAGCCGCTCGCCGCCTGGCCGGCACCGCAGTGGGACGATGCCGAAGCCCTGCCCGCCCCGGTGGACGATGCATCCGCCGTCGTGGAGCCAATGACGGAGGAGCCATCGGCGCTCGATGAGCCCGACGACCTTGCGACGGGGGACCTGCCCGTCGATGCCGTTCCGGTGTGGAACCTCGACGACGAGCCGGACGCGGAGCCGACCCCGGCGGTCGCCTACGAGCCGGAGCCGGAGTCGAGGACCGAGCCCGCCCCGGAGACCGGGCTCGCTCCTCCCGAGCAGGAGGGGTTCTTCCTGCCGGAGCCGGAGTACGAGCCCCTTCATCCGACGCATCCGATCGAGACGATCGCGCGCGGCGAGCGGGTGGAGCCTGGGCTGGCCGACGACGTGTCCGCGGCCGTGGTCCCCGCTGCGGTGGTCGAGCCCGTGGCATCCCCGTTCGCACCACCTCCGCTCGTCGAGCCGGCACCGCTGTATCCGTCGGCCGAGGTCGAGCCGGTCGCGACGACGTTCGACGACCTGCTGGCCGGGGCGCCCGAGGAGGGCGAGCCGGTCGGCATCGACCCGGAGCCGGAGCCGCCGCTCAACGTGGAGACCCTGTTCATCGAGCCGCTGCCGGCCTCGGCCCACGAGCCGCCGGTGACCACGGGATCGGTGACGATCATCGACCAGGCGTACCAGGAGGAGATCGACGACGACGTCGACGAGACCGACCGGGTCGTCCAGGCGTTCGGGCCGGTCTCGGTGGATACCGCGGGCATCGCCATCGTCGCGCCACCGGTTTCGCCGCCGTCCGGTCCGATCTCGACCGTGCGCATCCGCGAGGACGAAGCGGTGCTCGCCGCGGCGCCCCCGAAGCAGCCGGTCTTCAGCCTCGAGGCGAGCGGGGTCGAGCCGACGCCGATCGAGTTCCGCATCGGTCGGGCGGCGCGGCTGTTCTGGCTGTGGTTCGCGTCCAACGCCTCGATCCTGAGCCTCGGGCTTGGTGCTGCGGTCTACGGGCTCGGGCTCAGCCTGAGCCAGTCGGTGATCGCGATCATCATCGGTGTTGCGCTCTCGTTCATCCCGCTCGGGCTCAGCACGCTCGCGGGCAAGCGAAGCGGACAGCCGACCATGGTCGTCTCGCGCGCGACGTTCGGCCTGCTCGGCAACGTCGTGCCCGCAGTGATCGCGCTCGTGTCGCGGCTGTTCTGGGGCGCGGTGCTGCTCTGGTTCCTCGCGACGTCGCTCGCGGTCGTGCTCGTGGGTTCGGAACTCAACGGATCGCTCAGCGAGCGCCAGCTGCTGCTGATCGGGCTCGCGGGCGGACTCGCGATCGCGGCGCTCATCGCATTCTTCGGATACGCGCTACTCGCGCGGATCCAGCTCGTGCTGACCATCATCTCGGCCGTGCTCGTGATCGGTCTCATCGGTTTCACCTGGCAGTACGTCGACGTGCAGCAGGCGCTCACGACCCCGTACGGGCCGTGGGAGCTCGTCGTGACGGGTGCCGTGCTCGTGTTCAGCTTCGTCGGACTCGTGTGGGCGAACAGCGCGGGTGATCTCGCGCGGTACCAGCGGCCCGATTCGTCCGGTCCCGCGACGCTGCTGCTCGGGCCCTTCGGCGTCACGGTGCCGGCGTTCGTGCTCATCGCGTACGGGGCGCTGCTCGCGGCATCCAACGAGGGAATCGCGAGCGGGTTCATGCTCTCCCCGCTCGACACGCTCGCGCTCATGCTGCCGTCGTGGTATCCGATCCCGCTGCTCGCGGCGACCGTGCTGAGCCTGCTCTCGGGGGTTGCCGTCTCGCTGTACTCGGGCGGGTTCGCCCTGCAGGCGATCGGCGTGCGCGTCCCGCGTCCGTACAGCGTGCCGATCGTCGCAGTGCTCCTCGCCGGTGTGACCCTGCTCATCACGTTCGCGGTGCCGGGTGGCAATCTCGAGTTGTTCCGGGATGTCGCGACCACCCTCGCCGTGCCGATCGCCGCCTGGGCGGGCATCTTCGCGGCCGAGATGATGATCCGCAGCCGCCGCTTCGAGAGCCAGTCGCTGCTGCAGCGCGGCGGGGTCTACCCCGACGTGCGCTGGCTGAACCTGATCGGCTTCATCGTGATCTCGGTGATCGGATTCGGCCTGACCACGGCGAGTGTCACGTGGCTGTCCTGGCAGGGCTACGGGTTCGGGCTGCTCGCCGTGCCGCTCGACAGCGACCTGGCCGGCACCGACCTCGGCGTGTTCGTCGCGCTCGTGCTCGGACTGCTCGTGCCGATCGTCGCCGGGATCCCCGGCATCCGCCGCCAGGAGGCGACGGAGGTCTGACCCGCGTTCCCTAGACTGGGCACGTGCCGACCGTCGCCGATGTCACCGCCGCCGTTGAGCGGCTCTGGCCGGTCGCGGGCATCGAGCCGTGGGATGCGGTCGGGCTGATCGCGGGCGATCCGGGTGACGAGGTGTCGAGCATTCATCTCGCAGTGGATGCGGTGATCGACACCGTCGACGAGGCGCTCGCGCTCGGCGCGGGGCTGCTGCTCGTGCATCATCCACTGCTGCTGCGCGGCGTCACAACGGTCGCTGCCGACCGGTACAAGGGCGCGGTGCTCACCCGCCTCATCCGCGCGAACTGCGCGCTGCTCGCGGCCCACACGAACGCGGATGTCGTGGAGACCGGCACCTCCGCCGTGTTCGCCACCGCGCTCGGCCTCACCGACCAACGCCCGATCGTCGCGAGCGCAGCCGTCCCGACCCGCGGCATCGGACGCGTCGGCGTGCTGCCCGAACCGATCACCCTCGGCCTGCTGGCGCGTCGCCTCGGCGAGCTGCTGCCGGCGACGGCCACCGGCGTGCGGGTCTCCGGAGAATTCGACCGCGAGGTGCGCACGATCGCGCTGTGCGCGGGCGCCGGTGACGCGTACCTGGCGGATCCCGCGGTGCTCGCCGCCGATGTCTACGTCACGAGCGACCTGCGGCACCACCCCGCGTCCGAGGCCGCCGAGAACGCGCGTATCGGCGGCGGTCCTGCCCTCATCGACGTGTCGCACTGGGCGAGCGAATGGCTGTGGCTCGAGACCGCCGCCCTCGAGCTCAGCGCTGCGCTGCCCGACGTCACGGTGACGGTGAGCGACCTGCGCACCGACCCGTGGGATTTCGTGGTCACCCAGTGACTGCGCGCACGAACGAGAGGACCCCATGGCGCTGACCGCCCCACCCGAGACCCAGGCGCTGCTGCTCGACCTGCAGCAGTTCGACACGAAGCTCAGCCAGCTCGACCACCGCGCGAAGTCGCTGCCGGAGCTCGCCCAGCTCACCCAGCTGGCCAAGCAGGCCGACGATGTGCGCCGCACGCTCAACGAGCAGTCCGGTGCCCTCGACGACGTGAACGCGGAGCTCAAGCGCACCGAGTCGGACGTCGAGGTCGTCGAGGCGCGCATCAAGCGCGACGCCGAGCGACTGCAGGCGAGCACCTCCGTGAAGGATGTCGCGGGCCTCGAGCACGAGATCGCCGCCCTCCAGAAGCGCCTCAACGACCTCGAGGAGATCGAACTCGTCGTGATGGAACGCGCGGAGGAGCAGCAGGAGGCCGCGAGCCAGACCCGTGCCGAGTTCGAGGCGCTGCGGGCGCGCATCCACGACGTCGAGGAGGCGCGGGATGTCGCGCTCACCGGCATCGAATCCGACCGCGCCCTCGCAACCGCTGGCCGCCGTGCCATCGAGACCCGCATCCCCGAGGACCTGCTCGCCCTGTACGAGAAGCAGCGCGCCCGCTACGGCTGGGGTGCGTCCCTGCTGCAGGGCGGCGTGTCGAGCGCGAGCGGCGTGAAGCTCAACGAGAGCGACATGGCGGTCGTGCGGGCCGCGACGCCGGAGACGGTGCTGCTGTGCCCTGATTCCAACGCGATCCTGGTGCGCACGAACGAGTCCGGACTCTGATGGCACGCGAGCTCGTGATCGAGGCCGACGGCGGTTCTCGCGGCAACCCTGGGCAGTCCGGCAGCGGCGCCGTGGTGATCGACCCGGTGACGGGGGAGATCCTCGCCGAGATCGGCCTGTACGGCGGCATCGCGTCCAACAATGTCGCGGAGTACAAGGCGATGATCGCGGGAGTGAGGCGAGCCCTCGAGATCGACCCGGATGCCGTGCTGCACATCCGCATGGACTCGAAGCTCGTGGTCGAGCAGATGTCGGGGCGGTGGAAGATCAAGCATCCCGACATGGCAGACCTCGCGGCCGAGGCGCGCGAGGCGCTCACCGGCACGCCGGTCAGCTTCGAGTGGATCCCGCGGGAGATCAACACCAGAGCCGACAGGCTCGCGAACCTCGCGATGGACCGGAAGGCCGACCTCGACGACCGCTGAGCGCTGACGAGGCCGGCTTCCGTGCCGAGCAGCGATTGGTCAGTGCGTCTTCGGCGCACCGGAGGCGAGCTCCTCGAAGTGCGGGTTCTCCATGAACGCGAGGATGTTGCCGAACGGGTCGATGACGGCGGCGGTGTTGAATCCGCTGCCGCGCTCGATCACCGGCTGGTAGAGGGTCGCGCCGAGCTCGAGGAGCCGGGCGAGCGTCGCGGCGACATCATCCACCGCCCACTGCACGTAGGCACCGCCGGCGACGTTGCCGCCCTCGGGCGCGTACTTCGCGTCGATGATGCCGAGCTCGGCCTCGTACTGGCCGACGCGGAACTCGACGTACCCGGGAACGTGGAAGTACGCGTCGATGCCGAGCACCTTCGAGTACCAGGCCTCGGCGGCCTCGAGGTCTGCGGCGTAGTAGGCGCTGGTGGCGAATCCCTTGAGCATGATGTTCTCCCTTGTGTGCGGTGTTCTGAAGCGATGAATCAAGCTTCTCAAAGTAAAGTGCTCACGTACTGACTACTTTGTTTGGGAAGATTGATCCATGCGTGCAGACCGATTGGTGGCGACCCTCCTGCTCATGCAGGCGCGCGGTCGGGTGACGGCGGCCGAGCTCGCCGAGGAGCTCGAGACATCGGTCGCCACGGCCCGCCGCGACCTCGAGGCGCTGTCCGCGGCGGGCATCCCGGTGTACCCGCAGCCCGGCCGGGGCGGGGGCTGGCAGCTCCTGGGCGGCGCGCGCACGGACCTCAGCGGGCTCACGGCGCCCGAGGCACGTGCACTGTTCCTGTTGGTCGGCCCGGCGGCATCCGTCGACCCGGAGGCCAAGGCCGCCCTGCGCAAGCTCGTGCGCGCGCTGCCCGAGACGTTCCGCGCGGATGCCGAAGCCGCCGCCGAGGCGATCGTGCTCGACCCGGCGGGCTGGGGCGCACCCGCCAGGGTTCGACCGCCCCTCGTCGACGTGCTGCAGGACGCCGTCGTGCGCCGCCGTCGCGTGACCATCACCTACGCGGCCTGGGACCGCGATCCCGTCGAACGTCTCGTCGACCCGTGGGGCCTCGTCGAGAAGGGCGACACCTGGTACCTCCTCGGTGCCGTTCGAACCGAGGGGGCGGTGGATGGCGCGGAGCGCACCTACCGCGTCGACCGCATCCAGGAGGCGACCGTCACCGACGAGGAGTCCGTACGCCCGAGTGACCTCGACCTGGCCGACGCATGGCAGCGGGTGGTCGGGGCGGTGCGGGAGCAGCGTGCCGCGGCATCCTCGACCCTGCTCGTCGATGACGCGATCGTGCCGTTCCTGCGGGAGACGCTCGGGGCGGACTCGGTCGACGAACTCGGCACGGCGGAGGGACGCACGCGGGTGCAGGTCGCCGCTCCGACGACGTCGCTGCTCGCGCGGCGGCTCGCGGGTTGGGCCGAGTACCTCACGGTGGTCGACTCCGATGCGCTCGAACGCGAACTGGCGCGGCTCGGCGCCGTGCTGGTCGCGCGGAACGGCGATGACCGCCAGTAGCATGAGCGCCATGAGCACACCGCAGAGCCCCGGCTGGTACCCGGCCCCGGATGGCAACGGACAGCAGTGGTGGAACGGCGCGAGTTGGAGCGACGCGCGCCGCAACGCGGATGGTTCCAACCCAGTGCTCGGCGGACTGCCCGGCTACCAGGCGGCGCCACCCGCCGATGGAATGGCCCAGAACATTCCGGCGCCCGCACCGCGGACCGGCATCCTGAGCAGTTCCTCGGGCAACGTGAGCGCGGCGTGGATCGTGCCGCTGACGTTCTCCGTCGTCGGATTCCTGTTCTTCAACCTGTTCGCCGTGATCGCGCTCTTCATCGGCATCGCCGCCGCGCGCAGCACGACCGGGATCGGTCGCATGCTCAGCATCCTGTCGATCATCATCTCGATCGCGGCCATCGTCAGCGGCGTCGTGAGCTTCGCGCGCGGCGAGCGCAGTATCGACGAGATCATCTTCTAGGCCGTCGGCCGGAGGCCGATGAAGTACGCTTGCGAACCGAATGGGCCGGCAAGACGGTCGCGTCACCCAGACGTCGCAAGGCGTGGGTGCCGAGGAACGTCCGGGCTCCGCAGAGCATGGCGGTGGGTAACACCCACCCGGGGCAACCCGCGAGAACAGTGCAACAGAAAGCAGACCGCCACAGACCCTCGGGTCTGGGGTAAGGGTGAAACGGTGGTGTAAGAGACCACCAGCGGCCGGAGTGATCCGGTCGGCTAGGTAAACCTCGCCAGGAGCAAGGTCAAACAGGGAGCGTTACGGGCTGCTCGTCCAGTTCCCGGGTAGACCGCTAGAGGTGTGCGGCAACGTACATCCGAGAGAGATGGCCGTCGATTGCCTCCGGGCAGGGACAGAACCCGGCGTACCAGCCGGCCCATTCACACACTGCCGTTCGCTCATGAGCATCGCTCTGGTGTCGATAGAGTGGCGTACATGACGACGCCTGTGCGACCGGGGTGGTATCCCGCCCCCGACGGCACTGCGACGGAGCAGTGGTGGAACGGCGCGGCGTGGAGCGACTCCAAGCGCGGCGTCGGTGGAGCGGCGATGCCCGGGCTCCCCGGCTACCAGCCAGCCCCGCCGCCCACACCGGCCGCCGCACCCGGCATCGATCGTCCCGACCCCTACGCGCCACCAGCAGCGCCCGCGCCGTACCCGACCCTCCAGCAGATCACCGGCCAGACTGCCGCGCCGGCCCGCACGCTCAACCTCACGAGCTCGACCGCCGTGCTGGCCTTCGTCTTCGGCATGCTGAGCATCTTCGTGCTCGGCCTGCTCGGCATCGTGGGCATCGCGCTCGGGGTCGTCGCGCTCCGGCGCCCCGACACGCTCGGACGGCAGCGCGGTCTTGCGATGGGCGGGATCATCACGGGCATCGTGGGGCTCATCATCGGCGCCATCCAGCTCATCTTCTTCGTCGTCGCGCTCACCGGATTGCCGCAGTAGCCGTGACCGAGGGACTCGAGCACGTCATGGGCCTGGAGCGACAACTCCACCGCATGGACGTGCGCCGCGACCGCGACCGGCTCGAGGAACTGCTCACGCCCGAGTTCACCGAGATCGGGGTGTCCGGCCGGGTCTACGACCGGCTGTCGATCATGGAGGAACTCCAGCAGGACGCGGACGACGTCGACATCCAGGCGCTCGCGTTCACGGCACGGCAGGTCACCGACGACGTCATCCTCGTGCACTACGACACGCAGGGGCCGAGTGGATGCGCCCACCGCACGTCACTCTGGGTGCGCTACTTCGACTCGTGGCGCATCGCGTTCCACCAGGGCACCCTCGCCTGAGGAACTACCGCTGCTGCTTGGCGTACCCGATGATCACCTGGCTGCGCAGCCAGGACTGATCGGTGAGCTGAGCGACCAGGAAGGCCGCCACGTCGGCGCGGGAGATCGACGCGCGGATGCCACGTCCGTCGGCCGTGCCGATGACACCGCCGCGCTCCGGACCGATGCCGAGGGTGCCGGCGCGCACGTGCGTGTAGTCCAGCGTGCTCGCGTCCACCACCTTCTCGCCGGCCTCGCGGTCGGCCGTCTGGTTGCGCAGGATCGTGGCGTGCCCCATCCGCAGCATCAGTGGCGCCGACTCGCGGCTCGCCCCGGTGCCCCACGGACTGAGGGTGATCAGGCGGGAGACGCCGTTCGCTGCCATCCCGGCCGTGATTCCGGTGAGGAAGGCGGTCTGCAGGTCGTCGGGACCGACCTTCTTGCTGCCGAGGGCCGAGATCACGGCATCCTGCCCCCGCACCGCGCGCTCGAGGTCTGCGGCACTCCGGGCATCGCCCTGCACGACCGTGGCGCCCGCGACGCCGCCACCCGACCGCGAGAGCACGGTGACCTCGTGCTCGCCGAGCCGCGCGAGCACCTGCTTCCCGGTCGGACCGCTCGCCCCGACGACGAGCACCTTCACGAGGTCGCCTTCACCTGTTCCACGGTGCTCGGCCGCTCGGCCAGCGCGGCCGCGCCGAGAATTCCCGCATTGTTGCGGTGCACCGCCGGGATGATCGGCGTGCGCAGCTTGAGCAGCGGGATGAAGTCCTCGTAGTTCTTCGACACCCCGCCGCCCACGATGAACAGGTCGGGGGAGAACAGCGACTCGAGGTACGTGTAGTACTCCTGCAGGCGCTTGGTCCATCCGGCCCAGCTCAGGTGGTGGCGCTCCTTTGCCGAGTAGGCGGCGCGGCGTTCGGCATCCTGCCCGCGCACCTGGAGGTGCCCGAGCTCGGTGTTGGGCACGAGCACGCCGTCGTGCAGCAGTGCGCTGCCGATGCCCGTGCCGAGGGTGGTGAGCAGCACCACGCCGGCGACGCCCTTGGCGGCTCCGTACTTCGCCTCGGCGTAGCCCGCGGCATCCGCGTCGTTGACGAAGTGGATGTCGCGCCCGATCCCCTTCTCGAACAGCGCCTCAGCCTCGAGCCCGATCCACTTCTTCGACACGTTCGCCGCCGACATCGTGCGTCCGTTCTTCACGATCGCCGGGAAGCACACCCCGACCGGCACGCCGTCGGCGAGGCCGCCGATCTGGTCGATGAGCTCGAGCACCGTCTTCACGATCGCGTCCGGCTCGCCGCCGGGTGGCGTGGCGAGCTTGAGCCGCTCGGTGACGAGGTCACCGGTGTCGAGATCGACCACCGCGCCCTTGATGCCCGTGCCGCCGATGTCGATGCCGAGCGCCTGTGCCATACCGCTGATTCTCCCCTACGGGAGGGTGAGGATGTCGGCGCCGCGCTCGGTGACCACGATGGTGTGCTCGAACTGCGCGGTCAGGGACTTGTCGCGGGTGGTGACGGTCCAGTCATCCGTCCACAGGTCCCACTCGGTGGTGCCCGGGTGCTCGAGCGTGCCGATGGTCAGCATCGGCTCGATCGTGAACACCATCCCGACCTCCATGACGTCGGCGAACATCGGCGCCGAGTCGTAGTGCGGGATGATCAGCCCCGAGTGGAACGCGCGCCCGACGCCGTGGCCGGTGAAGTCGCGCACCACGCCGTAGCCGAATCGCTTGGCGTAGGACTCGATCGCGCGACCGATCACGTTGACCTGCCGGCCGGGCGCAACGGCCCTGATGCCCCGATGGAGGGCTTCCTCGGTGCGCGTGACCAGGTCGACGACGTCCGGCTTCGCGTGGCCGACGAGGAACGTGCGGTTGAGGTCGCCGTGCATGCCGTCGTGGAAGGCCGTGATGTCGATGTTGATCAGGTCGCCGTCCTGGAGCACGGTGTCATCTGGGATGCCGTGGCAGACGACCTCGTTGAGGCTCGTGCAGGTCGACCACTGGAATCCTCGGTATCCGAGCGTCGACGGGTAGGCATCGTGCTCGAGGAGGAACGCGTGCGAGATCGCGTCGAGTTCGTCCGTGGTGATCCCGGGTCGGATGGCGGCGCCGACCGCCTCGACGGCGCGGGCGGCGATCCGGCCGGACGTGCGGATCCGCTCGATCTCGGCGGGCGTGTAGGTGTCGCCCTTCGCGATCCGCGGCTCCTTCCGACCCACGTACTCGGGTCGGGCGATGGATGCCGGCACCGGGCGCACCGGGGACTGGCGGCCGGGAGTGAGGTGGCCGGCGGCATCCCAGGGCATGCCTTCGATCGTAACGGTGTGGCTAGGCTGGACCCATGTCGAAGCACGAGCATGACGGTCACCTCCACGAGCCCACCGGCCAGTTCTGGTACAACAGCAAGACCGGTGACGTCGAGGACGGTCCGCAGTCGCTCTCGGTCGATCGCGTCGGGCCGTTCGCGACTCGTGAGGAGGCCGCGCGCGCGCCCGAGATCCTTGCCGAGCGCGCCAAGGCCTGGAACAGCGAGCAGGACGACGACTAGGTCGTAGCCCGCACAAGCCCTCGGGCTCAGGCCTTCTGGTCGTCCTCGTAGGAGTGCTCCGGGCCGGGGTAGCTGCCCGCCTCGACGTCCGCGCGGTAGTTCGTCACGGCATCCGTGAGCACGCCGCGCAGGTTCGCGTACTGCTTCACGAACTTCGGGATGCGACCCTTGGTGAAGCCCGCCCAGTCGGTCCAGACCAGCAGCTGGCCGTCGACGTGCGGGCCGGCCCCGACACCGATCGTCGGGATCTTGAGTTCCTTGGTCACGCGTGCCGCGGCCTCCGCCGGAACCATCTCCAGCACGACCGCGAATGCGCCGGCGTCCTCGACCGCATGCGCGTCCTCGAGCAGCTGCTTGACGCCCTCGCCGCGACCCTGGATGACGTGGCCGCCGAGCCCGTGCTCGCTCTGCGGCGTGAAGCCGATGTGACCCATGAGCGGGATGCCCGCCGACACGATGCGGCGGATCTGCTCCGCGCTGCGGACGCCGCCCTCGAGCTTCACGGCGTGGGCCCCGGTCTCCTTCATGAAGCGGAAGGCGGTGTGGAGCGCTTCATCCGGGCTGGTCTCGTAGGAGCCGAACGGCATGTCGGCGACGACGAACGCGCGCGAGACCGCGCCGGCGACCGCTCGTGTGAGCGGGATCAGCATGTCGACCGTGATCGGCAGCGTCGTGTCGAAACCGAACACGTTGTTGCCCGCCGAGTCGCCCACGAGCAGGAAGTCGATGCCTGCTTCGTCGAAGATGCCGGCGGTGAGCTGGTCGTAGCTCGTGAGCCCGGTGATCTTGATCCCGTTCTCCTTGGCACTCTGGAAGTGCCTGGTGCGAACTCGCTTGAGGTTGGCCTGCGCGGCCGCAGCCGCGGCGTGATCGCTCATGCTGTCGAGTCTACGCAGCCAGACCGATGACCAATCGGTCGAGCACGCCGTCGTAGTGCTGCTCGGTGCCGTAGCGTCCCAGTGCCTCGGCGACCGAGACGGTGTGCGGGAAGTGCTCGACCGGCAACTGCGCGAGCGTCGCGCCCATGACGTCCGCGGTGTCCTTCTGCGCGACCTGCGGGCGCGCGATCGAGAACGCGCACCACCCGTAGTTGAGGGCGAGGATGCCGCTGAAGGCCATGACCGCGTCGTCTCCTGTGATCCCACCCTCCGCCAGGATCCCGAGCGCCACCTCGCCGATCCGGATCGAGTTCGCCCCCGGATTCGGGTGGCTGAAGATCGGGATGATCACCCATCGGTCGCGCTCGAGCATCCGACGGTGTGCGCGCGCGAAGGCCTTGAGGTCCACGCTCCAGTCGCCGCTCGGCGTCGGTGCCTCGAGGCGGCCGAACACCCGATCGAGCATCGCGTCGACGAGGTCATCCTTGGTGGCGAAGTAGCGGTAGAGCGCCATGGGGGAGGAGGCGAGCTCGGTGGCGACGGCGCGCATCGTGAGCGGGCGGTCCGACGTCGCGACACGTTCGGCGGCGTCCAGGATCTCGTCGGCCGTCAGGGAGCTTCGCTGGCGCCTTGCTCTGGGAGCGCCGGCATCTCGTCGTCTTGCATCCATGCGTACATCGTACGTTATATGCTAACGTACGTTGTACACTAACTCCGACCGATTGGATCACCATGACCTCCACCCGCACCCTCTCCCGCGTGACCGGCGCCCTCTTCCTCGGCGGCTCGCTCGCATTCGCGGCCGCGGCCACGACGCTCTCGGCGACGTTCGGCTGGCCCGACATCCTGCGCGAGCCCGCCGACGTCGTGCTCCCGGCCTTCAGCGCCGGGGGAGCGACCCTGGTCTGGACCTGGTTCGCGACCGCCTGGACCTACGCGATCCTCGCGGTGCCGATGCTCCTGCTGCCCACGGTGCTCGGCCTGCGGAATCACGCGGTCGTTCGGGTCGCCACCGCGATCGGTGCGGCGTCCGTCGCCTTCGCCCTCATCGGCTTCCTGCGCTGGGTGTTCGTCGTGCCCGCCCTGGCTGCATCGTGGGAGGCCGGGGATGCCACCACGCAGGCCGCGGTCGAAGCCGCCTGGCTCGCGCAGCACCAGTTCGGTGGCGCGCTGCTCGGCGAGCACCTCGGACAGCTGCTCGGACTCGTCTGGAGCGTGACCATGAGCGTCGTCATCCTGCGCACGAAGGTGCTGCCGGCCTGGGTCGGCTGGAGCGGACTCGTGGTGAGCGTGCTGTACTTCGCGAACCAGGGCGACGTCATGGCCACGGCGCTGCCCGGCTTCCCGGTGTTTGACCTCGCGGGCCTGCTCGGCAGCACCGGCTGGGGGCTCTGGGTGGCAGCGGTCGGCGTCGTCCTCCTGGTTGGTCGCTTCCGCGCCGCGAAGGCACCTGGGGCGCTCGACGTGCCCAACGCGCGGGTGGTTGAGCCGGTAGCCTAGACCTCGGCAGTTCAGCGGTCGCGGAAGCGCCCGACCCCGGCAGAGGAGCTTGATGGACAAGCAGCGCGACTTCGTTCTCCGCACCATCGAGGAGCGCGGCATCAAGTTCATCCGGCTCTGGTTCACGGACGTCGTCGGCACGCTCAAGAGCGTCGCGATCGCTCCCGCGGAGGTCGAGGGCGCATTCGCCGAGGGGCTCGGATTCGACGGCTCGGCGATCGAGGGGTTCACGCGGGCCTACGAGGCGGACATGCTCGCGCATCCCGACCCCACGACGTTCCAGATCCTGCCGTGGCGCGGTGAGATCGACCCCACCGCCCGGATGTTCTGCGACATCACGACGCCGGACGGGCAGCCCGCGGCATCCGACCCGCGGAACGTGCTCAAGCGCGCCCTCGCCAAGGCTGCGGATCGCGGCTTCACGTTCTACACGCACCCCGAGATCGAGTTCTACCTGCTCAAGTCGTCCAAGTTCGGGCCGGAGGGTCCGGAGCCGGTCGACTCCGCCGGCTTCTTCGACAACGTGCCCGGCGGCACGGCGCACGACTTCCGGCGCCGTTCGGTGCGGATGCTCGAGGACCTCGGCATCTCGGTGGAGTTCAGCCACCACGAGGCCGGCCCCGGCCAGAACGAGATCGACCTGCGCTACGCCGACGCGCTGACCACAGCGGACAACATCATGACCTTCCGCACCGTGATCAAGGAGGTCGCGATCGAGCAGGGCGTGTACGCGACGTTCATGCCGAAGCCGATGTCCGCGCATCCCGGCTCCGGCATGCACACCCACATGTCGCTGTTCGAGGGCGACACGAACGCGTTCTACGACCCGAGCGGCCACTACCAGCTGTCCAAGATCGGCAAGCAGTTCGTCGCCGGCCTGCTCGTGCACGCGCCGGAGATCACGGCGGTGACCAACCAGTTCGTGAACTCCTACAAGCGCCTGTGGGGCGGGGATGAGGCGCCGAGCTTCGTCACGTGGGGCCACAACAATCGTTCGGCGCTCGTGCGCGTGCCGCTGTACAAGCCGAACAAGGGCCAGAGCGCACGGGTCGAGTACCGCGCGATCGATTCGGCCGCGAACCCGTACCTCACGTACGCCCTGCTACTCGCAGCCGGCCTCAAGGGCATCGAGAACGGGTACGAACTGCCCGCTGAGGCCGAGGACAACGTCTGGGAGCTCTCCGACGCCGAACGTCGTGCGCTGGGCTACACGCAGCTGCCGTCGAGCCTCGACCACGCGCTCTCACTCATGGAGGACTCGGAGCTCGTCGCCGAGACCCTGGGGGAGCAGGTGTTCAACTACGTGCTGCTCAACAAGCGCCGCGAGTGGCGCGAGTACCGCGCCCAGGTCACGCCGTACGAGCTGGAGAGCAACCTCGAGATCCTGTAGGTCTCGCCGTTCCCGAGGAAGCCTGCCGCACCGCCCATGTCACGCGACCAGACCACGCTGACCGAACTGGCCAGGCTCGGATTCGCCGAGCTCAGCGGCACGACCGCGCGCCTCGCGGTGCTCGACGCTCCCGACCTGCTGCCGTCGTTCGCGACCGCCGCCGACCCGGACCAGGCGCTCCGACTGCTGCTCGGGCTCCGCGAGTCGGCTCCGGCCGAACTCGCCGCCGTGCTGCGTGACGAGGATGCCGCGAGCCGCCTGGTCCTCGTCCTCGGCGCGTCCCTCGGCCTGGGCGAGTTCCTCGCCCGCCATCCCGAGGAGCTGGCCGCGCTGCATGTGGGACTGACCGCGCCGCCGACCGCGGACGAGTACGACACGGATCTGGTCGCCTCCGTCGCAGGTCTCACCGGGGATGCCGCGTGGGTCGCGCTCCGCGTGCGCTACCGCCACCACCTGGTCCAACTCGCGGCGTGGGACCTGTCCCGCCCCGAACAGGTCGGCGCGGTCGACCGGGTCGCGGCGGCACTGGCGGATCTCGCCGGGGCGGCACTCGAGGCATCCCTCGCCGCCGCACGCACCGGGGTGCCGTTCCCGGCGGAGGAGGTCGCGGCGACGCGGCTCTCGATTATCGGCATGGGCAAGGCCGGTGCGCGCGAGCTCAACTACGTGTCCGACGTCGACGTGATCTTCGTCGCCGACGCACAGCGGGTCGAGCCCGACGAGACCTCGCTCGAAGTGGCGGTCGTGCCGGTCGAGCCCGTCGAGCCTGTCGTGACCTCACCGACGGAGCCGCTCATCTCCCCAGATCGTGCGGTCGAGATCGCGACCCGACTCGCAATGCTCACGATGCGCGGCATCCACGACCTGGCCACCGAGCCGGCCCTCTGGGAGGTGGACGCGAACCTCCGCCCCGAGGGCAAGGACGGCGCGCTCGTGCGCACGCTCGAGTCGCACATCGCCTACTACGAGCGCTGGGCGAAGTCGTGGGAGTTCCAGGCGCTGCTCAAGGCCCGTCCGCTCGCCGGCGACCGCGAGCTCGGGGAGCGGTACGTCGCGGGTGTCTCGCCCATGGTGTGGTCGAGCGCGTCGCGTGAGGGCTTCGTAGATTCGGTGCAGCGGATGCGCGAGCGGGTCACCGACAACATCCCGCGTGCCGAACTCGACGTGCAGCTCAAACTCGGGCCCGGTGGATTGCGCGACGTCGAGTTCACCATCCAGCTGCTGCAGCTCGTGCACGGCCAGGCCGACCCGCACGTGCGGCAGCGCTCGACGCTCGAGGCTCTCGTCGCGCTGGCCGACCAGGGCTACATCGGCCGAGTCGAAGCCGCAGAGTTCGGGCAGGACTACCGGTTCCTGCGGCTGCTCGAACACCGCCTGCAGCTCAGCCGGTTGCGTCGCACGCACCTCATGCCCACCGACGAGGCCGCCCTGCGCGTGCTCGCGCGGGCGACGGGTGTCGCGACGAGCGCCGTCGATCTCACCGAGCAGTGGCAGCGCACCAAGCTCGCGGTGCGGCGACTCCACGAGCGGTTGTTCTACCGTCCGCTGCTGTCGGCGGTCGCCGCCCTGCCCGAGGAGGGCTACGCGCTCTCGAGCGAGCAGGCAGAAGCGCGGCTCCGGGCGATCGGGTTCCACGACCCGCGTGGCGCGCTGCACCACATCGCCGCGCTCACCGGCGGAGTCTCGCGGCGAGCCACCATCCAGCGGAACCTGCTGCCCGTCATGCTCCAGTGGTTCGCCGACGGCGCCGACCCGGACTACGGGCTGCTCGCGTTCCGCAGGCTCTCCGAGGACCTCGGCGAGTCGTACTGGTTCCTGCGCATGCTGCGCGACTCGTCGGGCGCGGCCCAACGGCTGACGAGCGTGCTCTCCGGCTCGCGCTTCGTCGGAGCGCTCCTCGAGCGCATCCCCGAGGCGGCCGCGTGGCTCGAGAACGAGGACGAGCTGCAGCCCCGATCCCAGGCGATGCTCGTCGAGGAGGCGAACGCGACGGTCGCGCGGCATGAGGGCGACGAGGATGGCGCGGCGCTCGCCCTGCGCACCGCCCGCAGGCGGGAGATCCTGCGGCTCGCCCTCGCGGCCATCCTCGGTCTCGTCTCGGTCGAGGAGCTCGGCCGCGGCCTCGCCGCGGTCACGACGGCCGTGCTGAGCGGGATGCTGCGGCTCGTGCACCCCTTCGGTGACGGCATCGAGTTCGGGATCGTCGCAATGGGGCGCTACGGCGGAGAGGAGCTCGGCTTCGGCTCCGACGCGGACGTGATGTACGTCTACCGCGCCGCCGGCGCCACGGACGAGGAAGCCCAACAGCGCGCCGAGCACATCGTCCGTTCGCTCAGCCGGCTCACCGAGGACCTGCGAGTGCCGCTCGACCTCGACATCGGCCTGCGCCCGGAGGGCAAGAACGGTGCGATCGTGCGTTCGATCGAGTCGTACCGCGCGTACTACGAGCGCTGGTCGCTCACCTGGGAGGCTCAGGCGCTGCTGCGGTCGCGTCGGGTCGTCGGCGACGTGGGGGTGCTGGCCGAGTTCGAGAAGCTGACCGACGACGTGCGCTACCCGGCGCAGATCGGCGAGGCGGACATCCGCGAGATCAAGCGCATCAAGGCGCGTGTGGAGGCCGAGCGGCTGCCGCAGGCGGCCGATCCATCGCGCCACCTCAAGCTCGGCCGGGGGAGCCTGAGCGACGTCGAGTGGCTCGTACAGCTCTGGCAACTGCAGCACGGGCACCGCGTCGAGGGGCTCCGCACCACCTCGACCCTGCGCGCGCTCGCGGCCGCCGAGTCCGACGGGCTGCTGACGTCGTCGGATGCCGCGAAGCTCCGCGACGCCTGGCTGCTCGCCTCCCGTGCCCGCTCAGCCATGACGCTCTGGACCGCGAAGACCGGAGACATGCTGCCGACCGACCGCCAGCAACTCGAGGGCGTCGCGCGTCTGCTCGAGTACCCGCCCGGATCGGCGAGCCGGCTCGAGGAGGACTACCTGCGCGTCACGCGCCTTTCGCGTGCGGTGTTCGAGCGGCTGTTCTACGGGGCGAAGTCCGGACCGAATACGGCGCGATGATGGCGGGTTGGTGATGGCCTCCACGTTCGGCAAGGTGCTCAAGAACACCCTGAACCGGCTCACGACGCGCATCGCTCGCGGTCGTCGCGGACCCTTCGCGCTCGTGAAGCACGTGGGCCGCAAGTCGGGCAAGCCCTACGAGACGCCGATCATCGTGCAGCCGACCTCCGGCGGACTCGTGATCGAGCTCACCTACGGCGACCAGGTCGACTGGTACCGGAACGTGCGTGCTGCGGGTGGATGTCGCATCCTGCTGCACGGCACCGAATGGGTCGTTACGGGCTTCGAACCGATGGATGCCGCGACCGGCATCGCCGCGTTCTCGCCCGCGCAGCAGCGCATCCTGCGTCTGCTGCGGCGGGAGCACTTCGTGAAGTTCGTAGGGGCGCCGGCCGACTGACGCTGCGACGCGACGCAAACGCACCGGCTAAGCACGCCGTTGGGTGTCTTTGCGTCGCTTCGGCGGCCGAAACGGCAGTTCCGCTCCCGAATGACCCGCGATAGCAGCGGAACTGCCGTTTCGATCTGCCCGGGGCTACCGTGGAGGCATGGCCAAGAGCGTAAGGAACGATGATTCGACGCAGTCCTACGCGTCCCGCCGCTCCGTGGGATCGATCGCGAGCATCGGGTCGGTCGGATCGATCGCGAGCATCGGATCCGTCGGCTCGGTGCTCAGCATCGGGTCTGCGTTCTCCGCGCTCTCGATCGGCTCGTTCATGAGCGCGGCGAGCATCCTGAGTTCGATGTCGTTCTGGACGATCATGTCGCACCTCTCGCGGAACGCGATCATGAAGTCGGGGCGTCAACGGCGATCACTGGGCGAGCCTCGGGCGCACCGGAAACGTGTTCGCGATCATCGATCGCCAGGATCTCGAGGTCGAGGAGTAGAGGTTCTTCGGTGATCTCGGTCTTCACCTGCCCGGCGCACCGGTAGCGCGTGACCGAACGGCAACGCGTTCGTTGCGTGTTTGAGACCCGTGGGTGTCGCCGCGCTCGTACGCTCGCGTCATGAGGATGCGACGGCTCCTGGTAGTCGCGCTCGGCTGCACGGTCGTCGCGGGAATGCTGACCGGATGCACGGTTCGGCCCGCAACGGCACTCATGCTGAACGAGGACGGCACCGTCTCCTACCTTGACTGCCTCGCCAACAAGGCCGCAATGATGACAGTCGAATACTTCAACGGCGACATCGAGGTCAAGTCCGACGCCGGAGCTGGACTTCAGGAACAGTTCCGATCCGGTGATCCGATCACCCTCGACACTCCAGGATGGCTGGTAGCGCAGCCCTCGCCCGGCGCTCCGGAATGGGACCGGGTCGACGTGACCTTGTGGGACACCGCGGACGCGAGGGTTTTCGGCATGACCTACCCATTGGAGGATCTGGTTCCCACCGGAGGAGACTCGTTCGATCGGGGCGAGTTGAAGATCGGCGAGTGGACCTGGCATGAATTCGGGGGAGGCCGATGCCTCCCATCGACCTCAGTGCGCGACCCGGCCGTATTCGTCAATCACCCCACGATGATGACCCACGACGACGTGCTCGCGGCGATCTCGTCGTCGCAGGGCGACCTGATCTCGATCGCAGCGCAACTCCAGAACGGAGCGACGCCCGACATCCCGATCGGCTTCCAGTGGCGCGTGCTGACGGACCTCAAAGCGTCGCACGTTCCGGGCATCGCACTCGACGAGTTGATCCGATCCGTGTACGGCACCGACTCCCGCATCCTCCTCGCTGCGCCGCTCGCTGCGCACCAGTTGGGATTCATCTGGAGCCCATCCGCGGTGCCCCTCCACGCTTGGGCGCTTCGCACCTATCCCAAGGAGTTCATGGTCGGAACGGCGCGCGTTCCCTGAACCGCCAACGGGCCGCCCCCTCTCGAGAGGGAACGGCCCGCGACATCCAGCTGAAGTACTACACCCCGAAGTACAACTCGTACTCGAACGGGTGCGGACGCTGCGCGAAGGGGAGCAGCTCCTTCTCGCGCTTGTAGTCGACCCAGGTCTCGATGATGTCCTTGGTGAACACGCCGCCCTCGAGGAGGAAGTCGTGGTCGTTCTCGAGGGCGATGAGGGCCTCGCCGAGCGACGCCGGCACCTGGGGGATGTTCTTGGCCTCCTCGGGCGGGAGCTCGTAGAGGTCCTTGTCGACGGGCTCGTGCGGCTCGATCTTGTTCTTGATGCCGTCGAGACCGGCCATGAGCTGCACCGCGAACGCGAGGTACGGGTTGCCCGAGGCATCCGGCGCGCGGAACTCGATGCGCTTGGCCTTCGGGTTCGTGCCCGTGATCGGGATGCGGATCGACGCGGAACGGTTGCCGGCCGAGTAGACCAGGTTGACCGGCGCTTCGAAGCCCGGGATCAGGCGGTGGTACGAGTTGACCGTCGGGTTGGTGAACGCGAGGATCGCCGGCGCGTGCTTGAGGATGCCGCCGATGTACCAGCGCGCGATGTCGCTGAGTCCGCCGTAGCCCTGCTCGTCGTAGAACAGCGGCTTGCCGTCGTTCCAGAGCGACTGGTGCGTGTGCATGCCCGACCCGTTGTCGCCCATGAGCGGCTTCGGCATGAAGGTCGCGACCTTGCCCCACTCGAGGGCGGTGTTCTTGACGATGTACTTGAACTTCAGGATGTCGTCGGCCGCGTGCACCATCGTGTCGAACTTGTAGTTGATCTCGCCCTGGCCGGCGGTGCCCACCTCGTGGTGGCCGCGCTCGACCTCGAGGCCGGCCTCGATGAGCTTGAGCATGATGTCGTCGCGCATGTCGGCGTGCTTGTCGAGCGGCGTCACCGGGAAGTAGCCACCCTTGTACGGCGTCTTGTTGGCGAGGTTGCCGCCATCCTCTTCGCGAGCCGTGTTCCAGGCCGCCTCGTCGGAGTCGACCTCGTAGTAGCTCTTGTTCTGCTTCACCTCGTAGCGCACGTCGTCGAAGATGTAGAACTCGGCCTCGGGGGCGAAGAACGCGGTGTCGGCGATGCCGGTCGACGCGAGGTACTTCTCGGCCTTCTTCGCGATCTGGCGCGGGTCGCGGCCGTAGATCTCGCCGTTGCGCGGGTTGTAGATGTCGAACACCAGGATGAGCGTGCGCTCGGTGCGGAACGGGTCCACATAGGCCGTGGTGATGTCGGGGATGAGCTGCAGGTCCGACTCGTGGATGGACTGGAAGCCGCGGATGGATGACCCGTCGAACATCTGCCCGACCGTGAAGAAGTCCTCGTCGACGGTGGCAGCCGGGATGGTGAGGTGCTGCTGGATGCCCGGAAGATCGGTGAAACGGATGTCGACGAACTTGACGTCGGTGTCCTTGATGAACTTGAGGACCTCGGATGAGTCCTTGAACTTGGGGTTGGACATGAACGGAACTCCAAAGGGTGCAGAGCGGATGGTGCAGACGCAGCCACTGCGAGGGTATGCGCAGGGGGTTTCGCCACCATATCGCGATTGTTTCGGGGATGTTACGGGCCAGCCCTCACCTAGGATCGAGGGGTGTCATCGCCGGATCCAGCCGCTCAAGCATGGCCCGGCGAGCGCCTCGGACTCCCCGAGTCGGGACCGCGTTCGATCGCCCGCTTCGGCCGCCGCATCGCCGCGATCGCGATCGATTGGGCCGCCGCGGTGCTCATCTCGGTCGCGTTCTTCTCGTACGACCCGATCGCGACGCTCGTGATCTTCGCGATCGAGCAGGCACTGTTCCTGCTCGTCGTCGGGGGCAGCCCAGGGCACCTGCTGCTCGTGATGCGCGTGGTACCCGCGCGCGGCGGCAGGCTCGGCCTGTGGCAACCGTTCGTGCGCACGATCCTGCTGTGCCTCGTCATCCCCGCGGTGATCTGGGACCGCGACCAGCGGGGCCTGCACGACAAGGCGTGCGACACCATCCTGGTCAGGCGATAGTTAGCGCGGGCGAGGCGCCCGCACCTTGAAGGGGTCGATCCCCTTCGGAATGGGCAGGCCGCCCTTGCCGAGCGAGTTGAGCCGGTTCGACACCGCGAGCACCTCGGCCTTGCGCAGCTTCGACTTGATGCGTCCGAGCGCGGACGGCAGCTTGTGCAGCGGCGTGGAGTCCGGATCCGGTCCGACGTAGATGAAGGTGACCGGAACGTTCGGCAGGATGCGGGTGACGTTGCGGCGTTCGTCCTCGAGCATGCGCTGGGTGCGGGAGCGCGGCCCTTCGCCGATGAGCGCGACACCGCCACGCCCGACGGCGCGGTAGACGGCATCCTGTGTCTTGGGGCTCACGTTGATCGGCATCTCACTACCGGTCCAGCTGCGACGAAGACCGCTCTTGAGCACGGCGCCGACCGCGCCGGGCTGTCCGGAGATCTGCGAGTACGCGGCCTTCTCCGCGCGCCGCCCGAGGATGATGAGGAACAGCAGCACACCGCCGAGCACACCCGCGACGATGTAGAGCACGAGGCCGAAGAGGTTGTCGGGGGAGAGCAGCAGGGCGAGCGCGATGCCCGCGAGGATCGGCAGCACGAAGCCCGCGATCATGTACCAGAGCGAACTCGGGTCGATGCGCCGGGTCATGTTGAAGACCGAGACCATCTGGCGCAGGCGGCCCGGTTCCTTGGGCGCGGGGGCGGTGCTGGAGGTGCGAGCCATGCGCT
Source organism: uncultured Actinomycetota bacterium (assembly GCA_963740815.1). Lineage (GTDB taxonomy): Bacteria > Actinomycetota > Actinomycetes > Actinomycetales > Microbacteriaceae > Rhodoglobus. The sequence continues at coordinate 643,299 of CAVUFG010000018.1, forward strand.
CTAACTTAGCGCCTGCGCGAACCCGAGGCTGGCGTCGCCCAGGTGGCTGAGGTGCGCAGGGATGCCGCGGCCCTTGGCCTGCATCGAGCGCGCCCACAGGCGTCCCGCGCGGTAGCTCGAGCGCACGAGCGGACCGGCGAGGACTCCGAGGAACCCGATCGCCTCCGCCTCCTCCTTGAACCCGACGAACTCCTCGGGCCGCACCCAGCGCGCGACCGGCAGGTGCCGCGGTGTCGGCCGCAGGTACTGGGTGATCGTGATGATGTCGGTGCCGGCGTCGTGCAGGTCCTGCAGCGCCTCGCTGACCTCGTGCGGCTCCTCGCCCATGCCGAGGATGAGGTTGGACTTCGTGATGAGTCCGGCCGCCCGCGCCTGGGTGAGCACGTCGAGCGAGCGCTCGTAGCGGAACGCCGGACGGATGCGCTTGAAGATGCGCGGCACGGTCTCGACGTTGTGCGCGAACACCTCGGGGCGCGACTCGAACACCACGTTCAGCAGGTCGGGGTTGCCGGAGAAGTCGGTCGCGAGGATCTCGACGCCGGTCCCGGGATTCTGCTCGTGGATCTGCCGCACGGTCTCGGCGTGCAGCCAGGCGCCCTCGTCGGGCAGGTCGTCGCGTGCGACGCCCGTGACCGTGGCGTAGCGCAGGTTCATCCGCTGCACGGACTCGGCGACGCGGCGCGGTTCATCCATGTCGTAGTCCGCGGGCTTGCCGGTGTCGATCTGGCAGAAGTCGCAGCGGCGGGTGCACTGGCTGCCGCCGATGAGGAACGTCGCCTCGCGGTCCTCCCAGCACTCGAAGATGTTCGGGCAGCCCGGCCTCCTGGCAGACCGTGTGGAGGCCCTCCTCCTTCACGATGCCCTGCAGCTCGCGGTACTCCGGTCCCATCTTGGCGACCGTGCGGATCCACTCGGGCTTGCGCTCGATCGGGGTCTCGGCGTTGCGCACCTCGAGGCGGAGGAGTTTGCGGCCGCCGAGACTGTGCCCATCAGGGGCGTGGCCCGCGGCGACATCCTGGTGCGTCATGCGGTCACCGCGGCCACGGTCTCGAAGTGGCGCTGGACGACCGGGACGACCTCCTCGGTCGACACGTCACGGCCGAGCTGGCGGCTCATCGACGTGACGCCGGCATCGAGGATGCCGCACGCCACGATCTTCGAGTACGCATCGAACGCGTTGTTGCAGTTGAGCGAGAAGCCGTGCATCGTCACGCCCTCGGCGACGCGGATGCCGATCGCTGCGATCTTCTCCGCTCCGACCGGGATCGTCGCCGTTGATCCACACGCCGGAGCGGCCCTCGACGCGCCCCGCGGTGATGCCGAACTCGTCGAGCACCGCGATGAGCATGCCCTCGAGCCGCCGCACGTAGCCCACGACGTCGATGGGCTCGGCGAGATGCAGGATCGGATAGCCGACCAGCTGGCCCGGGCCGTGCCAGGTGATCTTGCCGCCGCGGTCGACGTCGATCACGGGCGTGCCGTCGGTCGGACGCTCGAACGGCTCGGTGCGCTTGCCGGCGGTGTAGACCGAGGGATGCTCGAGCAGCAGCACCGTATCGGGTCGCTCGCGGGCGACGACGGATCGGTGGACAGCGCGTTGAAGCTCGAGAGCTTCGACATACGGCACGGAGTTGGCGCTTAGCCCCGTGACGACGAAGTCGATCACGCGACGAGTCTACGTCCGCTCCTCACCCGTGCGGCGCGTCCCGCGCACCGCACCGATGACCAGTGGATGCCGCGGGCCTGCGCCATCGCGGCGCGACGATCGCCCGATGGACCAGCTCGGCGGCTACCGCATCGTCCGCAAGCTCGGCGAGGGACCGCGCGCCGAGCTCCACCTCGCTCGCACGGACGGCGAGTCCGAGGCGCAGGCGAGCGTCGCCGTGAAGCACTACCGCGACAGCGTGGATGACGCGTCCATCTCCACCGAGATCGAGGCGCTCGCTCGGGCGTCCGGCGACCACACGGTGGAACTGCTCGACGTCGCGACCGCGCCGTCCGGACAGCTCGCCCTCGTGCTCGATCACCTCGGGGGTCCGGGCGCTGGCGGCAGTCTCGGGCGCAGTCTGGGCGGGCTCCTCGCGTCACGGCCCGAGTTCGAGCTGGGGGAACTCCCCACGATCCTGAGTCCGTTGGGTGCGGTCGTGGACCGGATGCATGCGGCGGGGGTGGTGCATCGCGGCATCCGGCTCGAGTCGGTGCTGTTCGACCGCGCGGGGGCGCCCGTGCTGGCGTGCTTCGGTCGCGCCGAGCTCGTCGCGCCGGGACTGCCGCCAGCGGCGCTCGAACTGGTCCCCGGGGCCCGCGCGGATCAGCGAGCGCTGGCGTCACTCGCTGCGGCGGTGCTGGATCGGGCGGAGGACCAGCAGGCCGTGCGTCCCCTGCTCGACTGGCTCGCGACGAGCACCGACGGGTACCGGGTCGGATGGGGTGCGGAGCTGTCCGCGCGCGTGCTGGAACTCGCACCGGCCACTCCGATCGACTTCACACCTCCCGTGGTGCCCGTCGAGCTGCGCATCCCGGCGCGCATCCCGGTCGATGCGCCGCCGCCGCGATGCGCACGCCTGCCGTCGGCGCGCGGGCCAGGGGACGTCGGCGGCGCTCCGAGCCGCCGAGATCCGCTGCGGCGCCACGGCAGCGGCGTCGCAGTCCGCGGCGCCGCGAGGCGGTGGACGAGCCGTGGTTCCGCGGCATCCCGCCCGACGCGGAGTCGTGGAGCCTGATGGGGACTCCGGAGGCGGAACCGTCCCGGCCGCACGCGCGAGCCGACGCGACCGCAGCCGGTCCGGCCGCATCCGGAGCCGTGGCGTGCGCCGAGCATCGAGCAACCTGCGCGCGGCTCGCGAACGGCGGCGAAGCCCGCGCTGGATGCTGCCGGGGCGCCCGAGTGGGTGAGTGCGCTCATCCCGGGCGATGTGCTCGCGCGCGTTCGGGCCTCGCTCGCGGCGGTGCGGGCGCCGGTGTGGATCGCGGCCGGTCTCGTCGGCGTCGGACTCGTGGCGGCGATCATCCTCGTACCGCAGGATGACTCCGGCGCCTCAGCCGGGCCGGAGCCGTCGAGCACCGCGAGCCCGTCGCCGACGCCGCCCGGTCACGGCTGGACGCCAACCGGGCAGGCGGACAGCGGGCGCGCGGACACCGAGGATCCGATCGCTGGAGACGATCCGATCCTTGCCCTCGTGGCGCTGCTCGAAGCGCGGGACGCCTGCATCGGCGACCGCTCGGTGCTCTGCCTCGACGCGGTGGGGCAGGTCGGGTCATCCGCCCTCGACGACGACCAACGGCTCATCCGCGCCCTGCAGGACGGCGCCGAGACTCCAGCGCCCTTCCTGGTGGAGGTCGAGCAGGTCACCCTCGTCGAGCGGCTCGGCGATACCGCGCTGCTCGACCTCGCGGACGCCGGCGAGACGAATCCGGCCTCCGTCCTCATGATGAGAACGGAGGCCGGATGGCGTATTCGTGACTACTTGGAGCCCTAGCGGCTACACACCGAGCTTGGACGCGAAGTCGCCCGACTCGAGGCGATCCTTGACCGCGACGAGGAAGCGCGCCGCGTCGGCGCCGTCCACGATGCGGTGGTCGTACGAGAGCGCGAGGTAGACCATCGAGCGGATGGCGATCGCGTCGCCGCCGTTGTCGCTCACGACGACCGCGCGCTTGGCGACGACACCCGTGCCGAGGATCGCGGACTGGGGCAGGAACACGATCGGGGTGTCGAACAGCGCGCCGCGCGATCCCGTGTTGGTCAGCGTGAACGTACCGCCGGCGAGCTCGTCGGGCTTGAGCTTGTTGTCGCGGGTGCGCTCGGCGAGGTCGGCGATCTGCTTCGCGAATCCGGCGAGGTCGAGCGACGCGGCATCCCGGATCACGGGGGTGAGCAGGCCGCGCTCGGTGTCCACCGCGATCGACATGTTCTCCTGCGGCGGGTAGACGATCTGGTCGCCCTCGATCGTCGCGTTGATGATCGGGTTCGACTGGAGCGCCTCGGCGGCCGCAAGGGCGAAGAACGGCAGGAAGGAGAGCTTCACACCGGTCTTCTCGAGGAACTCGGCCTTGACCTGGTCGCGGTAGTTGGCGACGAGCGTGACATCCACCTCGACGACCGACGTCAGCTGCGCCGACGTCTGCATCGAGATGACGGCACGCTCGGAGATGACCTTGCGCAGGCGTGACATCGGCACCGAGGTGCCACGCAGCGCCGAGACCTCTGCGGGCACGGCCGTGGAGCCGGTGGGCGCCGCGGTGGTGGTCGGGGACTGCGACACGGTGCCGGCCGCGAGCACGTCCTGCTTGCGGATGCGTCCGCCGACGCCCGAACCGGACACGTTCGACAGGTCGATCCCGCGCTCGTGCGCGAGCTTGCGCACGATCGGGGTCACGTAGCGGGCGAGGTCGGCCGGAGCCGCGGCCGCGGGGGCCGGAGCGGCAGCGGCAGGCGCGGGCTCAGGAGCTGGCGCTGGCTCGGCGGCTGGTGCCGGAGCGGGCTCCGGTGCGGGAGCGGGTGCCGGCTCGGGGGCGGGTGCCGGAGCGGGCTCAGGGGCTGGGGCGGGCTCAGGAGCCGGTGCAGGCTCGGGAGCGGGCGCCGGGGCGGGCTCGGGAGCCGGGGCAGGCTGCCGGGGCGGGCTCGGGGGCGCAGCTGCGCGGGCGCGGTCCGGAGCGGGCGCGGGCTCGGGTGCGGCGGCAGGAGCCGGCTCGGCAGCGGCCGGCTGCTCGGCGGGAGCCGGGGCATCCGTCGACGGCACTTCGGCGGCGGCGGGGGTCTCGGAGGCGGGGGCTGCGGCGGCGCCCGATCCATCACCGATGGTCACGAGCGCGGTGCCGACCTCGACGGTCTCGTCCTCCTGGACGAGGATCGCCTCGATCACGCCGGCCACGGGCGACGGGATCTCGGTGTCGACCTTGTCGGTCGAGACCTCGAGCAGCGGCTCGTCGACCTCCACACGGTCGCCGACCTTCTTCAGCCAGCGGGTGACCGTTCCCTCGGTGACGCTCTCGCCGAGCGCCGGGAGGTTGACGGATTCGCTCATCAGTGATGCTCCTTCGTGTGCTGCTTAGCTTAGTTCGGCGGGCCCGGCGCGGTCAGATCGCGTGGAGGGGCTTGCCAGCGAGCGCGAGGAATGCCTCGCCCAGCGCTTCGTTCTGGGTCGGGTGCGCGTGGATGAGCGGCGCGATGTCCTCCGGGTAGGCCTCCCAGTTCACCGCGAGCTGGCCTTCGCCGATCAGCTCACCGACGCGCGCGCCGATCATGTGCACGCCGACGACCGGGCCCTCGTTCACCCGGACCACCTTGACGGAGCCCGACGTGCCGATGATGTGGCTCTTGCCGTTGCCCGCGAGGTTGTAGTCGTAGGCGGTGATCTTGTCGGCGCCGTACTGCTCGATGGCCTTGGCCTCGGAGAGGCCGACCGACGCGACCTCGGGGTCGCTGTAGGTGACCTTGGGGATGTTGACGTCCTCGATGACGATCGGGTTCAGACCCGCGATCTCCTCGGCGACGAAGATGCCCTGCTGGAACCCGCGGTGCGCGAGCTGCAGCCCAGGCACGATGTCGCCGACCGCGAAGACGCCGGGAACGTTGGTCGCGAGGCGCTCGTTCGTGAGCACGAAGCCGCGATCCATCTGGATGCCCGCCTCCTCGTATCCGAGGTTCGCGGTCGACGGTCCGCGGCCGACGGCGACGAGCAGCAGCTCGCCCTCGACCGTCTCGCCGTTCTCGAGCGTCACGACGACGCCCTGGTCGTTCTGGGTGACGGACTGGAACCGCACGCCGAGCTTGAACTCGATGCCGCGCTTGCGGAACGCGCGCTCGAACTGCTTGCTGATCGCCTCGTCCTCGTTGGGAACCAGGTGCGGGAGCGCCTCGATGATCGTGACGTCAGCACCCCAGCTCTTCCACACGCTCGAGAACTCGACGCCGATGACGCCACCGCCGAGCACGACGACCTTCTTGGGTACGAAGTCGAGCTGCAGCGCCTGCTCCGAGGTGATGACGCGTCCGCCGATCTCGAGACCGGGGAGAGAGCGGGAGTAGGAGCCCGTCGCGAGGATCACGTTCTTGCCGGTCCACGTGTCATCCCCGACCTGCACGGTCGTGGGGGAGACCAGACGGCCCTCGCCCTCCACGACGGTGATGCCGCGGGCCTTGATGAGTCCCTGGAGACCCTTGTACTTGCTCGCGACGATCTCCTCGCGATACGCGGTGACCGCGGCGATGTCGACGCCGCCGAAGGTCGAGTTGACGCCGTACTTCGCGGATTCGCGAGTGACGTCGGCGACCTCGGCCGAGTGCAGCAGGGCCTTGGTCGGGATGCAGCCGACGTGCAGGCAGGTGCCGCCGAGCTTGCTCTTCTCGACGAGGGCGACGGTCATTCCCAGCTGGCTCGCACGGAGCGCGGCTGCGTAGCCACCGCTCCCGCCGCCGAGGATCACGAGGTCAACGGTGTGCTCAGACAATCCCAGAACTCCCTTAGTGGAGGATCCTTAGCCCTTGCGCGCGAACGGGGTGTGGTTGCGGCCGGGAGGGGCGGTGATTTCCGCCCCAACGACTCTACTCGGTTCCGCGTGGCGCGTTGCCGCGCTGGAATGACGTTCGCGCTCGGCGCAGTCAGTCCGCGGAGAGCTCGGTGGCGAGCTCGATCGAGCGCGCGGACGGCGACGCCGGTCGGTCCCTTGCCGGTGAATCCCCAGCCAGCTGCGCCGTTGTTCGCGGGCCCGGCGATGTCGAGGTGCGCCCACGGGATCGTGTGCTCGTCGTCGCCCTCGCCGTTCTTGCCGATGAAGTCGCGCAGGAACGCGGCGGCGATGAGCATGCCGGCCGACGTGTTGCCGATCTTGACGTTCGCGATGTCGGCGACGTCCGAGGCGAGCATCGGGCGCACCTCGACCGGGATCGGCATCGCCCACAGCGTCTCGCCGACCCGGTTTCCGGCGGTCGACCACCTGGTTCACGAGCGCGGTGTCGCCCATCGCCCCGGCGTAGCGGTCGCCGAGCGCGACCTTCTGGGCACCCGTGAGCGTCGCGACGTCGATGAGGTAGTCGGGATGCTCCTCGCCCGCAGCCACGAGGCCGTCGGCGAGCACCAGGCGCCCCTCCGCATCGGTGTTGAGCACCTCCACCGTCCGACCGCCGCGGATCCGCAGCACGTCGTTCGGACGCAGCGCGGAGCCCGACGGAAGGTTCTCCGCGATGCACAGCCACGCCGTGACCTTGATCGGCAGTGCGAGCCGGGCAGCGGCGAGCGCGACCGCGAGCACGGTCGCCGCCCCGGTCATGTCGTACTTCATCCCGACCATGGAGGCCGGCGGCTTGAGCGAGAGCCCGCCCGAGTCGAACGTGATGCCCTTGCCGACGAGCGCGAGGTGCTTCGTGGCACCCGCGGGCGACCACACCACCTTGACGAGCCGCGGGCCGCGCACCGACCCCATGCCCGACGCCGAGGATGCCGCCGAAGCCGCCCTCACGCAGTTCGTCCTCCGCGAGCACGGTCACCTCGACGTCCGCGTCGGCGCCGAGCGCGACCGCCGCAGCGGCGAGCGACTCGGGGTAGAGGTCGTTCGGGGGCTGGTTCACGAGGTCGCGCACCGTGTGCACGGCCTGGGCGATCGCGGTCGCGCGCTCGACGAGCCCATCCGCCTCGTCGCCGGCGATCGGCGTCGACACGATGATGGCGGCGGCCGGGAGCTTCGCGGACTCGAGCGAGGTCACTCGGTAGTCGGTGTAGGAGTAGGCGCCGAGGGCTGCACCCTCGAGGATGGCGAGGGTCGACTCCGGGGAGTCCGACGGCAGCCCGAAGGCGAGCGACTCGATGCCGCGCAGCTGCCGCGCTGCGGACCCCGCCGCGTACCGCAGGTCGTCGGCGGTGATCTCGCCGGAGCCGACGCCGACCAGCGCGAGCGACTCGCTGCGTCCGAAGTCGCTCGGGATGCGACGGACCTCGTCGAGCCCGCCCGTGACCCCGATCCCGGCGAGCCGGAGGGCGAGGTCCTGCAGCGCCGGGTCGTCGAGGAGTTCGGCGGCACCCACGAGTTCGGGCCCGTCATCCGTCTTGCGAACCCCGAGCACGAGCACATCGGCCTCGATCTCGGATGCGGGCGAAGTGGTCGTGGAGAGCGCGGCGACGGTCATCAGAGCATCGTACCCAGCCGCGTGCCGAGCACTTCCCCGTCCCCGGCGCGCGTGTTCGCTGAGGGCATCATCCAGCCACCCGGCACGCGCGAGGCCCGAGACTACGCTTGCGGTATGCGTGATCCCGACGGCCTGTACGAGCTCTCCGCGATCGCGCCCGACGTGCCGAAGGGCCTCCACCTCATCGCCGGACTGACCGGATTCGCGGATGCCGGCAGCACGGTCACCCAGCTCGGCGACTACCTGCTCGACACGCTCGACACCACGGTCGTCGCGACCTTCGACGTCGACGAGCTGCTCGACTACCGCGCCCGGCGTCCCACGATCTACTTCGACCAGGACCACCTGACCGACTACACGCCGTCGTCGCTCAACCTCTATCTCGCGACGGACGAGCTCGGCGCGCAGTTCCTGCTGCTCACCGGGTTCGAGCCCGACTTCCAGTGGGAGCGCTTCACGGCCGCGATGCTCGACCTCATCGAGCGCTACGAGGTCGCGACCACGACGTGGGTGCATGCGATCCCGATGCCCGTGCCGCACACCCGCCCGATCGGGGTGACGGTCAGCGGCAACCGCACGGAACTGATCGAGGGGATGTCGGTGTGGAAGCCCCGCACGCAGGCTCCCGCCAACGCACTCCACCTCCTCGAGTTCCGGCTGCAGGAGCTCGGGCACCCGACGGCCGGCTTCGTCCTCCTCATCCCGCACTACCTCGCCGACACCGAGTACCCGGCCGCAGCGGTCACGGCGCTCGAGAGCGTGAGCGCGGCGACCGGTCTGATCTTCCCGACGGATCGCCTCCGCGAGGAGGGCCGTGACTTCGTCGGCAAGATCGATGGACAGGTCGAGGGCAACCAGGAGCTCGCCAAGCTCGTCGGCACGCTCGAGGAGCGGCACGACAGCTACATGGAGGAGAACCCGCTGCGCTCGCCGCTCACCGACACCGACGGCGAACTGCCGACCGCGGACGAGATCGCGGCCGAGCTGCAGAACTTCCTCGCGAGTCGGCGCCCTGGCGAGACCGAGCGACCAACGGCGTAGCGCCGCAACGACGCATCCCCGGGCCTCAATAGCATTGGGGGAGTGAACTCGAGGCGCGCGTGGCTGATGTTCGCGCTCGCGGTCGGCGCGTACCTCGTCGCCGTGCTCCAGCGCACGTCGCTCAGCGTTGCGGGGGTCGAGGCGACCGACCGGTTCGACGTGCAGGCGGTCGCCCTCTCGAGTCTCGCGGTCGTGCAACTCATCACCTATGCGGCGCTGCAGGTGCCGGTCGGCGTCGCCGTGGATCGGGTCGGGCCGCGCTTCCTCCTCGTACTCGGCGCCTCGCTCATGGTGCTCGGGCAGGTGACGCTCGCCCTGTCGCCGAACCTCGGTGTCGCGCTGCTCGGTCGCGTGCTGGTCGGTGCCGGCGATGCGATGACCTTCATCTCGGCCATCCGGCTCCTGGCCGAGTGGTTCTCGGGGCGTCGACTGCCGTTCGTCACCCAGCTGCTCGGCACCGCGGGCCAGGCCGGCCAGATCCTGTCGGCGGTACCGTTCGCGTTCCTGCTGCACAGCATCGGATGGACGCCGAGCTATCTGATCGCGGCATCCCTCTCGCTGATCGTGCTCGGGTCGCTCTCACTGGTGCGAGGCAACCCCGGCGCACACACCGGGCCGATCAGCGTCACGTGGGCCGATTCCAAGCGGCACCTGCGCGAGGCGATCGGACGACCGGGAACGCAGCTCGGCTTCTGGTCGCACTTCGTGACGCAGTCGAGCGGAACGGTGTTCGCGCTGCTGTGGGGATTCCCGTTCCTGTCGATCGGGCTCGGCTACGGCGCGACCGCCGCGGCGCTCCTCATCTCGGTGATCGTGCTCGTCGGGGCGGTCGCGGGGCCCATCCTGGGCATCCTGACCGCGCGGTTCCCGATGCGACGCAGCAACCTCGTGCTCGGGATCGTCACATCCCTCGCCATCACCTGGGGTGCGCTCCTGCTCTGGCCCGGAACGCCGCCGTTGTGGCTCGTGCTGCTGCTGCTCGTGGTGATGGCGGTCGGCGGTCCCGGGTCGCTCATCGGCCTGGACTTCGCCCGCACCTTCAACCCGATGCGCGCCATGGGTGCGGCGAGTGGCCTGGTGAACGTCGGCGGGTTCCTCGCGAGCTTCGTCATGATGCTGCTCATCGGGGTCGTGCTCGATCTCGTCGATCGACTGCAGGGCGGAGCCGGGACGCCGGCGGAGTTGTACTCGCTCGAGTCGTTCCGGTTCGCCTTCCTCGTGCAGTACCCCGTGGTCGGGTTCGGTGTCGTCATGCTTCTCATCGCGCGACGTCGCACCCGCCGGAAGCTGCACGCGGACGAGGGAATTTCCGTGGCCCCCCTTTGGGTTGCATTGGTGAGGCGCTGGCGGCAGCGCCCGTAGGGCGGGTCGACTCGGGTCGACCCTGGGGCTTGGTGAGGCACGTTCCGAAAGCGTGCAATAATTGAGTCCAGGACCCGGTCTTGTCCAGGTTTTCGTTCACTCCCTTCCGGAGCGCAACGGAACAGGACTTGACATGGGTCTTAGTTCTGCCCAAAAGCAGAGTCTGCCCGAAAACTGCGTTCGCCAGATCGCAGCCAGCTCCCCGGAAAGGCGTTCGAATGGCATCCCGAACCACATCCGCGGCCACGACCAAGGCCCCTGCAGCGTCAACGAAGACCGCCGCAACCGCCACCAAGAAGGACACTGTGACCACGAAGACCCCTGCGGCCAAGGCCGCAACCACCAAGCAGCCGGCCAAGACCGCTGCGGCCACCGCGACCAAGACGGCCACCAAGGCCGCGCCGGTCGCGAAGGCGGCCGCGGCGAAGGCCGCCCCGGCGAAGGCAGCGCCCGCCAAGACGGCGGCAGCCAAGGCGGCCCCCGCCAAGACGGCCCCCGCGAAGGCGGCCCCCGCGAAGGCGGCCCCTGCGGCCAAGGCGCCCGTGAAGGCCGCTGCGGCGAAGGCGCCCGCGAAGTCCACCACTGCGAAGGCTCCGGCCGCGAAGGCTCCCGCTGCCACCGGCCGCGCTGCCAAGGCCTCGACCAAGGCGACCGGCGACGAGTCGATCGACGAGACCGATGAGGTCGAACTGCCAGAGGACATCGAGGACATCGAAGACGTCGTCGTGGCCGACGACGATGACGAGACGCCCGACGTCGTGGCCGTGGTCGAGGAGGTCGTCGTCGCCGACAGCGACGACGCCGAGGCGTCGGACGACGACGATGACGACGACGAGAAGTCGACCGGCAAGGACGAGGACCTGCCCACGGGCGCCCTCGTGCTCTCCCTCGTCGACGACGAGGACGAGGTTCCGGTCTACTCGACCGCGATCACCGGCGCCACCGCCGACCCGGTCAAGGACTACCTGAAGCAGATCGGCAAGGTCGCGCTGCTCAACGCCGCGGAGGAGGTCGAGCTCGCGATGCGCATCGAGGCCGGCCTGTTCGCGGAGGACAAGCTCTCGCACATGTCCAACTCCGAGCAGCGCTCGGCGTACGGTCGCGAGCTGCAGTGGGTCGCCAAGGACGGCCAGCGCGCCAAGAGCCACCTGCTCGGTGCGAACCTCCGCCTCGTGGTCTCGCTCGCGAAGCGCTACACGGGGCGTGGCATGCAGTTCCTCGACCTGATCCAGGAGGGCAACCTCGGGCTCATCCGTGCGGTCGAGAAGTTCGACTACACCAAGGGCTTCAAGTTCTCGACCTACGCCACGTGGTGGATCCGCCAAGCGATCACCCGTGCGATGGCAGACCAGGCCCGCACGATCCGCATCCCCGTGCACATGGTGGAGGTCATCAACAAGCTCGCCAGGGTGCAGCGCCAGATGCTCCAGGACCTGGGCCGCGAGCCCACTCCGGAGGAGCTGAGCCGCGAGCTCGACATGACTCCCGAGAAGGTCATCGAGGTGCAGAAGTACGGCCGCGAGCCGATCTCGCTGCACACGCCGCTCGGCGAGGACGGCGACAGCGAGTTCGGTGACCTCATCGAGGACACCGAGGCCGTGGTTCCCGCGGACGCGGTCGGCTTCACGATGCTGCAGAAGCAGCTCGAGAGCCTGCTCGATTCGCTCTCGGAGCGTGAGGCGGGCGTGATCCGCATGCGCTTCGGCCTCGGCGACGGCATGCCGAAGACCCTCGACCAGATCGGTGACACGTTCGGTGTGACGCGCGAGCGCATCCGCCAGATCGAGTCCAAGACGATGGCCAAGCTGCGCCACCCGTCGCGGTCGCAGTCGCTGCGCGACTACCTGGAGTAAGCCTCCAGTGACGGCGCTCGCGATCCTCGCGGGTCGGTTCGCACGCTGGGTGCTCCGCCTCCGCGGCGGCGGCTCTGCGGCGCCCGGCCGCGTGCTGCTCGCGCTGCGTCCACGGTTCCTGGCCCATTCGGTGGCGAACCTGCCGCTCGGCGTGGTGTTCGTCTCGGGGTCGAACGGCAAGTCGACGACGACGCACATGCTCACTGGCATCCTGCGCGCGCACGGTCTGTCGGTGTTCACGAACCCGACCGGGGCCAACCTGCCGCAGGGCATCGCCTCCGCGATGCTCGCCGAGGTGCCGCTGGACGGGCGATTGCGTGAGGATGTCGCGGTGCTCGAGGTCGACGAGGCGTTCGGCGGCCGCCTCGCCAAGGACCTGGCACCGCACAGCGTGCTGCTCGTGAACCTCCAGGTCGACCAGCTCAACCGCTTCCACGAGCCCGCCCGCGTCGCCGGGATGCTCGAGACCTTCGCCGCGGTCGCCGACCGCCACCTCGTGGTGAACGGCGACGACCACAACCTCGTCGCGCTCGCGGAGCGACTCGCCGGCCGAGCCTTGCAATCCACGTTCGCGGTCGCACCGGCGCTGCTGCAGGGTGGGCCGGCATGGCTCGCCCGAGGAGACAATCCGGCGCTCGCGCAGGCAGCGGCCCGCGTGGATGGCGCCGCCGTCGTCGTCGAATCCAGCACCGGTCGCAGCGCGGTGCTCTCCGTCCTCGGCGCGACCATCGACGTCGAGCTCCCGGCCCGCGGCCTGCACTACGCGGTGGATGCGGCCGCCGCCACCGCGATGGCGGCCGCGCTGCTCGGGGACGGGCTCATGCTCGCGGACGTCGCATCCGGCCTCGCCACGATGGAGGCGGTCTACGGCCGCGGTGAGGTGCTCACGCACCACGGCGAGGACCTCGAGCTCATCACGATGAAGAATCCGCCGAGCCTGCAGGTCAACCTCGACTACCTCGACCGGCCGGAGCAGGTGCTCGTCGCCGTCGATGAGGGCACGCCGGACCCGTCGTGGATCTACGGCTCCGACCTCTCCAAGCTCGACCACATCGACGTGGTGACCGGTACGAAGGCATGGCAGTTCGCGACCCGCTTCGGCTACGAGGAGCTGCCGGTTGGACTCGTCGAGCCGTCGCTCAAGCCGGCCCTGGCGCACTTCCTCGCGCTGCCGAAGCCCAGCCGCGGCGTGAAGACGCTCATCGTGAACTACGAGCAGATGATGCTCATCCGCAAGGAACTCGGCTTCCTCGATCTCGAGGGCAGCAGCGTGGAGGCGACGCGCTCATGACGATCACGGTCGTGCACCTCTACCCCCGCGAGCTCGGGATCAACGGCGACGTCGGCAACGTGACCGCGCTGCGGAAGCGTGCCGAGTGGCGCGGCCTCGACCTCCAGGTGCACGACCACGAGGTCGGCGGCGAGCTGCCGGCATCCGCGCACCTCGTGCACATCGGCAGCGGACCCGTCTCCGGCCAGGAGGCCGTGCGGGACGATCTGGCGCTCATCACCCCGCAGCTGAAGTCCTGGGCGGACGCGGGCGTGCCGTTCCTCGCGATCGCGGGCGGCTGGCAGCTGCTCGGCCAGGAGTTCGTCGGACTCGACGGCGTGGTGAGCGAGGGGGCGGGCATCCTGCCGTCGAGGGCGACGCTCACCGTCGACCGCCGCGTCGGCGAGGTCGTCGCGACGTCGTCGCTCGGCGAGATCGCGGGCTTCGAGAACCACGGAGCGGTGACCGAACTGCTCGGCGAGGCGACGCCGTTCGCACTCGTCACGCATCGCGAAGGGCGCGGTGCGGCCGCGGAGGGCGTCATCGTCGACCGCCGGATCGGAACGAACCTGCACGGCCCGCTGCTGCCGATGAACCCGATGTGGGCCGACTGGCTGCTGGATGCCGCGGCCGAACTCGCGGGGGAGACGGCGACCGCTCCCGTCCCCACCCAGGCCATCGTCGACGACCGCGCCGCGCGGTCGCGGGATGCGTTGAAGGTGCGGTTGAACTAGACCCGACGCCCGAGACGGGCGTCGGCGCTGGCGTCGCGGCGAAGGCCAGAAATGACCTTCGCTCCAAGCTCCAGCGCGTTAGCGGTTCAGGTACACCCGGGGGAGCCGGCGGACCTTCGCGACGATCTCGTCACCGATCGACCCGGCCCAGCGCGCCCATTCCTCCGCCGTGGGCTCCCCAGCGTCTCCCGAGCCGAACAGCACGACCTCGTCGCCCGGCTCGACCTCGAGTCCCTCGGTGTCGATCGTGAGCGTGTCCACGTCGAGTGCGGTGATCCGACGACGCTGGCCGTGCACGAGCGCCTCGGCATCGCCGATGGCCGGTGGGTGGATGCCGTCGGCGCTGCCGATGCCGATCGTGGCCGAGGCATCCTTCACCCAGAGCACGGGCGCGCGCAGGGACATGACGGGCACGAGTCCGAGGTCGCGCCCCGAGCGGTCGTCGAACGGCGAGATGCCGTAGGCCGCGATGCCGAAGCGCACGAAGTCCAGGCGCGCCTCCGGGAAGTAGATCCCCGCGGAACTCGCGGCGAGGTGCAGGACGCCGGGCTCGGCGCCGAGCTCCTTCGCCACGTGGACGGCCGCACGGAACTCGGCGAGGGCCGCGGCATCCTCGTCGGGCGACGCGTCTGCGAGGTGCGACCACAGGCCCACGATGATCGCGCGCTTGGCCCGCTGGGCATCCACGGCGGCGGTGACGAGCGCGGGCCAGTCCTCGGAACTCGCACCGTTGCGGTGCAGGCCGGTGTCGATCTTGAGGTGCAGGCGCGCTGGCTCCTCCCGCCCGGCCGCGAGGATCGCCTCGAGCTGCCAGAGAGCGGAGATGCCGAGGTCCACCTTCGCGTCGATCGCGGCGCCGAAGTCGGTGTGCGTGCCGTGCAGCCACGCGAAGAGCGGTGCGTCGATTCCGGCCTCACGCAGCGCAAGGGCGGCCGGCACGTCGAGCACGGCCAGCGACGTGGCACCGGACTCGAGCGCAGCTCGAGCGAGCGGCAGCATGCCGTGGCCGTACGCGTCCGCCTTGACCGCGAGCATGGTCGCGGCCGGCTGCGCGAGCTCGGCCAGCGTGCGCACGTTGTGGCGGAATGCCGCGAGGTCGATCTCGGCGCGGGCCTCGGTGCCCAGCGAGGGGAACGGCCCCGCGGGCTTGCGGCTAGGCACCGGTGCCTCCGCTCGGGACGCGGCGCACGCGCGGTCCGATCGCGGCGGTGAGTTCGAGCGCCGAGCGCCCGGTCTGCTTCGCCCAGGTGACGGCCGATGGATGCCCAGCCGCGACATCCCCGAACACGACCGCATCGGCGCCGACCTCGACCGGGGCGTCACCGGACTCGACCACGAACTGGTCCATGGCGACCCGCCCCACGAGCGGGTGGACTCCACCACCCACCCATGCGGACGACACGTTCGACGCGAGACGCGGGATGCCGTCGGCGTACCCGAGCCCGACGAGCGACAGCGTCGTGTCCCGGTCGGTGCGGTAGCTGTAGCCGTACGAGACGCCGCTGCCTTCCGGCACGCGCTTGACCGAGACCACCTCGCCGACGACGGTCATCACGGGAGTCGTCTCGGAGCGAGGATCCACCCCGTACGCTGCGGCCGACACGAGGTGCCGCTTGCCTGCCGGCGGGAGTGCGGATCGTCCCGACGAGACGTACCCGGAGACGCCGAGCTGCATGGCCACCGGCACGATGAGGGCAAGCGAATGCCCGTGCGCGTCGGCACGGGCATCCAGGGCGATCTCGCCGTACTTGGCGATCAGGACGCGGAGGTTGTCGGCGAACGCATCGAGATCGATGCGGGCTTCGCGTCGCAACCCTGCGACATCGGAGGTCACGGTCCTGGGGTCAGCAGACCTCAGTCGGGGACGACGTCGAGGAGGCGGGACGACTCGTCGTGCCACCGCAGCGCGGTCGGCTCGAGCTTGTCCTTGAACTTGGCGCCGTGGTGGGCGCAGAACAGCAGCTCACCGCTGGAGAGGGTCACGCGGATGTAGGCCTGTGCGCCGCAGCTGTCGCAGCGGTCGAGCGCAGAGAGGGTGGCATCCAGCTCGTCGACGGGGGAGGTCTCTGAAGTGATCTGGGTCATGATCTGCTCCTTCGGTTGCGGCGGCTGAATGCTGCACTACGGGTGGTTCGTACCCATCAAAGCACGTGGATGTTACGGAACTGCTTCCATTGCCGGGTATTTCGCTGAACGCGTACTGCGAGTCGCATCCAGCGGCAACAGTGGCCGTGGTTAGGGTTGGAACGTCGACGATCTCGGCTTCATTCCCATGTAAGGAGACCCATGTCAGCGGACTACTCAGCACGTCATCTGTCCGTGCTCGAGGGCCTCGAGGCCGTCCGCAAGCGCCCCGGAATGTACATCGGCTCGACCGATTCCCGCGGCCTCATGCACTGCCTGTGGGAGATCATCGACAACTCGGTGGATGAGGCGCTCGGCGGCAGCGGCGCGAAGATCGACGTCATCCTGCGCCCCGACGAGAGCGTCGAGGTCATCGACCGGGCCCGCGGCATCCCGGTCGACATCGAGCCCAAGACGGGACTGTCGGGCGTCGAGGTCGTCTTCACCAAGCTCCACGCGGGCGGCAAGTTCGGGTCGGGGTCGTACGCGGCCTCCGGCGGCCTGCACGGCGTCGGCGCCTCCGTCGTCAACGCGCTGAGCGAGCGGCTCGACGTCGAGGTCGACCGCGACGGCAAGACCTGGGCGATGTCGTTCCACCGCGGCGAGCCCGGCATCTTCGACGACCGCGGTGGCGAGCCGACGCCGGATGCCCCGTTCACCCCGTTCACCGACAACAGCGAGCTGCGCGTCGTCGGCAAGGTCGCCAAGGGCGTCACCGGCACGCGCGTGCGCTACTGGGCGGACCGCCAGATCTTCACCAAGGGCGCGACGTTCCAGGCGGAGGAGCTCACCGACCGGCTCCGCCAGACCGCGTTCCTCGTCTCGGGTCTCACGCTGGATCTCGTCGACGAACGTGGGCCTGAAGTGCTCAGGGAGGAGTTCCGCTTCGACGGCGGCATCTCCGAGTTCGCCGAGCACCTCGCGCCCGACGCACCGGTCACCGACGTCTGGCGCATGACCGGCACCGGCAACTTCACCGAGACCGTGCCCGTGCTGCAGGACACCGGCGCAATGATGCCCACCGAGCTCGAGCGGGACTGCGTCGTGGATGTCGCGCTGCGCTGGGGCACCGGCTACGACACCGTGTTCAAGAGCTTCGTGAACATCATCGCGACCCCCAAGGGCGGCAGCCACCAGCTCGGGTTCGAGCAGGGGATGCTCAAGTTCCTGCGCCAGCAGATCGAGACTCAACGCCCGCCGGCTGAAGGTGGGCAACGACAAGCTCGAGAAGGACGACATGCTCGCGGGGCTGACCGCGGTGCTCACCGTCCGCCTGCCCGAGCCGCAGTTCGAGGGGCAGACCAAGGAGATCCTCGGCACACCGGCCGTGCGCAACATCGTGGCGAGTGTCATCCAGAAGGCGATGGCGGAGCGGTTCGCGTCATCCAAGCGGGATGACAAGGCGCAGTCGGCCATCGTGCTCGACAAGATCGTCGCCGAGATGAAGGCGCGCGTGTCGGCACGCGCCCACAAGGAGACCCAGCGTCGCAAGAACGCACTCGAGAGCTCGACGCTTCCGGCGAAGCTGGTGGACTGCCGCTCGAACGACGTCGCCAACAGCGAGCTGTTCATCGTCGAGGGCGACTCCGCGCTCGGCACCGCGAAGCTCGCCCGCGACAGCGAGTACCAGGCGCTGCTGCCCATCCGCGGCAAGATCCTCAACGTGCAGAAGGCGTCCCTGTCGGACATGCTCAGCAACGCCGAGTGCGCCGCGATCATCCAGGTGATCGGCGCGGGCTCGGGCCGCACGTTCGAACTGGAGCAGGCGCGGTACGGCAAGGTCATCATCATGAGCGACGCCGACGTGGATGGCGCGCACATCCGCACCCTGCTGCTCACCCTGTTCTTCCGCTACATGCCCGACATGATCAAGGACGGCCGCGTGTTCGCCGCGGTGCCGCCGCTGCACCGCGTCGTGATCATGAACCCGGGCACGAAGCCCAACGAGACGGTGTACACGTACTCCGAGGCCGAGCTCGAGGGCGTGCTCGCGACGCTCAAGAAGCAGGGCAAGCGGTACCAGGATCCGATCCAGCGCTACAAGGGACTCGGCGAGATGGATGCCGACCAGCTGGCCTCGACCACGATGGACCGCCGGTACCGCACCCTCCGTCGCGTGCAGCTGCGCGACGCCGAGAACTCGGACCGCGTGTTCGAACTGCTCATGGGCAACGACGTCGCGCCGCGCAAGGACTTCATCATCGCCGGGCGCGGGATCGATCGGGATCGGATCGACGCCTAGTCCTCCCGGCGCTCCTCAACCAGCGGTCAGAGCGCGGTGCCGATGGAGCCGATCACGCCGTCGAGCGGCGTGCCAGAGGCATCCCGCTTGGCGCCCGACTCGGGCAGCTCGCGGGTCGAGCCGTCCGGTCCGACCGCGAGAGCGGGCGCCGGTCCGACCCAGGCCACGCTGAGCGCACCCTCGCCCTTGAGGAACGTGTGGGCGCGCACGCCGCCGGTCGCACGACCCTTGCCGGGGAACTCCTCGATCGCCGAGACCTTGCCGCGGCCCGGGTCGGTGCCAGGGAGCACGCCGACGGGCGTCGAGATCGTGGCGACCACGGCATCCGTCATCGAGGCGAGCGCGCCGAAGAACAGCACGTCCGCGTCCTTGCCGAGGTTGATGCCGGCCATGCCACCGGCGGCGGCGCCCTGGGGGCGCACGGCGGATGCGGCGAAGTGCAGGAGCTGGGCATCCGTCGTGATGAAGACGAGCTCGGCCTCATCGGCGGCGTGACCCACGCCGACGACCTCGTCACCCGGCTTGAGCGACACGATCTCGAAGTCCGGACGGGCCGGGTAGCCACCGGGGGAGACCCGCTTGACGATGCCCTGCTTCGTGCCGAGCACGATCGGCACGTCTGAGCTGAGGGAGACGAAGCCGACGACGCGCTCCTTGCCGGAGACGCCGACGTAGTCCGCGACGCGAGCGCCTGCGGCGAGCTGGATCGCGTTCGCGGGCACGTTCGGCAGGTCGACGGGCGTGAACCGGATGAGCCGGCCCAGGTTCGTCACGGCGCCGACCTCTCCACGACTCGTGGTCGACACGCGCGAACGGATCGCGTCGTGCTTGCTCCGGCGCTTGGGGGCCTGCAGCCCCTCCTCGCCGAGGTCGACCCGGATGGCGCGGCCGGTCGTCGAGAGGAGCACTTCGCACGGGGCATCCGCGATCTCGAGATCGGGCGCGACCGCGGACTTCGAGCGCGAGACCGGAGCCATCGGTCGGGCTTCGGTGAGCATCGTGCGGCGCGGGGTGCCGAAGCGCTCGGCGATCTCCTCGAGCTCGTCGGAGACGAGGGTGCGGATGCGGATCGGGTCGGACAGGATCGCCTCGAGCTCCGCGATCTCGGCCCGCAGCGTGTCGCGCTCGGTCTCGAGTTCGATGCGGCTGAAGCGCGTGAGTCGCCGCAGTCGCAGCTCGAGGATGTACTCGGCCTGCACGACACTCAGGTCGAACACGTCGATGAGCCGCAGGCGCGCCGCCTCCGAGTCGTCGCTCGTGCGGATGACCTGGATCACCTCGTCGATGTCGAGGATCGCGATGAGCAGACCCTCGACCAGGTGCAGTCGCTCCTGCCGGCGCGCGAGGCGGAACTTCGAGCGCCGGGTGACCACCGAGAGCCGGTGGTCGAGGTAGACGCTCAGCAGCTCCCGCAGGCCGAGGGTCTGCGGCCCGCCGTTGACGAGGGCGACGTTGTTGATCGAGAAGCTCTCCTCGAGCGGCGTGAGGCGGTAGAGCTGCTCGAGCACGGCATCCGGGCTGAAGCCGGTCTTGATGCCGATCACGAGGCGCAGGCCGTGCGTGCGGTCGGTGAGATCGGTGACGTCCGAGATGCCGTTGATCTTCTTGGACTGCACGCCGTCCTTGATCTTCTCGATCACGCGCTCCGGTCCGACGAGGAACGGGAGTTCGGTCACGACCAGGCCGGTCTTGCGGGCGGTGACGGACTCGATCGAGACCTTCGCGCGGGTCTTGAACGCGCCGCGGCCGGTGGCGTAGGCATCCCGAATGCCGTCGAGGCCGATGATGATGCCCCCGGTGGGGAGGTCTGGGGCGGGCACGAAGGCCATGAGGTCTTCGAGCGAGGCATCCGGGTTGTCGAGCAGGTAGCGGGCGGCCGCGACCACCTCGATGAGGTTGTGCGGCGCCATGTTCGTCGCCATGCCGACCGCGATGCCGCTCGCGCCGTTGACCAGCAGGTTGGGGAAGGCCGACGGCATGACATCGGGCTGCGTGAAGGAGTTGTCGTAGTTGGGCACGAAGTCGACGACGTCCTCGTCGAGTCCGTCGGTCATCGCGGTCGCGGCCCAGGCCGGGCGGGCCTCGGTGTAGCGGGGTGCGGCGGGTCCGTCATCCAGCGATCCGAAGTTGCCGTGCCCGTCGATGAGCGGCACGCGCAGCACGAAGTCCTGGGCGAGGCGCACCATCGCGTCGTAGATCGACGCGTCCCCGTGCGGGTGGAACTTGCCCATCACCTCGCCGACCACGCGCGACGACTTCACGTGTCCGCGGTCGGGGCGAAGGCCCATGTCGGTCATGCCGAACAGGATGCGCCGCTGCACGGGCTTGAGCCCGTCGCGCGCGTCGGGCAGCGCCCGCGAGTAGATGACCGAGTACGCGTACTCGAGGAACGAGCCCTCCATCTCGGAGGAGACATCGACGTCGAGGATGCGTTCGCCGGCGGGTTCGGGGGTGGATGCAGGGGTGCTGGTATCGGAGGTAGCCATAGGATTGCGGCCATGCTACCGGGGCCCCAACCAGGCCGAGTGAGCCTTGCCGATGTCGCGCGAAGTTGCCTCGAATCGACCGCAGGGAGCGCCAATCCGCTCGGCCTGCCCGCCGTGCAGAGCGCGATCGTGCTGCTCGTGGACGGCCTCGGCGCCGACATCCTGCGCGCTCGCGACGGCCACGCGAGGACGCTCGCCGGCGAGCTGTCGAAGACCACGACCATCGAGACGGGCGTGCCGACCACCACGGCCTCGGCGATCGCGTCGCTGACCACGGGCACGCTGCCGGGGGAGCACGGACTCGTCGGCTACACGGTGCTCGACGCCGACCACGACCGCATCGTGAACCAGCTCTCCGGGTGGGACGACCGGCTCGATCCGTACACCTGGCAGCTCGTGCCGACGCTGTTCGAGACCGCAGCAGTCGCCGCGTACGCGGTCGGTCCCGAGCGCTATCGGGATTCCGGGTTCAGCCGTGCCGTGCTGCGCGGCGCCCAGTACCGCGGGTCAGCCACGATCCTCGGGCGGCTCGAGCTCGCCGTGCGGCTCGCCCGCGAGGCGCCCGCGATCGTCTACGTCTACGCGCCGGAGCTCGACCAGGCCTGCCACGCGCACGGCTGGGAGTCGCAGCAGTGGACCGACGCCCTCGAGCAGGTGGACTCGGCCGTGCGCACGATCGTGCCCACCCTCGGCGCGGGCGTCGGACTGGTCGTGACGGCCGATCACGGGGTGCTCGACGTGCCGCACCACTCGCACGTGCTGTTCGACGCGGAGCCCGAGCTCGTGGCGGGCGTGCGATTCGTGGCGGGGGAGCCCAGGATGCTGCACCTCCACCTCGATCAGGGCGTGGATGCCGCAGCGCTCGCCACCACCTGGCGCGACGCCGAGGGCGACCGGGCCTGGATCGCGACCCGAGCCGAGGCGATCGAGGCGGGCTGGTTCGGCCCGGTGCTGCCCGTGGTGGCGCCGAGGATCGGAGACGTGCTCGTCGCCGCCCGCAAGGCCGTCGCGTACTACGACTCCCGCGACGCGACCGGCCACGGCCGCACGATGGTCGGCCAGCACGGATCCTGGTCGCCCGCCGAGACGCGGGTGCCGCTGCTGCGGTTCGGGGCGTACAGCTAGCTACGCAGGATCCTCGTCCGGCCGGGCGCCGAACACGATCTCGTCCCAGCTCGGCATCGCGACGCGGCCCTTGCGGGAGCGGCCCTGCGGTCCGGTCTGGCGCTGGGAGTCCACCTCGTCACCGAAGTCGCCGAGGGGGACCTCGACGAGCCGGATGGCGCCGGTGGACGGGTGCGACGAGCGCGCGTCATCCTCGTCGTCCTCGTAGGCGGCCGACTCGCGTTCCCCGCGCCGGCGCCGGAGCGCTTCGAGCAGGTCCGCGGTCTGGCTGTGTGCGGGCGGCTCCGCATCGCCGACCGCACTGCGGCCGTAGGCGACGGCCTCGGCCATCGGTGCGGTCGGGGTGAGCTCGGGTACACGGGCATCCTCGACCACGATCGAGTCGTCCACGTCGAAGGCGCCGCTGTCGAAGCGCGACGAGTCGGGCTCGGGGTCGGTGGATGCCACGGCCCGCAGCCGCGGGATGAGCGGCCCAGAGGCGGCATCCCCCTGCTGCGAGAGCTGGATGGCCTCGCTGTTGATCGGTGCGAGCGCCAGCTTGCGAGGATCGAACGACCAGCGCGCGTCGTGGTCGATCTGGTTCGCGGTGAAGGACAGCTTCACGACCCAGCCGCTCGCCATCTCCTTCCAGCTCGCCCAGCGTTCGCCCACCGCGCCGAGCTCGTGGAGCCGCTCGCGGATGACCGTGCCGAACGTCGTGCCCTGCTGGGACGGGTCCAGCTCGGCGGTGTGCACCGGAACGCCCAGCGCGGTCTCGACGACGAACTCCCGCTCGGCGAGCACCGGACCCTCGAACTTCTGGATGTACTCGAGCGGCACCCCGGTGATCGACGAGACATCCTGCGCCGACATGCCCGCGCGGATGTGCGCCTGGATCTCGCGGGGTGCGAGCTTGCGGCCGCTTCCCGGATCCGGCTGGCTCTGCCGCAGCTTGGACTGCAGCACCTCGTCGATGGCAATGCGGTAGCGCTCACCGTCGTCCGCGGCGACGAGCAACGCTCCGTTCTCGACGCCGATCACTCGCAAGTCCTGCATGGTGTAACACCCTCCCGGTCACGGATTAAGGGCAAGGATTGCACGCGATCCGGTCGTTTCCGGGGAATAGCACGGGCGCGTTGAAAGTTGAACGGGGAGCGTGGTCAGCGAGCCGCTCTCAGCGGTTTGCTTTTCGCAGGGCGATGACGCAAACTGTCGCCGCCTGATCACGTGGAATCGATACAGAACGGATGGGAATGGCAACCGATTACGACGCGCCCCGCAAGACCGACGACGACTCCGAGTCGATCGAGGCCCTGAAGGAGCGCGTACCGGACAAGTCCTCGGGCTCGATCGACGTCGACGACGCCGACAACCCGGGCAGCTTCGAACTCGCGGGTGCAGACCTCTCCGACCTCGACCTCGACGTCGTCGTGCTCCCGCCGCAGGCGGACGAGTTCACGTGCGTGAGCTGCTTCCTCGTGAAGCACCGCTCGCAGATCGACCACGTCGAGAAGCTCGGACCGATCTGCCTGGAGTGCGCGGCCTAGCAGTACCTCATAGGTTGGAGTCATGACTACGACTCCCGAGCCTGTGAACCCCTACGCACCCACCGAGGCCCCCGCCGGCGGCAATCAGCTGGCTCGGGCCTCCTTCATCATCGCGATCGTGCTCGTCGTGATCGCGATCGTGCTGGCGATCTTCTCGCGCTTCGTGCCGACGATCATGTACGACCTCCAGCTGTCGAGTGCGGCGATCGGGATCGTCTACGGCGTGCTCTCGTTCGTGAACCTGATCCTGGGCGTGTTCGCGCTCGCGCTCGGGCTCGCGGGTGCTCGGCGCTCCGGTTCGCCGCTCCAGGCCGGCATCGGCATCGGGGTCGGCGGGTTCGTCGCCGTGACGAATCTCGTGTCGCTCATTGCGACGCCGATCGTCGCGCTGCTTTACTGAGCGTCCTGGGCAGCGGCGTCCGACGCGGCTGACGCGAGCACCCGCACGAGCTCCTCCGGGCGCCGGGTCGAGATCAACCAGTACGGCGTGGGGTCGTCCGGGTCGCTCAGCGTCACCCGAACGACGGGATCGATCCAGCCCCTGATCATCAGGAACGCCCGTGCGTCGAGACCCGTGCCGCGCTCGGCGCGAGCCTCATGGCCGCGGGATGCCACGGCACCCGCCACCACGTCCAACGGCAGCCGCGCTTTCCCCGCGACGAGCATGCCCCGGTTCACCGCGATCACGGGGGATCCGAGCAGCAGGAGCCCGACGCATCCCGCGTACAACACGATCGCCACGACGATGCCCGCGGTCGTGTTGATCGGAAGGAACACCAGCAGGCTGGCGGGGATCACGAGGGCCGTTGCGAAGAACAGCCAGGGTGCAGGCCAGAGCCGCTCGTGGAACAGGGACATACGTCTATTGGACCAGAATTCCGTCCGACCGCTTGACCCTGGCCGCCCAGCCTTCTGCACTACCCTCGACTCGTGGCCGATACCGTCGACGTGCTGATCGCCACGGGCGAGACGCCCGTGTACGCGCACCCGGGAGACGCCGGAGCCGACCTCGTGGCCGCTGAGGCGCTCGTGCTCGAGCCCGGCCAGCGGGCCACCGTGGGCACCGGGGTGTCGATCGCCCTGCCGGACGGCTACGTCGCGTTCGTAGTGCCGCGCAGCGGACTCGCGATGCGGCACGGCATCACGATCGTCAACAGCCCGGGCACCGTGGATGCGGGCTATCGCGGCGAGATCCGCATCACGATGCTGAACACCGACCAGACCGATCCGTTCGAGATCGCGGTCGGCGATCGCATCGCCCAACTGATCGTCATGCCCGTGTCGCGGGCCAGATTCGTGCCCGTGGCGAAGTTGCCGGGCAGTCACCGTGGCGAGGGTGGGTTCGGTTCGACCGGCCACCGCGCCGCCGAAGCAGGAGCAGGAGCATCCACGTGAGCGACCCGACACCACCCGACGTCCCGGTAGGCGAGGCCGCCGGCGAAGCGGAGTCGATCCAGCCGAAGTCGGCGCCGCTCGACCGCGAGACGGCAGGACCGCTGGATGAGGCGGAGGCCAACGCCGTCCGCCCTTACGTCGACCTCGGCGGCGTGAAGATCCTGCCGCGGGCCGAGCTGCAATTGCGCCTCGAGGTCGAGGAGGGCAGCAAGCGCGTGGTCGCGGTCGGACTCGACTACGCGGGATCCACGCTGCAGGTGCAGCCGTTCGCGGCACCGCGCTCGAGCGGACTGTGGCACGAGATCCGCGCGCAGATCGTCGACCAGATCCACAAGCAGGGCGGCACGACGCGCGTGGTGGATGGCACGTTCGGCCCCGAGGTGCTCGCCGAGATCCCCACCACGGTCAACGGCCAGACCGGCACCCGCCTTGCGCGCTTCGTGGGAGTCGACGGACCGCGCTGGTTCCTGCGCGGCGTGATCGCGGGCGACGGGGCGACCAACGCCGAGGCCGCCGCGAAGGTCGAGGACCTGTTCCGCAGCATCGTGGTCGTGCGCGGCAACACGCCGATGCCACCGCGCGACCTGATCCCGTTGCACATGCCCGCGGGCGGCCAGGCGGCCCCGACGGCGAGCGCGTGATGGCCGACGGCGCAAGCACCCCATCGCCGGAGTCCGCGCCGGAGGACGAGGAGAAGGTCCCGACATTCCGCGAGGCGTTCGCGGCTGCCGCGCGCAAGTCCGGGCTCGGCCAGGTCACGCCCGGCGAGGCTCCGACCCGGGGTGCGCTGCTCAAGGCGGTCGGCGGTGTGCGGGGCATCATCGAGTCGATCCTCCCGCTGCTCGGCTTCACGCTCGTCTACACGATCACCAAGAACGTCGGCCTCGCCGTCGCGGTCCCGGTCGGCGTCAGCGTGATCTTCGTGCTCATCCGCCTCGTGACGAGGTCGCCCGTCTCCTCCGCACTGATCGGGCTCGTGATCGTCGGCATCTCGGCCGGCATCGCGCTCCTGACCGGGCAGGGCAAGGACAACTTCGTGCTGGGGTTCATCCTCAACGGCGTCTTCATCACGTTCCTCGGCCTGAGTCTCATCGCGAAGCGCCCGCTCATCGGCCTGATCGCCGGGTTCCTGACCGGGATGCCCGACTGGCTCAAGGACCCCGCTCGGTTCCGCGCCTCAGTGCTCGCCACCTGCATCTGGATCGGCGTGTTCGGCGGACGGCTCGCGGTCGAACTGCCGCTCTACTTCGCCGACCTCACCGAGGGGCTCGGCGTCGCGAAGCTGGTCATGGGAGTTCCGCTCTACGCACTCGCCCTGTGGGGCACGTGGGCGCTCATGCGAACGGCGTATGGCCGGCCTCAGCAGCAGTGAGGTAGCCGCTGCCGTCGCGCGCGGCGAGGCGAACGTCACCAAGCGCACCACCTCGCGCCCGCTCGCGCACATCATCCGCGACAACGTGCTGACGCTGTTCAACGCGATCCTCACGGTGTGCTTCGTGCTCGTGCTGATCTTCGGCGACCTGCGCGACGGCCTCTTCTTCGGCATCGTGATCGCGAATGCGGCGATCGGCGTCGTGCAGGAGGTGCGCGCCAAGCTCGCTCTCGACCGTCTCGCGCTGCTCGCCTCGCCCGTCGTGGCGGTGCTGCGGGATGACGCGGTCACCCTGGTCGCCCCGGAGCAGGTCGTGCTCGGCGACACCGTCGTCCTCCGCGCCGGTGACCAGATCGTCGCGGACGGCACCGTGCTCGACGCGATCGACCTCACGATCAACGAGTCCCTGCTCACCGGTGAATCCGACCCGGTCGAGAAGAAGGACGGGGATGCCCTGCTGTCGGGCTCGCTCGTCGCGTCGGGCGGTGGCCACGCGGTCGTGACGGCGGTCGGAGCATCCTCGTACGCGAACAAGCTCACGTCGGAGATCCGGCGGCACTCGCTCGCGCAGTCGGAGCTGCGCCGCGCGACGAACCGCATCCTGGTCTACATCTCGTGGATCCTCGGCCCGATCGTGGTCATCGTGATCGGCAGTCGCATGCTCACCTACGGCGATGGATTCGACCTGTCGTCGCTCAGCCCCGAGCAGTGGCGCCGAGGGATCATGGATGTCGTCGCGAGCGTCGTCGGCATGATCCCCGAGGGCCTCGTGCTGCTCATCAGCCTCGCGTTCGGAGTCGCGGCAATCCGTCTCGCCGCCCAGAAGGTGCTCATCCAGGAGCTCGCGGCCGTCGAGATCCTCGCCAGGGTGGATGTGCTCTGCCTCGACAAGACCGGAACCCTCACCAGCGGCACCGTCTCCTTCACCCGAGCCGACGCCGTGGGCTCGAAGGCCGCTGAGCACGAAGCGGCGATGGCGGCCGCCCTGTCGTGCTTCGCGCGGGACGAGGGCGCGAACGCGACCGCGAAGTCCCTGCTCGAGCACTACCCGGAGGTCGGCGCGACCGTCGTCGCCCGCGTTCCGTTCGCGAGCAAGCGGCAGTGCAGCGGCATCGAGTGCGTCGTCGACGGGCAGCAGTCGTCGTGGCTGCTCGGGGCGCCCGAACGGCTGTTCGCGAAGCATCCCGAGCTCGCGGCGACCGCCGCGGCGCACCAGGCCGAGGGGCACCGCACGCTCGGGCTGGTCCGCCTGGCCGGTGCCCTGCCCTCGGTGGACGAGCTCGACGTAGAACGGCTCGACACCGAACCTGCGGCCGTGCTGCTGTTCGGGGAGGAGATCCGGCCGGACGCGGCATCCACCCTGCAGTACTTCAAGGAGCAGGGGGTGCGCTGCATCATCATCTCCGGCGACAACCCCACCACGGTCTCGGCGCTCGCCAAGGGCCTCGGGGTGGGCACGTCGTCGCAGGATGCGGGGGAGCTGCACGGCGACGCGGAGATCCGGGCCGCCCTGGCCGAGCACAGCATCTTCGGTCGCGTGACCCCGGACCAGAAGCGCGCGATGGTGCGCGTGCTGCAGGAGGACGGGCACACCGTCGCGATGACCGGCGACGGCGTCAACGACGCGATGGCGATCAAGGATGCCGACCTCGGCATCGCGATGGGCTCCGGCACGTCCGCGTCGAAGGCCGTCGCGCGGCTCGTGCTGCTCGACAACCGATTCGAGCGGCTTCCGAACGTGCTGCTGTACGGGCGGCAGGTGATCGCGAACGTCGAGCGCGTCGCGAACCTGTTCCTCGCGAAGACCGTCTACGGCGTGCTGTTCGCGATCGTGTTCGCGCTGCTGCTGTGGCAGTTCCCGTTCCTGCCGCGCCAGCTGACGCTCGTGTCGACGCTCACGATCGGCATCCCGGCGTTCTTCCTCGCGCTCGCTCCGAACAAGCGGATCTACCACTCCGGCATCCTGCGCCGGCTGCTGCGCTACGCCGTGCCCACCGGGATCATCGCGGCCGCCTCCACGTTCGTCTGCGCCGCGATCGTGCGCCAGCTCGTGCCGCAGGTCGAAGCGCAGGCCATCGTCACCGTGGCGCTCTGGACGGTCGCGTTCTGGATCCTGTGCGTGCTCTCGCGCCCGTTGGACCGGTGGCGGTTCATCCTGCTCGCCTCGATGGTCGCCGCGTTCGTGCTCGCCGTGACGGTGCCGTTCGGCCGCGATTTCTTCTCGATGCACATCACCCCCGGAGGCCCGCTCCTCATCGGCATCGCGTGCGGCGTGGCCGGGGCGATCGGCATCGAACTCATGTACCGGTACGCGCGCCGACACGAGCTGATCTACGACCGGCAATAGGGCGCCGACTCACGCGCGCCGGTGCTAAAGTATCTTGATATCAAGATACTTTCTTAGGTCATCCTCACTGGTGGACGAGTGCGTCGAGCGCGAGGATGGACCAAGGGTCACCAAGGGAGACGGCACATGTCTGCAGTGAACAGCTTCGGCGCCAAGGACACACTCACGGTCGGCGGCACGGACTACGAGGTCTTCCGCGTCGATACCGTTCCGGGCCACGAGACGCTGCCGTTCAGCCTCAAGGTGCTGCTCGAGAACCTGCTGCGCACCGAGGACGGCGCGAACGTCACGAAGGACCAGATCGAG
This sequence comes from uncultured Actinomycetota bacterium, assembly GCA_963740815.1. Classification (GTDB taxonomy): domain Bacteria; phylum Actinomycetota; class Actinomycetes; order Actinomycetales; family Microbacteriaceae; genus Rhodoglobus. Next base: position 672,607 of record CAVUFG010000018.1, read on the forward strand.
GCCCTCGGGTCGTGGGTGCCCGAGGCCGAGCCCGACACCGAGATCCAGTTCACGCCCGCCCGCGTGGTCATGCAGGACTTCACCGGGGTGCCGTGCATCGTCGACCTCGCCACGATGCGCGAGGCCATGGAGGCGCTCGGCGGCGACCCGACCAAGATCAACCCGCTCGCCCCCGCCGAGCTGGTGATCGACCACTCCGTCATCGCCGACCTGTTCGGCACCGAGAACGCCCTCGAGCGCAACGTCGAGATCGAATACGAGCGCAACGGCGAGCGGTACCAGTTCCTGCGTTGGGGCCAGACCGCGTTCGACGACTTCAAGGTCGTTCCGCCCGGCACGGGCATCGTGCACCAGGTCAACATCGAGTACCTCGCGCGGGTCACGTTCACCCGCACGGTCGACGGAGCGCTGCGCGCCTACCCCGACACGTGCGTCGGCACCGACTCGCACACCACGATGGTCAACGGCCTCGGCGTGCTCGGCTGGGGTGTTGGCGGCATCGAGGCCGAAGCGGCCATGCTCGGCCAGCCGGTCTCCATGCTCATCCCCAAGGTCGTGGGCTTCAAGCTCACCGGTGCGATCCCGACCGGAGTGACGGCGACCGACGTCGTGCTCACGATCACCCAGCAGCTGCGCAAGCACGGCGTGGTCGGCAAGTTCGTCGAGTTCTACGGTGAGGGCGTCGCCCAGGTGCCGCTCGCGAACCGCGCCACCATCGGCAATATGAGCCCGGAGTTCGGCTCGACCGCCGCGATGTTCCCGATCGACGAGGTCACCCTCGACTACCTGCGCCTCACCGGTCGCAGCGACGAGCAGGTCGCCCTGGTCGAGGCGTACTCCAAGCTCCAGAAGCTGTGGCACGACCCGGCCGTCGAGCCGGTGTTCAGCGAGTACCTCGAGCTCGACCTCGCTACTGTCGTGCCATCCATCGCCGGCCCGAAGCGCCCGCAGGACCGCGTGGAGCTCTCCAACGCCAAGGAGCAGTTCGAGCTCGACCTGGTCGACTACGCCTCGCACGATCTCTCCGTCGTGGATGCCGCGATCGAGGGCTCGTTCCCCGCCTCCGACCCGATCGGGTTCACCCCGCAGGACGACAACCAGAACCTCGACGAGGAGCACTCGCACTCGCACGTGTCGAAGGCCCCCAAGTCGGTCTCCAAGCCCGTCAAGGTGACGCTCAAGGACGGCACGCGCTACACGCTCGACCACGGCGCAGTGGCGGTCGCGGCGATCACGTCGTGCACGAACACCTCCAACCCGTCGGTGATGCTCGCCGCGGGCATCCTCGCTCGCAACGCCAACCGCAAGGGCCTCAAGGCCAAGCCGTGGGTCAAGACCACGATGGCCCCCGGCTCCAAGGTGGTCACGGACTACTACGAGAAGTCCGGACTCAACACCGATCTGGAGGCGCTCGGCTTCTACACGGTGGGGTACGGCTGCACGGTCTGCATCGGCAACACCGGTCCGCTGATCGAGGAGGTGTCGCACGCGATCAACACCCACGACCTCGCCGTCACCGCGGTGCTCTCGGGCAACCGCAACTTCGAGGGCCGGATCAGCCCCGACGTGAAGATGAACTACCTCGCGTCGCCGCCGCTCGTGATCGCCTACGCCCTCGCCGGTTCGATGGACTTCGACTTCGAAGCGGACTCGCTCGGCACCGACCTGGACGGCAAGGAGGTCTACCTCAAGGACATCTGGCCGGATGCCGCCGAAGTGCAGTCCACCATCGACAGCTCCATCTCGACCGACATGTTCACCCACGAGTACGCGAGTGTCTTCGAGGGCGACGACCGGTGGCGTTCGCTGCCCACGCCGGACTCCGAGGTCTTCGAGTGGGACGCCAAGTCGACCTACGTGCGCAAGCCCCCGTACTTCGACGGCATGACGATCGAGACCTCGCCGGTCACCGACATCACGGGCGCTCGCGTGCTCGCGAAGCTCGGTGACTCGGTCACGACCGACCACATCTCGCCGGCCGGCTCGATCAAGGCGGACAGCCCTGCGGGCAAGTACCTCCAGGAGCACGGCGTCGACCGCAACGACTTCAACTCCTACGGCTCGCGCCGCGGCAACCACGAGGTGATGATCCGCGGCACCTTCGCGAACATCCGCCTGAAGAACCAGCTGCTTGCGCAGTTCAACGGGGGCAGTGGGGTCGAGGGCGGCTTCACGCGCGACTTCACCCAGGCCGACGGACCGCAGTCGTTCATCTACGACGCGAGCACCAACTACCAGGCCGCGGGCACGCCGCTCGTGATCTTCGCGGGCAAGGAGTACGGCTCGGGCTCGAGCCGCGACTGGGCCGCGAAGGGCACGTCGCTGCTCGGGGTCCGTGCGGTGATCTCGGAGACCTTCGAGCGCATCCACCGCTCGAACCTGATCGGGATGGGCGTCGTGCCACTGCAGTTCCCGGCCGGTGAGACCGCGGACAGCCTCGGCCTCGACGGCACCGAGATCGTGTCGATCTCGGGCATCGAGGAACTCAACGCAGGCACGACGCCGAAGACGGTGCACGTCACGGCGACCCCGAGCGAGCACTCTGCTGCAGGCAAGGCGGCGATCGAGTTCGACGCCGTCGTGCGGATCGATACACCCGGCGAGGCGGACTACTACCGCAACGGCGGCATCCTGCAGTACGTGCTCCGCTCGCTGGTCTAGCGCGGAAGCCCCCGTGATGGGGGTGACGACGTGAGGTTCGATCGGCTACGGTGGCGCTCATTGTGGCGCTCACCCGATCCGATCCAGCCCGTGTCATCCGTTCCCTGATCGTCGGGACGCTCGCGCTCGTCGTGGTCGCTGGCCTCGCCGCCTGCGGTGCGACCGCCTCCGGCGGCACCGTCCGCGTGCTCTCGGGGGAGGGCAGTGTTGACGGCACCGCGCTCAGCGGGGACCGCAGGGTCTCGTCCGGTGAGGTGATCGAGGCGTCGGGCACCGACGCGATCGTCGAGATCCAGTGGCCGGATGGATCCTTCACCCGCCTCGCCGACGGCACCCGGTTCGAGGTCGGCGGCGGCAACGCCCGCGGACTGCTCGAGTCGGGCACCGCATGGAGTGCGGTCGGGCCGTCGTCGTCGGGCTACGCGATCGCGACCGACGCGGGCACGGTGGTCGGCGACCCGGGCTCGACCTTCGCGGTGCGCTGCGGCAGTGGATGCGACGGCATCGCCGCCACCGGCACCCTCACGATCGACGACGACACGTCGGTGACCGCGCCCGCGACCTTCGCGCTCGGTGGCGGCGGCGCCGGAGTCCGCCCCGCGGGCTGGGACGTCGTCTACTCGGACGACTTCGTCCTCGCCAACAGCGCCCGTGACGCGTCCGCCGGATTCCCGTCCGTCGAGCAGGCCTGGGCCGACGCAGACCCGGCGCTCGCGAGCATGGCCGGCACCTTCGAGGGGCCGAGCGAGAACGTCGTCCACGAGTGCACCGGCTGGCCGGAGGAGTGCGCACGGGTCGAAGCCAACATCTTCTCGAACGACGACCAGACGTTCTTCGCGTTCTCGTCGGAGTGCCCGCCGTCCGCCCCGTGCACGGTGACGGCGCTCATCAACATCGATGCATCGGCGGGCGGTTCGAGCGAGCTGTCGGTGCCCATGGTGTTCGACGGCACGTCGTACGCGCTGTCGTCCGTGCTCAACGAGGACGCCTACTGCTTCTTCGACGACGGCCGCACCGAGGGTCACTGGGTCAACTCGATCACGTCGAGCTTCACCCCGTCGGCGGCCGAGGTGCGCAACGGAGTCTTCGTCGTGACCGAACTCGCGACGCAGACCCGCAGCGACCTGGTGCTGACCGAGGCGACGAGCGATCCGACCTGTGCGGAGTTCGAGTACGAGTGGGCGAACGACCGCACCTCGGACCTGCAGCTGACCTCCAGCACGACAGCGCAGTCGGGCGCACAGGTGCTCGCGGCACTGGATGCTCCGGCGGTGCGGCCCGTGACCGGGCCGGCGCGCCCGTCCGTGCTGTCCGACCTGCGGACCCCGGCCGACGCCATCCCGTCGCTCGGACAACTCGCGGTGCTCGGCGGCGGGATCGTCGTGATCGTGCTCGTCCTCGGCTATCCGGCGTACCTGCTCTCACGCGTCGTGTCCGACCGCTACGACGATGCCGTGCTGCGCCGGACCGGCCAGCCGCGGCAGGCGCGGGTGCGGCCGGCGGCGGTGCGCGTCATCCTGCTCGTGCTCGGGATGATCGTCGCCGCGATCATCACCGCAGCACTCGATCCGGGCTTCGGTGCGCCGCTCGCGGGGATCGTGGCGAACCCGGGCACCTTCGTCGCCGCGCTGACCGCGTTCGCGGGCGACCTCGGCTCCTGGCGGATGGTGGCCACCGCGCTCGTCTCGTTCGTGCTGTTCCTCGGAATCGGATCGCTCGTCGTGCGGCTCGTCGGGCGAAGGGTCGCGCCCGGCGTGGCCATGCCGCTGCAATTCCGGTGGGGATCTCTGCTCATCCTCGCCGCCGGTGTGGTGGTGAGCCGCGTGCTCGACATCACCCCGGGCATCATCTTCGGTCTCGTGGCCGGGCTCGTGATCGCCGAGTCGATCCCGGTCGCCGGGCGCGGTCGCCTGATGCTCGCATCGGCGCTGTTCGCCGTCGTGGTCGGGCTCGGCGCGTGGGTCGGGTACGCGGTGGTCGCGCCGCTCGCGGCTGGGGATCCGGGGAACGTCGTGCTCGTGTCATCCACGGAGCTGCTGAGTGCGCTCACGCTCGAGGCGGTGTCGGCGCTGCCGCTCGCATTCCTGCCGGTGGCGGGGCTCGACGGCGGCATCCTGCGGCGCTGGAAGTTCCTGGTCTGGGCGATCGTCTACGCGGTCGGACTCGCGCTGTTCGCGCTCGTGCTGTTCTCGGTGCCGGGCAGTTGGACCGAGATCCAGGGCGACGCGATCCGCTGGCTGATCGGCTTCGGCGCGTTCACGGTGATCGCGATCACGATCTGGCTGATCCACGACGGGCTCCGGCGACGCTCGGAGAAGCGGGCGGCCGTCGAGACATCGGCACAGGGCGAGCCAGCCGGCCTGGATGTCGCCGCAGAGGAGCCCCCCGCTACGGAACGATGATCCACGTCGCGCGGCTCCGCGCGAGCAGGTTCCCGCCCTCACCGTAGACCGCGGCGCCTGAATGGATCTTGCGGCCGTCCCGCGACGACGGCCAGGCAACGCTGACCAGGCGGTCGCCCGCACGCGGGCGTTCGAGGATCTCGGCGGCGAGTCGGCCGAGCAGCGGTCGGCCTTCGAAGGTGTCGAACGCGGCGAACGCGAACCACGACGGGCAGTCCAGGGCGGCCCAGATGACCTCGTCGCGCACGAGCCGGGACTCGTCGGCGACGCTCTCGTCCGGGGTCCACGGCGCGGCCACCAGCTGACGGCCGTCGACCACCCCTGGGAAGATGCGCAGCCCGTCTCCGATGGCGCGTTCCGGTCCGCACACGAAGCAGGCCGGGTACCAGTGCTCGTGGAAGCCGGTGTAGCGCTTGGCCGCTTCGGTCGCAGTGCCGAAGTCGACGAACGAGCCCGAGTCGAGGCCGCCGTCGACGCGGCGTGCTTCGGCGACGAGCACGTCATCCGCGAGCACCGCGATACCCGCGTCGCGCGGCTCGGAGTGCAGTGGTGTGCCGAGCGGCGGCGGAGTGCGGAGCGTGACCTCGGCGATGCCGTCGCCCGCCGAGAGGGCGGCCGCGACGACGCCGCACGAGTAGCCGCCGTTGCCAGAGCCGGATGGGCCGTTGAAGCGCTCGTCGATGATCAGCACGATGCCACGGTAGCGCGGTCAGCCGGCTCGGACGATCGCGATCTCACGGGTCGGCGAGGGCGCGGTCGCGCGACGGGGTGCGCCGATGGCCGCGAAGGCCGTGCAGAGCCTGCGGAAGACCGAGATGATCGGGCGGACGCGGTGCACGACCCTCGGGTCGCCCTCGCTGGCGAGTCGTGCCATCTCGGCGGCCAGGACGAAATCGCGCGGGGTGGCGAAGGTCGAAGGAGTGCTGAGCAGAGTGTGCGGATTCATGCCTCAAGCCTCGCCGGACGGCGCTCCACCCCCATCGGTCGAGTTCCCTATCTTCGACCGATGACCTACCTAGTCGGGCGGGTCGGTCAACCCTCCCGGGTTCGCAGGCAGTCCGGCGTAGGCTTTCGGACATGGGGTTGTTGGAGTCGATCAGCGGTCCACGTGACCTCGATGCACTGACGAACGAGCAGCTGGTCGAGCTCGCCGAGGAGATCCGGCGATTCCTGGTCGCCGAGGTGTCGAAGACCGGGGGACACCTCGGGCCGAACCTCGGCGTCGTCGAGCTGACCATGGCCATCCACCGGGTCTTCGACTCGCCGAGGGACGCGATCGTGTTCGACACCGGCCACCAGAGCTACGTGCACAAGCTGCTCACCGGCCGCCAGGACTTCAGCCGCCTGCGCAAGGAGGACGGCCTCGCGGGATACCCGCAGCGCTCCGAGTCGCCGCACGACATCGTCGAGAGCTCGCACGCGTCGAGTTCGCTGTCCTGGGCCGACGGAATCTCCCGGGCGTTCACCATGACCGGCCAGGACGACCGCTACGTCGTCGCTGTGGTCGGAGATGGCGCACTCACCGGCGGGATGACGTGGGAGGCGCTCAACAACATCAGCGACGACAACAGCCGCAACCTCGTCATCGTCGTGAATGACAACGGCCGCTCGTACGCCCCGACCATCGGCGGCATCTCCCGGTTCCTGAGCGATGTCCGGACCCGGCGCTCGTACCGCAGCCTGTACGCGACGAGCCGCAAGGTGTTCTACAAGTTCGGTGCGCCAGGCCGGGCGCTGTACCGCGGCATCCGCGGCGGCACGCACGGGTTCCTCGCCCGACTCACCAACAACGAGGCGCTCTACTCCAACCTCGACATCAAGTACCTCGGCCCGGTCGACGGACACGACATCAAGGCGATGACCGAGGTGCTCCAGCAGGCGAAGAACTACGGCCAGCCGGTCATCGTGCATGCGATCACCGAGAAGGGCAAGGGCTACCAGCCGGCCCTGCTCGATGTCGCCGACCAATTCCACGCCGTCGGCCAGATCGACCCCGAGACCGGCGAGCCGATCGAAGTCGCGAGCCGTCCGTCGTGGACGAGCGTGTTCGCCGACGAGATCGTCGCCCTCGCCGACCAGAACCCCCGCATCGTCGGCATCACCGCGGCGATGCTCCGCCCCACCGGCCTGCACAAGCTCGCCGAGAAGTACCCTGGGCGCGTCTACGACGTGGGGATCGCCGAGCAGCACGCGGTGACCTCGGCGGCCGGGCTCGCGTTCGGCGGCCTCCATCCCGTGGTCGCGCTCTACGCGACGTTCGTGAACCGCGCGTTCGACCAGGTGTTGATGGATGTCGCGCTCCACCGCGCCGGCGTCACGCTCGTGCTCGACCGCGCCGGCGTCACCGGGCCCGATGGCCCCTCGCACCATGGAATGTGGGATCTCGCGATCCTGCAGGTCGTGCCCCACATCCGCATCGCCGCGCCGCGTGATGCAACGCGCCTGCGCGAGGAGCTCGGCGAGGCGGTGGCGGTCGACGACGGCCCGACCGTCGTGCGGTTCTCCAAGGGCGAGGTCGGCACCGAGTACGACGCCGTCCGCCGCACCGACGACGGCGTGGACGTGCTGCGCGAGGCGCCGCACCGTGACGTGCTCATCGTCACGGTGGGTCCGATGGCGAAGACGGGGCTCCAGGTCGCGGAGCGACTGGCCGCGCAGGGCATCGGCGCCACGGTGATCGACCCGCGGTGGGTCGTGCCGGTGCCGGCGAGTGTGATCGAGATCGCGGCATCCCATCGCCTGGTCGTCACGATCGAGGACGGCGTGCGGGTTGGTGGGATCGGCACCCGGATCCGCCAGGACCTCCGCGCCGCCGGTGTGGACACCGCCGTGACCGAGCTCGGCCTGCCGGACGAGTTCCTCGACCACGGCAGCCGCGACCACATCCTCGAGCAGGTCGGGCTCACGCCGCAGCACATCGCTCGTGACGTCGTCGCCCAAGTGCTCGGCAGCAAGATCCCCGTCGCGCGACCGCTGCCCGACGAGTCATCGATCGAGGACCGGATCCGCACCGAATCGGAATAGACGCGGCCCTCGGGCCGTTGATCGCTGAGGGCGAACGCTCGATCCGGCACTTCGGCTGACGGGATGTCGGTGACCCGCCCTAGAATGTTGACACTGTGAACTCCGGTAATGGCGCCGATCCACGCACAGCCCCACGGAGCGAAGAGGAACCCCAAGTGACGGACCAGAAGACGCCGGTCGACGAGGCCACCACCATCGACGCGCCCGCCGCGAGGCTCGCTCCGGACGCGCCCGAGCATGCGCGCCGCAACACGATCGTGATCGCGCTGCTGCTCGTCTCGACCTTCGTGGTGTTCCTCAACGAGACCGTCATGAACGTCGCACTGCCGCCGATCATGGACGATCTCGGCGTCGACCCCTCGGTCGGGCAGTGGCTCACCACGGCGTTCCTGCTCACGATGGCGGTCGTCATCCCGACCACCGGCTTCCTGCTCCAGCGCCTCAACACCCGCACGGTGTACATCGCGGCGATGCTGCTGTTCAGCACGGGAACGCTGCTCGCGGCTCTCGCCCCGAACTTCGGGGTGCTGGTCGGTGCACGCGTGGTCCAGGCCAGTGGCACGGCGATCATGATGCCACTGCTGATGACGACGGTGCTCACACTCGTGCCGCAGCGCGACCGCGGCCGGATCATGGGTCGCGTCTCGATCGTGATGTCGGTCGCACCGGCGATCGGTCCGAGCGTGTCGGGCCTCATCCTCAACGCCTTCGACTGGCGGTTCATCTTCTGGCTCGTGCTGCCGCTCGCGCTCGGCGCGGTCGCGCTCGGGTTCTTCCGCATGCAGAACGTCACCGAACCTCGCGCCGTGCCCGTGGATGTGCTCTCCGTCATCCTCTCGGCGTTCGCGTTCGGCGGGCTCGTGTACGGCCTGAGCTCACTCGGTGAGTCCGCGCGCGGCACCGTCGCGGTCGCGCCGTGGATCCCGCTCGTCATCGGCAGCCTGGCGATGGTCGCGTTCGTGCTTCGCCAGATCGTGAAGCAGCGCACCGACAGCGCGCTGCTCGACCTCCGGGTGTTCCAGTCGCGCGACTACACGATCTCGGTGGCACTGCTGTGCGTGAGCATGCTCGCGCTGTTCGGCACGATCATCCTGCTGCCGATCTACGTGCAGAACGTGCTCAAGCTCGAGCCGATCGTCATCGGCCTCCTGCTGCTGCCGGGAGGTCTGCTCATGGGTCTCCTGGGGCCGATCGTGGGCCGCCTGGTCGACCGCTTCGGTCCCAAGGTGCTCGTGGTCCCGGGCACGATCATCATCAGCACGGTGTTCTGGAGCATGACGATGCTCAACGAGAACTCGTCGTTCTGGTGGGTTCTCGTTGCGCACGTGTCGCTCAGCCTCGGACTCGCCCTGCTGTTCACGCCGCTGTTCGCGGCGGGACTCGGCGCGCTCAAGCCGCACCTGTACTCGCACGGCAGTGCGATCGTCACGACGCTCCAGCAGGTCGCGGGTGCCGCCGGTACCGCGCTGTTCATCGCGCTCATGGTGCTCCAGTCGACCGCGCTCGAGGCGCAGGGCGTCGCGGAGGTACCGGCGCTGGCCGGCGGCATCCACCTCGCCTTCATGTTCGGCGGAGCGCTCTCGATGGTCGCCATCGTGCTCGCGTTCTTCGTGCGTCGACCGCCCGTCGATGCGTCGGCAGAGGCAGGGGAGTGGGGCGGTCACTGACCGCGCGTTTCCCCGTGCACTGAGGGAAGTTCGGGTGCGGCACGCCGTGCCCGGATCGTGATCCGCGCATACCTCAGCTATCGCTAGTATGCAGATGCGGTGCTGACTGAGACGGTCGCCGGACTGGTCCGTGGGGGGACGCATCGCATCCCAATCACGACTTCTTCCGGAAGGGGCGCACCCTTGCGCACTGCACATTCCCGAGGCACCAGGATCGCGGGCGGCATCGCTCTCGCGGCCGTCAGTGCCCTCGCTCTCACCTCCTGCTTCGGAGGTCCGGCGGACACGAGCGTCAGCACGATCGACGACGTCAAGACCGCCACCATCCAGATCCAGGCCCAGGGCACGTTCATCGAGCCCGGCACCCTCGACCCGGTGGAGTACGGCAGCCGCGGCTCCGGCTTCTTCATCACCTCTGACGGCATCGCGATCACGAACAACCACGTCGTGACCGGGGCCGGCACCCTCAAGGTGTGGGTCGGCGGCGACCAGAGCAAGGAGTACGGCGCGACCGTGCTCGGCGCCTCGGAGTGCCTCGACCTCGCCGTGATCAAGGTCGACGGCAAGGACTTCCCGACGCTCGGTTGGTACGAGGGCGACATCCCTCAGGCGCTCGAGGTCTACTCGGCGGGCTTCCCGCTCGGTGACCCGAACTTCACGCTCACCAAGGGCATCGTGTCGAAGGCCGACGTGCCGCAGGAGGACTCCTGGGCGTCGCTCGACCACGTGATCGAGCACGACGCGCGCATCCGCGGTGGCAACTCGGGCGGTCCGCTCGTTGCCGAGAACGGCCACGTCGTCGGTGTGAACTACGCCGGCAACGACGAGCTCGACTACAACTTCGCGATCCACCGCGACCAGGTGCTGCCGGTGATCGACGACCTCATCGCGGGCAAGCTCGTGCAGAGCCTCGGCCTCAACGCGCAGGCGCTCAGCCCCGACGAGACGGGCGCTCCGCTCGGCATCTGGGTCGAGTCGGTCAAGGCCGGCGGCGCGGGTGACAAGGCCGGCATCAAGCCGGGCGACGTGCTCATCTCGCTCGCGGGCGTGACGCTCGCCTCGCAGGGTTCGCTCGAGGAGTACTGCGAGGTCATCCGCACCCAGGGCAACGACGCGACGATCGACGTCGAGGTCTACCGCCCGTCGGAGGACGCCTTCTACGAGGGCCAGTTCAATGGTGACGAGATCGTGCTCACCCAGGGTGGCGGCGGCACCGACCCGATCGACCCGGTCGACGTCGGTGACTTCGTGCTCGTGAGCGACGACTCGGGCGCGGTGCAGGTCAGCGTTCCCGACACCTGGGCCCAGGTGGATGGCGCGCCCGCCACCGACAGCGCAGGCAACCAGTTCCTCCAGGTGGTGGCCTCGCCCGACCTGGCCGGCTACGGCGGATCGTGGAACGTGCCGGGCGTTGCGGTCTCCGCATCGCAGGCGCTCGTCGGAACCGACCTGGACGCGGCGCTCGCCAACTTCAGCACGGGTGCCCAGGCGGATTGCACGCTCGACAACACGGGTGACTACGACGACGGCCTGTACGTGGGCAAGTTCGCCTACTTCACCGGCTGCGCGGGCACAAACACCGACTTCGTGACCCTGGTCGCGAACGACGTGAGCGGCACGCACTTCATCGTGGTGTCGGTGCAGATGGTCTCGGAGGCCGACAAGACGGTCGTGCTCGACGAGATCCTCGGCACGTTCATCGCCGGCTTCTAGCCACCACACGCAGAAGGCCCGGACCCCGTGGGGTCCGGGCCTTTCGCGTTGCCTGCCGGTTACGCGACTCCGCGGATGGGCGGGTGGTGGAAGGTGTCGCCGAACGCGCGCTCCGAGGCTCCGACGCGATCGAGGTACGGCGTCACGCCGCCCATCTGGAACGGGTAGCCCGCGCCGAGGATCATGCACAGGTCGATGTCCTCGGCAGCCGCGACGACCTCGTCCTCGAGCATCCGGTGGATCTCGTCGGCCAGGCCGTCCTCGAGGCGCGCCTGCAGCTGCCTCGCAGTCATCGGCGACGTGCCGCCCTTGACGATCTCGAGCGCCTTCTTGTCGATGCCCTTGATCTTGCCCTTACCGTCCCGCTCGAAGATGTGCCCGAGCTCGGCGAGCTTGTGCAGGTTCTCGCTCTCGAAGAACCGGTCGGGGAACGCCATGTGATGCGTGTCGAGCACGTGCGCACCGACCTTGAGCCCGACCAGCTCCAGCAGCTCGAACGGGGTCATCGGCAGGCCGAACGGTCGCGCGGCCTCCTCGACGACCTCGAACGGCGTGCCGGTGTCGACCGCGTGCATCGCCTCGCCGAGCACCTTGGCGAGCACTCGGTTGACGACGAAGCCGGGGGTGTCGCGCGTGATCACCGCGTTCTTGCGGAGCTTCTCGGCCGTGACCATCGCGGTCGAGAGGGTCTCATCGGTCGTCTTCGGCGTCTTCACGACCTCGATGAGCGGCATGACCGCGACCGGGTTGAAGAAGTGGAAGCCGACGACCCGCTCGGGATTCGTGAGCTTCGCGCCGATCTGCTCGACCGACAGCGACGACGTGTTCGTCGCGAGCACGGCCTCCGGCGTGATGTACTGCTCGATCTCGGCGAAGACGTTCTGCTTCGCCTCGAGCTCCTCGAAGATCGCCTCGATCACCCAGTCGCACTCGGCGAAGTCCGCCTTGTCGGTGGTGCCCGTGACGAGAGCGGTCAGGCGATTCGCCTCATCCTTCGAGATGCGGCCCTTGGTCTGCAGGTCGGCGATCTCGCCGTGGATCCAGGCGACACCGGCATCCACGTGACCCTGGTCCAGGTCGGTGATGATCACCGGCACCTGCAGGCGCCGCACGAAGAGCAGGGCGAACTGGCGGGCCATGAGGCCGGCGCCGATCACGCCGACCTGGGTGACGGGGCGGGCGAGCTTCTTGTCCGGCGCCCCGGCGGGGCGCTTGGCGCGCTTCTGCACGAGGTTGAACGCGTAGATGCTCGCGCGGAACTGGTCGCCCGAGATCAGGTCGGCGAGCGCGTCATCCTCGAGCTCGAAGCCCTTCTTCCGGTCGACCGACTTCGCCGACTTCAGCAGCTCGAGCGCCTTGTACGGCGACTCGGCGACCTTGCCGATGCGGCTCTCGAGCATCTTGGTGGCGATGCCGATCGCGACATCCCACTTGACGGCGCGCTCGAGCTTGCCGGGCTGGTTCGGGCGCTTGACCTTGGTCTTGCCCGAGATGACGCCGTCGGCCCACCGGATCGAGTCCTCGAGGAAGTTCGCCGGGGCGAACATCGCGTCGACGACCCCGAGCTCGAGGGCGTCCTTGGGGCGCATCATCCGGTTCTGCTTGAGCGGGTTCTCGATCACGACCTTGAGGGCGTTCTCGATGCCGATCAGGTTCGGCAGCAGCCACGCGCCGCCCCAGCCCGGGATGATGCCGAGGAACACCTCGGGCAGTGCGAGACCGGCGGCCGAGGCATCCACGGTGCGGTAGTCCGCATTGAGCGGGATCTCGAGCCCGCCGCCGAGCGCGAGCCCGTTGACGAACACGAAGGTCGGCACGCCGAAGTCGTGGAGCTTGCCGAGCACGTGGTGGCCGAGCTGCGCCATCTCCTTGCCGGTCGCCCGGTCCGGGATCTCGCTGACCTTGGACAGGTCGGCGCCCGCCGCGAAGATGAACGGCTTGCCGGTGACCGCGAGTCCGGCGATCTCGCCCTTGGCCGCGCGGGCCTTCTGCGCATCGAGCGCCTCACCGAACTCGATGAGCGTCTTCGGGCCGAGCGTGCTCGGTCGGGTGTGGTCCATGCCGTTGTCGAGCGTGATGAGCGCGAGCGTGCCGCCAGAGGGCAGCGGGATGTCGCGCACGAACGAGTGCGTGACGACCTCGTCCTCCGAGAGCGCAGCGAGGCGCTCGAACTGGCCGGTGGTCTGAGCGTTGGCCATGCGGCTACTTCTTTCCGTTGTAGTGCGGGTTCTCCCAGATGACCGAGCCGCCCTGGCCGAGGCCGATGCACATGGCGGTGAGGCCGTAGCGCACGTCGGGTCGCTCCGCGAACTGCGCGGCGAGCTGGATCATCAGGCGCACGCCCGAGGAGGCGAGCGGGTGGCCGATCGCGATCGCGCCGCCCCACTGGTTGACTCGCGGGTCGTCGTCGGCGATGCCGAAGTGGTCGAGCAGCGAGAGCACCTGCACGGCGAACGCCTCGTTGAGCTCGAACAGTCCGATGTCGTCGATCGTGAGGCCGGCCTTCTTGAGCGCCTTCTCGGTGGACGGAACGGGGCCGATGCCCATGATCTCGGGCTCGACGCCCGCGAACGCGAAACTCACCATCTTCATCTTGGGGGTGAGGCCGAACTCCTTCGCGGCATCCGCGCTCGCGATGATCGACGCGGTCGCACCGTCGTTCAGTCCGGACGAGTTGCCGGCGGTGACGCGTCCGTGCGGGCGGAACGGGGTCTTCAGTGCGGCGAGACCCTCGAGCGTGGTCTCGGGGCGGAGCGCCTCATCGCGGGTCGCGAGCCCCCATCCGGCGCCGCTCTTGATCGCGACCGGGATGAGGTCGGGCTGGATCTTGTTGTTGTCGTAGGCCGCAGCGGCCTTCTGCTGGCTCGCCATCGCGAACCGGTCGGCGCGCTCCTTGGTGAGCTGCGGGAAGCGGTCGTGGATGCGCTCCGCGGTGTTGCCCATGTTGAGCGCGTCGGTGCTCACGAGCTTCTCGGCGAGGAAGCGCGGGTTGGGGTCTGCGCCGAAGCCCATCGGGTGGCGACCCATGTGCTCGACGCCGCCCGCGATCCCGACGTCGTACGCACCGAAGGCGATCGCGCCGGCGATGGTCGTGACGGAGGTCATCGCGCCCGCGCACATCCGGTCGATGGCGTAGCCGGGCACCGACAGGGGGAGTCCGGCGAGCAGGGCGGCGGTGCGACCGAGCGTGAGTCCCTGGTCACCGGTCTGCGTGGTCGCCGCGATCGCGACGTCGTCGTACCGGTCCTTCGGGATGGAGGGGTTGCGCTCCAGCAGCCCGATCATCGCCTTCACGACGAGATCGTCGGCCCTGGTCTCCCAGTACATGCCCTTTTCGCCCGCACGTCCGAACGGGGTCCTGACCCCATCGACGAAGACGACTTCTGCTCGCTCGGCCACAATGCCTCCAGTGTTCGGCGCCCCTTCTGGGAACTGCCGGATTCGATCCTAGGCTCGCCCCCTGAACCGCTGGAATCCTTTGATTCTTCCTACGAAGCAGCCGGTTCCGGCTCTTCGGGCGTTTGGCTGGCATCGACAAAGGCCTGGGCGATCGCCTGTGCTGTTGCGCCAATCTGCCACGGGCGGGCACCGAGGGCTTCGAGGGCTGAGGTGATGGATGCCGCATCCACCGTCTCCGGCGGCGTCCACGCCACCCGCCGCAGCGACTCGGGGCTCAGCAGGTTCTCCACCGGGATCGACATGGACTCGCCGACGGCCATCACTGCGGCCCGTGCGGCCTTGAGGCGCTTGTCCGCCTCCGGGTTCTTCTCCGACCACACGCGCGGCGGGGGCATCGAGTCGCCGGGCTGGCGCATCACCGGGAGGTCATCGGTGGCCATGCCGGCCTCGATCGCCGCCCACCACCGGTCGAGTTGCGATCGGCTCGCTCGGCCGGTGAACTCCTTGAGTCCAGCGAGGTCGCGCTTCGTGGCAGGCAGCACGCGGGCCGCGGCGACGAGGGCGGGATCGGGGACGAGTCGGCCTGGTGCGGTGTCGATCTCGCGCGCGTAGGCGTCCCGCGCATTCCAGAGCTCGCGGGCGACCGCGAGGTTGCGAGCACCGCGGATCGCGTGCACGCCGCTCAGGCGGCGCCACGGCTCGGCGCGGACGATCACGAAGTCGCGCTCGAGCACGGAGGCGAACTCCTGCTGCACGAGGTCGGTCTTACCTGCGGCATCCAGGATCTCCGCGAGCTTGTCGCGCAGGTCCGGGAGCAGTTCGACGTCGAGCGCGGCGTAGACCAGCCAGGACTGGGGCAGCGGACGGGTCGACCAGTCCGCCGCGGAGTGCTCCTTGGCGAGATGGATGCCGAGCAGCTCCTCGACCACGGTGCCCAGTCCGACTCGCGGCAGCCCGGCGAGGCGTGCGGCGAGCTCGGTGTCGAACAGGCGGGTGGGATCGAGGCCCACCTCGCGCAGGCAGGTGAGGTCCTGGCTCGCGGCGTGCACGATCCACTCCTCGTCCTTGATCGCGTCCTGCAGCTCGGAGAACGAACCGACGGCGGGCGGGTCGAACAGGAAGACTCCGGCGCCCCGGCGGAAGATCTGGATCAGGTAGGCGCGCTGGGAGTAGCGGTAGCCCGACGCGCGCTCGGCGTCGACCGCGATCGGTCCGTGGCCGCCCGCGATCGCGGCGACGGCCTCGAGGTATCCGGCGCGGTCCGCGATGACGTCGACCTGGTCGTGCGCCGGGTCGCCGAGCGGCGCGGCCACAGCCTCGGAGCCTGCGCCGTCATCGGGCGTGGCGGCCGCATCGTGCGGCTCAGTCACGTCCAACTCGGCGGGCAGACAACAGACTCACTCCCTCGGCCGCAGGCGGGAGGCCGGCGAGCATGCACAACAGGTCACCCCAGCCTGACACATGTGCACCGAGGTCGGGCATGACCGAGCCGTCGGCGCCGAGGTCGGTGCCGGTGGGAGTCCACGACGCCCTGAGTTCGATCTGCGCGCCGTCGCCCTGGGACTGCAGTTCGCCGAAGCCGGTGGAGAGCACCTTCGTGGCCGTGCCGGATGCCGCGGTGTAGTCCGCCCCGCGCTGCGCGAGCGCATCGACGAGCCAGGACCACGCGACATCCGCGAGGAACGGGTCGATGCCGATCTCGGTCTCGAGCGGTGCCTGGGCGTAGCAGATCACGCGGAACGGTCCGCCCCATGCATCCGGCTCGCTCGGGTCGTACAGGAGCACGAAGCGGCCCGTGCCGAGGTCGGAGTCGTCGCCGTGGCGGGCCGGAGTGACATCCGCCGCGATGGCGATCGAGTACGGCGCGAGGGTGCCGGGAGCGGCGATCTCACTCAGGACGAGTTCGGGTCGGCTGGCCGCAGCACGAACCGACGCGAGCGCGGCGGCGAACGCCGGCGGCACGTCTGATCCAGCGGTGGTTGCGGGCACACCGGAAGTCTTGTCGAGTTTGGTAGTTTCTCACCAGAGGCACGCCGCGACGGGGCGGCAGATGAGGATCGGGGGCTGATGTGGCGCGCGAGCCGGAGCATCCTGCAACGTCCACCGGCCGTGTCCTCGGAACCATCGCGGTGAGCGTCGGAGGCGTGATCGCGCTCGGCGCCCTCGCGGCGGGGGCGATCTCGGTGGTGTTCGCGCGCAAGGTGATCGTGCCGCCGACGAAGCGACCGGATGACACCCGCATCCTCGGCCACGACGCCCACACCATCACGCTCGAGAAGACGATCGACTCGCTCACCTCCGGCCGCTACAGCTTCTGGTTCGACCAGGACACGGGCCATGCCCAGGTCGGCGAGATCGTGCAGGTGCACGACGACTCCGTGGTGCGGGAACTGCTCGCGGTGGAGTTCGGCGACCTCGCCACGGCATCCCGCGGTCGGTTCAGCGGCTGGTTCTACATCAGGCCGGACGAGCTGGACCTTCCGTTCGAGGATGTCGCGATCGACACCCCCGTGGGTCCGGCGCCGGCGTGGGAGTTCCCGGCAGCGGGCGGACCGGAGAACTGGGTCATCGCAGTGCACGGACGGGCCGTGACGCGCCAGGAGGCGCTGCGCGCCGTGCCCGTGTTCCACCACTCCGGCTGGACGACGCTCATCGTGTCGTATCGCAACGACGGCGACGCGCCACGCAGCGAGGACCACCGCTATTCGCTCGGCGACACCGAGTGGCTCGATGTCGAGGCGGCGATGCAGTACGCGCTCGACCACGGCGCGAGGAATCTCGTGCTGCTCGGCTATTCGATGGGTGGGGCGACGGTGCTGCAGGCCGTGACCCGCTCGGGCCTCGCGAAGTGGGTTCGCGGCGTCATCCTCGACTCCCCGGTCGTTGACTGGGTGACCGCCCTGCACTACCAGGGCGTCGCCAACCACCTGCCGCGTCCGATCCGGCTCGCGACGCTGCGACTGCTCTCACAGCGCTGGAGCCGCATCTTCACCGGGCAGGCGGCGCCGATCGACCTCGAGCGACTCGACATCCTGCGGCGGGCGAACGAGCTGCGCACGCCGATCCTGCTGCTGCACAGCGATGACGACGGCTACATCCCGTCGACGGCGTCGCGCGCCCTCGCGATCGCGCGGCCAGACATCGTGACCTTCGAGGCATTCGACACCGCGCGGCACACCCGGCTGTGGAACTACGACCCGCAGCGCTGGAACGGCGCGATCAGCGCGTGGCTGGTGGGACTGCCGATGGAGACGCCGGCTCCGCAGCGCTGAGCCGCCAGCGCGCGAACAGGGTGCCGTCGTCGTCGGCGAGCAGTTGCTCGAGCACGGCCGGCCGGTCCGACGCGGCTTCGCTGCCGAGCACCGGCAGCGCGCCGCCGTTCACCCGCGGACTCGTCGTGAGGCACAGCTCGTCGACCAGCCCCGCCGCGACCAGTTGGGCCGCGAGGCTCGGCCCGCCCTCGCACACGATCGAGGCGAGTCCCGCCGAGCGAAGGGCGTCGACGAGGGTCGCCATCGAATCGTCGGGCAGCGGAACGAAGCGTGCGTCGATGGATGCCGCGGCAGCCACCCGCGCGGATTCCGGCCCGAGCACGATCACCTCCGCCGGCCCCTGCACCCAACCGATGGCCACCGAGGTCGCCCGACCGGGTCACGATCGCCAGCCGTGACCGACGCGGCAGCTGGTAGCCCTCCGCGCGAACGGAGTTCGCGCCCACGAGCACCACGTCCGACAGCTCGCGGATCACGCCCAGGATGCGACGGTCGGATCGGCTGGTGAGCGTCTCCGACGTGCCGTCCGACCCGGCCGCACTGCCGCTGATGCTCGCGACCAGGTTGAGTCGCAGGAACTCGGGCATGCCGGTCGCGTAGAGCTCGAGCAGGCGCGCGCGGTCGTCGAGGTCGACGTCCTCGACGTCGGGGACGAGCCGGCGCAGGCCCAAGGGTCAGGCCGCGATCTTCTCGCGCACCTGGCGCTTCGCGCGTCCGAGCAGGGCGGTCATCCCGCGGATCCGCAACGGACTCACCGCCTCGGTCAGACCGATCGTCTGCGGGTAGTCGTCCGGGATCGCGAGCACTTCGTCCACGGTGAGGCCGGCGAGACCTTGCACGAGGATCGAGGCGAAGCCACGGGTGGTCGGTGCTTCCTTCGGGGCGGTGGCGAACAGGTGCACGACGTTGTCGTCATCCACGTCCACGAAGATGAACACGGGGGACTGGCACTCCTCGACGCGCTCGAGCAGGTCGGGGTGCTCCCGGTAGTGCTCCGGGAAGCTCCGGCAGGTCGTTCGAGAACTCGAGCAGCAGCTGGAGTCGGTCGCGCTGCTCGAGGTCGAGGAAGTCGTCGCGGATCTCCGCCAACTGGTCGGGCAAGCTCATGCGAACCAGCGTACGCGCGCTAGAGCGTGCCGGGCTCGCTGCCCTTGACGATCGGAACCCGCACCGCCGAGCCCCACTCCGTCCACGATCCGTCGTAGTTGCGGACCTTGGGGAAGCCGAGCAGGTGGGTGAGCACGAACCAGGTGTGGCTCGAACGCTCCCCGATGCGGCAGTAGGCCACGATGTCGTCGCCGTCCTTGAGGCCGGCGCCGTCGCGGTAGAGGGCGTTCAGTTCGTCGAGGTTGCGGAACGTGCCATCCTCGGCCGCTGCCTTCGCCCACGGCACGTTCTGCGCCGTCGGGATGTGCCCGGCGCGCAGGGCGCCCTCCTCGGGGTAGGCGGGCGCGGTGGTGCGCTCGCCGTTGTACTCCTCGGGGGAGCGGACGTCGACGAGGGGGTTGCCGAGGTGAGCGAGCACGTCGTCCTTGTAGGCGCGGATCGCCTCATCCTCGCGCTCGACCACCGGGTAGTCGACCGCTGCGGGAGTGGATGCGTCGGTGGTGTACTCACGACCCTCCGCCTCCCACTTGGCGCGACCGCCGTCGAGCAGGCGCACGTCCTCGTGGCCGAACAGGGAGAACACCCAGAGCGCGTAGGCGGCCCACCAGTTGTTCTTGTCGCCGTAGATCACGACGGTCGAGTCGCGCGAGATGCCCTTGCCGCCGACGAGCTTCGCGAAGCCCGCGCCATCCACGTAGTCGCGGACGACCGGATCGTTGAGGTCGGTGTGCCAGTCGATCTTCACAGCGCCCGGGATGTGCCCGGTCTCGTAGAGCAGCACGTCCTCGTCGGATTCGACCACGACGAGCCCCGGCGTGCCGAGGTGATCGGCGAGCCATTGCGTCGACACGAGGCGCTCGGGATGCGCGTACGCGGCGTTCTTCGTGTCGGTGGTGTCGGTCTCGACGGTCATCGTGGCTCCTCTAGGCTGGAAACGTCCACCAGCGAATCTACGTTCCCCGGCGCGCTCGCGCGACGGATGTTGTAAGAGTTCGACACACATCAGAGGCCCCAAGATGACCCCCGCATCCATCGTCGACAGGATGCCCACCCTCACCGGCGCCGAGATCGTGCAGCACCTCGTGCCGCCGCGGCAGTTCGCCCACGCCACCCTCGACTCGTACCACCCCGACCGGGACTTCCCGTCGCAGGGTGCCGCGGTCGCGGCCGTGCGCAACTTCGCTTCGGTCTGGACGGCGAAGCGCGGCCTGTTCTCGAAGCGCCCGCCCGAGACCAAGCCCGGCATCTACCTCGACGGCGGCTTCGGCGTCGGCAAGACCCACCTGCTCGCGGCGCTCTGGCACCTCGCTCCCGGTCGCAAGTACTTCGGCACGTTCATCGAGTACACCGCCCTCGTCGGCGCCGTGGGCTACGCGAACGCCGTGCAGCTGCTCAAGGGTGCGACGCTCGTCGCGATCGACGAGTTCGAACTGGATGACCCGGGCGACACCCGCCTCATGTCCCGCCTGCTCTCCGAGCTCGTCGCATCCGGCTCCCGCATCGCCGCGACCTCGAACACGCCGCCGAACGCCCTCGGCGAGGGACGGTTCGCCGCCCAGGACTTCCTGCGCGAGATCGACTCGCTCGCGGCGAAGTTCGAGATCCTGCGCATCGACGGGCTCGACTACCGTCGCCGCGACACCGGTGCGCACGCGCACGTGGTCGAGTCGATCGATCCGGCGAACGTGGATGCGCTCGACCGCTTCGACCCGCTCGTCGCGCACCTGTCGAAGGTGCATCCCTCCCGCTACGTGCGTCTGGTCGAGGGACTCGACACCGTGGGATTCGAGGGTGTGCATCCGTTCACGAGCCAGACGGATGCGCTGCGCTTCGTCGCGTTCGTCGACCGCCTCTACGACGCGCAGGTGCGCATCCACGCCACGGGCACCCCGCTCGACCAGGTGTTCCCCGACGACATGCTCGCGGGCGGCTACCGCAAGAAGTACCTGCGGGCGACGTCGAGGCTCATCGCGCTCACGTCGGGCTGACCCACCGGATCGCCGCGACGCGGCCGCGCGGCCCGGTAGGCTGGCAGCGGAGTGCCGGGAAGCCTGGTCGGCGGCGGCTTCGGTCGTGCCTTCCGACCAAAGGACCGTTCATGGTGCAGACCCTCGTCACGGCCGTCGGCCGCAACTTCCTCGGCAGCGCTCCGCGCTGGTACAAGCTGACGATCGTCGCGTTCCTGGTGGTCAATCCGATCGTCCTCCTCGTCGCGGGTCCGTTCGTCGGCGGGTGGCTGATCGTGGCGGAGTTCATCTTCACGCTCGCGATGGCGCTCCAGTGCTATCCGCTGCAGCCGGGCGGGTTGATCGCGATCGAGGCGATCGCAATCGGCATGACCAGCCCCGCGGCCGTGTTCGAGGAGGCGCAGGCGAACTTCTCCGTCATCCTGCTGCTGATGTTCATGGTCGCGGGCATCTACTTCATGCGGGACCTGCTGCTGCTGGTGTTCACCAAGCTGGTCATCCACGTGCGGTCGAAGCTGCTGCTGTCGCTGACCTTCACGGGCGTCGCCGCGCTGCTCTCGGCCTTCCTCGACGCACTCACCGTTGCGGCCGTCGTGATCGCCGTGGCGACCGGCTTCTACACGCTGTACCACCGCTTCGCCTCGGGCCGGGGGTACGACGACGACCACGATCACGACGACGACGAACTCGTGAGCGACCCGCTCCGCGGCGACCTCGACCGATTCCGCGCGTTCCTGCGCAGCCTGCTCATGCACGCGATGGTCGGCACGGCACTCGGTGGGGTCGCCACGCTCGTCGGCGAGCCGCAGAACCTCCTGATCGGCGAGACGGTCGGGTGGGGGTTCGGCGAGTTCCTGGTGCGGATGGCGCCGGTATCGGTCCCCGTGCTCATCATCGGTCTCGCCACGACCCTCCTGGTCGAGCGCACCCGCTGGTTCGGCTACGGCGCGGAGCTGCCGGGGTCGGTGCGCGAGGTGATGGAGCGCTGGGACCGGAAGCAGACGTCGAGCAGGAGCCCGCGCATGCGCGCGAAGCTCGTCGTGCAGGCGGTCACGGCCCTCTTGCTGGTGGCCGGGCTCGCGCTGCATGTCGCCGAAGTGGGCATCATCGGCCTCGGCGTCATCGTGCTCGCGACCGCGTTCAACGGAGTGGTCAACGAGCGCTCGATCGGTCACGCGTTCGAGGAGGCGCTCCCGTTCACCGCGCTGCTGGTCACGTTCTTCGCGATCGTCGCCGTCATCCACGATCAGGGCCTGTTCACGCCGGTGATCGACTGGGTGCTCTCCCAGGGCGGACGGCAGCAGATCACCTCGCTGTTCGCCGCGTCCGGCGTGCTGTCGGCGATCAGCGACAACGTGTTCGTCGCGACGGTCTACATCACCGAGGTGGCGCAGGCGTTCGACGCCGGCGCGATCGACCGTGAGCAGTTCGAGCGCCTCGCGATCGCGATCAACTCCGGCACGAACATCCCGAGCATCGCGACGCCGAACGGCCAGGCTGCGTTCCTGTTCCTGCTCACGTCGGCGGTCGCACCGCTCGTGCGCCTCGGGTACGTGCGGATGCTCTGGATGGCCCTGCCGTACACCGTGACGATGACGATCACCGGCCTGCTGGCAGCGACCTTCCTGCTGTAGTCGCGCAAGCGACCAGCCGTGAATTCGCGGCGGACCCCGAGCGGTGCGAAACACGATGTTTACACGGGACCCGGCCGTGTAACAGGACGGAAACACGCTCGGACCGCTCGTGGAAACGTCGGCCAACCAAACTGGCGGCGTACCCGAGACCACCCGTGGATTCCGACGGTGCATCCTTCGCACAGCAACACCTAGAGAGGTACACAATGGATCAAGGCAATACCGCCTTCCTGCTGCTCGCATCGGCACTCGTGCTGCTGATGACGCCGGGACTGGCGTTCTTCTACGGTGGACTGGTCAAGGCCAAGAGCGTCATCAGCATGATGATGATGAGCTTCGGCGCGATCGGCCTCATCGCGGTGCTCTGGGTGCTCTACGGGTACGCGATCGCGTTCCCGGGCGCCGAGGGCACGCTCGCGCCCTGGACGATCGACACCGGTGCGATCGGCCTCAACAACCTCCTCGAGGTTCCTGAGGATGCCGCGTACCCGCCGCTCGCCTTCGTCGCCTTCCAGGCCACCTTCGCCATCATCACCGTCGCCCTGGTCTCCGGCGCGATCGCCGACCGCGCGAAGTTCGGCGCATGGATGATCTTCGCCGGCATCTGGGCGACCGTCGTGTACTTCCCGGTCGCCAGCTGGGTGTTCAACTTCGGTCTCGCCGAGGACGGCAGCTTCGCCTACGGCGGCTGGCTGACGCACGGCCTGCAGGACTGTCTTCGGCAGCGGTGTCATCGACTTCGCCGGTGGCACTGCGGTGCACATCAACGCCGGTGCGGCGGCCCTCGCGCTCGCCCTCGTCCTTGGCAAGCGCGTCGGGTTCGCGAAGGGCGCCCACGTGCCGCACAACCCGCCGTTCGTGCTCCTCGGCGCCGGTCTCCTCTGGTTCGGCTGGTTCGGCTTCAACGCCGGCTCCGAGCTCGCGGCCGACGGCACTGCGGCGCTCGCGTTCGTCAACACGATCGCGGCTCCCGCTGCGGCGCTGCTCGCCTGGCTCGTGGTCGAGAAGATCCGCGACGGCAAGCCGACCTCGGTCGGTGCCGCGTCCGGTGCGGTTGCGGGTCTCGTCGCGATCACCCCGGCCTGTGGTTCGCTCACGCCCGGCTGGGCGATCGTGCTCGGCGTTCTCGCCGGTGTGATCTGCGCCCTCGCGATCGACCTCAAGTACAAGCTCGGCTTCGACGACTCGCTCGACGTGGTGGGCATCCACCTCGTCGGTGGCCTCGTCGGAACCCTGTACCTGGGCTTCTTCGCCAACGGCTCTGGCCTCATCTACAGCGGCACGCTCACGCAGCTGCTGGTGCAGGCGATCGCGGCCGTCGCGGTGCTGCTCTACTCGTTCATCCTCGCGTTCATCATCGGCTTCATCATCCAGAAGACGATGGGCTTCCGCATCAAGAACGAGGACGAACTCGCCGGCGTGGACCTCGTGGTCCACGGCGAGGAGGGCTACGTCCTGGCCGACGCCAAGGCCTAGTCCACCCAACACAGCCCAAGGGGTGCCGCTCGCAGGAGCGGCACCCCTTACTGTTTTCTGCGGGAGGCTCCAGTGGGCATCATCGTGGCGGCGAGTGTGTCCCTGCTGCTCGTGCTCGTGGCGTTCTGGGCGGTGGACGCGAGGATGCTGCCGGCCGCGAGCCGCGCATCCATGCTCCTGCTCGACGCCGCGATCGCCCTTGCCGGCGCGATCCCGTGGCTCGTGCTCGAACCGCTCGTGATCCCTGGGACATCCGGGATGCTGTACCTCCCGGTCGCCCTGCTCGGTTCGATCGCAGCCTTCATCGCGACCATCGCGGTGCGGGCAGGTGGAGCGCGGGCCGGCTCGACCATCGCCTTCGCGTTCGGGTGGGGTGCGCTGGTCTACGCGCCGGCCGCGGTGGTCTCGTTCACGCGGATCGGCGCGCTCGAGTTCCTCGGCATCTCACCGATCGATCACGGCGGCTCACTCGCGGCGAACGTCGCCGCCGGTGCTGCGGCCCTCGCCGTGCTGCTCGTGAGCCGGGGTTCGCGTCGTCGGCTTGCGGATGTCCCGTTCGGCCTGTCGGTCGCGTCGGTGGTCGTGCTGTGCCTCGCCTGGCTGGGCTGGCTGGTCTGGGCGGAGCTCGCGGTGGATGACGCGACGCCGGCGATCATCCTGAACGGGCTCGTAGGGGCGGCGGGCGGCGCCGGGGGATGGTTGATCCTGCAGCGCATCCGACACCAGGCGACGACGGTGACCGGCGTGGGTGCGGGGCTGATCAGCGGCCTGATCGCGGTGACCGCGGGAGCTCCGCTGTTCACACCGATCTCGGCAGCCGTCGGAGGCCTCATCGCGGGAGCGGCGGCGGCACTGTTCTCGCTCGACGCCGTGCGCCGCTCCCGGCGGCCGCAGTGGACCGTGGTCGGCACGCACCTGATCGCGGGCGGTCTCGGGGTGATGGGCCTCGGATTCACCGCCGAGGGACTCGGGATGTTCTACGACGGTCAGATCGACCTTGCGATCTCGCAGATCGTGTCGACCGTGCTCGTCGCGGCGTACTCGGGCGTCGTGGCCGCGCTGCTGTGGTTCGCGGTGGCACGGCCGTGGGTGCGCCGGTGACGGTCGAGCCGATCACGTCGGTCGCGCCGCCGCTCGGCGGGCGCACGGTGGCGAGCCAGCGCTGGTCGAGCGTGAGCTTCCTGCACTGGCGGGTGCCGTCATCCGCGGTCGCGCCGCTGCTGCCCGACGGTGTCCGCCCCGACGAGCTGGATGCCGCCGGCGAGCCGAGCGCCACGAGCTGGGTGGGCCTCATCGCGTTCCGGCTCGACCGGGCGACCCTGCTCGGCAGTCCGCCGGTGCCGTACGTCGGCGACTTCGTGGAGGTCAACGTGCGGTTGTACGGGGTGGATGCACGGGGGAGACGCGGCGTGGTGTTCCGCTCGCTCGAGGCGTCGCGGCTGGCCGCCGTCGTCGGCGGCCCGTGGGGCGTTCTCGTTGCCGTACGTGTGGAGTGCGACATCCATGCGCGAGGTGGATGGCGCGATCGAGTACCGGTCGCGGCGTCACGTCGGCGGCGCGTCATCCACGATGCTCGTGCGACCGGGGGAGCGGATCGAGCCCAGCGCGGCCGACGAGTTCCTGACCGCGCGCTGGGCCCTGTTCCAGTCGCGCTTCGGCCGCACGCGGTACCTGCGCAACGAGCACGAGCCGTGGCCGCTGCACTCGGCGACCCTGATGTCGATCGACGATGAGCTCGTCGCCGCCGCTGGACTGCCCGGTGTGACGGATCGCCCGCCCGACTCGGTGCTGTTCAGCCCTGGGGTGACGACGCGATTCGCGGTGCCGCGTCGGGGGTCTGCGGCGTCGCATCCTCGATGATCCGGCGGCTGAGGTGCGTTGCCCCGGCGACCGCAGCGGGCATCGCGAACACCGTGAGCCCGGGCACGAGGAACAGCAGGTAGGACGCGACCCCGAACCCGAGCGTGAGGGCGCCGCCGTGATCGGAGCGTGCGGCGGCGCTCGCGCAGGGTGTGGCCGCGTGCGTCGAAGGCGAGGCCCGTGGTCTCGACCGCGAGGAACCAGCCGCCGATGAAGGCACCGAGCACGACCGCGACGACGCCGCCGACCAGCGGGATGAGGCCGAGTGCGAAGACCATCAACCCGAGCAGCACGGTCGGGATGAACAGTCGCAGGAAGTCGCCGATGCCGCGACCGACCTCGCGCCAGAATCCGAGTTCACGGTCCGGCGGCGGGTTGCCGAGTCGTTGCTCCACCGCACGCCAGATCCGCTCGTAGAACGGGTCTCCGACCGTGAGGGTCAGCGCCGTGTAGGTGTAGACCCAGAAGAACGCGAACACGACGAGGAAGGCGAGGGCGAAGAGCCCGCGCAGCAGTCCGCGCCAGACCTGGTCCCAGTTCTCGGCGAAGGTCGTGAGCTGGATCGTGATCCCGTCGAGGTTGAGCAGCAGCACGACGAGGCCCGCGGTGTAGACCACCGCGACGATGAGCGCGGGAACGGCCCCCAGCAGCATGAGCGCGGGAGCCGTGCGCCAGGTGCCGAAGCCCTTGCCGAGCATGCCGACGCCCGTGAAGAACTCGCCGAACACGTTCCGCTTGGCCGCCACGGTTCGAGGCTATCGCTCAGGCCGGGCGGAAGCCCGTGGTCTCGGGTGGCTTGGCGTGCCGGATCATCAGGTGCCGGGTGACCGAGTAGTCGAGCAGGGGTTCGATGCTCATGTCCTTGCCGAAGCCGGATCCCTTCACGCCGCCGTGGGGTGCCTCGCTCGCGAGGGGCAGGTGGTCGTTGATCCAGGTCACGCCGACCTCCAGCCGGTGGCTGACGCGGATCGCCCGCCCGACATCCGAGGTCCACACCGAGGATGCGAGGCCGTACGCGCTGTCGTTCGCGAGCGCGACGCCCTCGTCCTCGCCGTCGAACGGGATGGCGACCAGCACCGGCCCGAACACCTCGTCCTGCACGAGTTCGGACTGCTGGCTCGCGCCGACGATCAGGGTCGGCGCGAAGTAGAACCCCGGTCCGTCGAGTGCGGTGCCGCCGGTGAGCGCCTCGGCTCCGGCGGCGATCGCCCGCGTCACGAACCCCTGCACCTTCTCGCGGTGCGCCGCCGAGATCAGCGGACCGATGTGGGTCGCAGTATCGTGCGGCGAGCCGACCACGATCCTGCCGAGCGCGTCGCGCAGGGCAGCGATCGCATCGTCGAAGATCGAGCGTTCGAGGTAGACCCGGGTGGCCGCCGTGCAGTCCTGCCCGGTGTTGTAGGTGGCCCCGAGCGCGACCGCGGTCGCCATCGACGGGATGTCGGCGTCAGCGAACACGATCGCAGGCGCCTTGCCGCCGAGCTCGAGGTGCACGCGCTTCACGGCGGACACCGCGCCCTGCATGACCGCGCGTCCCGTGGTCGTGGACCCGGTCACGCTCACCATGTCGACTCCCGGGCTCTCCACGAGCGCAGCACCGACGTCGGCACCGCCGGTCACGACATTGAGCACGCCGGCGGGAAGTCCGGCCTGCGTCGCGAGTTCGGCGAGCCGCAGCGTGGTTCCTGGCGTGGATGGCGCGGGCTTGAGCACCACCGCATTGCCCGCGGCCAGCGCCGGCCCCGCCTTCCAGAGCGCCATGATGAGCGGGAAGTTCCACGGCGAGATGCCGGCGACGACGCCGACCGGGCGCCGGATCATCATCGACGTGTAGCCCTCGCTGAACACGCCCGCGCCCGTGCCATCCGTCGAGCGGGCGGCACCGGCGAAGAATCGCACGTTGTCGGTCGCGAACGGGATCTCGCCGTCGAGCATCGTGGTCCAGGGTTTGCCGGCCTCGGTGACCTCGAGCCCCGTGAGGTGCTCGGCGTCCGCGTCGATCGCATCGGCGAGGTCGAGCAGGGCCTTCGCGCGTTGCCCTGGGGTCTGGTTGGCCCAGGCCGGCGCGGCGGCCCTGGCGGACGCGATGGCGGCGTGCGTGTCATCCACCGAGGACTGCGTGATCGCCGAGGCGACCGCGCCCGTCGACGGGTCGACGAGTTCGAGCGTCTCGCCGGACGACGCGACCCGCTCGCCGTTGATGAAGGTGCCGCTGGCAGTTCCGTTGGTGGTGCGCGTCATCGTGTCCTCACGAGTTGAAGCCGACACCGAAGGTGTCGAGCAGCTTGAGCCAGGCGCCGCGGCGCCCGTCGTTGTTGTCGGCGTCGAAGGTCTTGGCGCGGGTGTACTGCACGATCGGGTTGCGGATCGGCTCCGGCGGGATCGGGAACGGCTTGCGACGCACGATGCCGTAGCGGGTGCGGCTCGTCGGTTCGCCGGCGAGGAGGTCGAGTGCGACATCCGCCGAGAAGCGGGATGCCCCGACCCCGAGCCCGGTGTGCCCCGCCGCGTACGCGACCCGACCGCCGTGCGCCGTGCCGTACGCCGCAGTGAACCGCGCCGTCGAGTCGATCGGGCCGGCCCAGCGGTGCGTGAACGACAGTCCGTCGAGCTGCGGGAAGGTCTCGAAGAAGTGGGCCGCGAGCACCTCGTGCGAGTCACCGCGCTGCTCGAGCGACGCATCGACGCGGCCGCCGCGGTAGTAGTTCGCGTCCCAGCCGCCCCAGAGGATCCGGTCGTCGGCCGACAGCCGGTAGTAGTGGAACTGGTTGCCCGCATCGGTCATGCCCTGCCGGTCCCGCCAGCCGAGCGAATCGAGCTGGGCAGATGACAGCGGCTCGGTCATCAGCGCGTGGTCGTAGAGCGGCATGATGTACGCGCGCAGACGTCGGAGCGGTGAGGGATATGCCGCCGTCGCGATCACCGCATGGCGTGCATCGACGTGGTGCGATCCGACGGTCAGTCGGACTCCCGCGCCCTGCCGGTCGAGCGCTCCGACCGGCGTCCCTTCGACGATCCTCACGCCGCGCGACCGGAGGTGCGCGGCCATGCCCCACGCGAGTCGCGCAGGGTCGACCATCACCGTGCCGTCGCGATCGCGCAGCCCAGCGAGGTACGTGGGGGAGTGCACGTCGGCCTGCATCTGCTCGCCGCTCACGAGCTCGAGGTGCTCGCCGTACTCGGCGGCCAGCGCGGCGGATTCGGCAAGCGCGTCGACCTGCCAGTCCTGCACCGCGACCGTCGACTTGCCGGACTGCTGCAGGTCGCAGTCGATGCCCGCCGCGCGAACGTCGGACACGAGGTCCGCGAGATTCTGCTTGCCCTCGCGCAGCAGCGCGGGCAGGTCCTTCGGCCACAGGCTGCGACCGTGCGCGAGCCCGTGCGTGAGGGAGTGCGAGACGAAGCCGCCGTTGCGGCCGCTCGCGCCGTATCCGATGTGCTCGGCCTCGAGGATCACGATGTCGAGGGCCGGGTCGCGATCGAGCGCGCGCCACGCGGTCCACAGTCCGGTGAATCCGCCGCCCACGATCGCGAGGTCGGCCGTGGTGGATGCCTCGAGTACGGGCCCGGGCGCCGGCGCATCCGCCTGGTCCGTCCAGAACGAGGTCGGCGTGGCGCCCGCGAGCGCGCGGGACCCGAGCGTGGTGGGCTCCGTCATGAGGTGGGCTCCGTCATCCGCGGGCCAGCGCCTCGATGCGGTCCGCGGCGCGGCGCAGGCCGTCGCGGGTGCGGATGCTGGCGCCGATCTCGGCGATGCGGGTGCGGAGGGCCGCGTCATCCAGCAGCCCAGTCACCGCGGACTGCATCTGCTCGGGCGTGAACCCGTACGTGTCAAGTCGGACGCCGAGCCCCTGCTCGTGCACGCGCTGGGCGTTGTCGTACTGGTCCCAGAACAGCGGGAGCAGGATCATCGGCTTGCCGAAGTGCAGTGCCTCGGTGACCGTGTTGTTGCCGCCGTGGGTGATGACGAGATCCACGAGCGGCAGGATCGTCGTCTGCGGCAGGAACTCGGCGCCCCACATGTTGGCGGCGAGTTCGATCTCGTCGTGCAGCGGACCCTTCGACACGATCACGTTCGCATCGAGCTCGGCGAGCGCCGCGATGACCCGCCGCATCAGTCCGACGTCGGCGCTGCCGAGCGAGCCGAGGCTGAAGTAGATCAGCGGGCGCGAGCCGTCGGTGAAGGACGCTGGGAGGTCAGCCGTTCCGTCGGTCTCGCGCACCGACGAATCCAGCCGCTGCCACGCGTCGTCGAGCGGGCGAGCATCGGTGTAGTCGAGCTCGGCGGGGTAGACGTAGAGGTTGAGCGCGCCGGTGTGGATGAACTCGAGGTCGGGCAGCGGCGCGGTGCCCTGGTCCTGTGCCCACGCGTCGAACGCGCTCCACATCGGGCGGTGGGTGCGGTCGTACTCGGCTCGGAACGCGGGCCAGGTCTCCGGGGCATCCTCGGCCAGGCCGGAGAAGACCGGCGCGATGCCCTCGCCCGGGACCTCGAGCGGGTTGCACGACACGATCCGCACGAATGGCACGCCCGCGGTGAGCAACGCCGGGAAGGTGATCACGTTGTCCTCGACGATCACGTCGGGATTCGCCCGGCCGATGATCGCCTTGAGCTGCGGTTCGCAGTACTTGGCGCCGGTGATGAGCCCTCCCAGATCGGCGCGGTCACCGTCTCGAGCTGCTCGGCGGTCGACTTCGCGAACTCCGGCGCGATGGCCTTGATGTACTCCTTCCAGAAGGCCCCCGCCTCCTGCTCTTCGTCGTCCGCGCCCTCGGCTGGAGGTGCGAGATCGACGAGGTCCTCCTCGAAGCCGAGCGCGGTCAGCTTGCCCTTCCACGACGCCTCGGCGGCGAAGACGACGCGGTGTCCTCGCTTCAACAGCTCGTTGCCGATGCCGATGCAGTTGTTGGTCGGTCCGTACGCGCTCTCGGGCATGAACAGGATGGTCAGCTGCTGGTCGGTCATGATCGGGCTCCGCTGGTCGTTCGGTTTCTTGAGTACGGGTGCA
Source organism: uncultured Actinomycetota bacterium (assembly GCA_963740815.1). Lineage (GTDB taxonomy): Bacteria > Actinomycetota > Actinomycetes > Actinomycetales > Microbacteriaceae > Rhodoglobus. Next base: position 703,798 of record CAVUFG010000018.1, read on the forward strand.
AAGTTCGAGTGCCGATTCTGCTCAATGCTGGCGGGCCGCTCGGCCCTATCATTGAACCCGATCGGAAGGCGTGGTGACGGACATGGCGAGACCGAAACGGCAGGAGCAACGCCGCAGCGAACTGGTCGCGGCAGCGCAACGGGCGATTGCGCAGCACGGTCCGGACGGGGCGCGGCTCAACCGCGTCGCCGAGGAGGCCGGCCTGACCAGCGGCGCGGTGCTCTACTACTACCCGAACATCGACGACCTCGTGCTCGAGGCGAACCGGGCCGGGATGGAGCGGTTCTACGAGCAGCGCGTGCGCATGCTCGAATCCCTCGCCGACGACCCGGTCGAGCGCATCCTCGCCCTGATCCGCTCGGGACTCCCCACCGACGCGATGGACACCGAGGTGCGCCTGCTGTGCGAACTCGGCGGTTCGGCCGGTCGCAACCCGATCTCCGCGGCGCTGCTCACGAGCCTCTACGACCGGCAGGTCAGCATGTACCAGGTCGTGCTCGAGCAGGGCGCCGCGCGCGGCATCTTCCGGCTGCAGTCCGACTCGCTGTCGATCGCCCGCAACCTCGTCGCCCTCGAGGACGCCTACGGCTACCGCATGGTCGCCCAGCACCCTGTGATCGACCACTCGGCGGCGACCGAACTCATCGTGGGCTACGCCCGACTCGCGACCGGTCACGCGCTGGCCGCCTGAGCCTCGTCAGAGGACGCCGCGCGGTCATCCGCGACGGCCACTGCGCGGGCCGCGTCGAACCGGATCCCCACACGCTCCCCGCGGACCGCGACGTTCGCGGCGTGCACCGTCGCGGTGATCGGACGCGCGAGCCCCGGCACTGCGATCGAGACCGTGGATGACCCACCGAGGAAGAACGTGTCGATCACGTCACCATCCAGCTGACCATCGCCCGCGGCGACCAGGGTGGTGTCCTCCGGTCGCAGCACCGCCGTCGCGGCGCTCCCGATCGGAAGGTCGTGGCGCAGCGGGATGCTCGCCACCCCCGGCACATCGACGGCGCCCTTGGCCGCGACGCCGTCGAGCAGGTTCGCCGACCCGATGAACGCCGCGACGAACCGGGTGCGCGGGTTGGAGTAGAGGCCCACCGGAGTGTCGAGTTGTTCGAGGCGTCCTGCGTTGAGCACGGCGATGCGGTCGGCCATCGACATGGCCTCCTCCTGGTCGTGCGTGACGACCACGAAGGTCATTCCGACCTCGTGCTGCATTCGCTTGAGCTCGAGCTGCATCTCGGCTCGCACCTTCTGGTCGAGCGCGGAGAGTGGTTCGTCGAGCAGCAGCAGGCGCGGACGCTTCACGATCGCGCGTGCGAGCGCGACGCGCTGCCGTTGTCCGCCGGAGAGCGTGAGCGGGCGGCGCTTGGCGAAGCTCGACAGGCCGACGGTCTCGAGCACCTCGCCGACTCGACGGCGGGTCTCGGTGCGGTCGAGTCCCTCCGCCTCGAGTCCGTAGGCGACGTTGCGCTCGACGCTGAGGTGCGGGAACAGGGCGTAGCTCTGGAACATCATGTTGACGGGGCGCTTGTGGGCGGGCATCCCGAGCAGGTCCTTGCCGTCGAGGAGCACCTCGCCCTCCTGCGGGTGTTCGAAGCCGGCGATCGAGCGCAGGAGGGTGGTCTTGCCGCATCCACTGGGTCCCAGCAGTGCGAAGAACTCGTTGTCTCCGATGTCGATCGAGATGTCGTCGAGCGCCGTCACGTCGCCGTAGCGGTGACTGAGCGAACGGATGCTGAGCAGTGGGGCGGCACTGGTGCAGCGAGTCGGCACTGGGCAGGGCGGTCATAGCAGGCTGGTCACCTTCGTCAGTCGCTGGGCGCCGATCACCGCGAGCACGCTGACGAACAGCAGCATGGACGCGAGCGCGTTGATCTCCGGCGTCACGCCGAAGCGCACCATCGAGTAGATCGCGATCGGCAGGGTCGGGGTGGTCGGGGCCGCGGTGAAGAACGCGATCACGAACTCGTCGAGCGAGAGCGTGAACGACAGCAGGGCGCCCGCCACGATGCCGGGGGCGAGCTGGGGGAGCGTCACCCGCAGGAACGTGCGTACGGCGCCCGCCCCGAGGTCGCGCGACGCCTCCTCGAGACTCGGGTCGAGGTTCGCGAGTCGCGCGAGCACGATCGCGGTCACGAACGCCATCGCGAACGTGGTGTGGGCGATGATGACCGAATGCAGGCCGAGCGTGACGCCGAGCAGCGAGAACAGGCTCAGCAGTCCGATCGCGAGCAGGATGTCGGGCAGCAGCGCGGGCGCGATCGCGAACGCCCGGATCAGTCCGCCGCGGGTGAACCGCTGGATGCCGACGGCCATGAGCGTGCCGAGCGCGGTGGCGAGCACCGTGACCGAGGCCGCGACGATGAGCGTGTTGCGCAGGCCCTCCATGATCGCGGGGTCGCGGAACACCTCGGGGTACCAGTCGAGCGTGAACCCGCGCCAGACGAACAGGTTCTCGGAGTCGTTGAACGACATGATCACGACGATCACGATCGGCACGTACAGGAACACGTACGTGAGCCAGAACGGCACGGCGATCAGCCGGGACCGCCGGGCGCCCGTTCGCTTCGTCACCGCCGCGTCAGCCACGGTTCCTCCGCGATCCCTCGGTGAGCCGAGTGGATGCCCGCGCCTGCGCCACGAGCAGGATCACGAGGAACACCCCGAGCACGATCGCGAGCGCCGCCCCGAACGGCCAGTCCCGTGCCTTGAGGAACTGGTCCCGGATCAGGTTGCCGACGAGCGAGCTCTTGCCGCCGCCGAGCAGCTCGGGCACCACGAAGTTGCTCATGGCGGGCACGAACACGAAGATGCAGCCGGTGAGCACGCCCGGGATCGACATCGGGAAGGTGACCGTGCGGAACACCCGGAACGGTCCAGCGCCGAGGTTCGTCGCCGCCTCGCCGAGCAGCGGGTCCTGCGACGACAGCGACGAGTACAACGGCAGGATCATGAGCGGCAGGTAGAGGTAGAGCAGCCCGACGACGACCGCCTGGGGGGTGTAGAGCATCGCGATCGGGTCCTGGGTGATGCCGAGACCCTGCAGCGCCCCGTTGATCCAGCCGGCGTTGTTGAACAGCAGGATGAGCGCGTAGGTGCGGATGAGGAAGTTGGTCCAGAACGGCAGCAGCACCGCCACGAGCGCGACGGTGCGCCACTTCGCCGGCAGCCGCGTGATCATGAGCGCGGTGGGGTAGCCGATGGCGAGGGCGAGCAGTGTCACGATCAGCGCCGTGACGATCGAATTGCCGATCACGCCGAGGTAGAGCGGATCGGCGAGCCGGATGAAGTTGTCGAGCGTGAACGTGAACTCGATGCCGCCGAACCGGTTGCGATCGAAGAACGCGTACGAGGCCACGAGGCCGAGCGGCAGCGCGACGAACATCACGAGCACGGCGATGCCCGGAGCGAGGAACGGCAACCCCGCGAGCCCCCGGCGAACGCTCGTGCGAGCGACGCCGGGGGCGCGGGTGGTGGAGGTCACAGCGATGGCGCTCGGCGGGTCAGCCCGCTGCGATCTCCGTCGCGAGCCGGGTGTACTCGGTGCTGAACTCGCCCACGTCGACGATCGCCTCCTGCTGCAGCAGCTCGGCGGGGGTCATCGCCATGTTCGGGAACTGCTCGAGCAGGGCCGGGTCCAAGCCCTCCATGGCGGCCTGGTTCGGCACCTTGTAGAGGATGTTCTCCGCGACGAACGTGCCGATCTCCACATCGAGGATGTAGTTCACGAACGCCATGGCCGCCTCCTTGTTGGGCGAGCTCTTGAGCACCGTGATGGTGTCCACCCACAGGTCGCTGCCCTCCTCGGGGATCACCCACGACACGTTCGGGTCCTCGGCGATCGCGTAGTTGCACCAGCCGTCCCACGCCTCGGACATCGAGGCCTCGCCGGAGACGAGCTTCGTGTAGTACGTCGTGTCGTCGAAGGCGAGCAGGGTGTCCTTGGTCTCGACGAGCTGCGTCTTGACCTCCTCGAGCTCGGCGGGGTCGGTCGAGTTGACCGAGTAGCCGAGCGCCTTGAGGGCGGGCAGCGCCATCCATCGTTCGGTGGCGAGCATCGTGGTCTTGCCGGTCACGTCCGCGGCCGGGGTGAGCAGGTCGTTCCACGACGTCGGTGCCTCCGCCACGAGGTCGGAGCGCCAGCACAGCCCGGTGGTGCCCCACGCGTAGGGCATCGAGAAGGTGTTGCCCGGGTCGTAGGCGAGTTCGGCCGCCTCGGCGTAGAGGTTCGCCTCGTTGGGGATGAGCTCCTTGTCGAGCGGCTCGAGCAGTCCGGCCTGGTTGAGCGCGTCGGCGTACTGTCCGGAGACGAACGCGATGTCGATGCCCTCACCGCCGTTGGCGAGGAGCTTCGCGAAGATCTCCTCGTTGTTGGCGTGATTGACGATCGTCACCGGGATGCCGGTCGCCGCCTCGAAGTCGGCAGCGAGGGTCTCGGGGTAGTACGCCGCCCAGATGCTGACGACCAGGCTCTGGTCCTCCGGGTCGGCCGGGGTGGGTGCGCTTGGCGCACATGAAGCGAGGGCGAAGGCGGCGACAGCCGCTCCCGCCGCGAACGTGAGCTTGCGATATCGCACTGGTGCCTCCCTTGGACGGGGCACCGAAGCACCCCTCGGATTCGGGTTGGGGAGATTCTTGCATTGGGCGTCAAGGAATGACAATGGCCGCAGCACAACCGCAACATGGAATTTACGTACGGGTTCGGAGCGGCATTCAATGAATACTGGTGTGATGGCTGACCGGTTGATCCTCGATGGGGGCTCCATCGAGGTGGATGCCGCGGGCGCGGTGTCGCTCGTCGGTGACCATCCAGCGGCCGCCATCGTGCGCACCGTGCTGGGCATCGCAGCGACGCAGGAGCGACCGATCGACGTCGACATGACCAACTGGTCGCGTGTGGTCGACGAGAAGTCCGTCGTGAAGGTCGGGCTCACCCTCGGATCGCTCGACCGGTCGGCCCGACTGCTCGCGCGGCTCGCGAGCTCGGGCGTCGTTCCGACCTACCTGGGCGGGCTCGAGCTCGGTGACCATACCGTCGCGACGATCAGCGAGTACGTTCCCGGCTCGACCGACGGCTGGACCTGGGCGGTCGACGACCTCGTCGAGTTCGTGGGCGGGGGTGACCGTCCTCGGTGGCCGGCCGAGCTCGGCAGGCTGTGCGCGGGGATGCACGGGGTGCTTGCCGCGGACGGCTCGCGGGTGCGCGGCGTGCACGGCGGGGTGCTGCGTGCCCGGGCATCCAGTGCCCTCGACGAGGCGCTCGCGATCACAGTGGGTGCGCCGGGCGAGCGGTTGCGCAATCGGGAGGGCGCCCTTCGAGACGCGATCGCGAGCATCCCTGACGAGACGTCGGCGCCCGCGTTCGACCTGCACGGCGACCTGCACGTCGGCCAGGTGCTGCGCGCCGCCGATCGGTACCTCGTGCTCGACTTCGACGGCGATCCCCAGCTCACGCCGGCCGAGCGGGACACCCCCGACTTCGCCGCGCGCGATGTGGCCCACCTGATGAGCTCGATCGAACTCGTGGCGTCGGTGGCCATGAAGCACGTCGGCGTCGACGACGTGGTGCTCGCATGGGCTCGCGCAGCGCAGCAGGAGCTGCTCGGCGCGTACCGTGAGCATTCGGACGTGCTCGACCCGGCCCAGCTCGCCGGGCTGCACGCCGAGCAACTGCTGCGCGAGCTGATCTACGCGCACCGCTTCCTGCCGCGCTGGCAGTACGCGGCCGATGCCGCGATCACCTTCCGCTACCCGCCCGCCGACAACGCCAAGGAGGAACCGTGGATGCCGCCCGCTTCATCGACGACCTGATCCGCATCCCCGAATCCCTCGATGCGCTCGCCACCGCCGTCGCCCGCGGGCTGCCCGGCCTCGAGGAGCTGCCGGACGCCGACCGCATCCTCGTGCTCGGCATGGGATCGAGCACGTACGCTGCGCAGACCGTCGCGCGCGAGGCACGGATGCGCGGGGTCAACGCGACGGTCGAGCTGGCCTCGACGCGGCTGCTGCCGCCCCCCGCCGAGGATCTCGTCGTGATCGCGGTCTCGGCGACGGGCTCGAGCGCCGAGGTGCTCGCCGCCGCGGAGGCGTACGCGGGCGGCAACCTGGTCGCGATCACGAACAACCCCGACTCGCCGCTCGCCTCGATGGCCGGCCTCGTGCTGCCGCTGCTCGCCGGCCAGGAGGTCAGCGGGGTCGCGTGCCGCACGTTCCGCCACACGATCGCGGTGCTCGCCGAGGTCTTGAATCGGTACGGCGCCCGGATCGACACGCCGCTGCTCGCCGCAGCCGAGGCCAGCCAGTACCTGCTCGACGAGCGCCGCGACTGGCTCGACCCGGTGTCACGCGCGCTGCTCGGCCCGAGCGGCACCTTCGTACTGGCCCCGGCCGATCGGCTCTCGAGCGCGCAGCAGGCTGCGCTCATGGTGCGGGAAGTGCCGCGTCGCCCGGGCTTCGCGAGCGAGACGGGGGACTGGTCGCACGTGGACGTGTACCTGACTCGCACGCTGGATTACCGCGCGCTGCTGTACTCCGGCTCTGCGTGGGACGAGCAGGCGATCGGGTGGATGCGGGAACGCGGGTCGGTGCTCGTGACGGTGGGGGCGTCGCATCCATTCGCCGCACACGCCGTGCGCTACACCGGCGAGGACGACCGCATGACCGCGGCGCTCACCGAGGTGATCGTCGCCGAACTCGTTGCGGCGCAGTGGCAGCAGAGCGACCCGGAGTACGCGTGGAGCGGCAGGAAACCGCGGTAGACGAGGGATGTGGTGGGCGATACCGGACTCGAACCGATGACCTCTTCCGTGTGAAGGAAGCGCGCTACCAACTGCGCCAATCGCCCATGAGGCGCTTCAACAATACGGGTCGCGGCGCGCCTGTCACAATTGGCCGTACCTCGGTTCATCGCCTATAGTCGTTCGAGCACCCAGCAATGGTTGCAATGCGGATGTGGCGCAGTGGTAGCGCATCACCTTGCCAAGGTGAGGGTCGCGAGTTCGAATCTCGTCATCCGCTCGAGTGGGAAGTGTCAGTGACCGCGTGCGGTGACTGACGTGTCCCGCACACGGTGGCGTGGCCGAGAGGCGAGGCAACGGCCTGCAAAGCCGTGTACACCGGTTCGAATCCGGTCGTCACCTCGCAGTGCCGATTGCTCGCCGTCGAGAGATGGTGAGCAATCGAAGCGGCAGACAAATGAATACACCCCCGGGCGGTTGGCGCAGCGGTAGCGCGCTTCCCTGACACGGAAGAGGTCGCTGGTTCGATCCCAGTACCGCCCACCAAAAAGAATGACCCAGTGTGCTTGCACTGGGTCTTCTTGTTTTCAGGATCGAGCCGGCGACCGGTCGATCGCAAGAATCGCTGATCGCGATTCTCCCTAGCGATCGACCCTGGTTCGATCCCAGTAGCGCCCACCATAGGAATGACCCAGTGTGCCTGCACTGGGTCTTCTGGCTTCCTCGCACCGAGTCGGCGACTGGGTCGGCCTCCTGGGTGCCGCCCGATAGCGTGTGCACATGAAGCAGGCGATCGCGTTGGTCTCGCTCGCTGTCGGCTTCGTGCTTCTGCTCGTGGCAGTGGTGTATCTCCCGCCATTGATCGTTGCAACCTGCACAGATCGCCCTGCCTCCGTCACTGAGAATGACTGCGTCGAAGCTGCGGACTTCTTCGCGCAATTGGTGCGCGCAGTCCTCGTAATCCCAGCGATCGCCGTTGCGATCGTCTTGACCTGGTTGGTCAAACGTCGAGTCGCCCATCGAGGCGCCATCAAGCTCGCGGAGTTCTCGCCGGACTGATGGTTCCGTACGGGAACGTCAGGGTACGAACGGATTCCCCGACGCCACGTGCGTCACCGCGAGCTCCGGCCGCCGCCCCCGCAACCACTCCGCGAGATACCGCATCCCTGCCTCCTCGGTCGGCTCGTGCCCCGCGACGATGAGCCCTCGCGGCAGACCCTGCGTGTTCGCATCCCGCACCCACTCGGTCGCCTCCCACTCCGCGACCTCACCGGCGATGAGCACGTCGACGTGGGGGAGTGCCCGCAGGTGGGCTCGCCCGCCCGGCGCACCGACGAGCAGTCCGACGGTGCGGACCGTCATCACTGTGTCCCCGATGGTTCGAGGATGCTCCACGCCCAGGCTGCTCCGCACGTGCGCGATGAGTGCGCCGAACGAGGTCGGCTCGGGCAGTGTGACGATCGGGTCATCCGTGATGTCGGCCCAGCCGAGTTGGGCGAGCACGCCCGCGTAGATGCCGTCGGGGCGATGAGCATGCCAGCCGTCGTGGAAGCGCCACACGACGAGCCCGTGCTGCTCGAGGTACGCGCGCTTCGCGAGGTATACGGGATCGTCCGCGAGCCAGTCCACCTCGTCCAGGTGGTTGTAGAACGTGGGCTCGTGCGCGATCACGAAGTTCGCTCCGAGGGCGACGGCCTGCTCGAGCACGGCCTGGGTGGCGAGGAAGGTCGTGACGATGCCGGTGACCTCGGCCGTCGCATCCCCGGCCTTGATCGTGTCGACGGTGCCCTCGAACGGTGCGCCCGGCACCTGGCTGAGGATGTCGTCGATCACGGACAGCACGGTCGTCATGCGGTCATTCTGCCGTGAAGCGCACATCCCATTCGCGGATCTCGACCGTCAGGAAGCCATCGGCGACGCTACGGTCGTCCTCGGTGGCGAGCTGGGTGACGTCGATGTCGGGGGATGCCCGCACCACCGTCATCCCCACGCCCGGTTCGTCGGGCAGCGGTCCGGCGGCGACAAGCAGGCCGCGCTCCTGCAGCCGCCGCAGGAACGCGACGTGCTCGCCGAACGCGGGATGGGCGAAGATCGACTCCCCGTCGACCAGCGACGGACCCGGCCGATGGATCAGCGCGTACCAGCGATCGGTCATCTTCCGGCGACCAGCGCGGCGAACGACGCGAGCACGCCCGGCCAGCCGTTCTCGTACTCCGCGGCGCGCGCGAACGGGTCGGTCATGCGCTCCCAGCCGGTGTGGACGACCGTGACCCGTGTCTGTGCCGATGAACTGCCGGGTTCGGATGCCTCGAATGTGAAGCGCACGTCGGTCGCGTGCTCCTCGCCGTAGCCGGGGTGCCAGGTGAAGCCGAGCGCTGCGGGCGGATCCCACTCGGTGACGGTCCCCCAGACCGACTCGCGGCCATCGGTTGCGCGTTCGATGATGTGGCCATCCTCGAAGACGACGTCGTTGTCCTGCTCGAACACCGAGAACCGTGCGAGCGGCCACCACGCGCCGATACGTCCGGTGAACAACTCGAACGCGCGCTCCGGGGCCGCGGTCACGAGCACTTCGCGACGAACCGGCGCTGGAACCTTGACTGCCTCACTCATTGCCGTGCTCCCTCCGAGCATCATCGCGGTCTTCCTCCACGTACTCGGCGAACGATTCGAGCGCCGAGTCCCACAGGCTCACGATCCACTGCTGCAAGGCAACCTGCCCCTCCGGCGCGAGCGCGTAGAGGTTGCGCGTGCCGCGGGACGTATGTGTCACCAGTCCCGCGTCCGAGAGCACCTTCAGGTGCCGGCTCACGGCCGGGCGTCCGATCGGCAGGCCGGTCGCGAGCTCGATGACCGGACGGGGACCGCCCGCGAGACGCTCGACGATCCGGCGCCGCATCGGGTCACCGAGGGCGTCGAACATGCGGTCAGATCGTTGGGACGCGGATTGGTTACTCATAAGTAACGGTTACGCTAGCGTAACCATTGCCGCGCCCGCAACCTCCCGTACGGCGCTGAGTCTGTCAGCGCGGGGCGGTGTGATCGACGAGGGCGTCCACGAACGTCGGCCACACCTGCGGCGGTATGTCGTGTCCAGCCTGCGCGAGCACCAGGAGTTGTGCACCCGGTACTGCGTCACGGAGCGCCTCGCCGTGCGGCAGGGGGAACACCGGGTCGACCTCGCCGTGCACGACGAGGGTCGGGACGCGGAGATCCTCGACGCCGCCGTTGCGCGGTGCATCGAAGTCGACGAGGTAGTGGTTGGCAAGGGCGGAGGCGATGCTCGTCGATCGCGCGACATCCTCGACCGCCAGCATCCGGATCCAGCGTTCGTCGAAGTACGGTGAGCCGCCGACGCACGCGCGCTGCGCCGAGACGATGTGCTCGACGATGCTGTCGGTGTCGCCGAGGTCGGGTTCCGACGACGTGGATGCGACGAACGCCTCCGACATCGGCGGCAGGCCCGGTTCGCCGGTTGAGCCGCCGATCAGGCAGAGCGACGCGACGCGGTCAGGATGATCGACGCCCACGGCGATGGCGATGCCCACGCCCATCGACATGCCGACCACGTGGGCGGCCACGACGCCGAGCGCGTCGAGGATCCCGACCGCATCGGCCGCGAGGTCGCTCGCGGCGTAGTCCGGCTGGCCCGGTGGGTAGGACGTGGACCGACCCGTGTCGCGCGCGTCGTAACGGATCACGTACCGACCGCGGGCGGCGATCGCTGCACAGAGCTCCTCCCGCCACCACAGCATCGATGCGCTCGCACCGTGGATGAGCAGCACTGCAGGGTCGGATCGTCGGCCGAACGTTTGGACCCGGAGTGAGACGTCACCCAGCTGCACGAACTGCTCCACGGATGCTCCCTCGTTCTCGCTCATCGGTTCGGTCCGTCCCGGAGCACGCCCCGCACCCGGTCGACCGTGGTCGTGCCCGGATCGAACGCGACCATGCACCAGGTGGCGCCGGCGTCCACGTACGAGGAGACGTCGGCACCGGGCGCGACCTCGACGGCGTAGTCGAACGGCCGATTCGGATCGGTGCGGAACGACTCGACGCTCTCGACGGCCGCGGCGAATTGCTCGACCGACTCGAGGTTGACCGGGAAGAAGCCGTCGAGCCGCGCTGCCCGTTGCATCGGCTTGGCCTTGCCTGGGAACCCGGCGGCCCAGATCGGGATGCCCGGTCGCTGCACCGGTCGCGGCAGGAACCGGATGCCGTCGACGCGATAGTGGATGCCTCGATGCTCGACCGTCTCGCCCGTCCACGCCGCCGTCAGCACCTCGAGCGATTCGTCCAGCATCGCGGCACGAGTGGGTTCGTCCAGTTCCTCGCCGGTTCGACTGAACTCCTCGCCGAACCGATCGCTGCCGAGTCCCACCCCGAGGGTGAGGCGCCCGTCGCTCAGCACATCGAGCGTCGCGGTCTCGCGGGCGAGCTTGGCCGGCCGGCGACGCGCGATCGCGCTGACCATGGGTCCGAAGCGCAGTTGCTCGGTCGCCGTGGCGACCGCGGCGAGGGTGATCCAGGGATCGGCGACGGCGGCGACCGGCTCGCGCCAGCGGAGGTGGTCCCAGAGGAACAGCCCGTGCCATCCATGGTCCTCGGCTTCGGCGGCGAGGGTTGCGATCGTCCTCGGGTCGGAGAGTTCGTCGAACGGAGCGAACCACAGTGCGTGCTGCGCGGTCATATTGTCACGGTACGTCGAAGCGGATCATCGGGTAAAGCGTTGAAAAACGATCGAGTCGATCGCTCATCGCGATAGTCTCGCGGCATGCTCGAACTCCGCCACCTCGCCGCATTCGACGCGGTCGCCACCGAAGGCACCTTCGGCAGAGCGGCAGTGCGACTCGGGTACACGCAGTCGACGGTGAGCCAGCGGATCGCCGCGCTCGAGCAGGCGGTGGGGGGACGACTGTTCGACCGGCTCGGTGGACCACGGGCGGTGCAGCTCACCGCTCTGGGTGACGTGCTGCTCGTGCACGCCCGCGAGTTGCTCGCCAGGGTGAGCGCGACGGGCGAGGCGATCGAGCGGTTCAGGGCCGGCGACGGACGCATCCACATCGGCACGTTCCAGAGCGTGACGAACGTGATCCTGCCGACCGTGCTGCGCCGACTTCGCGACGAGGTGCCGACCGTTGACATCCGGCTGTTCGAGGAGGAGACGGGCGACCCTCGGATCGACGGGCTCGACCTGCTGTTCTTCGACGGCGTGATCAACGGGGACGTCGAGCAGGTGAAGGTGTTGGATGACCCGTACGTGCTGGTCGCGCCCCGCGGCCAGTTCCCGCACGACGCAGTGCCGATGGCCGCACTCGACGGGGTGCCGATGATCGCGCAACTGCCGATCGGGGACCAGGCGAACGTCGAGCGCGTGTACGCGGACGCGGGCGTCGCGCCGTTGATCGTGTTCCGCACGACGGACAATCGCGGCGTGGTCTCGATGGTTCGCGCCGGGATGGGCGTCGCTGTGATGCCCTCACTCGCGATCGACCTCGACGAATCGGATGACCAACTCCGGCTGCACGTGCTGGAGCCCGCGCTCCGGCCCCGTGAGATCTACCTCGCGTGGCCGGCGCGCCGCACGCTGTCGCCGCTGGTCACGCGCGCGAGGGAGCTCGTGGTGGAGGTTGCGAGCGGGACGGGGAACGCAAGGATGCCCCGAGCCTGAGCTCGAGGCATCCTGTTGGCTACGCCGCGCCGCAGCACGGCCGGGTGGGCACCCGGCGGTGACCGTCGGTGCGCACGAGCTGTGCGGTACCGACGATCGCCGCCAGGGCGACCCCTCCGATGAGGATCAGAGCGAGCATCCGATCAGACCTCGGCCCGGATCTCGTAGACCTCGGTCGTGGGGATGCCCGACTTCTCGTGCACCCGCATGATCGCCTCCTTCGACGGAGCCGTGGAGAGGCAGAACGCCTTCCCCGTCTCCGGGTCGAGCCAGGCCTTGTGGAACTCGACGCCCTCGGCGCCCTGGAACTCGAGGTCCTTCGCGTGCACCTCGTCGAGCTGCTCCTGCGTTGCGCCGATGAATCCGGCGTGGACATCCATGAACTGTGCCATGTGGGGCACCCCTTTCTGTTGTGCCTCCAGCCTCGTCATCCACGCCGTTCCGACCATCGGTCGGGTGACCGATCCTGCTCGAACGACCGACCTATACTGTGCGCATGATCGACTGGGCGGCATGACCGAGCCCTCGAAACCACTCGGGATGCGTGATCGCGTCAGCCCGGTGCTCGTGGGTCGCGACGAGGCGCTCCAGCTCGCCCTCCGGCGGTGGAACGGCGCGCTCGAAGGGCGTGGGGAGCTGCTGCTCGTCGCGGGGGAGTCGGGCATCGGCAAGTCGCGCCTGCTGAATGAGATCGTGGCGCGCATCGGTCTGCCGTCGCCTCGTGCGGCGGGACGCCCGCGCGACACGGACGCTCCCGGTGCCGTGATCGACAGCCTCGCGGACGAGTTGCGGCGCATCGGGCTCGTCGAGCCGGCACAGCGGCTGCGCGACCGGCTCTCCTGGGAGGGGGAGACCGGTGGGGATGCCGCGCGTCGTCGCCGCCTGCTGCTGAGCGATCTGGCTGAGATCATCGTCGACGCGCTCGCCGAGACGAGCGTGCTGCTGCGCTTCGAAGACCTGCACTGGGCCGACGAGCTCAGTCTCGACGTGCTCGAACGCGTCGCGCAGAGCCTCGAGACGTCGCACAGCCTGATCATCGCCACCTACCGCTCCGACGAGCTCTTCGCCGGCACCCGGTTGCGCAGTTGGCGAGCGCGCCTGCTCGAGCAGCGCCTCGCCGAGGAGGTCCGCCTGCCCCGCCTCGACCAGGAGGGCATCGCGGCGATGGTCGCGGCGATCACCGGGACGCGGCCGCCGACCACCCTCGTGACCTCGTTGCTGCGGCGCAGCGACGGCATTCCGCTCCACGTCGAGGAGCTGCTCGCCGCGGACGAGGATTCCGCGGTGCTCGAGACCGTGACGGAGGTGGTGGAGGCGCGGCTCGCCCTGCTCGATCCGCCCATTCGCGAGATCGTGTCGGCCGCCTCGGTGATCGGCCGGGCCTTCGACATCGGGCTCCTCGAGGAGATCACGACGGGCAGCGAGGATGCCGTCGCCGCAGCGCTGACTGCGGCATCCGACCTGCACATCGTCGTGTCGCATCCGGAGCAGAAGTTCGGTTTCCGGCACTCGATCGTGTGCGACGTCACCTACGAGCGCATCCCGCCCGCCCGACGTGCCGAGATCCACGCGGCCGTCGCGAGGGCGGCGATCAGGAACGGCTTCTCCGATGCCTACATCTCGGACCACTTCGAGCGTGCGGGCGAGACCGCGCTCGCTCACGAGCACGCGCTGCTCGCGGCCACCGACGCGGTCCGCATCTCCGCGCATCGGGAGGCGGCCGAGCTCTACGCACGCGCCCACCGCACGATGCCGGCCGACGCGACCGACGCACAGCGGGCCGACCTCTCGGCGCGCCGCGGACGCGAACTCGCCGCGATCGACGGGGTCGACGAAGCGGCGGAGCACCTGCAACTCGCGGTCGACCTGTACCACGGGCTCGGCGACTCGCTCGGTGCCGCCGGCATCGTGCCCGACCTGATGGCCGTGCGGCACCTGCTCGGCGCCGACCTGGCGCTACGAGCGGGGCTTGCGCTGGATTCCCTTGCGCGACTCGAAGTGCATCCCGAGAACGCCGACGTCGTCACGGCGCGCGCCGGACTGCTCGGGGCGCTGTCGGCGGCGCACATGCTGGATCGGCGGCTCGCGGCATCCCTCGACTACGGCGAGCGCGCCCTCGCGCTGCTCGAGCGCGATGAACCGAAGGCGCTCGACATCCGGCTCTCGATCGGCACCTCACTCGTGTTCGCCGGTAGGGGCGACGAGGGTTGGCCGATGCTCGAGCACGTGATCCGCCGGGCGCAGGAGGACGGGCTCGAGGCGATCGCGTCGAGGGGGTTCAGGATGCTCGGCTCGTCCGCCTCCGTGCTGCTCGACTATCCACGTGCTGGCGCCTGGATCGAGGAGGGTCTCGTCTACACCGCGACCACCCAGCGCTGGAACGACCACCACTACCTCCACGCCCACCGCGGCCACGTGCGCTGGGCGACGGGCGACTGGGATGGCGCTGAGAAGTCCGGCAAGCACGCCCTCGCCGACGGCATCGGCATCACGACGCGGATCACCGCACTGCACGTGCTCGGCTTCGTGGCACTCGCACGCGGCGACGTCACGGGCGCGCGCCGGAACCTCGACGAGGCGAAGGATCTGGGCGACCGCATGCACGAACTGCAGCGCGTCAGCCCTGCGCTCTGGGGACTCGCCGAGCTCGCGCTGCACGAGCAGCGCTTCGACGATGCGGTGGTGCTGTGCGAGCAGGGATACGTCGACTCCGAACGCGTCGAGGATGCCGCCTACCTGTTCCCCTTCGTCGTCACCGGCACCCGCGCACGACTCGCCCAGCGCGACGTCACGGGCGCGCGCGAGTGGATCGAGCGGTGCGCCGCGCTCATCGACCTGCGAGCGATCCCTGGTACCGAACACGCGCTCACCCACGCCCGCGGGCTGCTGGCCCTCGCCGAGGGCCAGACCGGGGATGCGCGAGCGCTGATCGAGACCGCGACCGAGGGCTGGCTCGCCCTCGAGCGACGGTGGGAGGGCATCCAGGGCCTCGTCGACCAGGCCCGATGCGCCCGCCGGACCAAGCGCGCAGCGGACGCGGCTCGGCTCACCGCACGCGCCCAGGAGCTCGCTGCCGGTGCGGCACTGCTCGTCGACCTCGCGACCCCCGAGACGGCGGATGACGCGAGCCCACTGTCATCCCGCGAACTCGAGGTCGCCCGCCTGATCGCCGAGGGAGCAACGAATCGCGAGATCGCGGAGCGCCTGGTCATCTCGCCGAAGACCGCCTCCGCGCACGTCGAGCACATCCTCGCCAAGCTCGGTGTGGCCCGCCGCGCTGAGATCGCGGCCTGGGTCACCGCTTCCGGGAACGGCGCCGCAGCGGCGGGACCCAGCGCGGGAAGTGACGCCACCTCGCGCCAGTAAACTCTTCGGATGGGCAAGACCGGATTCGAGCTGTTCACCGACCGCAACGTCGTCGCCATGCGCGTCAACGGCGACCTGAAGGACCTCGCGGCTGAGACGACGGAGACCGACACCGTCGAGCCCATCACGATCGACTCGCCCGACGGGCTCAACATCCTGCGGCACTCGGCTGCGCACGTGATGGCGCAGGCCGTGCAGTCCATCAACCCCGACGCGAAGCTCGGCATCGGGCCGCCCGTGCAGGACGGCTTCTACTACGACTTCGACGTCGAGCAGCCGTTCCAGCCCGAGGACCTGAAGGCGATCGAGAAGGCGATGGATCGCATCATCCGGCAGGGCCAGCGCTTCCAGCGCCGGGTCGTCACCGAGGATGAAGCGCGCGCCGAGATGGCCGACGAGCCCTACAAGCTCGAACTGATCGGCCTCAAGGGCAGCGTCAGCGACGCGTCCGAGGACGGCGAGAACGTCGAGGTCGGCGGCGCCGAACTCACGATCTACGACAACGTCGACGGCAAGACCGGCGAGGTGTTCTGGAAGGACCTCTGCCGCGGACCGCACCTGCCGAACACCCGGATGATCGGCAACGGCTGGTCGCTCGTGCGCAACGCCGCGGCCTACTGGCGCGGCTCGGAGAAGAACAAGCAGCTGCAGCGCATCTACGGCACCGCGTGGCCGAGCAAGGACGAGCTGCGCGCGTTCCAGACCCTCCAGGAGGAGGCGGCGAAGCGCGATCACCGCAAGCTCGGCAAGGACCTCGACCTGTTCTCGTTCCCCGAGGAGATCGGCTCGGGGCTCGCGGTGTTCCACCCGAAGGGCGGCATCATCCGCCAGGAGATGGAGCAGCACGCCCGCAAGCGCCACATCGAGGGAGGCTACACGTACGTCTACACGCCGCACATCACGAAGAAGGATCTCTTCGTGCAGTCCAACCATCTCGTGACCTACAAGGAGGGCATGTTCCCGCCCATCCGACTGGACGAGGTCGTGGACGAGCACGGCGAGATCACCAAGCAGGGCGTCGACTACTACCTGAAGCCCATGAACTGCCCGATGCACATCCTGATCTACAAGGAGCGCGGCCGCAGCTACCGGGACCTCCCCATGCGACTCACCGAGAACGGCACCGTCTACCGCTACGAGCTCTCGGGCGCGCTGCACGGCCTCACCCGCGTGCGCGGCTTCACGCAGGATGACGCGCACCTGTTCGTCACCCGCGAGCAGCTCGAGGAGGAGACCTCCAAGGTGCTCGACTTCGTGCTCTCGCTGCTGCGCGACTTCGGGCTCACCGACTTCGAACTCGAACTCTCGATGCGCGACGACGAGAAGGAGAAGTGGATCGGCGACGAGGAGCACTGGGAGCAGGCCACCGATGCGCTGCGTCGCGTCGCCCAGGCGAGCGGGCTCTCGCTCACCGAGGCGCCGGGTGAGGCCGCGTTCTACGGCCCCAAGATCGACCTCAAGGTCAAGGACGCGATCGGCCGCACCTGGCAGCTCTCGACCGTGCAGGTCGACTTCAACCTGCCGGAGCGGTTCGAGCTCGAGTACACCGCGAGTGACGGCAGCCGCCAGCGGCCGGTGATGATCCACCGGGCTCTCATGGGCTCGATCGAGCGCTTCTTCGCGATCCTGCTGGAGCACTACGCCGGTGCCTTCCCGGTCTGGCTCTCGCCCGTGCAGGTGGTCGGCATCCCGATCTCGGAGGAGTACGAGGAGTACCTCGGTGGCATCATCGACCGGCTGAAGGGCGAGGGCGTGCGCGCCGAACTCGACACCTCGAGCGAGCGCATGCAGAAGAAGATCCGCACGCACACGCTGCTCAAAGTGCCGTTCCAGCTGATCGCCGGCGGACAGGACCGCGACGCGGGCACCGTGAGCTTCCGGTTCCGGGACGGCACGCAGGAGAACGGCATCCCCGTGGATGACGCGGTCGCCCGCATCCGCGAGGCGATCGACACCCGCGCCCAGGTCTGACCATGCCCACCGACTACGACGGCACGGACTTCCCGGACGCCGAGGATGCCGCGGCCTTCGCCGCGGTGCCCGACGCGTTCCAGCGGCTCTGGACGCCCTACCGCATCGCCTACGTGCAGGCGGACGCGACCCAGAAGGTCGAGCGCGGATGCCCGTTCTGCGTCGCCCCGTCGCTGAGCGATGAGGAGGCCCTCATCGTGCACCGCGGCGAGCACGCGTACGTGCTGCTGAACCTGTACCCGTACAACAGCGGTCACTTGCTGGTCTGCCCGTACCGCCATGTCGCCGGCTACCCGGACGCGACGCTCGAGGAGGTGAGCGAGATCGCGACGCTCACGCAGGCCGCGATGCGCGTGCTCACCGCGACCTCCGGTGCCCACGGGTACAACATCGGCATCAACCAGGGCGAGGTCGCCGGCGCGGGCGTGGCCGACCACCTCCATCAGCACATCGTGCCGCGCTGGGCGTACGACGCGAACTTCTTCCCGATCGTGGCCGGCACGAAGGCGCTCCCGCGCCTCCTTGGCGAGGTGCGCGAGGAAGTGGCCAATGGCTGGGCGCTCTACGCCTGAGCGAACCACGCGACCTCGATTGGCCACCGGGTCACCCATCACAGCGAACGTAGAATTGGACACCATGAGCACCGAATCGAACTCTGAACTGGGACAGAGTCCCTTGAATGGCACGAGCCGCGTCAAGCGCGGACTTGCCGAGATGCTCAAGGGCGGCGTCATCATGGACGTCGTCACCGCCGACCAGGCGAAGATCGCCGAGGATGCCGGCGCAGTGGCCGTCATGGCCCTCGAGCGGGTCCCTGCAGACATCCGCGCCCAGGGTGGCGTCGCGCGCATGAGCGACCCGGACCTGATCGACGGGATCATCGAGGCCGTGTCCATCCCCGTGATGGCCAAGGCCCGCATCGGTCACTTCGTCGAGGCGCAGGTACTCCAGGCGCTCAAGGTCGACTACATCGACGAGTCCGAGGTGCTGAGCCCCGCCGACTACGTGAACCACATCGACAAGTGGCAGTTCAACGTGCCGTTCGTGTGCGGAGCGACCAACCTCGGTGAGGCGCTGCGTCGCATCACCGAGGGTGCTGCGATGATCCGCTCGAAGGGCGAGGCCGGCACCGGGGATGTCTCCGAGGCGACCAAGCACATCCGCACCATCAAGGGCGAGATCAACGCGCTGTCGGCGATGTCCAAGGACGAGCTGTACGTGGCCGCGAAGAACCTGCAGGCGCCCTACGAGCTCGTCGCCGAGGTCGCCGCGGCCGGCAAGCTCCCGGTCGTGCTCTTCACCGCGGGCGGCGTCGCGACCCCGGCGGATGCCGCGCTCATGATGCAGCTCGGCGCCGACGGCGTCTTCGTCGGCTCCGGCATCTTCAAGGCCGGCAACCCGGCGCAGCGCGCTGCCGCGATCGTCAAGGCGACCACGTTCTTCGACGACGCCCAGGTGATTGCCGACGTCTCGCGCGGCCTCGGCGAGGCGATGGTGGGCATCAACGTCGCCGACATCGCCGAGCCGCACCGCCTCGCCACGCGCGGCTGGTAGGTCGTTCGGCTTGAGTGGCCCAACCGTCGGGGTCCTCGCCCTCCAAGGCGACTTCCGCGAGCACCTCGCCGTGCTGGAGCAGCTCGGCGCGCATGGCGTGACCGTGCGCCGCCCCGAGGAGCTCGAGCGCGTCGACGGGCTGATCATCCCCGGGGGTGAGTCCAGCGTCATGGACAAGCTCAGCCGCCTGTTCGGGCTCGCTGAGCCGCTCAAGGCGCGGATCGCATCCGGCCTGCCGGTCTACGGCACGTGCGCAGGCCTCATCATGCTCGCCGACACCGTGCTCGACGCCATCGACGGCCAGCAGTCGCTCGGTGGGCTGGATGTCGCGGTCCGCCGCAACGCGTTCGGCTCGCAACTCGACTCGTTCGAGACCGACCTGGATGTCGCGGCGCTCGGCGACCCGCCCGTGCACGCCGTCTTCATCCGCGCCCCCATCGTCGAGGAGCTCGGCCCGCGCGCGACCGCACTCGCGTCCCTCGCCGACGGGCGCGTGGTCGCCGTGCAGCAGGACAACCTGCTCGGCACGTCGTTCCACCCCGAGATCACGGGGGAGTTGCGGTTCCACGAGTACTTCCTCGGCCTGGTTCGCGCCGCGTAGCGTAGTGCGTATGGACCAGCCGACCGCTGAGGACGCCCTCCGAGCACTCGAGCCGCTGATCGGCGAATGGACGGCCGAGTTCGCCGGCCGTCGGGGGAGCGGTGGCCGGGCGGGGGGCGTTCGAGCTTCGCCTGGCATCCGTCGAGGGGACGTCGTGTGGGAGAAGTAGGTCGAACTGCCGGAGGCGCCGGCGTCGACCTCGTTCATCGGGTGCGACGCCGCGAACGGCACTTACTCGATGCTCTACGCCGACGAGCGGGAGTCAGCCGGATCTACGCGATGACGATCGACGAGCGCGGCTGGGCGCTCAGCCGGCAGGGCGAGCCGTTCGACCAGCGATTCACGGCGGAGTTCTACGGCGACACGATGACCGCCAGTGGGAGAAGGCGGGCGGGGACGGGGCGCTCGAACTCGACTTCACGGTCGTGTACCGACGTATTCAACCAAAGAGTTGACAACACGGCATCCTCGGGTCTAGCTTGTAATCAACCGAATGGTTGAACACAGGGAGACGCGAATGGCCGATGCACTGTCCAGGGTGTTCTCCGCGTTGGCCGACCCGACGCGGCGCGACATGGTCGCGCGGCTGACGATCGCCGACGCGACCGTCAACGAGCTCGCCGAGCCCTACGACGTCAGCATCCAGGCCGTGTCCAAGCACCTCAAGGTGCTCGAGGACGCCGGCCTGGTGAGCCGCAGTAAGGACGCCCAGCGGCGTCCCGTGCATCTCGAAGCGGAGGTCTTCGACCTGATGACCAAATGGATCGAGCGCTACCGACAGCAGGCCGAGGAGCGGTACCGCCGCCTCGACGCCGTGCTGGAGGAGCTCGACGACACCGACACCACCCCGTCCACACCACCCACGAATGGAGCAGCATCATGAGCACGACCACCAAGCACGAGACCGAGATCATCGTCGACGAGAAGGTGCCGCTGGTGCGGATCATCCGCGAGTTCGATGCCCCGGTCGCCAAGGTCTTCCGCGCGCACGTCGACCCCGAGATCTACGCGAAGTGGGTCGGACCGGAGGCCCGCGGCGCCCGGATCGACCACTGGGATGCCCGCACGGGCGGCTCGTACCGCTACGTCATCGAGAGCCAGGGCTTCGAGGCCGGCTTCAACGGCGTGTTCCACGAGTTCCGTGAGAACGAACTGATTGTGCAGACGTTCTCGTTCGAGGGGATGCCCGACGGTGTCGCCCTCGAGAAGCTCCGCTTCGAGGACCTCGGCGACGGGCGCACCCGCCTCACCTCGACCTCGCTGGTCGACTCGTTCGAGGACCGGGACGCGTTCGTCGCGAGCGGCATGGAGACCGGCGTCGTCGAGGGCTACGCCAAGCTCGACGCCATCCTCGCCGACTAGGTCCCGGCCAGTCGAAGGGCGTCGCCTCCGGGCGGCGTCCTTCGACGTTCCCCGGCGCGTGCGAGTGCGGCAGACTCGGGCCATGAAACTGTATTCGGACTTCGGCTCGCGCAGGACCCGCCAGATCATCGGCGACCTCATCGCCCTCGGGCTCATCGCCGCATGGATCTGGCTGGGCGTCACGGTGTTCCAGCTCGTGAACGGGCTGAGCACGTTCGGCCAGCAGATGGAGGACGCGGGCACCGGATTCAAGGACACGATGACCGAGGTCGGCGAGACCCTGGGCGGGATCCCGCTCATCGGCGGCGGCATCCGGGTGCCGTTCGACGGGGCGAGCCAGGCCGGAGAGGCGCTCGAGCAGGCCGGCCAGAACCAGCAGACGGCGGTGTTCCAGCTCGCGCTCGTGCTCGGGATCGGCATCGCGGTGCTGCCGATCGCCATGATCCTCATCGTGTGGCTCGTGCCGCGCATCCGCTTCGCGCGTCGCGCCGGCCGGGCGCGGGCGGTCGTCAACACCACCGCGGGACTCGACCTGCTCGCGCTGCGCGCCCTCGCGAACCAGAAGCTGCCCGCGATCACGAAGATCGACGCGGACGCGCTCGGCGCCTGGCGCCGCGGGGATGCCGACGTCGTGAAGCAGCTCGCGCAGCTCGAGCTCCGCGCATCCGGGGTCAAACTCGCGACCTAGGGGAGATGACAAAATCCGCTAGTCCGGAGCGACCCGCACTAGCCATTTTTGTCATCTGGATGGGCTAGCGCTCCTCGAGTGTGCGCGACTTGACGGCACCGCCCGCTGCGACCTTCCAAGCGGCCGAGCCGGTGACCTCGCGGCGGAAGCGGGCAAGATCGGTGACCGCGCCGCAACCCAGCTGGCCGCCGGCCACGGCGGTCCTGCGTTCGGTCAGTGCGAATCGGAACGCGAGTTCGAGAGTGCGCACCGGCTCATCACTCGCGTGCCGTTGCATCCTGCGGGAGATCGCGAGCTGGAAGCCGTCGTCGTCGGTCTTCCAGGCGAACTCGAGCACGTCGTCGCCGGCCTCGGTGTGCTGCGGCCGGTGGTCGCGGTAGAACGAGATCATCGCCGAGAGCCCGTCAGTGGGGGAGAGGGTCGCGGGCTTCATGCCGCCGAGCGACTTCACGAATGCGTTCTTCGCGAAGGTGATGCGGAACCACGCCATGCGATCCACCGTACGCGGTGCTGCGCTCGATCGTCCGAATACACTGGTTGCCATGTCAGGCCACTCCAAATGGGCGACCACGAAGCACCAGAAGGCGATCAAAGACTCTCGCCGTGCCAAGTCGTTCGCCAAGCTCATCAAGAACATCGAGGTCGCAGCCAAGATCGGCGGAGCCGACCTCTCGGGCAACCCGACCCTCGTCGACGCCATCCAGAAGGCGAAGAAGACCTCGGTGCCCAACGACAACATCGACCGCGCGGTCAAGCGCGGCTCCGGTCAACTCGGTGAGGCCGTCGACTACCAGACGATCATGTACGAGGGCTACGGCCCAGGCGGCGTCGCGCTGCTGGTCGAGTGCCTCACGGACAACAAGAACCGCGCGGCAGCCGACGTCCGCACGCTCATGACCCGCAACAACGGCAACCTCGCCGACCCGGGCAGCGTGGCCTACAACTTCACGCGCAAGGGTGTCATCTCGATCACGAAGACCGACGGCGTCAGCGAGGACGACATCCTGCTCGCCGTCCTCGACGCGGGTGCGGAGGAGGTGAACGACCGCGGCGCGGGGTTCGAGGTCATCACCGACACCGCGCACCTCGTGGCCTCCCGCGAGGCGCTCCAGGCCGCCGGCATCGACTACGACTCATCCGAGGCCGAGTTCGTGCCCAACCTCACAGTCGAGGTCGACGCCGACACGGCACGCAAGGTGTTCCGGCTCATCGACGCGCTCGAGGAGTCCGACGACGTGCAGAACATCTACGCGAACTTCGACATCCCGGCCGACGTGCAGGCGGAGCTCGACGAGGAGTAGCCCGCGCGGGTTCTCGGTGCGCGGGCGGGGCAACGCGGCATCCTGCCCCGTTCGTTGCAGGATTACCGCATGCTCCGCGTCCTCGGCATCGACCCCGGTCTCACCCGGTGCGGCGTCGGCATCGTGGATGTCGCGCCCAACCGCATCGCCACGCTCGTCTACGTCGGGGTCATCCGCACCCCCAAGGAGCTCGACCTCGAACAGCGCCTGCTCGCGATCGGCAACGGGATCGCGGCGCTGCTCGAGGAGTACGACCCGCACGCGGTCGCGATCGAGCGCGTGTTCGCCCAGCACAACCTGCGCACCGTGATGGGCACCGCCCAGGCGAGCGGCGTCGCGCTGCACGCTGCCGCGTCCCGCGGCCTGTCGGTCGGCCTGCACACGCCGAGCGAGGTCAAGGCCGCGATCACGGGGTACGGCTCCGCGGACAAGCGGCAGGTCGGCGCGATGGTCGCCCGCGTCCTGCGACTCGATGCGGTGCCGCAGCCGGCGGATGCCGCAGACGCCCTCGCGATCGCGATCACCCACGCGTGGCGCGGGGGAGCCGCCATGGCCACGCCCGACCGGCCGGAGACCCCGGCGCAGGCCGCGTGGCGCAACGCCGAGAAGGCGGCGCGGGCCGGTAGCATTCGAACATGACTTCGAACGCGGTGCGCCCGGCGGTGGTGGCGCGATGATCGCGTCGGTGCGCGGAACGGTGCTCGCCGCGGTCGGCACGTCGGTGGTCGTCGAAGTCGGCGGCGTCGGACTCGCCGTGCAGGTCACGCCACAGCACGCGCTGTCGCTGCGGGTGGGTTCTGAAGCGCGACTGCACACCGCGCTCGTGGTGCGGGAGGACGACCTCTCGCTCTACGGCTTCGCCGAGGCCGACGAGCTGCAGGTGTTCGACCTGCTGCGCGGCGTCTCGGGCGTCGGCCCGAAGAGCGCCATGGGCGTGCTCGCCGCGATGAGTCCGACCGATCTCGCGCAGGCCGTCGCACTCGAGGACGACGCGGCGTTCCGCAAGGTGTCCGGCATCGGACCGAAGACCGCGAAGCTCATCGTGGTGTCCCTCGCGGGCAAGCTGTCGATGGCGACCACATCCCGTGCTGCCACACCCGCTCGCTCGAGCGTCGCCGACAACGTGACGGTCGCGCTCGTGGGCCTCGGCTGGCCTGAGCGGGTGGCGATGCAGGCCGTCGAGGATGCCACGGCCACGGCCTCCGACGACGACCGTCAGTCCGTGCCCGCCCTCCTCCGCCTCGCGCTCGCGAACCTCGGACCGCAACAGGCGGTCTCGCTCGAGAGCACCGGGAGCCCGAGCGCATGACCGAGTTCCGCGAGTCGGAGTCGGAGATCGACGAGATCGACCCCGTCATCCGCCTCACGCCGGAGTCGGAGGCCGAGCTCGCCTTCGAGGGCGCGCTGCGTCCGAAGTCGCTCGCCGAGTTCGTCGGCCAGTCGAAGGTGCGCGGCCAGTTGCAGCTGCTGCTGCAGGCCGCGGCGATCCAGCACCGCACGCCCGACCACATCCTGCTCGCCGGTCCGCCGGGACTCGGCAAGACCACGCTCGCGATGATCGTCGCGCACGAGAGCGGGCGGCCGCTGCGGATGACGAGCGGTCCCGCCATCCAGCACGCCGGCGACCTGGCCGCGGTGCTCTCGTCGCTCGTGCCGGGCGAGATCCTGTTCATCGACGAGATCCACCGGATGGCGCGCTCCGCCGAGGAGATGCTCTACCTCGCGATGGAGGACTTCCGCATCGACATCATGGTCGGCAAGGGCGCCGGAGCGACCTCCATCCCGCTCGACCTCTCGCCGTTCACCCTCGTGGGTGCGACCACCCGTTCGGGCCTGCTGCCGAACCCGCTGCGTGACCGGTTCGGCTTCACGGCGCACCTCGAGTTCTACGACGAGGCCGAGCTCGAGCAGGTGCTCGTTCGTGCCGCGGCCCTGCTCGATCTCGACATCGATCGCGAGGCCCTCGCCGAGATCGCGGGGCGCTGCCGAGGCACGCCGCGCATCGCGAACCGGTTGCTCCGGCGCGTGCGGGACTACATACTCGTGCACCCCGGCGGATCGACCATCGACGCCGTGCACGCGGCCCTCGAGCTGTACGACGTGGATGCGCTCGGGCTCGACCGGCTGGACCGTGCGGTCATGCAGGTCATCCTGACCCGCTTCGACGGCGGTCCGGTCGGGCTCAACACCCTCGCGGTCTCCGTCGGCGAGGATGCCGAGACGATCGAGTCGGTCGTCGAGCCGTTCCTGGTGCGGGTGGGTCTGCTCGCGCGCACTCCGCGAGGCCGGGTGGCGACCCGCGCGGCGTTCCGCCACTTCGGCGTACGGCATGCGCAGCCGGACCTCTTCGGGGATGACCTATAATTTCGAAGGCTGCTGGTCCATCGCGCTCTGCTGTTCAGAAACCCTGTCCATCAGGTGCGCACAGGCGGTCGACGTAGACTTCGCCAGTCCCGCAGTTCCCAACGGAGGTTTCCCCGGTGCCAGCATTCGACTTCACGACCATCGCCCTGCTCGCGGTGGCCGCGCTCCTCATCTTCTTCATGTTCCGCAACAGCAGGAAGCGCAAGCAGCAGGCCGCGGAGCTGCAGACCCTCATGGTGCCCGGTGCCGAGGTCATGACCACGTTCGGCGTGTACGGCAAGATCATCGCGATCGACGAGGCCGCCAAGATCGCCGAGCTCGAGATCAGCCCCGGCAACGTCATCCGCGTGCACAGCCAGACGCTCTCGAAGGTCGTCGATCCCGACGCACCCCGTTCGGTCGAGGAGGCCCAGGCTCGCGCCGAGGCGGAGCTCGCCGAGATCGAGGCTGCTGAGGAGGCCGCAGCGGCCCCCGAGCTCAACGTCGACAACGCCATCCCGCTGGACGACCCGGAGTTCGGCCAGCGCGTCGACCCGAAGAAGCGTCCGAAGAAGTCGGGCGAGTAGCACTACCCTTGGTTGCTGACCTACGGTCAGCACGATGACGGGCGCGCGCCCGCACGAAGAAAGCTGAGTAACCACGAGTGGCTAGAACTACCCCGGAGCGCAAGGCCCTGCGATCGCTCGCCTGGCTCCTCGTGATCGCCGCGCTGCTCGCCGGCCTCAACTTCCTCGGTACGATCATCGACTCGGCGCGGGCCGGCTGGACCCCGAAGCTCGCGCTCGACCTCGAGGGCGGCACGCAGATCATCCTCGCGCCGAAGCTCGAGAGCGGCCAGACCGTCTCGCCGGAGCAGCTGAACCAGGCCGTGTCGATCATCCGGCAGCGCATCGACTCCGCGGGCGTCTCCGAGGCCGAGATCACGACTCAGGGTGCCTCGAACGTGGTCGTCTCGATCCCGGGCGTGCCCGATGACGAGACCATCGCGCGAATCGAGTCCTCGGCCAAGCTCGAGTTCCGTCCGGTGATCTTCACGGATGCCGCGACGCCGAGCTCCGTCGGTGACGGCACCACCGAGACGCCAGCCCCCGGCGACACCGCCTCGCCGACGCCGACCTCGACCCTGCCGACGACTCCGACCGCGTCGCCCACCGACGCGAGCGACCCGAACAACGTCAGCCCGGCCCTCTACGACGAGTACCTCAACTTCGACTGCGCGAGCCTCGAGGCCCTCGACACGAACGTGGCGCCGGCCGACGAGCCACTCATCACCTGCCAGGTGGATGGCACGGCGAAGTTCATCCTCGGACCGGTCGAGGTCGTCGGCGAGGACATCGCCGACGCCTCCAGCGGCCAGGTGCCGAACTCGCAGGGCCAGAACACCGGCGTGTGGGGCGTGTTCATCACGTTCAACGGCGAGGGCACCGAGAAGTTCGCGGCGGTCACGTCGCGCCTGTTCTCGTTCGCGCAGACCGACCCGCGCAACCGCTTCGCGATCGTGCTCGATGGCCGGGTCATCTCGGCACCGACCACCCAGGCCACCATCACCGACGGCAAGCCGGTTATCTCGGGCAACTTCACGCAGCAGACCGCCAAGACGCTCGCCGACCAGCTCAAGTTCGGTGCGCTGCCGATCGGCTTCCAGGTGCAGAGCCGCGACACGATCTCGGCGACGCTCGGAACCTCGCAGCTGCAGAGCGGCCTGCTGGCCGGGCTCATCGGACTCATCCTCGTCGTGCTGTACTCGCTGTTCCAGTACCGCAGCCTGGGCGCGATCACGATCGCCTCGCTCATCGTCGCCGCCGGTCTCACCTACCTCGTGCTGTGCCTCCTGTCCTGGCGCATCGACTACCGCCTGTCGCTCGCCGGCGTCGCGGGCATCATCGTGGCGATCGGTATCACCGCGGACTCCTTCATCGTGTACTTCGAACGAATACGAGACGAGTTGCGCGACGGCCGCGCGCTCGACTCCGCGGTCGAGGCCGGCTGGAAGCGCGCGATCCGCACGATCCTCGCCTCGGACGGCATCAACCTGCTCGCCGCGACCGTGCTGTTCGTGCTCGCCGTCGGCAACGTCCGTGGATTCGCGTTCACGCTCGGGATCACGACGCTCGTCGACCTCGTGGTCGTGAGCCTGTTCACCCACCCGATGCTGCAGTTGATCGCGCGCACGAAGTTCTTCGGTGAGGGGCATCCGCTCAGCGGGCTCGACCCGAAGGCACTCGGAGCGGTCTACCGCGGTCGTGCGCAGTTCCGCGCGCCGGTCGGTGTCTCGACCACGAAGCAGGCGACGAGCAGCCGTGAGGCGCAGAAGCGCCAGACCATCGCCGAGCGGAAGGCCGCAGAGGCCGAAGCCGTTGGCACCAAGTCCGGCAGCACCAAGGGGAAGGACTCCTGATGGCCAGCTTCTCCCAGTTCGGCAATGACCTCTACACCGGGAAGCGGTCGTTCGACTTCGTCGGGCGCCGCCGGATCTGGTTCATCATCGCGGGCCTCATGATCGCGGCATCCATCCTCGTTCCGCAGCTGCGTGGTGGGTACCAGTTCGGCATCGAGTTCCGCGGCGGTTCCGAGTTCCAGGTGACCTCGCCGGATTCGGTGGACCAGGAACTCGCGATCGACGCCGTGCAGGGCGTCATCCCCAACTCGATTCCGAAGGTGTCGCTCGTCAACGGCGGCGACTCGATCCGGGTGCAGACCGACCTGGTCGAGTCGACCGAGTCGGATGAGATCCGGGATGCCCTCGCGGCTGCCTACGAGGTGCCCGTCGAGCAGGTGACGAGTTCGTTCATCGGCGCAAGCTGGGGCCAGGACATCACCCGCTCCGCCCTGCTTGCGCTGGCGGTGTTCCTCGCGCTCGCCGCGCTGTTCATGGGCATCTACTTCCGCACCTGGAAGATGTCGCTCGCAGCGCTGATCGCCCTCGCGCACGACCTCATCATCACGGCCGGGGTGTACGGCATCCTCGGCTTCGAGGTGACGCCGGCGGCCGTCATCGGCTTCCTGACCATCCTCGGGTACTCGCTCTACGACACCGTCGTGGTGTTCGACAAGATCCGCGAGAACACTGCGGAGGGCGCCGGGCGCACGTTCGCCGAATCGGTGAACCTCGCGGTGAACCAGACGCTCGTGCGATCGATCAACACGTCGATCGTCGCGCTGCTGCCGATCGGGGCGATCCTGTTCATCGGTGCGGTGGTGCTCGGCGCCGGAACCCTGCGCGACATCGCGCTCGCGCTGTTCATCGGTGTGCTCGTCGGCACGTACTCGACGATCTTCATCGCCGCGCCGCTGTACGCGCTGTTCCGGCAGGGCGAGACGATCGTGGCGAAGGACGACAAGCGCAAGACCGCGAACGCCGCCCGCGCCACCTCGGGTGCGGTCCGCTAGGTCGATCATCACGACTCCGTCTCGTTCGCTTGAGGCTGAGTTGAGCGTCCGGAGCGACATTCGCTCGCGCCTACACTTGTGGCGGGAGGTGCGGATGTGACCGAGACGACTACACCGACGTCCTCGCTGCGCACCCTCCTGCCGCGCATCTTCTCCCGCGCGCAGCCGGCTGGAGCCGTCGATCGGCTCATCAAGACCGTGCGCACGCACCACCCCAAGGCGGACATCGCGCTCGTCGAGCGCGCGTACTCCGCGGCCGAGCGGGCGCACTCCGGCCAGCTCCGCAAGAGCGGCGAGCCGTACATCACCCACCCGGTCGCCGTCGCGCAGATCCTCGCGGACCTCGGCATCGGTGCCAAGACCGTGGCCGCAGCGCTGCTGCACGACACCGTGGAAGACACCGACTACCGGCTCGAGCTGCTCCGCGCGGACTTCGGCGACGAGATCGCGATGCTCGTGGACGGGGTCACGAAGCTCGACAAGCTCAAGTACGGCGACAGCGCCCAGGCCGAGACCGTGCGCAAGATGGTGGTCGCGATGTCCAAGGACATCCGGGTGCTCGTCATCAAGCTCGCCGACCGCCTGCACAACGCGCGCACGTGGGGGTTCGTCGACGAGTCATCCGCGACTCGAAAGGCACAGGAGACGCTCGAGATCTACGCGCCGCTCGCGCACCGGCTGGGCATCCAGGCGATCAAGCTCGAGCTCGAGGACCTCTCGTTCGCGGTGCTGCACCCCAAGCTCTACGTCGAGATCGAGAGCCTGGTCAGCAAGCGGACCCCGCAGCGCGAGGAGTTCGTCCAGTCCGTGATCGACGCGGTGAACGACGACCTGAAGTCCTCGAAGATCAAGGGCACGGTCGCCGGTCGCCCGAAGCAGTACTACTCGATCTACCAGAAGATGATCGTGCGCGGCCGCGACTTCGATGAGATCTACGACCTGGTCGGCATCCGCGTGCTCGTGAACTCGGTGCGCGACTGCTACGCGGTGCTCGGCTCGATCCACGCGCGCTGGACGCCGATCCCCGGACGCTTCAAGGACTACATCGCGACCCCGAAGTTCAACCTGTACCAGTCGTTGCACACCACGGTGATCGGCCCGCAGGGCAAGGCCGTCGAGATCCAGATCCGCACGCACGACATGCACCAGCGCGCCGAGTTCGGCGTGGCCGCGCACTGGAAGTACAAGAACCGCGTCAACGGCACCAAGGGCGCCACCGAACCGGGCCGGGATGACGCGGACCTCGCGTGGCTCGCCCACATCACCGACTGGCAGACCGAGACGAGCGACCCCGGGGAGTTCCTGGACAACCTCCGCTTCGAGATCGGCGCCAAGGAGGTCTACGTCTTCACACCGCAGGGCAAGGTCATCGGCCTACCGACCGGTGCGACGCCAGTGGACTTCGCCTACGCCGTACACACCGAGGTGGGCCACCGCACGATGGGCGCCAAGGTCAACGGGCGCCTCGTGCCCCTCGACAGCACCCTCTCGAGCGGCGATTCGGTCGAGGTGTTCACCTCGAAGAACCCGGACGCCGGCCCGAGCCAGGACTGGATCAACTTCGTCGCGAGCACCAGGGCTCGCAACAAGATCAAGGCCTGGTTCACGAAGGAGCGCCGCGAGGAGGCCATCGAGCAGGGCAAGGATGCCATCGCGCGAGCCATGCGCAAGCAGAACCTGCCCCTCCAGAAGCTCATGAGCCAGGACACGCTCACCGAGATCGCGGCCCTGCTGCGCTACGAGGACGTGTCCGCACTGTACGCCGCGGTGGGCGAGGGCCACGTGTCGCCGCAGTCGGTGCTCGAGAAGGTGCTGGCATCCCTGCACACCGAGGCCGAGAACGAGGATGCCGAGGTGTTCGTCGCGCCGAAGGGCAAGACGCGGCCGCTCAAGAACAGCGACTCCGGGGTGCTCGTGCGCGGAGCGCCCGACATCCTCGTCAAGCTCGCCAAGTGCTGCACGCCCGTGCCCGGTGACGAGATCGTCGGATTCGTCACGCGCGGTCAGGGGGTCTCGGTGCACCGGGGCGACTGCAACAACGTCAAGACCCTCATGCTCGAGCCCGAGCGGCTCATCGAGGTGGAGTGGGCGTCCTCGTCGAAGGGCGTCTTCCTCGTGCAGATCCAGATCGAGGCGCTCGACCGGGCCGGCCTGCTGTCCGACGTGACCCGCGTGCTCAGCGAGAACCACGTCAACATCCTCTCGGCGACCGTCTCGACCTCGAGCGAGCGCCTCGCGCTCAGCCGGTTCGTGTTCGAGATGGGCGACACCACGCACCTCGATCGCCTGCTCAACGCGGTGCGGCGCATCGACGCCGTCTACGACGTCTACCGCGTCAACTCCGGCTGACGTCGACTCGGACTGGCGTCCACGCCGGTCAGAGCCCACTCCCGCAGCGAGCCGAGCGACGACAGCCGCTCGACGGCGAGCCGCTTGCCCGGCAGGTTGCGTCGCCGGTTCATCGCCTCGAGGCAGTCGGCGACGGTCACGCCGCCGAAGGCCAGCAGTCGCTCCACGAGCGGTTCGTCGAAGATCGCGCCGAAGCGCGCGAGATCGATGACGGTGCGCAGCGGAGTCGTCACCCGGATGCCGCCGAGCTCGACCATCTCGTCCTCGTCGATCACGACCTCGCGTGCCGCCGGCCAGCCCTCGCCGGTGCGCACGCGCGCGCCGATCGCCGTGCACAGGTCGTGAGGACGCGGGGGAGCGTCGAGCAGTCCCCACACCCACGCGGCCGAGCGCTGCTCGACGATCACGCGGTCGGGCAGTTGCACCGCGAGGGCGAGCGCGCGCTGCGATGCTCGGTCGGGCTCGTCGATCGGCGCCCAGCATCCGTCGATCGGCACGAGCTCGCCGTCGAGCGCGGCGGCGCGGAGTTCGGCGGCCGGGAGGTCTCGGGTGGAGAGCACGGGGGCGAGGCGCAGCGTCATCCCGTCATGATCGCCGCGTCGGCACGCCGCCGTGGTCGATCATGGGCGATCGGTGGAGAGCGGAGCCTGTGGAGAAGGCTCGCGGGCTACTTGACCGCGCCGAGCCACGCCGTCTGGGCGTCGAGCGCGGACTGCGCGTCGGCGATCGCCTTCGTGTCGCCCTTGGCCTTGGCGGCCTCGAGCTCCTTCTCGAGCTTCGCGATGGATTCCTGCAGCTTGCCGAGGAAGCCCTCCGCGCGCTCCTGGCGTTCCGGGTTGTTCTGCTGCCAGTGCTCGTCGTCGAGCTTGCGCACGTGCGTCTCCACCTTGCGCATGCGCTCCTCGACCGGCTTGACCTGGTCGCGCGGCACCTTGCCGGCCTTGTCCCAGCGGTCCTGGATCGAGCGCAGTGCCGACTTGGCCTTGCCGCGGTCGGTCTCGGTGAGGAGCTTCTCGGCCTCGGTGAGCAGCTCGAGCTTGACGACGAGGTTGGCCTTGAACTCCTCGTCATCCTTGGCGTCGATCTCCGCCTTGGCGGCGTAGAGCGCGTCACCGGCGGCCTTGAACTTCGCCCAGAGAGCGTCGTCGAGCTTCTTGCCCGCGCGACCGGCGAGCTTCCAGTCGTTGAGCAGGGCACGGTAGGCCGGGATGCCGTCGGTGCCCTTCGGAATGAGCGCTTCGGCCTTCTCGACGAGGGCCTGCTTCGCGCCGCGGGCCTCCTTGTGCGTCGAGTCGAGCTCGGCGAAGAACGCCTTGCGGTGCCCGTCGATCGTCGAGCGCGCAGCACGGAATCGCTTCCAGAGCTCGTTCGCCTCGTTCTTCGGCAGCCGCGGTCCGCTGGTCTGGTGCTCCTGCCAGCGCGCGAACAGCCCGTCGAGCGTTGCGGAGACCTGCTTCCACTGCGCCTTCGCCGGATCCTGCGCCGCGAGCTTCTCGGCTTCGGCGACGAGCGCCTCCCGCTCGACGAGGGCCGCGGCGACGAGCGCCTTGGTCTCCTCGGACTGCTTCTCGGTGAGCTCGGTGACCTTGACCCCGAGCGCCTCGAGCCGGGTGCGCAGCAGCGCGAGGTCGCCCACCGCGTTGGCGGTCGCGACGGTCTCGGTGAGGTGCTTCGCGGTCTTGGCGATGTCCGCGGCGGGTGCGCCGCCCTTCGCGCGCTGCTCGAGCAGCGTCACCTGTCCGGCGAGTTCGGTGTACTTGCGCTCGAAGTAGGCGAGTGCCTCCTCCGGGGTGCCGTCGGGGAACTGCCCGACCGCGCGCTCGCCGGAATCCTCGCGGACGAAGACCGTTCCGGTCTCGTCAACGCGTCCCCAGGGGGCTACCTCGTCTGCCACAGTTCTGCCTCTTCGTCACATCGTCGTACGGCCGTCGCCGACCGGCCACAAGCCTATTGCACGGCCACTCGGGCCGATCAGGTGGAGGTGTGCTGTTACTGGATCGTGAGGCCGGTGATGACCGTCGGAATCGTCGGCGCACCATCCTGCGGGCCGCGTCCGGTGTCGGTGATCCCGCCGCCCGCGATGTCGACCAGCAACTGGTCGAGCCCGCTCGTGACGTGGCCGATGATCGTGTAGCCGCCGACCGAGTCATCCGGCAGCGTCGAGTCGCCGAACGTGATGAAGAACTGGCGGCCCTGGCTGTAGGCGTTGTCACCCGCACGAGCCATCGCGATCGTGCCGGCGGGGTAGGTGGCGCCGTCCGGCGCGGTGTTCTCGAGCGGTCCGAACGAGTAGGCGGTGTCGGTGCCGCCGACCCCGTCGAAGGAACCGCACTGGATCAGCCCGGCGGTCTCGGTGAGCACGAGGCGGTGGCAGGTCTTGTCCTGGTAGTAGCCGGCCTCGGTCGAGACGACGAAGGATGCCACGGCCTGGGGCGCCGCCGCGCCATCCAGCTCGATCCCGAAGTCGAGGCCGTTGAGCTGGAGCGTGCCGGTCCACGTGCGCGCCTCGGCGAGCGCAGGATCGGGGATGTCGCCGACGTTCGCGCCGGGCGGCACGGTGGGCTCGGCCGAGGCGGAGGGCTCGGCGGTGGGCATCCCGGGGCCGGCGCTGAAGTAGAAGACCTGCGTCACGGTGGCGAGCGCGGCGACCACGAGCACGGCGCCGACGGCGAACAGGTTGTCGCGACGGCGACGCTTCTGCTGCCCGGTGTGGACCTCCTGGCGCGCCGTGTACCGGCGCAGGCGCTCGCGTGCTTCGCGCGCCTCGCGCTCGGTCTTCTTGCTGGATGCCACGGTCTCGTCCTCCTGGTGGGCGCAGTGTCCTGCGTTTGGGGCCAGTACAGAGTACGACAGTGGCGGTGCCTGTCATTGACCAGAACTAGCATTGCGCCTATGGACGCGGGCCCCGGATTGCGCAGCGGGGCCACCCCGCTCGCGGTGCGCATGCGACCGCGCAATCTCGACGAGATCGCGGGCCAGCGGCATCTGCTCAAGCCCGGATCGCCGCTCGTCAGCCTCGCGGCGGACACGTCGGGGGAGCAGGGCTCGGTCTCGATCATCCTGTGGGGTCCGCCCGGCACCGGCAAGACCACGATCGCGAAGGCGCTCGCGAACGCGTCCGGCCGCAAGTTCGTCGAGCTGTCGGCCGTGAACGCGGGCGTGCGTGACGTGCGCCAGGTGATGGAGGAGGCGCTGTCATCCCGTGACCTCTACGGGGTCTCGACCGTGCTGTTCCTCGACGAGATCCATCGGTTCACGAAGGCCCAGCAGGATGCGCTGCTGCCGGGCGTCGAGAACGGCTGGGTCATCCTCGTCGCGGCGACGACCGAGAACCCGTCGTTCTCGGTGATCTCGCCGCTGCTGTCGCGCTCCCTCCTGCTGACGCTCGAGGCGCTCGACGACGAGGATCTCGGGGTCGTGGTCGATCGCGCGGTGACCGATCCACGGGGTCTGGCAGATGCGGTCGGGCTCGACGCCGATGCGCGCGGGGCCATCATCCGGCTTGCGTCCGGCGATGCGCGGCGGGCGCTGACCGCGCTCGAAGCCGCAGCGCTCGTCGCCTCGGCGTCGCACACGGGCAAGGGCAAGCCCACCATCACGCCCGAGATCGTGTCGACGGCCGTCGACCGCGCGCTGCTGCGGTACGACCGGCAGGGCGACGAGCACTACGACGTGATCAGCGCGTTCATCAAGTCGGTGCGCGGCTCCGACGTCGATGCCTCACTGCACTACCTCGCGCGCATGATCGAGGCGGGGGAGGACCCGCGCTTCATCGCCCGACGAATCATGATCAGCGCCGCAGAAGACATCGGCATGGCCGACCCGCAGGCGCTGCCGATCGCCGTCGCGGCGGCCGAGGGGGTCGCGCTCATCGGCATGCCGGAGGGTCGCATCCTGCTCGCCGAGGCCGTGGTGTACCTCGCCACCGCACCCAAGTCGAATGCGTCGTACAAGGCACTGGATGACGCGATCGCCGACGTGCGCGCCGGCAAGATCGGCCGCGTGCCCAAGCCGCTCCGCGACGCGCACTACCCGGGCGCGAAGCGCCTCGGGCACGGCAAGGGCTACATCTACTCCCACGACGAGGACCACGGCGTCGCGACCCAGCAGTACCTGCCCGACGAGCTCGTCGGCACGGAGTACTACCAGCCGGGCGGCAACGGATTCGAGCGGGATGTCGCGGCGCGCCTCGAGAAGCTGCGCGCGATCATCCGGGGCAGCTAGGAACTGGCAGAATCGAGCCGACCTCGGAAAGGAGTCCCTCGTGCCCACCCCTTCTCGCCTGCTGACCGCGCTCACCGGCGCAGCCGTGCTCGCCCTCGTCGCCGGTTGTGCAGCGCCTGCCGCACCCGATCCTGACACCGTCGACCCCGCGCCCGATCCCGTGACGAACTCGTGCCCCGAGCCGCAGCCCGGAGCGTTCGGCGGCGCCGCGGTCGCCCTCGAGAGCGCAGAACTGCTCGGCGCGCCCGACCTGCCGGCGGACGTCTGCGCGTACGGCAGCGAAACCGGCGAGTCGATCTGGATCATCGCCGACCCCTACGATGCCGGTTTCCCGACCCGGATCGCCGAGTGGCTCGAGCCGCTGGGCTGGACTGCCGAGCAGGTCGGGACGTGGGGCGACGGCGACCTCGAGAACGTCGCCTTCACCCCGCCTGCCGGCGTCGAGGTCGTTCAGGCGTTCGCCCACGCCTTCGACGCCTACCCGGATTCCGTGTCGTTCAACCTCGGCCTCGACCAGGAGTTCCTCACCCACTACGGCGTCGAACCCGGCGACGAGCTCGCGATCTTCGCTGCCTGGCGCTGATGCTGTAGTCTTGCTCGGTTGGTCTTTACCAAACACACTCCCTTCTGCAACACCCGGCGGCGTCGACGTGCCTCCGAACCGGTGGGAAGCGGGTGTACGTCTGTGAGTCGCGAGAGACGCGGCCACGTCTTCGAAAGGCTCCACACCCGTGGCAAAAGATTCACGCACTCGCAGCAAGACCCGCCTCTCCCGCGCGCTGGGCATCGCCCTCACGCCGAAGGCCGCCAAGTACCTCGAGAAGCGCCCGTACGCTCCCGGTGAGCACGGCCGCACAAAGCGCAAGGCCGACAGCGACTACGCCGTCCGTCTGCGCGAGAAGCAGCGCCTGCGCGCCCAGTACGGCATCCGCGAGGCCCAGATCCGCATCGCGTTCAACGAGGCCCGCCGCACCCAGGGCCTGACCGGTGAGAACCTGGTCGAGATCCTCGAGTCGCGTCTCGACGCGCTCGTGCTCCGTGCCGGCTTCGCCCGCACCACCGCCCAGGCCCGCCAGCTCGTGGTGCACCGCCACATCCTGGTCGACGGCCAGCTCGTGGACCGCCCGTCGTTCCGCGTGAAGCCGGGCCAGCTCATCCACGTCAAGGAGCGCTCCGAGGGCACCGAGCCGTTCCAGGTCGCCGCGGCCGGCGGTCACGCCGAGCTGCTGCCGAAGGTTCCGCCGTACCTCGAGGTCGAGCTCGACAAGCTGCAGGCCCGCCTCGTGCGCGCCCCGAAGCGCGCCGAGATCCCCGTGACCTGCGAAGTGCAGCTCGTCGTCGAGTACTACGCGGCTCGCTAGTTCGACAGCCGTTACGCTTTGGAGCGGGTCATCCGGAAGGGTGGCCCGCTTCGTGCATTGAGGGAGGGTACCCATGTCCGGTGGTGACATCGCAGGCCTGATCGCGGCCGGTGTCTTCGCGATCCTGGTCGGGCTGCTGGCCGTGCCGCTGCTCAAGCTCGGGCGGGTGTTCGACGAGACGAGCGCCGCGATCAAGGATGCCTCGTCCAACCTCACCCCGCTCATGGAGGAGGCCACGACGACCCTCACCGAGACCAACCGCCAGCTCGCCCGCGTCGACAACATCACCACGAGCGTCGAGGAGGCTACCGCGAACGTGTCCTCCCTCGTCTCGCTGTTCGCCGCGACGGTCGGGGGCCCGCTGATCAAGATCGCCGGCTTCTCGGCGGGCGTGCGGGCGGCCATCCTGTCGCTGCGCCGCGCGAAGTAAGCTGGAAGTCCACTTCTGTTCCGACACGTCTCGAGGGAGAACCCCATGAAGAGCGCACTGTTCCTGGTCATCGGCGTCGCCGTCGGATTCCTCGTCGCCCACCAGGTCTCGAAGACCCCGCAGGGCAAGGCCTTCTTCGACGACGTCGACGCCAAGGCGCGTGAGTTCGGCAGCGCCGTCGTCGACGGCTACAAGGCCCGCGAGGCCGAGCTGCGAGCGGCCGTCGCCGACGCCGAGGACGTCATCGCCGACCTCCGCCGCAACAGCTGAGACCCTGACCGAGCAGCACCGGACCGGGCACATCCGATCCGGTGCTCATTCTTTTGGAACGCACCTATGTACACCGCTGACATCCAGAGCCGCTGGCTGAACTTCTTCGGCGACCGTGGTCACACGGTCGTGCCGAGCGCCTCGCTCGTCTCCGACGACCCGACCCTGCTGTTCACGGTCGCCGGCATGGTGCCGTTCGTGCCGTATCTCACCGGACTCGTGCCGGCGCCGTACCCGCGCGCCACGAGCGTGCAGAAGTGCATCCGCACCCTCGACATCGAGGAGGTCGGCAAGACGCCGCGGCACGGCACGTTCTTCCAGATGAACGGCAACTTCAGCTTCGGCGACTACTTCAAGGAGGGTGCGATCGGGTACGCCTGGGAACTCCTCACGAAGGGCGAGTCCGACGGCGGGCTCGGCTTCGACGAGAAGGACCTGTGGGTCACGGTCTACAAGGACGACGACGAGGCCATCGCGCTCTGGAAGAAGATCGCGGGCCTGCCCGACGAGCGCATCCAGCGACTCGACATGGACACCAACTACTGGTCGACCGGCCAGCCCGGTCCAGCGGGTCCCTGCTCGGAGATCTTCTTCGACCGCGGCCCTTCGTACGGCATCGACGGGGGACCGGCGACCGACGACGACCGCTACGTCGAGATCTGGAACCTCGTGTTCATGCAGTACCTGCGCGGCGAGGGCTCTGGCAAGAACTTCGAGATCCTCGGCGAGCTGCCGAAGAAGAACATCGACACCGGCATGGGCATGGAGCGCGTCGCCTTCATCAAGCAGGGCGTCGAGAACATGTACGAGATCGACCAGGTGCGGCCGGTGCTCGATCGCGCCGCCGAGTTGTCCGGTCGCCGCTACGGTGCGGTGCACGAGGATGACGTTCGCATGCGCATCATCGCGGACCACGTGCGCTCGAGCCTCATGCTCATGGCGGATGGGGTGACGCCGAGCAATGAGGGGCGCGGCTACATCCTGCGCCGACTCATGCGACGCACGATTCGCGCGATGCGCCTGCTGGGTGTGGATGAACCCACCTTCGCCGAGCTCTTCCCGACGTCGCGCGACGCGATGAAGGCGCAGTACCCGGATGTCGCGTCCGAGTTCCCGCGCATCGAGCGCCTCGCCCTCGGCGAGGAGGACGCGTTCCTGCGCACCCTCGCGAACGGATCGACCATCCTCGACGTCGCGGTCGCGAAGACCAAGGAGTCGGGCGCGACCGAGCTGCCCGCCGACACCACCTTCCTGCTGCACGACACCTTCGGATTCCCGGTGGACCTCACCCTCGAGATCGCCGAGGAAGCCGGGCTCACGATCGACCGCGATGCGTTCGACGCGCTGCTGCAGCACCAGCGCACGACGGCGAAGGCCGATGCCAAGTCGAAGAAGGGACTCCTGGCCGACCTCTCGGTGTACGGCGCGTTCCGTGCCGCGGGCGAGACCGTGTTCACCGGCTACGACGTGCTCAACACCGAGACCACCGTGCTCGGGCTCATCGTCGACGGGGTGTCGGTGACGTCGGCCTCCGCAGGGCAGATCGCCGAGGTCATCCTCGCCGAGACCTCGCTGTACCCGGAGTCCGGCGGTCAGGAGGCCGACGCCGGCCGCATCGTCGGCAACGGCTTCGAGCTCGAAGTGCTCGACGTGCAGCGACCGGTCAAGGGGCTCGTGAGCCACACGGTGCAGGTCACGTCGGGCGAGGTGGGGGTCGGGGATGCCGCGACCTCGGTCGTGGACCCCCAGTGGCGGCGCGGGGCGACCCAGGCCCACTCGGCGACGCACCTCATCCACGCGGCCCTCCGCCAGATCCTCGGACCGGAGGCGCACCAGTCCGGCTCGTACAACAAGGCGGGCTTCATGCGCCTCGACTTCAGCTGGAACCAGGCGCTGTCGCACGAGACCAAGACCGAGATCGAGGAGGTCGCCAACAACGCCGTGCGCGACAACCTCGAGGTCACGACGCGGATCATGAACCTCGACGAGGCCAAGGCGCTCGGGGCCATGGCACTGTTTGGCGAGAAGTACGGCGACACCGTGCGCGTGGTCGAGATCGGCGGCCCGTGGTCGCTCGAGCTGTGTGCCGGCACCCACGTCGGCTCCTCGGCGGAGGTCGGCCTGATCAACCTCGTGGGCGAGTCGTCGGTGGGCTCAGCGAACCGCCGCGTCGAGGCCCTCGTCGGCCTGGATGCGTTCCGCGATCTCGCCGCCGAGCGCACGATCGTGCAGGAACTCACGACCTCGCTCAAGACGCCGCGCGAGCAGCTGCCCGATCGCATCGCGCAGCTCATGGCCGACCTCAAGGCCGCCGAGCGGAAGATCGCCCAGTTCGAGACCGGTGCGCTCGCGCAGCGAATCCCGGCACTGCTGGAGAACGCGCGCCTGCTCGGCTCGACAAAGGTGGTGGCGGAGCATGTCGGCAGCGTCGGCTCCAGCGACGACCTGCGGGGGCTGGTCACGACCGTGCGCGAGCGGCTCGGTGCGGATGCGTCCGTCGTGGCCCTGGCGGCCGACATCCAGGGCAAGCCCGCCGTGAT
This sequence comes from uncultured Actinomycetota bacterium, assembly GCA_963740815.1. Lineage (GTDB taxonomy): Bacteria > Actinomycetota > Actinomycetes > Actinomycetales > Microbacteriaceae > Rhodoglobus. The sequence goes on from CAVUFG010000018.1 coordinate 743,980, forward strand.
CGTCGCGACGAACGAGTCGTCCCGGGCTGCCGGAGCGAAGGCCGGTGCCCTCGCGAAGGTGGCGGCCGGCGTGCTCGGCGGCGGTGGTGGCGGCAAGGACGACATCGCGCAGGGCGGGGGCTCGGATGTCGCCGCGATCCCAGCAGCACTCGACGCGGTGCTCGCCGCGCTCACGGCCTGAGTGCTCGACCGATGACGATGCGGCCCGGCGTCCGGCTCGGGATCGATGTCGGACGCGCCCGGATCGGCGTGGCGCGCTGCGACCGCGACGGCATCCTCGCGACGCCCGTGGAGACCGTAGCCCGTGGGGACGGCGATGTCGCGCGGATCCTCGCGATCCGCGACGAGCTGGAGGCCGTGGAGTTCGTCGTGGGCCTGCCACTGTCGCTCTCGGGCGGCTCGACCGCATCCACCGAGGACGCCCGCGCCTTCGCGGCGACCCTCGCGACCGCGGGCCGACTGCCGGTCCGACTCGTCGACGAGCGCCTCTCGACCGTGACGGCGCAGTCCCAATTGCGTGAGAACGGACGGTCGACGCGCACCTCCCGCTCAGTGGTCGATCAGGTCGCTGCCGTTATCATTCTCCAGACTGCCCTCGACTCCGAGCGCACAGCCGGTAGCCCGCCTGGCGTTCTCGTCGACTAAGGACGAAGGACTGACATGACCAACGAGCCGAGCTGGGAGGACATCTTCTCCCCGCAGCCCGCCAGAGACCAGGCGACGACGCCTGGCCAGGCGCCCGCTCGCACGCCATCGGCCTTCGCCGACGCCCCGACGAGCCGCCGAGCCGCACGCGAGGCCGAGGGACGGCGTCGTCCGAGCGACGGTGGCAGCGGTCGCGGTGGACGTGACGGCGGTCGTGGCGGCCGGGACGGTTACGACCGCGAGCCGAAGAAGCGCAACCTGCTCTGGCTGAAGATCCTGCTCCCCATCGTCATCGTGATCGGCATCCCGGGCGCGATCGCCGCCTACGGCTGGCTGAACTACGAGGAGCAGATCCGCGAGCTGCTCGGTTGGGAACTGCCCAACGACTTCGCGGGCGAGGGCAACGGCGAGGAGGTGATCGTCACGATCAGCTCGGGCGACATCGGCGAGGATGTCGCGCGCGAACTGCACGACGCCGGCGTCACCATGACCTTCGACGCGTTCTACGACCTCCTGATCGAGGAGGAGCCGGACGCCGCGTTCATCCCGGGCAACTACTCCCTCCAGGGCAACATGAGCGCCCGGTCCGCGTTCGACGCGCTGCAGGATCCCGAGAACAAGATCACCAGTTCGCTGCTCATCACCGAGGGAGAGGTGCTGCCCAACGCGCTCGAGATCATCGCGTCGACGACCGGCCTTTCGCTCGACGAGGTGACCGCGGCGGCGGCCGATCCGACCGTGTACGGGCTCCCGGCGACCGAGGTGAGCCTCGAGGGCTGGCTGTTCCCCGCGACCTACCAGCTCGACGGCGGCGAGACCGCGCAGCAGATCATCCAGATGCTCGTCGACGAGATGATCGCGCGGCTCGATGCCCTCGGGGTCGCGCCGGAGAACCGGCACACGGTGTTGACGATGGCGGCCCTCATCCAGCGCGAGGCGGGCTCGAACCCCGACGACTTCTACAAGGTCTCGCGGGTGTTCCAGAACCGGCTGGATGCGGGTTGGAACCTCGAATCCGATGCGACCGTCGCCTACGGCACGGGCCGTCTCGATTCGGTGTGGACCGAGCCCGAGGAGCGCGCGGACGCCAGCAACCCGTACAACACGTACGCGAATCCCGGCCTCCCGGTCGGGCCGATCGGCCTGCCCGGTGAGCTCGCGATCCAGGCTGCGATCAGTCCGGCCGACGGGCCGTGGTTCTTCTTCGTGCCGGTGAACCTCGCCACGGGCGAGACCCAGTTCTCCGAGACCGCGGAGGAGCACCAGGCCGGCGTCGACCTGCTGCTCGCGTGGTGCGACGAGAGCGCCGAGAACGCCTCGTACTGTGAATAGCCGCGTCTGCGAACGAGCGCGGTGAGTCGCACCCGGCTCGCGGTGCTCGGCTCGCCGATCGCGCACTCGAAGTCGCCCGCCATCCAGGCCGCCGCGTACGGCGTGCTCGGGCTGGAGTGGGAGTACGGTTCGGCCGACGTGACCGAGGACACCCTCGCAGGCTTCGTCGCCGGTCTGGATGACACGTGGCGAGGCCTCTCGCTCACGATGCCCCTCAAGCGCGCCGTCCTACCCCTGCTCACCACCCGCTCCGCCCTCGTGGATGTCGTCGGCGCCGCCAACACGCTCCGCTTCGACGATGACGGGGTGCACGGCTACAACACCGACGTGCACGGCGTGACCCAGACCCTGCGCGATGCGGGCGTGGAGCAGGTGCGACTGGTCCACATCTTCGGCGGCGGAGCGACCGCGGCCTCGGTCATCGCCGCAGTCGCCGAACTCGGCGGCCAGCGCGTGCTGATCCGGGCGCGGACGCCGGAGCGCGCGGCGCCGCTCGTGGAGCTCGGCCTGCGGCTTGGTGTCGAGGTCACCGTGAGACCCATCGCCATGGAGGACCGCTCGCTCATCGTGCCCGATGTGATCGTGAGCACGCTGCCCGGGGGCTCGACGGAGGGCATCGTGTTTCCGGAAGCCGTGCGGCAGGGCGCGCTGCTGCTCGATGTCGCGTACGACCCGTGGCCGAGCGAGCTCGCGGGGGCGTGGGACGCGGTAGGGGGTCGCGTCGCATCCGGGCTCGACATGCTCATCCATCAGGCGGTCGGACAGATCCGGATCTGGGTCGGCGGCGACCAGACCGAGCCGCTGCCCGACGAGGCCGCCGTCCTCGCGGCGATGCGGGCTGCCATCGTCTGAGAGGATGGGTGCATGCTGCGCTGGTTGACCGCGGGGGAGTCCCACGGCCCCGAACTCGTCGCCATCCTCGAGGGGATGCCCGCGGGGGTGCCGATCCTGCCGGAGGACATCCAGGCCGACCTGCACCGCCGCACGCTCGGGTACGGACGGGGCGCGCGCCAGAAGTTCGAGCAGGACGAGCTGACGCTCTCCGGCGGCATCCGCTTCGGGCTCACGATGGGCTCGCCCGTCGCCCTGCGGATCGGGAACACCGAGTGGCCCCGGTGGGTCGACGTGATGAGTCCGGTGCCCGTCGACGTGGAGACGCTGCCCAAGGGACGCGGTGCGCCGCTGACCCGGCCGCGGCCGGGACATGCGGACCTGGTCGGGATGCAGAAGTACGACTTCGAGGAATCCCGCAACGTGCTCGAGCGGGCGAGCGCCCGCGAGACGGCGGCGCGGGTCGCCCTCGGCGCCGTGGCGCGCGCGTTCCTGCGCGAGCTGGGCATCGAGACGGTGAGCCACACGCTCGCGGTTGGTGCGGTGCGCGCGCCGGATGGCTCTGCGCTGCCCACTCCCGGTGACGTCGCGGCCCTCGACGCCGATCCGCTGCGCTGCTTCGACGCCGCCACGTCGGCCGAGATGGTCGCCGAGGTGGATCGCGCGCACGAGGACGGCGACACGCTCGGTGGCGTGGTCGAGGTGCTCGCCTACGGCGTGCCGCCCGGCCTCGGCTCCTACGTGCACTGGGACCGCAGGCTCGACGCACAGCTCGCCGCCGCTCTGATGGGCATCCAGGCGATCAAGGGCGTCGAGGTCGGCGACGGCTTCACGACCGCGGCCCGCCGCGGTTCGGTCGCCCACGACGAACTCGTGATCGGCCCCGACGGCATCGAGCGGCTCACCGACCGCGCCGGCGGCACCGAGGGCGGTATGAGCACCGGCACCCTCCTGCGCGTGCGCGCCGGCATGAAGCCGATCTCGACCGTGCCGCGCGCGCTCAGGACCGTGGATGTCGCCACCGGCGACACCGCAGAAGCACACCACCAGCGATCCGACGTCTGCGCCGTCCCGGCCGCGGGCGTCGTCGCGGAGGCCATGGTCGCGCTCGTGCTCGCCAACGCGGTGCTCGAGAAGTTCGGCGGGGACTCGCTCGGCGAGACGCGGCGCAACCTCGACGCGTACCTGGCCTCCATCCCGGACTTCCGCGTCACCGCCCGCGTGCTGCCCGATGGCTCGTCCGGTGCCTGACGACGGGGCCGTCGTCGTGCTCATCGGTGCTCCGGGCGCCGGCAAGACGCGAACCGGCCGGCGGGTCGCGACCAGGCTCGGGGTGCCGTTCGTGGACACCGACAAGCGGATCGTCGCATCCCACGGTCCGATCGCCGACCTCTTCGCCGACCACGGCGAGCCGCACTTCCGCGCGATCGAGCGCGACGTCGTGGCGAAGGCCCTCGGCGAGCACGCCGTCGTGACCCTTGGCGGCGGCGCGGTGCTCGACGAGCACACCCAACGCGACCTCGACGGCCACCGCGTCGTGCAGCTCACCGTCGATGCGAGCGCGGTCGAGCGACGCATCTCCGGCGGCAAGCGCCCGCTCGTGAAGGACGGCATCGAAGCCTGGAAGCAGCTCGTCGCGCGGCGACAGCCGCTCTACGACCGGCTCGCGGGGCTCACGATCGACACCAGCCGCCGTCCGCTGGACGGCGTCGCCGACGAGATCGTCCGATGGCTGGAGACGCCGTGACCGCGGGCACGACCGTGATCCCGGTCGGGGGCGTCGATCCCTACGAGGTGCTGGTCGGCCGCGGCATCCTGCTCGACGAACTCCCGGTGCGGCTCGGCCCCCGGGTCGCGAAGGTGCTCATCGTGCACCCGCCGACCCTCGGTGCGCGCGCGGCGGCGCTGCGCGAGGCGCTCTCCGCGACCTACGAGGTGATCCTGGCCGAGGTGCCCGACGCCGAGGACGCCAAACGCATCGAGGTCGCCGCGTTCTGCTGGCAGATCATGGGACAGACCGACTTCACCCGCACGGACGCCGTCGTGGGCTTCGGCGGCGGTGCGACCACCGACCTCGCCGGCTTCGTGGCCGCCACCTGGCTGCGCGGTGTCAAGCTCATCCAGGTGCCGACGTCGGTCGCCGGCATGGTGGATGCCGCGGTCGGCGGCAAGACCGGAATCAACACCGCCGAGGGCAAGAACCTGGTCGGCTCGTTCTACGCCCCGTCGGCCGTGATCGCCGATCTCGACGTGCTCGCGGACCTGCCGCGCAACGAGATCCTCGCCGGGTTCGCCGAGATCGTGAAGTGCGGATTCATCGGCGAGCCCGAGATCCTCGACATCATCGAGGCGGACGTCGACCGGGTGACCGACCCGACCTCCGACGAGTTCGGCCGCGTCGTCGAACTCTCGATCGGCCTCAAGGCGCGTGTGGTGGGGGAGGACTTCAAGGAGTCCGGACTCCGCGAGATCCTGAACTACGGCCACACCCTCGGCCACGCGATCGAGCACGCGGAGCGGTACCGCTGGCGTCACGGTGCGGCCGTGGCCGTCGGGATGGTGTTCGCGGCGGAGCTGGGTCGGCTGGCGGGCAACCTGGACGATGCGGCGGTCGATCGTCACCGCAGCATCCTCGAGTCGCTCAGCCTGCCCACGACCTACCCGATCGGCCGCTGGAAGACCCTGCTCGCGACCATGCAGCGCGACAAGAAGGCGCGGGCAGGGATGCTGCGCTTCATCGTGCTCGACGCGGTCGGCAAGCCCACCACGCTCGCCGGGCCCGAGGAGCCCCTGCTGTTCGCCGCGTACCAGGAGGTCGGGGACTGATGACGATCCCACAGGCTCTCGCCGGTTTCGCGCTGCTCGCCGCCGTGCTCACGATCATCCCGGGGCTCGATACGGCCCTCGTGCTGCGGTCGTCCCTCACGCAGGGTCGGCGGCACGCGTACGCGACCGCGTTCGGCATCTGCTCCGGAGCGTTCGTCTGGGGTGCGGCGGCCGCGGTGGGAGCCTCGGCGCTTCTCGCCGCGAGTGAGTTCGGCTTCATGGTGCTCAAGCTCGCGGGCGCGGCCTATCTGCTGTACCTCGGCGTCTCGATGATCGTGAAGACCTTCCTGAAGCGCGAGAAGGCGGAGGCGACGGCCAGGCCGACCGGTTCGCTCTGGGCGGCGTTCGGACGCGGGATGCTCTCGAACCTGCTGAACCCCAAAGTGGCCGTGTTCTACATCGCCGTGATCCCGCAGTTCATTCCCGAGGGCGTTCCGGCGCTGCCGATGGGGCTCGCCCTCGGGCTCGTGCACATCGTCGAGTCCATGGTCTGGTTCACGGCCATCATCTTCGCGACGCAATTCGCGCGGCGGTGGCTCTCGAGCCCGCGGTCGGCGCGCATCATCGACCGGGTGACCGGCGGCATCCTGGTCGGCTTCGGCATCACGCTCGCGATCGAGGCGAGGGCCTGATGGCGATCGACGACGCCCTCATGGTGGACGTCGCCGGCTGGGACGTTGCCACCTGGTCGACGGCCATCAGGTTCTGGGAACGCCACGTCGAACCCATGGGCGGTCCGCTCGACGTGCTCGAGGTCGGCGCGGGGCCGGGTGGACCGTCGCTGTGGCTCGCACTGCAGGGCCACAACGTCACGACGTCGAACCTCGACAAGACCGAGGAGCAGGCTCGTCCGACGCACGAGCGGCACGGTGTCGCCGATCGCGTGACCTACCTCGACCTGGATGTCGCTGCACTGCCATACGAGAACGCGTTCGACCTCGTCGTGTTCAAGTCGGTGCTCGGTGGCATCCCGTTCGGCGGCCGCGAGCTCCAGCGCGAGGCGCTCGTGCAGATCCACCGCGCGCTCAGGCCGGGCGGTCGGCTCATCTTCGCCGAGAACCTGCGCGGCACCCCGCTGCATCGCCTCGCGCGCTCGGTCGCCTACCGGCGCCGCGGCGTGCCGAAGTGGCAGTACCTCACGCTGCGCGACCTGCGCGAGTTCCTCGCGCCGTTCCGTGACGTGAAGATCGGGGCGACCGGGGTGCTCGCGCTGTTCGGCCGGTCGGAAGGGCAGCGGGAGTCGCTCGCGCGCGCCGACGCGCGCGTGTTCAATCGCGCCGTGCCGGCATCCTGGCACTACGTCGTCTACGGCACGGCGATCAAGGGGCCCGCCGATACAGTGGTGCCATGACCAGCGTGCTCGTCCTCAACGGACCGAACCTCGGCCGCCTCGGCAGTCGCGAGCCCGACGTCTACGGCACCGGTTCCCTCGACGACCTGCGCGAGCGGCTCGCGGGGGAGGCGGGCGGGCTTGAGGTCGACCTGCGCCAGACGGACGACGAGGCCGAGCTCATCGGGTGGCTGCATGGGGCGGTGGATGCCGGCGCGCACGTCATCCTGAACCCTGCTGCCTTCACGCACTACTCGTACGCACTGCGGGATGCCGCGGCGCTCGTCACCAAGGCGGGCCTCCTGCTCATCGAGGTGCACCTGTCCAACCCGCACGCCCGCGAGGAGTTCCGCCACACGAGCGTGATCTCCGGGGTCGCCACGGGCGTGATCGCCGGATTCCACTTCGACTCGTACTCGCTCGCGCTCGACCTGATCCGCCGCCGCGTGGGCTGACCCGCTCGACCCGGTAGACTCGTTCGTCGGCTCGCGCGCACCTCGCCCGAAGCCACCCCACAAGCAGAAGGACCACCATGGCTGACTCCACCGCTGACATCAGGAACGGCGTCGTCCTCAACATGGACGGCGGACTGTGGACCGTCATCGAGTTCCAGCACGTCAAGCCCGGCAAGGGCGGCGCGTTCGTGCGCACCAAGGTCAAGAACGTCATGACCGGCAAGGTCGTCGACCGCACGTTCAACGCCGGCGCGAAGATCGAGGTCGAGACCGTCGACCGTGCCGACTTCCAGTACCTGTACCAGGACGGCGAGAACTTCGTCTTCATGGACAAGGGCACATACGACCAGATCACGCTCACCCCGCCGCAGGTCGGCGACGCCGTGAAGTTCATGCTCGAGAACCAGGATGTGACGATCGCCCTGCACAACGGCGACCCGCTCTACGTCGAACTGCCCGCGTCGGTCATCCTCGAGATCACCTACACGGAGCCGGGCCTGCAGGGCGACCGCTCGACCGGTGGCACCAAGCCCGCGACCGTCGAGACCGGGTACGAGATCCAGGTTCCGCTGTTCCTCGAGCAGGGCACGAAGGTGAAGGTGGACACCCGCGACGGAAGCTACCTCGGTCGGGTCTGAGGCATGCCTGCCGAAGCCATGAGGGCGCTCTAGTGGGCGCCCGCAGCAAGGCGCGCAAGCGCGCCCTCGACCTGCTGTACGGCGCCGACGTGCGCGGTGAGTCGATCGCCGCGGCGATCGCCGTCGAGGACGTCCGTGCCGCCACCGAACCGAAGCCGTCGTGGGAGTACGCCCGGCAGATCGTGACGGGTGTGGATGATCACCGCGCCGAGATCGACGAACTGATCGAGACCTACGCCCAGGGCTGGACGATCGCGAGGATGCCGGCGATCGATCGCGCTCTCGTGCGCATCGGCATCTGGGAGATCTCGTTCAACGACGAGGTGCCGGACGGCGTCGCGATCTCGGAGGCGGTCGAAGCCGCTCGGAGCCTCAGCACCGAGGACTCCGCCGGGTTCATCAACGGGCTGCTCGGTCGGATCGCCGCTACCCGATAGCGCCCAGCGGCCTACTCCGGGTCGTTGCCGTGCACCCCGCCGAGCTCGAACGGTGAGGTCACAGCCTCGTACGCGAGGTGCATGACCATGCCGTCGCGTGCGTGCTCGAGGTTGTGGCAGTGGTCCATCCAGAGCCCCGGGTTGTCCGCGACGAAGGCGACGACCCAGATGTCGCCCGGTCGCACGTCGATCGAGTCCAGCCAGAGGGCGCCATCCGGCACGATGCCATTGCGGGAGAGCACGACGGCGTGATGCCCGTGCAGGTGCATCGGGTGCGTCTCGGTGCCGCGGTTCTCGATCGTGACCCTGACCACATCCCCCTCGGTCACCACGATCGGGTCGATGAACGGGAATGCGGCGCCGTTGATGGTGTCCGCGAGTCTGGGGAAGCCGTCCACGACGCGCACGAGCCGGTCGAGGATCTGGACGCCCTCGACGTCGAACGGGCCGCTCGTCCAGGACGGCAGGGCGCCGGTCGCGGCATCCAGCACATCGAACTCCGGGCCGGCGAACGAGAGTTTCGGCACGTCGGAGGCGCCGCCGAACGTCATGCCGCTGCCCTTGCCGCCCTCGACCGCGAGCGCCGTGGCAGCGCCAGGGGCGACGAGCAGGTCGAGCCGGCCACCGGCGGGGATGCGGAGAACCGTACCGGCAGGGACGTCGACCGGAGCGCCGAGCTCCTGGCCGTCGATCGCGGCCAGCCGTACGTCGCCGTCGAGCACGAGGCGTCGCGGGGTCTGGTCGGTGTTCGCGAGACGCACGCGGGTGTCGTGCTCGGTCACGGGTACGTCGAGCACCTCGGTGTCGCCGAGCAGCATGGTCCCGCCGATGGAGTGGATGAGCGCCGTGACCTCCACGGTGTCGACCGGCCCGGAGTCCGGCAGCACGGTGAGGCTTCCGTAGAGCCCGCGGGTGATCCCCTCGAGCGCGCCCTGGTGCGTGTGGTACCAGTACGACCCGGGCTCGTCGGCAACGAAGCGGTACGTGAAGGACTCGCCGATGCCGACCACGTCCTGGGTGACGCCGGCGACGCCGTCGTCGCCGTTGGGCACGTCATACCCGTGCCAGTGCAGGGTGACGCCCTCGGCGACATCCCGGTTGGTGAGCGTGACCTCGACGAGCTCGCCCTGCTGCACGACGATCGCGGGACCGGGCAGTGAACCGAACGTGATCGCGTCGAATGCGCCGCCACCCGGCAGCGTGATGGTCTCGTGCCGTGCTTCGAGCTCGAACCGCTCGGTCGCCGTGCCAATGTCGTCCTCGCGCAGGTCGACGACCGAGACCGTGGGTCCGTCGTCCACGCCCGACTCGATCAGGTGGTGGCTCGCGGAGGCCGGCGCGGCGCTGCTCGGGCCGAACACCGTGAACAGCACGAGCAGCCCGACGCAGAGTGCGGCGGCCGCGCTGGTGGCGATGACGGCGCGACGTGGCCGGCCGAACCCGACCAGGAGCGCGATCGCGGTCCCCACCGCCCACGCTGCGGCGAGTGAGAGTGCGGCGGCGGGCGTGACCACCCCGCCGATCAGCAGCAGCGCTGCAGGGGCGACTGCGGCGCCGAGGGCGGCGGCCACCAGCACGCCCATGCGACCGGTCGCGGCATCGGTGTCACCGCGACGCGATCGGATCAGGGCCCGCAGCAGGAACGCGGTGGCCGCGACCGATGAGAGCACACCGATCGGTGCGGCGACGATCAGCTTCTCCGCGGCGAACGACCACGAGATGCCGGCCATCGTGGCGGCCACGATCGCAGCGCCGATCGCCGCGAGCGTCGCCAGTGTGCCGACACCGACGAGCGCGAGTGCACGTCGAGGGGGGCTGAGCGGTGCCACACCGGCGCCGAGCACGCACGCCCCGATCCAGGCGACCGCCTGGAGCAGGACGAATGCGAGCCAGGCGCCGGTGAGGCCCGAGGTCACGCGGCGGCGGCCGGAGTGGTGGTGTCGACGTCCGTGCCGTACGCGCGGGCGCGAGCGCGGCGCATGACCGTGACGATCACGAACAGGATCGCCAAGCCGTTGATCGCGTGCAGGCCGAGGATGATCGCGCCGGGCACGTTGGGCGCCTCGATGGACGTGCCGGTGAGCGCTCCGGCCAGGATGAACAGCAGGATCTGCACGGCGACCAGCAGGATCGGCAGCGCCGTCAGCAGCACGGTGCGGACGCCCGCCTTCGAGAGCGCGGCGAAGAGCACGGCGAGCAGCGACAGCGCAGGCAGCACGACCTGGCCGTTGATCGAGTGGAAGACGAACAGGCTCGGCTCCTCTGGGCCGAAGATTCCCATCGCGGCGAAGTAGAACTGGACGATGACCGAGATGAGCAGCAGAACGGTGGTGAAGAAGTAGGCCTTGCGCACGGTGACTCCCTGGAGGTTGAGGGGCGGCGGAGGCCGCCGGGACGCATACTATCGACGCGCCGCCGCGCGCCGATAGACAGGCGAGCCTTACTCGGGGGTTAGCCCCCGACCGAGACCACCACGCGACCGTTGAGACGCTTCGCGGTGAGCTCCCGCACGGCATCCGGCGCCTGCTCGAGTGGCCAGACCCGCGCGATCCTCGGACGGACCGCGCCCGCATCGATCACCTCGCGCAGGGCGTCGAGTGTCGCCGTCGGCTGGCCGGAGACGAGCGGGATGAGCCGCTGGCGCGTGAACATCGACACGATCGGCGCGAGCAGGATGCGTCCGGTGCCGCCCGCGAGCCTCCCGTCGGTCTCCGCACCCACGATGACGAGCGTCCCGTTGGACGTGAGGCAGCGACGCAGGCTCGACAGCGGGCGGTTGCCGCCGATGTCGATGATCACGTCGTACTGCTCGCCGGCGTCCTCGAACCGGTCGACCGTGTAGTCGATCACGGCATCCGCACCGAGCGAGCGGATGAACTCGACGCTGCGCGTGCTGCCGACGCCGGTGACGTGCGCGCCGCGCGCCGTGGCGAGCTGCAGCGCGAACTGGCCGACGGATCCGCCTGCGCCGATCACGAGCACGGGCTGGCCCGGGCTCACCTCGGCCTTCTGGATGGCGTGGAGGGCGGCGCATCCGGCGACCGGGATCGACGCGGCCTCGTCGTGCGTGAGCGTCGCGGGAGCGAGCGTGAGTTCTGCGGCCTTCGCGGTGGCGAACTCGGCGAGGGATCCGTTGCAGGTGCCGAAGACCTCGTCGCCCACGGCCAGGGTCGTGACGCCGGAGCCGATCGCGGTGACGGTGCCCGCGACATCCGCGCCCCGAATGCGCGCCCTGGGTGCGCGCAGTCCGCTCACCAGACGCACGAGGTACGGACGCCCGGTCATGAGGTGCCAGACGCTCATCTCGATGCCCGCAGCATGAACGCGCAGGAGGACCTCGTCGTCCTTCGGAGTCGGAACGGGGACCTCTGCGAGGTGGAGCACGTCCGCCTCGCCGTACGTGTCGTGGACGATGGCCTTCATCAGGATTCCTCCGGACTCTGCTGGTTCGGGTAGTGGAACACCGCGTCGAGCGGCTGGTTCAGTTCGCGAGCGATCTGGAATGCGACCTCGAGCGAGGGGGAGTAGCGGCCCTGCTCGATCGCGATCACGGTCTGGCGCGTCATCCCGATGCGGTCGGCGAGCTCGGCCTGGGTGAGGTCACCGCGCAAGGGTGCGGATCGAGTTGGTGACCCTGGTCGGCTTCACCATTCCGGAAGACCTCGGCGGTAGGCGCCGGCCTTCGCGAGCCAGCCGAGGATCGCGGAGAGCACGAAGCACAGGTACAGCAGGTTCGCGATCCAGAACCAGTCCACCTCGAGCATCGCGAGGATGAGCGCGCCGAGGGCACCGATCACGACGAACGACGAGCCGGTCGCCTCGCCGTAGCGGTAGATCTGGCGATCGCGCTGGTCCTTGACGTTCTTGCCGTGACCACCTCCGCTGAAGATCCCGACGATGATGCTCGCGATGATGGCGGCCACGATGGCGGCGCCGATCGTCCAGAGCAGCACGTCGACGTACGGGACATCGACGAGCGGGCCGCCATCGGCCCTGCTGAGGATGATCACCACGTACACCGCGTAGCCGAGCACCGCGACGATGCCCTGCACCCACACGGCCTTCTCTTCGTAGGACACGATTGCTCCATTCGCTCAATGTCAAACATTGCTGACATTGCGAAGGTAGGGCACGGACGAAGCTATGTCAAGAATAATTGACATCGGGATGTCGCGGCGCCCGGCGTGACGCGGTGTTACGCCCCGATTCGTCCCGAGCCGGACACTCCCATACCTTGACCACATGCCCGCCGTCGACGCCCCCGCTCGCGCGCTTCCGGTGTCGCTGCGGGACGTCGGACGATCGTTCACCGCCGACGGCGCGCAGCGCCGGGTGCTCCGCGAGGTCGATCTCGAGATCGCTCCCGGCGAGATCGTGGCGCTGATCGGTGCATCGGGCAGCGGGAAGTCCACGCTCCTGCGCCAGGTCAGCGGACTCGACCACCCGGACGAGGGCACCGTCACGATCGACGGCACGGCGCCCGTCGGAGTCGACCAGCGCTGCGCGGTGGCGTTCCAGGAGCCGCGGCTGCTGCCGTGGCAGTCGATCGAGCAGAACGTCCGGCTCGGGGTTCCGCCCGGCACTGCGCGGCAGGAGAGCGCAGCGAGGGTTGCTGAACTGCTCGACCTCGTGCAGCTCGATGCCGCCGCGCGACTGCGGCCCCGCCAGATCTCCGGCGGGATGGCGCAGCGCGCATCGCTCGCCCGTGCGCTCGCTCGCAATCCGGGCGTGCTGCTGCTCGACGAGCCGTTCGGCGCGCTCGATGCGCTGACGCGGCTGCGGATGCAGGACCTCCTGCTCGACATCCACTCGTCCGAACCGGCGACCATCCTGTTCGTCACGCACGACGTCGACGAGGCGCTCTACCTCGCCGACCGCGTCGTGCTGCTCGGCGAGGAGCCCGGCTACCCCAAGAACTCCGGCGCGACCGTGCTCCGGATCGTCACCGTTCCCGGCCGCCGGCCGCGCGATCGCGGTGACGCTGCACTTGCCCACCTTCGCGCCGAGCTCCTCGTGGGGCTCGGCGTCTCCACCCATCACCCTGCACACACCTTCTGAGGACGACATGACACGCACGAGGTTCCGAGGCACCATCCCGTTCACGCTCACCGCGATCGCCGCCGCAACGGCCATCGCGCTGACCGGGTGCGCAGGCGAGGGCTCAGCGGTGACGCAGCCGGACCCCGAGCCCACGGCACAGGAGGGCTGGAGCTCGGATGTGCTGAACATCGACTTCGCCACCTACAACCCGCTCAGCCTCATCATCAAGGAGGAGGGCTGGCTCGAGGCGGCGACCGGGGGCGACGTGACGATCAACTGGATCCAGTCCGCCGGCTCCAACAAGGCGAACGAGGCGCTCCGCGCCGGCGCCATCGACGTCGGGTCCACGGCCGGAAGCGCGGCGCTCCTGGCCCGCTCGAACGGCTCGCCGATCCAGACCATCGACATCTACTCGCAGCCGAACTGGGCCGCCATCCTCGTGCCCGCCGGCTCGTCGATCACCGAGGTCGAGGACCTCGCCGGCAAGTCGATCGCCGCGACCAAGGGCACCGACCCGTACTTCTTCCTGCTCCAGGCCCTGGCCGAGGCGGGGCTCACGCTCGCCGACGTCAACGTGCAGAACCTGCAGCACGCCGACGGCAAGGCCGCGCTCGAGAGCGGCGCGGTCGACGCGTGGTCCGGGTCTCGATCCGCTGCTGTCCACCTCGGTGACCACCGCCGGCTCGAAGATCATCTACGACAACATCGACTTCAACAGCTACGGCTTCCTGAATGCGACCGAGTCGTTCATCTCGGAGCACCCGGACCTCGCCCAGCTCGTCGTCGACGCGTACGAGAAGGCGCGTGCCTGGGCGATCGAGAACCCCGAGGACACCGCGGCGATCCTCGCCGGGGTCGCGGGGATCGACGTCTCGATCGCCGAGTCGGTGCTGATCGACCGCACCAACCTCGAGGTCGACCCGGTGCCCGGTGACGCGCAGTACGCGGTGCTCGAGTTCATCGGCCCGATCTTCGTCGAGTCCGGGGATGTCGCGAGCCAGGACCTGATCGACGCAGCGCTCGACTCCCTGTTCAACACGACCTTCGTCGAAGCGGCGGACCCGGCGCGCATTGAGTAGCATCCAGAACCAGCTCGACCTCGCAGCCGCCTCGATCAACTCCGAGGCGGCTGCGAAGTCGCGCTCAGCACGCAGCGTGCGGCGACGGCCGTGGATGATCGCCCTCGGCGCCGTGCTCCCACTGGTCCTCCTCGGCACGTGGCAGCTCGTGTCGGTGAGCGGCTTGGTCGAGGCGTACCGCTTCCCGTCACCCACCGCAGTCTGGCTGGCCGGCGTGGACCTGTTCCAGCGCGGGCTCCTGCTGCCCTACATCGGCATCTCGGTGCAGCGCGTGCTGCTCGGATTCGCGATCGGCTCGGTCATCGGGCTCGTGCTCGGATCCGTGGTCGGTCTCTCGCGGCTCGCCAGCGCCTTCTTCGCACCGACCATCGGCGGATTCCGGGCGGTGCCGTCGCTCGCCTGGGTGCCGCTGCTCATCCTCTACGTGGGCATCAACGAGGACTCCAAGGTCATCCTGATCGCGATCGGAGCACTGTTCCCGGTCTACACGACGGTCGCCGGTGCGCTCCGGCACGTGGATCCGCAGCTCGTCGAGCTCGGGCACGCGTACGGCCTCGGACGGATGGCGCTGCTGCAGCGAGTGCAGCTGCCCGCGGTCATCCCGAGCGTCGTGTCCGGCCTGCGGCTCGCGCTCGCGCAGTCGTGGCTGTTCCTCGTCGCGGCGGAGCTGATCGCGTCATCCATGGGACTCGGCTTCCTGCTCGTGGACTCGCAGAACAACGGGCGGGTCGACCGGATGTTCCTGACGATCATCCTGCTCGGCATCCTCGGCAAGACGACGGATGCCCTGATCGGGCTCCTCGAGCGGTACCTGCTGCGCCGCTGGGGGTAGCTATACTCGACCCAGAAGATTTCCTTTAAGTTCCGTCCGGAGAGGCGGGGAAGGGGGTCAGGTTGGCTGCACGCACCGTGCTGCACGACGCTGACATCGCACGAGCGTTGACTCGGATCTCCCACGAGATCCTCGAGTCCGACCGTTCCTCCTCGGGTCTCGTCATCCTTGGCATCCCGACGCGCGGGGTCGTGCTCGCCCGTCGGATCGGCGACATCCTCGAGTCCATCGAGCCCGGCGCCGCGGTGGTCGGCGCGCTCGACGTGACGATGTACCGCGACGATCTCGCCAAGCAGCCCACGCGCGCGCCGTCGCCGACGCAGATCCCGGCGGGCGGGATCGACGGCCGAACGGTCGTGCTCGTCGACGACGTGCTGTTCTCGGGCCGCACCATCCGGGCGGCGCTCGACGCGCTGAGCGACCTCGGGCGTCCCGCGTCGGTGCGACTCGCCGCGCTCGTCGACCGCGGCCACCGCGAACTGCCGATCCGGGCCGACTTCGTGGGCAAGAACCTGCCCACCTCGAAGACCGAGCGCATCAACGTGCGCCTGACCGAGATCGATGGACGCCGAGGAGGTGAGCGATCGAGGGATGAAGCACCTGCTGAGCACGAAGGACCTCACCCGGGATGAGGCGATCGCGCATCCTCGACATCGCCGAGGACATGGCCGACGTCGCCGACCGCGAGGTGAAGAAGCTCCCGACCCTGCGTGGGCGCACGGTCGTGAACCTGTTCTTCGAGGACTCGACCCGCACCCGGGTCTCATTCGAGGTCGCCGCCAAGCGGCTGTCGGCCGACGTGATCAACTTCAGCGCCAAGGGTTCGAGCGTGTCGAAGGGCGAGAGCCTCAAGGACACCGCGCAGACGCTGGCCGCGATGGGGGCGGATGCCGTCGTGATACGGCACGGATCATCCGGTGCACCGCGCGTGCTCGCCGAGTCGGGCTGGATCGACGCGGGCGTCGTGAATGCGGGGGACGGCACGCACGAGCATCCCACCCAGGCGCTGCTCGATGCGTTCACCATCCGGCGGCGGTTGCACGGTGGGGCGGCGCGCGGACGGGACCTGGCGGGGGTGCGGGTGACCATCGTCGGCGACATCCTGCACTCGAGGGTCGCCCGTTCGAACGTCTGGCTGCTCACGACCCTCGGCGCCGAGGTGACCCTGATCGCGCCCGGCACGCTGCTTCCGACCGGGGTCGACGCGTGGCCGGTCGAGACCGCGCACGACCTCGATGCCGCGGTCGACTCCGGCCCCGACGTCATCATGATGCTGCGCATCCAGGCCGAGCGGATGCACGCCGCCTTCTTCCCCAACGCGCGCGAGTACAGCCGCGAGTGGGGTCTCGACGACGAGCGGCTTGCCCGCTTGCCCGCGGATACGATGGTCATGCACCCCGGCCCGATGAATCGCGGCCTGGAGATCTCGGCCATGGCGGCCGACTCGGCGCGGTCCACCGTGCTCGAGCAGGTCGCCAACGGGGTTTCGATAAGGATGGCCGTGCTGTTTCACGTACTCACCGGAAGTGGTGTGGCATGAGCATCGTCATCACGGGCGCGACCCTGCCCGACGGCACGACCAAGGACCTCTTCATTGAGGACGGCCAGTTCGTCGGCGAGGTCTCGACGGCCTCGACCCGCAGGACGGTGGATGCCGCCGGCCTCACCGCACTCCCTGGGCTCGTCGACCTGCACACCCACCTGCGCGAGCCCGGCTTCGAGCAGAGCGAGACCGTGCTCACCGGATCGCGCGCCGCGGCGATCGGCGGATTCACCGCCGTCTTCGCGATGGCCAACACGATGCCCGTGCAGGACACCGCCGGGGTGGTCGAGCAGGTGCAGTCGCTCGGCGAGCAGCACGGCTACGTCACCGTCCGACCGATCGGCGCCGTGACCGCGGGCCTGGCCGGGGAGCAGCTCAGCGAGATCGGCGCGATGGCCCAGTCCCGCGCGAGGGTGCGGGTGTTCTCGGACGACGGCCACTGCGTGCACGACGCGCTGCTCATGCGCCGCGCACTCGAGTACGTCGCGACGTTCGGCGGGGTCATTGCACAGCACGCACAGGAGCCGCGGCTCACGATCGGCGCGCAGATGAACGAGGGCGAGCTCTCGGGCGAACTCGGACTCGCGGGCTGGCCCGCCGTCGCCGAGGAGGCGATCATCGCGCGGGACGTGCTGCTCGCCGGCCACGTGGGTGCTCGCCTGCACGTCTGCCACGTGTCGACCGCGGGATCGGTGGACGTCATCCGCTGGGCGAAGGCGCGCGGCATCGACGTCACGGCCGAGGTCACGCCGCACCACCTGCTGCTGACCGAGCAACTCGCCGCCGGGTACGACTCGAGGTTCAAGGTCAACCCGCCGCTGCGCCGGGACGAGGACGTCGAAGCGCTGCGCGCGGCCCTCGCGGACGGCACGATCGACATCGTCGCGACCGACCACGCCCCGCATCCGCTCGAGGCCAAGGAGTGCGCGTGGGACGAGGCCGCGAACGGCATGGTGGGACTCGAGTCGGCGCTGTCCGTCGTGCAGGCGGCGGTGGTCGACACCGGGATGCTCGGGTGGGCGGATGTCGCGCGCGTGCTGTCATCCAAGCCCGCCGAGATCGGCCGGCTCGACGGCTACGCACGCCCCTTCGAGCCCGGAACGCCGGCGAACCTCACCCTCGTGGACCCGTCGGTCACCCGTGAGTTCGGCGTCGGGCAGCTTCGCGGCAAGGGTGTGAACTCGCCGTACCTCGGTCGCACCCTGCCCGGCCAGGTCATCGCCACGATCCACGACGGACGCGCGACCGTGCTCGACGGCGAGCTGCTGCCCGCCGAGGAGGTGCGCAATGCCTAGGGAACTGGGACTGGCGCTCTTCATCCTGCTCGGGCTGGTGCTGCTCGGCCTCATGGTCGTGAGCTGGCAGCGTCGCAAGCGCCGCCAGGCGGGGATCGGCGCGCCGCGGCCCGTGCCCGAGGACGTTGGGGCGAGCATCGGCGTGTTCCCCGGCCTGTACCTCGCCACGACCCTCGCCGACCAGCGGCTGCAGCGCGTCGCGATCCGGCCGTTCGGCTTCCGCGCCGAGGGTTCGCTGCTCGTCGCCGAGCGCGGACTGGTCGTCACGCTGGTCGGAAGCGACCCCTGGTTCATCCCGAAGTCCGACCTGCTCGCCGCCCGGAGGGCGAGCTGGACCATCGACCGCGGCGTCGAGGAGGACGGGCTCAACCTCATCGCCTGGCAGCTCGCCGCAACCGGCGGCACCGTGACCGGACTCGACAGCTACTTCCGACTTCGCGACCCGGAGGCCTTCGATGCCGCGGTCGGAACCATCGTGCCCACCACCGAGGGGAAGACCTCATGACCTTCACCACCGATCCCGCGGTGCTCGTGCTCGAGGACGGCACCCGCTACACCGGTCGCGCCTACGGCGCCCGGGGGCGCACCCTCGGCGAGGTCGTGTTCGCCACCGGGATGACCGGCTACCAGGAGACCCTGACCGACCCGAGCTATGCCGGCCAGATCGTCGTGATGACCGCGCCGCACATCGGCAACACCGGAGTCAACGACGAGGATCCGGAGTCCAGCCGCATCTGGGTCTCGGGATACGTCGTGCGCGACCCCTCCCGCATCGTGTCGAACCACCGCGCCGACGGCAGCCTCGACGACCAGCTCGTGCGCGACGGGATCGTGGGCATCTCGGGCATCGACACGCGCGCCGTGACCCGCCGGCTGCGCGACGCCGGCGCCATGCGCGGCGGCGTGTTCAGTGGCCCCGACGCAACGCTGAGCGCCGACGAGCAGCTCGCCATCGTCACGTCGGGCGAGCAGATGGCCGGCCGCAACCTGTCCGCCGAGGTCTCGACCGTGGACGGCTACGTCGTGCCCGCCACCGCGGATCGGATCGGGAACCTCGCGGTGCTCGATCTCGGAGTGAAGACTTCGACCCTCAACTACCTGGCGGGGCAGGGCTTCGACGTGCACGTGCTGCCGCAGTCCGTCACGCTCGACGGGGTGCTCGCGCTCCAGCCGGTGGGGGCGTTCTTCTCCAACGGGCCGGGCGACCCGGGGGCCTCCGACCGCCACGTCGAGCTGCTGCAGGGCATCCTGCGCGCCGACATCCCGTTCTTCGGCATCTGCTTCGGCAACCAGCTGCTCGGTCGTGCGCTCGGGTTCGGCACCTACAAGCTGCCGTTCGGACACCGCGGCATCAACCAGCCGGTGGTGGATGTCGCGACCGGCCGCACCGAGATCACGAGCCACAACCACGGCTTCGCCGTCGACGCCCCGATCGGGCAGGTCACGGACTCCCCGGCCGGCTTCGGCCGCGTCGAAGTGAGCCACGTGAACCTCAACGACAACGTGGTCGAGGGACTCAACGCGCTCGACATCCCCGCGTTCTCGGTGCAGTACCACCCCGAGGCCGCCGCCGGACCGCACGACGCCAACTACCTGTTCACCCGATTCCGCGAACTGGTGGTCGCGGCCCAGTCCGACCACCACAGCCGCCACAGCAAGGACGGCAATGCCTAAGCGCCCCGACATCAACTCCGTGCTCGTGATCGGCTCAGGCCCGATCGTGATCGGGCAGGCGTGCGAGTTCGACTACTCGGGCACGCAGGCCTGCCGGGTGCTGCGTGAGGAGGGCGTCCGCGTCATCCTGATCAACTCCAACCCGGCCACGATCATGACCGACCCCGACTTCGCCGACGCGACCTACATCGAGCCGATCACGTGGGAGGTGATCGAGTCGATCATCGCGAAGGAGAAGCCCGACGCGATCCTCGCGACGCTCGGCGGGCAGACCGCGCTCAACGCGGCGATCCAGCTGCACGAGCACGGCGTGCTCGAGAAGTACGGCGTCGAGCTGATCGGGGCCAACCTCGAGGCGATCAACAAGGGCGAGGACCGCCAGATCTTCAAGCAGCTGGTGCTGGATGCCGGAGCCGACGTCGCCCGGAGCCACATCGCCCACACCGTCGAGGAGGCCATCCACTTCGCGGAGGACCTCGGCTACCCGCTGGTGATCCGCCCGAGCTTCACGATGGGCGGCCTCGGATCCGGGTTCGCGTACAACCGTCCGGAGCTCGAGCGCATGGTCTCCGACGGTCTGCACCAGAGCCCGACCACCGAGGTGCTGCTCGAGGAATCGATCCTCGGGTGGAAGGAGTACGAGCTCGAGCTGATGCGCGACACGGCCGACAACACCGTGGTCGTCTGCTCGATCGAGAACGTCGACCCGGTCGGCGTGCACACCGGCGACTCGATCACGGTCGCTCCCGCGCTGACGCTCACCGACCGCGAGTACCAGAACCTGCGCGACATCGGCATCGACATCATCCGGGCGGTCGGCGTCGACACCGGCGGCTGCAACATCCAGTTCGCGGTGCACCCCGACACCGGCCGGGTCATCGTCATCGAGATGAACCCGCGGGTGTCACGGTCGAGTGCGCTCGCCTCGAAGGCCACGGGCTTCCCGATCGCGAAGATCGCCGCGAAGCTCGCGATCGGCTACCGGCTCGACGAGATCCCGAACGACATCACCAAGGTCACGCCGGCCTCCTTCGAGCCGACGCTCGACTACGTCGTCGTGAAGGTGCCGCGGTTCGCGTTCGAGAAGTTCCCGGCCGCCGATACCCGCCTGACGACCACCATGAAGTCGGTCGGCGAGGCGATGGCGATCGGCCGCAACTACTCCACGGCCCTGCAGAAGGCGCTGCGCTCGCTCGAGAAGCGGGGGAGCAGCTTCCACTGGAAGGGCGAACCCGGCGCCAAGGACGAGCTGCTGGCCGTGGCATCCATCCCCACCGACGGTCGGATCGTCACCGTGCAGCAGGCGCTGCGAGCGGGCGCGACGGTGGATGACGTCTACCGCGCGACCGGCATCGACCCCTGGTTCATCGACCAGATCGTGCTCATCAACGAGGTCGCGGGCGAGATCGCAGGCTTCAGCGGGCTCGACGCGGACCTGCTGCGCCTGGCCAAGGATCACGGCTTCTCCGACCTGCAGATCGCCGAGCTGCGCGGCCTGACCGAGGCCGAAGTGCGCACTCACCGCTGGAACCTCGGCGTGCGACCGGTGTTCAAGACGGTCGACACTTGCGCGGGGGAGTTCCCGGCGCTCACGCCGTACCACTACTCGAGCTACGACTGGGAGACCGAGGTCATCCCCTCCGAGCGCCGGAAGGTAGTCATCCTCGGATCGGGACCGAACCGCATCGGGCAGGGCGTCGAGTTCGACTACTCGTGCGTGCACGCATCCTTCGCCCTGCACGACGCCGGGTTCGAGACGATCATGATCAACTGCAACCCCGAGACGGTCTCCACCGACTACGACACGAGCGACCGCCTGTACTTCGAACCGCTCACGCTGGAGGACGTGCTCGAGGTCATCCATGCCGAATCCCAGTCCGGGGAGCTGGTCGGGGTGGTCGTGCAGCTCGGCGGCCAGACGGCACTCGGGCTCGCGCAGGGACTGAAGGATGCGGGCATCCCGATCCTCGGCACGACCCCCGAGGCCATCGACCTCGCCGAGGAGCGCGGGCTGTTCTCGAAAATTCTGGATGACGCGGGCCTCCTCGCCCCCAAGAACGGCACCGCCACCAACCGCGACGAGGCGATCGCCATCGCGGAGCACATCGGATACCCCGTGCTCGTGCGCCCGAGCCACGTGCTCGGCGGCCGCGGCATGGAGATCGTGTACGACACCGAGTCGCTCGCCGACTATTTCGTGCGCATCGAAGGACAGGCGATCATCGCGCCGGGATCCCCGCTGCTCGTCGACCGGTTCCTGGATGACGCGATCGAGATCGACGTCGACGCGCTCTACGACGGCACCGAGCTGTACGTCGGCGGTGTGATGGAGCACATCGAGGAGGCCGGGATCCACTCCGGCGACTCGGCGTGCACCCTGCCGCCCGTCACCCTCGGCCGCGACGTGATCAACCGGGTGCGGGATGCCACACTCGCGATCGCGAAGGGCATCGGCGTCATGGGCCTGCTCAACGTGCAGTTCGCGATCGGGCAGGGCGTGCTCTACGTGCTCGAGGCGAACCCGAGGGCGAGCCGCACGGTGCCGTTCGTGTCGAAGGCGCTCGGGATCCCGCTCGCGAAGGCCGCGTCGCTCATCATGGTCGGGCGCAGCATCCGCTCGCTCGTCGCCGACGGCATGCTCCCGGCCCAGGACGGGTCGATCGTGCCGCTCGACTCACCGGTCTCGGTGAAGGAGGCCGTGCTGCCGTTCAAGCGGTTCCGTACGGTCGAGGGGCACGTCGTCGACTCGGTGCTCGGTCCGGAGATGCGCTCGACCGGCGAGGTGATGGGCATCGACTCGAACTTCCCGAAGGCGTTCGCGAAGAGCCAGGAGGCTGCCTACGGCGGCCTGCCGGCGAGCGGCGCGGTGTTCGTTTCGGTCGCCGACCGCGACAAGCGCGCGATCGTGCTCCCGGTGCTGCGGCTCAGCCAGCTCGGGTTCAAGATCCTGGCGACCGAGGGCACCGCCGAGGTGCTCGCCCGCAATGGCATCGAGGCCCGGATCGTGCGCAAGTACTTCATGGGGCAGGAGGTGGTGGAGGGCGAGCCATCCATCGTCGAGCTCATCAACGGCGGCGAGGTGGATGTCGTGATCAACACCCCGAGCGGCCGCAGCGCGCGGGCCGACGGCTACGAGATCCGCACCGCCACGGTCGCCGCGGACAAGCCGCTGTTCACGACGATCGCGCAGTTGGGGGCCGCCGTGGCATCCTTCGAAGCAATCCGGGACGGCTTCGAGGTCACGAGCCTGCAGGAGTACGACCGGGTGCGGAAGGAGAAGCTGCTCAGTGCCTGACGCCACGTTCGGAGACCGTCTGGCCGCCACCTTCGAGGCGGTCGGTCACCTGTGCCTCGGCATCGACGCCCACGCGAGCCTGCTCGACCAATGGGGCCTCGAGGACAACGCGGAGGGCGCGCGCGAGTTCGGCTTGCGGGCCGTGGATGCCGCCGCCGGCACCATCGGCATCGTCAAACCCCAGATCGCCTTCTACGAGCGCCACGGCGCGGCCGGCTACGCCGCCCTCGAGCGGGTCATCGCCCGCGCACGGGACGCCGAGCTGCTCGTGATCGCCGACGTCAAGCGCGGCGACATCGGATCGACGGTCGCCGCGTACGCCGAGGCCTGGCTGCGACCGGGTTCGCCGCTCGAGGTGGACGCGATGACCGTGGTCGCGTACCAGGGCGTCGGATCGCTGGACGAACCGATCCGGTACGCGCGGCACTTCGGCAAGGGCCTCTTCGTGCTCGCGGCGACGTCGAACCGCGAAGCCCTCGCGACGCAGACCGCGATCATGGGTCGCGGAGCCGCCGACGGCAGCACCGTCGCCGCCTCCGTGGTGCGCGAGGTCGGTGCGCTGCGCGGCGAGGACGACCTCGGGTCGATCGGCGTGGTGATCGGCGCGACCGTGAGCCTTCGCGACTACGGACTCGATCCGGCGGACCTGATGGGCACGCCGGTGCTCGCTCCGGGCTTCGGCGAGCAGGGCGCCGAGTTGGCGCAGGCTCGGGAGGTCTACGGCGAGGGCGTGGCATCCGTCGTCGCGAACGTGGGGCGTGCGGTGCTGTCCACCGGGCGCGAGGGCATCAGGGAGGCGATCGTGCGCGCCGCGGGCGAGCTGGGCGAGGCGGTGGCGCGATGAGTCCGCGGCCGGAGCCGCCCGAGGTGGATCGGGTCGCGGCATCCCGGGCTGCGGTCGCGGCCCGACGGGCGCGCGCCGCAGTGAAGCGTGAGGTCGCTGACCGCACGCGCACCGCCCTCGAGGTCGCCGCGCACGGCTGGAACGAACCCGACAGCGTCGAGGCAGGACTCCGCGTGCGCGAGCTGCTCGGCAGCATCCCGGGCCTCGGACCCACACGCGTCGCGCGCCTGCTCGACGACCTCGACATCTCCGACAAGAAGCGCGTCGGCGGATTGGGTGGCCGGCAGCGCGTGCGCCTCGCCGACTACCTCGGCGTGCGCCAGCCCCGCCAGCACAGCCACCTCGTCGTGCTCGCCGGTCCCACCGCGGTCGGCAAGGGCACGGTCTCCGCCTACATCCGGGATCACTACCCCGACGTGCTGCTCAGCGTCTCGGCGACGACCCGGAAGCCCAGGCCGGGGGAGGAGGACGGCGTGCACTACCACTTCGTCTCCGATGCGGAGTTCGACCGGATGATCGCGGATGACGAGCTGCTCGAGTGGGCCGTCGTGCACAACTCCTACCGGTACGGCACGCCGCGACCGCCGATCGATGCCGCGATCGAGGCCGGCCGCCGCGTGCTGCTGGAGATCGACCTGCAGGGCGCGCGATCCGTGCGCCGGGCGATGCCGGAGGCGCTGCTCGTGTTCCTGCTGCCGCCGACCTGGGAGGAACTCGTGCGCCGACTGGTCGGTCGCGGCACCGAGGATCCGGCCGAGCAGACCCGCCGTCTGGAGACCGCGCGGGTCGAATTGGCGGCCCAGGACGAGTTCGATGTGCGTGTCGTCAACCACGACGTCGCCGAAGCCGCCGCCAAGGTCGTAGAATTGATGGATGTGCCCATCGGCACGAACACTTCCCGCAGGGGCAATTCCGCTTAGGAGCGCAGAATCATGGCTGACAAGTACTCGGGCATCATCGATCCGCCCATCGACGACCTCCTCGCGAAGGTCGACTCGAAGTACCAGCTGGTGATCTTCGCGTCCAAGCGCGCTCGCCAGATCAACGACTACTACGCCGACCTGCACGAGGGTTCGCTGTTCGACAACGTCGGGCCGCTCGTCGACTCGACGATCGACGACAAGCCGCTCTCGGTCGCGCTGCACGAGATCAACGAGGACAAGCTCGAGCTCAAGAGGCTCAGCTCCGAGTAGTCGTCCCTCGCTGACGACTGAAGCGCACGATCACCATGGCGAACATCGTCGTCGGCATCACGGGTGGTATCGCCGCGTACAAGGCCGTCGGCGTCGCGCGGGCGCTCGTGCTCGCAGGACATGACGTGCACGTCGTCGCCACCGAGGCCGCGCTGCGCTTCGTCGGACGCCCGACGCTCGAGGCGATCAGCCGCAACCCGGTGCACTCGTCGCTGTACGAGGGCGTCGCCGAGGTGCGGCACGTCGCGATCGGCCAGGCCGCCGACCTGATCGTCGTCGCGCCGGCCACGGCGAACACGATCGCCAAGCTCGCGAACGGTCTCGCCGACGACCTGCTCGGCAACACGATCCTCGCGAGCACCGCGCCGCTCGTGATCGCCCCTGCGATGCACACCGAGATGTGGCAGAACGCCGCGACGGTGCACAACATCGCGACACTCCGCGAACGCGGCGTCACGATCGTCGGACCCGCCGTCGGCCAGCTCACCGGCAAGGACGCAGGGCCGGGCAGGATGTCGGAGCCCGACGAGATCGTCGCCGCAGCGCTGGGGCGGCTCGCCGCAACCCAGGACCTCGCGGGCAAGCGGATCCTCGTGACCGCAGGCGGAACCCGCGAGCCCCTGGACCCGGTGCGATTCATCGGCAACCGGTCGAGCGGCAAGCAGGGCGTCGCGATCGCCCTGGCTGCGGCCGCACGCGGTGCTGACGTCACGCTCATCGCGGCCAACCTCGAGATCGATGCCCCGGCCGCACTGCACGTGCAGAAGGTCAGCACGACGCTCGAACTCGAGGCCGCAACGGTCGCCGCGGTGCCCGACGCCGACGTCGTGATCATGGCCGCGGCCGTGGCCGACTACCGGCCGGAGTCCGTGGCCGACGCGAAGATCAAGAAGGAGCAGCAGGGCGACACGCTGCAGCTCACGCTCGTGCGCAACCCCGACATCCTCGCCGGCATCTCCGCCACGAAGCGGGCCGACCAGCTCGTGATCGGCTTCGCCGCGGAGACCGAGCCGGATGACGACAGGCTCCTCGAACTCGGGCGCGCGAAGATCGCGCGCAAGGGCTGCGACTATCTCGTCATCAACAGGGTGGGCTGGACCGAGGGCTTCGCAACGGAGCGCAACAGCGTCGTCGTGGTCGACAGGGCCGCGGCTATAGTGTTCAAGGCCTCCGGAACGAAGGCCGCTGTAGCGGATCGCCTGCTCGACCTGCTCGCCTGAACCACCTCTCGACCACCGACCTGCTGGGACTCCTACCGATGACTTCTGCGCTCCGACTCTTCACGAGCGAATCCGTGACCGAGGGCCACCCCGACAAGATCTGCGACCAGATCAGCGACAGCATCCTCGACGCGATGCTCGCCGAGGACCCGAAGGCGCGCGTCGCCGTCGAGACGCTCGTGACCACGGGTCTCGTGCACGTCGCGGGTGAGGTCACGACCTCGAGCTACGTCGACATCCCGACCATCGTGCGCGACAAGATCGTCTCGATCGGCTACGACTCGTCGCTCAAGGGCTTCGATGGCCGCTCGTGCGGTGTCGAGATCTCGATCGGCGCACAGTCGCCCGACATCGCACAGGGCGTCGACACCGCCATCGAGGTGCGCGAGGACGAGACCGACGACGACGTGCTCGACCGCCAGGGCGCCGGCGACCAGGGCATCATGTTCGGCTACGCGACCACCGAGACCAAGGAGCTCATGCCGCTCCCGATCTGGCTCGCACACCGTCTCGCCGAAAAGCTCTCCGAGGTGCGCAAGAACGGCCAGCTCGAGTACCTCCGCCCGGACGGCAAGACCCAGGTCACCATCGGCTACGACGGCACCACGCCGAAGACCGTCGACACGGTCGTGCTCTCCACGCAGCACGCGCCGGAGGTCACCAACGAGCAGTTGCACGCGGAGATCGAGCAGCACGTGATCCGCCCGGTGCTCGCGACCGTCGACCTCGACAGCAAGGATGCGACGCTCCTCATCAACCCCACCGGCCGCTTCGAGATCGGCGGGCCGCAGGGCGACGCCGGACTCACCGGCCGCAAGATCATCATCGACACCTACGGCGGGGCCTCCCGCCACGGTGGCGGCGCCTTCTCGGGCAAGGACCCGTCGAAGGTCGACCGCTCTGCCGCCTACGCGATGCGCTGGGTGGCCAAGAACGCGGTGGCCGCCGGATTCGCGGATCGCCTCGAGGCCCAGGTCGCCTACGCGATCGGCAAGGCGCACCCGGTGGGCCTGTACGTCGAGACCTTCGGCACCGCACATGTCGACGAGTCCGTGATCATCGACGCGATCCGCGAGGTGTTCGACCTGCGCCCCGGTGCGATCATCCGCGACCTCGATCTGCTGCGCCCGATCTACAGCAAGACGTCGGCGTACGGCCACTTCGGTCGCGAACTGCCCGAGTTCACCTGGGAGCGCACCGATCGGGTCGACGCGCTGCGCAGCGCCGCCGGCCTGTAGGGCATGCCTGACGGTGTAACGGTGCCGGCCGGCACTGTTGCACGCGTGGTGCTCGACTCGTCGCTGCCGCAATTGGATCGGCTGTTCGACTACGCGATCCCGGAGGGTCTGCGGCAGACCGCCGTGCCCGGGGTGCGCGTGCGCGTGCCGCTGCGCTCGGCCGGACGCATGGCGGACGGGTTCATCGTCGAACTCGCACCACCGGGTGACTACAAGGGCGCCTTGAGTCCGATCGAGTCCGTCGTCTCGACGATCCCGGTGCTCGCTCCCGAGGTGTACCGGCTCGCGCGGAAGGCGGCGGACCGAGCGGCGGGGGCGGCTACCGACATCCTGCGGCTCGCGGTTCCCGGGCGGCAGGTGCGCGTCGAGAAGCAGTACCTCGCGCGCGAGCTGCCCGACCCGGGTCCCGAGGTGGTCGCGCTGCCGATCGAGGGCTTCGGCGACGGCGTCCTCGAGGCGGCGATCGACGGCGGGGAACGACTCGCGGTTGATGCGGTGCCGTTCCCGCGCGAAGTCGCCGGTGCCGACGGTTCGACCGAGTGGGTGGGCGGCTGGGCGGTCACGCTCGCGGCCGCGGCGACACGCGTGCTGGCGTCGGGCAGGTCGGCGATCCTCGCGGTGCCCGACTATCGCGACCAACTTCAGCTCGAAGCCGCGCTGCGGGCCGTGCTGCCGCCGGATCGGATCGCGACGCTGGATGCACGGCAGTCCAATCCCGACCGCTACCGCGCGTTCCTGGGCTGCCTCTGCGACATCCCGCTCGCGATCGTCGGCAACCGTTCGGTGGTCTACGCCCCGGCGACGGAACTCGGCCTGATGGCGCTGTGGGATGACGGCGACCCGCTGTACACCGAGCCGCTCAGCCCCTACGTGCACGCTCGGGATGCCGCACTGCTGCGCCAGGAGGAGCAGGGCGGTGCACTCATGTTCCTCTCGCACTCGCGCAGCACCGAGGTGGAGCGACTCGTCGAGCTCGAGTACCTGCGCTCGGTGAGTCCCAAACCACCCGTGACGCCCAAGGTGGTACCGACGGCGCAGCAGGCCGGTGGGGATCGGCTGGCGGCGCAGGCGCGCATCCCGTCATCCGCCTGGCGCACGGCACGCGAGGCCCTCGAGCACGGGCCGGTGCTCGTGCAGGTCGCGCGGCCCGGGTATGCGCCGGGGCTCGCGTGCGTCGACTGCGGACAGCTGGCGCGCTGCCTGCGCTGCGAGGGGCCGATCACGCAGAGAACCGCGCGGTCGATGCCGTCGTGCTCGTGGTGCGGAGCCCTTGCAGTCGACTGGCACTGCACCAACTGCCAGGGCGAGAAGATGCGGTTCGTGGGACAGGGCGCGACGCGGACCGCCGAGGACCTTGGACGGGCATTCCCCGGCGTGCGCGTGATCATCGCCGATGGGGAGCGCACGGTGCTGTCAGTGGGTTCCGAACCTGCGCTCGTGATCGCGACCCGCGGCGCGGAACCGGTGGCCGAGGGCGGCTACCGTGCGGTGCTCCTCCTCGACGGCGAGCGCATGATCGCTCGCGAGAGCCTCCGGGTCGGCGAGGACTGCCTGCGCTGGTGGTCCAACGCCACCGCGCTCGCCGGTCGCGGCGCGACGACGGTGCTCGTCGGAATCGGCGGCCCGCTCGCGACGGCGATGGCCACCTGGCGGCAGGCGGACTACGCCCGCGGGGAGCTCGCCGATCGGCGGCGACTGCGGTTCCCGCCCGCCGTGCGGGTCGCAACGGTCACCGGGGAGGTGGAGGCCGTTGCGAAGGCGGTGGGTGCCGCATCCATCGACGCAGACGACGTGCTGGGGCCGGTGGATGTCGGCGATCGAACTGTTCGCACGATCGTGCGCTTCGACTACGCGGAAGGATCGACCGTCGCGACGACACTCCGGTCGCAGGTGATCAAGGCCGCGACCGCGAAGCGGCGACCCGGCGTCGCGCGACCGACCACGAACCTCAAGGTGCGCTTCGACGACGTCGAGCCGTTCCTCGAGGCATAGCGGCGTACGGGAGAATCGGGGGATGACCCTGCGCCTCGTCTTCGCCGGCAGCCCGAGTGCCGCCGTGCCGAGCCTGCGCGCCCTCGCCGACACGGACCACGAACTCGCGGCCGTCGTTACTCGCACGGACACGCCGCAGGGCCGCCGCGGCATCCTGACGCCGACTCCGGTTGCCGATGCCGCCGAGGCGCTGGGACTCCCGACGATCAAGGCGTCGCGGCTCGCCGGCGAGGCGACGGACGAGATCATCGCGCTGCGGCCCGATCTCGGCGTGATCGTGGCCTACGGCGCGCTCGTGCGCGAGCCGCTGCTGTCTGCGCCACGCCTTGGCTGGATCAACCTGCACTTCTCGCTGCTGCCGCGGTGGCGGGGTGCGGCCCCCGTGCAGTGGGCGATCATCGGCGGCGACGACATCACCGGTGCCTCGGTGTTCCAGCTCGTGCCCGAACTCGACGCTGGCGACGTGTTCGGACGGGTCACCGAGCCGATCGGACGCCATCAGACCGCCGGCTCGCTGCTCGCCTCCCTCGCCGAATCCGGTGCGAACCTGCTCGTCGACGTGGTAAACGCGCTCGCTGACGGCACCGCGCGCGCCGAACCGCAAGCGGGCGACGTCACGCTCGCGCCCAAGCTCGAACTCGCCGACGGCGCGATCGACTGGGGGTTGGACGCGGAGTGGGTGAGCGCACGCATCCGCGGTGTCACGCCCGAGCCGGGAGCGTTCACCACCGTGGATGACACGCGGGTGAAGGTGCTCGAGGCCGCGATCGCCCGCGAGGTGCCGCGGATGGTGCCTGGTGTGGTCGACCTCGTGGGCAGGGCGGTGCTCGTGGGAACGGCGACGGAGCCGATCGAGCTCATCACGGTGCATCCCGCCGGTCGCAAGGCGATGGATGCGGCCTCCTGGTGGCGCGGCCGCTCCGGCGGTCCGGCGGTCGCGAAGTGAGCGCACCGCACCGTCAAGCCGCCCCGGCACGCCGCGTCGCACTCGACGTGATCTCGGCCGTGCGTGAGTCCGACGCGTACGCGAACCTCCTGCTGCCGGTGCGCATCTCCCGCGCGGCACTGAATGAGGCGGATGCCGGACTCGCCACCGAGCTCACCTACGGCACCCTGCGCATGCAGGGCTACTACGACGTGATCATCGCGATGGCGGCGAACCGTCCCGTGCACGAGATCGACGGACCGATCCTGGACGTGCTGCGGCTCGCCTGCCACCAGCTGCTCTCGATGCGCGTGGCCCAGCATGCGGCCGTCGACGAGTCCGTGGAACTCGCGCGTGCGGTCGGATCGCGCTCGTCGATCGGGTTCGTCAACGGCGTGCTCCGCACGATTACGCGCACCGACGCGGAGGAGTGGCGGCAGCGGGTGCTGGCCTCGGCGTCGTCGGGAGAGGAGCGGCTCGCGCTCGAGTACTCCCATCCGCTCTGGGTCGTCAGGGCGTTCCGCCAGGTACTGGTGACCGAGGGCCGCGAGGGCGAGCTCGAGGCGCTGCTCGCCGCGGACAACGTGCCCGCTCGGGTCAGCCTCACGGCGCTGCCCGGCTTCGCCACCGTGGACGAGCTGGATGCCCGCCCCGCGGACTACTCACCGGTCGGCGCACGCCTGGCCGGCGGCGACCCGCTCAAGCTCGAGGCCGTCCGGGCCGGACGCGCGCGCGTGCAGGACGAGGGATCGCAGCTCGCCGCGCTCGCGCTCAGCCGCGCTCGCCCGGTCGCCGAGGGGGAGCGCTGGCTCGACCTGTGCGCCGGTCCCGGCGGCAAGGCCGCGCTGCTCGCAGCGGAGGCGGCCGCCGGAGGTGCGACCCTGGTCGCCAACGAGCTCGTTCCCGCTCGCGCCAAGCTCGTCCGCAATGCCCTCGCCGTGTTCGACCCCGTGCCGGAGGTCTGGGAGCTGGACGGAACCCGGATGGGCGCCCACGAACCCGGCGGATTCGATCGCGTCATGCTCGATGCACCGTGCACGGGGCTCGGCGCGCTGCGTCGTCGTCCGGAGGCGCGGTGGCGCAAGCAGCCGGGGGATGTCGCAGCGCTCGGCACGCTCCAGTCCGGACTGCTCGCGTCCGGCCTCGAGGCGCTCAGGCCCGGCGGCATCCTCGCGTACGTCACGTGCTCGCCGCATGCGGGGGAGACGAAGTCCATCGTGGCATCGGTGCTGCGCAAGCGACCGGACATCGAGCTGCTCGACACCCCGGGCATCCTCCAGTCCATCGTGAACGAGCCGCTCGACCTCGCCGCAGGAACCCACGCCCAGCTCTGGCCGCACCGCACGGGGACCGACGCGATGTTCATCCAGCTCATGCGCCGTGCCGATCAGAAGCCCGCTGGATAGGCTCGCACCGTGCCCGTCCGCATCAATCCCAGCATCCTGGCCGCCGATTTCGTGAACCTCGAAGCCGAGCTGCAGCGAGCCGCGACCGCCGACCTCGTGCACGTCGACGTGATGGACAACCACTTCGTGCCGAACCTCACGTTCGGTCCGCAGATGGTCGGA
Source organism: uncultured Actinomycetota bacterium (assembly GCA_963740815.1). Classification (GTDB taxonomy): domain Bacteria; phylum Actinomycetota; class Actinomycetes; order Actinomycetales; family Microbacteriaceae; genus Rhodoglobus. The sequence goes on from CAVUFG010000018.1 coordinate 776,212, forward strand.
CGCCTCCAGGCGGTCTCGCCCGTGCCACTCGACGTGCACCTCATGATCGACGACCCGAGCCGCTGGGCGCCCGCCTACGCGGAGCTCGGCGCGTTCTCGGTCACCTTCCACGCGGAGGCGACCAAGCTGCCCGTCGAGCTCGCGCGAACGCTCCGGTCGATCGGTGCCCGCGCCGGCATCGCGCTCAAGCCAGGCACGGACGTCGAGCCGTACCTCGAACTGCTGCCCGAATTCGACCAGGTGCTCGTGATGACGGTCGAACCGGGCTTCGGCGGCCAGCCGTTCATGGAGTCGATGATGCCCAAGCTCGACCGGCTGAGGGCCGCCGTGGATGCCACGGGCCTCGACATCTGGCTCCAGGTCGACGGCGGCGTGGACGAACGCACCATCGCGATCGCCAGTGAGCACGGAGCCGACACCTTCGTCGCGGGCTCCGCGGTGTTCCGCGGAGAGCCAGCGGACCAGATCGCGCTGCTCCGGGCGGCGGCGGAGAAGCACTCGCACCCTCACTGATCTGGTTGACTTGAACCATGACTGACAAGACCAAGCCGGAAGTCGAGTTCTACGAGGGCGACGAGCCCACGGAGCTCGTGATCATCGACATCGAAGAGGGAACGGGCGCCGAGGCAAAGCCGGGCGACACCGTCGAGGTGCACTACCTCGGCGTCGACTTCGAGACCCTCGAGGAGTTCGACTCCTCCTGGAGCCGCGGCCAGTCGATCACGTTCCCGCTGGGCAACCTGATCAAGGGCTGGCAGGACGGCATCCCGGGCATGAAGGTCGGCGGCCGCCGCCAGCTCATCTGCCCGCCCCTCTTCGCATACGGTCCCGCCGGTGGCGGTCACCGCCTTTCAGGCCGCACGCTCACGTTCGTGATCGACCTGATCGACGTCAAGTAACCAACGACTCGACGGGCTGTGCGCTGGGCTTCCCGGCGCACAGCCCGTTTCCGTTGAACCGATACCCTTACTGCTGTGAAGACCTTCGACGAACTCTTCGCTGAACTCAGCGAGAGGTCCGTCGCGCGCCCAGCAGGGTCCGGCACCGTCGCCGAGCTCGACGCGGGCGTGCACGCGATCGGCAAGAAGATCGTCGAGGAGGCCGCCGAGGTGTGGATGGCCGCCGAGTACGAGTCCGACGAGCGCACCGCCGAGGAGATCTCCCAGCTGCTCTACCACCTGCAGGTGCTCATGCTCGCGAAGGGACTGCAGCCGGTGGATGTCTGGCGACATCTGTAGAGATGCCCGCCAACACCATCCACTGACGACAGGACAATCACCGCCATGTTGAGAATCGCAGTGCCCAACAAGGGTTCACTGAGCGAGACCGCAGCCGAGATGCTGCACGAGGCCGGGTACGCCGGCCGCCGCGACCTTCGCGCGCTGAGCGTGCGCGACGAGCGCAACGACGTCGAGTTCTTCTACCTCCGGCCGCGCGACATCGCGACCTACGTGGGCTCGGGAGCGCTGGATGTCGGGATCACCGGCCGCGACCTCCTGCTCGACTCCGGGTCGTCCGCCTTCGAGATCGAGGCGCTCGACTTCGCCGACTCCACCATGCGGTTCGCCGCGCCACCCGGGAAGTTCCCGGATGTCGCATCGCTCGCCGGAGCCCGCATCGCGACGAGCTTCCCGACGCTCGTGTCGAACTTCCTCGCCCGGGAGGGCGTCGTAGCGACCACGGTCGAACTTGAGGGGGCCGTCGAGTCGGCCGTCCGGCTCGGGGTCGCGGATGCGGTCGCCGACGTGGTGTCGACCGGATCCACGCTGCGCGCGCAGGGGCTGGAGATCTTCGGTCCCGTCATCCTCGATTCGACGGCCGTGCTGATCGTCGCGAAGGTGGATCTCCCGGGCGTCGGCGTGCTCCAGCGGCGCCTGCAGGGCGTGCGGGTCGCGCGCCAGTTCGTGCTCATGGACTACGACGTGCCGATCGCCCTCCTCGAAGCGGCGACCAAGGTCACGCCCGGCATCGAGTCCCCGACGATCTCACCGCTGCACGACCCGGAGTGGGTCGCCGTGCGGGCGATGGTGCCGCGACAGGACACCAACCACATCATGGACGAGCTCTACGAGCTCGGGGCGCGCGCGATCCTGGTCACGCCGATCCACGCAGCGAGGATCTGATGTCGCTCGCAGTGCGCGTCATCCCGTGCCTGGATGTCGCGGCTGGCCGTGTGGTCAAGGGCGTCAACTTCAAGAACCTGCGTGACGCGGGCGACCCCGTCGAGCTCGCGAAGCGGTACTACGAGCAGGGTGCGGACGAGGTGACGTTCCTCGACGTGACGGCGACGGTGGATGACCGCGAGACCACATACGACGTCGTGCGCGCCACCGCGGAGCAGGTGTTCATCCCGCTGACGGTCGGCGGCGGCGTGCGGACCACGGATGACGTCGCGCGCCTCCTCGCGCACGGCGCCGACAAGGTCGGCGTGAACAGCGCCGCCATCGCCCGTCCCGAGCTGATCGGCGAGATCGCGGACCGATTCGGCGCGCAGGTGCTCGTGCTGAGCCTCGACGTGAAGCGCAAGGGCATGGGCTACGTCGTGACAACCCACGGCGGTCGCACCGAGACCGACCTGGACGCCCTCGACTGGGCGCGCGAGTCGATCGAACGCGGCGCGGGGGAGTTGCTGGTCAACTCGATCGACGCGGACGGGACCAAGCAGGGCTTCGACCTCGAGCTCATCGCCGCGATGCGGAGTCTGAGCTCGGTGCCGGTGATCGCCAGCGGGGGAGCCGGCGTGGTCGGCGACTTCCCGCCCGCGATCGAGGCGGGCGCGGATGCGGTGCTCGCGGCATCCGTCTTCCACGACGGCGAACTGACGGTGGGCGACGTGAAGCGCGAGTTGGCCGAGGCCGGATTGGTGGTGCGGTGATGAGCGAGGTCGGCGCGGACCTGGAGATCGAGCGCGCGGTGTTCGCCGAGAACGGCCTCATGCCCGCGATCATCCAGGAGCAGGGCTCCAAGGATGTGCTCATGCTCGGCTACATGGACCGCGAGGCGCTCCGGCGCACGCTCACCGAGGGCCGTGTCACGTTCTGGAGCCGGAGCCGCCAGGAGTACTGGCGAAAGGGCGACACGAGCGGCAACATCCAGCTCGTGAAGGCGGCCGCGTTCGACTGCGACGCCGACGCGATCCTGGTGACCGTGGAGCAGCACGGGCCGGCTTGCCACACCGGCGCGCACGCGTGCTTCGATGTCGGTCCGCTCGAGGTCGTCGTGGGGACGGACTCGTGAGCACGACGACGCGCGAGGACTTCGACGCGAGACTCGCCGCCGGACATCGCGTCGTCCCGGTGATCCGCGAGCTGTTCGCCGATGGTGAGACACCGATCGGGCTGTACCGCAAGCTCGCCGCCGGGGCACCCGGTACGTTCCTGCTCGAGTCCGCGGAGCAGGGCGGCATCTGGTCGCGCTTCTCGTTCGTGGGTGTGTCGAGCTTCGGCGTGCTGACCCAGACCGGGGATGCCGTCACCTGGCTCGATCATGGACTCCCGGTCGAGCGCGCCCTCGGCTCCGATCACCCCGCCGGCCCACTCGATGCCCTCGGGCACCTCTTCGAGCGCTGGAGCACCCCGCACGTCGACGGCCACCCGCCCCTCACCGGCGGCCTGGTGGGCTTCATCGGCTGGGAGGCCGTGCGCCAGCTCGAGCACCTACCGACGCCGCCCGCCGCGGACTTCTCGGTGCCCGGCCAGGCGATGAGCTTCGTCTCGGAGCTCGCCGTGATCGACCACAAGTTCGGCACCGTGTCGCTCATCGCGGCAGCACTGCACGACGGCGACAGCACTCATGAGCAGAGCCCGGATGACCTGTGGGCCGACGCGCAGGCGCGCATCGACGCGATGCAGGTGCGCCTCGCATCCCCGTCCGAGGCCTGGATCGCCGAGGTCGACCTCACGACCGCGCCGAACCCGATCCCGACTCGCACCAAGGCGGACTACGCGGCGGCGATCGAGCGGTCGAAGCAGTACATCCGTGACGGCGACGTGTTCCAGGTCGTCATCTCGCAGCGCTTCGACCATGAGTTCACTGCGGATCCGATCGACGCCTACCGCGTGCTGCGCGCGCTCAACCCGAGCCCGTACATGTACCTGCTCACGCTCGAGAGTCCTACGGGCGAGCCGTACGCGATCGTGGGTTCGAGTCCCGAGGCGCTCGTGAAGGTCGCAGGCGGCCGGGTGTACTCGCATCCCATCGCCGGCTCGAAGCCGCGCGGGGCGACCCCCGAAGAGGACCTCGAACTCGCGGACGAGCTCTCGAACGACCACAAGGAGCAGGCGGAGCACCTCATGCTCGTCGATCTCGCGCGCAACGATCTCGCGAAGGTGTGCGTCCCGGGCACGGTCGAGGTGACCGAGTTCATGCAGGTGGAGCGGTTCAGCCACATCATGCATCTGGTCTCGTCGGTGGAGGGTGACATCCTGCCGACTGCCAACGCCGTGGATGTCTTCCGCGCCACCTTCCCCGCTGGCACCCTGTCCGGCGCACCGAAGCCGCGGGCGCTCGAGATCATCGACGAGCTGGAACCGTGGCAGCGCGGCGTCTACGGCGGCGTGGTCGGCTACTTCGACTTCGCCGGGGATGCCGACCTCGCGATCGCGATCCGCACCGCGACGATCGCGGGCGGGCTCGCGCGCGTGCAGGCCGGCGCCGGACTCGTCGCCGACTCGGACCCCGAGACCGAGCACATCGAGTCGCAGAACAAGGCCGCGGCGCCACTGCGTGCGATCGCGATCGCGAACGCGATGCGTCGCGTGACCGGCTGAGTCGTATCCGATGGATCCCCGCCGCCTCCGTCTGCTCGTGCTGGTCACCGGTGCGATCGCGGCGGCGATCGTGCTCGGCGCGTGGACGCAGCCCTGGTTCGACGTCGTGCTCGTCGACGACACCGCGCTCTCGGTGACCGGACAGACCGCCGCACCGGCGCTGTCGGGCATCGCGCTCGCGACGCTCGCGCTCGTGGGCGCGCTCACGATCGCGCGTCCGCGGTTGCGGGTGGTGCTCGGGGTGGTGCAGTTCGCGCTCGGAGTGCTCGTCGTGGGTCTGGTGGCGAGCACCGTGGGATCCCCGATCAGGGCCGCAGCTCCTGCCATCACGGATGCCACGGGCGTCTCCGGGAGCGACTCGGTGGCGGCCCTCGTCGCATCGGCGGGAGTGAGCGCGTGGCCGTGGATCGCTCTGCTCGGTGGCGTGCTGACGGCGGTCGCGGGGGCCGCGGTCGTGATCACCGGACGCCGGTGGCCGGCGCCCACCAACAAGTACGACGCCGACGCTGCGAAGGCCGACGCCACGGCCGGCGCGTGGGACGCGCTGAGCGAGGGCGACGACCCGACCACCCGCTAGAATCCTTGAGAACCCAACGAAGGAGCACCATGGAAGCCCAGTCCGAGCCAGGCCACGGCAACTCGCCGGCCGCGTGGACCGCTGTCGTGATCATGCTCGTCGGCTTCGCCGGCGGCACCCTCGCCTTCTGGCTGGATGTCGCGTGGCTCGTCTGGGTCTCCGCAGGCGTCGTGCTCCTCGGCGCCATCGTCGGCCTCATCATGTCGAAGGTCGGCTACGGGGTCTCCGGGCCCCGCTACGTGCCCAAGCAGCACTCGTAGGGATGCTCGACCAACTCACAGCCGGAGCCCTCGAGGACGCTTCGGCTCGTCGAACGTTGCGTTCCCTCGCCGTCGTCGAGGCGGCGGCCATTGCCGCGCCCGCGGCGCTCGACGCCCGTGCCGCACTCGCGCATGGCGATCGCGTGAAGATCATCGCCGAGGTCAAGCGGGCGAGCCCGTCGCGCGGCGCCCTCGCCGACATCCCCGACCCGGCCGCCCTCGCGAGCCAGTACGAACTCGGGGGAGCGAGCGCCATCAGCGTGCTCACCGAGGGGCGCAGATTCGGCGGCTCGCTCGCCGACCTCGAGACCGTCCGCGCTGCGGTCTCGGTGCCCGTGCTCCGCAAGGACTTCATCGCCGAGCCGTACCAGGTGTTCGAGGCGCGCGAGTCCGGTGCGGATCTCGTGCTGCTCATCGTCGCCGCGCTCGATCAGCCGACGCTGCAGTCGCTGCACGCGCTCATCCTCGAGCTCGGGATGACGCCGCTCGTCGAGACCCACTCCGCCGACGAGGTGTCCCGGGCCGTCGACCTCGGCGCGCACGTCATCGGCGTCAATGCGCGCAACCTCTCGACCTTCGAGTTGGACCGCGATCTGTTCGGGTCGCTCGTGCACCTGATCCCGGACGGCGTCATCCGGATCGCCGAATCGGCCGTGCAGGACGGCGAGGATGTCGCCCACTACCGCCGCGCCGGCGCCGACGTGGTCCTCGTGGGCGAGGCACTCGTCCGCAACGGCGACCCCGCCGCGACCGTCGCCGCCTTCATCGAGGCACCGGAGACCCCATTGGCCTCGGAACTCAAGAAGGATCAGCCATGACCGCCCTTCGCGACGAGCTCGGCCCGTACTTCGGCGAATTCGGCGGGCGGTTCGTGCCCGAGTCGCTCATTGCGGCGCTCGACGAGTTGGATGCCGCGTACCAAGCCGCCAAGACCGACCCCGAGTTCCAGGCCGAACTCGCCGAACTCCACCGCAGCTACACCGGACGCCCCTCGCTCATCACCGAGGTGCCGCGATTCGCGGAGCATGCCGGGGGAGCCCGCGTCATCCTCAAGCGCGAGGACCTCAACCACACCGGCTCGCACAAGATCAACAACGTCCTGGGCCAGGCGCTGCTCGCGAAGCGACTCGGCAAGACGCGACTGATCGCGGAGACCGGCGCGGGCCAGCACGGCGTCGCCACGGCAACGGCAGCTGCGCTGTTCGGCATGGAGTGCGTCGTGTACATGGGCGAGGTCGACACCGAGCGCCAGGCGCTCAACGTCGCTCGCATGCGGCTGCTCGGGGCCGAGGTCATCCCGGTCACCACCGGATCCCGCACCCTCAAGGACGCGATCAACGACGCCCTGCGCGACTGGGTCGCGAGCGTCGACACCACGCACTACGTGCTCGGCACCGTCGCCGGCCCGCATCCGTTCCCGGTCATGGTGCGCGACTTCCACAAGATCATCGGCGAGGAGGCTCGCGCGCAGGTGCTGGAGCTCACCGGCCGGCTCCCGGATGCCGTCGCGGCCTGCGTCGGCGGCGGCAGCAACGCGATGGGCATCTTCCACGCGTTCCTCGACGACCCCGACGTCGCGCTGTACGGCTACGAGGCCGCCGGCGAGGGACACCTCACCGAGAAGCACGCCGCGACCATCACCCGCGGACGCCCCGGCGTGCTGCACGGCGCGCGCAGCTACATGCTGCAGGACGAGGACGGCCAGACCATCGAGTCGCACTCGATCTCGGCCGGACTGGACTACCCGGGCGTCGGGCCGGAGCACGCCTGGCTCAACGACCTGGGGCGGGCGAGCTACCTCCCGATCACGGATGACCAGGCGATGCAGGCGATGCGCCTGCTGAGCCGCACCGAGGGCATCATCCCCGCGGTGGAGTCCTCGCACGCCCTGGCCGGCGTGCTCGAACTCGGGCGGGAGCTCGGGCCGGATGCGATCATCCTCGTGAACCTCTCCGGCCGCGGCGACAAGGACATGGAGACCGCAGGCAAGTACTTCGACATCCTGGACACCGAGGCGCTCATCGCCGAGGATGCCGCACCCATCGAGAGCCCAGAGCGTTGAGCATCGTCGCGGACGCCATCGCGGCGAAGAGGGCCGCCGGTTCGGGTGCGCTCGTCGGCTACCTGCCCGTGGGATTCCCCGACCTGCCGACGAGCATCGACGCGGCCGTCGCCCTCGTCGACAACGGCGTGGATCTCATCGAGCTCGGGCTGCCGTACTCGGACCCGGTGATGGATGGCACGGTCATCCAGAAGGCCACCCAGCAGTCGCTCGCGAACGGCTTCAAGCTCCGCCACGGGTTCGAGGCGCTCGAGGCGATCACGTCCCGGGTCTCGGCGCCGGTGGTGTTCATGACCTACTGGAACCCCGTGGTGCAGTACGGCGTCGACCGGTTCGCCGACGACGTGAAGTCCGCGGGCGGGGCGGGGCTCATCACGCCGGACCTGATCCCGGATGAAGCGGCGGCGTGGATCGCGGCCTCGGAGCGCACCGGGCTCGACCGGATCTTCCTCGCGGCCCCGTCATCCACGCGGGAGCGCCTGCAGCAGACCGTCGACCGCAGCCGCGGCTTCGTCTACGCCGTCTCGACCATGGGCATCACCGGAACGCGCAAGGACCTGGATGTCGCGGCGCGCGCCCTCGTCACCCGCCTCCGGGATGTCGGAGCCACGAGCACGTGCGTCGGCGTCGGCATCTCGAACCCCCAGCACGTCGCCGACGTGCTGACCTACGCCGACGGCGCGATCGTCGGGACCGCGCTGGTTGCGGCCCTCGCCGAGGGCGGCGTCACGGCTGTCGGCAAGCTCGCAGCAGAGCTCTCGGACGGCCGGGGGTAGGCTTGCCCAGTCCCAACGCAGAGAGGCCGCTTGCCCCGTGGTTGCACCCCTGAGCATTCCGAGTCCACCGCCCGAGTGGCAGATCCCGATCACGATCCCGATCGGGCAGTGGCTGCCGTTCCTCGGCGAGGGCACGGTCATCTCGATCCACACCTATGCGCTGTGCATTCTCGCGGGCATCATCGCGGCGGTGTTGATCACCGACCGGCGCCTCCGCAAGCGCGGCGGCGAACCGTTCGTGGTGCTCGACGTGATCATCTGGGCGGTGCCGCTCGGCCTCGTCGGTGCTCGTGCGTGGCACGTCGCGACGCACCAGAGCGACTACTTCTTCGACGGTGCGCAGCCGTGGTCGCTGTTCGTCGACGGCACCCTGAACCCCAACAGCGTCTACGCCATCTGGTCAGGCGGCAATGCGATCTTCGGCTCGCTGCTCGGCGGTGCGATCGGTGCCTACATCGGCTGCCGCTTCGCGGGCGTGCGCTTCTGGTCGTTCGCGGATGCACTTGCCCCCGGGATGCTGGTCGCGCAGATCCTCGGACGCCTCGGCAACTACTTCAACCAGGAGCTGTTCGGCCAGCCGACCGACCTGCCGTGGGGCCTCGAGATCAACAACCCGGACGTCGTGCTGCCGGCCGGGCTGCCCGCCGGAACGCTGTTCCACCCGACGTTCCTGTACGAGATGACCTGGAACATCTTCGTGCTGGTCACGATCCTGCTGCTCGAGCGCCAGTACAAGCTCCAGTGGGGCAAGGTCTGGGCCCTCTACATGATCGGCTACGGCATCGGCCGGATCTGGTTCGAGTCCATCCGGATCGACCCGAGCGAGGTGCTCCTGGGGCTCCGTTCGAACGTGTGGGGTGCCATCCTCGCCATCGTGCTCGGCCTCGTGCTCTTCATCGTGCAGACGCGCAACCACCCAGGACGCGAACCGGGACTGTACCTGCCGGGTCGCGAGTGGACGCCGGACGATGCGGTAGACTCCGGGGAGACCTATTCGGACACCGACGACTCCGACCCCGCTGCCGAAAGCACAGGGCCGGACGACAAGCCCGAAGAGCTCGCCACAAGCGGAGCAGGAAAGTCCACGTCCCCATAACTCTGGGACGAATCCACCCTTGGGCCAGCGGCGTCCCTCGTTCCTTGAGTTCCACGTGAGGACGGTTGTCATGGCGCTCACGCCACCCTTCTCGCGCTTCAGCGCGATGCCCGAAGCGACGGGTCTGTTCGACCCGCGCAACGAGCGCGATGCCTGCGGGCTCGCGATGGTGGCGACCCTGCGCGGTACCGCCGGCCACGACATCATCGCGACGGCACTCCAGGCGCTGCGCAACCTCGAGCATCGCGGTGCGGTCGGCTCGGATGCCGGCACGGGCGACGGCGCAGGCATCGTCACGCAGATCCCCGACGCGTTCCTGCGCGCAGTGGTGGACTTCGAGCTGCCGACCGTCGGACGCTATGCCGTCGGCATGGCGTTCCTCCCGAACGATGCCATCGAGCGCGACGGCGTCAAGGCCGGCATCGCCGCCCTGGCCGCGGAGGAGCACCTCACCGTGCTCGGCTGGCGCGACGTGCCGGTGCGCCCGGAGCAGGTCGGCGACCTGGCTCGCAACGCGATGCCCACGTTCGAGCAGGTGTTCCTGCAGTCGACGACGATCGGCGAGCGGGGCGAGAGCCTGGGGGGACTCGACCTCGAGCGCCAGGTGTTCCGCCTGCGCAAGCGTGCCGAGCGCGAGCTGCACGTCTACTTCCCGTCGCTGTCGTGCCGCACCCTCGTCTACAAGGGCATGGTCACGACCCTCCAGCTCGAGCCGTTCTACCCCGACCTGAGCGACGAGCGCTTCGCCTCCAAGCTCGCGCTCGTGCACTCGCGGTACTCGACGAACACCTTCCCGTCCTGGCCGCTGGCGCAGCCGTTCCGCATGATCGCGCACAACGGCGAGATCAACACGGTGCAGGGCAACCGCAACTGGATGCGCGCCCGCCAGTCCCAGCTGCAGAGCGACCTGCTCGGCGACCTCGCTCCGATCCTCCCGATCAACACGCCCGGCGCGAGCGACTCCGCGTCGTTCGACGAGGTCGTGGAGCTGCTCAACCTCGCGGGCCGGAGCCTCCCGCACGCGATGATGATGATGGTCCCGGAGGCGTACGAGAACCAGGTCGACGTCGACCCGGCCCGCCGCGCGTTCTACGAGTACCACTCGATGCTCATGGAACCGTGGGACGGCCCCGCCGCGCTCGTCTTCACCGACGGCACGCTCGTCGGCGCGACGCTCGACCGCAACGGCCTGCGCCCAGGGCGCTACCTCGTGACGGATGACGGACTCGTGGTGCTCGCGAGCGAGATCGGCGTGCTGCCCGAGCTCGACCAGTCCCGCATCGTCCGCAAGGGCCGCCTGCGGCCCGGGAAGATGTTCCTCGTCGACACGGCGGAGGGACGCCTGATCGAGGACGATGAGATCAAGGCGGAGCTCGCGGCATCCAAGCCATGGGGCGAATGGCTCGACGAGGGTCGCATCGCGCTGAAGGACCTGCCCGAGCGCGAGCACATCGTGCACACCCCGGCGTCGGTGACCCGGCGGCAGCGCACCTTCGGATACACCGAGGAGGAAGTGCGCATCCTCATCACGCCGATGGCGCAGAACGGCGCCGAGCCGCTCGGCGCAATGGGGTCGGACTCGCCGATCGCGGTGCTCTCGGAGCGCCCGCGCCTGCTGTTCGACTACTTCACGCAGATGTTCGCGCAGGTGACGAACCCGCCGCTCGACTCCATCCGCGAGGAGGTCGTCACCTCGATGAAGCTCGGGCTCGGTCCGGAGCGGAACCTGCTCGAGGCGACCCCGGAGCACGCGAAGCAGATCACGCTCGACTTCCCGGTGATCGACAACGACGAGCTCGCGAAGATCCAGCACTTCGAGACGGCGAGCGGACGTCGCCCCACGGTGACCCTGCGCGGCCTGTACCGGGTCGACAAGGGCCCGAAGGCGATGGAGAAGCGCCTCGCGAAGCTGTGCGAGGAGGTGGACGAGGCGATCGAGGGCGGCGCGCAGTTCATCGTGCTGTCGGACCGGGACTCGAACAAGGACCTCGCACCGATTCCGTCGCTGCTCATGCTCGCGACCGTGCACCACCACCTCATCCGCGAGCAGAACCGCATGAAGGTCGGCATCATCGTGGAGGCCGGCGATGTGCGCGAGGTGCACCACGTCGCGCTCATGGTCGGCTACGGAGCATCCGCGATCAACCCGTACCTCGCGATGGAGACCGCCGAGGAACTCGTGCGCTCCGGGATGATCTCGGGGATCAGCGCCGAGAAGGCGGTCAAGAACCTGATCAAGGCGCTCGGCAAGGGCGTGCTCAAGATCATGTCGAAGATGGGCATCTCGGTCGTCGGGTCGTACGCGGCCGCCCAGGCGTTCGAGGCGGTCGGACTCTCGCAGGAGTTCGTCGACCAGTACTTCACCGGCACGCAGAGCCTGCTCGGCGGCGTCGGCATCGACGTGGTCGCCGCCGAGAACGCGGCACGGCACGCCGACGCCTACCCGCGCGACGGCGCCGTGCAGGCGCACGAGCGCCTCGGCGTCGGCGGCGAGTACCAGTGGCGCCGCGAGGGGCCGCCGCACCTGTTCAACCCCGACACCGTGTTCCGGCTGCAGCACGCCACTCGGTCGCGCCGGTACGACATCTTCCGCGATTACACGAAGCTCGTGGACGAGCAGGCCGAGAACCTGATGACCATGCGCGGGCTGTTCGAGGTCAAGCGCGGGGACCGCAAGCCGGTGCCGCTGGATGACGTCGAGCCCGTGTCATCCATCGTCAAGCGCTTCAACACCGGGGCGATGAGCTACGGCTCGATCAGCCAGGAGGCGCACGAGACCATGGCGATCGCCATGAACCGGCTCGGTGGCCGCTCGAACACGGGCGAGGGCGGCGAGGACGTCGAGCGCCTGCTCGACCCGGAGCGCCGCAGCGCGATCAAGCAGGTCGCGTCCGGGCGGTTCGGCGTCACGAGCATGTACCTCACGCACGCCACGGACATCCAGATCAAGATGGCGCAGGGCGCGAAGCCCGGCGAGGGCGGCCAGCTCATGGCCGCGAAGGTGTACCCGTGGATCGCGCGCACGCGCCACTCCACCGCGGGCGTCGGCCTGATCTCGCCGCCGCCGCACCACGACATCTACTCGATCGAAGACCTCAAGCAGCTCATCTTCGATCTCAAGCGCGCGAACCCCGAGGCCCGGGTGCACGTGAAGCTCGTGAGCCAGTCCGGCATCGGCGCGGTCGCTGCCGGCGTCACGAAGGCGAAGGCGGATGTCGTGCTCGTCTCCGGCCACGACGGCGGCACGGGCGCGAGCCCACTGAACTCGCTCAAGCACGCCGGCACGCCGTGGGAGCTCGGCCTGGCCGAGACCCAGCAGACGCTCATGCTCAACGGCATGCGCGACCGCGTGGTCGTGCAGGTGGACGGGCAGATGAAGACCGGCCGCGACGTGATCATCGCGGCGCTGCTCGGTGCGGAGGAGTACGGCTTCGCGACGGCACCGCTCGTCGTCTCGGGCTGCATCCTCATGCGGGTCTGCCACCTCGACACCTGCCCGGTCGGCGTCGCGACGCAGAACCCCGAACTGCGCGCGCGCTTCACCGGCAAGCCGGAGTTCATCGTCAACTTCTTCGAGTTCCTCGCGCAGGAGGTGCGCGAACAGCTCGCCGAGCTCGGCTTCCGCACCCTCGAGGAGGCGATCGGGCACCGCGAGCTGCTGGACGTCGACCGCGCCGTCGAGCACTGGAAGGCGGACGGTCTCGACCTCACGCCCATCCTCGTCGGCCCGGAGTTCTCGGACGATGAGCCGCGTACCCACCGCGTGAACCAGGACCACGAGCTCGAGAAGCACTTCGACCGCGAGCTGATCCGTCAGTCGAAGGATGCCCTCGAGAACGGCACCCCGGTGCACATCGAGCTGCCCATCCGCAACACCGAGCGCGCCGTCGGCACGATGCTCGGCCACGAGGTGACCAAACGCCACGGCGAGCACGGACTGCCGGCCGGCACGATCGACGTCGCCCTGACCGGCACGGCCGGGCAGTCGTTCGGTGCCTTCATGCCCGCGGGCATCACCCTGCGGCTCGAGGGCGACAGCAACGACTACGTCGGCAAGGGCCTGTGCGGCGGCCAGATCGTGATCCGTCCGCATCGCGCGAGCGTGTTCCCGGCCGAGCGCAACGTGATCGCGGGCAACGTGATCGGCTACGGCGCGACGCAGGGCAGCATGTTCATCCGCGGCATCGTGGGGGAGCGGTTCCTCGTTCGCAACTCCGGAGCGACGGCCGTCGTGGAGGGCGTGGGCGACCACGCGCTCGAGTACATGACCGGCGGGCTCGCCGTGATCCTCGGCGGCACGGGCCGCAACCTCGGCGCCGGGATGTCCGGCGGAACCGCCTACGTGCATGAACTCCGCACCGAGCGGGTGAACGCGGATGCCCTCGCCACCGGTGAGCTCGAGCTGCTCGAACTCGGCAGCGCGGATGTGGAGATCCTCGCCGACCTGCTGCGCCGGCACCTCGCGGAGACGGATTCGCCGGTCGCGGCATCCATGCTCGAAGACCTGGATGCGACGGCCAAGCGCTTCGTGAAGGTGCTGCCGCGCGACTACGCCGCGGTGCTGCAGACCCGCCAGACGGCGATCAGTGAAGGACTCGACCCGGACGGCGACGTCGTGTGGGGACGCATCATGGCGGTGACGAATGGCTGATCCGAAGGGCTTCCTGAAGGTTCAGGAGCGCGAGACCCCGAAGCGCCGGCCCGTGAGCCTGCGGCTCATGGACTGGAAGGAGGTCTACGAGCAGCAGGATCCGGCTGAGCTGCGCCGCCAGGCCGGCCGGTGCATGGACTGCGGCATCCCGTTCTGCCACCAGGGCTGCCCGCTCGGCAACCTCATCCCGGAGTGGAACGACCTGATGTGGCGCGGCGAGGGCGCGCAGGCGATCGAGCGACTGCACGCGACGAACAACTTCCCCGAGTTCACCGGCACGCTCTGCCCTGCACCGTGCGAGTCGAGCTGCGTGCTCGGCATCAACCAGCCGGCCGTGACGATCAAGCAGGTCGAGGTGTCGATCATCGACCAGGCCTGGTCGAACGGCTGGGTCACGCCGCACCCGCCGGAGCGCCTCACCGGCAAGACCGTCGCGGTGGTCGGCTCCGGACCCGCGGGGCTCGCCGCCGCGCAGCAGCTCACGCGGGCGGGTCACACCGTCGCCGTGTTCGAGCGCGAGGACCGCATCGGCGGACTGCTGCGGTACGGCATCCCCGACTTCAAGATGGAGAAGAAGCGGCTGGATGCCCGGCTCGCCCAGATGCAGGCCGAGGGCACCCGGTTCCGCGCCGGCGTGAACATCGGCGTCGACATCACCTGGGACGCACTGAAGTCCCGGTACGACGCGGTCGTCGTCGCGACCGGTGCAACCGTCCCGCGCGACCTCCCGGTTCCCGGGCGCGACCTGCTCGGCGTGCACTTCGCGATGGAGTACCTCGTGCAGGCGAACCGCGTCGGCGCCGGCGACACGGTCGCGGACCAGATCACGGCAGAGGGCAAGCACGTCGTCATCCTCGGAGGTGGCGACACCGGCGCGGACTGCATCGGCACCGCGCACCGCCAGGGCGCGCTGTCGGTGACGAACCTCGCGATCGGCATCGCAGCCGCCGGCCGAGCGCCCTGAGCACCAGCCGTGGCCGATGGACCCCAACCTGTTCGAGATCTCGAGCGCCCACGAGGAGGGCGGTGAGCGGGTCTACCTCGCGTCGACCGTCGAGTTCCTCAAGAACGCCGCGGGCGAGGTGCGCGCGATCCGAGTCGCCGAGACCGAGTACCTCGACGGACGCCGCGTGCCGAAGTCGGGCACCGAGCGCGAGATCCCCGCCGACCTCGTGCTGCTCGCGCTCGGATTCACCGGACCAGAGGCCGAGTTCCTCGAGGACCAGCTCCCCGTGCCGTTCGAGCGCGGGCTCATCGAGCGCGACGGCGACTACCAGACGAGCGAGGCGGGCGTCTTCGTGGCCGGGGATGCCGGACGCGGTCAGTCCCTCATCGTGTGGGCGATCGCCGAAGGGCGCGCTGCGGCATCCGCCGTCGACCGCTACCTTGAAGGTGAGACCGACCTGCCGTTCCCCGTGAAGCCGACGGACCACGCCATCGCGATCTGAGCGCTTCAGCACTCCGCTTACCCCCACCACCACCGCACCACAGCAGCAGCACGTTAGGAATGCCATGAGACGAGCCAAGATCGTCGCCACCCTCGGGCCGGCGACATCGAGCTACGAGAACATCCGGGCGATCATCGATGCAGGTGTCGATGTCGCACGCATGAACCTCAGCCACGGAACGTACGAGGTGCACGAGGAGGTCTACCGCAACGTGCGGAAGGCCGCAGAGGACTCCGGACGCGCAGTCGCCGTGCTCGTCGACCTGCAGGGTCCGAAGATCCGGCTGGGCAAGTTCGCGAACGGCCCGCACGAGCTCGAGGTCGGGGACATCTTCAGCATCACGACCGAGGACGTCGAGGGCACCAAGGACCTGGTCGGAACGACCTTCAAGGGACTGCCGGGCGATGTGAACCCCGGCGACTTCCTGCTCATCGACGACGGCAAGGTCAAGGTCAAGGTGCTCGACACCGATGGTGTGGTCGTGCGCACCGAGGTGATCGTCGCGGGCGCCGTCTCCAACAACAAGGGCATCAACCTCCCCGGTGTCGCCGTGAACGTGCCGGCGCTGTCGGAGAAGGACGAGGCGGACCTCCGCTGGGGACTCAAGCTCGGGGCGGACCTGATCGCGCTCTCGTTCGTGCGGAACGCGAGTGACGTCACGCGCGTGCACGAGATCATGGAGGAGGAGGGGCGTCGCATCCCCGTCATCGCCAAGATCGAGAAGCCCCAGGCGGTCGACGCGCTCGAGGGCATCATCGACGCCTTCGACTCGATCATGGTCGCCCGCGGTGACCTCGGCGTCGAGCTGCCGCTCGAGGCGGTGCCGATCGTGCAGAAGCGCGCCGTCGAGCTCGCGCGCCGCATGGCCAAGCCCGTCATCGTCGCGACGCAGATGCTCGAGTCGATGATCTCGAGCCCGGTGCCCGACGCGCGCCGAGACCTCCGACGTCGCGAACGCGGTGCTGGATGGCGCGGACGCGGTCATGCTCTCCGGCGAGACCAGCGTCGGCGAGTACCCGGTCATCACGGTGCAGACCATGGCGCGCATCGTCGCGTCCACCGAGGACCACGGGCTCGAGCGCATCCCGCCACTCGGAACCAAGCCGCGCACCCAGGGCGGTGCGATCACCCTCGCTGCCGCCGAGGTCGCCGACTTCGTGGATGCCAAGTACGTGTGCGTCTTCACCGAGTCCGGTGACTCAGCGCGCAGGATGTCACGGCTCCGCTTCCGCGTGCCGATGAAGGCCTTCACCCCCGACCCCGCGATCCGCCGCCGCATGGCGCTGATCTGGGGCATCGAGTCCTACGTCGTCGAGCGCGTGACCCACACCGACGCGATGTACCACCAGGTGGACGAGGTGCTGATCCGCGAGGGTCTCGCCGAGGTCGGCGACAAGGTCGTGGTGATCTCCGGATCCCCTCCCGGCATCTCCGGCTCGACGAACGACCTGCGGGTGCACATCGTCGGCGACGCGATCAACAAGGCCGCGCCCGCCTGGGAGAGCGGCGAGCACGCCGACTAGGCGGACCACGATGGACGCCAGCTCCCGCCGGTTCGACGCGGTCATCTTCGACCTCGACGACACGCTGCGAGCCGACGACAACGGCCGCGCGGCCGTGCTCGAGACCTGCGCGGAGCTCGCGGCCGCGCATCCCCAGATCGACGCCGACGAACTCGCGACCGCGAACTCCGCGGTGTGGGCCGAGTACTGGCCAACGGTCGCCGATGACTGGATGGTCGGGCGCATCCCGAGCAGCCGTCCGCTGTCCGAGCATGCGTGGACGCTCGCGCTGGCGACGATCGGGGTGGATGATCCGGCGATCGTGCACGAGGCCGTCGAGCGTCACATCGTGGCCGTCACCCGCAACATCCGCTTCATGGATGGCGCGGCCGAACTGCTCGACGACGTGCACGCCTCCGGAGCCAAGCTCGGCATCATCACCAACGGCGCGGTCGACGTGCAGACCGACAAGCTGCGCGACCTCGGCATCCTCGACCGGTTCGACGTCGTGACGACCTCGGGCGGCGCAGGTATCGCCAAACCCGAGCCGGCGATCTTCGAGCTCACGCTCGACGCGCTCGGGGTGCCCGCGGACCGCGCGGTTCACATCGGCGACAACCTCACCGCCGATGTCGGCGGAGCGAAGTCTGCCGGACTCACGGCCGTGTGGATCAACCTGCACGACGCAACGCCCGCCGACGGCGCCCCCGTGGCGGACCTCGAGGTGCGGACGGTCAGCGAGATCGCCGCGTTCCTCAGGGCGTGAGGCCCAGGGCCGGCTAGGCCGGGTCGATGCGCACCGTGCACTCGATGGCCGGTGCGACGAGCATCGCCGTGAGGGACGAGCCCCAGTTCGGATACTTGGCGCGCAGCGCGTCGTCGATCGCGGACTGGACGGGATCGTCGTCCGCCACCGCGGTGACCTTCACGGGCGCGCTGTGCTCGGTGGCGAGCGCCGCCACGGGATCCCGTTCGGCGATGCCGCCGTCGGCGAGGGAGAAGGTCACCGGGCGCCCACTGAGCGCGCGCAGGTACCAGCCGGCCCGCGCGCCCCGCACGGAGCGCAAGTAGGCCACGCCGTCCACGACCATCGACCAGATCGGCGTCGCGACCTCGGTGCCGTCCTTGCGCGTCGTGATGATGGCGACCGTGTCGGTGGTGTCGAGGTGCTCGACGAGTGCGCTGCTCATGCTGTTCCCAACGGTCGTGGTTCGGTGGTCATTCCCGCGGACGAGGTCGCCGCAGTCGCGTCGTGAGGTGGGTCGCGTCACGGGTGAGCCCGCCGCCGACCAGGATGCCGAGCGCGATCGCGAGCACCGACACGGCCGCCGTGACGATCGTCTGCACGCCGCCGCCGTCGTCCGCGCCCGCTTCGCCCACACCGATGAAGCCGAGTGCGCCCGGCACGAGCAGCCAGAACACGGCGAGGGTCATCACCCGGGCAGGCGGTGCGGACCGGATGCGCGACGCGAGCTGCGCGAACGGGATCACGACCGCGGCTGCCGCGAACCCCGACACCTCAGGGCTCACGAGCGTCGCGACCACGAACTGCGCACCGTAGGCGACGATGCTCGCCGCGAGCACCCACGGCAGCGCACTCGTCGGCGCCGACTGCTGCAGCACGTAGCCGACGCCCACGATGAGCACCCCGAGCGGGGCGGCCCACCAGCCGAGCGTGTCGCTCGTGCCGCCGGTGGCATGGTGACCCGTGAGGAGGGTCGCAGCGAACACTCCGAACGCGATGAGCAGCAGTTGCGCGATCCCGTAGACGAGTCGGCTGCCGCCCGACACCACCTGGTTGCTCGTGAGCTCCATCGCGGCGATCGTGAGCGTCAGCCCCGGGAAGAAGGTCACGAGCGCCGGGGCGATCACGCGCAGTGCGTCATCGCCGACGAACTCCGCGAGGAACTGCGTCGCGACCAGGGTGACCAGGAAGGCGGCCACCACGGGCATCAGCGTGCCGAGGCCCGGCCAGCGGAGGCCGATGACCACGAGGATGCCGACGAAGGTGCCCAGCACGGCGTACGCGGGCAGGGCTGCCGCGGTCGGGTTCAGCAGGAGGCCGAAGCCGACGGTGAGCAGCAGCGTCCCGGCCACGATCGCGACCGGGCCGCGACGGGGTCTGGATGCCCGGACCTGCTCGATGCGGGCGGCGAGGGCGGTGGCATCCACCGTGCCGGAGAGTGCCTCGGTCGAGAGCGTGTCGATCGCGCCGGCCTGGTCGAGTCGTGCGGCCTGGGCGCGTGGCTTGGCAAGCTCGATCTCGGAGCCCGCCTGCAGCACGATGCTGGTCGGGAGCACGATCGTGCGGAAGTCCGTCACTCCGTAGGCGGCGGCGGTCGCCGCGAGCCGGTCCTCGACGACGTTGGTGGCCTGGCCGCTCTCGAGCATGCCGGTGCCGAGGGAGCGCAGCAGCGCGAGGACGGCGGAGGTGGCGGTCATCCCTGGGCGACGCGCTTCCAGCGCTCCAGACGCGCCGCGATCAGGGCGGCGCGCGCATCGTCGTCGCCCTCATCGAGGATGCGGAGGTCATCGGGGTCGGCACGGAGGTACACACCGGAGGTCCGCGCATTGATGGGCGGGTTCTCGGCGCGGGTGATCCAGTAGCCCGAAGCACGATCGGCGGACTCGAGCTTGATCTCACCGGTGCCCTCGAACTGCGGGGTGTCCGCGTGCCGCGGCTGCTCGCCGTGGTGGTAGTAGAACAGGCCAGGGCCGTCCCTGCTCTCGCTCGCGGCGAGGCTCCAGTACTTGGTCGCCAGGCTGCCGTCGGCCTTCCAACCGCGGCCGACGACACTCAGCGCGCGATCCCGGCCGCGGGTGACGTTCAGGATGCCCAGCACGGGCCAGTCGGGATCGCGGTGCTCGGTGAGCGAGAACTGCCACCAGACTCCCTCGATCCGGCTGCCGCGGCGCTCCGACTCGATCGCCGTGCGGAGCTTGCCGATGATGTCCACGAGGTCCGCCGCGGTGGCCGGCCCACCCTCGGCGTCGCCGTACCGGATCGCGGTGAGACCGAGCAGGTCGGTGGGCAGCTTCGCGCCCGTGGCGTGGAGGATGAACGTGCGGCGCATCCCGACCAGGCCGCCGAACAGTCCCGCCTCGTACACGACGTTGTCGCGCGGGGAGGCCTCGCCGGCGGCGGGGGAGTCGGGCGGCGGCGTGCCGCGGGTGGTCCAGTCATCCCGCGCGAAGATGAAGGCGGCGAAGTCCACCTCGGCAGCCAGCTCGAACAGCCGGTCGAGGGTCATCATCCCTGCGTTGAACGACGTCGTCCACGGGATGACCTCGGCGACGTCCTCGAGGCCGGCCGTAAGGGCGTCGAGTAGCTCGGCCTGCTGGCCGGACGAGCCGAGGAAGATCTTGGGTTTGTCCACTGGTCATCCGTCCGTTCTCGCTCGTGCGGGTGTCCCGTGGGCCGGATGCGGGACTCTCACCCGCCCCATCCAGCCGCCGGCCCGCCGCGTCGTTTCAGAGACAATGTAGCGACACGGAGCGATGCGGCGGTCCGGACTGCGGGATGGGGACCCCGCGTGCCAGGTCCCAGATCTGCATCCGGCGCGCCGCGTCGTCCGCGGATGCGGACGACGCGTCGTGCCGGATGCGGGACTTGAACCCGCACACCCGTTGGGGCGGAGCATTTTGAGTGCCCTGCGTCTGCCAATTCCGCCAATCCGGCGCGCGTCCAGATCGAGGGTACCGCAGGGCCGCCGCGCCACGGTTGCAAGCGAATACCGTAGGCTCGTGACCGTGACCGAGGAAGCCGTAGCTCAAGCCCCGCGACGCGTCGTCGTCGCCGAGGATGAGTCGCTCATCCGCATGGATATCGTGGAGATCCTCCGTGACAACGGCTTCGATGTGGTCGGTGAGGCCGCCGATGGCGAAGCCGCCGTCGCCCTCGCGACCGAGCTCCGTCCCGACCTGGTCATCATGGATGTCAAGATGCCCAAGCTCGACGGCATCTCCGCCGCCGAGACGCTCTCCAAGAATCACATCGCCCCGGTCGTGCTCCTGACCGCGTTCAGCCAGAAGGAACTCGTCGAGCGCGCGTCGGAGGCCGGCGCCCTGGCCTACGTCGTGAAGCCGTTCACGCCCAACGACCTGCTGCCCGCGATCGAGATCGCCCTGAGCCGCTACCAGCAGATCGTCACGCTCGAGGCCGAGGTCGCCGACATGGTCGAGCGCTTCGAGACCCGCAAGCTCGTCGACCGCGCCAAGGGGCTGCTCAACGAGAAGATGGGGCTCACCGAGCCGGAGGCGTTCCGCTGGATCCAGAAGGCATCCATGGATCGCCGACTGACCATGCACGACGTCGCACAGGCGATCATCGAGCAGCTGAGCGCCAAGAAGTAGCTCGCGGCATCCTGGCTGGGATCGCTAGCGGCGGTCCTTCAGCACATTCGTGATCCGGAGGGTCGACAGCCGTCGGCCCGTGCTCTCCTCGGTGACGACGATCTCGTGCACGGCCATGTTCCGCGTGAGCGAGATCGCGTTCGCCGTGCCGATCACCCAGCCCTCGGAGATCGAGCCGGTGTGCGTGGCGTTGATGTCGATGCCCATCGCGATCCGGCCGGGTCCGGCGTGGATCGCCGACGACACCGAGCCGAGTGATTCGCCGAGCACGACGTGCGCTCCGCCGTGCAGGATTCCGACCACCTGGCGGTTGCCCTCCACGGGCATCCTGGCCACCGAATGCTCCGCCGAGAGCTCGAGGAACTCGATGCCCATGAGCTTCGGCAGTTCGCCGCCGCCGCTCTCCACGAGGCGCTCGTAGAGTTCGGGATCGAGGCCTTCAGGCAGCTGCAGCACGCGGATTCTCCGATCGAGAGGTGTCGGATGCCGCGGCTAGGCTGACTGCGTGCCGGACACCGAAACAAAGCCTATCCTCATGCTCATCGACGGCCATTCGCTGGCGTTCCGCGCGTTCTACGCCCTCCCAGTGGACAGCTTCACGACGCGTGACGGGCAGCACACCAACGCGATCCACGGCTTCCTCTCGATGCTCATCCTGCTGCTGCAGAACGAGAAGCCCACCCACCTCGGGGTTGCGTTCGACGTGTCGCGCCAGTCGTTCCGCACCCGCGAGTACGCCGAGTACAAGGGCACCCGCGGCGAGACGCCGCCCGAGTTCAGCGGGCAGGTGCCGCTGTTGCAGGAGTGCCTGGCGGCCATGGGCATCCCGACCATGACGAAGGACGACTACGAGGCCGACGACATCCTCGCGACGCTCGCCACCGAGGGCACGAAGGAGGGGTTCGAGGTGCTGCTGGTCTCCGGTGACCGCGACGCGATCCAGCTCGTCAACGACGACATCACGCTGCTCTACCCGAACGCGCGGGGGGTCTCCGAACTCAAGCGCTACGACCGCGCCGCCGTGGTCGAGCGGTACGGCATCGAACCCGAGCAGTATCCGGATGTCGCCGCGCTCGTCGGCGAGACCAGCGACAACCTCATCGGCATCGACAAGGTCGGCGAGAAGACCGCCGTGAAGTGGATCCTCGAGTACGGCGGCCTCGACGGCCTCCTCGAGCACGTCGACGAGATCAAGGGCGTGGTCGGCCAGAACCTGCGCGACCAGCAGGACCGTGCCGTTCGCAACCGCAAGCTCAACCGCCTCGTGACCGACGTCGAACTCGAGGTCACGCCCGACGACCTCAAGCGCACCGAGATCGATGAGGAGGCCATCCGCCCGATCTTCGAGCGGCTGCAGTTCCGCACCCTGCTCGAGCGTCTCGCGAAGATCGCCGCGGCCGAGCGCGGGGATGACCCGGCCACCGCCGTCGTCGCGCACGGCGCCGAGTCGACGGCCGTCCCCGAGGTGCAGGAGCTCACCGGCGCCGCCCTCGGCGCCTGGATCGAGAAGGCGACCGCGTCGGGAACCAAGGCCCTCGGCCTGCGCGTCTCCGCGCTTCACGGCGACGTGTCCGGGTTCGGGCTCGCCACGATGCAGGAGTCCGTCTGGGTGCCGTGGACCGCGCAGGACAGCGCGACCGAGGCCCTGGAGGCGTGGCTCGCGTCCGACGCACCGAAGGTGCTGCAGGCCGCGAAGTCGCAGCTGCACCTCGTGCGCGGCGCGGGCCTCGAGCTGGGCGGCATCGCCTTCGATACGACGCTCGCTGCCTGGCTGCTGCGGCCGGGAGCCCGCGCCGACAACCTCGGCGTGCAGGTCTACGACACCCTCGGCGAGCGACTCCAGGAGTCCGACCCGAACCAGCTCGTCCCCGAGGTCGAGCCCGCGAGTCCGGCGACCGAGGCGTGGTACGTGCTGCGGGTCGCGGACTACCTGCGGGAGAAGCTCGATGCGGGGTCGCTCGAGGTGATGGCATCCATCGAGCTTCCGCTCGTGCCGGTGCTCGCCACCATGGAGCGCACCGGCATCACGGTGAACCACGACGTGATGGCCGGACTCTCGAGCGATCTCGGAGCACGAGCGAACGAGCTCGCCAAGGCCGCGTACGACGAGATCGGGCGCGAGGTGAACCTTGGGTCGCCGAAGCAGCTCCAGGAGGTGCTGTTCGACCAGCTCGGCATGCCGAAGACGCGCGCGAACAAGACCGGCTACTCCACCGACGCGCAGTCCCTCGCCGACCTGCAGGAGCAGAGCCCGCACCCGTTCCTCGGACTGCTGCTGCAGCATCGGGATGCCACGAAGCTCAAGCAGATCATCGAGTCGATCGACAAGGAGATCGCCGCCGACGGGCGAGTGCACACGACGTACTCGCAGGACGGTTCATCCACGGGTCGGATCGCCTCGAACGATCCCAACCTGCAGAACGTGCCGATCAAGACCGAGGAGGGCCGCAAGATCCGCGCGGCGTTCGAGTACGGCGCGGGCTACGAGACCCTGCTCACTGCGGACTACTCGCAGATCGAGATGCGGATCATGGCGCACCTCTCCGAGGACGCCGGCCTGATCGAGGCGTTCCACTCGGGGGAGGACCTGCACCGATTCGTCGGCTCGCGCATCTTCGGTGTGTCGCCCGACGAGGTCACGCCGCCGATGCGCGTGAAGGTCAAGGCGATGTCGTACGGACTCGCCTACGGACTCAGCGCGTTCGGGCTCAGCAAGCAGCTGCGCATCGAGACCAGCGAGGCGAAGGCGCTCATGTCGGACTACTTCGCGCGGTTCGGTGCCGTGCGCGACTACCTGCGCACGGTGGTCGAGCAGGCGCGGATCGACGGCTACACGACGACGATCTTCGGACGCCGGCGTCCGTTCGGCGACCTCACGTCGAACAACCGGGTGCTGCGCGAGAACGCGGAGCGGCAGGCGCTCAACTCTCCGATCCAGGGGTCGGCGGCCGACATCCTCAAGGTCGCGATGATCAACATCGACGCCGACATCACCGAGCGCGGGCTCGCATCGAACATGCTGCTGCAGGTGCACGACGAGCTCGTCTTCGAGGTCGCGCCCAGTGAACTCGACGAGATCAGCGAGATCGTGCGCCACCGGATGGCGACCGCGGTCGACCTCAAGGTGCCGTTGGAAGTGCAGATCGGCACGGCGCGAACTGGGACGCCGCCGCCCACTAGCCGCGCGCAAAGCGACGTGCCCTGCTGGCGATGCCGAGGCGTGTCGCGACCGCGCTCGTGACACGCCTCGGACGACGTCAACGACGCGCTGTCGCGTAGTTGACAAACGGACACAGACGGGCCAAGGTGGGCACATACCAACATCCTCGGGTGTTGGTATGAGTCCGAACCACCCGACATCGAGGTCACCTTGTACGCACCGGAGCGTCACCAGCAGATCCTGGAGACCGCGCGTGCGCATGGCCGAGTGGATGTCGCCGGACTCGCAAAGGACCTCGCCGTCACCCCGGAGACCGTCCGCCGTGACCTGACGGCCCTCGAGCGCCGTGGCGTGCTGCGCCGAGTGCACGGCGGGGCGATCCCGGTCGAGCGCCTGGGCATCGAGCCCGGAGTCGCGGACCGCGAGACGCAGTCGGCGAGCGAGAAGGAGCGGATCGCGCGCGCGGCGCTCGACGAGCTGCCCGACGGCGGATCCGTCATCCTCGACGCGGGCACCACCACGGTGCGCCTTGCCCAGATGCTGCCGCTCGACCGCGAATTCACGGTCGTGACGCACTCGATCCCGGTGGCGAGCGTGCTGGTCTCGCGTCCGAACATCACGCTCCACCTCCTGGGCGGCGTGGTGAGGGGCCGCACGCTCGCTGCGGTCGGGGACTGGACCAAAGCGCAGATCGGCGACGTGTTCGCGGATGTCGCGTTCATGGGCACGAACGGCATCAGCGTCGAGCGCGGCCTGACCACCCCCGACCTCGCCGAGGCAACGGTGAAGCGCGCGCTCATGGATGCCGCCCGCCGTACCGTCGTCCTCGCCGACCACACCAAGTTCGGCCGCGAGGACTTCGCTCGCGTCGCCCCGCTGTCGGACGTCGACACGGTGATCACGGATGTCGGCCTCGATGTCGAACTCGCCGAGGACATCGAGAACGCCGGCCCGAGGGTCGTGGTCGTGTGATCGTGACGGTGACCCTGAATCCGAGCCTGGACCGCACGCTCGAGGTCGAACGCCTCGAACGCGGCGCGGTGCTGCGCACCTCGACCCCGACCCTCGAAGCGGGCGGGAAGGGTGTGAACGTCACGCGCGCGCTCGTGGCCAACGGCATCCCGAGCACGGCCATCCTGCCGGTCGGCGGCGGCGAGGGCGCCGAACTCAGCCGGCTGCTCGAACTCGATGGTGTGATCGCCCGGTTCGTGCCGGTCACGGGCCGCACCCGCTCGAACATCACGATCGCCGAGGCGGATGCCACGGTCACCAAGCTCAACGAACCCGGTCCGTCGATCTCCGCCGACGAGCTCGACGCCCTCACCGCTGCGATCGCCTCCGCGGTGTCGGCGGGGGACTGGGTGGTCATCAGCGGATCGATGCCGCCGGAGTTCACGGCCGCGCAGGTCTCGACGCTCGTCGCGGGGGTCGCGGGCCACGGCATCCAGCTCGCCATCGACACGAGCGGGGAGGCCCTCGTCGCCGCGCTCGGCGCGAGGCCGCGGCTGATCAAGCCGAACCGCGCGGAGCTCGCCGAACTCGTCGGCCGCCCGCTCGGGTCGATCGCCGACGTCATCGCCGCCGCGACCACGGTGCGCGACCAGGGGGTCGAGGTCGTCCTCGTGAGCCTCGGCGCGGATGGCGCCGTGCTCGTCGGCCCCGGAGGCGTGCTCGTCGGCGAGTCCCACGTGACCCACCCACGCAGCACGGTCGGCGCGGGGGACTGCTTCCTCGCCGGATTCCTCTCCAAGTACTCGGTGGATGACGCGGACGTGGAATCCGCCCTCCTCGAGGCCCTCGCCTGGGGCGCGGCAGCAGCCGCCCTCCCAGGCACCTCGGTGCCCGCGCCCGCGGACATCGACCACTCGAACGTCCAGCTGGTGTGGCAACCAGATCTGGATCGGCCCCTCGTGGCCAGTTGAACACCCACTACAACCGTCCAGTACGAAGGAGTACCAACCACAATGTCTGAATACACACCAGCCGCAACCGGCTCGGGGGTCAAGGCGCGCGTCCAGCGCGGCGGCGCCTTCCTCGCCGGCATGGTGATGCCGAACCTGGGTGCGTTCATCGCATTCGGTCTCATCACCGCACTGTTCATCCCCACCGGATGGATCAACACGATCGCGGGCACGACGGACAACCCGTTGCCCATCACGGTGCAGATCGCCTCGGTGGTCGGCCCGTTGATCGTGATCCTCATCCCGATCCTGATCGGCTACACCGGCGGCAAGCTCGTGCACGGCACGCGCGGTGCCGTGGTCGGTGCGGTCGCGACGATCGGTGTGATGCTCGCCCCGGTGGCGCTGCAGCTCGCGGCACCCGGACTGAACGGCGCCCCGGCGGCCGACCCGCCCGCCAACATCGCCGGCATCGGCGTTGCGATCCTCGGCGCGCTGATCATCGGTCCGCTCGCGGCCCTCGTGATGAAGCTGTGGGACAACTTCATTGACGGCAAGGTCAAGGGCGGCTTCGAGATGCTCGTGGACAACTTCTCCGCCGGCATCGTCGGCGGCGTGTTCGCGGTCATCGGCCTCTACATCATCGGCCCGGCCACGTTCTGGCTCAGCACTGGCCTCGGCCAGCTGGTGAACTTCCTGGTGAGCGCGAAGCTCCTGCCGCTGGTCTCGATCGTCATCGAGCCCGCCAAGGTGCTGTTCCTCAACAACGCGCTCAACCACGGTGTGCTCACCCCGCTGGGTGCGACGCAGGCCGCGGACCAGGGCTTCTCGATCATGTACATGCTCGAGTCGAACCCCGGCCCCGGTCTCGGCATCCTGACCGCGATGCTGCTGTTCGGCCCGCGTGCGATCCGCCCGACGGTGCCCGCGGCCATGGTGGTGCACTTCCTCGGCGGCATCCACGAGATCTACTTCCCGTACGTGCTGCTCAAGCCGATCCTCATCATCGCGGCGATCCTCGGTGGTGCGACCGGCGTGCTGTGGGAGGTCATCTTCAACCTCGGGCTCGTGGCTCCGGCATCCCCAGGCAGCATCTTCGCCTGGATCCTGGTGTCACCGCCGGACAAGCTCGCGTTGAACATGGTGGGCATCGTGCTCGCTGCCGCAGTCGCCGCCGTCGTCGGCGCCGTGGTCCTCGGCTTCGGCCGCAAGGAGTCCGCGGTGGACGAGGCGATCGACCTCGAGGCAGCGCAGGAGCGCAGTGCCGACAACAAGAAGGGTTCGAAGCTCGCGCCTTCGGCGTAGCCTCGACCCAAGCCAACTCAAAGGTCAGTCCACATTCAAAGGAGAGTCACGATGGCAACCATCGACGGATCGAGCGTCAAGAAGCTGATCGTTGCGTGTGATGCGGGTATGGGCAGCAGCGTCATGCTGGCCAGCACGCTGAAGAAGCAACTCGCGAAGAGTGGGGTCACGGTCGAGCACTCGCCCGTGGCATCCATCCCGAGCGACGCCGATGTGGTGGTCACCCAGGCAGGGCTTGCCGAGCGGGCGAGAGGGGTCGTACCCGACGTCCCCGTCATCCCGTTCATGCTCTTCCTGGGTGACCCCAAGATCGCTGCTCTCGTGAAGGCGATCCAAAACGGCGACACGATCGAGGTCTGATCGTGGCCGATGAGGAAGCGCAGATTCCTTTGACCGAGCTGCTCGCGGAGGCGTCGATCCACCTCGACGCCTCCGCGGACAGCCGCGATGACGCGATCCGCCAGGCCGGGCAGGCACTGCTCGACGTCGGCGCGATCGACCCGTCGTACATCGATGCGATGATCGCGCGGGAGAACACCGTCTCGACCTTCATGGGCGAGGGCGTCGCGATCCCGCACGGCACGCTCGCGGGTAAGGACGCCGTGCAGAAGGATGCGCTGTCGCTCATCCGATTCCCGGACGGCGTCGACTGGGACGGCAACGACGTGCGGCTCGCGTTCGGCATCGCGGCGAAGGGCGGTGGGCACATCGCGCTGCTCTCGCAGCTCGCGACCGTGCTGCTCGACCCGGACAAGGCCGAGGCCCTGCGCAACGCCACGACGGTCGAGCAGGTCTACGCCCTCCTCGAGTCCGAGGACGAGGACGAGTAGTCCGCTTGCTTGCTGCGACCTTCCACGCCCCGGGCGACATCCGCCTGGGACCCGTGGATGAACCGAGCCCCTGGGCCCGGAGAGCTCAAGCTGCGCGTGCGCGCCTGCTCGATGTGCGGCACCGACGTGAAGATCCGGAACTCCGGCCATCCGAACATGTCGGCGCCGCAGATCATGGGGCACGAGATCGCGGGCGACATCGTCGAGCTCGGCCCGGATGCCGGTGCCGACTCGAACGGCGTCGCCTGGGCCGTCGGCGACCGCGTGCAGGTGATCGCGGCGATCCCGGACGGCACGTGCGACACCTGCCTCGCCGGATACCCCGCGGTGTGCGAGCACCAGCTGTCGATGGGATACCAGTTCGGCGGCGGCTTCGCCGAGTTCCTCATCGTTCCCAGCGAGGTGCTGCGCGTCGACGGCCTCAACCGGATCCCCGACGGGCTCTCGTACGCCGAGGCATCCGTCGCGGAGCCGCTCGCGTGCGTGCTGAACGGGCAGGAACTCGCGCGAGTCGGCGCGGGGGACTCCGTGGTCGTGGTGGGCTCGGGCCCGATCGGCTGCTTGCACGTGCGACTCGCGCGGGCGCGGGGGGCGAGCCGGGTCATCCTGATCGACCTGAACGCCGACCGGCTCGCGCAGGCCGCGGCGCTCGTGCAGCCCGACCTGACCATCGTGTCGTCCGAGACCGATCCGGTCGCGGCCGTGCTCGACGCCACGAACGGACGGGGCGTGGATGTGGTGATCACCGCAGCCGCGTCGGGCACCGCCCAGGAGCAAGGGCTCCGAATGCTCGCCCGCCGAGGGCGCCTGAGCCTGTTCGGCGGTCTCGCGCGGGACACCCCGAACATCACCGTCGACGCGAACCTCGTGCACTACCGCGAGCTCACGATCGTCGGGGTGAACGGATCGAGTCCGGCCCACAATCGCGAGGCGCTCGAACTCATCGCGTCGGGTGCCGTGCCCGTTGCCGACCTCATCACCCACCGCCTGCCACTTGACAGGGTGCTCGACGCGCTCGATATCGTGGCGAGGGGCGAGGCGATCAAAGTGACCATCGAACCGTAGAACCGCACCATCACCGAGCCGTACCGAACCGAGGAGCCCCCAATGCCAGAGAAGACCGTCACCGTCGCATCCAGTGTCGGACTGCACGCCCGCCCCGCCTCGCTGTTCGCGCAGGCCGCAGCCAAGGTCGGCGTGCCGGTCACGCTGACCTCCGCGGCCGGGAAGAGCGTCAACGCCGCGAGCATCCTCGGGGTGCTGTCGCTCGGCATCGGCCACGGCGAGGAAGTGACCCTCGGAGCCGAGGGCGACGGCGCGGATGCCGCGCTCGAGGAGCTCGCGACGCTGCTCGAGACCGACCTCGACAAGGAGTAGCCGCTCGACTGCTTGTACGCTCGCCGGTCGGGAGATCGGATGTACGCTCGCGCCCATGAGCGTCCAGACCGTCACCGGGGTCGTCGAAGTCGCCGATCTCGGAGTGACCCTCCCGCATGAGCACCTGTTCGTCGACACGTCGGAGGAGACCCGCCCGCCGCCGCCGCACATCCAGGCGCAGCTGGACGCGCTGGGTCTCGATCTCGAGCAGAAGCCGACGCTGCAGACGCTCGGCTACCTGACGCGCGATCCGCTCTGGTCGGCCCGCAACCAGATCGTGTCGGAGTACGACGACCTCGTCGGCGACCTCACCCTCGCTGCTGCGGCCGGCATCCGCACGATCGTGGATGCCACGCCCGCCAACCGTGGCCGGAAGCCCGCAGAACTGCCGCGCCTCTCCGAGGAGTCCGGACTGCAGATCGTCACGGGCACCGGCCACTACCGGGCCGCCTTCCAGCCGCCCGGAACCGCCGACCTGAGTGTCGAACAGCTCGAGGAGCAGATGCTCACCGAATTGACCATCGGCATCGACGGCACGCCCGTGAAGGCCGGACTCATCGGTGAGCTCGGTACGTCGGGCAAGACCCTCTACCCGGTCGAGGCGCGCGTGCTCGAGGCGGCCGGCCGGGTGCAGGCGCGCCTCGGCGTGCCGATCATGGTGCACACCGAGGGCCACATCGACATCATCATGGAAGCCCTGCGCATCCTCGAGACCGCGGGCGCGAACCTCGAGAAGGTGCAGATCGCCCACGTGGCGGCGCGGCATCCAACCTGGCGGCAGATCGTTGCAACGGGCGCACGGATCGGCATGGACTGCTTCGGGTTCGAGTACTTCAAGGTCGACTCCCGCACGAGCTTCTTCCCGACGGACGAGGAATTCATCGGCAATCTCGTCAGGGTGCGCGACGAAGGATTCCTCGACCACGTGCTCGTGAGCAACGACGTCTGCCACCTGTCGCGGCTGCACAAGTACGGGGGCTGGGGATTCGACCACATCCAGACCAACCTCGTGCCGTACTTCCTCAAAGCGGGCATCACCGAGGCCGAACTGCAGCAGCTGTTCGTCGATATCCCGTCCCGCTGGCTCGACGTGTCCTGATCGGCGGCCATAGGCTCGAAGGCATGACAGACGAGCACGGCTCACGAGGCCCCCCGCACCCCGACCGCCATCGACCAGATCGCCGAGGACTGGGTCACGACCCTGGCCGACCTCGATCCCGCGGTGGCCACCTGGATCGGCATCCCCGGCCGCCTCGACGAGTACGAGGACCTCTCGCCGGAGGGCCACTGGAAGGTCATCGAGGCCGGCAAGGCCGTCCTCGCGAAGCTCGCCGCAGCCGAGGTCGTGGACGACATCGACTGGGTGACCAAGACCGACCTGACCAACGACCTCGAACTCGCGCTCGAGTCGAGTGACGCCGGACTGTGGATGCGGGACGTCAACGTCATCGCGAGCCCGGCGCAGGGGATCCGCGACATCCTCGACCTCATGCCCACCGACACCGAGGGCAACTGGTCGGACATCAACGGCCGTCTGCACAACCTTCCGAAGGCGGTCGACGGCTACATCGAGACGCTGCGCCTCGGCATCGAGAAGGGCATCGTGCCCGCGAAGCGGCAGGTGCGCGAGGTCATCGACCAGGCGAAGAAGCACGGCGCTGCCGACGGCTTCTTCCACAACTTCACCGGCTCGGCATCGCTCGCCGAGCAGCAGCCCGTGCCGGACTCGCTCAAGAAGGACCTGGCGGATGGCGCGGTCGTCTCCGCCGCGGCATACGACAAGCTCGCGGCGTTCCTCACCGACGAACTGCTGCCCGCGGCGAACGAGGACGACGGCGTCGGCCGCGAGATCTACGCGCTCCAGTCCCGCCGCTTCCTCGGCGCCAAGATCGACCTCGACGAGACCTACGAGTGGGGCATCGAGGAGCTCGCGCGGATGACCGAGGAGCAGGAGGCGATCGCGAAGGAGATCAAGCCCGGCGCATCCGTGCTCGAGGCGATCGAGTTCCTCGACGCGGACCCCTCGCGCAAGCTCGAGGGCACGAAGGCGCTCCAGGAGTGGATGCAGCAGCTCAGCGACAAGGCGGTGGCCGAGCTCTCGGCGACCCACTTCGACATCCCCGACCCGATCAAGCGCCTCGAGTGCATGATCGCGCCCACGCAGGAGGGCGGGATCTACTACACGAGCCCGAGCGACGACTTCTCTCGCCCGGGCCGGATGTGGTGGTCGGTGCCCGAGGGCGTCACGACCTTCAACACCTGGCGCGAGACCACGACGGTGTACCACGAGGGCGTTCCGGGCCACCACCTCCAGCTCGGCCAGGCGGTGTACAACCGCGCCAAGCTCAACACCTACCGTCGCCAGCTCGCCGGCACCTCCGGGCACGCCGAGGGCTGGGCGCTGTACGCCGAGCGCCTCATGGAGCAGCTCGGCTACCTGGATGACCCGGGCGACCGCCTCGGCATGCTCGACGGCCAGCGCATGCGCGCCGCGCGCGTCGTGCTCGACATCGGCGTGCACCTCAACAAGCCGAAGTTGGACGGTACGGGGGAGTGGGACTGGGACTACGCCCTCGACTTCATGGGCAAGAACGTCAACATGAGCCCGGAGTTCGTTCGATTCGAGGTCAACCGCTACTTCGGCTGGCCGGGACAGGCTCCGTCGTACAAGGTCGGCCAGCGCATCTGGGAGCAGCTGCGCGACGAGTACATGGCCACGCCGGGCGCGGAGATCAAGGAGTTCCACCGCAAGGCGCTCGACATCGGCGGTGTCGGGCTCGACACGCTGAAGGCCGCACTGGCGAAGTAGTCCACCGCCTGTGAGTCACGGCACCGCCGAGCGTTCGCCCTGGGAGGCGGCGCTCGGCGATGCCGTGTCGCAGTTGCATCCGCGGCTGCGTGCCTACTTCTCGCCGATCCCAGCGGGGCACGTCGGTCGCGGCCGCGGCACGTTCGACGTCGTCGGAACGCCGCGGCGGTGGCTGTGGCCCGCGCTCTGGGTCCTCGGGTTGGACGGAGTGGTGTTCCCGGTGTGGGAGCGGGACGTGGCATTCACGGTGGAGAACCGGTGGGATGGCGGCATCCTGCGGGCAGCCCGCACGTTCCAGTTCCGCGGCGGCATACGCGTCATGACCGACGCAATGACCTCCGAGAGCGGCGAGGTGTTGGACCGGCTCGGCCGCCATGGGCGGGTCGAGGCCCGACTCTCGGCGTCCGTGGTGGACGGCGCGCTCGTGCTGCGGTCGACGGCGACCCGGCTCAGGGTCGGACGGCTCAGGATGCCCATCCCGCTCGCACCGCGGGTCGAGCTCCGCGAGGAGGCCGCAGGCGACCGACAGCGCATCTCGCTCGTGCTCACCGCACCCATCGTCGGACGGATCTACGAGTACTCCGGCGAGTTCGACTACTCCGTCGAGGCATCGTGAGTCGCCGGGTGGTGCTCGCGGGCGCGAGCGGGTTCATCGGCCAGTACCTCGAGTCCGCCTTCCGCGCGCGCGGCGACGAGGTGCTGCGCATCGGACGTCGAGGGCCGGATGCGGCGTGGGGAGACGAGGCGGGCATCCTTCGCGTCATCGATGGCGCCGACCTGCTCGTGAACATGGCCGGACGCAGCGTCAACTGCCGATACGGGCCGGCGAACCGGGCCGAGATCCTGCGGTCACGGATCGACACCACGCGTGCACTCGGCGGTGCGGTCCTGGCCGCAGCGAAACCACCGGAGCTGTGGGTCAACTCCTCGACCGCGACGATCTACCGGCACGCGGAGGATCGGCCGATGACCGAGTCGACCGGCGAACTCGGCGAGGGCTTCTCGGTCGGCATCGCGAAGCGCGTGGGAGCGGGAGTTCTTCGAGGGCGAGCTGTTCGGAACGCGGCGGGTCGCCCTGCGGACCGCGATCGTGCTCGGCCACGGCAGCGTGCTCACCCCGCTCGTCCGTCTCGCCCGCCTCGGACTCGGCGGAGCGCATCTCGATGGACCCTGGCCCGCCAGCCGAGCTCGGATCGCGGCTGGCACCTACCACGCGTTCCGAGCCCGGAGCGGCAGTCAGCGGTTCAGCTGGGTGCACCTGGCCGATGTGCTCGGCGTGATCGAGTTCCTGCACGCACGCACCGACCTCGACGGCGTGTTCAACGTGTCGTCGCCCAATCCGAGTACGGACCGCGAGTTCATGGCGACGCTGCGGCGCGTGCTCGGTGTGCCGCTCGGCATCGCGCAGCCGAGGTGGATGCTCGAACTCGGCGCATTCGGCATCCGCACCGAGACCGAGCTCGTGCTCAAGAGCCGCTGGGTGCTACCGGAACGACTCCTGGCCGCCGGGTACGAGTTCGAGCACCCCGACCTGGAGTCCGCGCTGAGGGAGTTGCTCGGCAAGCCCGCCCGTGAACTCCGTTGACGCTGGGAGCCGTCCACCACTAGTTTGAGCCTCGCTCCACTTCACTGGGAATTGAAGGGGCTCCAATGTTCGCCTCGCCACGCCGGATCGCGCGGGTCGCTGCCACGGCGATCGCCATCATCCTGCTCGGAGCGCCCGCGGCCGCCAGTGCCGCCGTACCGACCGCGATCGATCCGCGCTGCACCGCCACGTTCGGCCTCGTGCCCAACCTCACCGTGTCGGACCCGGTGGATGCCCCGGCCGGCCTCCCACCCCAGGTCACGATCGACGACATGTCGTGCTTCATCATCATCGCCGGTGGCGCGGCGGGAGTCAGCAACAACGGCTACGTCTACCTCGACGACTCGTTCGCGCGGTTCCTGTCGATGACCGCGGCCTTGGCCGACGCAGGCTGGACCTTCCAGGAGTCGCCGCAGGACAGTGCATCGCCGGACGATCTCTTTCCGGTGGATCTCAGCGCACTCGCCGGGCGCGAGGCCGAGGGCGAACTGGCCTTGGTCGGGCAGTTGGGCGAAGGTCAGATCGGTGATCCGACCCTCAACGGCATCAGCCTGGTCTGGGCCACCGAGACCAGCGACTTCTTCGGCGCGGGGCTGTTCGTGTTCGCGTTGCCGCTCGTCGGCGTGCCGGAGGAGGTGCCGGTCACCGGCCCACCGGGCTTCGACGACCCCAGCACGATCAGCAACCTGCGCACGATCGCGGATGCCGTGCCGTCGCCCGGTCAGGGCGCCGTGCTGGTGATCTCGGCCGGGCTGCTCACCCTGCTGCTCGCGATCCCGGCATTCCTGCTCTCGAAGGTGCTGCAATCGCGCTACCAGCAGTGGTTCGGCTGGCTCGAGCGCGGTCGGATCGGTCGCGTCCGCAAGCAGCTCGCCGAGCCCGCGGGCACGGGTCGCCGATGGATCTTCCTCGCCGTGGGGATGGTGCTTGCGGCGTTCATCGCTGGGTTCGTCGATCCGCGGTTCGGATTCAACGGACTGTCCGTCCGGCTCTTCCTCACCCTGCTCGCCACGTTCGCGCTCTTCAACGTCGGTGCGTGGGCCGTGGTCACGCTCGTGCTCAAGCGAGTGCAGCCCGATGCGCGCCCGCAGTTGACCTTCCACCCGGCCACCCTGCTCGTGGTGGCGATCGCCGTGCTCCTGTCGCGACTGCTGCAGTTCGACCCAGGGGTCATCTTCGGCCTCGTCGCGGGCACGACGTTCGCCATCGCCCTCGCACGCTCGAAGCAGGCGGTGGTGATCATCGCCGGATCCGCCTATGCGGCAGTCGTCGCGCTCGTCGCCTGGGCGATCTACAGCGTGATGAACGCCGGGGGACCGCCGACGAATGCGTTCCTCGTGTCGATCTCGGAGTTCCTCGGCGGTGTGACGCTCGAGGGGGTGTCGACGCTGCCGATCGCGCTCATCCCGCTCGCGACGCTGGAGGGCGGCATCCTGTTCGCCTGGCGCAGGTGGGTGTGGGCGGTCTGCTACGTCGTCGGACTCGCGCTGTTCATGCTCGTGCTCTTCAACCTGCCCGGCGGCGACACGCCCGTCGACGGCGGGTTCATCCGGTGGGCGGTCGTCTTCGCCGTCTTCGCCGTGATCGCGGTCGGCGTCTGGCTCGCCGACCTGCTCGTGCGACGCCGGAAGCCAGCCGTCGCACCCACCGCTTGAGAAGGAGGCCAGTGATGGCATCCAAGCTCCCTCGCACCATCGCACTGTCCGCGGTGCTCGTCCTGCTGCTCGCGGGATGCATCGATCGAGGCGAGATCGCCGACATCGCCACCGGCGGGGGAGATCAGGCGCCGTCGCCCACTCACACCCTCGAGGATGAGGGATTGGTGGGCGATGCCTTCTGTCCAGCATGGGATGCCGCCGGGCATCAACTGAATCCGCAGGACAACACCGAGCATGTGACGTTCGATCCCGACGCGCTCGGGCACTGGGGAATTACCGGACTGCCGGCGAAGGGCTGCCACGAGCCGATCAACCTCAGGGTGACGTCCGTGGAGTGGCGACTCAACGACCCAGGGTTCTGCGAGAAGACGACTGACCTGCTCACCGGCCAAATGAACGCAGCGGGCTACACGACGAGTGACACGATCAGCGAGACAGGCGGCGATTACAGCCCCGACATCTCCCTTCAGTTCGACAACGGCGATGACGTGTGGGTGAACTGGCAGTGCTGGAAGATCACTGCGAGCGATCTTGCATTGTTCGAGGACCTCCTCGTGCCAGCCAAGATCGGACAGACCCACGCCTTCCTGGTCGGAAACGACGTCACCCAGTCGGGCGCGGGCTGATCGGGCGCGGTTGCCGCTCCTCCAACCTGACGGTAAGCTGGAACGTCGCACTTGCGACTTCCTATTCGCCTGCTCTGGCGACAACACACACTGCATCACCTCGCCAGGGCCGAACACTGTCCATATCGGAGCAACCACTACATGACCATCACAACGACCGACAAGGCACCCAAGCAGGTCGCCGTCAACGACATCGGATCTGCTGAAGATTTTCTCGCCGCGGTCGAAAAGACGCTGAAGTTCTTCAACGACGGAGACCTCATCGAGGGCACCGTCGTCAAGATCGACCGGGATGAAGTCCTCCTCGATGTCGGTTACAAGACCGAGGGTGTCATCCCCTCCCGCGAACTCTCCATCAAGCACGACGTGGACCCCTCAGAGGTCGTCCAGGTCGGTGACCTCGTCGAGGCGCTCGTTCTCCAGAAGGAGGACAAGGAGGGTCGCCTCATCCTGTCGAAGAAGCGCGCCCAGTACGAGCGCGCGTGGGGCGACGTCGAGAAGATCAAGGATGCCGACGGCGTCGTGACCGGTTCGGTCATCGAGGTCGTCAAGGGCGGCCTGATCGTCGACATCGGACTCCGCGGCTTCCTGCCCGCGTCGCTCATCGAGCTGCGCCGCGTCCGCGACCTCACGCCGTACCTCGGCCAGGAGATCGAGGCGAAGATCCTCGAGCTCGACAAGAACCGCAACAACGTCGTGCTGTCGCGCCGCGCCCTGCTCGAGCAGACGCAGAGCGAGTCGCGCACGACGTTCCTCAACAACCTCGCCAAGGGACAGGTCCGCAAGGGCGTCGTCTCCTCGATCGTCAACTTCGGTGCGTTCGTGGACCTCGGCGGCGTCGACGGCCTCGTGCACGTCTCCGAGCTCTCGTGGAAGCACATCGAGCACGCGTCGGAGGTCGTCGAGGTGGGCCAGGAGGTCACCGTCGAGATCCTCGAGGTCGACCTCGAGCGCGAGCGCGTGTCGCTGTCGCTCAAGGCCACCCAGGAGGACCCGTGGCAGGTGTTCGCGCGCACGCACGCGATCGGCCAGGTTGCTCCCGGAAAGGTCACCAAGCTCGTTCCGTTCGGCGCGTTCGTTCGCGTTGCGGAGGGCATCGAGGGCCTCGTCCACATCTCCGAGCTCTCGGGCAAGCACGTCGAGCTCGCCGAGCAGGTCGTGTCGGTCGGTGACGAGGTCTTCGTCAAGGTCATCGACATCGACCTCGAGCGCCGCCGCATCTCGCTGAGCCTCAAGCAGGCCAACGAGGGCGTCGACCCCGAGGGCACCGAGTTCGACCCGGCGCTGTACGGCATGCTCACCGAGTACGACGACCAGGGCAACTACAAGTACCCGGACGGGTTCGACCCGGAGACGCAGGAGTGGAAGGACGGCTTCGAGGCCGCTCGCGAGGCATGGGAGCTGCAGTACGCCGCCGCCCAGGCCCGTTGGGAGCAGCACAAGAAGCAGGTCGCCACGGCTGCCGTCGAGGAGCTCACCGCTTCGAACGACGTGCCCTCCGGTGCATCCTCGTTCTCGAGCGAGGAGTCGACCGCCGGTGGCGGCACCCTCGCGGACGACGAGTCGCTCGCCGCGCTTCGCGAGAAGCTGTCGAACAACTCCTAGTCACTGACCACGCGAACGGCCGGTCCCTCGGGGCCGGCCGTTCTGCGTTCCGTGCGCTCGGTCAGAGCGCCGGATTCTCCGCGGCTCGCTCCTTGCGGCGACGAGCCGCTCGGCGGAAGAGTGCCACGGCCGCCCAGACCAGTCCGCCGATCCCGAGGATCACGAAGACCGGGGCCAGGAGGGCGAGGATGCTGAGGCCGATGCTCGACGCGTCCTCGATGGTCGACACCACCGGTGCTCCGACGCCGAGGGTCATCGCATTGATGGCCGGACGAGCGAACGCCTTGCCCGCATGCACCACGAGCGCGAGCACGATGCCGACCGCGATGGGCACCCACGAGCCTGACGTGAAGAACTGCCCGGGATCCTGCACGACGGCGGTCGCGGAGCTCGATCCCGCACCGAAGACGATGCCGCCGGCGGCCGGACGCACGATGGTCTGGATCCAGTCGTTGACCGTATCGACCACGGGGATCTTGTCGGCGACGATCTCGACCACGAGCAGTACACCGAGGATGCCCAGCACCCACTCGTTCTCGAGCCACGACCAGCCCGCCGGCAGCACGACGAAGTCGAGGAAGCGCCCGGCGAGGCCGACGATGAGCATCGGGATGTAGGCGTTGAGCCCGGCAGCGACCGCGAGCCCGGTTCCGGTGAGCAGCTCCAGCATCGACCCGTCCTCTCGCGATTCGGCAAGGATTGAGCCGAGGCTAGCATTGCGGGATGTACCTGATCGGGCTCACGGGCGGAATCGCGTCAGGCAAATCCGTGGTCGCCCGGCGCCTCGCCGAGCTCGGTGCGGTGCACGTCGACGCGGATGTGCTCGCGCGGGAGGTGGTCGAGCCCGGCACGCCGGGGCTGGCCGCGATCGCGGAGCAGTTCGGATCATCCGTCATCGCCCCGGACGGCACGCTCGACCGACCGGCACTCGGCGCGATCATCTTCTCCGATCCCGAGGCACGGGCCGCGCTCAACGCGATCACGCATCCCGCCGTGTGGGCGCGCGCGAAGGAGCTGTTCGACGCCGCGACCGCGGCCGACCCGAACGCGGTCGTCGTGTACGACGTGCCGCTGCTGGTCGAGGCATCCAGCTCGCGACCGATGCGATTCGACCTGATCGTCGTGGTGCACGCCGACACCGAGACCCGCCTGAAGCGGCTCGTCGAACTGCGCGGGATGACCCGCGAGGAGGCCGCCCACCGCCTCAACTCCCAGGCCAGCGACACCGAGCGGCTCGCGATCGCCGATGTCGTGATCGACAGCAACGGCACCCTCGAGCACACCCTCACGCAGGCGGACGAACTGTGGGCGATGGCGGCGGCCTCGGCGACCGCGGCGAGCACTTCCGCCGAGAACGAACCCGGGCCGTAGTGTCACCCGTGGTGCCTACACTCGAAGGGTGAAGCCCACCCGCGCCGTCCGACCGTTCGAGGTCATCAGCGAGTACGTGCCCAGCGGTGACCAGCCGCAGGCGATCAGGGAGCTCGCGCAGCGCATCAACGCCGGCGAGACCGATGTCGTGCTCCTCGGCGCGACCGGAACCGGCAAGTCGGCGACCACGGCGTGGCTCATCGAGCAGGTGCAGCGTCCGACGCTCGTGCTCTCGCACAACAAGACTCTCGCCGCGCAGCTCGCGAACGAGTTCCGCGAGCTCATGCCCAACAACGCGGTCGAGTACTTCGTCTCGTACTACGACTACTACCAGCCAGAGGCCTACGTTCCTCAGACCGACACCTTCATCGAGAAGGACTCGTCGATCAACGCCGAGGTGGAGCGACTGCGGCACTCGACGACGAACGCGCTGCTCAGCCGTCGTGACGTCGTGGTGGTGTCGACGGTGTCGTGCATCTACGGTCTCGGCGCGGCCGAGGAGTACCTGGGCGCGATGGTGGCGCTGCAGGTCGGGCAGAAGATCAATCGCGAGAAGCTCATCCGCGACTTCGTGAACATGCAGTACGAGCGCAACGACTACGACTTCTCGCGCGGCAAGTTCCGCGTGCGCGGCGACACGATCGAGATCATCCCGGTGTACGAGGAGCTCGCGATCCGCGTCGAGATGTTCGGCGACGAGATCGAGGCGCTCTACGCGCTGCACCCGCTCACCGGCGAAGTGGTCAAGACCATGGATGCCGTGAGCCTGTTCCCGGCGACCCACTACGCCGTCGGTCCC
Source organism: uncultured Actinomycetota bacterium (assembly GCA_963740815.1). Lineage (GTDB taxonomy): Bacteria > Actinomycetota > Actinomycetes > Actinomycetales > Microbacteriaceae > Rhodoglobus. Next base: position 816,732 of record CAVUFG010000018.1, read on the forward strand.
GACACCATGAAGCGCGCGATCGGCACGATCAAGGTCGAACTCGGCGAGCGACTCGCGGAGCTCGAGCGCCAGGGCAAGCTGCTCGAGGCACAGCGACTGCGCATGCGCACGTCGTTCGACCTCGAGATGATGGAGCAGATCGGCTTCTGCAACGGCATCGAGAACTACTCGCGCCACATGGACGGCCGGGCGCCCGGCGAGGCACCGCACTGCCTGCTCGACTACTTCGCCGAGGACTTCCTCGTCGTGATCGACGAGTCGCATGTCACGGTCCCGCAGATCGGCGCGATGTACGAAGGGGATGCCTCGCGCAAGCGCACCCTCGTCGAGCACGGCTTCCGGCTGCCGAGCGCCCTCGACAACCGCCCGCTCAAGTGGGAGGAGTTCCTGGAGCGCGTCGGACAGAAGGTGTACCTCTCCGCCACGCCCGGCAAGTACGAGATGGGCATCACCGACTCGATCGTCGAGCAGGTCATCCGCCCCACCGGCCTCGTCGACCCGGCGATCATCGTCAAGCCGTCGAAGGGCCAGATCGACGACCTGCTCGAGCAGATCCGCCTGAGGGTCGAGAAGAACGAGCGCGTGCTCGTCACGACCCTCACGAAGAAGATGGCCGAGGAGCTCACCGGCTTCCTCGGCGAGCACGGGGTGCGGGTGCGCTACCTGCACTCGGATGTCGACACGCTGCGCCGCGTCGAGCTGCTCACCGAACTGCGTCAGGGCATCTACGACGTGCTCGTGGGCATCAACCTGCTGCGCGAGGGGCTCGACCTCCCAGAGGTCTCGCTCGTGGCCATCCTGGATGCCGACAAGGAGGGCTTCCTGCGCTCCGGCACGTCGCTCGTGCAGACCATCGGCCGCGCCGCCCGCAACGTGTCGGGCGAGGTGCACATGTACGCGGACGTCATGACCGACTCGATGATCAAGGCGATCGAGGAGACCGACCGCCGCCGCGAGAAGCAGGTCGCGTACAACCTCGAGAACGGCATCGACCCGCAGCCGCTGCGCAAGAAGATCGCCGACATCACCGATTCGCTTGCTCGCGAGGCATCCGACACCGCGGAGTTGCTCGCTCGCGGCGGCAAGAACGACCCGAGCCGCAAGCGCGCGCCCACGCCGAACCTCAAGCGCGAGGGACTGGCCGCGGCTGGCGCGAACGAACTCGAGACGATCATCGCCGACCTCAACGAGCAGATGCTGCAGGCCGCCGCCGAGCTCAAGTTCGAACTCGCGGGGCGACTGCGTGACGAGGTCGCCGACCTGAAGAAGGAACTGCGGCAGATGGCGTCGGCCGGCCACATCTGATCCAGCTCGCGTTCGCCGCGGGCGATACCACACCTCCTTCGGATGTCGGTGGCGTCCGTAGACTGTAGAGAGTGTCAATCCCAGCCCTGCAGCCGACCCAGGACTCACGAGGACCTCGATGAGAGCGCCATGCTCGCGACGATCGCCCGTCATCCGGCTGCCGTGACCAACAAGCTGAGCGTGCGTGGCGCGCGGGTGCACAACCTCCGGAACGTGGATCTCGAGATCCCGCGTGACTCGCTCGTCGTGTTCACCGGACTGTCCGGATCGGGCAAGTCGAGCCTCGCCTTCGACACGATCTTCGCCGAGGGGCAGCGGCGCTACGTCGAGTCCCTGTCCGCGTATGCCCGGCAGTTCCTCGGCCAGGTGGATCGGCCCGACGTCGACTTCATCGAGGGGCTGAGCCCCGCCGTCTCGATCGACCAGAAGTCGACGAACCGCAACCCGCGGTCGACCGTGGGCACGATCACCGAGATCTACGACTACATGCGACTGCTGTGGGCGCGGATCGGCATCCCGCACTGCCCGGAGTGCGGCGAGCGGATCGAGCGGCAGACCGTGCAGCAGATCGCCGACCAGCTGATGACGCTCGACGAGGGTGTCCGCTACCAGGTGCTCGCGCCGGTGATCTCGCAGAAGAAGGGCGAGTTCGTCGACCTGTTCCGCGAGCTCGCGTCGAGCGGGTACTCGCGCGCGATCGTGGATGGCGAGGTCATCCAGCTCTCCAGCCCGCCGACGCTCAAGAAGCAGCTCAAGCACGACATCTCGGTCGTCGTCGACCGGCTCGTCGCCGGGCCGGAGATGCTCACCCGCGTCACCGACTCGGTCGAGACCGCGCTTCGGCTCACCGACGGGCTGGTGACCATCAACTACGTCGATCTCGAGGGCGAGAAGGCGTACCGCAACTTCAGCGAGAAGCTGTCGTGCCCGAACGGGCACCCGCTGCAGCTCACCGAGATCGAGCCGCGCACGTTCTCGTTCAACGCCCCGTTCGGCGCGTGCCCGGAGTGCTCCGGACTCGGCACGCGGATGTCGGTCGACCCCGACCTGCTGATCGCCGACGAATCCGTGAGCATCGCCGAGGGCGCCATCCTGCCGTGGACGAACTCCGGCAAGGGACTGTTCAACTACTTCGAGAAGCTGCTCGCGGGCCTGGCCGGCGACCTCGGGTTCACGCTCGAGACCCCGTGGGGCGAGCTCAGCAAGGAGCAGCAGGACGCGATCCTGTTCGGCAAGGACTTCCAGGTCACGGTGCGGTGGAAGAACCGCTACGGCCGCGACATGAAGTACTCGACCGGCTACGAGGGCGTCGTGCCCTACCTCGAGCGAAAGTACATCGAGGCCGAGACCGACGTGCAGCGCCAGCGGGTCGCGGCCTACCTGCGCGAGATCCCGTGCCCGGTGTGCGACGGCAAGCGGCTGAAGCCCGAGGTGCTCGCGGTCACGGTGAACGACACCTCGATCTCGGACGTCTGCGAGCTCAGCCTCGTCGACGCCCACGACTTCATGGACCAGTTGACGCTCACGGCACGCGAGTCGAAGATCGCCGCGCAGGTGCTGCGCGAGATCCGGCTGCGGCTCGAGTTCCTCATCGAGGTGGGGTTGAGCTACCTCGACCTCGCCCGCGCGGCCGCCACCCTCAGTGGTGGGGAGGCGCAGCGCATCCGGCTCGCGACCCAGATCGGCTCGGGTCTCACCGGCGTGCTCTACGTGCTGGATGAACCGTCCATCGGCCTGCACCAGCGCGACAACCGGAGGCTCATCGAGACGCTCGTGAAGCTCAAGAACCTGGGCAACACGCTCATCGTGGTCGAGCACGACGAGGACACCATCAAGACCGCGGACTGGATCGTCGACATCGGACCGGGCGCGGGGGAGCACGGCGGCAAGGTCGTGCACTCGGGCTCCTACGAAGACCTGCTGGACAACCCGGAGTCGATCACGGGCGACTACCTCGCCGGCCGCCGCGCGATCACCACGCCGAAGCACCGCCGCAAGGTGGACCCGGCGCGCCAGATCTCCGTGCAGGGAGCGAAGGCCAACAACCTCAAGAACGTCACCGTTGACTTCCCGCTCGGCGTGATGACGGCGATCACGGGCGTGAGCGGCTCCGGCAAGTCGAGCCTCGTGAACGACATCCTGTACAAGGTGCTCGCGAACGAGCTCAACGGCGCCCGCCAGATCCCCGGCAAGCACACCCGTGTCACCGGCCTCGACGGGCTCGACAAGGTCGTGCACGTCGACCAGGCGCCGATCGGACGTACTCCGCGATCCAACCCGGCGACCTACACGGGCGTGTTCGACAAGATCCGCACGCTGTTCTCCGAGACCGCAGACGCCAAGGCGCGCGGCTACCAGCCCGGCCGATTCAGCTTCAACGTCAAGGGCGGCCGCTGCGAGAACTGCTCCGGTGACGGCACGATCAAGATCGAGATGAACTTCCTGCCCGACGTGTACGTCGCGTGCGAGGTGTGCGGGGGAGCGCGCTACAACCGCGACACACTCGCGGTGAAGTACAAGGGCAAGTCCATCGCCGAGGTGCTCGAGATGCCGATCAGCGAGGCGGCCGAGTTCTTCGAGGCGATCTCGAGCATCCACCGGTTCCTCAAGACGCTCGAGGAGGTCGGGCTCGGATACGTGCGACTCGGCCAGAGCGCGACCACGCTGTCCGGCGGCGAGGCGCAGCGCGTCAAGCTCGCGACCGAGCTGCAGCGCCGCTCGATGGGCCGCAGCGTGTACGTGCTCGACGAGCCGACCACCGGCCTGCACTTCGAGGACGTCGCGAAACTGCTCGCGCGTGCTCAACGGCCTCGCCGACAAGGGCAACACCGTGATCGTGATCGAGCACAACCTCGACGTGATCAAGTCGTCGGACTGGATCATCGACCTCGGTCCCGAGGGCGGCTCCGGTGGCGGCCAGGTGGTCGCGACCGGCACGCCGGAGCAGGTCGCGCGCTCCAAGTCGAGCCACACCGGCGTCTTCCTGAAGGAGACGCTGGAGGGCGCTCGCGCGTAGCGGGCGCGCATCCATGGCACGTCCTGCACGAGACCAGACGGTCAGCTGGCGGCCGAAGGCGGGGGAGATCCCGCAGCAGCCCGGCGTCTACCGCTTCAAGGATGCCTCGGGCCGAGTGCTCTACGTCGGCAAGGCGAAGACCCTCCGCGCCCGGCTGAGCAACTACTTCGCCCCGCTGCACACCCTGCACGACCGCACCCGCGCGATGGTGCTCTCCGCGGCGTCGGTGGAGTGGACCGTCGTGGCGAGCGAGTACGAGGCGCTGCATCTGGAGTTCACCTGGATCCAGGAGTTCAAGCCGCCGTACAACGTGGCCTACAAGGACGACAAGTCGTACCCCTACCTGGCGATCACGCTCGGCGACCCGATCCCGCGCGTGTTCGTCACGCGCAACAAGAACATCTCGAACGGCAAGTACTTCGGCCCGTACGCGCGTGCCTGGGCGATCCGGGACACCGTCGACACGCTGCTGCGCGCGTTCCCGATGCGCAGCTGCTCCGACGGGGTCTACGCCCGCGCCAGGCAGACCGGCAGGCCGTGCCTGCTCGGCGACATCGGCAAGTGCGCGGCGCCGTGCGTCGGTCGGGTCACCCCCGAGGAGCACAAGTCGATCGCGGTCGACTTCGCCGCGTTCATGGGCGGAGATGAGAAGCGGTTCACGGCCAGGACCGAGAAGAACATGAAGAAGGCGTCGGACCGCCAGGACTACGAGTCCGCGGCGCGCTACCGCGACCAGATGTCGGCCATGCGCACCGCGATGAGCAAGACCGCCGTCGTGCTCGACGAGGACGTGGATGCCGACTTCTTCGGCATCTCACACGACGAGCTGGCCGCGGCCGTGCAGCAGTTCATCGTGCGCGGCGGCCGCATCCGCGGTGTGCGCGGCTGGGTGGTGGACAAGGAGCTCGACCTCGACCTGCCCGAGCTCGTGGAGAGCGTGCTGCAGAACGCGTACCAGGACGACGAGATCCCGCCCCGCGAGGTCATCGTGCCGGCCCTGCCACCGTCACCGGCCGTGCTCGAGGAGTGGCTCGGCGGCATCCGCAGGGCGAAGGTCAAGCTCAACGTCGCCCGCCGCGGCGCGAAGGCGTCCCTGGCGCAGACGGTCGCGCAGAACGCCGGGCAGTCGCTCGTGCTCTACAAGACGCGGCGCAGTGGGGACTTCGTCGCTCGATCGGCGGCGCTGTCCGACATCCAGGATGCCCTCGGCATGGACGAGGCGCCGCTGAGGATGGAGTGCTTCGACGTCTCGCACCTCGGCGGAACGAACATCGTCGCGTCGATGGTCGTGTTCGAGGACGGCCTGCCGCGCAAGGACCAGTACCGCAAGTTCGCGATCGAGGAGTACGCCGACGACACCGAGGCGATCTACCAGGTGCTCATGCGCCGGCTGGCGTACCTGCGGGAGCCGGAGCGGGACGCCGACGAGTCCGATGAGGGTCGTGAGCGGCGCCGCAAGAAGTTCGCCTACCCGCCGCAGCTGCTCATCGTCGACGGCGGCGAGCCGCAGGTGGCGGCCGCGGCGCGGGCGATGCGCGAGTCGGGGGTGCAGGGCATCCAGCTCGCCGGCATCGCGAAGCGGCTCGAGGAGATCTGGCTGCCGGACTCGTCGTTCCCGGTGATCCTGCCCCGCAACAGCGACGCGCTGTTCATGATCCAGCGGATCCGGGACGAAGCGCATCGGTTCGCGATCGGGTACCAGCGGCAGAAGCGCAAGCGCGACATCCAGTCCGTGCTGTCGGAGATCCCGGGGCTCGGGCCGTCGCGGGTCAAGGAGCTGCTCAAGCACTTCGGCTCGGTCGCGAAGCTCAAGCAGGCCGATGCCGAGGCGATCACGGAGGTCCGCGGGGTCGGACCGGCGCTCGCAGCCACGATCGTGGAGCGATTGCGCGACTAGTCTGGAGTCGTCAGGCCGACCCGGAGGACGCATGGTGACCGAGCCCGAACAGCAGGAACTGCTGATCGTCACGGGCATGTCCGGTGCCGGACGTTCCACCGTCGGCAATGCACTCGAGGATCTCGGCTGGTACGTCGTCGACAACCTCCCGCCGCAGATGCTGCGCCCGCTCGTCGACCTCGCACAGCATGCCGGCGACGCGCTGCCGAAGATCGCGGCCGTGGTGGACGTGCGCGGTGGGCGGCTCTTCACCGACGTGCAGGATGCGATCCGCCGCCTGCGCGACGAGACCGAGACGATGGTGCGGGTGCTGTTCCTCGAGGCGACGGATGCCGTGCTCGTGCGCCGTTTCGAGCAGGTGCGACGTCCGCATCCGCTGCAGGGCGACGGCACGCTGCTCGACGGGATCGGGGCGGAGCGCACCCGGATGGCGGAGATCCGCGCCGACAGCGACATCGTCATCGACACCTCCGATCTCAACATCCACCAGCTCGCGACGACCATCACCGAGCGCTTCCAGGCCGAGAACGCCGCCGGGCTGCGGATCACCCTGCTGAGCTTCGGCTACAAGCACGGACTGCCCGCCGATGCGGACCTGGTTGCGGACTGCCGGTTCCTGCCGAATCCGTTCTGGATCCCCGAGCTGCGCGACCTGAGCGGCCAGGACGAGAGCGTGCGCGACTACGTGCTCGGCCAGGAGGGCGCGGCCGAGTTCGTCACCGAGTACGCCCGCGCGATGGAGCCGGTGTTCGCCGGGCTATCAGCGCGAGAACAAGCGACACGCTACGATCGCCATTGGATGCACGGGGGGCAGGCACCGGTCGGTTGCGATCGCCGAGGAGCTCGCGACCCTGCTGCGCGGCCTTCCCGGAGTGGCCGTGAACGTGAAGCACCGCGACCTGGGTCGCGAGTGACCGCGCGCCGAGACCCCGCGCGAGGAGTAGTTGTGAAGGAGACCTGCCCGTGGCATTGACCGCAGACGTCAAGGACGAACTCGCGAAGGTGCAGGCGGGCAAGACCACTGTGCGGGCCGCTGAGCTGGCCACCATCCTGAGGTTCTCGGGCGGGCTCCATGTGATCTCGGGTCGCATCGCCGTGGAGTCCGAGCTCGACACCGAGACGCTCGCCAAGCGGGTGCGCAAGGACATCGCGGAGCTGTACGGCGTGCGCTCCGACGTCTCGATGATCTCGGCCTCGGGCTCGCGCCGTGCTGCCCTCTACCTCGTGCGCGTGCTCGACGGTGGCGAGACCCTCGCGCGGCAGACCGGACTGCTGGATGCCCGCCGCCGGCCCATCCGTGGTCTCCCCAACAAGCTCACCACCGGCGGTCGCGACGAGCTGGCCGCGATCTGGCGCGGAGCGTTCCTCGCGAGCGGCGCGCTCACCGACCCCGGACGATCCGCCTCGCTCGAGGTCATCTGCCCGGGCAATGAGGCCGCGATGGCGCTCGTCGGCGCCGCTGGGCGGCTCAAGGTGCCCGCGAAGGCGCGGGAGGTGCGCGGCGTGCACCGCGTCGTCATCCGCGACGGCGAGGCGATCGGGGCGATGCTCGGCATCATGGGCGCCGAAAAGGCCGTCACCGCCTGGGAGGAACTGCGCCAGCGCCGCGAGGTGCGTGCGACGGCCAACCGCCTGGTGAACTTCGACGACGCCAACCTGCGTCGATCCGCGCAGGCCGCCGTGGCGGCTTGCGCACGCGTCGAACGAGCGCTCGAGATCCTCGACGGCGATGTGCCGCACCACCTGCAGTACGCGGGGGAGTTGCGACTCCGGTTCCGCGACTCGAGCCTCGATGAGCTCGGGCACCACGCCGACCCGCCGATGACGAAGGATGCCGTCGCGGGCCGCATCCGCCGACTGCTCGCGATGGCCGACAAGAAGGCCTCCGACCTCGGCATCCCCGGCACGGACGCAAACCTCCCCGAAGGCTACGAAGAGGAGTAGGCCCGTCAACCCGGGAAGCTTCTGAGTGCGGGCTGGGTTGTCGTCAATAGGATGGAAACGTCCGATCGGACACAACCGCTAGGAGCAGATTCGCATGGCTGAATACACCCTTCCAGAGCTCGGATACGACTACGGCGCCCTTGCGCCGAGCATCTCGGGCCAGATCATGGAACTCCACCACTCCAAGCACCACCAGGCCTACGTGACCGGTGCGAACGCTGCGCTCACCGCGCTGGCCGCCGCCCGCGACGCAGGCGATCTCGCCAACGTGAACAAGCTCGAGAAGGACCTCGCGTTCAACCTCGGCGGCCACGTGAACCACTCGATCTTCTGGACCAACCTGTCGCCCGACGGCGGCGACAAGCCCACCGGCGACCTGTCGAGCGCGATCGACGACCACTTCGGTTCCTTCGACAAGTTCACGGCGCACTTCACCGCGGCCGCAATGGGCGTGCAGGGCTCGGGATGGGCGGCGCTCACCTGGGACTCGATCGGCCAGAACCTGCTGATCAACCAGTTCTTCGACCAGCAGTCCAACTTCGCCGCCGGCACCGTGCCGCTGCTGCTGCTGGATGTCTGGGAGCACGCCTACTACCTCGACTACAAGAACGTGCGCGCCGACTATGTGAAGGCGTTCTGGAACATCGCGAACTGGTCCAACGTGCAGGATCGCTTCACCGCCGCCCGCGAGAAGACGGACGGCCTGCTGGTACTGTCGTAGTGGCATCGCGGCCCGGGCTTGCTGCCCGGGCCGCACCCATGTCCGCACCGAACCACACCCCCACACGCACCACCTGCGCACCGCGTGCGCCTGATCACCTGGAGTCCCATTGAGCGTCAAGATCGGTATCAACGGATTCGGCCGGATCGGCCGCCAGTTCTTCCGTGCCGCACTCGCGAAGGGCAGCGACCTCGAGATCGTCGCGGTCAACGACCTCACCGACAACAAGACGCTCGCGCACCTCCTCAAGTACGACACCGTCACCGGTGTCCTCGATGCCGATGTGAGCTTCGACGGCGACTCGATCACGGTCAACGGCAAGAAGATCCGCGTGTTCGAGGAGAAGGACCCCGCGAACCTGCCGTGGGGCGACCTCGGTGTCGACATCGTCGTGGAGTCGACCGGCCGCTTCACCAAGGCCGAGGACGCCCGCAAGCACATCGCGGCCGGCGCCAAGAAGGTCGTCATCTCCGCGCCGGCGACCGGCGACAACATCGCCACCCTCGTGCTCGGCGTGAACGAGGGTACGTACGACCCCGCGACGCAGGACATCATCTCCAACGCGTCGTGCACCACGAACTGCCTCGCGCCGCTCGCGAAGGTGTTCATGGACAACTTCGGCATCGAGCGCGGCCTCATGACCACCGTGCACGCCTACACCGCGGACCAGAACCTGCAGGATGGCCCGCACAGCGACCTGCGCCGTGCCCGCGCTGCAGCCGCGAACATCATCCCGACGTCCACGGGTGCCGCGAAGGCGCTCGGACTGGTCATCCCCGAGCTCGTCGGCAAGCTCGACGGCTACGCGCTCCGCGTGCCGGTGATCACCGGATCGATCACCGACCTCACGGTGACCGCCTCGCGTCCGGTCACGGTTGCCGAGGTGAACGCGGCGTACAAGGCTGCCGCCGAGGGACCGCTCAAGGGCATCCTGAAGTACACCGAGGACGAGATCGTCTCGAGCGACATCGTCGGCGACCCGCACTCCTCGATCTTCGACGCCGGTCTCACCAAGGTGATCGGCGACCAGGTCAAGGTCGCGTCGTGGTACGACAACGAGTGGGGCTACTCCAACCGCCTGGTCGACATCACCGAGTACGTCGCCGGAAAGCTCTAGGCGGGCGACCGGACGGGCAGCCTGATGGCCCTGCGCACGATTGAATCCCTCGGCGACCTGCGCGGCAAGCGCGTCATCGTGCGGTGCGATCTCAACGTGCCGCTCAAGCACCACGAGATCACCGACGACGGTCGCATCCGCGCGTCGGTGCCGACGATCAACGCACTGATCCACGCGGGCGCGAAGGTCGTGATCATCTCGCACCTCGGCCGCCCCGATGGCGAGCCCGACGCCAAGTACAGTCTCGCGCCGGTCGCCCAGCGACTGAGTGAGCTGCTCGGCAAGCCGGTCGTGTTCGCGCACGACACGGTCGGCTCGGCCGCCGAGGAAGCCGTCGAGGGGCTGGATGACGGGGATGTCGCCCTGCTCGAGAACCTCCGCTTCAACGGCCACGAGACCTCGAAGGACGCCGATCACCGCGAGGACTTCGCCAAGAAGCTCGCCAAGTTCGGCGATGCGTTCGTGTCGGACGGCTTCGGTGTCGTGCACCGCAAGCAGGCCAGCGTCGACGAACTGGCCGAGCGGCTCCCGAGTGCGGCGGGCCTGCTCATCGAGCAGGAGCTCGACGTGCTCGAGCGGCTCACGTCGCGTCCCGAGAAGCCGTACACGGTCGTACTCGGCGGTTCCAAGGTCTCCGACAAGCTCGACGTGATCGGCGCCCTGCTGCCGAAGGTGGACACGCTGCTCATCGGCGGCGGGATGCTGTTCACGTTCCTCGTGGCGCTCGGCCACAAGGTCGGCGCGAGCCTGCTCGAGCAGGACCAGGTCGAGACGGTCAAGGGATACCTCGCCCAGGCGAAGGAGCTCGGCGTCGAGATCGTGCTGCCGACGGACATCGTCGTCGCGTCCAAGTTCGGCGGCGACGCCGACCACGTGGTGACTCCCGCCGATGCCATCGAGGACACCCCGTTCGGCGCGTCCGGCCTCGGTCTCGACATCGGACCGGAGACCGCCAAGCGGTTCGCCGAGGTGATCGCCGGTTCGAAGACCGTCTTCTGGAACGGACCGATGGGCGTGTTCGAACTCGCCCCGTTCGCGGCCGGCACGAAGGCGGTGGCGCAGGCCCTCGCATCCTTCGACGGCTTCGGTGTCGTCGGCGGAGGCGACTCGGCCGCCGCGGTGCGCGCACTCGGCTTCAAGGACTCCGACTTCGGCCACGTGTCGACCGGCGGTGGTGCGAGCCTCGAATTCCTCGAGGGCAAGGAACTCCCAGGCCTGGAGGTACTCGGATGGCAGCAGTAGAGAAGCAGGCTTCCGACCAGCGCGTGCCGCTGATCGCCGGCAACTGGAAGATGAACCTCGACCACCTGCAGTCGATCGCGTTCGTGCAGAAGCTCGCCTGGACGCTGCAGGATGCCCGGCACTCGACGAAGGACGCCGAGGTCGCCGTCTTCCCGCCGTTCACCGACCTGCGCTCGGTGCAGACACTGATCTCGGCCGACAAGCTCGACCTCGCCTACGGCGCCCAGGACTGCTCGGAGTTCGACTCCGGCGCCTACACAGGCGACGTCTCGCCGGTCTTCCTCGCGGCGCTGGACTGCGCCTACGTCATCCTCGGCCACTCCGAGCGCCGGCAGTACCACCACGAGACCGACGAGGAGCTCTCGCGCAAGGTCGCGGCAGCCCTCCGCCACGGGCTGGTTCCCGTGCTGTGCGTGGGGGAGACGGCGGAGGATCTCGAGGAGCACGGACCGAGCGCCGTGCCGGTGGCGCAGCTGAAGGCATCCCTCGCCGGCATCACCGGCACACCGAACCTGGTGATCGCGTACGAGCCGGTCTGGGCGATCGGCTCGGGCCAGGCGGCGACGCCTGCGCAGGCGCAGCAGGTGTGCGCCGCGCTCCGGGCGACGCTCGCAGAACTGTTCGATCAGGCGACCGCGGATGCCACGCGCATCCTGTACGGCGGATCGGTCAAGTCCGGCAACATCGCGTCGTTCATGCGCGAGCCCGACGTGGACGGCGCCCTCGTGGGCGGCGCATCACTCGACATCACCGAATTCGCGAGCATCGCGCGCTTCAAGCACCACGTGGGCACCTAGGTATACTGTTCGAGGCCCTCAGCGGGCCCTGTGAAAGGTGTTCTTCCGTGATTGGCATTCTCCAGGTCGTCATCCAGGTGATCCTCGGCATCGCAAGCCTGCTGCTGACGCTCCTGATCCTGCTCCACCGTGGTCGCGGTGGCGGTCTCTCCGACATGTTCGGCGGTGGAGTGACCTCCAACCTCGGCGCGTCCGGAGTCGCGGAGCGCAACCTGAACCGCATCACGGTCATCCTCGGCGTCGTCTGGATCGCGTGCATCGTCGTGCTCGGGCTGATCACCAAATTCGACGTGGCGTAGCGCCACACACCCAAGGAGAGCAACGTGGCATCTGGCGGTAGTGCGATTCGTGGTTCGCGCGTCGGCGCGGGCCCCATGGGCGAGCAGGACCGCGGCTTCCACGCGGACCGCATCGCGGTGTCCTACTGGGACGAGCTCGGCAACGAGACCGTCCGCAACTTCGCGGCCAACCTGCCCGAGGACGAGATTCCGGAGATCATCGACTCGCCGTCGACAGGACTCCCGGCCGGCCGCGACAAGGACAACCCGCCGCAGGTGGCCAAGCTCGAGCCCTACAAGACGCACCTCGCCTACGTGAAGGAGCGCCGCTCCGAGGCGGAGGCGGCCACCTTGCTCGACGAGGCGCTGCAGCAGCTGCGCGAGCGTCGCGGCACCCAGAGCTGATTGGCGCGCCGCCGCTCCTGCGGCGCGCGTCGTCCGACGATTGCTACGAGCGCGGTCGCAGCAATCGCCGGCATCACCAGGCCGGGCGGGTCACGTTCAATCTGGACCGCAACTGACCTGGGCTATTCGTCCTCGTTCGTCCAGAACTGGCCGGGGTCGACGAGGTTCTCGGGCACTTCGGCCGCGGCCTCCGCGTCGACGAAGAACAGCGTCCTGCGACGCCCCTCGACGCCCGCTGCGGGCACTTCATTCACGCTCGCGCCCGCAAGGGTCAGACCGAGGGCCGAAGCCTTGTCCGGCCCGGCCAGCACGAGCCAGACCCTGGCTGACGAGTTAATCACCGGCAGCGTGAGGCTCAGTCGCTCCGGCGGCGGCTTGGGGGAGTTGCGCACCGGGATGACGGTCGCCACCGTCTCGCGGATCCCCGCCTTCTCCGGAAACAGCGAGGCGACGTGCCCGTCCGGCCCCACCCCGAGGAACGTGATGTCGAACCAGGGCAGCTCGCTGCCGCGGCCGCCGTGCTCGAGGAGGTCCTGCGCGTAGGCGGCGGCTGCGGCATCCAGGTCGTATGGGCCGTCGGAGGCGGGCATCGCGTGCACTCGGGCCGGGTCGAGCGTGACGAAGTCCAACAGGGCGGCCCTCGCCTGGGTCTCGTTGCGCTCGGGATCGCCCGCGGGCAGCCAGCGCTCGTCGCCCCACCACACGTTGACCCGGCTCCAGTCGACCGTGTCGCGGGCGGGCGACGCGTTGATCGCCTCGAGCACCGCGGAGCCCATCGTGCCGCCGGTGAGCACGACCGTGACCTCGCCGAACTCGTCGATGAGATCGACCGACTTCGTGATGAACCGTGCCGCGACCGCGCCGGCGAGCTCGCCCTTGTCGGCGTGCACGATCACGCGGCGCTCGTTGGTCATTTGGCGGCCGTCCGCTCGGCCTTCGACTTCGCCCGGGTGGCCTTCGCGACCGCGGGACGCAGGTCGTCGGCCTGTGCCTCGAGCTTGGCGAGGCCCTTCGTCAGCACGGATCCGAACAGCTCGTCCGGGTCGAGGCGGCGAAGCTCCTCGGCGAGGCAGTCGCGCAGACTGCGGCGGGGGAGCGAGATGTCGTGGGTCGGCTGGTCGGGCTGCGTGAGCGTTGCGATGTTCGGCTGGGTGCGCTCGAGTTCGATCGTGCCGGCCTTGCGATGGAACCGCACGCCCTGGATGCCCGTGGTGAGCCCCCGGTCGGACATCTCGAGATCGACATCCACCCGCAGCTGCAATTGCAGCCACGCCGCGAGCAGCACCGTCGAGGGCGAGTCCGCCGCGCCGTGGACCTCGATCGCGGTCACCGAGTCGTACGGAGGCTGGTCGAGCACGGCGGCGAGTTGCGCACGCCACAGGGTGAGCCTGGTCCACGAGAAGTCCGTGTCGCCCGGCTGGTAGGCGGCTGCCAGGGCGTCGAGGGCCTTCAACGGGTCGGCGGCGGCCGCGGCATCCGTGATCCGGCGCTGCGCCAGCTTGCCGAGCGCGGTCGCGGACACGTCGGTGGGCGGTTCGCCGGGCCACCAGGTGACCACGGGCGCGTCGGGCAGGAGGAGACCGGTGACGAGGCCCTCCTGGTCCCGGCCGGTGTCGCCGTAGGCTCGCACGACCACGACCTCGCTCGCCCCGGCGTCGCCACCGACGCGGATCTGGGCGTCGAGGCGCGCATCCTTCGCGGTCCTGCGGTCGTCAGGGCCGGTCGAGATCACGATGACGCGCATCGGGTGCTCCCGCGAGGCGTCGTTGGCGGCCTCGATGGCCTCCTCCTCCTCGCCGAGCTTCGTGGCGATGATGAGGGTGAGCACGCGCCCGAGGGCGACCGCGCCGCCCTCCTCGCGGATCTTGATCAGCGTCTTCGAGATCTGGCTCGTGGTCGTGTTGGGCAGATCGACGATCATGGCCTTCTCCAAGTACGTCCGTCGCGGGCCATCATGGCATCGGCGGACTCGGGTCCCCACGTTCCGGGTGCGTACTGCTCGGGCCGGCCCTGCGTGGCCCAGTACTCCTCGATCGGGTCGAGGATCTTCCAACTGAGCTCGACCTCCTCGTGCCGGGGGAAGAGCGGCGGATCACCGAGCAGCACGTCGAGCAGCAGTCGCTCGTACGCCTCGGGGCTCGCCTCGGTGAACGCGTGTCCGTAGCCGAAGTCCATCGTGACGTCGCGCACCTGCATGCCGGCACCGGGCACCTTCGAGCCGAAGCGGATGGTCACGCCCTCGTCGGGCTGCACTCGGATGACGAGCGCGTTCTGGCCGAGCGCCGAGGTCTGGCTCTCCGCGAACAGGTACTGCGGCGCGCGCTTGAACACCACCGCGATCTCCGTCACCCGGCGACCCAGGCGCTTGCCGGTGCGGAGGTAGAACGGCACCCCGGCCCAGCGGCGCGTGCCGATGTCGAGGCGGATGGCGGCGTAGGTCTCCGTGGTGGACTTGGGGTTCATCCCCTCCTCCTCCAGGAAGCCGACGACCTTCTCGCCGCCCTGCCAGCCACCCGAGTACTGGCCGCGCGCAGTGTGCTTGCCGAGCTCCTTCGGCAGGCGGACGGCCGACAGCACCTTCTCCTTCTCGGCGCGCAGGTCGGAGGCGTCGAACGAGACCGGCTCCTCCATCGCGGTGAGGGCGAGCAGCTGCAGCAGGTGGTTCTGGATGACGTCGCGCGCGGCCCCGATGCCGTCGTAGTAGCCCGCGCGCCCGCCGACCCCCACGTCCTCGGCCATGGTGATCTGCACATGGTCCACGTAGTTCGCGTTCCAGATGGGTTCGTAGAGCTGGTTGGCGAAGCGGAGCGCCAGGATGTTCTGGACCGTCTCCTTGCCGAGGTAGTGGTCGATCCGGAACACGCTGTCGGGTGGGAACACCGACTCGACGACGTCGTTGAGCTCTCGCGCAGTCTTGAGGTCGCTGCCGAACGGCTTCTCGATGACCACCCGTCGCCACGAGCCGTTGGTCTGCTCGGCGAGTCCCGAATTGCGCAACTGCTCGGTCACGAGCGGGAACGACTTCGGCGGGATCGACAGGTAGAACGCGTGGTTGCCCATCGTTCCGCGGTCGCGGTCCAGCTCGTGGATGGTGTCCTTGAGCCGCTCGAACGCCGCGTCGTCGTCGAACTCACCCTGCACGAAGCGGATGCCGAGCGACAGCTGCTTCCACACCTCCTCGTCGAACGGAGTGCGGGCGTACTGCTTCACCGAGTCGTGGACCACCTGGGCGAAGTCCTCGTCGACCCAGTCGCGGCGCGCGAACCCGACGAGCGCGAAGCCCGGGGGCAGCAGTCCGCGGTTGGCGAGGTCGTAGATCGCCGGCATGAGCTTCTTGCGCGACAGGTCGCCGGTCACGCCGAAGATCACCAGGCCGCTCGGCCCCGCGATCCGGTTGAGACGGCGGTCCTCCGGCAAGCGGAGCGGGTTGAACTCCGGCGTGATCTTCACGGGGGGCATGCGACTCCTAGCGCAGGGCGTCGAGCACGGCGCGCAGGCTCGTGTCTGGGTGGCGCACGGTGATCGACAGCACGGGTCGGCCGTGGTCGGCGAGCACGCTCGCGTCGCCGGCGGCCTGCGCGGCGATGAGCTGCCCGAAGCTGAACGGACGGTCCGGGATCGCGAGGTCGGTGTCCCCGACGGTCAGGATCTGGAGGAAGACGCCGACCGCTGGGCCGCCCTTGTGGAACTGGCCGGTCGAGTGCAGGAACCGTGGTCCCCAGCCGAACGTCACCGGACGCTTGACGCGGGCCGCGAGGGCGTCCCGCAGCTCGGCGACCTCCGGGTGCGCGACGCGGTCGACGTAGGCCTGCACGGCGAGGTAGCCGTCGGGGCCGACCTGGGCGAGGAGCTGGTCGATCGCGGTGGCGAGGGTGTCCGCGCCATCCACCACCGAGTCCGTGCCGCGCACTTCCACGTCGCCGACCGTGAAGGCGGGCTTGGTCGGCTCGGGCGTGCTGTCGAGCAGGGCGCGGGCGGCGATCTTGGCCGCCTCGACGTCGGGCTGGTCGAACGGGTTGATGCCGAGCAGGCGCCCGGCGATCGCGACCGCGTACTCCCAGGTGAGGATCATCGAGCCGAGCGACCCGGTCATCTCGACCTCGCCCTCGACCACCTCACGCGTGTCGTCGTAGTCGCCGACCAGGCGCACGATCTGGAGGTCGGGGAGGTTCTCCGACAGTTCGGGGGAGCTCGGGTCGAGCACGACCGGCAGGATGCCCTTGCCGAGCTTTCCCGTCGACTCCGCGATGAGCTGCTCCGCCCAGTCGCCGAACCCCACGATGTGCGTGCCGTCGGTCACGATGCCGAGCTTGTCCTTGAGTGGACGGGTGCCGGCGATCGCCGCACCGAGGATGAGCGCTGGATTCTCGGGGGAGTCCACGGCGAGCTCGATCATCATCGACTCCGCCTCGTCGAGCAGCTCGTCGAGGTCGACGCCCGCGAGGCCGGACGGGACGAGTCCGAAGGCGGTGAGGGCGGAGTACCGTCCTCCGACGTTCGGGTCGGCGTTGAAGACCCGGTAGCCGTCGGCGCGGGCCGCGACATCCAGCGGCGAACCCGGGTCGGTCACGACGACGATGCGTGTCGAGCGGGTCGATGCCCGCCTCGCGGAAGGCCTGCTCGTAGGTGCGCTTCTGGCTGTCGGTCTCGACGGTCGAACCCGACTTCGACGAGATGACGATCGCGGAGGTCTCGAGCCGGTCGTGCAGTGCGGAGAGCACCTGCGCCGGGTCGGTCGAGTCGAGCACGGTGAGCTCGACGCCGTAGGTGCGGGTGATCACCTCGGGGGCGAGCGACGAACCACCCATGCCGCCGAGCACCCAGTGGTTCACGCCGTCGGCGACGAGCTTCTCGCGCAGGGCGAGGATGTCGGGCACCATCGGCCGCGAGATCGACACGGCCTCGGTCCAACCGAGGCGCTTCGCCGACTCGGACTCGGCGTCAGGACCCCACAGCGAGGAGTCCCCGGCGGTGATCCCGCTCGCGACCAGGTCGCTCACGAGCTGCGGTACGACCCGGTCGACGGCCTCGGCCGCGGCGCCGGTCGCGACGATCTTCACGCTCACTTGGCGGCCTCGAGCGCCGCGGTGACGGTGTCGAGCAGTTCGTTCCAGGAGACCACGAACTTGTCGACGCCCTCCTTCTCGAGCAGTGCAGTGACCTCGTCGTAGGAGATGCCGATCGCGGCGAGGGCGTCGAGTTCCGCGTTGGCCGAGGCGTACTCGCCGGTGACCCGGTCACCCTCGATCTCACCGTGGTCGAACGTCGCCTGCATGGTCTTCTCGGGCATCGTGTTCACGGTGTTCGGCACCGCGAGCTGCACGACGTAGAGCGTGTCGGGCAGATTCGGATCCTTGACGCCGGTCGACGCCCACAGCGGGCGCTGCAGGGTGCCGCCGGCGGCGATGAGTCCCTTGGCGCGCTCGGATGCGAACTCCTGCTCGAAGACC
Organism: uncultured Actinomycetota bacterium; assembly: GCA_963740815.1. Lineage (GTDB taxonomy): Bacteria > Actinomycetota > Actinomycetes > Actinomycetales > Microbacteriaceae > Rhodoglobus. Next base: position 834,904 of record CAVUFG010000018.1, read on the forward strand.
TGGTAGGCGAGGCGCGCGTTCGCGATGCCAGCCTTGCTCTTGAGCGCGAGGGCCTCGGGAGTGCCGATGGCCTCGAGGCGCTTGTCCACCTCGGTGTCGACGCGCGAGACGAAGAAGGATGCGACGGAGTGGATGGTCGACAGGTCGATGCCGGCCGCCTTCGCCTTCTCGAGGCCGGCGAGGTAGGCCTGGATGACCGCGCGGTGGCGCTCGAGGCTGAAGATGAGCGTGACGTTGACCGAGATGCCGGCGGCGATCGCCTCCGTGATCGCCTCGAGGCCCTCGAGCGTCGCGGGGATCTTGATCATGACGTTCGGACGGTCGACCTTGGCCCACAGGCGCTTCGCCTCGGCGATCGTTCCTGCCGTGTCGTGGGCGAGTCCGGGCTCCACCTCGATCGAGACGCGGCCGTCCTCGCCGTGGGTGGCGTCGAACACGGGGCGGAAGATGTCGCACGCGTTCGCGACATCCTGGGTGGTGATCTCGAACACCGCGTCGGCGACGGACGTGCCCGCCTTCGCGAGTTCCGCGACCTGCGCGTCGTAGGCCTCGCCCTTGGCGAGTGCGGTGGCGAAGATCGTCGGGTTGGTGGTCACGCCGACGACGTTGCGGGTGTCGATGAGCTCCTGCAGGCCGCCGGAGGCGATTCGCTCACGGGACAGGTCGTCGAGCCAGATGCTGACGCCGAGGTCGGACAGGGCCTGGGTTGGAGTGGTCATGGTGCTCTCTCTCGGTTGCAGTGCTGTGTTCGATCAGCGGGCCGCGACGGCAGCCAGCGATTCCTTGGCCGCGGCGACCGCGTGTTCGGTGGTGATGCCGAACTCCTTGAATAGGGTCTTGTAGTCGGCGGAGGCGCCGAAGTGCTCGATCGAAACGCTCCGACCGGCGTCGCCGACCCAGCCGCGCCAGGTGAGGGCGAGCCCCGCCTCGATCGACACGCGCGCCTTGATCGCCGCGGGCAGCACGTGCTCGCGGTACGCGGCATCCTGCTCGTCGAACCACTCCTGGCAGGGCACCGACACGACGCGCGCGTTGATGCCGTCGGACTTGAGTGCTTCGCGGGCGTCGACGGCGACCTGCACCTCGGAGCCGGTCGCGATGAAGATCACGTCCGGCGTGCCGTTCGGCGCCTCGGCGAGGATGTACGCGCCCTTGGCAGTGTGCTTCGCCGACGCGAACGTCTCGCCGGATGCCTCGTCGTCACCACGAGCGAACACCGGGATGTTCTGGCGGGTGAGCGCAATGCCCGCGGGGCCCTCGCGACGCGACAGGATCGTGTGCCACGCCCACGCCGTCTCGTTCGCATCCCCTGGACGCACGATCTCGAGGTGCGGGATGGCACGCAGCGCGGTGAGCTGCTCGATCGGCTGGTGGGTCGGGCCGTCCTCGCCGAGCGCGACGGAGTCGTGGGTCCAGACGTAGATCGACGGCACCCGCATGAGCGCCGCGAGTCGCACGGCCGGACGCATGTAGTCGCTGAAGATCAGGAACGTGCCACCGAACGCGCGCGTGTTGCCGTGCAGCACGATGCCGTTGATGATCGCGGCCATCGCGTGCTCGCGGATGCCGAAGTGCAGCACGCGGCCGTACGGGTCGCCGGTCCACTCGTGGGTCGAGTGCTCGGTCGGGATGAACGAGCTCGCGCCGGCGATCGTGGTGAGGTTCGACTCCGCGAGGTCCGCCGACCCGCCCCAGAGCTCCGGGATGACGGCGCCGAGTGCCGAGAGCACCTTGCCGCTCGCGGCGCGGGTCGAGACATCCTTGCCGGCTTCGAACACCGGCAGGGCCTCGATGACGCCGTCGGGGAGAGCGCCGGTCAGGATGCGGTCGAGCAGCTGCTTGCGCTCCGGGTTCGCGGCGGCCCAGGCGTCGAAGCGCACGTTCCAGGCCTCGTGCTCCGCCTTGCCGCGCTCGATCGCCTTGCGGGTGTGCTCGATGACCGCGGGCGCGACATCGAAGGACTTGTCGGGGTCGAACCCGAGCACCTCCTTGACCGCGCGCAGCTCGTCGGTGCCCAGGGCCGACCCGTGGATCTTGCCGCTGTTCTGCTTCGTCGGGCTGGGCCAGCCGATGATCGTCTTGAGGATGATCATCGACGGCTTGTCGGTGACGGCCTTGGCCGCCTCGATCGCGTCGTAGAGCTCCTGGACGTCCTCGATGTACTCGCCGGTCTTCTTGAAGTCGACGACCTGCACGTGCCAGTGGTACGCCTCGTAGCGCTTGCGCACGTCCTCAGTGAAGGCGACGTTCGTGTCATCCTCGATCGAGATCTGGTTGCTGTCGTAGATGGCGATGAGGTTGCCGAGCTGCTGGTGACCCGCGAGCGAGGATGCCTCGCTACTGACGCCCTCCTCGAGGTCGCCGTCACTGCAGATCGTGTAGATGAAGTGGTCGAACGGGCTCGTGCCCGCGTCGGCGTCCGGATCGAACAGGCCGCGCTCGAAGCGCGAGGCGTAGGCGAATCCCACCGCCGACGAGATGCCCTGGCCGAGCGGCCCCGTGGTGATCTCGACGCCGTCGGTGTGGCCGAACTCGGGGTGCCCAGGGGTCTTCGAACCCCAGGTGCGCAGCTCCTCGAGATCCTTGAGCTCGAGGCCGTAGCCGCCGAAGTACAACTGCACGTACTGGGTGAGCGAGCTGTGGCCAGCCGAGAGGATGAACCGGTCCCGACCCAACCACTGGTTGTCCTCCGGGTCGCGGCGCATGACCTTCTGGAAGAGCAGGTACGCGGCCGGAGCGAGGCTCATCGCGGTGCCAGGGTGGCCGTTGCCCACCTTCTCGACAGCATCCGCCGCGAGGATCCGGGCGGTGTTCACCGCGTCGTTGTCGATGGGGTCCCACTGAAGTGCTGCCACGTGGATGCTGACCTTTCGCGATCGGCGCCATCTGAGGATGGGGCGACTAGTCCTGAGGCCGGCCGGGGCACCCTGCACCGCTCGCGGGAGTGGCTGGGGGATGGTTGCCGACGGCTGGCAGGCGGTTCCCAGTATAGGCAACCGGGGTGGTCGCCGTCGGGCCACCGGATGCGGGCGACACCGCTCGTCACGCCTACAATCGAAGCCATGACCACCGCCGCCGCGACGACCACCGAGCGTGGTCCCCAGCGCGGTCGCATCGGGTTCGTGCGGAAGGTCAGGGCGTATCTCGCGCTCACCAAGCCGCGGGTGATCGAGCTGCTGCTCATCACCACCGCGCCCGTCATGGTGCTCGCGGCGGACGGCATCCCGAACCTCTGGCTCGTGCTCGCGACGCTCGTGGGCGGCGCGCTGAGCGCCGGATCCGCGAACGCGTTCAACTGCTACCTCGACCGCGACATCGACCGCGTGATGGACCGCACGAAGAAGCGTCCGCTGGTCACCGGGGAGCTGAGCGATCGCGAGGCCCTCGTGTTCGCGTGGGTCACCGGGGTGGCCTCGATCCTGTGGCTCGGCCTGCTGACCAACTGGCTCGCGGCGGCGCTCTCGCTCGGCGCCATCCTGTTCTACGTCTTCGTCTACACGCTGTGGCTCAAGCGCCGCACACCGCAGAACATCATCTGGGGCGGGATCGCGGGCTGCATGCCCGTGCTCATCGGGTGGGCGGCCGTCACCGGGTCCCTGAGCCCCGCGCCGTTCATCCTGTTCGGCATCGTCTTCCTCTGGACGCCGCCGCACTACTGGCCGCTGTCCATGAAGTACCGCGACGACTACGCGTCGGTGAACGTGCCGATGCTCGCTGTCGTGCGCGGACGCACCGTCGTCGGACTGCAGGTGGTGCTCTACGCGTGGGCGACCGTGGCGTGCTCGCTGCTGCTTATCCCGATCGCGAACATGGGAATCATGTACACGGTCGTCGCCCTCGTGAGCGGCGGCTGGTTCATCGTCGAGTCGCACCGGCTGTACTCGATGGCGATCCGCGAGGGCGAGGTCAAGCCGATGCGGGTGTTCCACAGCTCGATCACCTACCTCACCCTCGTCTTCATCGCCGTAGGCATCGACCCGCTGCTGCCGTTCTGACACCGCGCGCCTGACCACTAGGGTCGTGGCCATGACGACGGTGGTGCGAGACGTCGAGGATCGCGTGGTGCTCGAGGTGAGCGTTCGGCGGCTCCTTCCTGTCGTGCTCGTGATCGACGTGCTGTTCCTCGTTGCGCACCTGGCCGCGAGGGCGGTCGATGCCAGCGGCGTCGGTGCGGGCAGCCGAGTACTCCGCGAGGTGATCCGTCGTTTCGATCTCAACGACCAGTTGAGCCTCGCGACCCTGTGGTCGATGCTGCTGCTCGCGGCGATCGCCATCACGGCCCTTCGCCTGGCCGCCGTCCACTCGCCGGACTCGCCGACCAGGCGAGGCTGGTGGATCGCGTTCGCCGTGATCGCCGCCGCCCTCTGGCTCGACGAGGGCACCGGGCTCCACTCGCTGCTGACGTCACCGATGCAGGGCGTGCTCGGACCGGCGACCAACGGCCCGCTCTACTTCGCGTGGGTGGTGCCGGCGCTGGCCGCCGCCGTGATCCTCGCGGTCGTCTTCATCCCGTTCGCGCGCACGCTCCCGCGTCGAACCGCGGTCGCGCTCGGGGTCGCCCTCGCCGTCTCGGCATTCGGCGCGATCGGGATGGAGATGCTGTACGCGGGTACGGCGGTGGTCATCTCGGGTTCCGGACTCGGCTACTTGCTCGAGGTGATGACCGGAGTCGAGCAGTTCCTGCAGCTGGTCGGATCGACGATGGTCCTGGCCGTGCTGCTGCAGCACCTGCGCACCCAGTCGAGCGACTCGGAACCGTTGTCGATCCGGCCGACGGCCGCGGTGATCCAGCGCCTGACGGTGATCCTGCTCGCGCTCGTCGGCCTGCTGTTGACGTTGCACGTGCTCAGCCGCGCCGCCCTGCGATCGGGGTTCGGGTGGCCCGCAACGGTGTCCGGTCTGTTCGGGGCCATGGACATGGATGCCGAGAACACCCTTCCCACGGTGGTGACGACCGGCATCCTCGGCGCCATCGCGGTCGCTGCCGTCGTGATCGGTCGTGCGGGCCGGAGCCGGTCGCAGCCCGGATACCGCTGGTGGTACGGCGTGGCCGCCGTGTTCGGCTACCTGGCGATCGACGAGGCGCTCGCACTCCACGAACTCGCCTTCGAGCCCGCGCAGGCCCTGCTCGGCGTCACGAGCGGACCGTTCCTGTTCGCGTGGGTCGTGCCGGCAGGCCTCGCAGTGATCGTCGTCGGCATCCTGTTCCTCCGGTTCTCGATCGGACTGCCGCCGGACACGCGGCGTGCGGCCGGAATCGGTGGCGCGGTGTATCTCGCCGGCGCGCTCGGGATGGAGATGGTCGCGGCATCCCTGGTCGGAGTCCTCCCGGCGGGCTTCGCCTTCGAACTCCTCTCCGGCATCGAGGAGAGCCTCGAGCTCATCGGGGCCGTGCTCGTGCTGCGCGCCCTGCTGCTGCATCTCGAACGGCACGTCGCGCCGGGTGGCGAAGTCGCGCTCAGCCTCAGCCGCTGAATTCCGTTCGTTCCATCCGGCTACGATCGGATCCCATGAGCCATCCGAACTCCGACTCCGAGTCCGCCGTCGTGATCGCCCCGTTCACGGAGGAGTCGAGAGCCCCCGCGTCGACCGCGCTCCTCACGATCGATGTTCGCCGCATCAGCCTCGTGCTGCTGATCGTCGCCGGGGGCCTGTTCGTCGTGCACCTGATCACCCGTGTCGTGCACTGGACCGTCGGGGGAGTGCCCGCGCCCATCGCGATCTTCCTCGAGCGCTTCGACATGGACAGCGAGACGACGGTGCCGACCTGGTTCTCCGCGATCCTGCTGCTGCTCATCGCGGGCGCGGCGCTCCTGATCGCGATCATGTCGAAGCAGCTCGTGCTGCCCCGCGCGCCGTGGTGGTGCGCGACCGCGATCATCTTCGTGCTCCTGTCGCTCGACGAGGCCTCGGCCGTGCACGAGATCACCGTCGTCCCGCTGCAGCGCCTGTTCGGGATCACCTCGGGCCCGCTGCTGTTCGCCTGGGTGATCCCGGCCGGCATCGCCGTCGTGATCGTGGCGGCGCTCTTCGCGCGGTTCTTCCTGTCGCTGCCCACCGACACCCGCAAGGATTCGGCGATCGGCGCGGGGGTCTGGCTCTTCGGCGTGCTCGGCATGGAGATGATCTCCGCCGCACTCGTCTACACGCTCGCGGTCCCCGGAAGCGGCTCGAGCCTGTCGCTCGACGTGCTCGCCGGGATCGAGGAGACCATCGAGATGGTCGGTGCGATCCTCATCCTGCGTGCGCTGCTGCTGCACCTTCGGCGTCACGTGCTGCCGCGCCGGCAGTTCCAGGTTCGGATCTCCTGAGCGAGAGCACCACCCACGCCATCGCCGCGGCGAGCAGGCTCGCGAGCACCATGTGGATGCCGACGAGCAGGGGCGGCAGTCCGAGGCGTGCCTGCGTGAGTCCGACGCCGATCTGCACGAACTCGATCACGAGCAGGCCGAGCGCCGCCGAGCGCAGGAGCGGACGACCGAGTCGCACGGCGCCGATGACCACGGCGATCGTGAGCGCGAAGGTCGCGTAGGCGGGCCAGCTGTGGACGTGCTGCAGCAGCTCGGAGTCGAGCCCGTTGCGATCCGAGGCCGCATCGCCAGCGTGCGGACCCGACCCGGTGGTCAGGATGCCGACGATCACCGTGATGGCCACGAACACCGACGTGACCCGCGCGAGCTCGACGAGCCAGCGTGGGGCAGTCCGCTCTCCGCGACGACCGAAGAACGCCCGGTGGACGAGCACGCTCGCGAGCACGACCAGCACGACCGAGATCGCGAAATGCACCCCGACGACGCTCGGGTCGAGCTTCACCCGCACCGAGATGCCACCGATGAGGCCCTGGAGCACCGTACCGAGCAGCACGAGGATCGCCGGCACGAACAGGTCGCGTCGTTCCTTCCGCAGTCGGATCACGGCGAGCACCATCAGCACGGCCACGATGCCGACGATGATCGACAGCAGGCGGTTGCCGAACTCGATCGCGCCGTGCACGCCCATCTCGGGCGTCGCGATGAGTGAGGCGTCCGTGCAGAGCGGCCAGGTCGGGCATCCGAGCCCGGATCCGGTGAGCCGCACCGCGCCCCCGGTGCCGATGATGAGCACCTGGACGACGAGCGACGCGATCGCGATGGCCCGGACCCGGGCATCCACTGTCGTCGGCAACAGTGCCTTCAGCACCCGGGCCTCCTGTTGTTTCGGGCAAACCCCTGTAGAATCGGACGGTTCAGGTACACAGCCCTTGCCGGGGAGTCAGCGTAGACACGGAGAATCCTCTCCCTTGTCCTGCTCCAGTCTAAGCAAGCCCCAGCGGTACCATCCGCGCCATCGCCGGCTACGAATCCGACGGTGCGACGCGGGGAATGCCGGTTCGACCGCCTCGGTTGCACTGGCTAGGAAAGAGGTAATCAGATGTCAGACGTGCTGATCGACCGTCCGGAACTCAACAGTCTCGGACAGTACGAATTCGGATGGTCCGACTCCGATGCCGCCGGCGCCTCGGCGCGGCGCGGCATCAACGAGGAGGTCGTCCGCGACATCTCCGGGCTCAAGAACGAACCCGAATCCATGCTCAAGACGCGCCTCAATGGGCTCAAGAACTTCTTCCGCAAGCCCATGCCCACCTGGGGCGCCGACCTCTCGGGCATCGACTTCGACAACATCAAGTACTTCGTGCGCTCCACCGAGAAGCAGGCCCAGAGCTGGGAGGACCTTCCGGAGGACATCCGCAACACCTACGAGCGCCTCGGCATCCCCGAGGCAGAGCGCAAGCGCCTCGTCTCCGGTGTGGCCGCCCAGTACGAGTCCGAGGTCGTGTTCCACTCGATCAACGAGGAGCTCGAGGCCAAGGGTGTCATCTTCATGGACACCGACACGGCCCTTCGCGAGCACCCGGAGTTCTTCGAGGAGTACTTCGGCACGGTCATCCCGGCCGGCGACAACAAGTTCGCGGCGCTCAACACCGCGGTGTGGTCCGGCGGCTCGTTCGTCTACGTGCCGAAGGGCGTGCACGTCGAGATCCCGCTGCAGGCCTACTTCCGCATCAACACCGAGAACATGGGCCAGTTCGAGCGCACGCTGATCATCGCCGACGAGGGCTCGTACGTGCACTACATCGAAGGATGCACCGCGCCGATCTACAAGTCGGACTCGCTGCACTCCGCGGTCGTGGAGATCATCGTGAAGAAGAACGCGCGCGTTCGCTACACGACGATCCAGAACTGGTCGAACAACGTCTACAACCTGGTCACGAAGCGTGCGATCGCGCACGAGGGCGCGACCATGGAGTGGATCGACGGCAACATCGGCTCCAAGGTGACGATGAAGTATCCGAGCATCTACCTCGTGGGCGAGCACGCCAAGGGCGAGACGCTCTCGGTCGCGTTCGCGGGCCCGGGCCAGCACCAGGATGCCGGCGCGAAGATGATCCACATGGCGCCGTACACGACGTCGTCGATCGTCTCCAAGTCCATCGCGCGCGGCGGCGGTCGCGCGGGCTACCGCGGCGAGGTGCGAGTGGATGCCGGAGCGCACCACTCCGCGAACACCGTGCGCTGCGACGCGCTGCTGGTCGACACCATCTCGCGGTCGGACACCTACCCGGCCATCGACATCCGGGTGGATGACGTGCAGCTCGGCCACGAGGCAACCGTCTCGAGGGTCAGCGCCGAGCAGCTGTTCTACCTGCAGTCCCGCGGCATGCCAGAGGACGAGGCGATGGCGATGATCGTGCGCGGCTTCATCGAGCCGATCGCGCGCGAGCTGCCGATGGAGTACGCCCTCGAGCTGAACAAGCTCATCGAGATGAGCATGGAAGGCAGCGTCGGCTAGCAATGTCCGTACTGAACCCGGTCAGCCGGCAGGGGCTGGCTCCCGAACAGCATGGGGCGAAGGCACACAGCGACGGCGGTTGGGAATCCAACGAGCCCGGCTACGTGCCCGTCCAGACTCGCGACGCCCGCTTCGCGTCGGTGAACCACGACGACTTCGGGCCCGTGCAGGGCTTCGAGGTCGACTGGAAGCTCACGCCGGTCGCGGCGGTCAAGCACCTGATCGACGACGAGCTCGACGGCGCGGCCTACGAGATCGCCGACCAGCCCGCTCCGGGCGGCACCATCGAGTGGATCGGCCGGGATGACGCGCGCGTCGGCTCCGCCGGTACGCCGGAGGACCGCGCCGCCGCGAACGCCTGGTCCACCTTCGAACAGGCACTCGCGATCACGATCTCCGGCGAGGAGCGGGTCGCTGTCGGACTCGACCGCAGCACCCTCGGCAGCGCGCCCCGCGGCGCGCACACCGTCATCACGGCGAAGGCGCGCAGCCATGGGCACGTCGTCATCCGCAGCACCGGCCAGGCGAACCTCGTCGAGAACGTCGAGATCGTCGTCGAGGATGGCGCGACCCTCACGCTCGTCTCGCTGCAGGAGTGGGACGACGACGCCATCCACCTCGCGAGCCACTTCGCCCAGGTCGGACGCGACGCGAAGCTCGTGCACATCATCGTCTCGCTCGGCGGCAGGATCGTTCGCATCAACCCGTCCGTGCACCTGAGCGGCGAGGGCGCGGATGGCGACCTCTACGGCCTGTACTTCGCCGACGCCGGGCAGCACCTCGAGCAGCGCGTCTACCTGCACCACCAGGCTGCGAAGACCAAGGGCCGCGTCAACTACAAGGGCGCGCTCCAGGGCGACGGCGCTCGCACGGTCTGGGTCGGGGACGTGCTGATCGGCCGCGAGGCCGCCGGCACCGACAGCTACGAGCAGAACCGCAACCTCGTGCTGACCGAGGGCACCCGCGCGGACTCGATCCCGAACCTGGAGATCGAGACCGGCGACATCCTCGGGGCAGGACACGCGAGCGCGACCGGACGATTCGACGACGAGCAGCTGTTCTACCTGCAGGCGCGCGGCATCACCGAGGCGGAGGCACGGAGGCTCGTCGTGGTCGGCTTCCTCACCGAGATCGTGCAGAAGATCGGCGACCCGGCCCTCGAGGAGTACCTCGGCGAGGCGATCCTCACCGAGCTCGGCGGACCGGCGGGGGTCGACGAATGACCGCGGAACGCATCTGCACGATCGACGAACTCGAGGAGAACAAGGCCTACCGGGTCGAGCTCGAGGGCGCCGCGATCGCCGTCGTGAAGGATGCGACCGGTACGGTGCACGCGATCGGTGACACCTGCACGCACGGCGACATCTCGCTCGCCGAGGGCTTCGTCGAGGATGGCGGCATCGAGTGCTGGGCCCACGGCTCGTTCTTCTCGCTCACCACCGGAAAGCCCACGACCCTCCCGGCCTACGAGCCGGTGCCCGTCTACGAAGTCCACGTGGATGACGACGGCGTCGTGTACATCGACCCGACCAAGACCATCGCGGTCGACTGACCGCGCCCAACGACCCCAGACCACAGCAGGAAGCACAGCAACCCCATGTCAGTACTCGAAGTCAAGGATCTCCACGTCAGCGTCGAGACCGAGCAGGGCACCAAGCAGATCCTCAAGGGGGTCGACCTCACGATCAACGAGGGCGAGATCCACGCCGTGATGGGGCCGAACGGCTCCGGCAAGTCGACGCTCGCGTACACGATCGCCGGACACCCGAAGTACCACGTCGACGGCGGTTCGATCCTGCTCGACGGCGCCGAGGTGCTCACCATGGCGGTGGATGAGCGCGCGCGCGCCGGACTCTTCCTCGCCATGCAGTACCCGGTCGAGATCCCCGGAGTGCGGATGACCGACTTCCTGCGCACCGCCAAGACCGCGATCGACGGCGAGGCCCCGGCCATCCGTCCGTGGATCAAGGAGGTCAACGAGGCGATGAAGGGCCTGCGCATGGACAAGGCCTTCGGCGAGCGCAACGTCAACGAGGGCTTCTCGGGAGGCGAGAAGAAGCGCCACGAGATCCTCCAGCTCGAGCTGCTCAAGCCGAAGTTCGCGATCCTGGATGAGACCGACTCGGGCCTCGACGTCGACGCGCTCAAGATCGTGTCCGAGGGGGTCAACCGGGCGAAGGCGAGCACGGGGCTCGGCATCCTGCTCATCACGCACTACACGCGGATCCTGCGCTACATCCACCCCGACTTCGTGCACGTCTTCGTCGACGGCCGCATCGCGGAGGAGGGCGGCTCGGAGCTGGCCGACCGCCTCGAGGACGAGGGCTACGACCGATTCCTCGCGCCGAGCGCCGACGCGGGCGTAGCCTAGAACCATGCCAACGGCTCTCGCGCCAGCGCTCTTCGACCAGGTCGAGGAGGCGCTCAAGGATGTGGTGGACCCCGAGCTCGGGGTCAACATCGTCGACCTCGGCCTGATCTACGACCTCAGCTGGGACGAGGAGCACACCGCCCTCATCATCAGCATGACGCTGACGTCGGCAGGATGCCCGCTCACCGACGTGATCGAGGAGCAGATGGCCGAGGCGCTCGACAACATCGTCGAGGCATTCCGGATCAACTGGATCTGGATGCCCCCGTGGGGCCCCGAACGCATCACCGACGACGGTCGCGAGATGATGCGCGCATTAGGATTCTCGATCTAGTCAGCAGCCTTCGCTGCTTCGGCTCGCGCGGTGCGGCGGGCGTCGGCGCGTTCGATCGCGCGCCAGGAGAGACCGATGATGCCGGCCGCGAGGAGCGCCTTCAGCACGCCTCCGACGATGAACGGGTAGAGGCCGCCCTGCAGCACCGAGTTGAGATCGTTCGGCGCACCGAGCGCGCCGAGCGCGACCGCGAGCCACGGCAGGCCGACCGCGAACACGACGACGGTGCCGCCGAGGAAGGCGAGGATGCTGCGCAGCACCTTGCGGTCCCACTGGCGCTGGGCGAGCCACCCGGTGAACGCCGCCGCGAGGATGAAGCCGACGATGTATCCGCCGGTCGGTCCCGCGATCACGCCGAAGCCGGAGGACATGTCGCTGAACACCGGCAGGCCGACGATTCCGAGCACGGCGTAGAGCACCATTGAGAGCGCACCGCGCACGGCGCCGAGGCTCACTCCGACCAGGAGCACCGCGAGGGTCTGCATGGTCACCGGCACCGGCCAGAGCGGGATCGCGATCTGTGCGGCGATCGCGGTGAGGGCCGCGCCGGCGGCGACGAGCACGAGATCGAGGGCGATCGTGCGCGAGAACAGCCGATCGGCCAGGGTCGGACGCCCGACGGCGATGGTCAGGGTGCTCATGGCGGCTCCTAGGGTCTCGGCGGGCGTGGTGCTCCCGGCAAGTAGACTATCTGGCTGGCCCACATCGTCCGTGTTGTCGCTTCCCACCCATCTTCAGAAGGTTTTGCTGTGCTCTCCGTTCACGACCTCGAGCTTCGCGTCGGCGCACGCATGCTCATGGACGAGGTGAGCTTCCGGGTGGACAAGGGCGACAAGATCGGCCTGGTCGGCCGCAACGGCGCCGGCAAGACCACGCTCACGAAGACGCTCGCGGGGGAGCTGCAGCCCGCTGCCGGCACCATCGAGCGGCGCGGCGAGATCGGGTACCTGCCGCAGGATCCGCGATCCGGCAACCCGGAGGACCTCGCACGCACGCGCATCCTCGACGCCCGCGGGCTCGGCAAGGTCTCGCTCGACATGGCGCAGGCGCAGTCGGACATGGGCAGTTCGGATGCCGCGGTGAGCGAGGCCGCGATGGCGCGGTACGGCAAGCTCGAGGATCGGTTCCTCGCACTCGGCGGATACGCGGCCGAGGCCGAGGCGGCATCCATCGCGTCCAACCTGTCGCTGCCGGACCGGATCCTCGACCAGCCGCTCTCCACGCTCTCGGGCGGACAGCGTCGCAGGATCGAGCTGGCGCGCATCCTGTTCTCCGGCTCCGACACGATGCTGCTGGATGAACCGACCAACCACCTCGACGCGGACTCGGTGGTGTGGCTGCGCGAGTTCCTCAAGAACTTCCAGGGCGGGCTGATCGTGATCAGCCACGATGTCGAGCTGGTCGAGGACACCGTCAACAAGGTGTTCTACCTCGACGCGAACCGCCAGCAGATCGACCAGTACAACATGGGCTGGAAGCACTACCTGCGCCAGCGCGAGGCCGACGAGGAGCGCCGCAAGAAGGAGCGCGCCAACGCGGAGAAGAAGGCGAGCTCGCTGCAGCTGCAGGCCGCCAAGTTCGGCGCCAAGGCGTCGAAGGCCGCTGCCGCCCACCAGATGGTCGCGCGTGCCGAGAAGCTGCTCGAGGGGCTCGACGACGTGCGCACGAAGGATCGCGTCGCCAAACTCCGCTTCCCCGATCCCGCGCCGTGCGGCAAGACGCCGCTGCGCGGACACAACCTGAGCAAGAGCTACGGCTCCCTCGAGATCTTCACCGCCGTCGACCTCGCGATCGATCGCGGGTCGAGAGTGGTCATCCTCGGGCTCAACGGTGCCGGCAAGACGACACTGCTGCGCATCCTCGCGGGCGTCGACATTCCGGATACGGGCATCGTCGAGGCAGGCCACGGCCTGCGGATCGGCTACTACGCGCAGGAGCACGAGACGATCGACGTCAAGCGCTCGGTGCTCGACAACATGATGTCGGCCTCACCGGAGATCTCGGCCACCGAAGCACGTCGCGTGCTCGGCTCCTTCCTGTTCACCGGGGATGACACGGCCAAGCCCGCGGGCGTGCTCTCGGGTGGCGAGAAGACCCGCCTCGCCCTGGCCATGATCGTCGTGAGCGGAGCCAACGTGCTGCTGCTCGACGAGCCGACGAACAACCTCGACCCGGCGAGCCGCGAGGAGATCCTCGGGGCGCTGGCGGGATACGCGGGGGCCGTCGTGCTCGTGAGCCACGACGAAGGCGCCGTTGAGGCCCTGAACCCGGAGCGGGTGCTCATCCTGCCGGACGGCGTCGAGGACCTCTGGGGCCGCGACTACCAGGAGCTCGTCGCTTTGGCCTGAGTTCTGGCATCCCTACCGGTCGAGGAGTTCGTCCTCGATCTGGGCGTCGGTCTTCTCCCGGCGCGCGGCGCGTTCGGCTCGGGATGCCGCGCGCTCGCGCTCCTCGGGCACGTCCGCGTTCACCGTGCGGTACTCCTGCCGCACCGCGAACCCCAGACCGACGAACCCGAGCAGGGCGAACACGAACCACTGGAACGCGTAGGACAGGTGCGGACCCTCATCCGGGTACGGCTTCGTCGCCGCCGTCGGACGCGCGACGGAGGGGTCCTCGGAGACCAGCAGCCCGTAGGCGCCCGTGTAGGTCGGGTCGTCGAGCAGCGCCGCGATTTCGGGGAGATTGATCGTGGCGACCTGCCCGTCCGGCGCGGATCGCCCGAGCACCGTGGGCTCGCCCGCCTTGAGCCGAACCACGACGGTCACCTCGCCGGTGGGTGCGGGAGGCACGAGGTCGGGGGAGTCCTGCTCGTTGCCGGCGGGCACCCAGCCGCGGTCGACGATGAACAGGCTGCCGTCGGCGAGTTCGAACGGTACGAGCACCTCGAAGCCGCCCTCGCCGTTGAGGGGGCGATTGCGGGCCAGGAGCTGGTCATCCTCGAGGTATCGTCCGGTGAGCTGCACGGGCGTCCACTTGTCGTCGGGGTCGAAGGCCGCGAGGTCGGGCAGCACGTCGTGCAGCGCGACCGGCTCGGCCTCCCAGTTGGTCTCGACGCGATCGATCTCGGCGCGGGCCTCAGCACGGCGCGCGAGCTGCCAGAAGCCGAGCGACACGCACACGATCGCGAAGACGACCGTCAGTGCGAGATAGCCGAACCAGCGCCGCGTGAGGACGAACCGCCAGCCGCTCACGACGGCGGGTCGCCGTCCGTGACCCCGACGCGATCCACCGAGACGCCGACCGCGGTCACCGTGACCGGGAAGTCCCGGCTGGACAGGTAGTCACGCAGGTACTCGACGTGCTCGTCGCACGCGAGCCAGGTCTTCACGCGCTCCGGGCTGTGGATGCGCGGGTTGCGCCAGTGCACGCTCCACACCGCATCGGAGGTGCATGCAGCGCGGCTGCAGCGCTCCGTCGCCGGTCCGTCCGCCCCGATCACGACCGCGGTTCGCCCTCGGCCGCCGGAGCAGCGGCCGCCGGCAACTCGAGCACGGGACCGCTCGGCGCATCGAGCGCGAGCAGCTGGTCACCGGGTCGTTCGACGAAGGCGGGCCGGCGACTGCCGACGTTCGCGATCACCACCGCGATGTACGGGAGGAAGACCGCCCCGGCCGCAGGGATGAGCAGCCACCACCCGCGCACCCAGACGCACGCGAGCACGCACAGCACGCGGATGCTCATCGCGAGGGCGTACTTGATCACCCGCCGGCGATGCTCGTCCTCGGGCGACTCCGGCAGCTCCGTGACGGACTGCGGCTGCTTCATGGGTCAAGCCTACGTCCGTCCATGCGAGTGGAGTCCGATGCCTCGATAGGCTTGCGCAATGACGACGAGGACCGTGCTCATCACCGGCGGCAATCGAGGCATCGGGTGGGCGATCGCGGAGGAGTTCATCGCCCAGGGGCACCGGGTCGCCGTCACGGCACGCTCCGGCGATGGCCCGGCCGGTTCCCTCACCGTGCGAGCGGATGTCACCGATGCCGCGTCGCTCGACGCCGCGTTCACCGAGGTGGAAGCATCCCTCGGCCCCGTCGAGGTCGTCGTCGCGAACGCGGGGATCACGCGGGACACCCTCCTCATGCGGATGTCCGACGAGGACTTCGACACCGTCGTCGACACCAACCTCGGTGGCTCGTTCCGCGTGGTGAAGCGCGCGAGCAAGGGCATGCTGAAGGCGCGCTTCGGTCGCATCATCCTGGTCTCGAGCGTCGTCGGTCTCTACGGCTCCGCCGGGCAGGCGAACTACGCGGCGTCCAAGTCAGGTCTGGTCGGACTCGCGCGGTCGATCACGCGTGAACTCGGCGGACGCGGCATCACCGCCAACGTGGTCGCTCCGGGATTCATCGAGACCGACATGACGGCCGAGCTGCCGGAGGCGCAGCAGCAGCAGTACCTCGCCAACATCCCGGCGGGGCGGTTCGCGAGCCCGAACGAGGTCGCCAAGGTGATCGCCTGGCTCGCGTCGGACGACGCGGGCTACATCTCAGGAGCCGTCATCCCGGTCGACGGCGGCCTCGGTATGGGCCACTGAGGCCGATCTAGCCCCTCAGCCCCAGTAGCGGCAGCACCGCGCTCAGGTCGCGCACGTCGATCAGCACGTGGGCGAGATCGCGCACCGGTGCCTTCGCGTCGAAGCCGACCGCAAGACCGCAGATCGCCATCATCGGCAGGTCGTTCGCACCGTCGCCGACGGCGACCGTGCGGGACAGGGGGAGTCCGGCATCCTGCGCCCACTCGACGAGCGTGTCGGCCTTGGCCTGCGCGTCGATGATCGGACCGGTGAGCCCTCCGGTGAGCAGTCCGTCGACCACCTCAAGGCGATTCGCGCGCCAATGGTCGAGTCCGAGTGATTCCGCGACGGGGTCGAGCACCTCGTGGAATCCGCCCGAGACGACCGCGATGCGACCGCCGGCGCCCTGGATGCCGGCCACGAGCTCCGGAACCCCCTTCGTGACCTCGATCATCGCGCCGACGGTCGCGAACACCGACTCCGGCAGACCCTCGAGGGTCGAGACCCGGGCGCGCAGGGACTCCTCGAAGTCCAGCTCGCCGTTCATCGCGCGGCGGGTGATCTCCTCGACCTCGGTGAGCGAGCCGGCCCGGTCGGCGAGCAGCTCGATGACCTCGTTCTCGATGAGGGTGGAGTCGACGTCGAGCACGACGAGGAAGGAGGCCATTTGCGGCGCGTTCAACCTTCGGTAGATCTGCGCAGCGTCTACCTACGATTCAACGTGGACGCCCTTGCCGACGACCGTGATCCCGGTCTCGGTGACCGTGAACCCGCGGGCCCGGTCAGCCTCGTGATCCACGCCGACCTGCACGCCCTTGCCGATCACCACGTCCTTGTCCAGAATAGCGCGGCGCACGACGGCGTCCGATTCGATGCGGGCACGCTCGAACACCACAGCATCCGTGACGGTCGCGCCCGAGTCGATGATCGACCACGGGCCGAGCACGCTGCGTTCGATGTGCGCGCCCGAGATGACGCAGCCGAGCGAGACGATCGAGTCGATCATCGTTCCGAGGTTGCCCCGGGCATCCCGGACGAACTTCGCCGGCGGGGAGTTCAGCTGCTGGCTGTAGATCGGCCACTCGCGGTTGTAGAGGTTGAAGATCGGCAGCGCCGAGATGAGGTCCTGGTGCGCGTCGAAGAACGACTCGATCGTTCCGACATCCCGCCAGTAGAACCGGTCGCGGTCGGTCGATCCCGGCACGTCGTTGCGATTGAGGTCGTAGGCCCACGGCCTGCCCGCGTGAGACGAAGTCGGGCACGATGTCGCCGCCCATGTCGTGGTTCGAGTCCGAGCGCGCGCCGTCGCGCTGCACGGCGTCGATGAGCACGTCGGCGTCGAACACGTAGTTGCCCATCGACGCGAGCACCTCGTCGGGGGAGTCGGGAAGGCCGATGGGATGCTGCGGCTTCTCGTGGAACGCCGCGATCCTGGTCGGGTCCTTCGCCTCGACCTCGATCACGCCGAACTGGTTCGCGAGTGCGATCGGCTGGCGGATGGCCGCGACCGTGACCCCGGCGCCGGACGCGATGTGCGCATCCACCATCTGGGCGAAGTCCATGCGGTACACGTGGTCCGCGCCGACCACGACCACGATGTCGGGCTTCTCGTCGCGCAGCAGGTTGAGGCTCTGCAGGATCGCGTCCGCCGAGCCGCTGAACCATCGCTTGCCGAGCCGCTGCTGCGCGGGAACCGACGCGACGTAGGCGTTGAGCATGCCCGAGAGCCGCCAGGTCTGCGAGATGTGGCGGTCGAGGCTGTGCGACTTGTACTGGGTGAGCACGACGATCTGCCGCAGCCCCGAGTTCAGCAGGTTGCTCAGCGCGAAGTCGATGAGCCGGTAGCCGCCCGCGAAGGGCACGCCGGGCTTCGCGCGGTCGGCCGTGAGGGGCATCAGGCGCTTGCCCTCTCCACCGGCGAGCACGATGCCGAAGATCTTGGGGGACGCCATAGGGCAACAGTAGGCGGCGGGGCCAGCCGCTGTCAGCAGGTTGCGCCGTGAACCTCCGGTGAGAGACCTGGTGCTAGCTTCGGAACGTGCGAGTGGACGTGATCACGAGGGAGTACCCACCCGAGGTGTACGGCGGTGCCGGCGTGCACGTCGCCGAACTCGTGCGGGCGCTGCGCTCCGACGTCGAGGTCATGGTGCGCTGCTTCGGGATGCCGCGCGACGAGCTCGGCGTCGAGGCCTACCTCGTTCCGCCGGAGCTGACCTCCGCGAATCCGTCGCTCGCCACGCTCGGCGTCGACCTGCAGATCGCCCAGGACTGCGAGGGCGCGGCCCTCGTGCACTCCCACACCTGGTACGCGAATGCGGCCGGTCACCTCGCCTCCCTGCTGCACGGCATCCCGCACGTCGTCACGGCGCACAGCCTCGAGCCGCTGCGGCCCTGGAAGGCCGAGCAGCTCGGTGGCGGCTACCGGGTCTCGAGCTGGATCGAGCAGACCGCGTTCGAGGGCGCCGCCGCGATCATCGCGGTGAGCGATGGCATGCGCCGCGACATCCTGCGGTCGTATCCTGCGCTGGATGCCGCGAAGGTGCACGTCGTGCACAACGGCATCGACCTCGAGCGCTGGAAGCCCGTCGACCGACGACGAGGTCGTGCGCGGCTTCGGGATCGACCCCGAGAAGCCGTCCGTGGTGTTCGTCGGCCGGATCACCCGCCAGAAGGGCCTCCCGTACCTGCTGCGTGCCGCGCGACTCCTGCCGCCCGACGTGCAGCTCGTGCTGTGCGCCGGAGCGCCGGACACCCCGGAGATCCTCGCCGAGGTCGAGGGGCTCGTGAGCGAGCTGCAGGCCGAGCGCGGCGGGGTGGTCTGGCTCGACAAGCTACTGAGCCAGCACGAGCTCTCCGCGGTGCTCACGCAGGCCACGACGTTCGTGTGCCCCTCGGTGTACGAGCCGCTCGGCATCGTGAACCTCGAGGCCATGGCGTGCGCGGCGCCCGTCGTCGGCACCGCCACCGGCGGCATCCCCGAGGTGGTGGATGACGGTGTCACCGGCCGCCTCGTGCCGATCGAGCAGCTCGATGACGGCACCGGCACGCCCGTCGACCCCGACCGGTTCGTCGCGGACCTCGCGGCCGCGCTCACCGAGGTGGTCTCGGATCCCGGCCGCGGCCAAGCGGATGGGCGAGGCCGGCCGCCTGCGCGCCGAGAAGGACTTCAGCTGGACCTCGATCGCCGAGCGCACCCGCGAGATCTACGCCTCGCTCGTCTGACCGCTCGCATCCAGCAGGTAGGTTGGATGGATCATGGCAAGCGTGCTCCAGCTCGAAAAGGTCTCCGTCGTCCGCGACTCCAATCGCATCCTCGATGACGTGTCCTGGACCGTCGAGCCCGACCAGCGCTGGGTGATCCTCGGGCCCAACGGCGCCGGCAAGACCACGCTGCTGCAGCTCGCGTCGGCGAGCATGCACCCGTCATCCGGCAAGGCCATGCTCCTCGGCGAGAAGCTCGGCAAGATCGACGTGTTCGACCTCAAGCCGCGCATCGGCTTCGCGTCGACCGCGCTCGCTCGTCGCATCCCGGCCAATGAGGTCGTGCTCGATGTGGTGATGACCGCCGCCTACTCCGTCACCGGTCGCTGGAACGAGGAGTACGAGGACATCGACGTCAAGCGCGCCCGTCGCGTGCTCGCCGAGTGGAAGCTCGACCACCTCGAGACCCGCCTGTTCGGCACGCTGAGCGACGGCGAGCAGAAGCGCGTGCAGATCGCCCGATCGGTCATGACCGACCCGGAATTGCTCCTGCTGGATGAACCGGCCGCGAGCCTCGACCTCGGCGCCCGCGAAGAGCTGCTGCAACTCCTCGGCGGCTACGCCACCGGCCCGCAGGCGCCCGCGATCGTCATGGTGACGCACCACGTCGAGGAGATCCCGCCGGGCTTCAGCCACGCGTTGCTGCTCGCGAAGGGCACGGTCGTCTCCGAGGGAGCGATCGACGACGTCATCACGTCGAAGAACCTCACCGATGCGTTCGGGCTGCCCCTCGAGGTCGCCAAGGATGCCGGGCGCTTCACGGCCCGCGCCGCCTAGGAGCACGCCCTCCGCTCTGGTAGGCTTGTGTGTCGGCCATTCAGGCCCAACAGACTTCCCACTTCCACGACCGAGGTTCACCATGAAGACAGAGATCCACCCCGAGTACAAGGCAGTCGTGTTCCGCGACCTCGCGAGCGGCGAGACCTTCCTCACCAAGTCGACGGTCTCGAGCGACAAGACCATCGAGCTCGATGGCGAGACCTACCCGGTGATCGACGTCGAGATCTCCTCGGCCTCGCACCCGTTCTACACGGGCAAGCAGCGCATCATGGACAGCGCGGGCCGCGTCGAGAAGTTCAACTCGCGCTACAAGGCGTTCGGCGGCAAGCCCGAGGGCGACAAGAGCGAGTAATCCAGCAGTTTCAGCGAAGGGCGGCCCGGAAACGGGTCGCCCTTCGTCGGTTCTCGCGCGGTCAGAACAGCGTGCTGCGCCGCGACGCCCACAGGGGCAGCACGGTGTCGCGCGTGAGGGGCGCGAGTTCGACTCCGGGCGGGTTCGCGGTCTCGATCCAGAGCACTTCCTCGATCTCGCCGGTCGCGGTGACCGCAACATCGGTGATGAGGGCGAAGACCTCGGCGCGGATGACGGTGTTCGGCTCATTCGCGGCGTCCGCGCGGAAGCTGCCGAGGTACTCGGTGTGGTCGGGGTCGAGCTCGAGGCCGATCTCCTCGCGGAGTTCGCGGCGCAGGGCATCCAGGGCGCTCTCGCCCTGCTCGATCTTGCCGCCGGCCTGCATGAAGGCCGTCGTGCCGCGCTTGCGCACGAGCAGGGTGCGACCATCGGCGTCGGTGACGATGCCCGCTGCGACTCGGAGCGCCGTCGGGCGTTGGGGCGGCGGCGCGTTGCGCAGGGCGGTCGAGATCGTGCTCGGGGGAGCGCCGAGCGCCGCTGACGTGACCGGTGTCGCCACGGTCACCGTCGGCGGCGCGCCATCCAGCCCGACTCCCACCTCGACGTCGATGTGCACGTCGAGCGCGATCTGCTCGACGACCGGCGGACCGGACTCGAGCTCGAGCACGCCGAGGTCGAAGCTCGACACCCGCCCGGCTCGCAGCGGCGGACGAGGCAACGGCTGGGTGTCGACCCACACACCGGGCCGCGCTTCGGGCCGCATCGGCCAGGCAGCCGGCTCGAAGGTGACGTCGTCGCCCTTCACGGAGCGCAGGTAGTCGCGGAACCGCGCCTCGTGCTCGGCGAACCAGATCTCCTGGCGGCCGTGGAGGTCTTGCAAAGGGATGTCCAGCTCGTCGGGGTAGGCCTTGAGCAGGGCCCAGGCCACGCGTCCGGCGGCGATCGCGTCCGCGCCGGCGTCGTGCGCGTCATCCAGCGCCACCTGGTAGTGCGCGGCGGCGACCTCGAGCGTGCGCTTGCCCTTGCGGTAGCGGTCGACGGTCTTGTCGATCACGAGCGGGTCGATCACCGGAGTGGGGGAGTCGATCGGCTCGAGCCCGTGCCGCCGGCATTCGCGATCGAGCAGCGTGAGGTCGTACGGCGCGTTGTAGACCACGACGGGAACCCCGGTCGCGAACAGCACGCGGAGCGCCTGCGTGATCTCTGCGACGACGATGCGTGCGTGGCGCCCCTCGGCGCGAGCGCGCTCCGTCGTGATGCCATGCACCGCCGACGCACCCTCGGGGATCGGGATGCCGGGATCGGCCAGCCAGTCCCAGCGCGCGACCACGTCGCCCGCGGCGTCGAGCACCGCGATGCACGCCGACACGATGCGACTGGTGTCGACGTCGACGCCGGTCGTCTCGAGATCGAACACGCCGATCCGCGGGCCCCAATTGGTCACGCCGCGAGACTAGCCGCGCACACCGACACCATCCGGGACCCGGGTCGGGGTGTGCGGAATCCGTGCGCTACTGGGTTCGGTGCGGTGCGTCGCCCACATGGAGCCAGAAGAAGCTCTGCGTGCCGAGCGTGAGGTGGAGTTGTCCGTCGTCGCCGATGTTCGGGAACTCGCCGCCGCCGAACAGGTCGAACGTGGTCGATCCCTCGTAGCCCTGCACCGTGACATCCACCGCCACTGGATTGTGCGCGAAACTGAACACGCACAGCACCGACTCGGCCGAGTCACCGAAGGAGGTCCCCGACCCGTCGTACTCGCGCACGAATGCGAGCACCGAGTCGTGGCTCGTCGGCAGCACGCGAAGGCGTCCGAGACCGAACGTGGGATGCGCCTTGCGCACATGGATCACGTTGCGCACCCAGTGCAGCAGCGACCGCGACTGCGCGAGCTGGGACTCCACGTTCACGAGGCTGTAGTGGTACACGAGCGACTGGACCGTCGGGAGGAACAGCTTGCCGTGGTCGGCGGTCGAGAAGCCCGCGTTGCGGTCGGGCGTCCACTGCATCGGCGTGCGCGACGAGTCGCGGTCGGGCAGCCAGATGTTGTCGCCCATGCCGATCTCGTCGCCGTAGTACAGGAACGGGCTGCCCTGCAGCGAGAACAGCAGTGCGTGCGCGAGTTCGAGTTCGGCGCGCGAGTTGTCGAGCAGGGGCGCGAGGCGGCGGCGGATGCCGACGTTGGAGCGCATCCGCGGGTCGTAGGCGTACCAGCCGTACATCGCCTGGCGGTACTCCTCGCTCACCATCTCGAGGGTGAGCTCGTCATGGTTGCGCAGGAACACGCCCCACGCGGCGCCCTCGGGCGTCTCGGTGGTCTCGGCGAGCACGCGCACCAGCTCGCCGGCGTTCTGCGAGCGCAGCGAGTAGAAGATGCGCGGCATCACCGGGAAGTCGAACGCCATGTGGCACTCGGGCTCCTCGTCGGTGCCGAAGAATGCGACGACCTCCTGCGGCCACTGGTTCGCCTCGGCGATCAGCACGCGGCCGGGGTACTCCCGGTCGACCATCGCGCGGATCTCCTTGATGAACTCGTGGGTCTTCGGTTCACCCTCGCCGTTGCCCTCGTCGGACTCGAACAGGTACGGGATCGCATCGAGCCGGATGCCGTCCACTCCGAGGTCCATCCAGTGCCGGATCACGTCGAGGGTCGCCTGTCGCACTGCGGGGTTCTCGAAGTTCAGGTCGGGCTGGTGCGAGAAGAACCGGTGGAAGTAGAACTGGCGGCGCACGGGATCGAACGCCCAGTTGGAGTCCTCGGTGTCGACGAAGATGATGCGGATGTTCGGGTAGCGGTCGTCGGTGTCGGACCAGACGTAGTAGTCGCCGAACGGGCCATCCGGATCCTCGCGCGATTGCTGGAACCACTCGTGCTGGTCGGAGGTGTGGTTGAGCGGGTAGTCGATGACGATGCGCATGTTCCGCTCGTGCGCCTTCGTGACGAGCTCCTTGAACTCGTCGAGCGTGCCGAACTCGGGCAGCACCGAACTGAAGTCGGACACGTCGTATCCGCCGTCGCGCAGCGGCGACTGGTAGAACGGCGGGATCCACAGCGCGTCGACCCCGAGCCACTGCAGGTAGTCGAGCTTGCTGATCAGGCCGGCGAGGTCGCCGGACCCGTCGCCGTTGCTGTCGTAGAACGACCGCACCATCACCTCGTAGAACACGGCACGGCGGTACCAGTGGGTGTCGAGCGCGAGGCCGGGCAGCTGGATGGGCGCGGTGAAGGTCACCCTTCCGAGTCTAGGTCTGCACTGCAAGCGCTTGTGAGTCGTTCCGGGCAACCGACCGCTGCCTAGACTTGGCGCGTGGTTGTCGATTCCCCGTACGCCGCGCTCCTGGGTGCCGTCCCCGTGCGCGTCGGCGAGGTGCGCGTGCTCGGCAGCGAGACCCACTTCTGGGACTACGGGCCCGAGGATGCCACGACCACCGTCATCGCCGTGCACGGCTACCGCGGCGAACACCACGGGCTCGAGCCCGTCGTCGCACACCTCGCCGGCCTGCGGATCATCTCGCCCGACCTCCCGGGATTCGGTGACTCCACCCCGCTGACCGAGACCGAGCACACCATCGAGGGGTATGCGGCGTGGCTGCGCGGCTTCGTCGCTGCGCTCGACCTGCCGCGGCAGCCCGTCATCCTCGGCCACTCGTTCGGCTCGATCGTGGTGTCGCACGCGATCGCGGAGGGACTCGAGACGCCGAAGCTCATCCTGCTGAACCCGATCGCGGCGCCCGCGCTCAAGGGTCCGCAGGCGGTCATGACCCAGCTCACCCTGCTCTGGTACCGGGTCGGCCGGGCGCTGCCCGAGCGGGCGGGAGCCGCATGGCTCGGCAACCGGGCGATCGTGCGGTTCATGAGCGGGCTGCTGGTGCAGTCGAAGGACCGGGAGCTCCAGCGCTGGATCCACGATCAGCATGCGACCTACTTCAGCAAGTACTCGGATCGCGACACGGTGGTCGCGGGCTTCAGGGCATCCATCGGGTCGGATGTGAGCGAGGTCGCGGGCAGCATCCACGTGCCGACACTGCTGGTCGGCGCGTCGAACGACCCGATCACGACGGTGGCGGCGTACGAGCGGTTGCACGGTCTCATCCCCGGGTCGGAGCTCGTGATCCTGCAGGGCGTCGGCCACCTCATCCACTACGAGAAGCCGCGCGAGGCCGCCGAGGCGATCGTGGGGTTCCTCGGCGCGGGCCGCGTGGTCACGGCGACCGCGACATGAGCGAGGCGGCAGCGCCCATGAGGATCCTGTTCGACTGCCGCTACACCCGACTCGAGCGGCACGACGGCATCAGCCGGTACACCGCTCGGCTCGTCGAGGAGCTCGCGAAGCTGCATCCGGTGACGATGATCATCTTCGACGAGGAGCAGCTCGCGATGCTGCCCGAC
Source organism: uncultured Actinomycetota bacterium (assembly GCA_963740815.1). Lineage (GTDB taxonomy): Bacteria > Actinomycetota > Actinomycetes > Actinomycetales > Microbacteriaceae > Rhodoglobus. The sequence goes on from CAVUFG010000018.1 coordinate 859,731, forward strand.
CTGCCCTGGGTGATGATGCCGTCGCCGCGAGCCGCGAGCGAGCCCGCCGCCGCGCTCTACGTGAACAGGTTCGAGCCCGACATCGTGTTCACGCCCATGCAGACCATGGGACCGTGGGGGCGGAAGTTCGCGCTCGTCACGACGATCCACGACCTGATCTACTACACCCACCGCACGCCGCCGCGGAATCTGGCGTGGCCCGTGCGGATCATCTGGCGCGGCTACCACCTGTGGTGGGGCTTCCAGCGCGGTCTGCTCAAGGAGGCGGACGCGCACCTCGCCGACTCGGAGACCACACGGGCACTCATGGAGCGCCACCACGCGACCCCGAACCCGGTGACCGTCGTGCCGCTCGGCGTCGACCTTCCGCCGGAGCTGCCGGCACGGACCCCGCCCCGCGAGGGCGAGCGCGAGCTCGTGTACATGGGCTCGTTCATGGACTACAAGAACGTCGACCTGCTCGCGAAGTCCCTGCACCTCCTGCCCGGGTACCGGCTGCGGCTGATGAGCCGGATCTCGGGCGCCGAGCGCGCCCACCTGGCCTCCCTGGCCCCGCCCGGCACGATCGACTTCCTCGACGGCGCGAGCGACGACGACTACGCGGACGCCCTGCAGCGCGCGACCGCGCTCGTCACCGCCTCCAGGGACGAGGGGTTCGGCCTTCCGCTGGTCGAGGCGATGGCGGTCGGCACGCCGGTCGTCGTGAGCGACATCCCGATCTTCCGCGAGATCGGCGGTCCACCGGCCGTGCTCTTCGACCAGGATTCCGTGGACGCCTTCGTCACCGCGGTGCGCTCGCTCGAAGCGGACGACGAGTGGATGCGGCGTTCACGAGCCTCCGCGGAGTTCGCGCGACGCTACTCGTGGCAGACCGCGGCCCGTGCCCTCCTCGACGTGCTCACCGACACCTACGAGCGTTGGAGCGCCGGCCAGCGCCGCACCCCCGCGAAGGTCGACTCCTAGCCGACCCTCGCCACGGTGGCGTCGGTCAGCTCAACGAGCCGCGCCGGCGCGATCGGGAATACGCTGTGCGCACTCGCGGCCGCGGCCCAGACCTCGTCGAGTTCGAGCAGCCCCTCGTCGAACACGGTGCGGATGGGCTGCGGATGCCCGACCGGCGGCACCCCGCCGATGCTCGAACCGGTGACGAGCTTCACGGTCTTCGCATCCGCCATCCGCACGGGCGCACCGAGCAGCTGCTCGATGATGCCCGTGTCCACCCGGCGCGGGCCCGAGGCGAGCACGAGGACGGGGGACTCGTGGTCCTCGGTTCCCACGATGAACAGCAGGCTCTTCACGATCGCGGCCACGTCGCAGCCGAGGGCGGTCGCGGCGTCCTGGGCGGTGTGGGTCGTGTCATCCATCTCACGGGGCTCGACGACGACGCCGCGCTCGAACATGCGCGCGGCGAACGCCTCGGCACGGTGATCGCTCATCGCAGCTGCTCGTCTGGGTCGTTCTCCGGGGCCGCCGGGTTCTGTTCGGCGAACTCGCCGCCGGCGACGCCCGCAGCTTCCACCTCGACCTCGAGCGGATCGTCGAACGCCACCAGGCTCAGGGCGCCGTCACGGTGCTCGAAGCTGTGCACGGACGTGTTGCGGACGGCCCACTCGATCCGGGTCGGATCGAGCGTGCGCATCACCCAGTAGATGACCCCGCCGTGGCAGACGATGACGACGTCCTCGCCGGGATGCCGGGCCGCGATCTCGTCGATCGCCTCGAACGAGCGGGCGATGACCGCCGCGTCCCTCTCCCGGCCGGGCACCTCATCCAGGTCCTCGTACTGCTGCCAGAGCTCCCGCTCGTCCATGCCCTCGGCCGTGCCGTAGTCCTGCTCGACGACCCGCGGTTCCGGGATGGGCTCGCCGAGCCCGGTCGCGGCGCCGATCGCGCGTGCCGTCTCGGTCGCGCGCGACAGCGGGCTCGCGTACAGCGCGTCCCAGTGCCGCTTCGCCATCAGCTCACCCAGCGCAGCGGCCTGCGCACGCCCCGTCGCGTTGAGCGGCACGTCCCAGCTGCCGCAGACGAGCCCGTTGAGGTTCGCATCGGTCTCGCCGTGGCGCACGAGGTAGATGCGGGTCGGGTCGGTCATGACTGGTCCTTCTCGGCCTCACGGCCCTCGATGCGGTTCTGGACTTCGATCGCGTCGGTGGCGAGCCCCGCGGATTCGAGCTCGATCGGGTCGTCGAACCGGATGAGCTCGACCGTGCCGTTCTCGTGGCGGAAGCTGTGGATCGACCCGTTCGTGATCGCGGGATGCCGCGTCCTCGGGTCCACGGCCGTGAGCACCGAGCGGATCAGTCCGCCGTGGCTCACGACGATGACCGACTGGTCGGGGTGCGCCTCGCCGATGTCGACGAGGGCGGCGATCGCGCGGGCCGCGACATCCTCGCGCTCCTCGCGGCCGGGCACGAAGGTGTCGCCGGGGTAGCGGCGGTCCACCTCGCTGATCTCGAGGCCCTCGGCGTCGCCGTACGCGCGCTCCATGAGGCGGACGTCGGTGGTCGGCTCCGGGAGTCCGACCTCGGCGGCGATGATCTCAGCGGTCTCGAGGGCACGGCCGAGGGGGCTGGCGATCACCGCGTCCCACGTGCGGCTCGCGAGCAGTTCGCCGGCCCGCCTGGCCTGCGCACGGCCGGTGTCGTTGAGGGGGATGTCGGTGCTGCCCTGGATGCGACGCTGGAGATTCCAGTCCGTCTCGCCGTGGCGCACGAGGTAGAGCAGCAAGCGGTGGATCCTCTCGGGCCTGAACCCGAGCCGACGACGACCATCTGGTGCGATGGATCAGGCTCCGAGCCGCTCCCGCAGGGCTTCGAGCGTCTCGGTGGTTCCAGCATCGATCTTAACGGTCGCGCGATTGTCGCCCTTGGTCGCGCCACGGTTGATGATCACGACCGGCAGCTTGCGGCGCGTGGCCTGCTCGAGCAGCCGGATGCCGGAATTGACGACGAGGGATGACCCGGCGATCACGAGCGCATCGGCCGAGGTCACGAGCGCACTCGCCTCCGCGAACTTCTCCTTGGGCACGAACTCGCCGAAGAACACCACCTCGGGCTTGAGCATGCCGCCGCACACCGAGCAGTCCGGGATGACGAAGTCCTGCACGTCGTTGATCTGCACGTCGCCGTCGGGGGAGAGCTCGATCGTCTCCGGGTGCTCGATCCACGGGTTCGCAGCGGCGATCCGGTCCGCGATGTCGCCCCTCGCGAAGGCCTGGCCGCAGGTGAGGCAGCGCACCCGGTCCATCGAGCCGTGCAGGTCGACGACGTGCTGCGAGCCCGCCTTGAGATGCAGGCCGTCGACGTTCTGGGTGATCACACCATCGACGAGGCCCGCGAGTTCGAGGTCGGCGAGCGCGACGTGGCCACGGTTGGGCTGCGCGTCATCGAAGCGGCGCCAGCCGAGGTGGCTGCCGGCCCAGTAGCGCTTGCGGTAGTGGGTGTCGCCGAGGAACTGCTGGAACGTCATCGGGGTGCGAACCGGGGCGCCTTCGCCGCGGTAGTCCGGGATGCCGGAGTCGGTGCTCACCCCGGCTCCGGTGAGCACGGCGACGCGGCGGCCGCGGAGTACGGCGATCGCGGCATCCAGCTCGGGGGAGTCGATCGCGGGCACAGCGGCGCTCAGGTTCGTCACGCTGCACCTCCAACTGCTTGGTCGCAAGACTAAACGCAGGAGTTTTCCGATATGTTTCCGATCGCTGGCAACTGGGCGACGGAACGGGGCGAGGGATGCACGTCGAACGCATCTCGGATCTCTCCGATCCCCGCCTCGCCGACTACCGGAACCTCACCGATGTGACCCTCAGGCTGCGCTCGGAGACGTCGGGCGGGCTCTACATCGCCGAGTCAGCGAAGGTGATCGGCACCGCGATCGCCGCCGGCCACCGACCGCGATCCGTGCTCATGCTCGAGCAGTGGCTCGCGGATCTCGAGCCGCTGCTCGCCGAATTCGACATCCCGGTGTTCGTCGGCGATTCGGCCCTGCTCGAGTCACTCACGGGCTTCCGGATGCACCGCGGCGCGATCGCCGCCATGCACCGGCCGGAGCTGCCCACCGTCGAGGAGGTGCTGCGGGACGCCCGGCGCGTCGTCGTGCTCGAGGACATCGTCGACCACACCAACGTCGGCGCGATCTTCCGCTCGGTCGCCGCCCTCGGCGCGGACGCCGTGCTCATCACCCCGCGCTGCGCCGACCCGCTGTACCGGCGCTCGGTGCGGGTGAGCATGGGCACGGTGCTGCAGGTGCCGTGGACCCGCCTGGACGAGTGGCCGGATGGCGCGGCCCACCTCACCGCAGCCGGCTTCCACATCGCCGCGCTCGCCCTGGCCGACCACGCGGTCACGCTCGACGCGTTCGCCGAGCATCCGCCGGACCGGATCGCGCTCGTCCTCGGCACCGAGGGCGACGGGCTCAGCGCCGCGGCGCTGGCGATCGCGGACACCGTGGTGACCATCCCGATGCTGCGCGGCATCGATTCGCTCAACGTGGCCTCCGCGACCGCGGTCGCGCTCTGGGCGCTGCGCGTGCGCTGACCACACGAGAGGACCGCTGGACCCTGGAGTCAGAGTCCCGCGAGGTCCTTCCACAGGCGCAGTTCGCGCACGGTGTCGGCGGCCGCGGTGACGTTGCCGTCCTCGAGCAGCCAGCTGAGGTTGAGCGCGCTGCGGGCGAAGCACCAGCGCGCGGTGCGGGCGGCGTCGCATCCGACGATGCGGGTGAGTTCGAGCAGGTGCCGCTCGATCGTCTCGCGCGGATTCGGGCGGGCGAGCGGCGCCCCGAGTTGCTCGAGCAGCGGGAACAGGTCGAACTCGGGGTCGCCGATCATCGGCTTGGGATCGATCACCATCCATCCGCGGCCCGACGAGAGCACGTTGCCGGGGTTGAAGTCGCCGTGCAGGAATGCGCCCGCGCCGTCGGTCGCGGCGAGCGCCTCGACCTCGGCGAGTCCGCGGTCGAGCAGCGCGGCGGCATCCAGTCGGGCGAGGTCGCCGGACTGCTCGGGCAGGCGCGCCGTCGCATTGGCGAGGTACACGTCCATGATCTCGCGCAGCGTCACGACGCCGGCCGGCACCGGGCGCGAGGACACCTCGCGGTACAGCTCCGCCGCCGCCTCCAGCGCCTCACCGACCGGCAGGTCGGCCCTGCTGAGCGGGATGCCCGGCTCGACCAGTTCGAGCAGCAGCGTCCACGTCCAGGCGTCCTGTCGCAGCACGGCCGGCGCGAGGGGTGCACCCCAGGACTCGAGCGCGACGGCCTCCCAGACGGCCTCCAGGTGCGGGAATCCGACCTTGAGCACGGCCGGCGTTCCCTCGGCGGTCGTGACCCGCAGTACGGAGGCCGCTTCGCCTCCGACGTAGGCCTCGCCGGCGGTGAGGTGCCAGCGGTCGAGCATCGTGCGGACGAGTTCGGCTGCCGTGGCATCCCAGTCGTCCCTCGAGCGGTAGCGCTCGATGGGCGAACTCTCGAAGGCGACGGTGTCCACGAGTCGACCCTACGCACTCGCGCGTGGCGACCCGGGCACTGTCGCCCTCGAGATCGCCGGTTGTAGGCTGCGAAAAACCAACCCAGGAGGCAAGCCGATGTCGTCGAGCCAGGTCGCAGAGCCCAAGTCGTCCGCGGGGAAGGGGCTCGCGCAGGGCCAACTGGGGCTGTTCGGGTCCACGGTGATGGGGCTCGCGTCGACGGCGCCGGTGTACTCGCTCGTCGCGACGCTCGGATTCGTCATCACCGCGGTCGGGTTCCAGGCGCCGATCGCGCTCATCCTCGCGTTCATCCCGATGTTCTTCATCGCCTTCGCCTACCGCGAGCTGAATCGCGCCGTGCCGGACTGCGGCACGACGTTCACCTGGGCCACCAAGGCGTTCGGACCGTGGGTGGGCTGGATGGGCGGCTGGGGCGTCGCGGTCGCGGGCATCATCGTGCTCGCGAACCTCGCTCAGATCGCCGGGCTGTACTTCTGGTACCTCGTCGGACCACTGATCGGCCAGCCGCAGCTCGCGGACGAGAAGTGGCTCGTGCTGCTCACCGGGGTGATCTTCACGATCGCCATGGTCTACGTCAGCTACCGCGGCGTCGAGATCGGTGAGCGGCTGCAGAACGTGCTGCTCGGCGTGCAGTACCTCGCGCTCGCCCTGTTCGTCATCCTCGCCGCTGTCTCGGTCGCGAACGGCAGCAACCCGGAGTCGGTGCCGGTGGATGCGAGCTGGTTCAACCCGTTCGCGTTCTCGTCGTTCGACGGCTTCACCGAGGCGATCCTGCTCTCGCTCTTCATCTACTGGGGCTGGGACACCTGCCTCGCCCTGAACGAGGAGACGAAGGACCCGAAGCGGATCCCGGGACGCGCCGCCCTCATCTCGACGCTCGTGCTCGTCGTCACCTACGTCGCGGTCTCGGTCGCCGCGGTCTCGTACGCGGGACTGGGCGCGCTCGACGGCCAGGACGACGTGTTCCTCGTCGTGAAGGATGCGCTGTTCGGCCCGTGGGCGTGGCTGCTCGTGCTCGCGGTGATGATCTCGGCGATCTCGTCGACGCAGACCACGATCCTCCCGACCGCCCGCGGCACGCTCTCGATGGCGATCTACCGGGCGCTGCCGTCCCGGTTCGGCGTCGTGCACCCCAGGTTCCACACGCCCGGATTCTCCACGCTCGTCATGGGCACGGTCGCGGTGGTGTTCTACGTCGGGATGTCGCTCATCAGCGAGAACTTCCTCGCCGACTCGATCTACTCGCTCGGGCTCGCGATCGCGTTCTACTACGGCCTCACCGGGTACGCGTGCGTCTGGTACTTCCGCAAACAGGCGTTCAAGAGCGCCTTCAACTTCGTGTACCAGTTCCTGTTCCCATTGCTCGGGGCGCTGATCCTGACCGCGGCGTTCGTGAAATCGGCGATCGACATGCTCGATCCGGACTACGGCTACACCGTGCTGCTCGGCGTCGGCGGCGTGTTCGTGATCGGCATCGGGTCGCTGCTCGTGGGCGTCGTGCTCATGGTGGTGTGGTTCTTCTTCAAGGGCTCGAAGCCGTTCTTCCGCGGTGAGACGCTCAACCTGCAGACCGAGGTGCTCGTGCCCGAGGACTCGGTCCCCGTCCGCCGGTCGGTCGATGGCGGTCGCGTCTGAGCCTTCTGGCGCGCCGCCGCTCCTGCGGCGCGCGGGCCGCTGTCCGGCCGCGCGCGAGCGCCCTACCAGCGGGCGGCATCTAGAATCTGCGGGTGCCTCCGACGCGACAGCAGATCTACCGCCGCCGTCGGATCACGGTCTTCGGAGGGCTGGTCGCGTTCCTCACGGTCGCGTTCTACCTGCCCATCACCCTGCTCGCGCCGCTGGGCGAGATCGCGCCCAGCGCGATCGACTACTCGGTGGAACCGCAGGCCGCGCCATCCGTGGTGTACCCGCCGTACGGCGCGAGCGGCTTCGGTGCGGTGGGCTACGACGGCGTGCTCGGTGCCGCGGGGGTTCCGACCGCGCTGCCGATCGCGTCGATCAGCAAGGTGATCACGGCGCTCGTGGTGCTCGACGCGCATCCGATCGCGGAGGGCACCGAGGGCGCCACGCTGAGCTTCGACGCCCAGGACGTGCAGTACTACGACGACCAGCTGCTGGTGGATGGCACCCGCCAGCCGGTCACGGCCGGCACGACCCTGTCCCAGCGCGACGTGATCGAGCTGATGCTCATGGCGTCGGCGAACAACTACGCCCTGTCGCTCGCGCGGTGGGCGTTCGGCAGCGTCGAGGCGTTCGCGCCCGCGGCATCCACGTGGCTGGCCGCGCACGGCCTGGTCGGCACCGCGATCAACGAGCCCACGGGCCTGTCGCCGGCCAACGTGAGCACGGTCGCGGACCTCGTCGAGATCGGCAAGCTCGCCCTGGCCGACCGGCTCGTGTCGCAGGTGGTGTCGACGACGATCGTGGACATCCCGGGCATCGGACCGGTCGCGAACCGCAACGACCTGATCGGCATCGACGGCATCGACGGCATCAAGACCGGCACGCTCGACGAGGCCGGATCGTGCCTGCTGTTCTCGGCCGACCGCACGATCGGCGCCGAGACCGTCACGATCGTCGGGGTCGTCCTCGGGGGCCCCGACCACGACGCCGTGGACCTCGGCGTGCGGCAGATCCTCGATCAGGCGTACGCGGGCTTCCGCGAGGTGCAGGTGATCGCGGCCGGCACCGAACTCGCGACCTACACGACGCCGTGGGGGGACTCCGCGGTCGCGGTCGCGGCCGAGGGCGCGACGACGCTCGTGTGGGCCGACACGCCGGTGGAGGTGACGGTGGATGCCGCATCCATCCGCCTCGTCGGCGACGGCTCCGCCGCCGGCGAGCTCGACGTGGTGGCGGGAGAGCGCACGTTCTCGGTGCCGTTGGAGATCCGCGGCACGATCGAGGACCCCGGACCGTGGTGGCGCCTGACCCACCCCGGCCAGCTCGGCTGAACGCCTCCCGAGAATCGCACATTCATCGGCCAATGGCAGAGGGTTCACAGTTCTGACCGCTATGGTCGGAACATCTAGGGCACTCTGCCCACCCGAGTGGCTGTGAAGTCATCCAAGACCGAAGAGGTCTCGTGACTGCACTTCAGCCGCTACCTGCTTCCCGTTTGATCAAGACCGGCCCACGCGGCGTCGGAAGCCCGATGAGCGACTACTCCGCCCTGCTGCACACCGTGCGGGATGCCGGACTGCTGCGCCGCCACAAGCGCTTCTACGCGATGACCTTTGCTGCGATCACCGTGCTCATGGTGGGCGCCTGGTTCGGCCTCGTGCTGCTGCAGGACACCTGGTACACGCTGCTCATCGCGGCCGCGCTCGGCATCCTGTTCACGCAGTACGCGTTCATCACGCACGAGATCTCGCACCGCCAGGTGTTCGAATCGGGCAGGATCAGCGAATTCTGCGGACGCTTCATGGCCGACATGGTGGTCGGGATCAGTTACTCGTGGTGGATGTCCAAGCACTCCCGTCACCACGGCAACCCGAACACGGTCGGCAAGGACCCGGATGTCGCCAAGGACTACATCGTCTTCCTCGAGGAGGATGCCAAGGGAGCGACCGGCATCAAGCGCTGGCTGCTCGAGCGCCAGGGCTGGCTGTTCTTCCCGATCCTGCTCGCCGAGGGACTGAACCTCCACATCCACGCGTTCGTCGAGGTGTTCTCGAAGGGCCGCAAGGTCGACAAGCGCGCCCTCGAGATCGTGCTGCTGCTCGTGCGCAACATCGCCTACGTCGGGCTGATCTTCTGGATCCTCCCGGTCGGGATGGCGTTCGCGTTCCTCGGCGTGCAGCTCGCGATCTTCGGCCTGTACATGGGCTCGTCGTTCGCGCCGAACCACAAGGGCATGCCGATCCTGCCGCGTGACTCGAAGGTCGACTTCCTGCGCCGCCAGGTGCTCACGAGCCGCAACATCAAGAGCGGCACGTTCATGAACCACTTCATGGGCGGACTCAACTACCAGATCGAGCACCACCTGTTCCCGAACATGCCGCGGCCGCACCTGCGCCGAGCGCGCGAGATCGTGCTCGAGTACTGCCACAAGCTCGGGATCAAGTACACCGAGGTGGGGCTGTTCACGTCGTACGGCATCGTGATCAAGCACCTCAACGAGGTCGGACTTGCCGCTCGCGATCCGTTCGACTGCCCCGCAGCAAGCCAGTTCGGGCGGGCGTAGGCCAGCAGGCCTCAGTCGGTCGGGCCGGCCTTCTCGAGCCCTGGCCGCTTGGGCACGACCTCGTCACCGGACGACTGGTGGCGGATGCGCCGCAGCACCCACGGCACGAAGTACTCGCGCGCCCATCCGATGTCGTCCGCGCGCGCCTGGCGCCACGGCACCTTGGGCATGGGCTCGGGGATCTCGGGCTCGAGGTCGTGCTCGACGTTCAGCGCATCCAGCACCATGATCGCGATCAGGTGGTGGCCCATCGGCGAGAAGTGCAGGCGATCCGGCGCCCACATCCGCAGGTCGCGCAGCTCACGCAAGCCCCACATGTTGGCGATCACGGCGTCGTGGCGCTGCGCGATCGCGAGCAGGTTCTCGTTGTAGATGGCGACCTTGCCGCGCACGCGGCCGAGCACCGGGGTCATCCCGACGTCGGGACCGTTGAACATCACCACGGTGGCACCGTCGCTGCGCAGGCGCGTGATCATGTCCTCGAAGCGGGTCGCGATGTCGTCCGGGTCGGTGCCGGGGCGGATGATGTCGTTGCCGCCGGCGGAGACCGTGATGAGGTCCGGTTTGAGCTCGAGGGCGGCATCCACCTGCTCGTTCGAGATCTGCTGCAGGAGACGCCCGCGGATGGCGAGGTTCGCGTAGGCGAAGTCGTCGGTGCGCGCGGCGAGCACTTCGGCGACGCGGTCCGCCCAGCCGCGGTGACCGCCGGGGGAGCGGGACTCCGGGTCGCCGATGCCCTCGGTGAAGGAGTCGCCGATCGCGACGTACCTGCTCCATGGATGCTGCTGCGCCATGCTCCAAGCATCGCCCATGCCCCGCGGCTGCGACCACTCGGCGCGCGCGTCGCGCGCTAGCACCCCGAGGCCCGACCCTGCTACCCCCTTGTCCCTCATCCGGGGGACCACGAGAGTAAGTGATCGGCCCCGGCACCCCGGGTCCAAAACCAAGGACCCTACTGGGAGGTCTCACATGGGCATCATCGGATGGATCATTCTCGGACTCGCCGCTGGCGCAATCGCCAAGGCGATCCTGCCGGGCACACAGGGCGGCGGGTGGCTCATCACCCTCGTGCTCGGTGTGGTCGGAGCACTGCTCGGTGGCTTCATCGGAAGCGCGATCTTCGGCATCGGACTCGAGGGCTTCTTCTCGATCCAGACCTGGCTGGTCGCGATCGCCGGCTCGATCATCGTGCTGCTGATCTACGGCCTCGTCACGCGCGGCTCACGCCGGGCGTAACCCGCGACGCTTCGGGGGCGGTGCGACTTCGGTCGCGCCGCCCCTTCGGCGTTCCACAGCGTTCCACGACGCGCCGCGACCCGCCCGGCGCGGTTCTTGTCTGCCGCGGGGCGCAGTGCCACGATGAGCATTGTCCGGCCGAGATTCGGCCGTGCACACACTCGCTGGAGGGTAAATCCCATGGGATTCTTCTCGTTCGCCATCCTCGGCATCATCGCCGCGGTCATCGCCAAGCTCATCCTGCGCCAGCGGGTCGGCTGGTTCCTCACGATCCTCCTCGGCATCCTCGGCGCCATGGTCGGCGGCTGGATCTCGGGCTTCTTCGTGCCTGACGCCTACGCGAACTTCTGGTCACTTCCGGCCTGGGGCTTCGCCATCGCCGGCGCGCTCATCGTCATGCTGATCTTCGGCCTCATCCGGGGCCGCAGGACCAGCGCGTAGCCACCACACGCACATCACGACGGGATCCCGGTTCGCCGGGGTCCCGTTCGCGTTTCCGGCGGCGTTGCGTCGGACGTGACTGCGAGGATGTCCGCATGGGCAAGCAGGACGGCACCGAGCGGCAGGTGACCGCCGGCGCCGTCGACGACAGCACCGCGACCGTGCTGCACGCCGACCTCGACGCGTTCTTCGCATCGGTCGAGTTGCTCGACCACCCGGAGTTGATCGGCAAGCCGGTGATCGTCGGGCATCCGTCGGCTCGGTCCATCGTCACGGCCGCGACCTACGAGGCGCGCAAGTTCGGCGTCAACTCCGCGCTGCCCATGTCGATCGCGCTCAAGCGCTGCCCGCAGGCGATCATCCTCGAGCCGCACTACGAGCGGTACACGCACTACTCGAAGATCGTCATGGGCATCATGGACGACCTCACGCCGCGAGTGCAGCGGCTCGGGATCGACGAGGCGTTCCTGGATGTCGCGGGCGCCCGATCCGTGTTCGGCTCGCCCGTGCAGGTCGCGACCCTGCTGCGCGAGCGTGTGCGCTCCGAGACCGGACTCATCGTGTCGGTGGGCGCCGCGGCGACCAAGTTCGTCGCGAAGGTCGCGTCCGGGTTGTCCAAGCCCGACGGGCTGCTCGTGATCCCGCGGGACGCGACCGTCGGGTTTCTGCATCCACTGCCGATCGCGAAGTTGTGGGGCGTGGGCGGCAAGACCGAGGAGGTGCTGCGGGCACGCGGCATCCACACCATCGGCGACCTCGCGAACACGCCGGTGGATGCGCTGCGCAATGTGGTGGGGGATGCGGCATCCAGCCGCCTGCACGACCTCGCGTGGGGCATCGACCCGCGCACGGTGCACGAGGGACCGGACGAGAAGAGCATCGGGCACGAGATGACCTTCGAGACGGATGTCACCGACCCCGACATCGTGCGACGCGAACTGCTGCGCATGTCGAACATGGTCGCGGTGCGCATGCGCAAGGCGGGATTCATCAGCCGCACGGTGGTGCTCAAGCTGCGGTTCTCCGACTTCACGACGATCACGCGGTCGCGCACGATCAAGGAGCCGACCGACCTCGGCCGTCGCATCTACGAGGAGGTGCGCGAGATCTACGAGGCCACCGGCAAGCAGTACGCGCCGATCCGGCTCGTGGGGGTGCGTGCAGAGCAACTGCTGGATAAGGCCGGCCAACTGCTCGGCCTCTGGGACGACGCCGAGGCCTGGCGCGAAGCCGAGGACGTGATGGATGCCGCATCGCTGAAGTTCGGCCGCAACGTGCTGAAGCCCGCCGCGCTGCTGCGCACGGAACGCACGGAGCGCCCGCGGATGGGCCAGCGGGACTGAGTCTTCAGGCGCGCCGCCGCTGCTGCGGCGCGCGTCGTCCGTCGATTCGCACGAGCGCGGTCGCGCGAATCGCCGGAATCGCCTGAGCGGGCGCGTCGCGTCGCGTGCCGTGGCTGCGGTGTCACCGGAGCCGGGTATGTTCGACCGAGTGACTGACCCGATCGCGCCCCGCATCCCGGTGGGCACGTCGGCAGCCGAGCACCTCTCGCCGTCGTTCCCGGAACGCGCGGCCCGCGGCACCGCTGACAAGCTGCGCGCGTGGCAGGAGGAGGCGCTCGAGCGCTACCTCGAGACCGAACCGCGCGACTTCCTCGCCGCCGCGACCCCGGGCGCCGGCAAGACCACGTTCGCGCTCCGGATCGCGACCGAGCTCATCGCGCGCCGGATCGTCGACCGGGTCACCGTGGTCGCACCGACGGATCACCTCAAGCGGCAGTGGGCGGATGCCGCGCACCGGGTGGGGCTGCGCCTCAATCCCGCGTTCAACAACGGGGATGCGTGGGGTGGGCGGCGGTTCCACGGGGTGGCGGTCACCTACGCGCAGGTGGCGGTGAAGGCATCCCTGCACCGGCAGATCACCGAGAGCGCTCGCACCCTCGTCATCCTCGACGAGGTGCACCACGGCGGCGACGCGCTGAGCTGGGGCGACGCGATCCGCGAGGCGTTCGAGCCCGCCGAGCGGCGGCTGTCGCTCACCGGCACGCCGTTCCGCAGCGACACGGCGCCGATTCCGTTCGTGGAGTACGCGCCGAACGACAAGGGCATCCGCCTCTCGCGCACCGACTACAACTACGGCTACGGCCGCGCACTCGCCGACGGCGTCGTGCGTCCGGTGATCTTCATGGCCTACGCGGGCCGGATGCGCTGGCGCACCCGAATGGGCGACGAGCTCGAAGCCCGCCTCGGCCAGCCCGACACGAAGGATGTCACGGCGCAGGCCTGGCGCACCGCCCTCTCGCCCGAGGGCGAGTGGATGCCCGCCGTCATCCGAGCCGCGGATCGCCGGCTCACCGAGGTGCGGGACGACATCCCGGATGCCGCGGGCCTCCTGATCGCGACCGACCAGACCGCCGCGCGCGCCTACGCCTCCCTGCTCGAGTCGATCACGGGCGAGAAGCCCACCCTCGTGCTCTCCGACGAGAAGGCGAGCTCGCAGCGGATCGAGAAGTTCACCAACTCCGACCAGCGCTGGATGGTCGCGGTGCGGATGGTGTCGGAGGGCGTCGACGTGCCGCGCCTCGCGGTCGGCGTCTACGCGACGAGTGCGGCGACGCCGCTCTACTTCGCGCAGGCCGTCGGGCGCTTCGTGCGCGCGCGCCGCCGCGGCGAGACCGCGACGATCTTCGTGCCGAACGTGCCGACGCTCATCGCATTGGCGAGCGCGCTCGAACTCGAGCGGGACCACGCGCTCGACCGAGAGCGCGCCGAGGAGGAGCTGCTCGAGGACCTCGACGCGGAACAGCGCGAGGAGCAGGCGAGCGATCGGCTGCTCGACGAGTACGAGTGGACCGCCCTCGAGTCCGAGGCGGAGTTCGATCACGCACTGTTCGACGGTCATGCGTTCGGCACGACGGCGATGCCGGGCACCGACGAGGAGCTGGACTTCATCGGCCTCCCCGGCATCCTCGAGCCCGACCAGGTGCGCGAACTGCTGCGCCAGCGACAGGCCCGCCAGGCGCGGCGCACGCGCGGACGTCCGCCGCAGGCCGAGGGCGAGACCGCTCCGGCGCCGCTGTACCGCACGCTCGGTGAGCAGCGTCGGCTGCTGAACTCGCTCGTGGGGATGCGGGCGAAGACGTCCGGCGAACCGCACGGCCACATCCACGCGGAGCTCCGCCGCATCTGCGGCGGGCCGGAGGTCGCGCGCGCCACGGTGCAGCAGCTGCAGGCGCGGATCGAGCACCTGCGCAAGCAGCGGTAGGGCCGACGATCGACCGCGCGTGTCGCCAACGGAGGATGGTGTCGGCGGGTCGCATGCGTGTGGCGTGTGGCCTGCGCAAAGCTCCTCCGCTCGCGACACGTGCGGTCGCGAGCGCGGGGGAGAGCGTTCAGTGGAAGTCCCGCGACTTCGTCTTCGGCGCCATGTCGAGCAGCCGGAACCCGTCCGCGAGCAGGTTCGTCACACCCTCGGGTGAGCGCTCGAGCATCCCGCGCACGACGAGCGCGGGGGAGTCCCGCACGACGCGGCGGTAGCGGTTCCACACGCCGACGCTGCAGATCACGTTGACGAGGCCGGTCTCATCCTCGAGGTTCAGGAAGGTGATGCCGCTCGCCGTCGCCGGCCGCTGCCGGTGGGTGACGACTCCGCCGACCTCGATGCGCCGCCCGGGCTCCGCGGTGCGCAACTCAGCAGCCGACAGGATGCCGCGGCTCGCCAACGCCGGCCGCAGATGCTCGACGGGGTGGCTGTCGGTCGACACCCCGGTCGCCCACAGGTCGGACATGAGCTCCTCCACCTTGGACGGCATCGTGAACAACGGCGGCTGCACCGCGATCACGGTGCCCTCGAGGAACTCCGGACGGTCCTGCGCCGCATTGCCCGCGTTCCACATCGCCTCTCGGCGTGACAGCCCGAAGCAGTCGAACGCGCCGGCGCCGGCGAGCACCTCGAGGTGCTTGGTCTCGAGTCCGGTACGTCGTACGAGGTCGTTCATGTCGGCGAACGGTCCGCCGCGGTTGCGTTCGGCGACGATCTTCTCGGCGAGGGCGGCGCCGATGCCGCTGACCTCGTCGAGTCCGAGGCGCACGGCGAACGCGCCATCCCGGGTGTGGTCGGCCTGCACGAACGGCACGCTCGCATCGAACAGCCCGACGTCGGGCTGCTCGAAGTCGAGGCACGACGGTGAGCCCGTGACGCCCGCAAGGTCGGGGAGCTGCTCGAGCGTCGCGGTCGCGAGCGACAGCTGGATGTCGGGCCGCAGCACCTCCACCCCGTGCCGCCGTGCATCGGAGATGAGACTCTGCGGCGAGTAGAACCCCATCGGCTGCGCACGCAGCAGCGACGCGAGGAACGCCGCGGGGTAGTGCAGGCGCAACCACGCCGAGGCGTAGACGAGCAACCCGAAGCTCAGCGCGTGGCTCTCGGCGAAGCCGAAGCCCGCGAAGGCCTGGATCTTCGCGTAGATCGAGTCGGCATCCGCCCCGATGATCCCGTTCTCGGCCATGCCGACGTAGAGCTTCTCGCGCAGGCTGTCGATGCGCTCGATACCGCGCTTCGACCCCATGGCTCTGCGCAGCAGGTCCGCGTCATCCCCGGTGCAACCACCGACCGCCATCGCGACCTGCATGAGCTGCTCCTGGAAGATCGGCACGCCGAGGGTGCGCTCGAGCGGTTCCCTGAGCTTCGGGTGCAGGTAGGTGATCTTCTCCTGGCCCAGCTTCCGTCTGACGAATGGATGCACCGCCCCACCCTGGATCGGACCCGGCCGCACGAGCGCGATCTCGACCACGAGGTCGTAGAACTTCCTGGGCTGCAGGCGCGGGAGCAGCCCCATCTGCGCCCGGCTCTCCACCTGGAACACGCCGATGGAGTCCGCGCGGCAGAGCTGGTCGTACACGCCGGGCTCCTCGCGCGGGATCGAGGCGAGCGTCCACTCCTCGCCGAGATGGTCGCGAACGAGGTCGAAGGTGTACTGGATCGCCGACAGCATCCCGAGGCCCAGCAGGTCGAACTTGACCAGCCCCATCCAGGCGCAGTCATCCTTGTCCCACTGCACGACGGTGCGCTTGTCCATGCGTGCGTGCTCGATCGGCACGACCTCACCCACCGGCCGATCGGTGAGCACCATGCCGCCGGAGTGGATGCCGAGATGCCGCGGGAAGCTCATCGCCTCGAGGGCGAGTTCGACGACCTTGGGCGGGATGTCGTGGTCGTCGCTCGAGATCAGCGCGCCCCAGCGCTCCACCTGCTTCGACCACGCATCCTGCTGGCCCGGACTCGCGCCGAGCGCCTTCGCCATGTCGCGCACCGCGAACTTCGGGCGGTAGCTCACGACGTTCGAGACCTGCGCGGCGTTCTCGCGGCCGTACTTGTCGAACACGTACTGGATGACGAGCTCACGACGGTCGGACTCGAAGTCGACGTCGATGTCGGGCTCCTCGTCGCGCATCGCCGACAGGAACCGCTCGAACGGGAGCTTGTAGAAGATCGGGTCGACCGCCGTGATGCCCAGCAGGTAGCAGACCGCGGAGTTCGCCGCGGAGCCGCGACCCTGGCACAGGATGCCGAGCCCCTTGGCGTACTTCACGATGTCGTACACGATCAGGAAGTAGCCCGGGAAGTCCTTCAGCTCGATCACGTCGAGCTCGCGGTTGATGCGCTTGAGGTTCTCCTCGGTGGCGGGGATGCCCCTGCCCGCCATCCCCGCCCACACGAGTTCTCGCAGGTACGACATCGGGGTGTGCCCGTCGGGAACCTCCTGCTTCGGCAGCCCTGGCTTCGCGCGCCGGAGCTCGAACGCGAGCTCGTCGGCGAGCAGCACGGTGTTCTCGATCGCACCGGGATAGTGGCCGAAGCGCGCGGCCATCTCCGCCCCGCTGCGGAGGTGGGCGACGCCGGCGGGCGGGAGCCAGCCATCCATCTCGTCGAGGCTCCTGCGGGCGCGTACGGCCGCCACGGCGGTCGCCAGCTGGTGCTGGTGCGGGGTGGCGTAGTGCACGTTGCCGGTCGCGACGAGCCGCAGCCCGCGCTCGAGCGCGAGGGCGGCGAGGGCGTCGTTGCGAGCGTCATCCCGTGGGTCGCCCGCGTCGAACAGCTCGACCACGACGTTGTCCTCGCCGAACAGCGAGACGAGCCGATCGAGCTCCTCACCCGCACGGAGAACGCCGTACTCTGAGCCGCCGGCCTCGAGCGCCTGCCGGACGGCGCCCTTGCGGCATCCGGTGAGGATGAGCCAGTGCCCGCCCGCGCGCGCCGCGAGGTCATCGAGCGAGTACTCGGGCTTGCCCTTCTCCCCGCCGGCCAGCTGGGCCGCCGTGATCGCCATCGCGAGCCGGTGGTAGCCCTCCTCCTTGCGGGCGAGCACGAGCAGGTGCGACCCTTCCGGATCGGCCTCGCCGTTCTGCGGTCCGGTGAGCCCGAGCGAGAGCTCGGCGCCGAAGACCGTCGCAACGGTGCGCGCTTCTGAACGGCACTGTGCCGCTGCCGCTGCCTCGGCCATCCGCACGATGCCGTACAGCCCGTCGTGGTCGGTGACCGCGAGGGCGTGCAGCCCGAGTCGCACGGACTCCTCGATGAGCTTCTCGGGCGGACTCGCACCGTCGAGGAAGCTGAAGTTGGAGTGCGCGTGCAGCTCGGCGTAGGGCACGAGTCCGGCATCCGCCGCGCGCGAGACCTTCGGTGCTTCGTAGGCGTGCCGCTTGCGCGACCACGCGGGGGAGTCGCCGCCGTCCGCACCGACCGGCGTGGCCCCGGGGCGGCTGCCGTCGGAGAGGGCGCGCTCGAACTCGGACCAGGGGACTGGCGGATTGTTCCAGCCCATTCAAATTCCTGTTCTTCCGACGGCCGGGACGGCCGTCGGCGCTGGCGTCGCGGCGAAGGCCAGAAATGGCCTTCGCTCATAGCTCCAGCGCGTCCAGCCCATGCCTATCGCCGCGATTCAGTCATAGCGGGCCTCGGCCCACCAGCCGCCGTCGTCGAGCGCGAGCAGCCAGGCGCAGCCGGTCTCGTCGACGGCCTGGAAGCGGTAGGTGCGGCGGGCGGCATCCGGGCTCCACCAGCGCTCGTCGAGCGGCCACGGTCCGGCCCATGCGGTGAGCGTGCGGCGCTCGGCTCCCGCGGTGAAGGAGGTGGGTGGGGATGACACGGTGCCACGGTCATCCACCGCGACCGGCTGCCCCGCGGCATCCAGCACGTGCACGGGATGCCGCGGCGAGAACACCGTGCCCGGCAGGGGTGCGGGCAGCCGCCCCGGCCACGGCTGCACCGCCGAGCGCGCCTGCACCGGACGATCGCCCCACGCCACGAGCTGCTGCCGGTCGGCGAGCGTGCGCCCGCCTCCGACGGATGCCGTGAGCACCGCCCCGTGCCCGAGCATGCTCTGCACGCGCGAGAGCCCGTGGTGCACCCGCTCATCCGGCCCGGTGCCCCACAAGTCCGGACTCGTGGTTGCCGATCGCGTCGACGGCCTCGGGGGCGATCCGCACGTAGACCACGCCCGAGCGCAGGCCCGCGTCGATCACGCCGGAGCCCTGCAGCTGCCAGCGCACGCGGTCGACGACATCCATCGGGCTGAACGAGCGCGGATGCAGCCAGGTGCGCTCGGAGGTCTCGCCCGACTCGGAGTCGAGCTCGACCCGGATGGCCGTGCCGACGAGCTTGCTCGCGGTGAGCCCGTCGATGAACGCGCTCGGCCGCCTGCCGCACGCCGAACGCGACCTGGTCGACGCGGTCGAGCGCCGGCTCGAAGTGCACGACGACGTCGAGGTCGAGCGGCGGGCGGCGCGCGACGTGGGGGAGGCTGTCGCGGCCGGAGGAGAGCGCGTGGAGGCGTGCACCGTGCTCCCCGAAGCGCGCGCGAACGTCCGCCGGGGCGAGTGACGCGAACTCGCCCAGGGTGCGGATGCCGAGCCGGCGCAGGAGGGTGACGAGGGACGGGTCATCCAGCAGCCCGACCGTGAGCGGGGCGAGGAACTGGGCGGCGTCGCCGGCGCCGACGATGCGCACGCGCTCCGAGCCGGTCCTGCGGGCGGCCTGGTCGGCGGTGAAGATGCCGTCGGCGACACCGACCCGCGCGCCGGATGCCCCGAGTTCCTCGAGCTTGCCCGCGAGAGCGATGCCGGCGGCACGCTCGCCTCCGTAGTAGCGCGCCGCGCCGCGGGCACGCACGGCGCACATGCCGGGCCGCAGCACCTGCACGCCGGGCACGAGCTCCTCGATCGCGGCGATGAGCGGCTCGAACACCCGGTTGTCGACCGCGGGGTCGTACGGGATGACGGTGAGCTCCGGGTACCGCGCCTGCGCCTCCCGCACCCGCAACCCGCGGGTGACCCCCTCGGCGCGCGCGGCGCCGGACGACGCGAACACGGTGTTCTTCTCGATGAGGGCCACCGCGGCATCCGGCGCGAGCCGCGCGTCGTGGAGGGCTGCCTGCACCGGCCAGTCGGGGCACCACAGCACCATGACGCGTGGGAGTGCGTCGAGTGACACCGACGATTCCGCCCGCTTCGTGCGCAGGCTCATGCCGTCGCCTGCAGTCGTGCGACGGGCTGCACCCGCTCGACCGGCCGCTCCGCTGCGCGGAACTGCTCGAGCTCGTCGGGCAGCCACAGCCGCGCGCTGCGTGGCCGCGCGGTCGTCTTGGTGCTCACCGTGACCGTGACCTCGCGCGAGGTGAGGTGGCCGCGCCCCGAGCCGATGCCGTGCCACTCGCTCTGGCTCAGGCTCAGCATCGCCTCGCTGCCCGGCCAGGTGCCGAGCACGAACATCGTGGTGCCGCGCTGCCGCAGCCGGGCGGCGAGGCGGGCGATCGCGCCATCCGCAGCCCGTTTCGGCGGACGCGTGACCACGACACCCATCACATCGGCGATGCCCGCGGTGACCGTGAGCCACTGGTCGCCGGGATGCGGCACGAGCACGAGCCGCTCGAGGTCGATGCCGAACCGCTCCGCCGCCTCGATGCCGAACTCGGGCACGCCGACGACCGCGCACCACGATCCCGCGGCCGACGGACCGGACAGCATCGCCATGAGCAGCGTCGCCGAGCGCTCGATCGAATAAGCGGCGCCCTGCTTCAGCCCGCCATCGAGGAGGGCCGCGAGCGCTGGATGCGTGGGGATGCGACGGCTGTCGAGCTTCGTCGCCTGCATGGCCGAGATCCGCTGCTGCAGCTCTCGCACCGTCACCTGTGACGGTGGAGATGGAACATCTGTCGCGCGCGACGGCTCTTGGACCAGCGTCGCGGCGGCAGGGGACATCTCCCCATATTCGAACATACGTTCGAGTGTGTCAATTGCCGACGACATCCGTCGGCGTGTCGCGCGCTACGTGAACAGGGCGAACAACCCGCTCGAGCCCATCATGCCGCCGATCATCAGCACGGCTGCGAGCAGCACGAGCAGCAGGGCGATGCCGGCGAGCACCTTGCCGAGCACGCGGTTCCTCACGAAGGCTGCCACGGCGAGCACGATCGAGGCGATCAGCCCGACCGGCACGACGATGAAGCCGATGAAGAACATCCCGTAGGCGATCGGACCGGTCGCTCCGCCCGAGCCGAACGACGCCAGCGCGAACACCACGGTCAGTGCCACCCACAGCAGTGCGATGCCGGCGGAGATGAGTGCCCAGGCGCCGAGCTTCGCGCCCCGGCGCGGCACGGCGACGGGGGAGAGGATCGCGGGATCGGCAGCGGTCATGCCGCAAACGTAGTGCCGCGAGAGCACAATGGCGACATGCTCAAGCACTGGACTCCGCTCGCCGTCATCTGGCTCATCCTCGCCGTCGCCGGTCTGGTCGGCACCTGGACCTTCAACGCCCTCGCGATCGTGCAGATGCGCGACTTCATCGGCGACTGGATCAACAGCGGCCCCGCGGTCTCGAGTCTCACCGTCGACCTGCTCGTGGTCGCGGTCGCCGGGTCGATCCTGATCATCGTCGAGGCGAAACGACTCGGGATGCGCTTCGGCTGGCTCTACGTCGTGCTCTCGGGCCTCACCGCCTTCGCGTTCACCTTCCCGCTCTTCCTCGCGATGCGCCAGCGCAGGATGACGCAGCAGGCCGCCGCACGCTAGGTGCACGACCCACGATCCGCAACCCCCGACGACCGTCGCTCCAACCTGCCTACCGTGGAAGGACACACACAGAGCAGGAGAAGCCATCATGGCGCAGGTACTCGAGACCATCGACGTGGACGTGCCCGTCCACACGAGCTACAACCAGTGGACGCAGTTCGAGGAATTCCCGCGGTTCCTCACCTTCGTCGAATCGATCACGCAGGTCGACGACACCCACAACCACTGGGTGGTGAACATCGCCGGCCAGAAGCGGGAGTTCGACACCGTCATCTCGGAGCAGATCCCGGATGACCGCATCGCGTGGACGAGCACCGGCGGCGAGGTCGACCACGCCGGCGTCATCACGTTCCATCACCTGGATGACGCGAAGTCGCGACTCGCCGTGCAGATCGACTGGGAGCCCGAGGGCTTCATGGAGAAGGCCGGCGCGGCGCTGGGAGTCGACGACAAGGCCGTGAAGGCCCAGCTCGCCGAGTTCAAGAAGTTCATCGAGTCACGCGGCGCTGAGGACGGCGCCTGGCGCGGCGAGGTCAAGCAGGACAGCTAGGGCTGTTCAGTCCTATCGGGGTGTCGTTCGGTCTTCCGGACGGCACCCTGCTTGTCGTAGTGCGTCCATTCGCCCGAACGCTTGCCGCGCACCCAGTCGCCCTCGTCCATGAGGGCGCCGGTGTCGTGCCAGCGCTGCCAGTGGCCGTGCTGCTCACCGTCGACGAAGGCTCCGCGCTGGAGCAACTCGCCGTTCTCTCGCCACCAGACCCACTCACCGGTGAACACGCCGTTCGAGAACTGGCCCTCGGCCTTCTTCTGGCCGTTGCGGTACCAGTACTCGCACGAGCCCGCCTTCACGCCGCCGACGTAGTGCTCGACCCCGTTGAGGGTGCCGTCGGCGAAGTGCACCTCGTGTCGTCCGTCGGTGGGCGGTGTTGCGGCATTCATACCCCGACGCTAGCGCGGGGGAGCCATCCACTCGACCCGCCGGCTCCGAATCGCCTCTAGTGGCTCGCGAGCGGCCCGGTCAAGGGTTCATGTGACGTGAGCAGAACCCATAGGCTCTGAGCACACGGCACACGAGGGGGCAAAGGTGGCGCAGGAATCGTCGACGATGCTGCTCAAGGGCCGGTACCGGCTGGGCGCGCTGCTCGGCGAGGGCGGTCTCGCTGCGGTCTACCGCGCGACGGACGAGACGCTCGGCCGGGATGTCGCGGTCAAGGTGTTCCGCGAGAACGCGGTGGCCGAGGACGAGTTCCGCCGCCAGGAGGCGGAGGTGAGCCTGCTCGCCTCGCTGAGCCACCCGAGCGTCGTCACGCTGCTCGATGCCGCGGTGGACCGTTCGAGCGGCGACACCACGCGCATCTACTACGTCATGGAGCTCGTCGACGGCACCGACCTGCGCAAGCGGCTCGAGTCCGGCCCCCTGCCGCCGCGACAGGTCGCGCAGGTCGGCCAGGACATCGCTGAGGCACTCGAGTACCTCCACCTGCAGGGGCTCGTGCACCGCGACATCAAGCCGGGCAACATGCTCCTCGGCGACTACATCGCCGACGGCGCCCGCGTTCGGGCCAAGCTCACCGACCTGGGCATCGCGACGTTCGGTGGCTCCGCGGAGCTCGGCGAGCACGAGGTCGTCACGGGCACGGTCGCCTACCTGAGCCCCGAGCAGGCGAGCGGCAAGGCGGTGGATGCCGCGACCGACATCTACTCGCTCGGCCTCGTGCTCATCGAGTGCCTGTCCGGCCAGCTCGCGTTCCCCGGCCCGCCGGAGCACTCGGCCCTCGCGCGCCTCCTCGACGACCCGCAGCTGCCGGAGCACGCGGGAGAGGAGTGGCGCGCGCTCCTCGCGGCCATGACCGCACCGCGAGCCGTCCCAGCGCCCGAGTGCCAAGGATGTCGTGATCGCCCTTCGCGAGCGACTCGCCGCCGAGAGCGGCAAGCACGCGCTCGCGCCCGACGAGGCAGCGCGCCTCGACGCGGCATCCCGCTTCGAACTCGCCACGCACGACGCCGAGGGCAACGTCGAGCGGATCACCGCGATGGCCGCCGCCGCGCTCGGCGCTCCGATCGCGCTGCTCGCGGTGATGGAGCAGGACCGCGCGCTGTTCGTGGCCGCGCACGGGGTGGACTGCCGCCTCACCCGACACCGCGCTGCTGCGCGACCCGGCGACCGCCGCATCCCTCGGGTTCGGATTCCACGCGAGCGTGCCGCTGCGCACCCGGGACGGCTACGCGATCGGCACGCTGTGCGCCCTCGACGTCGTGCCGCGCGACGTGAAGCCGGAGGACCTCACGAGCCTCGAGGACCTCGCCGGCGTGGTCATGCGGTACCTCGAACCGGGTCTCGAGGAGCAGGCCGCCGTTTAACCTGATCAATCCGGTCGGCCGGTGTACCGTAGCCGCGTGAAGATCACCGGCATCGTCGCCTTTCCCGTGCGGATCGGGCACCGCAACCAGCTGATCGTCAAGGTCGAGACCGACGAGGGCATCTCGGGCTGGGGGGAGAGCGGCCTGTCCGGCCGGGAGCTCGCGGTCATGGGCGCGCTCGAGCACTTCGAGCGCTTCCTGGTCGGCCGTGACCCGTTCGCGGCTGGAGCGCTCTGGCAGGAGGCCTACCGCGGCCAGTACTTCGAGGGCGGTCGGGTGCTCACCGCGGCGATCTCGGCGATCGACATCGCCCTGTACGACATCAAGGGCAAGGCCCTCGGGGTGCCGGTGTACGAGTTGCTCGGCGGCAAGCACCGCGACTCGCGTGCCGACCTTCGCCACTGCCTCGGGCGAGTCCGTGGACGAGGTCGTCGCGGATGCCACGGCGCTCGTCTCGCTCGGCTGGAAAGTCATCCGCATCCTCGCCGCAGGGCACACCGAGCCCGCACGGTACGAGCCGCGCGAGCACCTCGCGGAATCCGCGCGTCGGGCGATCGCGGTGCGCGAGGCCCTCGGCGCCGAGGTCGTGCTCGGGCTCGAGTACCACCACCGGTTGAGCGTCGCCGAAGCGGCGAGCTTCTGCCAGCGGATGCCGTCGGGCACGCTCGACTTCCTCGAGGAGCCGATCCGCGACGAGACCCCGGAGGCGTACGAGGCGCTCCGGCGGCTCACCGACGTTCCGTTCGCGATCGGGGAGGAGTTCGCCTCGAAGTGGCAGTTCCTGCCGTACATCGAGCGCGGCATCCACCAGTACAACCGGATCGACGTGTGCAACGTCGGCGGGTTCACCGAGTCGATGAAGGTCGCCGGCTGGAGCGAGGCGCATTACGTCGATCTCATGCCGCACAATCCGCTCGGGCCGATCTGCACCGCGGCCACCATCCAGTTCGCGGCAGCCGTGCCGAACTTCGCGTGGGCCGAGACCTGGGAGCGCGGCACGTACTCCGGCGGCACGGATGAGGCCGTCTTCGTCGCCCGGCCGCAGCTGTCGGGGCATCCTTCCCGGTCGGGGATGCGCCGGGCCTCGGCATCGAGATCGACGAGGAGCGGCTCACCGCGCTGGCTGCGAGACCGTTCGAATCGTGGGAGCCGCCGCACCTGCGGCGCGGTGACGGATCGTTCACCAACTGGTAGCGGACAGGACGGCAGCCCCGATCCTGCCCGAAATCCTTTGCGAATGTCCGGTCAACCCCCTTGTCCTCCATCTGGGGGACCGGCATAGGATTGAGCAAGGCTCGATGCCATGACGGATCGACATCTTGGGGGCATGATGCTGACGCGGGTACGGGAAGTGATCGTCTCCTCCGCGACGCGCGCTTGGCTCGCGACATCCTCGAACTCGTGGCGGCGACTGCCCCGCCCGGTGGACGAGCCGCACGTGCACGCTCCGGGGGATGACCCGCACCGACTGCTCGTGCTCGGCAACGGCATCGTCA
The DNA here is from genome assembly GCA_963740815.1 of uncultured Actinomycetota bacterium. Classification (GTDB taxonomy): domain Bacteria; phylum Actinomycetota; class Actinomycetes; order Actinomycetales; family Microbacteriaceae; genus Rhodoglobus. The sequence continues at coordinate 885,004 of CAVUFG010000018.1, forward strand.
TGAGCTGGGGTGTGCTCTCGCACCAGATCGGGGTCGGCGGACACCTCGCGCGCCAGTTGAGCGAGCGCACCAACCGCGGGTCCGATGTGGACCTCGTCGTCGATGTCGAACTGGATGTCCGGGCCGCCCGCGCCGCACTGGCGGATGTGCGACCGGAGCGCTTCGACGTGATCCTGCTGTCGCTCGGAGGTGCCGAGGCCGTGCGCCTCGTGCCTGAGGTCACCTGGCGGCGCGACCTCGACGCCCTGCTCGACGCCCTGGTCGCGCAGACCTCGGAGGGCACCCAGATGTTCCTGGTGGGCATCCCACCGCTCGGCAGGATCGTGCGGATGCCCCGGTTCGCCGAGCGACTCGTGGTGCGCCGGATGCACGAACTCACCGAGCAGGCGAAGCTCGCGTGCGCCGTCCACGAGCGCACGACCTTCCTCACGTTCGAGCCGCGCGGCACCGACCTCGTGCGCACCCGTGAGCGCTCCACCTACAGCGAGTGGGGTTCGTTGATCGCCACGGCCATCGCCGAGAACCTGAACAGCACGACCGACCGCGAGCGCGCGGTCGAGTGCGTCGACGAGCAGGAGCGGCTGCATGCGCTCGAGTCGCTCGGCATCCTCGACACGCCCGACGACGTTCGATTCGACCAGATCACCGAGACGGCGAAGGCCCTGTTCGGGGTCGAGAGCGCCTCGATCAACTTCATCGACGGGGCACGGCAATGGGTCAAGGCCGTCTCGGGCGGCCGGCGCGAGGATGTCGCGCGCTCCGACGCGTTCTGCGACGTCACGGTGCAGCGACCCGGTGTGTTCGTGGTCAACGATGCGCTCGCGAACCCCCGATTCCGCGATCTCACGATGGTGCGGGCCGGCCGGGTGCGGTTCTACGCGGGCTACCCGATCGAGTCCGCGAACGGCATGCGGGTCGGCGCGCTGTGCCTGCTCGACCCCACGCCGCGCGCCTTCTCGCGCGAGGATGAGGCGCTCCTGCGCGAGCTCGCACTTCGCGTCGAGGCCGTGCTGCGGCAGAGCGCCGTCGCCTGATCCGACCACTTCGGTACCCGGTCACCCGGTCGAAGGGGCAGACTGGACCCATGGCAGAGTGCAAGCACGGCTTCGAGGGCACGCTGTGCGACATCTGCTTCCCGAAGGCGGTGGTCGTTCCGCCCAAGGTTCCGCGCCCCGCACGGCCGCGGACGGCGGGGGCCGGCAAGACCACGAAGATCAGCGCGGCCGATCGGCGGCTGCACCACGTGACGCGCGTCGAGGACCTGCCGGACATCCTCACCGACGGACAGCTGCTCGAGCAGACCGCGTGGAGCGCCGAGCCCGCAGTGAGCGGCTTCGACCGCATCGTGCTCGTGACCACGTCGCTCGAGATCACCAATCACGGCGGCCGGATGGTCGGCGGCGATGCCGAAGTGCCGGAACCGTTCCCGTTCTCCTCGGTCACCCTGATCGCCGTCGCGAACGAACCGGCGCGCGACCGGGTCAAGGCGATGGTGGATGACGCGGACTATCCGACCCGCGTCGCGGTCTACCCGCCCTGGTTCTCGAAGGACTGAACCGACACCGCGACCGCGACGGACAACCCGTGCGCTATGGTCTCGACCGGCATCGCCTTGGCAGCCGGCACGTGGATGAACCCCGCCACCAGCCCCGGACGCTCGTGCCCGACGGCGTGCATCAGCCGGTACATCAGGTCATTGCACACGTACGCGCCAGCGCTCAGGGACACCTCGGCGGCGACCCCGGCCGCGCGGATGGCCTCGGCGATCGCCGTCACCGGGAGTCCGCTGAAGTACGCGGCCGGCCCGTCCACCACGATCGCGAGGTCGCGGGGCTGGGCACCGGCGTTGTCGGGGATGCGGGCATCCTCGAGATTGACCGCGACCCGCTCCGGGGTGATGGCGCTGCGCCCGTCGGCGAGGCCGACCGCGATCACGACATCGGGTGCGTGCTCGTCGATCGCGGCCGCCAGGTGCTCCCATGCCGCGCCGAACTCGACCGGCAGCACGACCGTGGTGATGGATGCCGCGCCGCTCCACTCACTCGCGAGCTGCTGCACGGCATCCCACGAGCTGTTGCTCGGGGCACCGTCGAACGGCTCGAAGCCGGAGAGCAGCACTGAGGTCACCGCTCAAGGCTAGCCGCGGAGCATCGACATCGGCCGCGGCGTGACGGATGATCGAGGGACGACCCGATCGAAGGAGATCCCATGCTGCGCAGCCCGTACCCGGACGAGGACATTCCGGCCCTCAGTGTCGTGGACTACCTGTTCGGCGATCTCGCGGAGGAGGATCTCGACCGGATCGCGCTCGTCGACGGCACCACGGGGGCGGAGACCACCTACCGCCAGCTCGTGGGCCAGATCGACGGCGTCGCCGGCGCGCTCGCGGCCCGCGGCGCCGGGGTGGGCACGGTGATCGGACTGCTCTGCCCCAACGTGCCGGCGTTCGCGTCGGTGTTCCACGGCATCCTGCGCGCCGGGGCGACCGCGACCCCGATCAACTCGTTGTACACGCCCGCGGAGATCGGGTCGCAGCTCAAGAACTCCGGCGCATCCTTCCTGATCACCGTCTCGCCGCTGCTGCCGCAGGCCGAGACCGCTGCGGCCGATGCGGGTATCGACGCCGAGCACGTCATCGTGCTCGACGGTGCGGAAGGGCATCCATCGCTCGCCGACCTGCTGGGCGAGCGGCGCCCGGCGCCGGACGTGTCGTTCGACCCGGCGACGCACCTCGCGGTGCTGCCGTACTCGAGCGGCACCACCGGGTTCGCGAAGGGGGTCAAGCTCACCCACACGAACCTGGTCGCCAACGTGCAGCAGTCCCGGTTCGTGCTCGACATCGACCGCGAGGACAGGATGCTGGCCCTGCTGCCGTTCTTCCACATCTACGGCCTGACCGTGCTGCTCAACATCGCGCTCAAGCAGCGCGCCCGCCTCGTGACGATGCCGAAGTTCGACCTGCCCGAGTTCCTGCGGATCATCGTGGAGCACGGCTGCACGTACCTGTTCATCGCCCCGCCGATCGCGGTCGCGCTCGCCAAGCACCCGCTCATCGACACGGTCGATCTCTCGAAGGTACGCATGGTGTTCTCCGGCGCGGCGCCCCTCGACGAGAGCCTCGCGAGGGCCGTGGCGACCCGACTCGACACCAAGGTGCGCCAGGGCTACGGCATGACCGAGCTCAGTCCGGTGTCGCACCTCAATCCGGTGGGCCGCGACGACCTGTCGCTCGGCTCGATCGGCTTCCCGGTGGCGAACCTCGACGTCAAGGTCGTGGATGTCGAGAGCGGCGCCGAGGTCGTCGTTCCCGAGAGCGGAATCAGTGAACCGGGGGAGCTGTGGGTGCGCGGGCCGAACGTCATGGTCGGATACCTCGGACGGGATGACGCGACCGCCGAGACCCTCGACGCCGACGGGTTCCTGCACACGGGCGACATCGTCACCGTCGGGCCGCTCGGCGAGTTCTACGTGGTCGACCGCCTCAAGGAGCTGATCAAGTACAAGGGCTACCAGGTGGCACCGGCCGAGCTCGAGGCGCTGCTCCTCACGCATCCGCTCATCGCGGATGCCGCGGTGGTCGGCGCTCCGGACGCCGACGGCCAGGAGGTGCCGAAGGCCTTCGTGGTGCTCGTCCCCGACGCCGACTTGAGTGCGGACGGTGTGATGGACTTCGTCGCCGAGCACGTCGCGCCGCACAAGAAGGTGCGGCAGGTCGCGTTCATCGAGACGGTGCCGAAGTCGAGTTCCGGCAAGATCCTGCGGAAGGATCTGCGCGGCACGTAGTCCCGAAGCGGGAGCAGTTCAGCCGAGCGCGAACGGAGAAGCGCGGCGTCGGTGCTGTTTGGCATGGTGGAAGCATGACGTCCATCGATGACCTCCGCGCATCCCTCGACGGTGCGCTCCTGCTGCCCGGCGATGACGGGTACACCGACGCTGCCACCACCCACTACGCGACCGGCGAGCCGGCGCTCGTCGTGGTTGCGGCATCCACCGCGGATGCCGTTGCGGCCGTGCGCCACGCGACCTCCAACGGCCTGCGCCTCTCCGTGAAGGGCGGAGGCCACGGCACGTCCGGCGCGAGCACCAACACCGGTGGTGTGCTGCTCGACCTCGTGCGACTCGACACGGTCGAGCTGGTCGACGAGACCGCGCCCGTCGACGGTGGCGCGCTGGTCCGCATCGGCGGCGGCGCCACCTGGGGCGCGATCGCCGAGGCGCTCTCGGAGCACGACCTCGCCCTCACGAGCGGCGACACCGTCTCGGTGGGCGTCGGCGGCCTCACGCTCGGGGGCGGCATCGGCTGGCTCGTGCGCAAGTACGGGCTCGCGCTCGACAGCCTGGTCGCGGCCGAGGTCGTGACGGCCGACGGCACGGTCGTCACCGCGAGCGAGTCCGATCACGCCGACCTGTTCTGGGCGCTGCGCGGCGGTGGCGGCAATTTCGGGGTGGTCACCGCGTTCACGTTCGCGGCTCACCCCCTCGCGGGCATCGTGTCCGGCACGATCACGCTCGACCCCGGCCACCTCGCAGCGACGCTCAAGGGCTGGCGCGACGTCATGCGATCCGCCCCCGAGGAGCTCAACGTCACGTTCGCCGCCCTCCCGGCGTTCGGTCCGGACAACCCGCCGACCGTGCAACTCTCGATCTGCTACGGCGACACCGACCGCACGGCGGCGGATGCCGCGATCGCACCGCTGCTCGCCCTGCCGGGCGTGCTCTCGCACGACATCAAGCCGATGCCCTACCGCGACCTGCTCGTGGAGAATCCCGGACCGCCGCCCGGCATCACGATCGTGGACTCGAACTCGTTCTCCGACGACTTCAGCGACGAGTTGATCGACCGGCTCGTCGAACTGCACGAGGCACTGGGCGGCGCCGTGCTGATGATCCGGAGCCTGCGCGGCGCGTTCAACCGCGTTCCGACGGATGCCACGGCGTTCGCATGGCGGGACGCCGAGGTGCTGCTCATCTCCGCTGCGTTCCTGCCGCCGGATGCACCGGCCGGCCGCGAGGACGAGATCCGGGCATCCTGGCGCGGACTGGGGAAGCGGGTCGCAGGTGCCTACGGCAACTTCACGTCCAAGGACGACGCGCAGACGCTCGGCGTGCTGTACCCGCCGGCGACCCGCGCGAGGCTCGACGAAGTGAAGGCGAAGTACGACCCGGACAACGTCTTCCACGGCAACCAGTCGCTCGTCGCCGACGCGGTCTGATCGGTCGGAGCCGCGTCAGCGGGTGAGCAGCGACTTCCGCTCCGGATGCTCGTCGAACCATTCCGCGACGTACCAGCACATCGGCAGCACGCGACGGGAGGAGTGCTGCTCCACGTCGTCCATCGCGAACGCGACGACCTCGCCGGCGAGACCCTGTCCGCGGAGCTGCGGCTGCGTGTAGGTGTGGTGGAACGAGATCGAGTTGCCGTTCACCGCGTAGTCGGCGAGCGCGGCGATCCGGCCGTCGATCGAGAGCGTGTAGCGATGCGCGTCCGGCTCGTGCGCGAGCTGCCTGGTCATCCCGCGAGTCTTCAGGCGGGAAGCGAGCGCTCGATGAGCGCGACGATCTCGGGGTCGTTCGGCACGGTCTTCGGGCGGAAGCGATGCACCTCGCCCGACGGCGTGATGACGAACTTCTCGAAGTTCCACTCGACCTTGCCGGCCTTGCCCTTCGCGTCGGGCGTCTTCTTGAGCTCCGAGTAGAGCGGGTGCTCGTTCTTGCCGTTGACCTTCACCTTGTCGAACATCGGGAACGTCACGCCCCACGTGGTCGAGCAGTACTCCTTGATGTCGTCGGTCTTCGACAGCTCCTGCAGGAACTGGTTGCTCGGGAACCCGAGCACACTGAACCCGCGGTCGCCGTAGGTCTTCTGCAGCTCCTCGAGCGCCTCGTACTGCGGCGACAGTCCGCACCGGGATGCCACGTTGACGACGAGCAGCACCTTGCCCGAGTACTCCGCGAGCGAGGTCGGCGCCCCATCGATCGTGGTGAGCGGGATGTCGGTGAGAACTGAGGAAGTCATGATTCGAGCCTACGCCCGCAAAACCGGGAGTCTGCCGCGTGCAGTCCGCTCGCGTATTCTTTCCGCGTGCCCGAGAGTCCCCTGTCGGCGAGCCCGTACGAGGTGCTCGGCGTTGCCGCGAGTGCGTCGCAGGATGAGCTGAAGCGCGCGTTCCGGAAGGCGATGCGGGAGACGCATCCGGACGTCGGGGGAGACCAGGCAAGGTTCGTCGCCGTGCAGCTCGCGTGGGAGCGGGTCGGCACCGAGCGGGCTCGCGCGTCGTACGACTCCGGCCGTCGCATCCCGGAGCACGAGACCTTCACCGCGCAGCCCGGCCGCGCCCGGCAGGACTCACGGCCCCGTGCGCGCGCCTACGGGCACCCCGGCGGCTGGCGTCGCGAACGCTACCTCGAGCAGGTGCGCGAGTGGGTCGGGCGCGGTGTGACCGTGGATGACCCGTACGACCCCGCCCTCGTCCGCAGCGCGCCGCGCGAGATCCGGCACACCCTCGCCGACGCCCTCGCCGAGGAGTCGACCGCCCGCACGCTCGCCGACCTCGGGATCGGCTTCACGGTGTGGCACGACGTGGCCACCGGCCGCGGACCCGCCGACGCCGAGTTCAAGGTCGACCATGTCGTGCTCGGCCCGAGCGGACTCTTCGCGGTGCTCTCCGAGGATTTCGGCGGCCCGGTGCGCGTGCGCAAGGGCGAGCTCATCGGCGACGCGGTCGCGGGGGAGCGGCCGATGCACGAACTCGCCGTCCGCGCCAAGGCGCTCGCCCGCCAGCTGCGGGTGAAGTTCACCGGGCTCGTGATCGTGCTGCCGGATGACGCGCTCGATGTGCCGATCGCGGACCTCGGAACGGTCCGCGGCGCGCAGGCCGTCGCGGTGCGCCAGTCCGTGCTGGGCAACTACCTGCGGGCGGACGCGAGCGCGGTCGGCGGCACCGAGGTGTTCGAGGTGCGCACCCGGCTGCAGTCCGGCATCCGGTTCGTCTAGAACGCGACGGTGAAGATCGGCGTGCCGGCGGGCTCGCGTTCGGTCACCTCGGCGGATTCCACAGACGCCGACGGCGGCCCGGTGCGGGCCCAGTCCACGAACGTCGAGACCGCGTCGCTCTCGCCCTCGGCTTCGACCTCGACGGAGCCGTCATCCAGATTCCGCACGAATCCCGCGACACCGAGGCGCGCCGCCTCCGCGTTCGCGTAGTACCGGAATCCGACGCCCTGCACGTTCCCCCGGACGACGACACGGCGTCTGATCACTTCGCCTGCCATACCCCCCAATATAGGCACACTGTGGGCCGAAAGGGGGACAAGCTTGTACCCGACCTCGAAATCAGGCTCGAAGGATGTCGCGGGCGGCCGCGCCGAGCTCGTCCGCAGCCCTCCTCCAGCGCTGCGGCGCCTCCTCCGCGACCAGGTCGCCGAACAGCTCGTCGCGGTCCTCGATCGCCGCTCCGCCCGCCCACGCGCTGAGCGTGTTGGCCGAGTGGTAGCGCACGAGGTACTCCGGGTTCTGCACGCCGCGTTCGAGCACCGCGATGAGGTCTGCCGTCGGCGTCGCTCGCCGCAGGGCCATCGCGGCCGTGATGTGCTCGCCCCACATGTTCGGCTGGTCGAGGGCGTCACCGACGTACCGGTCCCATTCCGCCGTGCCCGTGAAGGCACGGAGCGCCTCGGCGATCCGCACCCGCCGACCGCCGTACGAGCCCTCGATCGCGGCGCGCAGTGCCGTCTCGAAGCGCGGCTCCGCATCACCCGCGAGGTCGCGCAGCTCGCCGATCGCCTGCGGGGCTAGCTCGTCGTTCTCCGCGAGGCCCGCGAGCAGCATCCGCTCGACGCGCTCCGGTTCGCTCTTCCAGTGCTCGCGAATGGCCGAGAAGTCCGGCCCGTCGTGCCACACCATGTAGGGATCGCCGAACGAGGTCTGCCGGAAGTCCGCCCAGGTCTCCTCGGTCATGCGATCACCCTAGGGCGAATGCAACCCCATCCCGCGATCCGATCGCACCGAACTACGCTGGAAGGCCAGCAGTCGACGAGTGGACGGGAACCCGTGATCCGAGTCATCAGCTACAACCTCCGCAAGAACCGCGCCTGGCACGAGCTCGAGGCGCTCGCCCAGACTGCGGACGTCGACGCGATCTGCCTGCAGGAGTGCGACACGACCGAGCTGCCGGCCGAACTCGGACCGCTGCACCTCGCCGACTCGACCAAGCGGAACCGCCTCGGGCTCGCCGTGTACTACCGCCGCGATCGCTACGACGCACTGCAGACCAAGGCGTACTCGCTCAAGCGGTCGCTCCACGACGTGCTGCTCTCACCCGCGCACGAGCGGCTGATCGGCACCCACCTCGTCGACCGCGCGTCCGGACACCACCTCGTGGTCGCGTCGTTCCACGCAGCGCCGCTCACCGCCCTGAACTCGCTGCGCCGCAACCAGATCCGCGCAGCGCACGAGAGCCTGCGGGTGCTGGGCGACGGGATGCCGATCCTCATGGTCGGCGACTACAACTACCCGCTGTTCAAGGGCAACCTCGCGGAGCGGGTGAACGAGTCCGGCTACGACCTCTCCCTGAGCGACCGCCGCACCTACACCCGGTACAAGTTCTTCCGCGGCCACTTCGACTTCGTCACCTCCGTGGGCCTCACGATCGAGGAAGTCACGACGATGCCCCGCGGAACCTCCGACCACCTCCCGATCCTCGTCCGAGCCGCCTACACCGAGGCCGGCACCTCCGCGAAGGCCTCCTGACGCACGACGGACGCATTCGCGGACTGATCGGCCTGCCTGCGCCGACCAGGGGCCGTTCAGTGCGCCGACACGGTCGCACCGACGGGATCGCGGGCTCCGGGGTGTTGTCCGACTCGCGAGTTTCGAGGCAGAAGGACCGACCCGGAGCGAGCTTGCTCGCGGAGCGGTCGGTCGTTCTGACTCGATGTCTGAGCTGGAGGGCGACACCCCGGTGCCCGGCTCCGGAACGCGGAATGAACCACGCCCAAACGAAGAACGGCCCAAGGAGTGGAGTCCTTGGGCCGATCAGTGCGCGAAGGGGGACTTGAACCCCCACGCCCTATACGGGCACTAGCACCTCAAGCTAGCGCGTCTGCCATTTCCGCCATCCGCGCGCATTCGCGGTCCTCTCGAACCACGGTGTACGAGAATAGCACGCTGCCCGGCACCCGCTAGCGTGGGTCATATGGCCGAGCCAACCGACCTCGAGGAGACTGCGGCGATCGCCCAGCGCCTCATCCAGTTCGACACCACGAACTACGGCGAGGGCAATTCCAAGGGCGAGACCGAGGCCGCCGAGTACCTCGGCAGCCTGCTCGAGGCGATGGGTCTCAAGCCCGAGTACTTCGATGCGGCGCCCGGTCGCACGAGCGTCATCGCGCGCGTCGAGGGTGCGGATCGGAGCAAGCCCGCGCTCGTGGTGCACGGGCACACCGACGTCGTGCCGGCCGATCCGGCGAACTGGACGGTGGACCCGTTCGGCGGCGTCATCCAGGACGGGATGCTGTGGGGCCGCGGCGCGGTCGACATGAAGGACATGGACGCGATGATGATCACCGCGCTCCAGGACATCCTCGGTTCGGGCCAGCGGCCGGCCCGCGACCTCGTGATCGCGTTCTTCTCCGACGAGGAGAACGGCGGCGTGTACGGCTCGCAGTGGATGATCGACCAGCATCCGGAGCTCTTCGCCGGCGCCACCGAGGCGATCAGCGAGGTCGGCGGCTATTCGGTGCATCCGAATGGCAAGCGCTCGTACCTGCTGCAGACCGGCGAGAAGTCCCTGGTCTGGATCAAGCTCGTCGCGCGCGGCCGCGCCGCCCACGGATCGCGGCTCATCCTCGACAACGCGATCACGAAGCTGGCCGAGGCGGTCGCGACGCTCGGCCGGGAGGACTGGCCGATCCGGCTGACCGCGACCACCGAGCAGCTGCTCGCGGAGCTCGCGGTGATCATGGAGGTCGACGCCGACCATGCCGCCCGGACGCGCTCGTGCTCTCGACCGGGCACGGCGGCCGGGTTCATCCAGGCCACCCTGCGCACGACGTCGAACCCGACGCTGATCAAGGCGGGCTACAAGCACAACGTGATCCCGGACATGGCCGAGGCGCTCATCGACATCCGCACGTTGCCCGGTGAGGAGGATGCTGCGCTGGCCCGCGTGCGCGAACTCGTCGGCGACGACATCGAGATCGTGGTCATCCACCGCGACATCGGCCTCGAGAACAGCTTCGACGGTCCGCTCGTGGAGGCCATGGTCGGCGCGCTCCAGACGGCCGACCCCGGAGCGCCCGTGCTGCCGTACCTGCTCTCGGGCGGCACCGACAACAAGGCGATGGCTCGGCTCGGCATCCGCGGCTACGGCTTCGCGCCGCTGCAGCTCCCGCCGGAACTGGACTTCCCCGGCATGTTCCACGGTGTCGACGAGCGTGTGCCGCTCGACGCACTAGTGTTTGGCAGGCGTGTGCTGGGCGACCTGCTGCTGCACTACTGAGCACGGCACCGAACGACCGACTGGAACCAACCGGACCATGAGCTTCATCGAGGCGATCATCCTCGGTCTCATCCAGGGACTGACGGAGTTCCTGCCCATCTCCTCGAGCGCGCACCTGCGCATCGCGGGGGAGTTCCTGCCGTCGGTCACCGACCCTGGGGCGACCTTCACGGCGATCACCCAGATCGGCACCGAGCTCGCGGTGATCATCTACTTCCGGCGCGACATCGTGCGGATCATCAGCAAGTGGTTCCAGCAGTTCCGGCGACCGAAGGGTGCGCGCTCGCTCCGGGTCACGCGCGACGATCCGGACGTGCGACTGGGTTGGGTCGTCATCCTCGGCACGATCCCCATCGTGCTCGTCGGCTACTTCGCGCAGGAGTCGATCCGCTCCGTGTTCCGCAACCTGTGGCTCATTGCGATCGTGCTCATCGTGTTCGGCATCATCCTCGGCCTCGCGGATGCCCTCGGCAAGCGCCAGAAGGAGGTCACCGAGTTGACCTACCGCGACGGCATCCTCATCGGCCTCGCCCAGATGCTCGCGCTCATCCCGGGCGTCTCGCGCTCGGGAGCGACCACCTCGGCCGGCCTCGCGCTCGGGTACACCCGGCCCGCCGCCGCGCGATTCGGATTCCTGCTCGCGATCCCCGCAGTCTTCGGCAGCGGGCTGTACGAACTCGTCAACAGCATCAAGGACGGCACGACCGGCTACTTCGGGTACGCCGAGACCGCCGTGGCGACGCTCGTCGCGTTCTTCGTCGGACTCGCGGTGATCGCGTTCCTGATGCGCTACATCGAGCGCGGATCGTTCCTGCCGTTCGTGATCTACCGGATCGTGCTCGGCATCGTGCTCATGGTGCTGCTCGGCATCGGGGTGATCTCGGCCACCTAGCTCTCGGCGGAGACTTGCAGAGGCTGGCAGTGGCTGCGCGGTGGTTGGCAGCGGCGGTGTGATTCCGCGCCGCCGGGTCCGCGTACGCTGACGAGGTGCGATCGTGGACGGGACCGGTGGTGCCGTCGCTCGAGGGGCGCGGCCCGGTGCCGCGGGTGCGGGACACCGCGACGGGCGCGCTGGTCGCGGCATCCGATGCGAGCCTGTACGTGTGCGGCATCACGCCGTACGACGCCACGCATCTCGGCCACGCCTCGACCTACCTGGCCTTCGACACCCTGGTGCGGGTCTGGCTGGATGCCGGACTCACGGTGCGCTTCACCGAGAACGTCACCGACGTCGACGACCCGCTGCTCGAGCGCGCCGCCGCGACCGGCGTGGACTGGCAGGACCTCGCTGCCCGCGAGATCGACCGGTTCCGCACCGATATGGAATCCCTGCGCCTCGTGCCGCCGACCGAGTTCGTGGCCGTGACCGATGAGATCGGGCCGGTGGGGGATGCCGTCGCGATCCTGCTCGGGCGCGGCGCCGCCTACCGGCTCGGTGAGGACGTGTACTTCGACTCGCGCTCCGATGCGCCGGGCGCCGCGGCATCCCCGTGGCGAATGGGAGCGGTGAGCGGACTCGAGCGCGACGAGATGCTCGCCCTCGCGGCAATGCGCGGCGGCGACCCCGATCGGCCCGGCAAGCGCGACCCGCTCGACCCGCTGCTCTGGCGCGGTGCGCGAGACGGCGAGCCGAGCTGGCCGTCGGCCGTCGGCGCCGGCCGGCCCGGCTGGCACATCGAGTGCAGCGTGATCGCGGAGCGGACGCTGGGCGTGCCCTTCGGCGTCAACGGCGGGGGAGTGGACCTGGTGTTCCCGCACCACGAGTTCACCGAGGCGCACACCGGCGCGCTCACCGGCCGGCAGCACGCCCTCGCGCACGTGCATGCCGGGCTCGTCTCGTACCGGGGCGAGAAGATGAGCAAGTCGCTCGGCAATCTCGTACTGGTGTCCGACCTCGTGGCGGCGGGAGTTGACCCGAGGGCGATCCGACTCGCGGTGCTCGCGCATCACTACCGCCAGGACTGGGAGTGGACCGACGACGTGCTGGCCGACGCGCAGCAGCGGCTCGAGCGCTGGATGCTCTGGGCGATGGGGAGCCGCGGCTCTGCAACATCGCTCGTCGCCGAGGTGCGCGGGTGCCTGGCCGCCGATCTCGACGCCCCAGCGGCACTTCGTGCGATCGACGCACGCGCGGTGGCGAACGAACCGCCGTCACCAGCCGAACTGGACGCGATCGACGCGCTGCTGGGCATTCGCCTCTAGATTCGTCGGAGGTGATGTCGAGAACCAGGCTGCCGCTCCGACTCACTCAGACATCGGCCAGCTGGCCGATCTGACGGAGGAGAACCATGAAGTACATGATCATGATGTTCGGCACGGCCGGCGAGATGATGGAGACCCAGGATCCCGAGTGGATCCGGGAGATGATCGGCTTCATGGTCGGCCTCGACGGCGACCTGCGCGATCGGGGCGAGCTGGTCTTCAATGCCGGGCTCGCCGACGGGCAGCTGGCGAAGCTCGTGCACGCGGACGGCACCGTCACGGACGGTCCGTTCGCGGAGGCCAAGGAGTCCATCATCGGGTTCTGGGTGGTCGATGTGGAGAGCGAGGCGCGGGTGACCGAGCTCGCGGCATCCATCGCGCACTGGTCGCAGGTCGTCGAGGTGCGACCCGTCGGCGAGGCACCACCCGAGGTATGACGATCGAGTCGCCGGCGCTCGGGCCGCTGCTGCGCGAGCTGAGCCCGCAGGTGCTCGGCATCCTGGTGCGGCGGCACGGGCAGTTCGACGCCTGCGAGGACGCGGTGCAGGATGCCCTGCTCGCGGCCGCGCAGCAGTGGCCGGTCGAGGGCGTCCCCGACAGTCCGAAGGCCTGGCTCGTGACAGTGGCGGACCGGCGGCTCGTGGACGTGTTCCGCAGCGAATCCGCGCGCCGCCGCCGCGAGACCGAGCAGTTCGCCCTCGCCCTGCCGTTGGACGATGCGGTGGATGACGCCCCGCTCCAGCACGACGACACCCTCGACCTGCTCTTCCTGTGCTGCCACCCAGCGCTCTCGGAACCGTCGCAGCTCGCGCTCACCCTGCGCGCGGTCGGCGGACTGACGACGGCGGAGATCGCGAGCGCGTTCCTGGTGCCGGAGGCGACCATGGCGCAGCGGATCAGCCGGGCGAAGGCCACGATCAAGGCCGCCGGGCTCGACTTCGGACCACCTCCCGTGGCCGAGCGCGACGAACGGCTGCGCGTCGTGATGCACGTGCTCTACCTCGTGTTCAACGAGGGCTACGTCGCGAGTTCCGGTGACGTCGCGACGCGCGCGGATCTCACCACCGAGGCCATCCGACTGACCCGGATGCTGCACGCCGCAGCCCCCGCCGAGGGCGAGGTCGCCGGCCTGCTCGCGCTCATGCTCCTCACCGATGCGCGCCGGACCGCGCGAACCGGCCACGACGGCTCACTCGTGCCGCTCGCCGACCAGCGCAGGGATCTCTGGAACGCCGACCGCATCACCGAGGGCATCGCGATCATCAGCCGCACCCTCGGCGCCGGACCGGTCGGCGTCTACCAGCTGCAGGCCGCGATCGCGGCGGTGCACGACGAAGCGATCACGGCCGAGCAGACCGACTGGCCGCAGATCCTCGCGCTGTACGACGTGCTCGCGCGCATCGATCCCGGGCCGGTCGTGACCCTGAACCGTGCGGTCGCGGTCGCGATGGTGCACGGAGCGCGCGCGGGGCTCGCCGAACTCGGCACGCTCGACGCCGATGCGCGCATGGCGGGCAACCATCGGCTGCATGCGGTCAGGGCGCACCTGCTCGAGCTCGCGGGGGAGCGGGATGCGGCACGTGAGGCGTATCGCGATGCCGCGAGGCTGGCGCGGAGCATCCACGAGCAGCGGCACTTGGCCCTGAGGGCCGCAGAGCTGTCCTAGTCCGACTTGGGCTTCCAGGGCTCGTCGCCCGCGGTGCCCGACGTGCCGTCGGGCTTGTCGCCGCTGCGGAGGTAGCGCTCGAACTCCTGCGCGATCGCTTCGCCACTGGCCTCGGGAGAGTCCACGGTGTCGCGTGCCTGCTCGAGCTGCTCGATGTACGTCGCCATGTCGTCGTCGTCGCCGGCGAGCGCGTCGATGCCGCTCTCCCAGGCCGCGGACTCCTCGATCAGGTCGCCGCGCGGGATCACGACGTCGATGATCTCCTCGAGCTTGTCGATGATCGCGAGGGTGGCCTTCGGGCTCGGGGCGTTGTGCACGTAGTGCGGCACCGAGGCCCAGATCGAGATGGTCGGGATGCCGGCCTTCTCCGCGGCATCCCCGAGCACCGACAGGATGCCGACCGGACCCTCGTACGAGCTGCGCTCGATGTCGAGCTGGCCGCGCACCTCGTCGTTCTCGCTGCTCACGAACACCGAGATCGGCCGCGAGTGCGGCACGTCGGCGAGCATCGCGCCGAGGAACACGATGCCGTCGATGCCCTGCGCCTCCACGACGTCGAGGATCTCGCTCGTGAACAGCTTCCAACCGCGGGATGGCTCGGTGCCGAGCATCACGTGCACGCCACCGGTCTCGGTCGGCGTCGGGCCGAAGATCGTCACACTGGGCCAGATCAGGAGCCGGTTGCCGTCGTCGTCATGTGCGACCGTCGGCCGGTTGAACTGGTAGTCGAAGTAGTCCTCCGGATCGACCTCGGCGATCGGCGACAACTCGAGCGAGTCACGCAGCACCCGCACGGCACCGCTCGCGGCCTCTCCGGCATCGTTCCACCCCTCGAAAGCGACCACGAGCACTCGACCGCTCGCGAACCGGGGTGTGTCTGCCACTGCGCTGCTCTCTGCCTGCCTCGGGGACGACCGGGGATCATCCAAGGATAGAACTACCATTGACGGTTGTGACCCAGACCCTCCCGGCAGCCGTCCTGTGGGACATGGACGGCACACTCGTCGACACCGAGCAGTACTGGATGAAGGCGCAGGAGGAGCTCGTCGCCGCCTGGGGCGGGGAGTGGACGCACGAGGACGGGCTCACCCTCGTCGGATCCGGACTCTGGCACGCGGCCCGCGTGTTCCAGTCCCGCGGCGTGCATCTCACCGAGGACGAGATCATCGCGCACCTCACCGACGAGGTGCTCGTGCAGATCGACCGGTTCGGACCGCCGTGGCGGCCGGGCGCACGCGAGCTGCTGTCCGAGCTCCGCGAGGCGGGCATCCCGACCGCGCTCGTCACGATGTCGGTGCGACGGATGGCGGAGCACATCGCCGGGCAGCTCGGGTTCGACGGCTTCGACACGGTGGTGTCGGGGGATGACGTGACGCATGCGAAGCCGCATCCTGAGCCCTACCTCGTGGCCGTCGAGCGGCTGGGCGTGAATGCCGCCGACTGCGTCGCGATCGAGGACTCGGCGCCCGGAACGGCCTCCGCAGTGGCCGCCGGCGCCGTCGTCATCGCCGTGCCGTTCGTGCTGCCGCTGCCCGAGAGCGACGACTACACGCTGTGGGAGACCCTCGACGGACGCACCCTCGAGCACCTCACCGCCCTGCTCCCGGTGGCGCCGTGAGTGCGCGCCCGAGCGGACCGTTCCGCTACGGCGACCGCGTGCAGCTCACCGGGCCGAAGAACCGGCTCAACACGATCTCGCTCATCGAGGGCGGCGAGTTCCACTCCCACCACGGCGTGATCAAGCACGCCGATCTCGTCGGACTTCCCGACGCGAGCGTGCTCGAATCGTCGAACGGATTCGAGTACCTCGCGATGCGGCCGCTGCTCACCGACTTCGTGATGTCGATGCCGCGCGGTGCCGCGATCATCTACCCGAAGGATGCCGCCCAGATCATCGGCCAGGCCGACATCTTCCCGGGCGCGGTCGTCGTCGAAGCCGGCGTCGGATCGGGCGCGCTGTCGCTCTGGCTGCTGCGCGCGATCGGCCCTGAGGGCCGGCTCGTGTCGTTCGAGCGCCGCGAGGAGTTCGCCGACATCGCCCGCGGCAACGTCGCGGCATTCCTCGGCGAGGTGCCGCAGAACTGGAGCGTCGAGGTCGGCGATCTGCAGGAGGCGCTGCCCAGCGTCATGCCGGAGGGCTCGGTCGACCGGATCGTGCTCGACATGCTCGCGCCGTGGGAGTGCCTCGACGTCTGCGCGACGGCGCTCACCCCCGGCGGGGTGCTGATCTGCTACATCGCGACGGTCACGCAGCTCTCGCGGGTCGCCGAGGCGATCCGGGCGACCGGGCAGTTCACCGATCCCGAGCCCACCGAGACCCTGATCCGTGGATGGCACGTCGAAGGCCTCGCCGTGCGCCCCGACCACCGCATGATCGGGCACACCGGCTTCCTGATGACCGCACGGCGCCTCGCGCCGGGCACCGTGCTGCCCACGGTGAAGCGCCGCGCATCCAAGTCCGAGTACACCGACGAGGATGTCGAGCTGTGGACGCCCGGCGCCCTCGGCGAGCGCACCGCGAGCGACAAGCGGCTGCGCAAGGCGGGACGCGAAGCGCAGGCGATCGCGGCACGCGCGCTCGGCGGAGCATCCTCGCAGTAAATCGACAGAGTCCTGAGCACTAGAGTTGTCCGGTGGTTCCGACCGCTGCAGACGAAGAAGAGAGAGTCCGTGCGTAAGCCCATCGCGCTCATCCTGGCCGCCGGCCTGCTGGTCTCGCTCGCCGCGTGCACCCCGCCCGTGAGCAACCTCGCGAACTGCGACCCGGTGTTCCCGAGCGGATCGAACTCGGACGCCGTCAAGGTCACCGGCACCCAGGGCAAGGAGCCCACGGTCGACTTCCCGACTCCGCTCGTGGCGAAGTCGGGCGAACTCTCGATCGCACAGGACGGCGATGGCGAGAAGGTGTACCCCGGTCAGACCGTCGTGTACGTCGCGACCCAGTACGACCCGGAGAGCGGTGAGGCCGTGGCCTCGAGCGGATACGAGGCGGAGGGCCGGATCCGCAGCGTGATCGGCTCTGGCGTCGGCGAGGGCAAGGACCTGCTCGCCTCGATGCTCGCGTGCACGTCGGTCGGCGACCGGGTGGTCATCACGACCGACCTCAAGACCGTCTACGGCGACGCCTACGACCCCGAGACCGTCGCGAACGGCGATTCGACCGCGGTCTTCGTCTTCGACATCGTCGCCGCCTACCTCGGCAAGGCGAACGGCTGGGACCAGCTGCCACAGGCGGGCTTCCCGTCTGTGGTGCTCGCGCCCGACGGCCAGCCCGGGATCACGGTGCCCGGCGGAGACGCGCCGAAGGAACTGAGGATCGCCACGCTCAAGGCCGGTACCGGCGCGGTCGTCGACGATGACAGCAAGGTCGTGCTCCAGTACACGGGTGTGGCCTGGGAGTCCAGGACGGTCTTCGACTCGAGTTGGAGTTCCGAGAGCGGTGCGCCGGTGACCTTCACGCCCGACCAGGTCGTCGCGGGCTTCGCGAAGGCGATCGTGGGTGCCAAGGTCGGCTCGCAGGTGATCGTCGTGATCCCGCCGGGTGCGGAGTTCGGCTACCCTGCCGACAGTGCACCTGCCGCAGTCGGGGCCGACGGCACGATGATCTTCGTGATCGACATCCTCGGCATCGAGGAGTAGACAGGTCCTTTCAGGACCGCATCGCTGACACAGGCCGGGTGTCCGTTCGAAAGTAGGATCGAACTCGTGTCACCAGCACCCCGGATCCCCGTCGAGGAGCGCCTGTTCAGCCTCGTGCTCGCGCTGCTCGCGACCGACGGCGGGCTCACCAAGAACGACATCCTGTCGACCGTGCAGGGCTACCGCCAGAAGTACTCGCACTCGGGCGACAACGCGAACCTCGAGCGGCAGTTCGAGCGCGACAAGGACGACATCCGCGATCTCGGCGTGCCGCTCGAGACCATCGAGAGCCCCGGTCAGGCCGGAAACAACCAGAACCTGCGCTACCGCATCCCGCGCGGCACCTACGAGCTGCCGGCCGACGTGCGATTCTCGCCCGACGAGACCACCCTGCTGAACCTCGCCGCCATGGTGTGGCGTGAGGGATCGCTGTCGGGGGAGTCGAAGCGCGCGCTGCTCAAGCTCCGTTCGCTCGGCGTCTCGACCACCGAGCCCGTGCTCGGCTACGCGCCGCGGGTCAGGATGCGGGATGCCGCGTTCGAACCGCTCAGCACCGCGATCGACAAGCACGTGCTGGTCGAGTTCCAGTACCTGAAGCCGGGGGAGCAGGATGCCACGGCGCGCTCGGTCGCCCCGCTCGCCCTCATCCAGCACCAGGGCCGCTGGCACCTGTTCGCGCTCGAACCGGACACCGGGATGACGAAGACCTTCCTGCTGCGCCGCATCGTGAGCGACGTCGTCGTCACGACCAAGCCGTTCGAGCCGCCGCTCGGCGACCAGGCCGCGCGCGGCCTGCGCGACCTCGAGGAGATCTGGAACTTCAACCACGCCGTGGTCGAAGTCGTCCCGGACACCGACGCCGCCACCCGGCTCGGCAACCGCCGTGGCGCGGAAAGGGTGAGCCCGACCCGGCTCGAGCTGCACTACGTCGACACGAACGTGCTGGCGGACGAGCTGGCCGGGTTCGGCCCCGAACTGCTCGTGATCGGCCCTCCGCGGCTGCGCGAGGCCGTTCGCGTGCGACTGGCCAGGACGGCGGCGGACCATGGCTGAGCGCGCGCAACCTCCGAAGGCGCAGGACAAGCTCGCGTTCCTGCTCTCGCTCGTGCCGTACTTGATGGACCACGACCGGGTGAGCGTCACCGAGACTGCGCAGCACTTCGGGGTGCCGGAGGAGCAGATCCGTGACGCCGTGCGCCTGATCGCCGTCTCGGGCATCCCGGGCGAGACCGCGTCGTACCAGCACGGCGACCTGTTCGACATCGCGTGGGACGATTTCGACGACAACGACCAGATCGTGCTCACCAACCTCGTGGCGATCGACGACTCGCCGCGGTTCTCCGCACGGGAGGCGGCGGCGCTCATCGCGGGGCTCCAGTACCTCTCCGCTCTGCCCGAGCACGCCGACCGCGGGGCGATCGACTCGCTCATGGCGAAGCTGGGGCGCGGGGCATCCGCTGCGCCGAGCGCGGTCGCGGTCGAGGCGTCGGAGACCGACGAGTCGGTCGCGCTCATCCGCCGCTCCGTCGAGCAGGGGGTCGCGGTCGAGTTCGACTACCTGACGGCCCGCGGCGACCACGAGCGCCGCACCGTCGATCCGCTGCGCGTCGAGTCGGTGGATGCCGACTGGTACCTGCGCGGGTGGTGTCACCTCCGCGAGGCGGTGCGCACGTTCCGCCTCGACCGGATCTCCGACCTCGCGATCACGGAGCTGCCGATCACGCACGGCGCGGCGGATGTGGCACTGCCCGACACGCTCTTCACCGGCAGCGACGACGACCTGCTCGTCACGATCGAGGTGACGCCGGCGGCGGCGGTGATGGTGGCCGACTACATCCCCGACGACGCCGAGCGCGTCGAGCGCGACGGACGGGTGCGCACCACCGTGCGGGTCTCGCACTTCCACGGCCTCAAGCGGCTCATCGGCAGCCTTCCGGGTGCCGCGACCGTGATCGCTCCGCCCGAGGCACGCGCGGTGGTCGCGGAGTGGGCGGCGGCCGGCGCGGCGCGCTACGAGGAATGAGTGCGGCCGACGTCATCCCGTGGTGGGGCTGGCTGATCATCTGGACCGGGCTCGGCATCGCGCTGCTCGGCATGCTCGCGCTGTTCGCGTGGTGGCTGTTCCGCAAGGCGATGGCCGTGCTCGACGACCTCGCGGATCTCAGTGATGTCACCGCGAAACTCGACGAGGCGGACGACACCCCACCGGCCAGGGCTCGGCCGGCCGTGCTCGACGAGCTCACCGCCGTGCGAGCCGCCCGGGACGCCCGCGTGGCCCGCAAGCGCGCCAGGCGATCCGAGCGCTACGACCGCAGGATGGCACGGGCCAGACGCATCACGAGGGTCGATGCATCCACGGTCCGCTGGCCGGAGGACTGGTACTCCAAGCGTCGCTGACCGGGCGCCCGAGGTGGCATACCAGTCGGCTCCGCGCTCGGGTTAGACTGGCTCCGATCGTCACTGAAACAGAGGATGTGGACGCATGTTCGGCAATCTCAACGGATGGCACCTCGTCATCCTCATCGCGGTCGTCCTGCTCCTGTTCGGTGCGCCGAAGCTCCCCGGACTCGCGCGCAGCATCGGTCAGTCCATGCGCATCTTCCGCAGCGAGGTCAAGACGATGAAGGACGAGAACGGCGACGACGTGGTGGATGACACCGCCGCCGAGCCCGTCGCCGAGACGAAGCCCGCGGCCAAGCCGGCCGCCAAGCCGTCCACGTCGAAGACCGGGTCGACGAACAGCCAGACCAAGCCGAAGGGCTAGCCCGCGTGGCCACCCGATCCGGTCGGTGGCGCAACAAGAGCGACGAGCGGATGTCGCTCGGTGAGCACCTCCGTGAACTCCGCAAGCGCCTGTTCATCTCGGCGATCGCGATCCTGGTCACGGCCGTCGGCGGATTCTTCGTCGCGCCGTTCGTGATCGAGCAGTTGCGCATCCCGATCGAATCGATCGCCGAGGCCCGCAACGCCGAGCTGGTCTACACGACGGTCACGGGCGCCTTCGACCTGCGACTGCAGATCGCGGTGACGATCGCGATCGTCGCGGCGAGCCCGATCTGGCTGTACCAGATCTTCGCGTTCCTGGTGCCCGGTCTGACCGGCCGGGAGAAGAAGTACACGTTCGGGTTCTTCTTCTCCGCGGTTCCGCTGTTCTTCGCCGGCGCCGCAGCGGGCTGGATCGTGTTCCCGCACATGGTCATCCTGCTGTCCTCGTTCGCGGGCGACGAGACCGCGACCTTCCTCGATGCCAAGCCGTACTACGACTTCGTGATCAAACTCGTGCTCGCGATCGGGATCGCGTTCGTGCTGCCGGTGTTCCTCGTGCTGCTCAACTTCGTCGGGCGTGCTCTCGGCGAAGGCGATCCTCAAGAGCTGGCGCATCGCCATCCTCGTCATCTGCATCTTCACCGCGATCGCGACGCCGGCCGCCGACGTCGTCTCGATGTTCCTGCTCGCGATCCCGATGGTCGTGCTGTACTTCGCCGCGGTCGGCATCGCCACCATCCACGACCGCCGCGCCGCCAGACGCGCCGCGGAGTTCGAGGCCTCGATCCCCGCGTAGGCTCGGGATGTGACCGATCCCTCGCCGGCCGAACGGTTCGCCGCGGCGAAGAAGCGCAGGGAGACGCCGCTGCTGCAGGCGTTCCGGGAGCGGCAGCGCTTCGACCTCGACCCGTTCCAGTTCGCGGCGTGCGACGTGCTCGAACAGGGCAAGAGCGTGCTCGTCGCGGCGCCGACCGGCGCCGGCAAGACGGTCGTCGCCGAGTTCGCGATCTACATGGCGATGCAGACGGCGCGCGACAAGGTGTTCTACACGACGCCGATGAAGGCGCTGAGCAACCAGAAGTTCAACGAGCTGGTCGCCGAGTACGGGCCGGAGTCGGTCGGGCTGCTCACCGGCGACACGAACGTCAACTCCCAGGCCCGGATCGTGGTGATGACGACCGAGGTGCTGCGCAACATGCTCTACGCGGACTCCGACCTGCTGCGCAATCTCGCGTTCGTGGTGATGGATGAGGTGCACTACCTCGCCGACCGGTTCCGCGGCGCGGTGTGGGAGGAGGTCATCATCCACCTGCCCCCGTCGGTGCGCATGGTGTCGCTCTCGGCGACCGTGTCGAACGCCGAGGAGTTCGGCGACTGGCTGCAGGCGGTGCGCGGCGACACCGAGGTGATCGTCTCGGAGGAGCGTCCGGTGCCGCTCGACCAGCACATCCTCATGCGCACCAAACTCGTCGACCTGTTCGATTCGTCCGGGCTCACCGCCGCCAACCGAGTCAACCCGGAGCTCGTCGAACTTGCGCGGATGGGCGGCCGCACGATGGGCTCCCGGCAACACCGCGATGTGGGCCGCTACCACTCGCGCGGCGGCCGCCCCGACGCGATGCGGATGGACCGCCCGGAAGTGGTGCGACTGCTCGAGAGCAAGAACCTGCTGCCCGCGATCTTCTTCATCTTCAGCCGCGTCGGCTGCGAGTCGGCGGTCAACGCCGTGCTGCGAGCCGGGGTGCGACTCACGACCGTGCAGGAGCGGGACGAGATCCGCGCGATCGTCGAGGAGCGCTGCCGCACCCTGCTCGACGAGGATCTCGCGGTGCTCGGGTACTGGGAGTGGCTGTCCGGGCTCGAGCGGGGCGTCGCCTCCCACCACGCCGGACTGCTGCCGGCGTTCAAGGAGGTCGTCGAGGAGCTGTTCCAGAAGAAGCTGGTCAAGGCCGTCTTCGCGACCGAGACGCTCGCCCTCGGCATCAACATGCCGGCGCGCACGGTCGTGCTCGAGAAGCTCGAGAAGTTCAACGGTGAGGCACGGGTTCCGATCACGCCGGGGGAGTACACGCAGCTCACCGGGCGTGCGGGGCGGCGCGGCATCGATGTGGAGGGGCACAGCGTCATCCAGTGGGTCGACGGTCTCGACCCGCAGGCGGTCGCGTCGCTCGCATCCCGGCGCACCTACCCGCTCAACTCGAGCTTCAAGCCGACCTACAACATGGCGGTGAACCTCATCGAGCAGTTCGGGCGCGAGCGCACCCGCGAGATCCTCGAGTCGAGCTTCGCGCAGTTCCAGGCCGACCGCGCCGTCGTCGACCTCGCGCGCAAGGTGCGGTCGCAGGAGGAGTCGCTCAAGGGATACGAGCAGTCGATGACCTGCCACCTGGGGGACTTCAAGGAGTACTCGAACCTGCGGCGCGAGATCAGCGACCTCGAACGCAAGGGCGCGGCACGCGGCGAGCAGGCGAGCCGCTCCGAGCGCGACAAGCGGCAGCGGCAGCTCGTCGACCTCCGCCGCAGGATGAAGCAGCACCCCTGCCACGCGTGCCCCGAGCGTGAGTCGCACGCCCGGTGGGCCGAGCGCTGGTGGCGGCTGAAGCGCGAGACCGACCAGCTCACGGCCCAGATCCGCAGCCGCACGGGAGCGGTCGCGAAGATCTTCGACCGGGTGACCGAAGTGCTCATCCGACTCGGCTACCTGGTTCCCGCCGGGCCGCGAGACCTTGCGCAGTCGAACGAACTCCGTCTCGAAGCTCCGGGCAGGATGCTGCGGCGCATCTACGGCGAGCGCGACCTGCTCGTCGCCGAGTCGCTGCGCCGCGGTTTCTGGAACGACCTGGACGCACCGTCGCTCGCCGCGATGGCCACCACACTCGTCTACGAACCCCGCCGGGACGAGGGCGTGGTGGACGAGCGGAACCTCCCGCGCGGCCGGTTCCGTGAGGCCTTCGCGCGCACGAGCGACCTGTGGAGCGAGCTGGACGACCTCGAGTTGGAGCACAAGCTGCCCGGCAGCCAGCCGCTCGCGACCGGTCTCGCGATCGCCATGCACCGCTGGGCGAGCGGGGGAGCGCTCGACCACGTGCTGCGCGACGCCGACCTCGCGGCGGGCGACTTCGTGCGCTGGACCAAGCAGACGATCGACCTGCTCGACCAGCTCTCGGTGGTCGCGGACGGCGAGGTCGGACGGCGCGCCCGACAGGCCCTGGATGCTGTGCGTCGCGGCATCGTCGCCTACAGTTCCGTCGCCTAGGATCGAGGATCGTGACCCCGCGCCCGGCTGAGCTGCACGCCGTCGGCGTGCCGGTTCAGGCACGCGCCCGATCGTGCCGCTGTGGGCCGCGATCGTGCTCGCCGCGGCATCCGGGCCGATCATGGATGCGGGCTTCCCCGACCAGGGCGTCTGGCCACTCACCTTCGCCGGGATCGCCCTCGCGCTCGTGTCCTTCATCGGTCGCCGGATCGGGTCCGCCGTGCTCGTCGGGTTCATCTCCGGCGCCTCGTTCTACTTCACCCACATCTTCTGGGCGTCGACCTTCCTCGGTCCGCTGCCGATGTCCGCACTCGCCGTGCTGCAGTCGCTGTTCGTCGCACTCGGCGCGGTGGCGATCACCCTGGCCTACCGCTGGCTGCCCCGGGCATTCCCGACGCCCGCAGGGCGCCTCTGGCTGCTCCCGATCGTCGTCGCCGGCCTGTGGACCGCGCGCGAGGCCTGGTCGGCGGTGTGGCCGTACGGCGGCTTCTCGTGGGGCCGGGTGGCGATGTCGCAGGCGGAGAGCCCCGTGTCGAGCCTGTTCGGCTGGCTCGGCATCTCCGGGGTGAGTTTCGTCATGGTGCTGTTCGTCGCCGCGACGATCGAGCTCGCGCGGGCGGTCGCCCCGGGCATCCGGCTCTCGGCCGCGCTGCCGAGTCTGCTGATCCTCGTCGTCCTGCTCGGGACGCCGGCATTCTCGGTGCCGACCGACGGCACGGTGCGGGTCGCCGCGGTACAGGGCAACGGACGTGCCGGATACTTCCAGGGCGCGGCGCGCGGGGAGCTGCTGCAGGCCCAGCTCGACGCGACGGTGCCGCTGTTCGGGCAGAAGGCCGACATCCTGCTCTGGCCGGAGGGCGGCAGCGACATCAGCCCGCTCGAGGACCCGTACGCCGCGAAGGTCTTCGACACCGTCGCGACGGAACTCGGCGCCGCGTTCATCGTCGGCACGATCACCGAGCGCGACGGCAACATCTACAACACGTCGATGCTGTGGGAGCCCGGACGCGGCGCCGTGGACTTCTACGACAAGAAGCATCCGGTGCCGTTCGGCGAGTACGTGCCCGACCGCGCGTTCTGGGAGCCGTTCGCGCCCGACCTGATCGGCCTCATCCAGCGCGAGTACACGCCGGGCACCACCGACATGGTGATGGATGTCGCCGTCGACGACGGCCGCACAGTGCGCGTCGGCGTCAACATCTGCTTCGACATCGTCGACGACCAGATCCTGACCGAGTCGGTCGAGCAGGGGGCGCAGGTCATCTTCGCGCAGTCCAACAACGGCGACTTCGGCATGACGGACGAGAGCGTGCAGCAACTCGCGATCGCGCAGATCCGAGCGATGGAGCTCGGGCGCAGCGTCGTCAACGTCTCGACGGTGGGCATCACGGCCGTGATCGCACCGGATGGCACGATCACCGACCGCCTGCCCTGGTACGAGCCCGGCAGCATCCTCACCGACGTGCCCCTCGCGAACGTCACGACGCCGGCCGTGCTGATCGGCCGGCAGATCGAGTGGCTGGTCTCGATCGTCGGACTCGCGGCGCTCGTGATCGGCTTCGTCTTCGGTCGCGCGAGCGGCGGACGGCGGCCGCGTGCCTGAACCCGTCGGGCACGGCGCACTCGTCATCGTGCCCACCTACAACGAGATCGACAGCCTCGAGTCCATCGTCACCCGGCTGCGCGCCGCCGTGCCCGGCGCGGACCTCCTGGTGGTGGATGACGCGAGCCCCGACGGCACCGGAGCCCTCGCCGACCGGCTCGCGTCGTCCGACACCGCCATCCGCGTGCTGCACCGGACGGCGAAGGACGGCCTCGGACGCGCCTACCTCGCCGGGTTCGAACGCGCGCTGCACGACGGCTTCGAGTACATCGTCGAGATCGACGCCGACGGATCGCACGATCCAGCGGAGCTGCCGCGGATGCTCGAACTCGCCCGCCATGCCGACCTCGTGATCGGGTCCCGCTGGGTCACCGGGGGAGCGGTGCGCAACTGGCCGTGGCTGCGGCGCGCGATCTCGCGGGCGGGCAACGCATACTCCCGGGCGGTGCTGCGGTCGCGCATCCGGGACATCACGGCGGGCTACCGGGTCTTCACGGCCGATGCGCTTCGATCACTGCAACTCGACGACGTGTCGAGCCAGGGCTACTGCTTCCAGGTCGAACTCGCCTGGCGGCTCGAGCGCGCCGGACGGACCGTGGTCGAACACCCGATCACGTTCGTGGAACGCGAGAACGGCCGATCCAAGATGCACCTGGGCATCGTGGTCGAGGCACTGTTCAGGGTGACGGTGTGGGGGATCGCCGGCACCCCGAACAGCAAGACCAAAAAGGTCACGTAAGCAGAAAACGGCTTCAAAGCCGATGCAGTGCCTATTTGAAAATCGGAGCTACGCTCCGATTTTCTGCTGCCCCTTGCGAGCGCGGAGCACGTCGAGGCGCTCCTGCAGCAGTTCCTCGAGCTCGGCGCGCGTGCGCCGCTCGAGCAGCATGTCCCAGTGCGAGCGAGGGACCTTGCCCTCGGCGATGTCGCGAACCACCGGCACGCCGGCCTCGGTGAGCAGCACGCCCTCCTGGCCCGACTTCGGCGACTCCCAGACCTCGGGGATCTCCGCGTCAGCGGAGAACACGACGTCGAACGTCGTGCCGTCCTCTGCGCGGTACGTCTTCTTCAATCGCGGGGAAAACTCGACACCCTCTTCGCTCTGTAGGCTCTGGGTTCCAAGTCGCATCCCGCGCAAACTCCGGTCAGCCATTGTGTGGCTCCCTCCATGCTCGGTTGATACAAGGTATAGACCCATTACCTGTGCAAAACCTTCCAGCGAACCGGGGCTTTGCCGGGGTTCACAGCAGATGCACAGCAGGATGGCGCGGAGCCGGTCGCACTACGGGGCGCGGCGAGCGAGAACCTGGAGCGCGAGGTCGGCTCGATCGGTCACGATGCCGTCGACGCCGAGGTCGAGCAGGGCATCCATGCGGACCGGATCGTTGACGGTCCACACATGCATCTCGACGTCGGCGGCGTGCAGCGCGTCGATCATGCGCGAGGTCGTGACCTTGATGCCGAGCGCCTTCTCGGGCACCTGCACGGCGACGAGCCCGCGCAGCGAACCGCGCAGCGCGGGGGAGAAGCCGACCTTGCCGGCGAGGAGGGCGAGCACGAACCTCCGCGCTGAAGCCGAGGAGACCACGCCCGGGAGACCGCGGAGCGCGAGCGCGCGACGCCGTTCGTCGAAGGATGACACGAGCACCCGGTCCTGCGCGCCGACCTTGGTGATCGCCGCGATCGTGCCCGCGACGGCATCCCGCGACTTCACGTCGATGTTGAACTTGGTCTCGGGGAAGGCGTCGAGCGCCTCGGCCAGCGTGGTGAACCCCTGGCCGTGTCCGAGGTCGACCTTGCGCAGCTCGGCAGCCGTGAGCTGCGACACCTTGACCCTGCGGCCAGCGACCCGCTCGAGGGTCGGGTCGTGCGAGATGATCGCGA
This sequence comes from uncultured Actinomycetota bacterium, assembly GCA_963740815.1. Classification (GTDB taxonomy): domain Bacteria; phylum Actinomycetota; class Actinomycetes; order Actinomycetales; family Microbacteriaceae; genus Rhodoglobus. The sequence continues at coordinate 912,519 of CAVUFG010000018.1, forward strand.
CCCCGTCGTGGCTGCCGTGCACGTCGGTCTCGACGTAGTGCGCCCCGATCGCCACCGCCCTGGCGAACGCGAGCAGCGTGTTCTCCGGCGCGTCGATCGCCAGCCCCCGGTGAGCGAACACCCGGGGGACCGGCGAGTCGAGGTACGACCGCGAAGCCATCGCGACGGCTACTTCGAGGGCGGCGTGTCCTTGCCGCCGTTGGCGAAGAAGCCGGCCGTGATGCCCTTGAGCGCCTCGGTGAGCTCGGACGGGATGATCCACAGCTTGTTGGATTCACCCTCGGCGAGCTTCGGCAGGGTCTGGAGGTACTGGTACGCGAGCAGCTTGCTGTCCGGGTCACCAGCATGGATGGCGCCGAAGACGGTCGTGATCGCCTCCGCCTCACCCTGGGCGCGCAGCACCTGGGCCTTCGCGTCACCCTCGGCCTCGAGGATCGCGGCCTGCCGCGCACCCTCTGCCGTGAGGATCGCGGACTGCTTCGTGCCCTCGGCGGTGAGGATGAGCGCACGGCGATCCCGCTCGGCGCGCATCTGCTTCTCCATCGAGTCCTGGATCGACAGTGGCGGGTCGATCGCCTTGAGCTCGACGCGACTCACGCGGATGCCCCACTTGCCGGTCGCCTCGTCGAGCACGACGCGCAGCTGGCCGTTGATGTTGTCGCGGGAGGTGAGCGCCTCCTCGAGGTTCAGGCCACCGACGACGTTGCGCAGCGTGGTGGTGGTCAGCTGCTCGACGGCGCCGAGGTAGTTCGCGATCTCGTACGTCGCGGCACGGGCATCCGTCACCTGGAAGTACACGACGGTGTCGATCGAGACCACGAGGTTGTCCTCGGTGATCACGGGCTGCGGCGGGAAGGAGACGACCTGCTCGCGCATGTCGATGAGCGGGCGCACCCGGTCGATGAACGGCACAAGCAGGTTGAGGCCCGGCATGAGGGTCTTGTGGTACTTGCCGAGTCGCTCGACCACGCCGGCCGACGCCTGGGGGATGATCCGGATCGACCGGAACAGCACCACCAGCACGAAGATCGCGATGATCGCGACCAGGATGATCAGGATGATCTGCACGAACAAGCCTCCGGGATCAGTAGTCATTCGGCGGTCCTCTCCACTGGGACGACCACGGCGGTCGCCCCTTCGATGGCGGTCACGGTGACCTTCTCGCCCTCGACCAGCACTCGGTCGCCGGACTGGTTGGACAGGCGCGCGGTCCAGGTGTCGCCGTTGGTCAGCTTCACGTGGCTGGCGTTGCCGGTGAAGTCGTTGGTGACGACGCCGCTGAGGCCGAGCAGGGCATCCACGTTGGATCGCGCCGGATCGCCGCCGCGGCCGAGGGCGCGCAGCAGCGGGGGACGGACGAGGAACAGCAGCAGCAGCGCGAGCACGAGCGCCACGATGAACTGCGCCCACCACGGGAGCCCGAACAGGCCCGAGACGAGGCCGCCGAGGCTGCCGGCGGCGAGCATGAGGAAGGTGAATTCGAGCGTGGAGATCTCGATGATCGCGAAGACCAGGATCAGGACGATCCAGAAGATCCACGCGTAGGTGGTCAGGAACTCCATGACGGCGGCACCTCTCGTGTGTCGGTTGATCTGAAACTATCACCTGCGCATGCCGCGCGTCCCACGTCGAGTCGATAGGGTCGGATGTCGTGAGCAGTTCCCCAGAAACCCCCATTCCCGCAGGTTCGCTCGAGGGCAAGCGCGCGCTCGTCACGGGCTCGTCGCGCGGCATCGGCGCCGACACCGCCAAGTACCTCGCGGCCGCCGGAGCCGACGTCGCGATCAACTACCGCAACAAGGAGGCGCGGGCCCTGAAGCTCGTCGCAGAACTCGAGGCGGGCGGCGGCCGGGCGATCGCGATCGGCGCGGACCTCACCGACCCCGACTCGGTCGCCGGGCTGATCGAGCGCGTGGCGAGCGAGTTCGGCGCGCCTCGACATCCTCGTGCTCAACGCCTCGGGCGGCATGGAGTCCGGCATGGCCGAGGACTACGCGATGAAGCTGAACCGCGATGCGCAGGTGGACTTCCTGACCGCGATGCTCCCGCTGCTGGCTCCCGGGGCGCGGATCGTGTTCGTCACCAGCCACCAGGCGCACTTCATCAAGACGGTCGAGACGATGCCCGAGTACCTGCCGGTCGCGCTCAGCAAGCGAGCGGGCGAGGATGCCCTGCGCGACCTCATCCCCGAACTCGAGGATGCCGGCTTCGGCTTCGTCGTCGTCTCCGGCGACATGATCGAGGGCACCATCACGGCGACCCTGCTCGAGCGCGCGAACCCCGGAGCGATCGCCACCCGCAAGGAGCAGGCCGGCCGCCTGTACAACGTCGGCGAGTTCGCGGCCGAGGTGGCCCTCGCGGCCGTCGAGCCGGTGCCGGAGAACAACACCCGGTACGTCGGCGACGTGTCCGACTTCCAGACGGCCTGATGAAGCCCAGCGACATCGCGCTGCTGCACTCGGTCTCGCGGCCCACAGTGCAGGCCGGGGCGGCGCGCGCGGTGGTGGCGGTGTCGCATCCATCGCTCGAGGCGGATGCGACCGTCGGCCAGCTGTGGAGCGTCCCTCTGGACGGCGGCGCACCGCACCGGATCACCCGCGGATTCCGCGACAGCGCCCCGCAGTTCAGCCCGGACGGCAGCGTGCTGGCCTTCGTCCGCAGCGCGCCGAAGACGCCGGGACAGCTGTACGCGATGCCGTCGGACGGCGGCGAACCCACCCAGCTCACCGACCAGAAGGCCGGCATCGGCGCGTTCACGTGGTCGCACGACGGCCGGTCGATCGCGTTCAGTGCGGCCGTGCCCGAACAGGGGCGCTACGGCACGGTCGAGGAGATCGGATCGGGCGCCGAGCCGCCGCGGCGGGTCACGGACATGCCGTACAAGGCCAACGGTCGCGGCTACACCGACGACCAGCGCGAGCACATCTTCGTGCTCACGGTGCCGCCGCTGGATGCCGAGCCGGCCTACGACGCGGTGCCGGAGCCCGACGGCGAGAAGCCGGAGGTCGTGAAGGTTCCGGTCGCGACGCAGCTCACCGACGGCAATGCTGATGATCGCTCACCTCGATTCCTGCTCGGCGACGACCGCATCGCCTTCGTCTCGGACGAGCGTGACGGCGTCGCCGACCTGCAGTCGCAGGTGTGGGCGGTGCCGGTCGGCGGGGGAGCGGTGGAGCAGCTCACCAAGCGGGAGTGGTCGCTCGCGATCGATACGTTCGAGGTGGGGGCCGGCGGGCTCGTGCTGTCCGCCCAGGACGTGGGGGAGGGCGGGCTCGACTTCGTGGCGCGCAACTCCGGGCTCGTGCGGGTGGTGGGCGGCGACATCCAGTGGCTCACCGACCCTGCGACGTCCGACCTCACCGACTACCAGGTCGAACCGGGCGCGGACGGTGTGCTGGCCGTCGACCGGATGTTCGGCACCTCACGACTGATCGGCGTCTCGTGGGAGGGCCGCAGCCTGCCACTCACCGAGGCCGACATCGAGGTCACGGGCTTCGCGTCGGCGGGTGACGACGTCGTGGTGGCGTTCCAGAGCTCGACGACGTTCGGCGACGTGGCGCTGCTGCGTGACGGCGAGTTCACGGTGCTCAGCGACTTCTCGGCGGCCGTGCGCGACGCCGGGGTCGTGCTGCCGGCCGCGTTCGAGGCGACCGGGACGGGACGGCTATCCCGTCCACGGCTGGGTGGCGAAACCGGAGGGGCCGGGGCCGCACCCGACGCTGCTCATGATCCACGGCGGGCCGTACACGCAGTACTCGATCCACCTGTTCGACGAGACGCAGGTCTACGTCGATGCCGGCTACGCCGTCGTCTACTGCAATCCGCGGGGGAGTGCGGGGTACGGCCGCGACCACGGTCTCTCCATCCGCGAGAAGCTCGGCACGCTCGACCTGTTCGACGTGCTCGACTTCCTCGACGGAGCGCTGGCCGCGCATCCCGATCTCGACGCCTCGCGACTCGGCATCCTCGGCGGATCGTACGGGGGATACCTCACCGCCTGGACGATCGCGCACGACCACCGCTTCCGGGCCGCGATCGTCGAGCGCGGGTTCCTGGATCCCGACGCGTTCATCGGCTCGAGCGACATCGGCTGGTTCTTCCCGCAGGAGTACAACGGCCAGACCGAGTCCCTGCGCCGCACGCAGAGCCCGCAGGCGGTCGCGCACCAGGTGACGCACGCCGACCCTCGTCATCCACTCGGAGAACGACCTGCGCTGCCCGATCGGGCAGGCGGAGACCTACTGGGCGACGCTCAAGCTGCAGGGCGTCGACACCGAGATGCTGATCTTCCCCGGCGAGAACCACGAGCTGAGCCGAGCCGGGCGACCGCGCCACCGCGTGCAGCGGTTCGACGCGATCCTCGAGTGGTTCGGGAGGCACCTGTGACCAAGGCGGTCGGCGTGCACCGGTTGACGAGTCGGGTGCTGCTGTTCGATCGGGACAGTCGCATCCTGCTGTTCCTGACGACCGCGCCCGACACGAGCGGCGTCGCGCGCTGGATCACGCCCGGTGGCGGTGTGGACCCGGGGGAGTCGCAGCTGGATGCCGCGCTCCGCGAGTTGCACGAGGAGACCGGGCTCACCCTCGACACCGTCGAGGGGCCGGTCTGGTCGCACGATTTCGACGTGCAGTGGGATGACGCAGACCACGACACCGGCCACGCCGAGTTCTTCACCGCGACCGTGGACGCGTTCGAGCCGTCCGACGCCGACTGGACCGACGAGGAGCGCGTCGACGTGCTCGCCCACAAGTGGTGGACCCTCAGCGAACTCATCGGCACGGATGAACCGTACGAACCGGCCGAGCTCATCCACCTGGTACGGCGGCAACTGCCGTCCTGCTGACCAACCCCGCAATCAGACAGTGGTACAAAACGAGGAGCACGTGATGGATCTTCCCGACTACACGATCGAGGAACTCGAGGCGCAGGAGTCGCTCACGTTCCCGTCGATGACCAACGACGACGCCGTCGATCTCGGGCTCGTCGCCGTGGAGGTCATCCGCGAGGGCGATCTGAACCTCGCCGTCAGGATCGTCCTGGGCGACGACGGCGATACGGTTTTCCAGGCGAAGCTCAAGAACACCGGGCCCGGCAACGACGCCTGGCTGACCCGCAAGGCCGCCAGCGCGCTGCACTTCGAGCACAGCTCACTCCTGCTGCGAAAGCAGCTCGAGCGCGACAACCAGATGCTCGACGAACTCTCGGCCGACCACGAGTCGCTCGCTGCGCACGGTGGCGCCGTGCTGATCCGGGTCGACGGCGAGATCGTCGGCACGATCACGATGTCCGGCGAGCCGGATCACGTCGACCACGCTGCGGTGATCGAGACGATCAACCGGTATTTGGCGCGCTGACCGGCTCTTCCTGCAGAACCGTGGAATCCGGGTTCAGTTCTGGACTCCGATAATGCACATTATGTCAATCCAACGTGGAAAGCGTGGTGGATGCCACGGCGCCACGATCGTCGGGCGCTCCCCCGTCACGGCTCGTCGACGAAGACATCCTCGATCGCTCGGTCGAACAGCTTCGCGATGCGGAACGCCACCGGCAGGCTCGGATCGAACTTGCCCTTCTCGATCGCGTTGATCGTCTGACGTGAGACATTCACACGTTCTGCGAGATCGGCCTGGGTCCACTCCTGTTCGGCGCGGAGCTCCTTGAGGTGGTTCCTCACCGGTATCGCACCGTGCCGACGGCCACGCCGACGATGTACACCACGGCCATGAGCACGACCAGGAACGCGATTCCGGGCTCGAACGCGATCAGGCCGACGTTGCTCGCCGCAGCGGCGGCGCATCCACCGATCAGGCCGGCGCCGAGCGCCACCCCGATCGCATCGAGCATGATCTTGCGCTGGAGGTCGTCCACTCCCCTGAGGTAGCGCGCGTGCTCGACGATCCAGCCCACCCCGACCGCGATGTTCAGGCCGAGTGCGATCCAGCTGATGACCGGATTCTTCCAGAGCTCGGGACCGAAGCTCGCGATCGCGAGGCTCACGGCCCACGCGAGGGTCCAGATCGCCAACGGGACGACGTTGCGCATCGCGTTGCGGTCGGTGTGGTCGGGTGTGCTCATGACGGCTCCTTCGGTCTGTATGTCAAGTACACTTGACACGGTAGCGGCCGCGCTCCCCCAGTGTCAAGTGTGCTTGACACGCGGCGTGCATTGGTCGTGCCCGGCGTCGAATACAGTGCTGTCATGCGAATCAGGGGGATCGCCGCGCTGGCCGCGGGTGCACTGCTGTTGACTGCCTGCACGGGCCCGGACTCCCCCGTTCCGACGGCGTCGTCGTCATCCGATGCGACGACGGCCGAGTGCCCCTCCGGCACGGAGCTGCAGGACGGCCTGTGCCTGTCCGGCGACGACGTCTCCGAGCAGCTCGCGGGCATCCTGCGCTCCGAGTTCGAGGCGCGACGAGCTCGGCGCGGTCATCGCCGGGGTGTGGCACGACGGCGAGCCGGTGCTGTTCGGCGCGCTCGGCGACTCCATGCCCGGCGTGCCGGCGACGCCCGACATGCACCACATGCTCGGCAACCTCGCGACCCCGATGTTCACGACCGCGCTGCTGCAGCAGGTCGAGGCCGGCAAGCTGTCGTTCGACGACACGGTCGACCAGTGGTACCCGGAGCTGCCCGGCGCCGACGCCGTCACGATCGAGATGCTGCTGCACAACACCGCGGGCTACAACCAGTTCACCGGCCAGGCCGACTTCCTCGCGGACCTGTACGCGAATCCGTTCCGGGTGTGGCAGATCGACGAGATCATCGACATCGGCACCGAGCAGGGACCGCTGTGGGAGCCCGGCACCGACTGGGGCTTCTCGGACACGAACTCGGCCGTGCTCGTCGGCATCCTCGCGAAGGCCACTGGCACCCCCGTCGCGGAGCTCATCCAGACCGGCGTGCTCGACCCGCTCGGGATGGATGACACGACCGTCAACCACGACAGCAACTGGCAGCAGCCCATCCTGCAGGGCTACGACGGCGAGCGAGGCGTGTGGGAGAACGTGACGCACTGGAATTCGTCGTGGGCGCACTTCGCGGGCGGCGTCGGCAGCAACGCCGAGGATGTCGCCACCTTCCTCGAGGCCCTCCGCTCGGGCGAACTGCTCTCGGACGAGTACCACGACATCCAGTTCGCCCCCGACACCGTCGGCATCGGCTCGAACGTCGCCGACCAGTACTGGGGCATGGGCTTCCTCGTCGTGAAGGACTGGATCTTCCTCAACCCGAACGTGCCCGGCTACCAGGGCGCCGGCGGCGCGCTGCTCGACGACGACTGGACCATGGTGATCTACACGACCGCGTCGCAGGCGACGGACACGTCGAAGCAGCAGGCGCAGGAGTTGTTCGGCCTGTTCTCGACCATCGTCGCGCCGGAGCACTCGCTCGAGCCGTGACAGCGGCTGCGGCTCGCGGCATGATGTCGGCATGGGCGTCGTCACGGAGTACATCGACGGCACCGACGAGCCTGCGCGCACCACGTTGGCCGGGTTCCGAGATCGCGCCGTCGAACTCGTACCGGACGCCGAGGAGGGCACGAGCTACGGCATGGCCGCCCTGCGCTACCGGGGTCGTCCACTGATCAGCGTCGTGGCCACGAAGGCCGGGTACTCGGTGTTCCCGTTCAGCCCGGCGGTGGTCGAGATCGTCATGGCCGGGCTCGACGGGTTCGACGGAACCAAGGGCGGCATCCGCTTCACCGAGGCGCAGCCGCTCCCCCGCGATGCCTACGACGCGCTCGTCACCGAGCGACGCGACGAGATCGACCGCGCGCTCGCGAAGGGCTGAGCCGGCTACCCGGGGATCGAGGCGACGGCCTCGATCTCGACCAGGGCACCCTCGCGGCCCGGTGCTACCCCGAGCACGGTCACGGCGGTCCGTTCGGTCCACACCTTCGCCGAGGCCGCGTACGCCTCGTTCGGGTCGATGGCCGGGTCCAGGTAGATCGTGAGCTTCGCGACGTACTCGGGTCCGCTGCCGGCGTCCGCGAGCACCGCGAGCACGTTCCTGAGCGCCTGCTCGGTCTGCGCACCGAGCCCGCCCGGAACGAGTTCACCGGAGCCGTCGACGCCGTTCTGGCCGCCGATGTAGAGCGTCGGGCCGGTCGGGATGATCATCCCCTGCGCGAAGGCGGGATTGCGATGGAGCTCCGCGGGATCGATCGAGGTGAGCTTCGTGGTCATCGTGGTGTCCTTTCGTCTCACTTCGAGTATTGAACGGCCCGGTGACACTCCGCCAGCGTTCTCACGCCCTGAGCGCCGGGAGCCGCTCGAGCACCGTGCGCGCGAGCGCTGGCACATCCACCGGGAAATCGGTTGACACCTCGATGACGGGGAAGCCCGAGACGGGCGTGGCGGAGCGGACGAGCAGCTCCCATTCATCGGCGCGATCGTCGTCGTGGTGCGCCGGATGCCGCGCGCGGGTGTGGAACCGCTCGCGCATCACGTCGATGTCCGCCGTGCACCACAGCTCGACGGCATCCTCGACTCCCGCGACCGCGAGACCGTTCCGCAGGAAGCCCTCGTCCCGGCCGGCCGACCAGAACGAGTCGACCACCACTCCCCCGTCGACGAGCGCCGCCAGCCGCCACATCGCGTCCGACGCGATCGCGCCGAGCCCGGTCGTCGGTAGGTGTGAGATGACCTGGTCGGCCATCGCCTCCTTGAGCAGGTCCTTGCTGATCAGCGGGACTGCCAGCTGCCGCGCCAACTCCCCCGCCATCGTCGACTTGCCCGCGCCGGGCGGCCCGTTGACGAGCACTGCGATCGTGGCCACGGTTCGACGATAGGCGGCGGGCCTGCCCACGTCCCACCCTTGCGCTCCGCGAAATGCAGTAAGTCTTGACTTATATAAGTGTGGATGCAATCATCGGTGCATGCACGCACTCGATGTCCTCGGCGATCCGGTTCGGCGCCGCATCCTCGAGCTGCTCGCGAGTGGCGAGGAGTCGGCGGGTGACCTGGGGCGCGTCATCCAGGCCGAGTTCGGCATCTCGCAGCCGGCCGTGTCGCAGCACCTCCGCGTGCTTCGTGACTCCGGCTTCGCGACGGTGCGGCCCGACGGCGCCCGGCGCCTGTACGCGGTCGATCCGGCACCGCTCGCCCAGGCGGACGCGTGGTTCGACGCGTTCCGCGGCTTCTGGGCACCCAAGCTCGACGCCCTCGGCACCGAACTCGCGCGCGGCCGACTCGCCCAGCGCAAGGCTGCAGCCGACCCACGCCTCGCCAAGCACGACGATTCCACCACCGATGAACACGACGAAGGAGACGACTGATGGATGTGAACGCCCAGCTCGATGCTGTGACGCGCGGGATCGAGACGACGGAGGTGGACGGTGTGCGCTCCTATGTGCAGACCCTGGCCCAGACCTATCCCTGCCCGATCGACGACGTGTGGCACGCCGTGACGTCGGTCGAGCGCATCCCGCGGTGGTTCCTGCCGATCAGCGGCGACCTGCGGCTCGGTGGCACGTTCCAGTTCGAGGGCAATGCCGGCGGTGAGATCCGTGCGTGCGATCCGCCGAACGGCGGTTCCGCGGCGTACACGGTGACCTGGGGCAACGGCATGGGCGAGCCGGCGATCGTGCACGTGCGGTTGACGGCGGTGGATGCGACATCCACCCGCTTCGAGCTTGAGAACGTCGCCGCGGTCGACTCCATCCCCGAGGGCTTCTGGGAGCAGTTCGGACCCTCCGCCACCGGCATGGGCTGGGACTCGGGACTGCTCGGCCTCGCCTCGTACTTCGGGGGCGGCGAGGACGGTATCTCCCCCGAGGACGCCGCCGCCTGGGTCGCCACCGACGAGGGCCACGCCTTCATGCGCGGCTCGGCCGACCGGTGGGCGGCGCAGCACATCTCCGACGGTGCGGACGCCGCGGTCGCGCAGGCCGCGGCCACCACCACGTACGGCATGTACGTCGGCGAGGCGCCGCCGCCTGAGATGGGTTAGCGGTCCGCCGTGGCACGGACCGAGGCGATGGTGGAGCACGCGCCCACGCCTTCCGCATCCCTGCCCACAGGTGGACCGCGCGTCGGATCACGGTGGGTCGCCCGTCGCCGTATCGTGGGGCGCGGAGGCGACCATGGCACCAGGCAGGAAGTTCCGCACGGCGTCGCCGGCGGCTCGTGCTCGCTACGCCAAGCGACGCCAGAAGCGCATTGCGCAGCACGATCACGACCTCACCGACGACCAGTGGGTCGCGCTGATGGAGGCGTGGGGCGGCTGCGCCTACTGCGGTGACCCCGAACGGGCGCTGCAGCGTGACACCGTCCTGGCGATCTCGCGCGGTGGCCGTTACACGCTCGAGAACGTCGTTCCGGCGTGCGGCTCGTGCAATGCCAGCAAGCGCAGCGACGAGGTCACCGGGTGGATGCGACGCAAGAAGCTCGACGAGGGCGCATTCCTCGTGCGGCAGATCACGATCGTGCGGGCGCTGCAGGCGGAGCAGGAGCTGCAGGACTAGCCGAGCACCTCATCCACCCAGGCCGGCACGACGTGGGATGCGAGACCCGTCCTGATCTCGTCGAATGGCACGTACGCGTCGCTCGGCTCGAGGTTCAACTCGACCGTGCGTGCCCCCACCTGCTGCGCGAGGGCGACGTATCCGGCCGCCGGGTAGACATTTCCCGACGTGCCGATCGAGACGAACACGTCGGCGGCGACCACGGCATCCTCGATCGCGTCGAGCCCGTAGGGCAGTTCGCCGAACCACACCACGTCGGGTCGGAGGGTTGCGGCGCCGCACTCCGGGCACGGCGGGCCGTCCACGAGGTCGTCGTCCCACTCCGGTCGCGCGCCGCACGACGTGCATCGGGCGCGGCGCAGTTCGCCGTGCATGTGGATGAGATTCCTGGTTCCCGCACGCTCGTGCAGGTCGTCCACGTTCTGGGTCACCACGAGCAGCTCGGGTCCGAGCTCCGCCTCGAGCCGCGCGAGCGCCCGGTGCGCCGGGTTCGGCTCGGTGGATGCCGCACCCCGCCGCCGCGCGTCGTAGAACCGCTGCACGGTCTCGGGGTCGCGGCGGTAGGCCTCGGGCGTCGCGACATCCTCGACCGCATGCCCCTCCCAGAGCCCACCGGAGTCGCGGAACGTGGCGAGCCCGGACTCGGCCGAGATGCCGGCACCGGTGAGCACGACGATCCGCACGACGGGCTCGGTCAGTCGGTGCCGAGGTCGAATGCAGCGGCCTCGTTCGCGGCGTCCGTGGCCACCTCGAGCGCTGTCTCCTCCGGTCCGGCCGTGATCTCGCCGGACTCCCCCACCGTCAGGTCGCCGACGAGTTGCGCGGTCGTGCCGCCGACGATCCCCTGCTTCGCGTACTGCTCGAGCTTGGCGCGAGTGTCGGCGATGTCGAGGTTGCGCATGGTGAGCTGGCCGATCCGGTCGAGCGGACCGAACGCGGCATCCCCCACCCGCTCCATCGACAGCTTGTCGGGGTGGTAGCTGAGGTTCGGGCCGCTCGTGTCGAGGATCGAGTAGTCCTCGCCGCGGCGCAGGCGCAGGGTGACCTCGCCGGTGATCGCCGAACCGACCCAGCGCTGCAGCGACTCGCGCAGCATGAGCGACTGCGGGTCGAGCCAGCGGCCCTCGTACATCAGGCGACCGAGGCGGCGACCCTCCTGGTGGTAGCTCGCGAGGGTGTCCTCGTTGTGGATCGCGTTCACCAGTCGCTCGTACGCGGCGAACAGCAGCGCCATGCCCGGTGCCTCGTAGATGCCGCGGGACTTGGCCTCGATGATGCGGTTCTCGATCTGGTCGCTCATGCCGAAGCCGTGGCGGCCGCCGATCGCGTTCGCCTCGAGCACGAGGGCGACGGCATCCGAGAACTCGACGCCGTTGAGGGCGACCGGTCGTCCGGCCTCGAAGCGCACCGTGACATCCTCCGCGGCGATCTCCACCTCGGGGCGCCAGTGCGCGACGCCCATGATCGGCTCGACGATCTCCACGCCGGTGTCGAGCTGCTCGAGGCGCTTGGCCTCGTGGGTCGCACCCCAGATGTTCGAGTCGGTGGAGTACGCCTTCTCGGTCGACGCCTTGTACGGGAAGCCGCGCTCGACGAGCCATTCGCTCATCTCCTTGCGGCCGCCGAGCTCGGTCACGAACGCCTCGTCCAGCCACGGCTTGTAGATGCGCAGGCGCGGGTTGGCGAGCAGGCCGTAGCGGTAGAACCGCTCGATGTCGTTGCCCTTGTAGGTGGAGCCGTCGCCCCAGATCTCGACGCCGTCGTCCTTCATCGCGCGCACGAGCATCGTGCCCGTGACGGCACGGCCGAGCGGCGTCGTGTTGAAGTAGGTGCGGCCGCCGGTGCGGATGTGGAACGCTCCGGTGGCGAGCGCCACGAGGCCCTCCTCGACCAGGGCGGCGCGGCAGTCCACGAGGCGGGCGAGCTCGGCGCCGTACTCCCCCGCCTTGGCGGGGACGGCGGCGACATCGGGCTCGTCGGGCTGGCCGAGATCGGCGGTGTACGTGCACGGGATGGCGCCGTGCTCGCGCATCCAGGCGACGGCGACCGACGTGTCGAGGCCGCCCGAGAACGCGATCCCGACGCGTTCGCCGACGGGAAGACTGGTGAGGACCTTGGACATGGTGTCCAGCGTATCGATCGAGCGGCTCCGTCCCGTCCGTGCGACGGCGGCCGCGGGTAGGGTCGCCATCGTGGACCCGCATCGCCTCGACGTCGCCACCGCGCGCCGCATCGCGGTCGGAGCGCAACTGCTCACCGAACCCCGGCCGGTGGATGTCGTGCAGGTCGTGAGCGACCTCACCCTGCTGCACGTCGACCCGACGAACGCGGTCGCACCGAGCGCCGACCTCGTGCTCTGGAGCCGCATCGGGGCGGGCTACGACCCCGGCCGGCTGGTGCGCGCGCTCGAGGTGGACCGCACGCTGTTCGAGTACGGCGGGGTGATCCGGCCGATGGATGACCTCCCGCTGTTCCTTGCGCGCATGGCCGCCGCACCCCGCTACCAGCAGACGCGGGACTGGCTCGCGGCGAATGACGCGTTCGCCCGCGACATCCTCGGCCGGCTCGAGAAGGAGGGTGCGCTGACCTCGCGCGACTTCCCCGACACGGCGGCGGTCTCGTGGCAGTCGAGCGGATGGACCAACAACCGCAACGTCACCCAGATGCTCGAGGTGCTCCAGGGCCGGGGCCGCGTCGGCATCTCACGGCGCGAGGGCCGCGAGCGGTTCTGGGACCTCACCGAGCGGATCTTCCCGGCGGACGTCGAGGCGATCCCGCTCGAGGACGCCGAGCGCGAGCTCGACGCGCGCCGACTCGCGTCGCTCGGGATCGCGCGCGCCAGGGGCACGGCGATGCCGGTGGAGCCCAACACCGTGGGGTCGGCGGGAGAACCGGCGATCGTCGAGGGTGTGCCCGGCGAATGGCGAGTGGATCCGGCCGCGCTCGACCGTTCGTTCGAGGGGCGCACGGCGCTGCTCTCGCCGCTCGATCGCCTCGTCCACGACCGCAAGCGCATCCTCGAGCTCTTCGACTTCGACTACACGCTCGAGATGTACAAGCCCGCGAAGAGCCGCCGGTGGGGCTTCTTCGCCCTGCCCGTGCTGCACGATGAGCGACTCATCGGCAAGCTGGATGCCGCGGCCGACCGCAAGGCCGGCACCCTCACGATCAACGCCATCCACGAGGATCTCCCATTCACCCCCGCCGTCAACAACGCGGTCGTCGACGAAGTGGAAGCCCTCGCGACCTGGCTCGGGCTCGAGTCGATCTGGCGCTGAGCTCCTCAGCGCACGGTCCGCCGCGGGTTTGCAAGCCGCTCGACCACGCCCGGCAGCGTCACCGCGATCGTGCGTTCGAACTGGCACGGCGGCGGTCCGGCCGGCGGGTCGAGCACGCGCAGCACGTGTGCGTAGTTCGGGTAGATCGAGATGTCCATCGAGCGCAGCGCGCGATCCCGCTGCGTCGGATTCGACTTCGGCGGCTCCGGGTGCCGGTCGAGCAGCTCCCCGAGCATGATGTGCCAGGCGACCCCGTGCACGTAGACCGCGTCCGCTGGTGAGAGGCCGAGTTCGAGCAGGTCGCCGATGCACGCATCGGCGAGCGAGAAGGTGCTCGTCGCGAGCAGGTCGCCACGGATGAGCACGTGGAGCACCCAGGTTCGTTCCGCGAGGTGATCGTGCGCGGCGATGTAGCGCCCGATGAGGCGATCGAGCGGGTCGGGCTCGTCCGACGCGAACGGGAGGTCGGCCAGCGCCGCCTCGAGCATGCCGAGCAGCAGGTCGTCGCGGTCGGCCGTGTGGTTGTAGACGGACATCGGGGACGAGCCGAGCCGGCTCGCGACGCCGCGGATGGTCAGCGCGTCCATCCCCCGCTCGGCCACGAGGTCGAGCGCTGCCCGTACGACGGCGTCGCGCGTGAGGCCCTTGTGCGATCGATCGATGGTCATAGGCTTCCCAGTCACCCAATCCCGACTCCGCCAGTGAACGGCGAAGAGTGATGTACAGAGTACATCGAATCGGTTAGATTGAACCCGTGAGGGACGGTCACGGTCGAACGGGTCTGCTGAGGGGTGCGGCGGTCTTCGTGGTCGCGGCCTCGTTCGTGCTCGGGTCGAGCGTCATTCCGGCGCTCCCCGTCGCGTCGGCCGCCGCGGCCGAGAGCGCGGACTGCGGCATGCTCGCCGTCGGCGAACCGTGCACGTTCGGCTACGACCAGCACCCCGGCGAGACCGACGTGACGATCCCGCCGAACGTCGACTTCGTGACCGTCGTGCTCAATGGCGCCTCCGGCGGCGGCGCGACCGATGGCCAGGGCAAGGCGGGTCTCGGAGGCTCTGCGATCGGGGTCATCGACGTGCGGCTCCCCGAGGATCGGCAGTTGACCGTCTGGCTCGGCCAGGAGGGCAACGGCCTCGATGGCACGTCGAACGGATGGTCGCGCGGCGGGCGCGGCGGACGCTCGCACACCGACGGTGGGGCGGGCGGCGGATCATCCGCCGTGGCCTACTCGATCCAGGTGGACAACGTGCTGATGGTCGCCGGCGGTGGCGGCGGCGGTGGGGCCGAAACCGGCGCGTACATGAACGACGGTGGCGACGGCGGCTCCGGCGGCAACCCCGCGCAGAACGGCACGCGCGGCAAGAGCGTCTCGAACTCGGTCTGGGGCCCGGGTGGCAAGGGCGGTGGCGAGGGCGCGTCGGATGGCGGCCACGGCGAGGACTACACCCAGGACCTCGGAGCGGGCGGTGGCGGCGGCGGTGGCGGATTCCCCGGCGGCTCCGGCGGGAAGAACGGCGAGATCGCCTTCCACCAGCTCGAAGGATCGGGCGGTGGCGGCGGTGGCGGCGCCTCGTATCTCGACGACGAACTGCACGACCAGCTCGGCTACGGTCTCGCGCCCTTCGGCGACGGGTCGATCACCATCTACCCGAGCCAACCGCTGCCGCGGTTCGAGTGCACCGACACGCACGACCCGATCACGATCGACATCCCATCCGACGTGACCGGCTATGCGTTCGTGCTCGAAGGCGGCGCGGGCGAGCATGGCAGCAATGTGGCCCCTGAGGGCAGCGGAGCGTTCGTGACCGGCGTGCTCGACGTCGATGGACTCACGCAGCTGAACTACTGGGTGGGCTGCTCCGGCTACGACCACGAGGGTGCAGGACTCGGTCACCCCGGTGCCGGCGGCCATGCACCCGACGGCGGCAATGACGGCGGCCGCGGCGGGGGCGCGAGCGCTCTCGCCACCACCGACGGCCAGATGCTCGTGGTCGCCGGCGGCGGGGGCGGCGCCGGCGGCGACATGGGAAGTTGCGAGACCTACCCCGGTGCCGAGTGCGGCGGCGCAGGCGGATCCGGCGGCGGGTCGTCGCACAGCCGCAGCCCGGCGCACGGCCAGGAGGGCGGTGACGGTGTGGCCGGCGGTGGCGACGGTGGCTGCACGAACTGCCATCACGACGGTGGTCAGCGGAGCATCGACGGCGGGCACGGCGTGGAGCCGCCGGACACCGAGTTGGACACGGGTGGTGGCGGTGGCGGTGGCGCCGGCTACCCCGCGGGCGGCAATGGCGGACACCACGAGGACGGCGCCCCGGGCGGCGGGGGTGGCGCCGGGGGCTCGCACCTCTCGTCGCGCGTGACGACCGGCTCCATCTCGCCCAGTGGGCATCTCGGCAGCGGCTACGTGCTGCTCATCCCGATCGTGGAACGCCGCACCGATCTCACGATCGAGGTCACGGCATCCGGCCCGGCCGCAGCGTACGCGGCCGCTCCGTTCACCATCGCAACGCACTGCACGCTCGGCGGACAGACCGTGCTCGAGCACACCGTGTCGCTCAAGGCCGGCGGATCGCACGTCTTCACCGACGTGCCCCAGGATGCTCGGTGCACGGTCACCGAGACCGGGCACGGGGGCGCATCGACCCCGGCCCCTGAGCAGACCTTCACGCTCGGCGAGGTCCCGAAGACCGTGACGCTGGACAATGTCTTCGCTGCCGGCGACCTGTCACTCGGGGTCACGTCCGCGATCGTGGATGAAGCGGGCGACCCGGTCACCGGCGTCGAGCTCACCCTCCCCGACCTCTACGCGCAGGTGGAGTGCTCGATCGCCGGTCATCCGCTCACGCTCGCCGACGACGGACGGTACGTCGTCCCGGGACAGGACACCTGGGGCACCGGCTGGACCGCGGAGATCGAGGGACTCCCGGTCGGAGGCGCCTGCGCGATCCGGGAGACCGGAACCGGAGGCGCGACCTCGGTCGAGTACTCGGCCGACGGCGGCGCTCCGGAGCCGCTGCCGGGCGAGACGCTGATCGCCGCGACCGGGTCATCCCTCGCCGTCATCAATCACTTCGCGACCGGATCGCTCGAGGTCGGCAAGACCGCCGACGGCTCCGGCACTCCCCCGGACAGCGTGAGCTACCCGGGAACGGTCGCGTGCACGTTCGGCGGCGAGCCCGTCGTGTTCACGCCCGCGCTCAACTCCTTCGCGAACGCAGTGGGTGCCACGACGACCTACTCCGACGTCCCGCTCGGCGCCGACTGCACGATCACCGAGACCGACCGGGGCATCGCGCAGGCCGTGACCTACCTCCCGGCAAGCACGGTCCGCGTCGACTCGGACCTCACCGTCGATGCGACCGTGCGCAATACGTTCGAGGAGGGCACGTTCTTCATCGAGGTCGTGCGCGAGGGCGACGGAGCGCACTGGGCCAACGGTGGCTACACGGTGCACGTCGAGTGCGATGACGGCTACATCGCCGATCACCAGCTGAACGACACGGGCGGCTACCTGGGGATCCCAGCGGACGTCGGCGCGACCTGCACGGTCGAGGAGACCGTCGTCGGCGGCGCGACGATCGTCACGTCGGTCACGAGCCAGGACCCGACGCCCGTTGCCGGGCCGGTGAACGTCGTCATCCCCGCCACCGGTGCCGCGACCGTCACGATCACGAACACCTTCCTCGCCGCACCGATCCACCTGGATGCCACGATGAGCGGCCCTGGCGCCCGCTTCTCCGACGGCGCGATCATCGACGTCGAGGCGTGCACGTTCGACGGCATCCCGTTCGACATCGCGGACAACGGCCAGTTCTCGTACATCACCCACCGCGCAGGTGGCCACGCGGTGACGCCGCCGGTGCCCGTGGGCGCGCTGTGCAACGTGCGGATCGGCGACAACGCCGGCGGAGTGCCGACCGTCGTGCCGGTGAACGCCGACCCCGTGACCGTCGTGAATGACGCGACGATCCAGATCACGGTGCAGGACGAGCTCACCGGCCCCACCACGGTCGAGACCGACTTCTTCTTCGCCCTCGCCGCCCTCGACGTGTCCATGGTGATCACCGGCGCCGGCGCCGAGTTCGCGAATGCGCCCTACGAGGTCGAGATCTCCTGCACGATCGATGGCGATCCGCTCATCGACTTCGGCACGAACAGCACGGTGACGATCCACTTCGGCGTCGACGGCTCACTGATCCCCGACCCAGCGTCGGCAGCGCTCGCGAGCCTCCCGGTAGGCGCCGACTGCGGCGGCATCGAGACGGTGCGCGGCGGCGCGTCGGAGGTGGGCGTCAATCCTCCGGGCACGTCGATCGATCCGGACGGGTCGACCATCATCGTCACGAACGTCTTCGACCTCGCGCCGCTGTCGGTGACGGCGCTCGTCGACGGCAATGACCAGGCTGCGCACGCCGACGCCGAGTTCGACTTCGACGCCGCGTGCACCCTCAACGGGCTGCCGCTGCTGATCACCCCGACGACGCCGGTGACCTTCGCGCTCGGGGCGGGCGACGTCCGCGACATCCTGATGCCGTTCAACACCCAGTGCACGATCACCGAGACCTTCGACGAGCACGCCACCTCGGTCTCGCCGGATCGTGTGCAGACCGCGGACCTCAGCCAGGGCCCGGTCGCCCTGACCTTCACCAACGCCTTCGACGTCGACGAGGTGACGGTGCAGCAGGCGGTGAGCGGCGAGGGCAGGGACACCTACGGCATGGACGTGGTGTACGTCGTCGACCTCGACTGCACCTGGCCGTCCGACGGCGAGCGGATCGAGCTGCCGAACAACGGCAAGGTGCCGCTGGATGCCGCCGGCTTCTTCACCGCGACCGTGCCGGTGCCCATCGGGGCGACCTGCGGCGCGATGGAGCCCTTCGGGCTTGCGAGCGAGCTCGTGGCTCCCGCTCCGATCACCGTCGCCCTCGGGGGTGAGTTCGTGCTCGTGATCGAGGCGGTGTACGACGTCGGCGACTTGTCGGTGCAGAAGGATGCCCGCGGCCAGTACTCCGCCGCCCTCCAGTTCGGCTTCGAGACCACGTGCACGTTCCAGACCGACGAGGGTGCCGTGGACATCCCGCTCAACGACTTCGCCGACGAGGAGTACGCCCTCGGCGACGGCGAGGTGCAACTGATCGAGGTGCTTCACGGCGCGGACTGCCGCACGACCGAGGTCGCCGCCCACGATCCACTCCGGGTCGCCGTCGAGGTGACTGGATTCGGGGCCACGACGAGTGGTGATCGCACCGCGCAGAGCGTCGTCCTCGACGGCGTGCCGTCGACGGTGCTCGTCACGAACTTCTTCGTCGGCTCACTGCCGCTCACCGGTTCGGAACTCTCGCTCACCGGGCTGTGGGTCGCACTCGCCCTGCTGCTCTCGGGCGGGGCGGTGATCGTCGTTCGACTGATACGGCGGCGCAACCCCATTCCGCCGACGCAGTGAGCGACCTACAGTGAGTGGCATGGGAATCGACGACGACGACATCACGACGGAAGCAACCGGAAGCGGCGAGGGCACGGCCGACGGCGGGGCCAACCCGCACGGCCATGACGGCGGTGCCGACGGTGGCGCCGGCAAGGGCGAGGGCACCGCGGACGGCGGAGCCAACCCCGGCGGTCACGACGGAGGAGCCGACGGTGGCGCCGGAGAGGGCACCGCGGACGGCGGAGCCAATCCCGACGGCCACGACGGCGGCGCCGACGGCGGAGCTTGAGCCGAACCTCGCGCACCTCGGCGCTCGCCCGGTGCATCGGCGTCTCGGTCGAGGCATTCGCCGCAGAGTACTGGGGTCGCACCGCACTGCTGAGCCCGGGTGATGCACCCGGCCGGTTCGCCGACCTGTTCTCGGCCGATGCGGTCGACGAGCTGCTGTCGGAGCGGGCCGTGCGCACGCCCTTCATCCGGATGGCGAAGGAGGGCGACGTGCTGCCCGCGTCGCGGTACACCTCATCCGGCGGGTACGGCGCGGAGGTCGCCGACCAGGTCGATTCGGCGAGGGTGCTCGCCGAGTTCGCGGCCGGATCGACGATCGTGCTGCAGGGCCTGCACCGCACCTGGCCGCCGCTCGTGGCCTTCACGCGGGCGCTCGTGCAGGAGCTCGGGCATCCGGCCCAGGTGCAATGCGTACGTGACACCCGCGTCGTCCCGCGGATTCGATCCGCACTACGACGTGCACGACGTGTTCGTACTTCAGGTCGCGGGCGAGAAGCGCTGGGTCATCCACGAGCCCGTGCACGCACTGCCGTTCGCGGATGAGCCGTGGTCGCAGCACGCCGACGCGGTCGCCGCACGGGCGGCATCCACGCCGACCATCGACACCGTCCTGCGCCCGGGCGACGCGCTGTACCTGCCGCGCGGCTGGTTGCACTCGGCCACCGCTCTCGGCGGCACGACCGTGCACCTCACCATCGGCATGCCGGCGCTCACGGGCTCCGACCTGGCCAGGGAACTCCTGGGCGATCTGCTGCGCTCCCCTGCGCTGCGCGAGTCGCTGCCGATCGGCATCGACGTGGCAGACCCCGACCAGCTCGCTCCGCACGTCGAGGTGGTGGCGGTGGAACTCGCGCGGCTGCTGGCCGCAGGGCAGGCGGATGTGCAGAAGCTCGCCTCGACCCTGGGTGCGCGCGCCGCGCGGATGACCCGCCCTGAGCCGGTCCGACCGCTCGCCACGGTGGACGCGATCGCCGCGCTCGCACCCGATCGGATCGTGCGCTGGCGCGACGGACTCGATGCGACCGTCACGGTCGAGGACGACCGCGCCGTGCTGCGCATGGCCGACCGCGTGATCCGCTTCCCCGGTTCGTGCGCCGAGGCGCTGCGATCGTTGCTGGACGGCTCCCCCGTGGCTGCCGGGCATCTCGCCGGGCTCGACGGGGCCGACAGCCTCACGATCAGTCGCCGCCTGCTGCGCGAAGCCTCGATCGTGCTCGCGGACGACGCGTGACCGACGCGCGTCTCGAGCTGCCGCACTCCGACGGCGGACCGAGGTGCAGCACGGGCTCGGCGATGCGCGACGAATCGATTGTCGCAACCGCCTCCGCGGGCAGGCGCTGGCTGCTCATCGAGGTGTCGGGCGGATGGGGCTGGAGCGCGTTCGTCGGGTCACCCGCACTCGATCCGGCGGTGGGGCGTGCGATCGTGCGGCGGGCCGAGGACGAGGGCTACCGCATCCTCGCCATCCGGCGCCCCGGGCGCGCGCGCCGTGCCGGTCGCTGGCGGTGGGCGATCGTCGACACCGAACCGGGCTCCGAGTCGGTGCGATGGGGTGAGGCCGCGACGCCGGACGAACTCGTGCATGCGCCGTTCGTCGACGGCGCCGGAACGCCGAGCAGCGAACCGATCATCGCGGTGTGCGCGCACGGTCGTCACGACGAGTGCTGCGCCGTGCGCGGCCGCAGCGTCGCCGCCGACGTCGCCGAACGATACCCGGAGTGGACCTGGGAGTGCTCGCACATGGGTGGCGACCGGTTCGCTGCGACGATGCTGCTGTTCCCGCACGGCATCAACTACGGGCGAGTCGACCATGCCGACGCCCCGTTCCTGGTGGAGGAGTACGTCGAGGGACGGATCGTGGCGGAGCACTTCCGCGGTCGCACGTGCTTCTCGCGCCCCGAGCAGGCCGCGCAGCACGCCGCCATGCTCGTCACCAACGACCGGCGCATCGTCGCGCACCGACCGATCTCCTCGACTCGAACCACCGAGGGATGGCGGGTCGAACTCGAGGCGCCGGACGGCCTGATCGCGGTCGGGCTGACCGAACGTCTCGGCGACCCGCTGTTCACGATGTGCACGGCGACCGTGCCCGTGCAGGTGCGGCACTTCGAGACCATCGACGTCGAACTCGTCGGCGCCGCCGTCACACCCTGACCACCTGACCGAGCCGCGATACGCTCGACGGCAGAGCGAAGGAGCCCGGATGCCCCACAACGTCGGCCGCGACCGGCAGTCCGCGATCTACCGCGACGGCGCCACCGGTCGCACCCCGATCGTCCCGGTCGGCTGGGCCGAGCTGGAGGCCGCGGCGAAGCGCGCGATGTCCGGCGCTGCCTGGGCCTACGTCGCGGGATCGAGCGGCGCCGAGACCACCGCCGACGCGAACCGACGCGCGCTCGACCGCTGGCAGATCGTCCCCCGAGTGCTGCGCGACGTGTCCGACCGCGACCTCACCGTCGAGTTGCTCGGGCACCGCTACCCGAGTCCCGTGCTGGCAGCGCCGGTCGGGGTGCTCGAGCTCGTGCACCGGGACGCGGACCTGGGGATCGCTCGCGCGGCGGCGGCCCTCGGCATCCCCTACGTGCTCTCGAGCCAGGCGTCGGTGCCGATGGAGCGCATCGCGGAGGCGATGGGCGACGCTCCGCGCTGGTTCCAGCTGTACTGGTCGAGCAACGACGACCTGGTCGCGAGCTTCGTGGAGCGCGCCGAGCGTTCGGGCGCCCAGGCGATCGTCGTCACGCTCGACACCCACATGCTCGGCTGGCGACCACGCGACCTGGATGCCGCGTACCTCCCGTTCATCCGAGGCGAGGGCATAGCGCAGTACACCTCCGACCCGGTGTTCGCCCGTCTGGTCGCCGAGCGCATCACCAACCCCGGACCGCCCGGACCCAGGCCTCGAATCACCCCGGAGACCATCCGTACGCTCCGCAAGATGACCCGCAACTACCCCGGCGGCACCCTGCGCTCCCCCGAGCCACGTGCGGCGGTCGAGACGTTCCTCGACGTGTTCAGCCGCTCGTCCCTCACCTGGGAGAACCTGGCCTTCCTGCGCGAGCACACGAAACTCCCGATCCTGCTGAAGGGCATCCAGCACGAGGATGACGCGTCCCTCGCCCTCGACCACGGCGTCGACGGCATCATCGTGAGCAACCACGCCGGCCGTCAGATCGACGGCGCGATC
This sequence comes from uncultured Actinomycetota bacterium, assembly GCA_963740815.1. GTDB lineage: Bacteria > Actinomycetota > Actinomycetes > Actinomycetales > Microbacteriaceae > Rhodoglobus. The sequence continues at coordinate 935,159 of CAVUFG010000018.1, forward strand.
GGCTCCGCGGATTCGCTGGTGCCGATCGTGGACCGCATCGGCGGTCGCATCCCGGTGCTCATGGACAGCGGCATCCGCTCGGGCGCGGACGTGTTCACCGCCCTCGCCCTCGGTGCGGATGCGGTGCTGGTCGGCCGGCCGTACGCGTACGGGCTCGCGATCGCCGGCGCCGAGGGCGCGGAGGCCGTGCTGCGGAACATCATCGCCGAGTTCGACCTCGTGCTCGGCCTCTCCGGACACCGCTCGGTGGCCGAGATCGACCGCGACGCCGTCCGGAGGCAAACATGACCGACCACGTCGTCTCGATCGACCAGGGCACGACCTCGACGAGGGCGATCGTGTTCGATCACGGCGGCCTGCCCGTCGGCTCCGGGCAGCTCGAGCACGAGCAGATCTTCCCAAAGGCGGGATGGGTCGAGCACGACGCCACCGAGATCTGGAAGAACACCCGCGAGGTCATCGGCCTCGCGCTCGGCAACGCGAACCTCACCCGGCACGACGTGGTCGCCGTGGGCATCACCAACCAGCGGGAGACCACCGTCGTGTGGGACAAGGCCACCGGCGTGCCGATTCACAATGCGATCGTCTGGCAGGACACCCGCACACAGGACATCATCGACCGCATCGCGGACGGCGACCCGGACCGGTTCAAGCAGCGCACCGGGCTCCCCCTCGCGACCTACTTCTCGGCGAGCAAGATCGCGTGGATCCTCGAACACGTGGATGGCGCCCGCGCCCGAGCCGAGGCGGGTGAGCTGCTGTTCGGCACGACCGACACCTGGCTGCTGTGGAACCTCACCGGCGTGCACGCGACCGACGTGACCAACGCCTCGCGCACCCTGCTCATGGACCTCGAGACGCTCGACTGGCACGACGAACTGCTCGAGGCATTCGGCGTGCCGCGTGCGATGCTCCCCGAGATCCGCAGTTCGTCTGGCGAGTTCGGCACCATCACGACCCAGAGCCTGTTGCGCGAAGTGCCGGTCACGGGCATCCTCGGCGACCAGCAGGCCGCGACCTTCGGCCAGGTCGCGTTCGAGCCCGGCGAGGCCAAGAACACCTACGGCACGGGCAACTTCCTCATCGTGAACACCGGCGAGGAGATCGTGCACTCGAAGCACGGGCTCATCACGACCGTCGCCTACCGGATCGGCGAGGATGCCCCGCGCTACGCCCTCGAGGGGTCGATCGCGGTCACCGGCTCGCTCATCCAGTGGCTGCGCGACAACCTCGGCATCATCAAGGACGCGAAGGACGCCGAGAAGGTCGCCCTGAGCGTCGAGGACAACGGCGGCGTGTACGTCGTCCCGGCCTTCAGCGGCCTGTTCGCCCCGTACTGGCGGCCGGATGCGCGCGGCGCCATCCTCGGCCTCACCCGTTTCGTCACGAGCGCCCACATCGTGCGCGCGGCCCTCGAGTCGACCGCGTTCCAGACCCGTGAGGTGATGGATGCCGCAGCCTCCGACTCCGGCGAACGGCTCACCGAACTCCGCGTCGACGGCGGCATGGTGGTGAACGACCTGCTCATGCAGTTCCAGGCCGACATCCTCGGGATGCCCGTGGTCCGCCCGCGCGTCGCCGAGACCACCGCGCTGGGCGCCGCCTACGCCGCCGGTCTCGCGGTCGGCTTCTGGAGCGGGCTCGACGAGCTGCGCGCCAACTGGCAGGAGTCGAAGCGGTGGGAACCCGCGATGGATGACGCGCAGCGCGACATCCTGCTCGCGCGCTGGCAGAAGGCGGTCACACGAACCTTCGATTGGGTCGACTAGCCGGCGACGCGGCGGACTACCCCGCGCGGTCGTACGCCTCGCGCAACCACCCGACCAGTTCGTCGTCGATGTCCTCGAGCGACGCCAGATTCACCTTGTGCGAGCACATCGCACCCCACGCGAGCAACCGATCGCCGGCAGGCTCGCCCTTCAGCTGGATGCCGAGCTGCACGCGCTTCGCACTCGTGGGCTCGATGAGCGCGAACTGCAGCTTTCGGCGCAGCGAGACGCTCGCGCGCTTCGGGGCGATTTCGACGTCATCCCCGAAGCCCCGCACGATCTCGACCAGTCGGTCGTTGATGGGTCGGAGCGCGGCCTTCGCCCCGGCGTACTGCGCGTCCACGAGGTCGTCGTCCTCGAGCGAGACGCCGCGCGACCGGTAGCCGAGCGCGATCGTGTTCGCGAACCCGTGGCTGACACCGTGCTCCGACTTGAGATGGTTCATGAGCTCGGTGTGCTTCTCCAGGCCGGTCGCCTCGAGCACCGGGTACCAGTCCTCGAGCGTGCGCCCGGTCTGCAGGGCGAGGTTGTCGGTCATCACCCGCCCAGTCTGCCAGCGCGAGTCATCCGGCGATTGGACGGATTTGACCTACCGCCGGGTCGCGGCCACCCACTGCTCGAGCTTGGCCGCCGCCGCACCGGAGTCCACGACCCCCGCTGCCCGGGTCAGTTCGGCCGCAAGGCGGTCCACGATCGGCTCGCGCTGCAGGTCCGGGTCCTGGGCGAGCGCGAAGGCCGCGAGCCCGGCGGCCGCGTTCAGCAGCACGATGTCGCGCACGGGTCCGGGCTCCCCCGCGAGCACGCCGCGCGCGACGCCGGCATTGTGCTCGGCATCCTTGCCCAGCAGGTCCTGGATGTCGCTGCGCGAGATCCCGAGCTCGAGCGGGTCGAGATCGTGCTCGGTCACCGATCCGCGGCTGACTTCCCAGATGTGGCTGTGTCCCGTGGTGGTGAGCTTGTCGATGCCGTCGTCGCCGCGGTAGACCAGCGCGGTCGCCCCCCTGGTCTGGAACACGCCGACCACGAGCGGCACGCGCTCGAGGCTCGCGACCCCGACCGCGGATGCCTCGGGGCGGGCCGGGTTGCACAGCGGCCCGAGGATGTTGAACAGGGTCGGGATGCCGAGCTCCTTGCGGGTCGGACCCGCGTGCCGGAACCCCGGATGGAACTTCGCCGCGAACGCGAACGTGATCCCGGTCTCGCCGAGCACCTCGGCCACGCGCTCCGGTTCGATGTCGAGGTCGAGGCCGAGGGCCGCGAGCACATCGGAGGCCCCGGAGGCCGAACTGGCACCGCGGTTGCCGTGCTTGACCACGGGAACGCCCGCCGCCGCGGCGACGATCGAGGCGATCGAGGAGATGTTCAGCACCGCCCCGTACGGGTCCCCGCCGGTGCCCACGATGTCGAGCACCATGGGGTCGACGGGCAGCGGCGCGGCGTGCGCGAGCACGGCATCCCGGAAGCCGACGATCTCGTCGACGGTCTCGCCCTTCATGCGCAATCCGACCAGCAGACCGGCCAATTGCGCCGACGTCGCTTCACCTTCCATGACGCTGCGCATGGCCCAGTCCGCCTGCGCGATCGACAGGTCGTCGCCGTCGGTGAGGGTGCCGAGGATGCTCGGCCACGAATGTGCGCTCGCCATGTCTCGAATCCTAACGATCCGAGCGCGACTGGCCCCGGAATCGCAAAACGGAGGCCCGGTTTTCGACCATAATGGAAGGGTGAGTACAGCCTCCATCGCCCGCGGCACTGGGGCTCCTGTGATCAACCGGCCGAACACCGTCGCGGTCGGCGTGATCGTGTGGCTCGGCAGCGAGGTGATGTTCTTCGCGGGGCTGTTCGCCATCTACTTCACGCTCCGCTCGATGTCCCCCGACCTGTGGGCCTTCCAGACCGCGAAGCTCAACGTCACGTACTCCGCGATCAACACGGCCGATGCTCGTGTCCTCCTCCTTCACCTGCCAGTGGGCGGTGTTCCGGGCCGAGCGCCTCCAGGGTCGCCGCACCGGCGGGCTCTTCAACCTCCGCAAGTGGGGTGCCGTCGAGTTCCTCTACGCCACCTACGCGCTCGGCGCAGTCTTCGTGGTCGGCCAGATCTTCGAGTATGCGCAGCTGGTCAGTGAGCACATCGGGCTCCAGAGCGACTCGTACGGTTCGGTCTTCTACCTCACGACCGGCTTCCACGGCCTGCACGTCACCGGTGGCCTCATCGCGTTCATCCTGCTCATCGGGCGCATCTTCGCCGTCAAGCACTTCACGCACAAGGAGGCGACGAGCGCCATCGTCGTCTCGTACTACTGGCACTTCGTCGACGTGGTGTGGATCGGCCTCTTCCTCGTCATCTACGTGTTGAAATGACCCGCACCTCCCAAGCCAAGGAATCCGACAGCCGCATGCCGAAGCCCATCGACCGCAAGCGCGGACGCCGCAGCCCCCTCGCGACGATCGCGCTGATCACGATCGGCCTCGTGAGCACCGGTGGCGCGTACGCGCTGTTCACCACGAGCGCGACCGCCGAGACCGGCGTCGAGCAGACCGCCCTCATCGACGAGGGTGGCAAGCTGTTCGCCGCGAACTGCGCGACGTGCCATGGGATGAACCTGCAGGGCACCTCGGAGGGCCCCAGCCTCATCGGGGTCGGCGCCGCCGCCGTCGAGTTCCAGGTCGCGACCGGACGCATGCCGCTCGCCGCGTCCGGCCCACAGGCCGAGCAGAAGCCGCCGCAGTTCACGGCGGAGCAGATCGAGGCGCTGTACACGTTCGTCGCGTCGAAGGGCGCCGGTCCCGGCATCCCCGACGAGGAGTACCTCACCGGTGAGGGCGATGTCGCCGCCGGCGGCGAACTGTTCCGGGTCAACTGCGCCATGTGCCACAACGTCGCCGGTGCCGGTGGCGCGCTCACCGAGGGCAAGTTCGCCCCCGCGCTGGCTGGCGTCGACGCCCAGCACATCTACGAGGCCATGGTCACCGGCCCGCAGAACATGCCGGTGTTCAACGACATGACGATCACGCCGGAGCAGAAGGCGAACATCATCACGTACCTGAAGTACCTCGAGAACACCCCGGCAGCCGGCGGACTCACGCTCGGCGGCCTCGGCCCGGTCTCCGAGGGACTCTTCATCTGGATCTTCGGTCTCGGCGCGATCGTGGGCATCACGATCTGGCTGACCGCGAAGTCGAACTAAGGCAGAGGGACAACGAATGGCAGACGAGCACGGCACCGGTGAGACCACCGGCACGTCGGTCGAGAAGTACGGCAGCTACCAGCCTGCTTCCGGCACGGCCGTCGTCGAGTCCGACCGCGTCGAGAACCCCGGATTCCCGCCGTACCGCGCGCGCGTCGCCGACCTCGACCCTGCCAAGGCGCGCCAGCAGGAGCGTCGGGTCTCCGGGCTGTTCGCGGTGTCGATCATCGGCAGCATCATCGCCGTCGTCGCCTACATCGTCTTCCCGATCATCCCGGGCGACGTCGGCTCGGTGCGGCTCAACAACCTCTTCCTCGGCATCGGCATCACCCTCGGCCTGCTCGGCATCGGCTTCGGCGCGGTGCACTGGTCGAAGTCCCTCATGGACGGCCACGACCTCGTCGAGTACCGCCACCCGACGCGCGGCACGGACGTCACGCGCGAGAAGGCCGTCGAGGTGTTCGCCCTCGGCAACAAGGAGTCCGGCTTCACGCGCCGCAAGATGATCCGCAACACGCTGATCGGTGCGCTCGTGGTGTCCCCCCTTCCCGCGATCGTGCTGTTCCGCGACCTGGCTCCCACACAGGATCCAGTGGCGCAGCTCAAGCACACGATGTGGGAGAAGGACATGCGCCTCACCACCGACCCGGAGGGGACGCCGATCCGTGCATCCGACCTCACGCTCGGGTCGGTCGTGCACGTCATCCCCGAGGGACTCAACGAGCTGCACGACAAGCTCGAGCAGAAGGCCAAGGCGGCTGTGTTGCTCATCCGTCTGAAGCCCGACGACCTTCACATCTCCGCGGGCCGCGAGGACTGGAGCTACAACGGCATCGTCGCGTACTCCAAGATCTGCACGCACGTCGGATGCCCCGTCGCCCTGTACGAGCAGCAGACGCACCACCTGCTCTGCCCGTGCCACCAGAGCCAGTTCGACATCACCCGCGAGGCCGAGGTCATCTTCGGACCGGCCAAGCGCCCTTGCCCCAGCTTCCGATCACGGTGGATGCCGACGGCTACCTGATCGCGCGCAGCGATTTCACCGAGCCCGTTGGGCCGAGCTTCTGGGAGAGGAAGCTGTAACTATGAGTACCGCAACCGAGACCGAGACACCGACCCAGGCTTCCGACGCGCCGTCCTCGACGCTCGAGAAGACCAAGGGCGAGCGGTTCACGGGCTGGGCCGCGAACTACATCGACGAGCGCACCGCGCTGTCCGGGCTCGTCCGCGAGCTCGGCCGCAAGATCTTCCCCGACCACTGGTCGTTCATGCTCGGCGAGGTCGCGCTCTACAGCTTCATCGTCATCCTGCTCTCGGGCACGTTCCTCACGTTCTTCTTCCAGGCGTCGATGGTGCCGGTCGAGTACGAGGGCTCCTACCTCGGCCTCAAGGGCGTCGAAATGTCGGCGGCGATGCAGTCCACGCTCGACATCTCGTTCGACATCCGCGGCGGCCTGCTCATGCGCCAGGTGCACCACTGGGCCGCGCTGCTGTTCATCGCCTCCATCGGCCTGCACATGCTGCGCGTGTTCTTCACGGGCGCGTTCCGCAAGCCGCGCGAGCTCAACTGGATCATCGGCTTCACCCTCTTCATCCTCGCGATGCTCGAGGGCTTCACCGGCTACTCGCTTCCGGATGACCTGCTGTCCGGCAACGGCCTGCGGATCATCGACGGCATGGTCAAGGGCGTGCCCGTCATCGGCACGTGGATCTCCTACCTCGTATTCGGCGGCGAGTTCCCGGGCACCGACATCGTCGGGCGGCTCTACACCGTGCACATCCTGCTCGGACCGGCCCTCCTGGTCGCCGCGCTGGGCGTGCACATGGTGCTGCTCATCGTCAACAAGCACACCCAGTTCGCCGGCCCCGGCCGCACCAATGAGAACGTGGTCGGCGTGCCGATCATGCCGGTGTTCGCCGCGAAGGCCGGTGGCTTCTTCTTCATCATCTTCGGCGTGCTCGTCCTCATCGCCGCGACCGTCACGATCAACCCGATCTGGGTCTACGGACCGTACGACCCCTCCCCCGTCTCGGCCGGCACGCAGCCGGACTGGTACATCGGGTTCGCGGATGGCGCGCTGCGCCTGATCCCGCCGGGCTGGGAGCTCGAGATCCTCGGCGCGACCCTGTCGCTCAACATCCTCGTGCCGCTGCTCATCCTGCCGCTGTTCCTCGCGCTCGTCGCGCTCTACCCGTTCTTCGAGCAGTGGATCAGCGGCGACAAGCGCGAGCACCACATCGCCGACCGCCCTCGCAACGCCCCGACCCGCACCGCGATCGGCGCCGCCGGCGTGACGTTCTACGCGATGCTGTGGGCCGCGGCCAGTTCGGACCTCATCGCGACGCACTTCAAGCTCTCGATCGAGGGCGTGACGCACGGACTGCAGGCGCTCACCATCCTCGGACCGATCGTGGCATACTTCGTCGCCAAGCGGATCTGCATCGGACTCCAGAAGAAGGACCGCGAGATCGCGCTCCACGGCTACGAGTCCGGACGCATCGTGCGACTGCCCGGCGGCGAGTACATCGAGGTGCACGAGCAGCTGAGCGACTACGAGCGCTGGAAGCTCGTGTCGTTCGAGGACTACAAGCCGCTGATGATCCGACCGGACAAGCGTGGACGGATTTCGCCGCTGGAGCGGGTGCGGGCTGTGGCGTCCACCTGGTTCTTCGAGGACCGGATCGCGCCGGTCACGACCAAGGACCTCGAGCGTTCCGAGCACGACGCGCACTAGTTCGCTATGTGACGCCCACCTCGGGTGTCCGCGCCTGGAGGCGGGTCTCCGCATCGCTTCGCGATGCTCCGAAAGCCTCCGGGAGCGAACCCCCGCGCTGGTCTCCCGGTACGCGAGCGCCGGCGCCGCGAGCGCCGGCGCCGCGACCGCGCGGCACGTTCACGGGTGACCGGCGCACTCCCGTGGGGTCCTGTGTGCGTTGTCCTGGGGCGGCTAGAGCCAGGCGCCGGATTTCATCAGATCGCGGTTCGGCAGTTCGTCGACCTCTCGCCAGGCTCGGATCGACGTTGGTGTCACGAAGGCGTAGGTGTACGACCCGCTCGATTCTCGGGGGTCGAAGCCGGCCTTCGTGGCGAAGGCGTCCGCGACGGTGCGGTCGATGTCGGGCGCCGGGATGAGGGTGGCGGTGCCGGTCACGAGGATGACGTCGCGGACGAGGCCGATGCCCAGGCGGATGGACGGGGAGGCGCGCAGGTTTCGGATGGTTGGCGAGCGGTCCTCCGTCGCGATCACGAGCTGCTGGTTCCACCACAGGAACGACAGTGGAACGAGGTGCGGCTCCCCCGCCGGAGCGGCCGTCGCCACCCAGGCATCCACGTCCTGCTCGAAGCGAGCGATGGTGTCGCGGATGCGCTCATCGCGTGAGCGCGGCACGGCGTCGGACATGTGCCTAGTCGACGAAGAAGCGGCGCATGTACTCGGCGTTCTCGTGGTAACCGAGGCGGTCGTAGAAGCCGCCGGCGCGTCGGGCCGCCACCGTCAACTGCGTGACGCCGCGACGGACGCACTCCTCCTCGACCGCACGCACGAGCTGCGTGCCGACGTGGGTGCCGCGTCCGGACTGGTCGACGACGATCTCCTGGAGCTGGCCGGCGAGGCCGTTCGTCGAGAGCAGCGGTACGACCGACATGAGCACGTAGCCGACGACCGCGCCCTCCTCCTCGGCGAGGAAGAGCACGACCTCCGGGGCATCCCCCGACAGGTACGTGGCGAAGGTGCGGTCGAATGCGGCGCGCTCCGGCTTGAGCGCGTGACCGAGCTGCTCGACGAGGCCGAACAGCGCATCCGCGTCCGCCGCGGTCGCGGACCGTATGGTCATCGGGCGAAGTTGAGCCGGTAGTACTCGTACACCCAGCCGACGATCGCGATGAACGCGATCGGGCCGCCGATGAGCGAGACCCAGACGCCCACGGCGAGGCCGAGGAAGACCAGCGCTGCACCGAACGCGAGCACCATCGGCCACCAGCTCCACGGGCTGAAGAAGCCCTGCTCGGCGTCACCGTCGTCGATGTTGGCGTCGAGGCGGTCCTCGGCGAGCTCTCCGCCCTGCGCGCGGTGCGCGAGGTTGAGGTAGAACGCGATGAGCACCGACAGCAGTCCGGTGAGCGCGATGCCGACGGTACCCACCCACTCGACCGGCGACGGGGTCTCGAGCGTGGTACCGACGGTGAGCCAGTACGTGTTCAGCGACCAGAACGTGTAGATCGCGTCGGCGAGGAAGAAGAACCCGGCGAGGATCCAGAACAGCTTGACATTGGTACCCACGCCTACTTCACCTCTCCGTCAGCGAGATCGACCACCGGAGCCTGCGGAGCATCCTTGAGTGGCCCGACACCGCCCACACCCACCGGGATGCCGGCCTCGGGGTGATTGAGGTCGAACGCCGGCGACTCGGAGCGGATGCGCGGGATCGAGGTGAAGTTGTGCCGCGGCGGCGGGCAGGATGTCGCCCACTCGAGTGACCGGCCGAAGCCCCACGGGTCATCCACCGTCACCTTGGGCGCGCGACGCGCGGTGATGAACACGTTGTAGAAGAACGGCAGCATCGAGAGTGCCAGGATGGCCGCACCGATGGTCGAGACCTGGTTCATCCACGTCACGCCGTCCTCCTCGAGGTACGAGCGGTAGCGGCGCGGCATCGCGATGACGCCGATCCAGTGCTGGATGAGGAACGTGGTGTGGAAGCCGATGAAGAGCAGCCAGAAGTGCAGCTTGCCCAGCCGCTCATCCAGCATCTTCCCGGTCCACTTCGGCCACCAGAAGTAGAAGCCCGCGAACATCGCGAACACCACGGTTCCGAACACGACGTAGTGGAAGTGCGCGACGACGAAATAGGTGTCGGAGACATGGAAGTCGAGCGGCGGCGACGCCAGGATCACACCGGTGAGGCCACCGAACGTGAACGTGATGAGGAAGCCGATCGCCCACAGCATCGGAGTCTCGAACGTCACCGAGCCGCGCCACATCGTGCCGATCCAGTTGAAGATCTTCACGCCGGTGGGCACCGCGATGAGCATCGTCATGAGGGCGAAGAACGGCAGCAGCACCGAGCCCGTCACGTACATGTGGTGCGCCCAGACGGTGACCGACAGGGCGGCGATCGCGATCGTTGCGTAGATCAGGGTGCGGTAGCCGAAGATCGGCTTGCGGCTGAACACCGGCAGCACTTCGGAGATGATGCCGAAGAACGGCAGCGCGATGATGTAGACCTCTGGATGCCCGAAGAACCAGAACAGGTGCTGCCAGAGCAGCACGCCGCCATTGGCCGGGTCGTAGATGTGCGCGTCGAAGATGCGGTCGGCACCGAGCGCAAGGAGCGCGGCAGCGAGCACCGGGAACGCCATGATCACGAGCAGCGACGTGACGAGCGTGTTCCAGCTGAAGATCGACATCCGGAACATGGTCATGCCGGGCGCGCGCATCGTGATGATCGTCGTGGTGAAGTTCACTGCACCGAGGATCGTTCCGAAGCCGGCGAGGGCGAGGCCCATCACCCAGAGGTTGGCCCCGAATCCCGGGCTGAAGGTCTCGCTCGACAGCGGCGCGTAGGCGGTCCAGCCGAACGCTGCGGCGCCCTGCGGAGTGAGGAAGCCCGCGACCGTCATGATGCCGCCGAACAGGAACAGCCAGTACGCGAACGCGTTGAGCTTCGGGAACGCCACGTCGGGCGCGCCGATCTGCAGTGGCATGACCACGTTGGCGAAGCCGGCGAACAGCGGCGTCGCGAACAGCAGCAGCATGATCGTGCCGTGCATCGTGAAGAGCTGGTTGTACTGCTCCCCCGTCGGCACGATGTTCAGGCCCGGCGCGAACAGCTGCGCGCGCATGACGAGGGCCATGACGCCGCCGAGGCAGAAGAACAGGAACGACGTGATCAGGTACAGGTAGCCGATGGTCTTGTGGTCGGTCGTCGTGACCCACTTGACGATGATGTTGCCCTTGCGCTCGACCTTCGCGGTGCCGAACGGGCGCGTCGCGGTTGCTGTCGTCATCGGCCTAGTCCTCGTTCTCGCTGGGCGCGCCGTTGCCGGGCAGGTTCGAATTCGTGTCGTACTCGCCGCTGAGCTGGCCGTCGCCCGAGCTCACGCCGTCGCCGTTGCGCAGCGTCTCGATGTAGGCGTCGTACTCGGCCTGCGACACGACGTGCACCTCGAAGAGCATGAGCGAGTGGTACTCGCCGCAGAGCTCGGCGCACTTGCCCTGGTACACGCCCTCCTTCTCGGGGATGAAGTACCAGTAGTTGCTCTTGCCGGGGATCATGTCCTTCTTGTAGAGGAACTCGACGATCCAGAACGAGTGGATGACGTCGCGCGACTCGATCTTGACCTCGACCTTGGCGCCGACCGGCAGGTAGAGCACGGGCACGTCATCCGCGTCGATCGTGCCGTCGGCACGCTCCTCCGCCTGGACGCCCGCGCTGAAGACGTCCTCCTTGACGTAGTTGAAATCCCACGCCCAGCGCTTGCCGAAGACCTCGATCTGCACGTCGGGATCGGGCAGCGGCGCCTCGATCTCCTGCTGGTCACGCGCGGTGAACGCGAAGAACCCGAGCACGAGGATGAGCGGCACGATCGTGTAGAAGATCTCGATCGGCAGGTTGTAGCGCAGCTGCACCGGGAGACCGGACTGCCCCTTGCGGCGGCGGTAGACGACCGCGGCCCAGATGATGAGGCCCCACGTGACGACACCGACCGCGAGCAGCACGATCCACGATGTGACCCAGAGCCCGATGACGCGGTCGACCTGATTGGTCGTGCCGGGCTCGGTGGGGAGCCAGCCCTGCAATTGCTCCTGGGTGCATCCTGCGAGCACCACCGACATGGCGAACACGATCGGAATCGCTGCCCAGCGGAGACGACGGTTGCGGATCGAACGCACCAGTGGAACCTCTCGAATGACGGACTCTGTCTGCCTCAGTCTATAGCCGAGACGGTGCCCGCTCACGCGCACACGCAGCCCCGAAAACGACGAAAGACGGGCCCTTCGGCCCGCCTTTCGGTTCAAGTCTCTTCGCGTCAGTGGAAGCTGTCTCCACAGGCGCAGCTACCCGCGGCGTTCGGGTTGTCGATCGTGAAGCCCTGCTTCTGGATCGTGTCCTCGAAGTCGATGGACGCGCCATCGAGATACGGCACGCTCATCTTGTCGAGCACGACCTCGACACCGTCGCCGAACTCCACGACCGCGTCACCATCGAGGCTGCGCTCGTCGAAGTAGAGCTGGTAGATGAGTCCGGAGCAGCCACCGGGCTGCACGGCGAGGCGCAGGCGGAGGTCGTCGCGACCCTCCTGGGCGAGCAGGCTCTTCACCTTGCCGGCGGCGGCCTCGGTGAGGGAGACGCCGTGCGCGGGAGCCTCGACGGCGGGAGTCATCGTGTCGGTCATGATGCGATTCTACGCCCGGTTGTCGAGGGTGGATGCCTCGAGACGCGCCAGCAGCACGGCTTCGGTCAGGATGGCCCGCTGGAAAACCCCGAGGTGCAGGGACTCGTTCGGGCTGTGCGCCCGCGAGTCCGGGTCCTCGACGCCCGTGACGAGGATCTGCGCCGCCGGGAACACCTCCACCAGATCCGAGATGAACGGGATGGAACCGCCGACCCCGGTCTCGAGCGGCTCGACGCCCCACGCCTCGTGCATGGCGTGCTTCGCCTCGGCGACCGCCCAGCCCGAGGTGTCCACCAGGAACCCGTTGCCCTGGTCGACGTCGCTGATCTCGAGGTTCGCGCCGAAGGGTGCGTTCGCCCGCAGGTGTGCCTCGAGTGCGGTGAAGGCTTCGGCGGCGGTCTGTCCCGGCGCGATGCGCGCGCTGATCTTGACGGTCACGGAGGGCACGAGCGTGTTGGATGCGTTCACGACGGTCGGCGCATCGATGCCGGTGACCGTGATGGCGGGCTGGTTCCACAGGCGGGACAGCACCTCGCCGTGCCCGACCGCCGTCACACCCGGCAGCAGCGCGGCCTCGTGGGCGAGCTTCTCCTCCGAGTAGTCGGGGGTGTCGGCGTCGCGCGACGTGAGTCCGGCGACCGCGACCGAGCCGTCCTCGGCGTGGAGGGTGGCGAGCAGGCGCGTCGCGGCGAGCATGGCATCGGGGGCCGCGCCTCCGAACATCCCGGAGTGCGAAGCATGGGCGAGCGTGGAGATCTTCAGCTTGAACGTCACGTTGCCGCGCAGGCCCACGGTGAGCGCGGGGGTGTCGATGTCCCAGTTGTCCGAGTCGGCGACGACGATGACGTCGGCGGCGAGCTGCTCGCGGTGCTGCACGATGAACTTCGCGAACGAGCGGGAGCCGAACTCCTCCTCGCCCTCGAAGAACGCGACGAGGCCGAGGTCGAAGTCGGTGCCGGCCACCGCGGTGAAGGCACGGATGGCGGCCACGTGCGCCATGACGCCGGCCTTGTCATCCGCCGCGCCGCGGCCGTACATCCGATCGCCCCGGATGGTCGGCTCGAACGGCGTGGACTCCCAGTCCTCCTCCTGCCCGGGCGGCTGCACGTCGTGGTGCGCGTAGAGCATGATCGTCGGCTTGCCGTTCCTGGCCTTGCGCACGGCGAGCACCGCGGGCTGGCCGAGTTCGCCGTCCGGCTTCGGCGCGCGGGACACCTCGACGGTCTCGAACACCCCGAGCCCCTCGAGCAGCGCCTTGGCGGCCTCCGCACTCGCGATCACGTTGGCGGGGTCGAATCCGTCCCACGACACGGACGGGATGCGGACCAGGTTGCCGAGGTCGGCGACGGCCACCGGCATCCCGGCTCCCACCGCCTCACGCAGGGCCTCGAGCTCGGACGTAGGGGGCAGCGTCGCAGTCATGCGACTAATCTTAAGCAATGGCCAAGACGACCCCACCCGCGGGCACCACTCCCGGGACGACGCTGAACGAGGACAGCCTCTCCTCGGGCAAGGGCCGGCCCACCCCGACCCGCAAGGAGAAGGAGGACGCGAGGAAGCGTCCGCTCGTCTCCAGCGACCGTGCGGCGGCCCGCAAGGTCTCCCGCGAGCAGATGGCCGAGGCGCGCGAGCGCGCCCGCATCGGCATGGCGCGCGGCGAGGAGAAGTACCTGCCGATCCGCGACCGCGGCCCGCAGAAGAAGTACGTGCGCGATTACGTCGACGCGCGGTTCAGCATCGGGGAGCTGATGATCCCGTTCATGGTGCTGCTCATCATCTCGTCGCTCATCCCGATCGCCGAAGTCACGATGATCGGCTTCATCGCGATCTGGGCGTTCTTCATCCTCGCGATCGGCGACTGCGTCGTGCTCGGGTTCCTGCTGAACCGCAAGCTCGCTGCCAAGTTCGGTGAGGGTCGGGTCGAGAAGGTGCGCTGGTACGCCGCGATGCGGGCGCTGCAGCTGCGCCCGATGCGACTGCCGAAGCCGCAGGTGAAGCGCGGGCAGTTCCCTGCCTAAGGGCGCGCCGCTCGGCGGCGCGCGTCGTCCGTTCGAAATCACGATGCGATCGAGATTTCGCCCGGGATCACCAGACGAGATACCTTGCGTCGTTGTTCGTGGCGAGGCGCCGCTCGATTCGGGGCGCGTCTACGAGCTTTGCATGCGTGCGAGGCCGCGGTTGATGTCGCGGGCCCAGAGCGGGCCGCGGTAGAGGAAGGCCGTGTAGCCCTGCACGAGCGTCGCTCCGGCGGCGAGTCGTTCGGCGACGTCGGCGGCCGTTTCAACTCCCCCGGCTGAGATCACGCAGAAGTCCGCCGGGACGACCGAGCGGATCAGCTTGAGCATCGCGAGTGAGCGCTCCGCGACCGGCGGACCCGAGACTCCCCCGGCTCCGGCCGCCTCGACCACCGCTGCATCCGTACGCAGGCCCTCCCGGGAGAGGGTCGTATTGGTGGCGATGATGCCGTCCAACCCGAGCCGCACGGCGAGTTCCGCGATGCGGGTCGCCTGCTCGTCAGTGAGGTCGGGGGCGACCTTCACGAGCACGGGGACGGGCATCGCGTCATCCCGCAGCGCCGCGCCCTTCACAGCAGCGAGCAGGGGCTCGAGCTTGTCGAGCTCCTGGAGGCCGCGGAGTCCAGGGGTGTTCGGTGAGCTGACGTTGACCACGAGGTAGTCGGCGTGCGGAGCGAGCAGGGCGGTGCTCGCGAGGTAGTCGGGGGTGGCGTCATCCACCTCGACGATGCGCGACTTGCCGATGTTCACGCCGATGACGGGCCGGATGCGACGCGCGCGAGCCCTCCGCAGCACCTCCGCCGCGGCGCTCGCCCCGTGGTTGTTGAACCCCATGCGGTTGATCACGGCCCGATCGGCGACCAGGCGGAACAGTCGCGGCTTCGGATTGCCCGGCTGCGCGTGCGCCGTGATCGTGCCGACCTCGATGTGCCCGAACCCGAGCTGGTGCAGCCCGGCGAGGGCATCACCCTCCTTGTCGAAGCCCGCGGCCACGCCGAACGGGGACTCGAACTCGAGGCCCGAGCGCGGTGACCCGCAAGCGACGGATCAGGTCTGGTGAACCGGTGCACGAGCCGGCCGATGCCGACCGCGGCCATGAGCTGGATGACGCGGTACGCGAGCCGATGCGCCCGCTCGGGGTCCATGCGGGTGAGGACCACCCGGAAGAATGCGCGATACATGCCGTGCCAAGGGTATGGCACTCGCGCCGGACCGGTTGGCGGCGACTCAGCTCGCGGGCGACTCGGCGGGCGCGTCGGCCGACGCGTGGTCGATCTTGAGCAGCGTGATCGCGGTCTCGAAGTCCTCGAGCGAGTCGAAGCCCTGGTAGACGCTCGCGAAGCGGAGGTAGGCCACCTCGTCGAGTTCGCGCAGCGGCGGCAGGATCGCGAGGCCGATGTCGTTGGCGTCGATCTGCGCGGCGCCGGTCGCACGGATGGTCTCCTCGACCTTCTGCGCGAGCACCGCGAGATCGGTGTCGGTCACGGGCCGGCCCTGGCAGGCCTTGCGCACGCCCGAGACGATCTTCTCGCGACTGAACGGCTCGATCACGCCGTTGCGCTTGATCACCGAGAGCGACGCGGTCTCGGTGGTGCTGAACCGGCGGCCGCACTCGGGGCACTGGCGCCGGCGGCGGATCGCCAGGCCGTCGTCGCTCGTCCGCGAGTCGATCACCCGGCTATCGGGGTGGCGGCAGAACGGGCAGAACATGCGTTCAATGGTACTCGCGGTGTTCAGCTCGAGGGCGGTTCACCCTCGAAACGAGCGGTGACGGCGTCGCCGTGGGCCGGGAGGTCCTCGGCGGTGCTCAGGGCGACGATCTGGGACTCGACGGCACGCAGGGCCGCGATGTCGTAGTTGATCACCTGCTGCGGGCGCAGGAACGTGTACGCACCGAGCCCGGACGAGAAGCGCGCCTGGCCGCCGGTCGGAAGCACGTGGTTCGACCCGGCGAGGTAGTCGCCGAGGCTCACCGGGGAGGCCGCACCGAGGAAGATCGCGCCGGCACTCGTGATGAGGTCGAGCACCGCGCCCGGCTGCTCGGTCTGCAGCTCGAGGTGCTCGGGCCCGTACGCATTGCTGAACGCCGCGGCCATCTCGAGTGACCCGACGAGCACGATCGCGGATTGCTCGCCGTCCAGCGCGGTGCGCACGCGCTCGGCGTGCTTCGTCGTGGTGGCACGCCGCTCGACGGCGGCGGAGACGGCGGACGCGAACTCCGGCGAATCCGTGACGAGCACCGCGGCCGCGAGCTCGTCGTGCTCGGCCTGGCTCACGAGGTCGGCGGCGACGAGGTCGGGGTCGGCGGTGGCATCCGCGATCACGAGGATCTCGGTCGGTCCCGCCTCGGAGTCGATGCCGACCACGCCGCGCACGAGTCGCTTCGCGGCGGCGACGTAGACGTTGCCCGGTCCCGTGATGACGTCGACGGCGTCGAGGTCCAGCCCCGGCACGCCGTAGGCGAGCGCGCCGATCGCGCCCGCCCCGCCCATCGCGTAGACCTCCTCGATGCCGAGCAGTCCGGCGGCGCCGAGGATCGTGGGATGCACCGCGCCCTGGAACGCGGACTGCGGCGGCGACGCGAGCGCGATCGACCCGACGCCGGCGACCTGCGCGGGCACCACGTTCATCACGACGCTCGACGGATAGACCGCCTTGCCCCCCGGCACGTAGAACCCGACCCGGTCGATGGGCTGCCAGCGCTGGATGATCTCCGCCCCCGGCCCGAGCGTCGTCACCGAGCTCTGCGGCACCTGCGCCTTGGTGGCGGCGCGCACCCGCTCGATCCCGGTCTCGAGTGCGGAGCGGACTTCGGGTGGCAGCGCCCGGACGGCCCTGGAGATCTCGTCGGCGTGGATGCGGATGCGTTCCGGTCGCACCCCGTCGAGGCGTTCCGCCTGGTCGAGCAGGGCGGCCTCGCCGCGCGCGCGCACGTCGTCGATGAGCTCGGCGGCGATGGCGGATGCCGCGGCGACATCCAGCTGCGCCCGCGGCACGACGGCGGCGAGCCCCGCCCGGTCGAGCACGAGGTCGCGGAGGTCGATGATCCTGAGCATGGCCCGCCAAGCCTATCGAGCGCTGCGAGGGTCACTCCGCGGCCGGCGCGCGCGATCGCTACTCGCGGCGCAGCCAGATCCGCATGGTGGACGGGCCGCGGTTCGCCCAGTCGTGGTACGGCCGCAGCGCCACCCGCGCGGCGGTCGAGCGGCCCCAGTCCCCCGCGGGTCCGTACGGCCAGGCCGCCGGATCGTCGGCGTGCAGGGCGCCGGCTGCCATGACGACACCGTCGGCCTCGGCGGGCGGCACCGCGACATCCACGACGAAGTCGTCGACGGACCGGCCCCCCGGCAGGTCGACGGACTCCAGGCACAGCACCTCAGGACCGCGCTCGACCGCGACGCTGCCGCGAACCGCGTCGATGCGCTGATCAGGGAAGGTGAAGCGCGGTGCGATCGGGAGATCGAGCACGATCGTGTCGCCCGCGCCGACGGTTGCCGTGGCGACACCTGGCTGCGAGGTCGCGCTGCATTCCCGACGGCGTCGCCAAGGTCGCGCCCGATGCCCACGCCGGCACCCGCAGGCCGAGCTCGAACGGATCGGATGCGCCCACCACCGTCACGGCGACGCGACCGGAGCGCGGGTAGTCGGCCTCCATCCGCAGCACGACGGGACCGCTCGGCAGCGCGAGTTCGAGGTCCGCCGATGCGTACTGGTGGATGCGCACGCCCGCCCCCGACACCGTCGCGAGGTACGCCCCGAGCGACGCCATCGTGCGCGACACGTTCGGCGGGCAGCACGACACGTCGAACCACTCGCCGCGCGCGCCCGCGCCGACCCGCGAGATGGTGCCCTCGGGAGGCGACGGTGTCTCGGTGCGCTGGTGGAGGGTGTTCGTGTAGAAGAAGCTCCGGCCGTCATCGGCGGACGCGGTGGCGATCATGTTGTAGAGCAGGCGCTCCATGAAGTCCGCGTAGCGCTCGTTGCCGGTCGCGAGCAGCAGCCGCCAGCTGAACATGAACGCCGCAACACTCGCGCAGGACTCGCAGTACGCACGATCCGGCGGCAGCTCGAAGTCGTCACCGTAGGCCTCGTCCGAATGGTGCGAGCCCATCCCTCCGGTGAGGTACGTCCGTCGCGCGACCGTGGACTCCCACTGGCGCTCGAGCGCGGCCAGCAGTGAGGCGTCGGATGCTTCGACCGCGGCATCCACCGCGGCGGCGCTCAGGTAGAGCGCGCGCACCGCGTGGCCGCGCAGGACGGTCGCGTCGCGGATCGGGATGTCGTCCTGGAAGTACTCCGGCGGGAACTGGATGGGTCCGAGCGTTCCGTGCCCGCGCCGCTCGAGGAACAGTGCGGCCTGGTCCACGTAACGCTGCTCGCGGGTCAGCCGGCCGAACTCGAGCAGGCCGAGCTCGATGCTCGGATGCCCGCAGATGCCGTTGCGTGCCTCCGGACCGAATTCGGCGCAGACGTGATCCGCGACCCGGCGACCGATCGCGACGAGCGGGTCGTCGAGTCCCACCGTGCGACCGCGCGCGACCGCGGCCTGGAGCAGGTGCCCGTAGCAGTACAGCTCGTGCCCCCACTCGAGGTCGCTGTAGCGCGGCTGCTGGCCCGCGCGACCGAAGTTGGTGTTGACGTACCCGTCGGACTCCTGCGCGCCCGCGACGAGCGACGTCAGCTCCTCGATGCGACGCGCGAGATCGGCATCGCCGGTTCGCGCGAACTCCCACGAGTGCGCCTCGAGCACCTTGTAGATCTCCGAGTCCGAGAACTCGCGCCCCTGCCGTCCGGCGGGCAGACCACCGGATGCCGCGAGCCTGAAGTTTCCCGCCCAGCCCGACTTCTCCAGCCAGCCGAAGGTGTGCCCGAGCACCCCGTCCCGGTTGCGGAGTTGCAGCCGCGCGAGGAATCCCCCCTCGATGCGCACCGCGGTGAGCGGCACGGGGCTGAGCGGGGTCGCCACGGTCGGGGCGACCGGGGTCGCGGCATCCTGTGCGCTCATCCCTTCAGCGCTCCCGACATGAAGCCCTTGACGTAGAAGCGCTGGAGCACCAGGAACAGGATCACGCACGGCAGCGCGAGCACCACGACGCCGGCCTGGGTCACGCCGTAGTCGACCGCGCCCATCGTCTCCTGCCGAAGGGTCGCGACCGCGAGCGGCAGCGGATATCGCATCGGGTCGTTGAGGATGATGAGCGGCGCGATGAAGTCGTTCCAGGCGGCGAGGAACGAGAACAGCCCGACCGTGATCACGCCCGGGAGTGCGGATGGCAGCAGCACGCGCACGAGGGCGCCGAAGCTCGTGCACCCGTCGACGAGGGCGGACTCCTCCAGCTCGAGCGGGATCGCCTCGAACGCGATCCGCATCATGAAGATCGAGAACGGCAGCTGGAACACCGTGATCACCAGGCTCACGCCGAGCAGCGTGTTGTCGAGGTTGATCGCGTTGAGCATGACGTAGAGCGGGATGAGCAGGCTCGCGTACGGCACCATGATGATCGCGAGGATCGCGAGGAACAGCGCGTTCTTGAGCCGGAACTGGAAGCGCGCGAACGCGTACCCCGCGAGGATCGAGAGCACGAGCGTGAACAGCACCGTGAGTCCGGAGATGATCACGCTGTTGAGCACGAAGTCGGCGAGCGACGGCGGCTGATCCGGTCCACCGAGGCCCTCGTTCAGGGTCGCGTAGTTGTTGAACCCGAAGCCCTCCTGCTGCCGGGTCGACCGATACGGGGCCACCGAGATGAACGCCGCCCAGACCAGCGGCGAGATGAACAGGATCGCGATGGCCCCCGTGATGACGTAGAACGGCATCCGCACGAGCGATTTCAGGAATGTCATGGGGCTAGTCCTTCGTTCGCAGGGCGCGGAACTGCACCACGTTGATGATGACGAGGGCGATGAGCACCAGCACGCTGAACGCGGCAGCCGCGCCCAGGTCCTGGCGACCGAACGCCTCGAAGTAGATGAGCTGCACGAGGGTCATGGTCGAGTCATCCGGCCCGCCCTTGGTCAGGATGAAGAACTGGTCGAACGCGAGCAGCGACCCGGTGACGCACAGGATGACGGTGAGCGCGATCGACGGACGCAGCAGCGGCAGCGTGATCGTCCGGAAGATCTGCCACCGGTTCGCACCGTCGATGCGAGCGGCCTCGTAGATGTCGGTCGAGATCGCCTGCAGACCGACGAGCAGGATGAGCATGTAGAAGCCGGTGTAGCGCCAGATGATGAGCGCGACCGTGGACCACAGCGCTCCGTCGGGCGAGCCGAGGAACGAGATCTGCTCCTGGGTGATGTTGAGGAAGTGCAGGATCGGATTGATCGGACCGTAGGCCGGCGTGTAGATCCCGTAGAACAGCAGGGATGCACTCGCGAGGCCCAGAGCGCTCGGGATCAGGATCGCGGTGCGCAGGAACGAGTTCCACCGACTCGCCTCCTGCACGAGCAGGGCGATCAGGAGGGCGAGGCCGAGGAGCACGACCGTGACGATCGCCGTGTACTTGAGGGTGAACCCGATCGCCTTGAACAGCTTCGGGTCGTTCAGCACCCCGTACTGGATGCCGGTCTCGGTCGGTGGGCTGGAGAAGTTGTCCGGGAAGTTCGGGCCGCGGAATCCACCGATCAGGGTCCAGTCGCTGAACGACATCCAGACCACCATCCCGAGCGGGATGATGAAGAGCACGATCACGAACACCGTGACGGGCAGGGCGTACAGCATGCCCTTGGTGGATCGCCGGCGGTACCAGGCGATGCGATTCGTGCTCATGACGCTCCAGGGTGGGGCCGGCGATCAGCGGGGCCGATCATCGGATCGCCCGGACACGCGTCGGGTGCGCGTGTCCGGGCGCCGATCTGCGGGATCTAGCGGGACAGCTCGGCCGTGATGGCGTCGTTGTCCGCTTCCAGGCTGGACCCGTCACCGAACACGTAGTTGCGGTACAGGGCGATCCACGGGCTCCCGGGGTTGTTGAACGCGGCGTTGAAGTTCACCGCGAACGGCGTCACGCCGTCGGCGGCGATCTCGTTGATCGTCACCACGCGCGGGTCGGCCTCGGAGTACTTGTTGTTCGCGAGGTCGGTGCGCGCCACGACGTTGCCCGCCTTGGCGACCACCTCGATCTGCGCTTCGTCCGACATCGTCCAGGCCAGGAAGTTCCAGGCCGCATCGGCCTTGGTGCTGTCCTTGCTGATGCCGATGCCGTCACCGCCGACGAACGTCGACCCGCCACCGGTCGGACCCGGGAGCGGCGCGACACCGGTGGTCTCCGGAAGGCTGCCGAGCAGCGTCGACGGCATGGGCATGACGCCGATCTTGCCGTCCGAGAACGGAGCGACCCAGGTCGGGCCGGTCTCCTCCTCGACACCCGGGTACATGATGCCGTCGGCGTAGAGCTCCTTGTAGATGTCGTAGACCGCGACGGCCTCGTCGCTCGCGAGCAGTGCCTCGGTGCCCTCGGCGTTCATGACGTCGGCGCCCTGGGCCCAGATGGAGGGCCACCAGGTGAAGACGAGGCATCCACCGCAGTTGCCACCGAAGAACGTGCCGGCGACATCGCCGCCGAGAGCATCGACCGCGCGGGCGTCCTCGGCCATCTCCTCGAGCGAGGCCGGACCGACCTCCGGGTCGAGCCCAGCCTGCGCGTAGAGGTCCTTGTTCCACATCAGCACCGAGAGGTCCATCGTGTGGGGCAGCACGTACTTCTTGCCCTCCCACGTTCCGGCGTCGATGTGCGACTGCGCGATGTCGTCCACGAACGGCAGGCCGTCGATGCGACTCGTGATGTCGCTGAACAGGCCCTGCGACGTCCAGTTCGGCACGAACACGATGTCCGCCGACAGCATGTCGGGCAGGCCACCGGTCGTGGCGGAGGCGCCGACCTTCGTCACGAAGTCGTCCGTCGGGATGATCGTCAGTGCGACCTGGTTCTCGTGCGATGCGTTGTACGCGTCGACGAGGGCCTGGGTGCTCGCCTCGGTCGCCGCACGCGACCAGAGCGTGAGCTCCGTTCCGTCGTCGACGCCGAGCGGATCGGTGGACCCGCCTCCGGTGTCACCCCCACCTCCGCCTCCGGTCTGGCATGCGCCGAGGGTGAAGACGAGTGCCGCCGTCACCGCGAGGGCTGCGGCCGCCCTCCAGCCGTGTGAACCGCTCCTGGTGGTCATGTCGTGGTGTCCTCCTGCTCTCCGTCGAGCGACCGGACGCTCTGTCCGGCTTCTGCTTGGTGCTGACGTGTCGTCACCGATATCGACCAGTACAGTGGGTGCGACACATCGTTTTCGGCTTGATTCATCAGGGATCGGGCCGAGTTTCGGAAAATTCCAGAAAAGCTTTTCCGTTTGGGGCGATACTAGAGCGACCATCTCCGAATGGTCAAGGACAGGGAACTCGATGGACGGCCCGAACGCCGAGACGCACGCACCCGTTGAGCGCAAGCGCGCCACGGTGAACGACGTCGCGCGCCTCGCCGGCGTCTCGATCGGCACCGTCTCCAAGTCACTCAACGAGCGCGGCCAGGTGCGCCCGGAGACCCGGGAACGCGTCAAGCGGGCCGCCGAACAACTCGGCTTCTCGCCGAACCCGCTGGCCCAGAGCCTGCTCGCCGGCAAGACCGGCACCGTGGGCCTGCTCACGAACGACCTCGAGGGACGGTTCTCACTGCCGATCCTGATGGGAGCCGAGGACGCGTTCGGCGCCGACAGCGTGTCGGTGCTGCTGTGCGATGCACGCGGCGACACGATCCGCGAGCAGCATCACCTCAAGTCCCTGCTCGACCGCCGCGTCGACGGACTCATCATCGTGGGCGACAAGACCGACCCGCGCCCCTCCCTCGGGCAGGGTCTGCCCGTGCCCGTCGTGTACGCGTACGCCCCGAGCGACGACGTGCGCGACCGCTCGATCGTGAGCGACAACGTCGGAGCCGGACGGATGGCCGTCGACCACCTGCTGCAGTCCGGGCGCCGCAGCATCGCCTACGTCTCGGGTGACCGCACCTACGCAGCGGCCCGCGATCGGGTGGAGGGCGCGACCGAGCGCCTCCATGCGGCGGGGCTGTCGCTCGTGGGCGGAGAGGCGTACTTCGGCTCGTGGACCGAGGAGTGGGGTCGCGGGATGACGCGCGTCCTGCTCGAGCGCGAGCCGGGACTCGACGCGGTGCTCTGCGGCTCCGACCAGATCGCGCGCGGCGTCATCGATGCGCTGCGGGAGCTCGGTCGCGACATCCCCTCGGACATCGCGGTGATGGGCCACGACAACTGGGAGCCGATCGCGACCCAGTCCCGCCCGCCGCTGTCCACCGTCGACATGAATCTCGAGATCCTCGGCCGCACCGCTGCGCAGGCGCTGTTCGCGGCGATGGGTGGCGCGGTCGAACCAGGGACCACCGCGCTGCCGTGCCGCGTGGTCTCGCGCGCGTCCACCACACCGTCCCGCTAGGAGCCCCATGGTCGAGCTGTCTCCAACCCTCACGATGAACACGGGGGCGTCGATCCCGCAGTTGGGCTTCGGCGTGTGGCAGATCGAGCAGGACGGCGAGCAGGTGATCGGCCAGGCGCTCGAGGTCGGCTACCGCCACCTCGACACCGCGATGATCTACCACAACGAACGCGAGGTGGGACGTGCGGTCGCCTCGAGCGGCATCCCGCGCAGCGAGCTGTTCATCACCACGAAGCTGTTCAACACCGACCATGGCACGCAGGAGGCATTCGACGCGTTCGATGCGAGTCTCGAGCGGCTCGGCCTGGACTACGTCGACCTCTACCTCATCCACTGGCCGATGCCGGGGGTCGATCGCTACGTCGAGAGCTGGCGCGCACTCGAGACGATCTCGGCCAGTGGTCGGGCGAAGGCGATCGGCGTTTCGAACTTCATGCCCGAGCACCTGCAGCGACTGTTCGACGAGACCGGCACGGTGCCCGCGGTGAACCAGATCGAGGTGCATCCCGAGCACCAGCAGGCCGAGGCGAGCGCGTTCGGGGTGGCCCACGGCATCCTCACCGAGTCGTACAGTCCGCTCGCGAACGGGAGGATCCTCGAGGATGCCGCGCTGGCCGCGATCGCGCAGGCGCACGACAAGACCGTGCCGCAGGTCATCCTGCGCTGGCACGTGCAGCAGGGCTACATCGCGATCCCGAAGACCAGCACCCGTGCACGGATGATCGAGAATCTCGACGTCTTCGACTTCGACCTCACCGAGGACGAGATGGCGGCGGTTCGCGCGTTCGAGCGCGGTGCGCGCGTCGGGAACGACCCGTACACGGTCAACGGGCCGTAGCCGTCAGCCGAGGCAATTCGGTCCGAGCAGCGTCTTGAGTTCCCCATACAGGTCGGCCGACACCGTCACCGGGTACGGGATCTCGAACACGCGCGCACTGTCGCCGCGCAGCAGCTTGAGGCGCACCTCGTTCTCGCCGGAGTGACGGATGAGCACGTCGTTCAGCGCCGAGACCACATCGGTCGTCGCGCGGAACTCCGGCACCGAGATCACGAGCGGTCCGGCTCCGAGACTCGGGCCGATGTCGGGCGTGAACATGCTCACGGCGTGCAGGTTCATCCCGTCGTCGCGCAGGCTCACCCGGCCGCGGACGACCACGATCGAGTCGTTCGAGAGCGCGGGCGAGAACTCCTGGTAGGTCTTGCCGAGGAACATGACGCTGATCTCGCCGCCGAAGTCCTCGACCATGACGATGCCGTACTGGTTGCCGCTGTTGCGGGCGACGCGGTGCTGCACGCTCGTCACGAGGCCCGCGATCGTGACCTGCTCGCCGTCGGCCGCGGCGTCGCCGCCCAGCAGCTCGGTGATCGAGACGGTCTGGTGCTTCGCGAGGTTCGCCTCGAGGCCTGCGAGCGGGTGATCGGAGACGTAGAGCCCGAGCATCTCGCGCTCGAACGCGAGCTTGTCGCGCTTCGACCACTCGGGGCGGTCGGGCACGCGCGTGTTCCTCGTGCGGTTCGTCCCACAGCGAGTCGAAGTCGAAGCCGACCTGGCCGTGCGCCTCGGCACGCTTCATCGAGACCGAGGAGTCCACGGCATCCTCGTGGATCTCGAGCAGCGCCCTGCGGGTCGCTCCGAGCGAGTCGAACGCGCCCGCCTTGATGAGCGACTCGACCGTGCGCTTGTTGGCGACCTGCAGCGGGATCTTGCGCAGGAAGTCGTGGAAGGACACGAACGCGCCATCCTTCTCCCGCGCGGCGACGATCTGCTCGACGACCGAGGAGCCGACGTTGCGCACCGCGCCGAGGCCGAAGCGCACGTCGCCGTTCACGGCGGTGAAGTTGCCGCTCGACTCGTTGACGTCGGGCGCGAGCACCTTGATGCCCATGCGACGGCACTCGTTGAGGTAGAGCCCGAGCTTGTCCTTCGCATCGCCCACGCTCGTGAGCAGGGCCGCCATGTACTCGGCAGGATGATTCGCCTTGAGGTACGCCGTCCAGTACGCCAGCACGCCGTAGCCGGCGCTGTGCGCCTTGTTGAAGGCGTAGTCGGCGAACGGCATCAGCGTGTCCCAGAGCACCTTCACGGCGCCGGCGGAGTACCCGTTGGCGACCATGCCGGCCTGGAAGTCCGCGTACTGCTTGTCGAGCTCCTCCTTCTTCTTCTTGCCCATCGCGCGCCGCAGCACGTCGGCCTGCCCGAGCGTGAAGCCCGCGACCTTCTGGGCCACCGACATCACCTGCTCCTGGTAGACGATGAGGCCGAAGGTGGTGTCGAGGATCTCGGAGAGCGGCTCGGCGAGCTCGGGGTGGATCGCGTCCACGTTCTGCAGGCCGTTCTTGCGCAGCGCGTAGTTGGTGTGCGAGTTCATCCCCATCGGGCCGGGACGGTACAGGGCGATGACGGCGGAGATGTCCTCGAAGTTGGTGGGCTTGAGCTGCTTGAGCAGCGAGCGCATCGGCCCGCCGTCCAGCTGGAACACCCCGAGCGTCTCGCCGCGGGCCAGCAGCGCGTACGTCTTCTCGTCGGCGTCGAGGTCGAGGTCCTCGATCACGAGTTCGGTGCCCGTGTTGGCGTGGATCATCTCGAGGGCATCCTGGATGACGGTGAGGTTGCGCAGCCCGAGGAAGTCCATCTTGAGCAGGCCGAGGTCCTCGAGCGGCGGCTGGTCGAACTGCGTGATGATCGCGCCGTCGTCCTCGCGCTTCATGATCGGCAGCACGTCGATGAGCGGCTCGGCCGACATGAGCACCCCGGCGGCGTGCACCCCCCACTGGCGCTTCAGGTTCTCGATGCCGAGCGCGGTGTCGAACACCTTGCGCGCCTCGCCGTCGGTGTCGAGGATGGCGCGCAGGTCGCCGGCCTCCTTGTAGCGCTCGGCATCCTTGTTGTGCACATCGCCCAACGCGATGTCCTTGCCCATGACCGACGGTGGCATCGCCTTGGTGAGCTTCTCCCCCACCGAGAACGGCATGCCGAGCACGCGGGACGAGTCCTTGAGCGCCTGCTTGGCCTTGATCGTGCCGTAGGTGACGATCTGCGCCACACGGTCGTCGCCGTACTTCTCGGTCACGTAGCGGATGACCTCGGGACGACGGCGGTCGTCGAAGTCGACGTCGACGTCGGGCATCGACACGCGCTCCGGGTTCAGGAACCGCTCGAAGATCAGCCCGTGCGCGAGCGGATCGAGCTCGGTGATCCCCATCGCGTACGAGGCCATCGACCCCGCAGCCGAGCCACGGCCCGGCCCGACCCGGATGCCCTGCCCCTTCGCCCACGCGATGAAGTCCGCCACCACGAGGAAGTACCCGGGGAAGCCCATCTGCTTGATGACGTCGACCTCGTACTTCGCCTGCGCGAGGTGGGCCTCCGACGGTCCGCTCGGGAAGCGCCGCGACATCCCGGTGATGACCTCGCGCTCGAACCAGGTCGCCTCGGTCTCGCCCTCCGGCACCGGGAACCGGGGCATGAGGTCGCGCTTCTCGAATGAGATCTCGCAGCGCTCCGCGATGCGCAGGGTGTTCTCGATCGCATCGGGGTGGTCGCGGAAGATCTGCCGCATCTCGGCGGCGGACTTGAGGTAGTACTCGTGGCCGTCGAGCTTGAATCGGTTCGGGTCGTCCATCGTCGAGCCGGTGCCGATGCACAGCAGGATCTCCTGCGACTGCGCGTCGGGCGCGTGCACGTAGTGCAGGTCGTTCGTGGCCACGAGCGGCATCCCGAGCTCCTTGGCGAGCTTGAGGAGGTCGCCCAGCGTGCGCCGCTCGATCTCGATGCCGTGGTCGGCGATCTCGGCGAAGAAGTTCTCCTTGCCGAAGATGTCCTGGAACTCGGCCGCCGCCTTGCGAGCCTCGTCGTACTGCCCGAGGCGCAGGCGCGTCTGCACCTCGCCGCCGACGCACCCGGTGGTCGCGATCACGCCCTTCGAGTACTGCGCGAGGATCTCGCGGTCCATGCGCGGCTTGTAGTAGTAGCCCTCGATCGAGGCGAGCGACGACATCCGGAACAGGTTGTACATGCCGATGTTGTTCTCGGCGAGCAGGGTCATGTGCGTGTACGCACCCGACCCGCTCACGTCGTCGTTCTGCTGCGCCTGCGTGCCCCAGCGCACGCGGGTCTTGTCGCCGCGATGGGTGCCGGGCGTCACATAGGCCTCGGTGCCGATGATCGGCTTGATGCCCGCGTAGGTCGCGGTCTTCCAGAAGTCGTACGCGCCGAACATGTTGCCGTGGTCGGTCATGGCGATGGCGGGCATGCCCTCGGCCACGGCGGCCTCGATGAGGGGTTTGACGCGCGCCGCGCCGTCCAGCATCGAGTAGTCGGTGTGCACGTGGAGGTGGACGAACGACTCGGATGACGACATGGTGCCTCAACCATAATCCGGTTGTCGGTGCTGCCCTCCCGGCACGCGGTCAATCGCCGCGAAGCACCTCAAGCGCGTGTTGAAGGTCGTCCGGATAGTCCGATTCGAACGTCACTCGCTCGCCCGTCGCGGGGTGGTCGAACGAGAGCCGCTTGGCGTGCAGCCACTGCCGGGTGAGGCCGAGGCGCGCCGAGATCGTCGGGTCGGCGCCGTACATCGCGTCGCCGACACAGGGATGCCGCTGCGCCGCCATGTGCACCCGGATCTGGTGCGTGCGTCCCGTCTCCAGCTCGATCTCGAGCAACGACGCGGCGCGGGAACGCCTCGAGCGTCTCGTAGTGGGTGACCGAGTGCTTGCCATCGGCCGTGATCGCGAACCGCCAGCTCGCGCCCGGATGACGCCCGATGGGCGCGTCGATCGTGCCCGCCGACGGATCCGGGTGCCCCTGCACGACTGCGTGGTAGATCTTGCCGACCTCGCGGTCGTGGAACTGCCGCTTGAGCTCGGTGTAGGCGCGCTCGGACTTCGCGACCACCATGAGCCCGCTCGTGCCCACGTCGAGGCGATGGACGATACCGGCGCGCTCGGCCGCCCCCGACGTGCTGACCCGGTAGCCCGCTGCGGCGAGGGCGCCGAGCACCGTCGGCCCCTCCCAGCCGATCGAGGGGTGCGCCGCGACGCCCGGCGGCTTGTCGACGACGATGATGTCGTCATCGTCGTACACGACCGCGAGATCGACGACGACCACGGGCACGATCGCAACCTCGGACTTCGCCTGCCACTCGACCTCGAGCCAGGCGTCGGCGGTGAGCCGGTCCGACTTGCCGAGGGTCCGCCCGTCGAGGCGAACGCCCCCGGACTCCGCGACCTCGGCGGCGAAGGTGCGGGAGAAGCCGAGGAGCTTGGCGATCGCGGCATCCACGCGCTCGCCGGCGAGGCCCTCGGGCACGGGCAGACTGCGCGTCTCCATCAGCGTCTTCCTCGGACAAGAACGACGGCCGTGGGCCGGAGGCTGGTCGCCCCCGGCT
Source organism: uncultured Actinomycetota bacterium (assembly GCA_963740815.1). Lineage (GTDB taxonomy): Bacteria > Actinomycetota > Actinomycetes > Actinomycetales > Microbacteriaceae > Rhodoglobus. The sequence continues at coordinate 964,353 of CAVUFG010000018.1, forward strand.
CCACGGCCGTCTGGTTCGTCTTAGTTGGCTCCAAAGCCGTTGTAGTTCGGCGGCGGGCTCACCGGCGAGGCCGCGTAGTTCGGCGTCGCCACCGGACCGGAGTTCGCCGGGACCGGCTGCTGGGCTGCCCCAGCACCGACCGCTGCCGAGGCACCGGTCGTGAGCATGTTCGAGGAGTCGAGGTCCTTGAGCTGGCCCTCGATGTAGCCCCGGAGCTTCGAGCGGTACTCGCGCTCGAAGGTGCGCAGCTCCTCGATGCGGTGCTCGAGCGCGGTGCGCTCCTGGTCGAGCGTGTTGAGCTGCTGGCGCTGCTTGGCTCGGCGTCGGCGACGACGCGTGCCGCGGTCGCGTGGCCCTCGGCGATGAGCGCGTCGCGCTTCTCCACGCCCTCGCGGACGTGCTCCTCGTGGAGGCGGCGGGCGAGCTGGAGCAGGTTGTTGGTGTTGCTCGGGTCGACGCTGCCGGTGTCCGCGGCCGGGAACGGCACGACGGCGGGCGCGGCGGCCACGGGCTCGGGGGTCGGCGCGGGAGCCTGCTCGATGAAGCTCGGAGCGGCGACCGCGGGCTGCGGCGCGGCCTGGAGCTGGTTGATGCGGGCATCCGCGGCGACGAGGCGCTGGCGCAGCTCCTCGTTCTCCTGGTTCAGGCGACGGAGCTCGACGACGACCTCGTCGAGGAAGTCATCGACCTCGTCCTGGTCGTAGCCCTCGCGGAACTTCGTCGGTTGGAACCGCTTGTTGACCACGTCTTCCGGAGTCAGTGCCATTGCCATTACCTCGAGTGCCTTCTCTAACCCTCACCTTGATGGTTAGCCAGACCCACATCCTAGCCAGAACGAGCTGCGTAGCCCCCCGTGTGGGTCAGACCAGCGTACAACGGCAAGCCGATTAGAAGAATATGGCCAGGACCCATTGCGCAACGAGGCATGCGAGGAACACGATGCTGAACGCGAAGTCGAGCGCGACCCCGCCGATCCGGAGCGGACGGACGAACCGCCGCACGAAGTTGATCGGCGGATCGGTCACCGCGAAGACGAACTCCGCGAGCACGAGCCCGACCCCCTTCGGCCGCCAGTCGCGCGCGAAGACCCTCACGAGATCCAGGACGAACCTCGCGAGCAGGAAGATCACGTACACGGACAGCGCGAAGCTGAGGATCGTGGCGACGATGGAGACGGGATTCACGAAGTCGATGATCCCAGACTACCGGCCCGCCGTGGCGCGCCCGCGTGTGCTACTGCTGCGCGAAGAACGACGCGTCGACGTCGGCCTCGACCTCGGCGTGGTCGCCGCTGACGGCGACGTGCTCCGGCGAGAGCAGGAAGACCTTGCTCGTGACGCGCTCGATCTTGCCGTACAGGCCGAGCGAGAGGCCGCTCGCGAAGTCGATCAGGCGCTTGGCGTCCGGCTCGCTCATCTGCGACAGGTTGATGATGACCGGGATGCCCTCGCGGAAGGTCTCGGCGATGACCTGCGCGTCCTTGTACTGCGCGCGGGTGCACGGTGAGGATCTCGTTCATCTCGGCGGGCGCGGCCGGACGCGAGCTCGTGCGGCGCAGCGGGGTGACCGGCGCACGGTTCTGCTGCGCGGCACGGCTGGTGCGGCGCGACCGGCGCGACCGGGGCGGCAGGCTGCTCGTAGTCGTAGTCCTCGTCGGCCAGGCCGAGGTAGACCATGGTCTTGCGCAGCGGGTTCGCCATCGTTCGTCCCTCCAAGGGAGTTGTTTCGTGTGACTGGTGTGACTCGTGTGAAGCTCTGTTTGAACATTAACCGGGTCGGGCCGATTTCCCGTGATTGCCGTGCCGATGCGCAGGTGTGTCGCGCCTTCGCCGATCGCGTCTGCGAAGTCGCCCGACATGCCCACCGAGATCGCGGTCGCGGATGGCGCGGCCGCTCGCATGCGCTCCGACAGCTCGCGCGACGCGCGCGAACGCGCGCGCCGGGTCCGCGTCGAGGGGTGCGACGGCCATGACGCCGCGCAGGCGCAGGTCGGGTCGCGAGCACGGCTCGGCGAGGGCGTCGAGGTCGGCGGGGCGACTCCCCCGCGGCCGGGGTCGTCGGTGAGGTTGACCTGCGACGAACACGTCGAGCTGGTCGGGCTCCCCCGGCTGCGGATCGCCAGCGCGGCGACGAGGCTCGTGCGGTCGACCGAGTGGACGCGTCGGCGTAGCGGCGCACGGCCCTGGCCTTGTTGGACTGCAGCTGGCCGATGAAGTGCCACGTGGCATCCAGTCGGCGAGCTCCGCGGCCTTGGCCTGCAGCCTCCTGGTGACGGTTCTCGCCGAAGTCGCGCACGCCGAGCGCGGCAGCTCGCGCACGAGCGACGCCGGGTGGAACTTGGTCACGACGATCGGGTGACTCGGCGGGATCGCGGCCGGCCGCGCGTGCGGCATCCGCGATCGAGCCTCGCACGGCGGCGAGCCGCTCCGCGAGCGTCGACACGAGTCCGGGTCCGACTACTTCAGGAAGTCGGGGATGTCCAGGTCCTGTCGTCGTCGTCGAAGCTCCGCGGTCGCAGCGGTGCGGTGTGCACGAGGGTCGGCTCGGCGTTCCAGGCGGTCTGCTGGCGGGAACTCGGACTCGATCGGCGCGGTGGCGCCCGGCACGGCGGCATCCACGAAGTTGGTGCGCGTTCGTGTCGGAGCGCTTGACCGTCGGCTCGCCGCCGTCGAAGCCGGCCGCGATGACGGTGACGCGCACCTCGTCGCCGAGCGTGTCGTCGATGACGGCGCCGAAGATGATGTTGGCCTCGGGGTGCACGGCCTCCTGCACGAGTCGCGCGGCGTCGTTGATCTCGAAGATGCCGAGGTTCGAGCCGCCCTGCACCGAGAGCAGCACGCCGTGCGCGCCGTCGATGGACGCCTCGAGCAGCGGGGATGCCACGGCCAGCTCGGCCGCCTTGATGGCGCGGTCGGCTCCCCTCGCCGACCCGATGCCCATGAGCGCCGAGCCCGCGCCCTGCATGACGGACTTCACGTCGGCGAAGTCGAGGTTGATCAGGCCGGGAGTCGTGATGAGGTCGGTGATGCCCTGCACGCCGGCGAGCAGCACCTGGTCGGCGGTCGCGAACGCCTCGAGCATGCTGATGCCGCGGTCGCTGATCTCGAGCAGCCGGTCGTTCGGCACCACGATGAGGGTGTCGACCTCGTTCTTGAGGTTCGAGACGCCGACCTCGGCCTGGGATGAGCGGCGCTTGCCCTCGAAGCCGAACGGCTTCGTGACGACACCGATCGTGAGCGCGCCGATCGACTTGGCGATGCGGGCGACGACGGGCGCGCCGCCGGTGCCGGTGCCGCCGCCCTCGCCCGCGGTGACGAAGACCATGTCGGCGCCCGCGAGGGCCTCCTCGATCTCCTCGGCGTGGTCCTCGGCGGCGCGGCGGCCGACCTCGGGGTCGGCGCCGGCGCCGAGTCCGCGGGTGAGTTCGCGGCCGACGTCGAGCTTGACGTCGGCGTCGCTCATGAGCAGCGCCTGGGCGTCGGTGTTGATCGCGATGAACTCGACCCCGCGCAGGCCGAGCTCGATCATGCGGTTGACGGCGTTCACGCCGCCGCCGCCGATGCCGACGACCTTGATCACGGCGAGGTAGTTCTGGTTCGACGTCACTTCGGGCCTCCACAGGAACTCTCAACTTCAGGTTGAAGTTTAAAGTTATGCTCAGTATGCATTTCCTGTGATGAGGGTAGGTCGCCCGCTCCCCCACAGCCCGAGGCGCGCCGCGTGTCGGGCAATCCGAGGGCGAGCTCGCGCGCTATCCGTTCGCTGGCGCCGTGGTGTCCGGTGGCGTGGTGGTCGTCGGTGGCGGTGGTGGCGGCGGGTCCGGCCGGAACACCGCGTTGCTGGGCGCCGACACGTCGTAGGTGCCCGCCGTGCTGGTGTCCGCGGTGGCCGCGATGAGCAGGGTCAGCACGCGCGCCTTCTTGGCCGAGTCCTCGGCATCCCCCCACTGCACGCGCTGGCCGCCGCCGAGCAGCACCATCGTCACGTCGTCCTGGGTGCTCGCGGTGATCGAGTCGATGCGACCGAGCAGGTCCGCAGGCAGCGCGAGCAGCACCTCGACCACTGATCGGAATCCGGTGCTGTCGACGTTCGCGCCGCCGAGCTCGATGAACGGCACGCCGGCCGGGCGCTCCGGGGATGACGCGATCGTGACGCCGGCCGGATCCACGAGGTCGTACGATCCGCCCCGCAGCACCACCCCGACCGGCTGCCGCTCCACGATCCGGATGATGAGCGTGTCGGGCGGCACGGTCTCGGTGACGTAGCTGCGGATGAGCGGGAACGCGCCGAGCTCCTGCGTCAGCCGCGTGAAGTCGACGAGGGCGAGCGGGGTGCCGAGCTGTCCCGCCACCGCCGTCTGCACCTGGGTCGGATCGATCCGCGACGTGCCCTCGACCGTGATCGTGCGCAGCGCGAGGATCGGCGAGTAGACCGCCACGAGCACGAGGGCGACCAGCACGGCCACGAGTCCGGCCACGGCCGCGAGCACGGTGCGACGGTGCCGAGCACGACGCGTGAATCGGCGGACCTCGGCCTTCTCCGCCCTCCGCCGTTCGCGCGCGGCCTCGCGCAGTTCGGTGCGGGCCGCGGCTCCGGGGCCCTGCGCCCGCGAGGGCTTGATGCGCGGAGCCTTCGGCGCCGGGGTGCTGCGGGCGGCCGGCGTGGGGTGGCGCGGCGCGACATCCCGGGCCGACGACGCCTGCGGACGCTGGCGCTCAGGCGGCGCGACCGGCTTCTCGCCGCGCGGCGGACGTGCGGAGCCGCCCGACCGCGCGGGCGGTCGCTTCGACGGCTGCGGCTGGCGCGCTGCGGGGTCGAAGCCTTCGGGGCGCTTCACCCGATGAGCGTACGGCGACCTTGCGCCGCGACCGCCCCGGGCACGCCGTGGCCGGGCGAGCTCGTCCGGCGGGTGCTACCGCGCGGACGTGAGGGCTGCGTCGGACTCCGCCGTCGTCTCAAGGGCCTCGAGCACCTGCGGGATGATCCGGTACACGCTGCCGCACGAGAGCGTCATCACGATGTCGCCGGCCCTGGCGACGCGGGCGACCTCGTTCGCGGCATCCTGCCAGTCCGGCAGGTGGATGACACGGCTCGAGTCCTCGAACGCATCCACCACGAGCTGCCCGCTCACCCCGGGGATCGGATCCTCCCGCGCGCCGTCCACCGCGAGGACGATCGTGTAGTCCGCGAGCTCCTCGTACACGGTCGCGAACTCCGCGGAGCGCTGCTGGGTGCGCGAGTACAGGTGCGGCTGGTGCACGGCGATCACGCGACCGCTGCCGACCACCGTGCGGGCCCCGGCGACCGCGGCCGCCGCCTCCGCGGGGTTGTGCGCGTAGTCGTCGTAGACCGCGACGCCACGGCTGCTGCCCTTGAGCTCGAACCGGCGCTTGGTGCCGCCGAACTGCTCGAGCGCCGCGATCGACGCATCGAGGTCGTGGCCGAGCGCGAGCATGACGCCGAGTGCCCCCGTGGCATTCACGGCGTTGTGGCGGCCGGCCACGTTGATGCGGGCGGGGTGCACGCCGCCCTGCCAGTGCACGTCGAACGTGACGTGGTCCGAGGCGACGATGTTGTCCACGCGCAGGTCGACGCCGTCGGTCTCGCCGAACGTGATCACCCGCTGGCCGGGACGGAGCTCGGCGCTCACCCTGGCCATGACCGAGCGCACCTGGTCGCCGTCGCCGGAGGCCACGATGAGCTCGCGCGCACCCGTGGCGAAGTCGACGAAGGCGTCCTCGAACTGCGCCTGTCCGCCGAAGTGGTCGAGATGGTCGGCATCCACGTTGGTGATGAGCGCGATCGCGGTCTCGTAGAGCAGGAACGAGCCGTCCGACTCGTCCGCCTCGAGCACGAACACGTCGTCGGTGCCGGTCGCCATGCTGGTCTTGAGCGACTGGATGACGCCGCCGTTCACGAAGCTCGGATCGGTGCCGATCCCGCGCAGCATCGTCACGATCATCCCGGTCGACGTGGTCTTGCCGTGCGCGCCCGCGACGGAGACTACCCGCTTGCCCCGCGAGAGGAAGTGCAGCGCCTGCGAGCGGTGCAGCACGAGGAGCCCGTGCTCCTTCGCCCAGACCAGCTCCGGATTCTCCGGCCACAGCGCACTCGTGACGACGACCGTATCCGCATCGCCGACATTGGATGCGTCATGCCCGACGTGGATCGTCGCGCCGCGGTCACGCAGCCCCTGCAGGTACGGTCCCTCATCGCGGTCCGAGCCGCTGACCGGGAGCCCTAAGTCGAGGAACAGGTGCGCGATGCCGCTCATCCCCGAGCCGCCGATGCCGACGAAATGCACCCTCCCGAGGGAATCCGGAACGGCGACGCTGAGGTCGGGCTTGATCGTCACGAGCAGTAATTCTAGGTGCGGAATCCTAGGCGCGGCCGGGCACCCCTTCGGCGGCTGCTCGGTCGACCAGGTCCGCCATCCGGTCGCTGCCGTCGAGGGCGCCGCTACCGGCCGCACGCGCCGCCATGTCGGCGATCCGTGCGCGACTCAGCAGCAGCGGCACGAGCTCCTCCGACACCCAGTCCGGCGTGAATCGCGCGTCATCGACCAGCAGCGCTCCCCCGGCGGCGACCATGCCCCGAGCGTTGAGCTTCTGCTCGCCGTTCCCGGAGGCGTACGGCACGAAGATCGCCGGCACACCGAGCGCCGCGAGTTCCGCGACGGTCGCGGAGCCCGCGCGGGAGATCGCGAGGTCGGCGACGGCGAGGGCGAGGTCCATCCGGTTGCAGTACGGCAGCAGGTGGTAGCCGGGCAGGCGGGGGTCCTCCCCGTCGAAGTTCGCGCCGGTGATGTGCAGCACCTGCCATCCGGTGCCGAGGATCGCGGTGACGCTCGTGGTGATCGTGCGGTTGATCCGGAGCGCGCCGGAGGATCCGCCGGTGACGAGCAGGGTCGGTCGCTCGGCGTCGAGTCCGAACTCGAGGATGCCCTGCTGCCGCCCCGCGAACCGGTCGAGTCGCTCGATCTCGCGGCGCAGCGGCATTCCGACCACGGTCGCGCCGCGGATCCGGGTGCCGGGGAACGTCACCCCGACGTGCTTCGTGTACCGCGCTCCGAGCCGGTTGGCGATGCCGGGCTTGGCGTTGGCCTCGTGGATCGCGATCGGCACGCCCTCGCGGTGGGCGGCCACGTACGCCGGGGCCGAGGCGTAGCCGCCGAAGCCGACCACGACATCCACCTTCCGGTCCCTCAGGTAGGCACGGGTCTGGTCGATCGACGCGCGGAACTGCTGCGGGAACGAGAGCGCGGCTCGATTCGGACGCCGCGGGAAGGGCAGCCGCGGGATGGTGAGCAGCTCGTAGCCGCGCTCGGGAACGAGTCGCGCTTCGAGACCCTCCTTCGTGCCGAGCACGAGGATCTCGGCGCCGGGGTCGCGCTCACGCAGTCGGTCGGCGACGGCGAGCAGCGGGTTCACGTGGCCGGCGGTGCCGCCTCCGGCCATGAGATAGGTCGTCACCGAAGTGAATCTAGCGCCCTCGGGCCGGACGCGGGGTGTCGAGCGAGTCTGATGTGCCGTTCGGATCGCGTGCGAACGACAGCACGACGCCGATCGCGAGCAGCGTGGCGATGAGCGCAGACCCGCCCGCGGAGATGAGCGGCAGTGGGACGCCGAGCACCGGGAGCACCCCGAGCACCACCGCGATGTTCACGAAGGCCTGGCCGATGATCCAGATCATGATGCCGCCGGTGGCGATGCGGGTGAAGTTGTCGCGTGCTGCGCGGATGATCCGCACGAATGCGATCGCGAGCACGATGAACAGGATCAGCACGACCGCAGCGCCCACGAGCCCCAGCTCCTCGCCGATGATCGCGAAGATGAAGTCGTTGGATGCCTCCGGCAACCAGCTCCACTTCGTCTTCGAGTTGCCCAGCCCGACGCCGAACAACCCACCGCTCGCGAGCGCCCACGTGCCGTGCTGCACCTGCCAGCACAGTCCGGATGCGTCGTTCTCGGTGCATCCATTGAGCCAGACCAGGATGCGCTGGGAGCGCGAGGTGCTCGTGAACGCGAACATCGTACCGAGCACGCCGAGCACGAGGATGGTGACGGCGAGGTACCGGAGTTTCACCCCGGCGAAGTACATGCACCCGAGCACGAGCGCGATCATGATCGTCGCGGTGCCGAGGTCGTTGCCGATGAGCACGAAGCCGATCGCGACGAGCGCGACCGGACCGATCGGTAGGGCGACGTGCTTCCAGTCGCCGAGCATGTGCTCCTTGGTCGAGAGCACCCAGGCGATCCAGACCACGAGCGCGATCTTGACGAACTCCGACGGCTGGAAGCTGAACGATCCGATCGAGATCCAGTTGCGGTTTCCGCCGTACGAGTAGCCGAGCGGGATGACGAGCACCTGCATGCCGACGCCGATGAGCACGGCCGGCCACGCCCAGCGCTTCCAGAATCGCGGCGGCATGCGCGAGGCCACGAGCATGAGCGGGATTCCGAGGACGGCGTACAGCCCTTGGCGCTGGAACTCTCCGAAGAACGAGTCCTCGTCGACGTGCGACTCGATCGACGACGACGAGAGCACCATGACGAGTCCGAAGGCGACCAGGAAGATCGTCGTTCCGAGCAGCAGGATGTAGTTGCGGTGCTCGGCCGCGAACAGCCGCGCCACCGGCACGCGCGCCATGAACGGCGTGCGCTCGCGCTGGGCGCCCGCCTGCGGACGCCGGGGACTACTCGGGCTCGGCTGGGCGCGAGCGGGACGCGTCGAGGTCATTCGCGTCTCCCACTCTCTCCAGCACCGCTGCGGCGAATCGCCGGCCCCGATCCCCGTAGTCCGAGAACTGGTCCATGGATGCCGCCGCCGGCGCGAGCAGGACGACATCACCCGCATGCGCCACCGCAGCGGCCAACCGCACCGCCTCCGGCATTACCCCATCAGTCTCAGTGGACAACACCTCGAACACCGGGACACCGGGCGCGTGTCGCGCAAAACTCTCAACCACGGGTTGACGGTCCACGCCGATGATGACCGCCCCCTTGAGGCGCGCGGCGTGCCGCTCGATGAGCGGTCCGACATCGGTGCCCTTGAGCAGCCCGCCGACGATCCAGACCACGGACTCGAAGGCGGCGAGGGATGCCGCGGCGGCATGCGAGTTCGTCGCCTTCGAGTCATCCACCCACAGCACGTCGTGCGCGAAGCCCACCGGCTCGGCGCGGTGGTGGTCGACGCGGAAGGTTGCGAGCGCGGTGCGGATGGTCGCGGCATCCACCCCGGCCGCGCGCGCGAGGGCGGATGCGGCGAGCACGTTCTCGGTCATGTGCGGTGATCCGAGCCCGGCCTCGAGCAACTCGCCGTGCGTCGTGAGCTCGACCGCCTGGCGGTGCCGGTCGTCGACGAAGGCCCGGTCGACCACGAGGTCCTCGACGATGCCGACGTCGCCGGGCCCAGGGCTGTCGAGGCCGAAGCCGACCGCGACACAGCCCTCCGTGACCTCGGCCTCCTCGACCATGCGGCGGGTGGTCTCGTCCGCGCGGTTGTAGACCGCGGCGATGCGCGTGTTCGCGAAGACGGTGGCCTTGGCGTCCACGTACGCCTCGCGCGAGCCATGCCAGTCGAGGTGGTCGTCGGCGATGTTGAGGCAGGCCGCGGCCAGGGGCACGACCGCCCCTGGACCGGTGCGCGGCATCCAGTGCAGATTGAAGCTCGAGAGCTCGACCACCAGCACGTCGTAGGGGTTCGGCTCGCGAATCGCATCCAGCGGCGGCACGCCGATGTTGCCGACCGAGGCGGCGCGCCGACCCGACCGCGACCAGCAGGTGCGTCGTGAGCTGCGTCGTGGTGGTCTTGCCGTTGGTGCCCGTGACCAGGATCCAGTCCGCCGGTGGGCCGGACTTGTCGCGGAGCCGCCACGCGAGCTCGATGTCGCCCCAGATCGGGAGACCGTGCGAGCGTGCCCACTCGAGCAGCACGTGCTCGGGCGGATACCCGGGCGAGACGATCACGAGCTCCGGGTCGAACTCCTCGAGTTCGCGCGGGATGAACCCGTCCCCGGGCTGCTCGGCGAACCGTCCGCCGACCACGTCGAGCAGCTCGAGACGTTCCGCGGTCGCCTTCGACGCAACGACGAGCACCTCGGCGCCGAGCTCGAGCAGGGTGTCGGCGACCGAGAACCCCGTGACCGCGAGTCCGAACACCGCGACGCGCACTCCGCGCCAGTCGGCGTGCCAGCTCGTGAGCCGATCGAGCCGCTCCTGGTCCAATGCCGGCACGCTAGCGGTACCACTCCAGGTAGAACACTCCGAGACCCACGGCGACGAACAGCGCGGCGATGAGCCAGAACCGCACGACGACCGTGATCTCGGCCCAGCCCTTGAGCTCGAAGTGATGGTGCAGCGGACTCATCAGGAAGATCCGCCGACCCTCGCCGTACCGCCGCTTCGTGATCTTGAACCACGTGCGCTGCAGGATGACCGAGCCGGTCACGATCAGGAACAGGCCCCCGACGAAGACCAGCAGCAGTTCGGTGCGGCTCAGGATCGCGAGGGCCGCGATCGCGCCGCCGAGACCGAGCGATCCGGTGTCGCCCATGATGATCTGCGCAGGATGCGTGTTCCACCACAGGAAGCCGATGACCGCGCCGGCGATCGCCGCGGCGACGATCGCGAGATCCAGCGGGTCTCGAACGAGGTAGCAGGCGTCCTCGACGGCCTCGTCGAGGTTCGGGTTGTAGCACCACTGGTTGAACTGCCAGAAGCCGATGAAGATGTAGGCCGACAGCGAGAAGATCGCCGCGCCCGAGGCGAGTCCGTCCAGCCCATCGGCGACGTTCACCGCGTTGCCCGCGCTCACGATGATGAGCGTGACCCAGATGGCGAACAGGATGACGCCGACGATCGTGCCGAACACCGCGAGGTCGAGCCACGAGATGTCCCGGATGAACGAGATCATCGTCGACGCCGGAGTCAGGCCGTTGGCGTCCGGGAAGTTGAGCGCGAGCGCCGCGAAGCCCGCCGCGACGACCACCATCCCCGCGATCTTCGACCAGCCGCCGAGGCCGAGGCTGCGCTGGCGCCGCGTCTTGAGGAAGTCGTCGATGAACCCGATGACCCCGAGACCCACCATGAGATAGATGACGAGCACGCCCGACAGGGTGAACGTCTCGCCGGTGAGGAGATGCGCGAGGAAGTACCCGATCACCGACCCGAGGATGAAGATGATGCCGCCCATCGTGGGCGTGCCGCGCTTGATGTGATGCGACTGGGGGCCGTCGTCCCGGATGAACTGGCCCCAGCCGAGTCGGGTGAAGAGCCGGATGAACAGCGGCGTCAGGAACAGCGTGAAGGCGAGCGAGAGGCCGCCGGCGACCAGCAGGGTGATCACTCGGTGACCCCCGCGATGCGATCCCCGAGGAAGCGGAGGCCGGCCGAGCCGGATGACTTCACGAGCACGACGTCGCCCTCTCGCAGTTCACCACGCAGCACATCGTATGCCTCGTCCGCATCGGCAACGAGCATGGACTCCCCGTCCCAGGAGCCCTCGAGACCGGCCGCGTTGTGGATGTGCCGAGCGCGGTGTCCCACGACGATGAGCTTTCCCACGTTCAGTCGCACCGCGAGCCGGCCGATGCGGTCGTGCTCGTCATCCGCGTACTCGCCGAGCTCGGCCATCTCGCCCAGGACGGCGACCGAGCGCTGCCCAGGGCCGACGATCTGCGCGAGCGTCTTGAGCGCTGCGGCCATCGAGTCGGGGCTCGCGTTGTAGGCGTCGTTGATCACCACGACCCCGTCGTCGCGCGGCTGCACCTCCATGCGCCAGCGCGCGGCACGCGCGAGTGTCTCGAGCGCCGGGACCGAACGGTCGACCGGCACCCCGAGGGCACTGGTCGCGGCGATCGCGGCGAGGGCGTTCATCACGTGGTGCTCGCCGAGGATGCGCAGTTGCACCCGTCGGCTCTCCCCCGCGTGCGACAGCGTGAAGGCGGTGCCCGATGCCGTAGCCGCGATGTCCGTCGCACGGAAGGCGGCGCCGTCGTCGAGGCCGAACCACGAGACGTCCGCCTGCGTGAGCGCGGCCATGTTCACGACGCGCGGATCGTCGAGGTTGAGCACCGCGGTGGCCGTGGGAGGGAGGTCGGTGACCATCTCCGACTTGGCGCGCTCGACGGCATCCGGGCCACCGAACTCGCCGACGTGCGCGAGGCCGACCTTGAGCACGATGCCGACGTCGGGGGTCACGATCGAGATGAGCTGGGAGATCTCGCCGATCGCGCTCGCGCCCATCTCGACGATGAGGTACTCGGTGTCCTCGGTGATCTTGAGCATCTCGGTGGGGGCCCCGACGCTGTTGTTGAACGATCCGAACGGCGCCACGGTGCTGCCTTCGGCATCGAGGATGACCCGCAGCATGTTCTTCGTCGTCGTCTTGCCATTGCTCCCGGTGACCGCGACCACCCTCAGCACGCCGCGAGCCCGCACCCGCGCGACGACCTCCCGCGCGAGCGCCCCGATCGCCATGACCCCGTTGGCGACGACCACCTGGCTCACCGGACCGATTCCCTCGGGGAAGGTCAGCTCGCGTTCCGCGATCACCACGACCGCACCCGCCTCCACGGCCGCCGGGGCGAACAGGTGCCCGTCGGTGACCTCGCCGGGCATCGCGAAGAAGATCGAGCCTGCGCCGACCTTGCGGGAATCGGTCTCGACCGATCCGGCGACGATCGTGGACTCGGAGTCGGTGCCGGCGAGCACGAGTCGGCCGTCCAGCAGGCGCGCGAGATCGCCCAGTTCCAGTTCGATCACGCCCAGCCCGCCTCCCGAAGCGCCGCGTGCGCTTCCTCGCGAGCATTGAACGGCAGCTTCTCGCCGCCGATCTCGATGTAGTCCTCGTGCCCCGGGCCCGCCCACAGGATCGCATCGCCCTCGCGCGCGAGTCCGATCGCGGTGCGGATCGCCTCCGCGGGCGACGGCACCTCGTGCAGCTCGGCCGGCTCGGTCGCCGTCGCGGCGCCCTCGATGAGCGTCGCGCGGATGGCTGCGGGATCCTCGGTGCGCGGGTTGTAGTCCGTGATCACGAGCACGTCGGCGTGCTGCGAGCCGATCCGGCCCATCTCGATGCGCTTGGTCGGGTCCCGGTCGCCGTCGGCGCCGAACACCATGAACAGGCGCCCCGGAGTGAACGGCCGGATCGCGTCGAGCGTGGTCGTGAACGCGTCGGGCGTGTGCCCGTAGTCGACGAAGACCGCGGGGCCGCCCGCCGCTGGGATCCGCTCGATGCGCCCGGGCAGGAAGGCCTGGATGCCGCCGTCCTGGTCGAGTGCGTGACCGATCGCCTCGAGCTCGAATCCGGCCTCGACGAGCATGACGATCGCGAGGGCGGCGTTCGCCGCCATGTGCCGGCCGAGGACGGGCACCGAGGTGGTGAGCACGCGACCGTCGGGGCCGCGGAGTGCGAAGGACGAGCCATCCACCGACTCGTCCAGGAACTCGATGGTCCACTCCGCGTCCACGTCCGGCACCGAGCTGATCGTCGTCACCGGGATGCGCGAGGCGTCGACGACGCGCTCGCCCCACTCGTTGTCGAGGGAGACCACCGCGCGCTTGGCGTGCTCCGGGTCGAACAGGGGCAGCTTCGCGGCGAAGTACTCGTCCATGCCCTGGTAGTCGTCGAGGTGGTCGTGACTGAGGTTGAGGAACGACACGACGTCGAACACGAGCCCGTCCACGCGGTGCCAGGTGAGTGCTTGCGCGCTTACCTCGATCGTGACGGCGCGCACCTCGCTCTCGCGCATGCGGGCGAGCATGCCGTGCACCTCGGTGGCCTCTGGGGTGGTGAGCGAACTCGTGACCGCGAGGTCGCCGATCCGGCGCTCGGCCGTGGTGCTGAGGCCCGCGACGAGCCCGAGCTGGCCGAGGATGCCGTGCAGCAGGTAGGCCACGGAGGTCTTGCCGTTCGTGCCGGTGATCCCGAACAGCAGCGGTGGATGCTCCGCCGTGCGGTAGATCCACGCCGAGATGGCCCCGACCGCCTCGCGCGGCGCCTCGACGAGCACGATCGGCAGCCCGGAGTCCGCCGCGATCGCCGCACCCGCAGCATCGGTCAGGAGCGCGACTGCGCCGAGTTCCTTCGCCTTGGCGGCGTAGCTCGCTCCGTGGCTGCGCACGCCCTGCACGCCCACGTAGAGGTCACCCGGATGCAGGTTGCCGGTGTTGATCGAGATGCCGGAGACCTCGACGGCATCCACCGACCCGACGGTGTCGAGGGAGAACTCGTTGACGAGCTCGGCGAGTGACCGCGCCGACGGATGCTCCGGTCGCAGGACCGAGGAGTCTCCACCCACGCAAGCCCTCGTTCCGTTCGAACCACGTCACCCGATCGGGGACTCCCCCGATTCTGCCATTACCAGGTGAGCGGGATCACCGGCGCGGGTTCCGTGGACGGCTGCACGCGGAAGTGCGTCATGGTCTGCGCGATCACATCGCGGAACGACGTCGCCATGTCCATCGAGCTGAAGCTCGTGCTCGGCACCCCTGCCGTCACCACGACGACGTACTCGGGGTCCTCGGCGGGAGCGAGTCCCGCGAACGAGATCACGGTCGCGTTGCCGTACTCGCCGTTGATCGCCACCTCGGCCGTTCCCGACTTCGCGGCGATCCGGTAGCCGTCGATCGGGATGTAGTAGCTCGCGGTGCCCTCGGTGACGACCTTCTCGAGCATCTCCACGACCTGGTCGGCGGCGGACTCGGTGATCACCCGACGGCCGTCGGTGGACGGGAACTCGGTCATCGTGCCGTCGGGCTGCTCGCAGCCCTCGACCAGGGTGACGGGCATCCGGACTCCGCCGTTGCCGAGGGTCTGGTACACGCTCGCCATCTGCACGCTCGTCACCGAGAGTGCCTGGCCGAACTGCACGGCGAGGTTGGTGCGCTCGTCCCAGTCCGAGGCGGGCAGCACCACGCCCTCCGACTCGTACTGGAAGCCGACCTCGGTCGTCTCGTTCAGGCCGAAGTCGAGGAGGTAGTCGCGCCGCGTCTCGGCCGGGATCTCGCGGGACAGGATCGAGATGCCGGTGTTCGACGAGTCCACGAGCACGCCGGTGAGCGTGTACGGAAGGTCGTCGTGCGGGAAGGAGTCCTTGATGTAGCTGCCGTCGGAGAGGTACAGGCGGCCGGGTGCGACGACCGGCGTGGTCTGGTTCGCGAGTCCCTCGTTGATGAGTTCGGCGGCGGAGACCGCCTTCATGGTCGATCCGGGCTCGTAGGGCGACGTGAAGGCGCGCGATCCGAGGGCGTCCCGCGGTGCGTCGTCGACGTTGTTCGGGTCGACCGACGGGTAGTCCACGACCGCCATGAGGTGCCCGTCGCTCACGCGCATCACGACCGCGGTGACCCAGCTCGCGCCGAGGTCGTTGTAGGTCTGCGCCATCCGTCCTGCACGTACCACTGCAGGTCGCGGTCGATCGTGAGGTGCAGCGTGCCGCCGTCCACGGGCTGCTGCGTCGTGACGAGCGAGCCGGGGATGCGGATGCCGTCCTCGCCCTTCTCGTACACGGCTTCGCCGTTCGTGCTGCCGAGGCACTCGTTCTCGCTGACCTCGAGACCCTCCTGCGGACCGTCCGTTCCGATGAATCCCACGAGGTTGCCGGCGACCGCGCCGTTCGGATAGGTGCGGTCCTGCCGCAGCTCGAAGTAGACCCACGGGATGTCGAGCTCGCGCACCTCGCGGTACACCTCGAGCGTCACGCCCTTCGCGAGGTACATGAAGTCGGACTCCGGATCCGACATGAGCTCGGCGAGCATCGCCGCGGGGTCGGTGCCGGTCAGCGCCGCGACCTGGTTGATCGCGTCGGCCGCCGGACCGTTGCGCTCGCCCGACTCGGCGCTCAGCGCGACGCGGGGCGATGCCGTGATGTCGTAGCGGTCGACGCTGAGGGCGAGCACGTTGCCGTTCGAATCGACGATCGATCCCCGGGTGCCGTAGAGGGTCATCGGCACCGCGCGCTTGTCGTAGGACTGCGCGTTCAGCTCCTCGGCCTGCACGAGCTGGATGTCGACGAGCCGCACCATGAACACCGCGACGATCGCGAACACCGCGAGCACCGTCATGGTGATGCGCGCCCTGCCGCTCCTGCCGGCCCTCACTGCGTCACCGGTGCCGGCAGCGGGTCGGTCGTCGGCGTGTTCGACGGCGGCGTGGTCGGGGTGGTCGGAGCCGTCGTCGCCGTTCCGGCCTGCGGCGTCTGGTTCGTGGCCGGCGTCCCCGTCGTCGGAGTCTGCGTGGTCGTACCGGCGGCGGGCGGCTTCACGACGGTCAGGCCCTTGGTGAGCGCGTTCGTGACCAGGCCGCACATCGTGACGCAGTTGTCGCGGATCTGCACCGCGGGCGTCGAGAGCACCGCGCCGTCGGCGAGACGGAGGTACATGGCGTCCGTCGCGATCACCATCCCGAGGGACGCCGCATTCGCGGCGAGGTTCTGCGGCGAATCGAGCGCGGCGAGCTGCTCGGCGAGGGCGTCCTCCGTGCGGAGAAGCTCCTTCTGCGTCGACTGCAGGCCGGCGATCTGGTAGGCCCCGTCCGACACCGCGATGCTCAGCAGCAGCTGCGCGGCGAAGATCACGAACGAGCGCGCCGAGCGTGACGACGGCGTGCACGACCGTGGGCCGCGCACGGCGCTGGGCACGGGTCGTGACGATCTCGAGATGGCGACGGGGCGCCTCGCGGACGGGCTGCGGCTCCGCGCGCACGGCGGAGCCGAGCTGCACGCGGGCGCGCGGCGGCGACACGGGCTGCACGCGCGGGCGCAGCACGGGGCGGGTCGCGGTCGCGGTGCTCATGCCACGGCTCCGAGTCTCGGGTCGCGGAGCCGCTCGGCGGCGCGCAGGCGCACGGGCGCGGAGCGGGGGTTCGCGCGCGATCTCCTCGTCGGACGCGAGCTCGGCGCCGCGCACGAGCAGCTTGAGCTCGGGGCGGTGCTCCGGCAGCTCGACGGGCAGGCCGGCGGGAGCGGTGGATGCCGCCCGAGCCGCAGCTCGCGCTTGACGATGCGGTCCTCGAGCGACTGGTACGCGAGCACGACGATGCGACCGCCGACCTCGAGGGCGTCGAGCGCGGCCGGGATGGCCCGCTCGAGCACGCGAGCTCCTGGTTGACCTCGATGCGCAGCGCCTGGAACACCCGCTTCGCGGGGTGCCCGGCGCGCTGGGCGGCCGCGGGCGTCGCGGCGATCGATCAGCTCGACGAGCTCGCGCGGACGTCGTGAGCGGCGCCTGGGCACGGCGCTCGCACGATGCTTGCTCGCGTAGCGCGGGGCGAGCTTCTCGTCGCCGTACTGCGTAGAAGATGCGCGCGCAGCTCGCGCCTCGTCGTACTCGGCGAGCGACGTCGGCCGCGGTCAGGTCGGTCGGTGTCGTCCATCCGCATGTCGAGCGGGGCGTCCTGCGAGTAGGAGAAGCCCCGCTCGACGCGGTCGAGCTGCAGCGACGAGACGCCGAGATCGAAGAGCATGCCGGCAATTCGCCTCGAATGCCGAGCTCTTCCAGCACCTGCGCGATGCGCGTCGTACACGGCGTGCACGAGGTGCACGCGGTCGCCGAACGGCGCCAGACGCTCGGCGAGCGGCGACGAGGGCGTCGGTGTCGCGGTCGAGACCGACGAGCACGAGGCCCGGGAACCGCTCGAGCAACGCCTCGGCGTGACCGCCCATGCCGAGCGTGGCGTCGACGAGCACCGCGCCGGCCCGCTCGAGGGCGGGGGCGAGCAGCTCGATCGTGCGCTCGAGCATGACGGGGGTGTGGATGGTGTCGTCTGCCATGGCGATTCGGGTTTCGCGATTCGCAAGTGCTGATCCCCATCCGCTCCGACCTGGCATCCGGGGAAGTGGTGCCAGGGCGTACGGCTGGGAGTCGAGCGCAGGCGATCAGAAGAGTCCGGGGATCACCTCCTCCGTGGTGTTGGCGAAGTCGGACTCGGTGTCGTTGTAGTAGGTGTTCCAGGCTTCGGTGTCCCAGATCTCGGCGCGGTTGCCCGCGCCGATGACGGTGAGGTCGCGGTCCAGCGAGGCCCACTCGCGCAGGATGGCCGGGATGGTCACCCGGTGCTGCTTGTCGGGCGTCTCCTGGTTCGCGCCGGAGAGGAACAGGCGCAGGTAGTCGCGAGCCTGCTTGCTCGTGACCGGCGCCTGGCGGATCTTCTCGTGCAGCGCCTCGAACTCGCGCTGGCTGAACACGTAGACGCAGCGCTCCTGGCCGCGGGTCATGACGAGACCGGCGGCGAGCTCGTCGCGGAACTTGGCCGGAAGGATGATGCGGCCCTTGTCGTCGAGTTTGGGGAGTAGGTACCGAGGAACACAGCGGTCACTCCCCTCTCTCATCCGGCCTGGGATTCAGGTTGGCTCCACTTTACTCCACTTTCCTCCACCAAATCCATGATTTCACGACAAACGCGCAGTCTGGCGTGTCGGAGGCCAATGTTTGACTGGAGAGTTGCGGTGGAGGGAAATGGAGCGAGATCGCGCAGGATGTCGCGATCAGCCCGCAGAATGGAGCGGGTCCAGTCGCTTCCGGACGCGAAAAAGGCCAGCCCGCGGGCTGGCCTTCATCGAAGTGGAGTCGGGTGGAGTGCGCTGGAGACTACTCGCGACCGTCCTGGCGCTTGTCCCAGCGCTCGTTGAGCCGGTCCATGAAGCTCTCGTTGGTGTTGGGCCGGTGGCCGCGCGTCGTCGGTCCGGCCGATGACGGCTTCGACGGCGACTGGTTGGTCAGCTTGCGGGGCGGTGCGACCGCGAGCAGCACGCCGGCGAACATGACCGCGAAGCCGACGAGGCCGACCAAGGGCATCCGGATGATGACGCCGACGATGAGGGTCGCGATGCCGAGCAGCCCGATGAGGCTCCGACGACGAGCACCGTGTAGTTCGGGCGACCGCGGCGTGCGCCGACGGTCGGCACGAAGTCGGCGTCGTTGTGATAGAGGCTGCGCTCCATCTCGTCGAGGAGGCGCTGCTCCTGTTCGGACAGCGGCATCGCGTTCCCTCCAAACGGGATTCACGGCGGTAGGCCTTCATTGTACGCCCCGCGCGCGTGGCTAGGGTAGGCGAATGGCTGAGAGTACCCGGTTAGTCGACCTGGTCCAACAGCAGATCGATGGGTTCCTCGACGAGCGGTCGCCCAGTTGAGCGCCGATCGCCCCCGAGCTCGGCGAATTCGCCGAGACCGCACGCGGGTTCCTCGCCGGCGGCAAGCGGTTCCGGGCGCTGTTCTGCTACTGGGGCTGGCAGTCCGCCGTGAGCGAGGTCGACGAGTTCGATCCGCTCGGATCCGGGGATGCCCCGGCCGACCTCCCCGGCGTCGTGCTCGCCGCCGCGGCCCTCGAGGTCTTCCACGCGGCGGCCCTCGTGCACGACGACATCATGGACAACTCCGACACCCGGCGCGGAAGCCCCTCGGCCCACCGCCGGTTCGCGAGACCTGCACCGCGAGCGCGGCTGGAGCGGGGATGCCGCGGCCTTCGGCGACTCGTCCGCGCTGCTGCTCGGCGACCTGCTGCTGGGCTGGAGCGACGAGCTGTTCGACCGGGGCACCGGGATGCTCGCCTCGCGCGAGCACGGCCTCGCCGGCCGCGCGGAGTTCAACCGCATGCGCACCGAGGTCACGGCCGGCCAGTACCTCGACATCCTCGAGGAGGCGTCCTGGCGGCGCATCCCGAGACCGAGGCGCTCTCCCGGGCCCATCGGGTCATCGTCTACAAGTCGGCGAAGTACAGCGTCGAGGCGCCGCTCGCGATCGGCGCGGCGCTCGGCGGTGCGACCGCGCCGCAGCTCGAGGCGCTGCGCGCGTTCGGGCTGCCGCTCGGCATCGCCTTCCAGCTGCGCGACGACCTGCTCGGCGTGTTCGGCGACCCCGCGGTCACCGGCAAGCCCGCCGGGCGACGACCTGCGCGAGGGCAAGCGCACCGTGCTGATCGCGCTCGCGCGGGCGAAGCTGCCCGACCCACGCGCGCGACGTCGTCGACGAGCTGCTCGGCGACCGCGAGCCTGGACTGCGAGCAGATGGACATGCTGCGGACCGCCATCCGCGACAGCGGCGCCGTCGACCAGGTCGAGCGGATCATCGCCCACAACGTCGGGCTCGCGCGCACCGCGATGGATGCCGCCCCGCTCAGCCGCTCGTCGCGCGAGCAGCTCCTGCCAGCTCGCCGAGACGGTGACCCGAAGCGCGTCGCGCTAGAAGGCCGAGCGCCTGCGCGACTCTGCGCACCTCGGCCTTGCGGCCGGCGCGGAGCGCCTCGATCGGACTCGTGCCGAGGCTCTCCTCGTCGCCGAGCAACCAGCGCATCGCCTCGTCGTCGTTGAACCCGCTGTCGCCGAGCACGACGAGCGTGCCGCGGAGTTCGCCGAGCGGCTCGCCGTCGAGGATGAAAGCTGCCGGCACCTGCAGACGCCGTCGACCCGCGACGCGAGCAGGTGGCGATCCTCGATCAGGCGCCGCACCTGGCTCACCTTGAGTCCGAGCAGTTCGATGAGGTCCGGGATCGTCAGCCAGTTGACGTCGGGAGTTGCAGCCACGGATCAAGACTGCCACGACCCTGCGTCGCCCGCCGGATGCCGTTCCGGCGGTCAAATGTTTCCAACAGTATTAACTGCAGCCACACCCGCCTCGGTAATTGACAGTGTTTGCCATCTATGACACGTTTGAGCCGACTGCCGTCATGGAGACGGCGTGACCTTCTCGGGGCCGGGAGAGGACGGGACAGCACATGAGCAGCACCACGGAGCACGACCCGCAACCGCTCGCACGTTCGGTGTTCGCCGGACTCGCGCCCTCGACGCCGCTGCCGGCGTCGCTCGCGCCGGTGCACGATCGCGAGCGCAGGGCATCCAGGGCACTCTTCAGCACGGGCGTCGTGCTCGTCGGAGCGATGACCGTCATGAACCTCACCGGGCAGGTGCAGCCGGTGCACGCCGAGAAGCCGCAGGCCAAGCCCAAGGGCATGTCCGCCTTCGGCAAGACGCTGCGGGATGCCGTGGCCACGGTTCGCACGACCGTCACCGGCCCGCAGGCTGCCGCGGTCTCCGCCGCGGACGCGCCCGCCACGTACCGCGTCGCCGCCGGCGACACCGTCAGCGGCATCGCCACGCGCTACGGACTGTCGACCGCGTCGGTGCTCGCGCTCAACGGCCTCGGCTGGTCGTCCCTGATCTTCCCCGGGCAGGAGCTCAAGCTCACCAACGGCGGCCCGGTGCCCTCCGTGGCAGTGGCCGACGAGGGGTCGGTCTCCTCGGGCCGGTACACGATCGTCTCGGGCGACACCATCAGCGCGATCGCGGCGCGGTTCGGCGTCTCGACGCAGTCGGTGCTGACGGCCAACGGCCTCGGCTGGTCGAGCATCATCTACCCCGGGCAGTCCATCGCGATCCCCGGACTCGTCGGCCCGGACGGCGCCCAGGACATCGCGGCGCCAGAGGCTCCCGCTCCGGCGCCCGAGGCCGTCGTCGAGGCGCCCGTCGCGGAGGCACCCGTCGTGCAGCCCGTCGTCGAGCCGGTGCCGGCTCCTGCTCCCCCGGCGCCGCCGAGCGGCACGTACACGATCGAGTCGGGTGACACCGTGTCATCCATCGCCACTCGCTTCGGAGTGTCCACCGAGGCGCTGCTCGCTGCGAACGGCCTCGACTGGTCGAGCGTGATCTACACCGGCCACACGCTGGTCATCCCCGGCGGCGGTGCGTCCATCTCGACGGCGAGCTACTCCGCGAGCGGACTCTCGGACGAGAGCGCGGGCTACGCCGCGATCATCATCCAGGTCGGGCGCGAGCTCGGCGTGAGCGACTACGGCATCGTGATCGCGCTCGCGACCGCGATGCAGGAGTCGACCATGCGCAACCTGGACTGGGGCGACCGCGACTCCGTCGGCCTGTTCCAGCAGCGTCCGAGTGCCGGCTGGGGCTCGGTCGAGCAGCTCACCGACCCGTGGCACTCCGCCCGCCTGTTCTACGGCGGTGCGAGCAACCCGAACGCCGGCTACACGAGCGGGCTGCTGGATGTCCCCGACTGGTCGTCCCTGCCACTGACCGTGGCCGCGCAGGCCGTTCAGATCTCGGCGTATCCGGATGCCTACGCCAAGTGGGAGTCCTCCGCCTGGACCTGGCTCGCCGAGCTCGGATAGCCCTGTCCACCAAAGCGCCGACCCACAGCGGATCAGCGGGGTTCTCGGGCCGCTGATCTTTACACTGCAACAGTGAGCGTCAACGCAACCGACCCGATGATCGGACGTCTCCTCGACGGCCGGTACCAGGTCCGCTCACGCATCGCCCGCGGCGGCATGGCGACGGTCTACCTCGCCACCGACCTGCGCCTCGAGCGCCGGGTCGCGATCAAGATCATGCACGGCCACCTGCTGGACGACGCGCAGTTCCGGGAGCGGTTCATCCAGGAGGCGCGGTCCGCCGCGCGGCTCGCGCACCCGAACGTGGTGAACGTGTTCGACCAGGGCCAGGACACCGACATGGCCTACCTCGTGATGGAGTACCTGCCGGGCATCACGCTGCGCGACCTGCTGCAGGAGCACAAGGTGCTCACGACCGAGCAGACCCTCGACATCATGGAGGCCGTGCTCGGTCGGCCTCGCCGCCGCCCACAAGGCCGGCATCGTGCACCGCGACCTCAAGCCCGAGAACGTGCTGCTCGCCGACGACGGGCGCATCAAGATCGGCGACTTCGGTCTCGCTCGGGCGGCGAGTGCGAACACCGCGACGGGCGCTGCGCTGCTCGGCACGATCGCGTACCTCTCCCCCGAGCTCGTCACCCGCGGCATCGCCGACACCCGCAGCGACATCTACGCGGCCGGCATCATGATGTACGAGATGCTCGTCGGCGAGCAGCCGTTCCGCGGTGAGCAGCCGATGCAGATCGCGTACCAGCACGCCAACGAGGCGGTGCCGATGCCGAGCGTGAAGAACCCGCGGGTGCCGCACGAACTCGACGAGCTCATCCTGTGGGCGACCGCGCGCGATCCGGAGGCGCGGCCGAAGGATGCCCGGGCGATGCTCGACCAGCTGTTCGAGATCCACACCGCCCTGCAGGACAGCCTCCCGTCCACCGCCGCGACGTCGTCGCAGCGCACGATCGTCATGCCCACCGCGTCCGAGACCGGGCCCACCGGTCCCGCGCAGCGCGGTCCCACCGCCGAGACCCAGGTGCTCGGCGGGCGCCCGCGGACCGAGCCGAGGATGCCCGTGCGCGACAACGCCGCACTCCTCGCCGAGAAGACCCGCCAGCGTCGCCGTCGCGGCGTCGTGCTGCTCGTCGTGCTCGTGGTCCTCGCGGTGATCGCGGGCGGCACCGGCTGGTACTTCGGACTCGGTCCCGGATCCCGCGTCGGCATCCCGGACTCCATCTCGGGCACGACCGTCGAGGAGGCGACCGCGATCCTCGAGGACCTGGGGCTGAAGGTCGACCCGACCACCGGCACGATCGACTCCCCCACCGTGCCGGCGAACTTCGTCGCCAACACGTCACCCGCGGCGATCGGCGAGTCGGTCGCGCACGGCGCGACCGTGCAGCTGCTCATCTCGACGGGGCCGAAGCTCATCACGGTGCCCGCCTTCCGCGGGATGACCGAGGACCAGGCCGTCCAGGCGATCGAGACCGCACCGTTCACGCTCGCGGGCGACGTGCTGCGGCAGTTCGACTCGACGATCCCGTCGGGCATCGTCGTGGACGTGCTGGGGGCGGACGGCGCATCCATCCTCGATGCCGGCCAGTACGGCGAGCTGCAGGAGGTCACCCTCATCGTGTCGGCGGGGGCGCTGCCGGATGTGAGCGGCAAGTCCGTCGAGGAGGCGACCCAGATCCTCGCGGGCGTGAACCTCACCGCCGAGCCCGGCAAGGAGGACTACAACGACACCGTGCCGGCGGGCGCCGTCGTCGGCGTGGACCCGGAGACGGATGCGAACGGCGTGAGCCGGGTGTTCCGCCAGGGCCAGACCGTGAGCCTGATCATCTCCCGCGGACCCGACCTCGTGACCATTCCGAGCGACATCGAGGACATGACCATCGCGGCTGCCAAGGCGTCGCTCGAGGCGCTCGGCTTCGTGGTCGTGGTGGAGACCAACATCCCCGAGGTGTTCTGGGACCTGCCCGCCTCCGAGGTCGACACGGCGACTCCCGGCCCCGGCGAGGACGCGATTCGCGGTTCGACCGTCACGATCGAGGCGTTCGCCTAGCTCGTCGCGCGGGTCAACTCCATGATCCAGTTGGTCTCCCAGGTGCTCCCGCCGTCCCTGGAGAACTCCTGCTCCCACCGCGCCGACTCCGGCGTGATCTGCGACCAGATGAAGTGCGCGCGGATCGGCGTACCCTCGTGCTCGTCGTCGCCGTAGAAGTCGCCCCGACCGCCCTCGAACCTGCCGGTGACGGGCGGGAACAGCGTGCCGGTCGCGCTGCTCATCCACCAGATCGACCAGAGGCCGGTCGCCTGGTCCTGCAGCCGGAGCGTGGCGCCCGACCAGCCCTTGGTCGGGAAGTCGCTCTCGTCGACGTTGCCGACGCCGCCGAGGATCGGCCAGGCGCTCTGCGTGCCGGGGAACTCGTCCCAATCGTCGCTGCCGACGAACAGCTCGCGCAGCCGCCGGTTCACCACGGTCCACTCGCCGTACAGGAAGTCGAAGTCGCTCATCCCCGAATCATGGTGGATGCGGCCGTCTTTCTGACGACAGCGGAGCTCAGAACGCCGTGAGCTCCTCGGCCACGAGGAACGCGAGCTCGAGCGACTGCATGTGGTTCAGGCGCGGGTCGCACAGCGACTCGTAGCGGGTCGCGAGGGTGGCCTCGTCGATGTGCTCCGACCCGCCGAGGCACTCGGTGACGTCGTCGCCGGTGAGCTCGATGTGGATGCCGCCGGGGTACGTGCCCGCCGCCCGGTGCGACTCGAAGAAGCCCTTGACCTCGTCCACCACGTCGTCGAAGCGACGGGTCTTGTAGCCGTTCGGCGTCGTGAGTCCGTTGCCGTGCATCGGGTCGGTGACCCAGAGCGGCGTGGCATCCATCGCCTTGATGCCCTCGAGCAGCGGCGGCAGGGCGTCGCGCACCTTGCCGGCGCCCATGCGCGTGATGAAGGTGAGACGGCCGGGCTCGCGGTCCGGGTCGAGCTTGTCGATGAGCTGCTCCATCGTCTCGACCGTCGTCGACGGGCCGAGCTTCACGCCGATCGGGTTGCGCATCCGGGAGAAGTAGTCGATGTGCGCGCCGTCGAGGTCGCGGGTGCGCTCCCCGATCCACAGGAAGTGCGCCGAGGTGTTGTACGGCGTTCCGGTGCGCGAGTCGATGCGGGTCATCGGGCGCTCGTAGTCCATGAGCAGGCCCTCGTGGCTCGTGTAGAACTCGACGCGCTTCAGCTCGTCGAAGTCGGCGCCCGCCGCCTCCATGAACTTGATGGCGCGGTCGATCTCGTTCGCGACCTGCTCGTACCGGTGATTCGCGGGGTTCGCCGCGAAGCCGCGGTTCCAGCTGTGCACCTGGCGGAGGTCGGCGAAGCCACCCTGGGTGAACGCGCGCACGAGATTCAGGGTCGCGGCGGAGGTGTGGTACCCCTCGATGAGCCGGTCGGCGTCGGGCTGCCGGGACTCCGGCGTGAAGTCGTAGCCGTTCACGATGTCGCCGCGGTACGCGGGCAGCGTGACCTCGCCGCGGGTCTCGAAGTCGTTCGAGCGCGGCTTGGCGAACTGGCCGGCCATCCGGCCCATCTTCACGACCGGCTTCGCCGCGCCGTAGGTGAGCACGACGGCCATCTGCAGCAGCGTCTTGACCCGCGCGCGGATCTGGTCGGCCGTCGCTCCCGCGAACGTCTCGGCGCAGTCCCCGCCCTGCAGCAGGAACGCGTCACCGCGTGCGGCGCGGGCGAGGCGCTCGCGCAGGATGTCGACCTCACCGGCGAAGACGAGCGGCGGCAGGGTGGCGATCTTCGCGGAGGCGGCGCCCACGGCATCCGGGTCCGGCCATTCCGGCTGGTGCTTGATCGGCAGCGTCCGCCAATAATCGAGTCCGGCGATCACTTCGGGATCGGCGAGCACGACTGGTTCTGACGGGTCTACCACTGGGGTTCCTTCGGTTTGCACGGACATTGAACTCTACCGGCGCGCGCAGGACCATCCGGCCCTCGTGTGTCCGGTCGGGAGGTTGGGTTGAGGTCTAGCGCGACCGACTGCCCAAGCGCTCCTTCACGGAACTGGCATAGACGTCGACGTATTCCTGGCCGCTCAGCTTGCTGAGCTCGTACATGATCTCGTCGGTGACCGAGCGCAGGATGAAGCGGTCGCTCTCGAGCCCTTCGAAGCGCGAGAAGTCGATCGGCTCGCCGATGATGACGCCGATCCTGCGCACGCGCGGGAGCTTCTGCCCGATCGGCATGACCTTCTCGGTGTCGATCATCGCGATCGGCACGACCGGCACATGGCCCTCGAGCACCATGCGCGCGACGCCGGTGCGACCGCGGTACATCTTGCCGTCGGGGCTGCGGGTGCCCTCGGGGTAGATGCCGAGCACGTCGCCCTGGGCGAGCACGCGAAGGCCCGTGTTGAGGGATGCCTCAGAGGCCTTGCCACCGGAGCGGTCGATCGGCAGCATGCCGGTGCCGAGGAGGAAGTGCTTGGTGAGCCAGTTCTTCGGACCGCGGCCGGTGAAGTAGTCGCTCTTCGCGAGGAAGGTGATGCGGCGGTCGAGCACGAGCGGCAGGAACACCGAGTCGATGAACGAGAGGTGGTTGCTGGCGAGGATCACACCGCCGGTCTTCGGGATGTTCTCGGAGCCGGTGACCCACGGGCGGAACACGGTCTTCAGGATCGGGCCGGCCACGAGGTTCTTCATGAACCAGTAGAACATCGCACCTCCAGTCGAAAGCTCCACTCTACGACCCGCGCGCGCCTCGCGCAGGCGGGCTGCCTCGTCATCGGGCGCGCGAGTGGATGCGGGCGAGGTCGGCCGCACCCACCATGCCCGCGTCGTTCGCGAGCTGGGCCACCACGAACTCCGGTTCGGGGTGGTACCCGCGCGCCGGCAGGCTCTGGTGGAACGCCTCGCGCACCGGATCGAGGAGCAGGTCGCCCGCGACCGCGACTCCCCCGCCGAACACGAACAGCTCGGGGTCGAGCACCGCGGCGAGGCTCGCGCACGCCTGCCCGAGCGCGTGGCCGAGCTGCTCGACGGCGCGCAGCGCGCCGGGGTCGTGCGCGGCGATGAGGTCGCCGACGAGGTGGCCGTCGAGCTCCCCGCCGTTGGCGGCGCGGGCTTGCGCGAGCGCGAGGCCGACGCCACCGGCATCCGCGATCTCGTTGGCCATGCGCAGGAGCGCGCGACCGGAGCCGTACTGCTCGATGCAGCCGCGCGCGCCGCAGCCGCAGGGCAGGCCGTCCGGCACGAGGCGCAGGTGTCCGAGCTCGGCGCCCGCGCCGAATCCACCACGGAACAGCGTGCCGCGCGACACGATCGCTCCGCCGACACCGGTGCCGATCGTGAGCATGGTCATGTCGCGCACGTGCCGTCCCGCGCCGAACTGGAACTCCGCCCACCCGGCCGCGTTCGCGTCGTTGTCGATCGTGATGTCGAGGTCCAAAGATGCCCGCAGCCGGTCCCGCAGCGGCTCGTTGCGCCAGCTGATGTTGGGTGTGTAGTACACGGTGGACTGCTCGGCGTCGATGAACCCCGGAGCCGCGACTCCAGCGGCCGCGATCGGACGCCCGATGGCGAGCTTGCGGATCATCGCGATCACGGCCTCGACGATCGCCTCCGAGTCGCCCGCCTCGGTCGCCACGCGGTCCTCTGCGACGATGTCGCCGCGCTCGTCCACGACCGCGCCGGCGATCTTCGTTCCGCCGATGTCGATCCCGATCGCCTGCACGAGGATCGAGTGTACGGATTTCTGGAACGCGGATGAGGACGACCGACCCCCGTTCGGGCGGGCGGGCTCCCATCGCCAGATCAGACGGCGCCGAATAGACTCATGCAAACGCCCACCGGTGCCAACGGCCCCATTGGAGTCAAAGGAGACCCCGTGCAACAGTTCGACGCCCCAGCCATCGTCCCAGCCGATCCCGAGGCCAACGTCACGGACCTTCTCGTCGAGCGGGTCAAGGCCACGCCCGACCTCGCGATCTTCGCGCTGCCCACCGCCGACGGCGGATGGCAGGACCTCACCGCTTCGGAGTTCCTCGACCGCGTTCGCGCGCTCGCGAAGGGGTTCGTCGCGGCCGGCATCCAGCCCGGCGACAAGATCGGGCTCATGTCGAAGACGAGCTTCGAGTGGACCCTCATCGACTTCGCGGCCTGGTTCGCCGGCGCGGTGCTCGTGCCGATCTACGAGACGAGCGCGCCCGCGCAGATCCTGTGGAACCTGACCGACTCCGGGGCCGTCGGCATCATCACGGAGACCGCCGACCACTTCGCCCGATTCGACGAGATCCGAGCGGATGCCCCTGGCGTCACCCACTCCTGGAAGATCGACCTCGGCGACCTCGACAAGCTCGTCGCGTCCGGCAAGGACGTCACCGACGAGGAGATCGAGCGTCGCCGCAACCTCGCCCGTGGCGAGGACATGGCAACGCTCATCTACACCTCGGGCACGACCGGCAAGCCCAAGGGCTGCATCATCACCCACTCGAACTTCGTCGAGCTCAGCCGCAATGCTGCGAAGGCGATCCCCGAGGTCGTCAACGACCAGGCGAGCACCCTGCTGTTCATCACGCTCGCGCACGTGTTCGCGCGATTCATCTCGGTGCTGAGCGTGCACGGCGGCGTGAAGATCGGCCACCAGCCCGACACCAAGCTGCTGCTGCCGTCGATGGGTTCGTTCAAGCCGACGTTCCTCCTCGCCGTGCCGCGCGTGTTCGAGAAGGTCTACAACTCGTCCGAGCAGAAGGCGGAGAGCGGCGGCAAGGGCAAGATCTTCCGCAAGGCCGCCGCGGTCGCGATCGCGCACTCCAAGGCGCTCGACGCCGGCCACGTGCCGCTCGGCCTCAAGGTGCAGTTCGCGGTCTTCGACCGGCTCGTGCTCAGCAAGATCCGCGCGGCGCTCGGCGGACGCGTCAAGTACGCGGTCTCCGGGTCGGCCCCGCTCGGCCTGCGACTCGGTCACTTCTACCGCAGCCTCGGCCTCACGATCCTCGAGGGCTACGGCCTGACGGAGACCACAGCGCCGATCTCGATCAACGTGCCGAAGAACTTCAAGATCGGCAAGGTCGGTCCGCCGCTGCCCGGTGTCGCGGTTCGCATCGCCGACGACGGCGAGATCCAGGCCAAGGGCATCGACGTCTTCGACGGCTACTGGAACAACGAAGCCGCCACGAAGGAGACGTTCACCGAGGACGGCTGGTTCAAGACCGGCGACATCGGCACGATCGACTCCGAGGGCTACCTGGAGATCACCGGCCGCAAGAAGGAGCTCATCGTGACCGCGGGCGGCAAGAACGTCGCCCCGGCCTCGCTCGAGGACCCGATCCGCGCCAACCCGATCATCGGCCAGGTCATCGTCGTCGGCGACCAGAAGCCGTTCATCAGCGCGCTCGTCACGCTCGACGAGGAGATGCTCCCGGTCTGGCTCAACAACAACGGCGAGGACGCGCAGATGTCGGTGTCCGACGCCGCGAAGCACCCGAAGGTGCTCGCCGAGATCCAGAAGGCGGTGGATGCCGCGAACTCCAAGGTCTCGCGCGCGGAGTCCATCCGCAAGTTCGTGGTGCTCGACGCCGACCTGACGGAGGCGTCGGGTCACCTGACGCCGAAGCTGTCGATCAAGCGGAACGTGATCATGAAGGACTTCGCGGACGTGGTCGAGACGATGTACGTATCGGCGCCTGCTACCGAAGGTGTATCCCTCGCCGGTTGAGCGTCGGTGACGGGCTCCGGCCGGGGCATCACTTTTCGCTCAGACATTGAATCGCTCGCGATTCAAAATTCGCGAAAAGCGATACCCCGGCCGGACCCTCCCCATCCCCCAAAACCCCCGCCCCAATAGGGGGAAAGAGTGTGTTGTGGGTGCCATACGCCGGGCGTACCCGCTCCGCGGCCCCGCACCACGGGCAGCCGTGGGCGTGATGCACTGCGAGGGGCACGCACCCCGTCGCACCGACGCGGCTAGCGGAACGTCGTCGGGGAGCGAGGGCGGGCTCGTTGCCGCCGGGCTACCCAAGTCCCACAAAAGTGTGGGGTGGGTCTTCCCAACGTGATCGGGCGAGTGGGCGGGGTATCGCCTTTTGCGAATTTTGAGGATTTCGGCGCGAAGCACCGAGATCCTCAACGTCTGAGCAAAAGGTGATGCCCCGGCCGCGCGCCGCGCCGGCAGCTAGTACCAGGGCGCCTGACGAATCGCCCTCATGGCCTCCTTCTTCACCGAAGGCTCCAGCCCCTCGATGAACAGGTGACCGTCCAGGTGGTCCACCTCGTGCTGCAGAGCCTGCGACATCGTCCCCTCCCCCGAGAACTCGACCGGATTCCCGTCCAGGTCGAACCCCCGAACCCGGGCGAAAGGATACCGAAGCCGAGGAAAGTAGAACCCCGGTACCGAGAGGCAGCCCTCATCCACCAGCACCGCCTCCCCCGAGACCTCCACGATCTCCGGGTTGATGACGTAGTCGACGACGTCGTCGACGTTGAAGCTGAACGCCCGAAGCCCGATCCCGATCTGGTTCGCTGCGAGGCCGGCACGGCCGGGCTCGCGCACGCCGTCGAGCAGGTCCTCGACGAGGCCTGCCGCGCGCGGGTCGCCGGGCTTGATGGGGTCGCAGACCGAGCGCAGCACAGGGTCGCCGAACAGGCGGATGGGGCGGACGGTCATCGGTCGGTGGGGTCCTCGAGGTCCGCGCCGTCGTCCGGCGCGAGTTCGGGCGCGAGGCCGTCGACCACGATCGCCGCGAGATCGCGAGCTGCCTCGCGGGTGTGCACGTTGAGCACGTCGTACTCGATCACCGCGCCCGCGGCGAGGTTGGGGTCGTAGGGCAGGATGACGACATCCCGCACCCTGGCCGCGAAGTGCCGCCGGATCGGGTCGAGCCCGCGCACGTCGGTGCCGAGGGTGGCCGTGTTGACCACGACGACCGCGTTGCGCACGAGATCCTCGTATCCCTTCGCCTCGAGCCAACTGAGGGTCTCCGACGCGAGTTCGGCTTCGTCGATGCTGCCGCCGCTCACGACCACGAGCCCATCCGCGCGCGCGAGCAGTGCACGCAGCACCGAGTGCGTGGTGCCGCCGCCGGCGTCGGTGAGAGCGACCCCGTAGTAGCGTTCCGCGATGCCGGCGAGCACGCCGAAGTCGCCCTGGTCGAAGCCAAGGCCGAGCGAGGGGCCGGTCTCCGCGGCGAGCACGTCGAGACGGGTCTCGTCGCGGGAGACGAATGCGGCGAAGTCGTTCACCGAGCGGATGCTGGCCGAGTGCGTGACCACATCGCGCACGGTCGAGCGGCTGCCCGGGTTCACCCGCGAGGCGAGCGTGCCGCGGTCGGGGTGCGCGTCGATGGCGAGCACGCGATCGTCCCGCACGTCCGCGAGGGCCATGCCCAGCAGCGCAGCGACCGTCGTGGTGCCGACGCCGCCCTTGCGGCTGATCACCGGCACGAAGCCCGTGCCGGTCGCGGGCAATGCGGCGATCCGGGCGTCGAGCGCCTTCCGCTGCCGGACGCGCAGCGAGTCACCCGGGTTCACCAGCCGGAACGTGCCGCGGTACAGCGCGATCTGCAACGCGCCCTCGGGCTCCGGGCCGCGGTCCTTGCGCTCGCGCGGCGGACGCGCCGGGCGGGTCCGCGGCGGCTTCTTCGGCTTGCGCGGACGCTTCGAAGCACCGTCGGCGCCCTCGTCGATCTCGAGCGGCTCGTCGGCGATCGGCGGCTCCGGGACTACCGGCTGCACCGCATCGGCGGCCGGCTCGGGCTCGGCGATCGGGGCGTACGTGCGCCCGGGAAGGGTGCGTCGCTTGAGGATCGGCCTGGCCGGCAGCGGGGGGATTGGATCCGGCTCGTCCGCGGCCTCGATCGCCGGGTGCGTCAGCAGCGACGGCACGCGGATCGACCGCGTTGCGGGTGCGGGTACGAGATCGCCGGGGTCGACCACGAGGTCGTCGATCGCGACGGCGAGCTCGTCCTCCGGCGCATCCGGCGGTGTCTCGGCGGGAAGGTCGATCGCGATCGTGAGGCTCTCCGGCAGGGCGCCCGCGAGGTCGGTCGACTGCGGCGGCAATGCGGTCGCGTCGACCGCGTCATCCCTGCGTCGTTCCACCATGGTCGTACCCTCCGTGCGAAGTGCCGTACGAGCTTACCGTGGGCCGGCCACGCGCCCGGGGCCGCTTGACAAGCGAACGGTCAGCTCGGCTCGATCTCCACGATGAGGTCGCCGGCGTCCACCTGGCCCGGAGACGGGATCGCGAGTCGCTTGACCGTGCCGCTGACGGTGGCCGTGATGGCCGCCTCCATCTTCATCGCTTCGATCGTCGCGACCGGAGCGCCCGCCTCGACCGAGTCGCCCTCCGCGACCTGGAGCGTCACGACACCCGAGAACGGTGCGCCGACGTGGCCCGGCTTGCTCGCGTCGATCTTCTCCGCGGTCTTGGTGTCGACCTTCACGGACTGGTCTCGCACCAGCACCGGTCGCAGCTGTCCGTTGAGCGTCGCCATCACGGTGCGCATGCCCTGCTCGTCGACGTCGCCGATCGCCTCGAGTCCGACGTAGAGCGTGATGCCCCGCTGCATCTCGACGACGTGCTCGACGCCCGGGCGAAGCCCGTAGAGGTAGTCCGGGGTGTTGAGCGCCGACAGGTCGCCGTACGCCTCGCGGTACTGCTCGAACGTGCGCGTCGGTCCGGCGAAGAGCAGCCGGTTGAGCGCCGAGCGGCGGGCGGGCGGGGTGTCGTCGAGCGCGGCGGCATCCTCCTGGCTGATCGGTTCGACGCCGATCTTCACGTTGCGTCCCTTGAGCACCTTCGTGCGGAACGGCTCCGGCCAGCCACCCGGCAGCTCTCCGAGTTCGCCGGCCATGAAGCCGATGACCGAGTCCGGGATGTCGTACTTCTCCGGGTTCTGCTCGAAGTCATCGGGGTCCGCATTGGCCGCAGCGAGCGCGAGCGCCAGATCGCCGACGACCTTGCTCGACGGCGTGACCTTCGGCGGACGCCCGAGGATGCGGTTGGCCGCCGCGTACCAGTCCTCCACCTTCTCGAACTGGTCGCCGAGGCCGAGCGCGATCGCCTGCTGGCGCAGGTTGGAGAGCTGCCCGCCCGGGATCTCGTGGTGATAAACCCGCCCGGTCGGACCCGGCAGGCCGGACTCGAACGGCCGGTACACGTTGCGCACGGCCTCCCAGTACGGCTCGAGGTCGGAGACCGCCTGCAGGTCGAGTCCGGTGTCGCGCTCGGTGTGTGCGAGGGCGGCGACGAGCGCGGATGCGGAGACCTGGCTCGTTGTTCCGGCCATCGGCGCGCTCGCGACATCCACGGCGTCCGCCCCGGCCCGGCTCGCGGCCAGCAGGGTGGCCATCTGCCCTCCTGCCGTGTCGTGCGTGTGCACGTGCACCGGGAGCTCGAACCGGTCGCGCAGGGCCGTCACGAGGCGCTCGGCGGCCTCGGCGCGCAGCAGCCCGGCCATGTCCTTGATCGCGAGGATGTGGGCGCCCGCGTCGACGATCTGCTCGGCGAGCCGCAGGTAGTAGTCGAGCGTGTACAGGTCCTCGGCCGGATCGAGCAGGTCGCCCGTGTAGCAGACCGCGACCTCGGCCACCGAGCGTCCGGTCGCGAGCACGGCGTCGATGGCCGGTCGCATCTGCGAGACGTCGTTCAGCGCATCGAAGATGCGGAAGATGTCCACGCCACTGTCGGAGGCCTCGCGCACGAAGGCGTCGGTCACCTCGGTCGGGTACGGCGTGTAGCCGACGGTGTTGCGACCGCGCAGCAGCATCTGGATCGCGATGTTGGGCAGGGCATCGCGCACGGCATCCAGTCGTTCCCACGGGTCCTCGCCGAGGAATCGGAGTGCGACGTCGTAGGTGGCGCCGCCCCAGGCCTCGACCGAGAGGAGCTGGGGGGTCAGCCTGGCCACGTGCGGCAGCACCGCGACCAGGTCGCGCGTGCGCACGCGGGTGGCGAGCAGTGACTGGTGCGCGTCGCGGAAGGTGGTCTCGGTGACCGCGAGCGGCGTCTGCTCGCGCAGCGCCTTGGCGAACCCGGCCGGGCCGAGCTCGAGCAGACGCTGGCGCGAGCCGGATGGCGCTGGCTCGAGCAGGTCGAGCACCGGCAGCTTGGCCTCGGGGTTGATGACGCCCAGACCCTCGCCGTTCGGGTGGTTGACCGTGGTCTCGGCGAGCCAGGTCACGATCTTCGTGCCGCGGTCCTTGGACGGGTTCGCCGTCAGCAGCTCAGGGCGCTCGTCGATGAACGACGTCGAGAGGTCGCCCGCGATGAAGGCGGGGTCGTCGAGCACCGCCTGCAGGAACGGGATGTTGGTGGAGACACCGCGCAGCCGGAACTCCGCGAGGCCACGCCGTGCCCTGCGCACCGCGGACGGGAAGTCACGGGCGCGGCAGGTCATCTTCACGAGCATCGAGTCGAAGTGCGGCGAGACCTGCGATCCCGCGGCGACCGTGCCGCCGTCGAGGCGGATGCCGGCACCGCCCGGCGACCGGTAGGTGGAGATCTTGCCCGTGTCGGGCCGGAACCCCTGCGACGGGTCCTCGGTCGTGATCCGGCACTGCAGGGCCGCGCCGCGGAGGACGAGGGTGTCCTGGCTCAGGCCGAGGTCCTCGAGGGTCTCGCCGGCGGCGATCCGCATCTGCGACTGCACGAGGTCGACGTCGGTGACCTCCTCGGTCACGGTGTGCTCGACCTGGATGCGCGGGTTCATCTCGATGAACACGTGCTGGCCCTTGCGCTCCCCCGCGGTGTCGAGCAGGAACTCGACCGTGCCGGCGTTGACGTAGCCGATCGACTTCGCGAACGCGATCGCGTCGCGGTACATCGCCTGCCGGGTGTCCTCGTCGAGGTTCGGGGCAGGGGCGATCTCGACGACCTTCTGGTGGCGGCGCTGCACCGAGCAGTCCCGCTCGAAGAGGTGCATCGTGCCGCCGGACGCGTCGGCGAGGATCTGCACCTCGATGTGTCGCGGCCGCACCACGGCCTGCTCGAGGAACATCGTGGGGTCGCCGAACGCGCTGTCGGCCTCGCGCATCGCGGCCTCGAGCGCGTCGCGCAGGTCGTCCTTCTTGTCGACCCGGCGCATGCCGCGACCGCCGCCGCCCGCGACCGCCTTCGCGAAGATCGGGAAGCCGATCGCGTCGGCGCCCGCGAGCAGCTCCTCGATGTCGCGCGACGCCGGCGTGGACTTGAGCACGGGCACGCCCGCCTCGATCGCGTGCTCCTTCGCCGTGACCTTGTTGCCGGCCATCTCGAGCACCTTGGTCGGCGGGCCGATGAACGTGATGCCCGCGTCGGCCGCGGCCTGCGCGAGGTCCGGGTTCTCGGAGAGGAATCCGTAGCCGGGGTAGATCGCGTCGGCGCCGGACTCCTTGGCGACGCGGATGATCTCGTCGACGTTGAGGTACGCGCGCACCGGGTGGCCGGGCTCGCCGATCTGGTACGCCTCATCCGCCTTCTGCCGGTGCAGCGACGTGCGGTCCTCGTACGGATACACGGCAACCGTCTTCGCACCGAGCTCGTATGCGGCACGCATGGCCCGGATCGCGATCTCGCCACGGTTCGCCACGAGGATCTTCTTGAACATCCGGCCCTCTCGGTGCATGCGTGATGGCACTCGCCCTCCTAATACCTCGGAAGGCCACTCCAACACTGGGAAGGTCCTCTGCGAACGGCCGCAGAGGCGCATGATTTAGGTTTCTTAACAGTAGTGAAGGTATCGTCTCTACTCGTGCACGTACTCAGCGTCAGCTCCCTCAAGGGGGGTGTGGGCAAGACCACAGTGACGCTCGGGCTCGCTTCTGCCGCCTTCGCACGAGGCCTCCGCACCCTCGTCGTGGACCTCGATCCGCAGTCGGATGTCTCGACCGGCATGGACATCGACGTGACGGGTCACCTCAACATCGCCGACGTGCTCGCCTCCCCCAAGGAGAAGATCGTGCGCGCCGCGATCGCCCCATCCGGCTGGACCAAGGGGCGCCCCGGCAAGGTCGACGTGCTCATCGGATCGCCGTCGGCGATCAACTTCGACGGCCCGCACCCGAGCATCCGCGACATCTGGAAGCTCGAGGAGGCCCTCGCCAACGTCGAGGCCGACTACGACCTCGTGCTCATCGACTGCGCGCCGTCGCTCAACGCGCTCACCCGCACGGCGTGGGCCGCGAGCGACCGCGTGACCGTCGTCACCGAGCCCGGACTGTTCTCGGTCGCTGCCGCCGACCGCGCGCTGCGCGCGATCGAGGAGATCCGCCGCGGCCTCTCCCCCAGGCTCCAGCCGCTCGGCATCATCGTGAACCGCGCGCGCGTGCAGTCGCTCGAGCACCAGTTCCGCATCAAGGAACTGCGCGACATGTTCGGACCGCTCGTGCTCTCGCCCCAGCTGCCCGAGCGCACGTCGCTGCAGCAGGCGCAGGGCGCCGCGAAGCCGCTGCACGTCTGGCCGGGCGAGAGCGCCCAGGAGATGGCCCGCAACTTCGACCAGCTGCTCGAGCGCATCATGCGCACGGCGCGGCTCGGTGAGTTCGCGAACGAGCCCGTCTAATCGCGCAGATGGCGCAGTCGATGGATGACGCAGGCCCGATCGCCATCCGCGCCGCCCTCGACTCCCTGACCGACCACTGGTCCCCGAAGGTCGTCGCGCGCGTCAACGACCAGTACGTGAAGGTCGCGAAACTGCTCGGCGAGTTCGTCTGGCACGCGCACGCCGACGAGGACGAGCTGTTCCAGGTGATCTACGGCACCCTCGTCATCCAGCTCGAGGACCGCGACGACGTCACGCTCGAAGCGGGCGACGTCTACGTCGTGCCCAAGGGCGTGCGCCACAATCCGATCGCAGCCGAGGAGGTGGGCATCGTGCTCATCGAAACCGTGACCACCGCCCACACCGGAGACATCGTGACCGAGCGAACCAAATCGCTCGACGAACAACTCCAGTAGCGAGCGAACGCAACCTGACCGCCTTGGTGATCCCGGCGGATGGCGCGACCGCGTCGTGCCTTCCGACGGACGACGCGCGCCGCTTCGCGGCGCGCTATTGGCACCTAGGAGGCGCGCTCCGCGCGCCGACGTGCGAGTTCGTCCATGGGGTCCTCGCCCTTGACGGAGTCGAGCTCGACGAGCGAGGACTCGACCTCGCGCAGCACCTTGCCGACCGCGATGCCGAAGACACCCTGGCCGCGGCTGACGAGGTCGATGACCTCGTCGTTCGACGTGCAGAGGTAGACGCTCGCGCCGTCGCTCATGAGCGTGGTCTGGGCGAGGTCGTTGATGCCGGACTCACGCAGCTGGTTCACCGCGACGCGGATCTGCTGCAGCGAGATGCCGGTGTCGAGCAGGCGCTTGACGAGCTTGAGCACGAGGATGTCGCGGAAGCCGTACAACCGCTGCGAGCCAGACCCGGCCGCGCCGCGCACCGTCGGCTCGACGAGCTGCGTGCGGGCCCAGTAGTCCAGCTGACGGTAACTGATGCCGGCCGCGCGAGCGGCGATGGCGCCTCGGTAGCCGGCCGCATCATCCAGCTCGGGAAGTCCGTCAGTGAAGAGGAGGCCGAGGTCGTAGCGATCTCGGGCTGTTGAATCAGCACCGCCGCTACGGCTGGGTTCACTCATGGTGATCGCCTCTAACCTTCGACTTGAGGTTGACAGTGAGTGTTCACTGCTCGCCCAACGGTACCCACAGGCGACCCCCGATCGCCCGAAGCAGCTCGGGCGTGTCGGAAGCCGACCGTTCCAAGTTACACCGGTGTAGGCAGCAGTCCTAGGACTCGAGGCGAGTGAGGGCCGAGCGGATCAGGCTCGAGCGCACCACCTCGAGCTGGCCGGCGATCTCGCGTGCCATCTCGGCGGCGCGAGCGCGGCTCGAGGCGTCCTTGCGACGGGCGACGGGCATGAGCGCGTTCTCGATGAGCCCGAGTTCCCGCTCGGCCGCTGCACGGAATCCGCGGAGGTGGCGCGGCTCGATGCCCGAGCGCTGCAACTCGACGAGGGACTTGAGCACCGTCAGCACGTCCTCGCCGAACACGTCGGTCGGCACGATCAGCGAGGCGGTCACGGCATCCTGCAGCAGCATCGCCGTCGCGCCGGCCTCGCGCACGAGCTCGTCGCGGGTGAACTTGCGCTCGCTCGAGAGCATGGATGGCGCGGCCGACGCCCCACCCGGCAGCACCGGCGTGCGGCCTGCGTCGAGCTCCGCGAGGAACCCGCGGATCACCTTGAGCGGCAGGTAGTGATCGCGCTGCATCGTCAGCACGAACCGCAGTCGGTCCATGTCCGAAGGCGAGAACTTGCGGTAGCCGGACTCGGTCCTGGCCGGCGCGACGAGCTGGCGCTCCTCGAGGAACCGGAGTTTCGATGGGGTCAGATCGGGGAACTCGGGGCTGAGCTTCGCGAGCACCTGGCCGATGCTGAGTAGGTTCGTTCCACCAGGCACCCTCGCCTGGACTGCTTCCCGTGCCACTACTGGGCCAGATGCGCGAGATCGAGGCGAGACGCGTAGAACGTGAGCCTGAACTTACCGACCTGCACTTCCGCACCGTCGCTGAGCAGGGCGGTGTCGATCCGTACGCCGTCGAAGTACGTGCCGTTGAGGCTTCCGAGGTCTTTGACCTGGAACGCCGTGGCGTGCCGGAGGAACTCGGCGTGACGGCGCGAGACCGTCACGTCATCGAGGAAGATGTCGGCATCGGGATGACGACCGACCGTCGTGACATCGCCGTCCAACAGGAATCGCGCACCGACATTGGGTCCCCGTCGCACCACGAGCAGGGCGGAACCAGACGGCAGCGCCGCGATCGCCTCCTGCTCCTCAGTCGTGACGTCGCCGTCGAGTGCGGCCAGCTGCGCAGCGAACTCGTCACCGTAGGTGACGGTCGAGTCGTCGTTGTGCGCGGCGGCACCGCCTGAGTTCTCGGCTGCGAGACCCCCGTTGCGCTCGTCTCCCATCGGAACCTCCTTAGCCCTCCACAGTATCGGATGCGGTGGCGGGCCTCACCCACGGAATCCGAACAAGACGGATCGTTTCCGCGAGGTAGATGGTGCCACCCCACCAGTAGAGGAACGCGCCCCAGAGCGCGAACGCCCAGCCGACCGGATTGGTCCAGAGCTGCAGGTCGGGGAATGCGTGGCCGAGCATGAGGATCGGCAGCGCGTAGAACAGGCAGAGCGTGCCGACCTTGCCGAGATGGTGCACGGGCAGCGGCCCGTAGCCGTGGTTGGCGAGCACGAGGCCGAGCACCGCGAGCATCGCATCCCGGGCGACGAGCACCACGACGAGCCACCACGGGATGATGCCGCGGATGGCCAACCCGATGAGCGCCGCGAAGATGAACAGGCGGTCGGCGGCCGGGTCGAGCAGCTGGCCGAGCCGGGACTGCTGGTTGAACTTGCGTGCGATCAGCCCGTCGAAGAAGTCCGAGATGCTCGAGAAGATCAGCACGATCAGGGCCCACGCGTCCTGCCCGATGATGATCAGCCAGAGGAAGACCGGCACGAGCAGCAGCCGCGCGAAGCTCAGCAGGTTCGGAACGGTGAGGATGCGATGACTCAGCTCACCAACCCGCTCCGCGCCCATGGTCGTCGAGTCTAGCCACAGCGCATCCGGTGGAACGAGGGCGGGCGATACGATTCGAAGCATGGGACCACTGCTCGTCGTCATCCTCATCGCCGCCGCTGTCTGCGCGTTCGTCTGGGTCGCTTCTCTCATCACCAAGACCAACTCGTGGGTCGACCAGCTCTGGTCGATCGTGCCGGTGACCTACGTCTGGGTGTTCGCGGGATTCGCCGGACTCTCGGATGGCCGACTCAACCTCATGGCGCTGCTCGTGACGTTCTGGGGCATCCGTCTCACGTTCAACTTCGCACGCAAGGGCGGATACACCGGCGAGGAGGACTACCGCTGGCCCGTGCTGCGCGCGCGCATGAAGCCGTGGCAGTTCCAGATCTTCAACCTGCTGTTCATCACGCTGTTCCAGAACGCGGTGCTCGTGCTCATCACGCTGCCGGCGTGGACCGCGTTCCAGAACCAGGGGCATCCGCTGGGCATCCTCGACTGGGTGCTCGCCTTCCTGTTCCTGCTGTTCCTCGTCGGCGAGGCGACCGCCGACCAGCAGCAGTGGGTGTTCCACAAGGAGAAGGCGAAGATCGTGGCGGGTGGCGGCGTGCCGACGCAGCGCTTCCTCACCACCGGGCTGTGGCGGTTCTCGCGGCATCCCAACTTCTTCTTCGAGCAGGCGCAGTGGTGGGTCGTCTTCCTGTTCGGTGCACTTGCTGCCGGGTCCCTGCTCCAGTGGACCGTGCTCGGCGCGGTGCTCCTGCTCGCGATCTTCATCGGCTCGACGAACTTCACCGAGTCGATCACGAAGTCCAAGTACCCGGAGTACGCCGAGTACCAGGCGACCACGTCGGCGGTCGTGCCGTGGATCCCGAAGCGAAGCCAGAAGGGCGCGTCGACCGCCAAGGCGTGATGGTAACCGGGTCCCGCTCGCGCATCCAGCCCTGATGCCCGCGGTCGTGCCGTGCTTCGGTGGAGGCAACGGAAGGAACGCACCATGGATGAACGCGACGAAGTGGTCACGGAGTTCGACCAGACCAACGGCAAGGTCTCCGGCCTCGAGGGCGACGGCGGCGACGTCGACCGCGATCCCGACGGGGACCTGCGCGAGGACGGCGAACGCAAGCCGATCATCAACGCCCTCGTCGACGAGGTGGATGACGTCGTCAACGGGCGCCGCGACGACGAGCGGCGCGACTGACGCGAACCGACCTGCGGCGGTGACCTCGTGTCGCCGCCGCGGCGTCCGCGCACGCGGGTAGCGTTGCCGCATGTCGTGCATCCGGTTCAACACCCCGGCGCAGCTCGCGCAGATGCGGTCGATGGCGCCCGTCATGCTCACCTCGGAGCAGGCGGCGGCCCTGCATCCCGCGCCGGTCTGGACGGAGAGCAAGATCCAGCGGCTGCGGGTGCTCGCCGCCGACGAGAATCCGAAGATCCGGGAGTCCGTGGCGAGCAGCTATCACACGCCAGAGGACGTGATGGCGATGCTCGCGGCGGATCCCGACGACGGC
Organism: uncultured Actinomycetota bacterium; assembly: GCA_963740815.1. Classification (GTDB taxonomy): domain Bacteria; phylum Actinomycetota; class Actinomycetes; order Actinomycetales; family Microbacteriaceae; genus Rhodoglobus. Next base: position 1,005,526 of record CAVUFG010000018.1, read on the forward strand.
GTGCGGGCGTGCGTCGCCCGGAATGAGACGACGCCCTGCGACATCCTGCGGTCGCTCGTCGACGACGAGTCGGAGCGCGTGCGGGGGTTCCTGGCCGTCAACTACTCCGTACCGGAGGACGCGATGGAGCGCCTCGCCGACGATCCCAGTGAGACCGTGCGCGGGCTCGCGAGCTGGAAGGCGTCGCTCGCGGCCGCCCAGTAGCGCCCTTCCGGGCTGAGTCACACCAGTCACACCATTCACTTCAGCAACGTTCCGGCGTATCCTTGCCCGGTGGGTCGCCGAGGGGTTCGTTTCGCCGTGGGCGCGCTCGCGGTCATCGCGATGCTCGTTCCCGGTGCCGCTGCGCGCGCCCTGCCGTGGTCCGCCGCCGACTACCCCACCTGGGACGAAGTGCAGCAGGCGCGCGCGAACACCGCCGCGACCGCCGCCCTGGTCGCCTCGATCGGCACGCTGCTCGACGGACTCCAGGCCGAGTCCGCCCGACTGAACGGACTCGCGATCGAGCAGGGCGCCGCCGCCGCGCAGGCGGAGTCCGAACGGGATGCCGCAGCCGCCGTGGCCGACCAACTCGACAGCCAGGCCGACGCCGCAGCCGAGCGCGCCGAGTTCTCCGCCGCGCGCGCGGCACAGGTCGTTGCCGCCGTCGTCCGCTCCGGCGGACCGGACGTGACCCTCGCACTGCTCACCGACCAGGACGAGAACCTGCTGCAGCGGCTCGCGATGCTCGAGCGGGTCGGCGGGCAGTTCGACGCGATCATCCAGATCGCCCAGTTCGATCGCAACACGGCCGGCGCCCTCGCGGCCCAGGCCGAGGACGCAAGGGCCACCCTCGCCGCCCTCGCGGCGACCGCGCGCACCGCGGCGGATGCCGCGACCCAGGCCGCCGCGGACGCCGACGCCCGAGTCGCCGAGCAGCAGGCGCACCTCGACGAGCTGTACGCCCAACTCGCCTCCCTGCAGGGCACGTCGGCGGAACAGGAGCGCCTGTACCGGATCGGCCAGCAGGTGACGAACGAGCCCGGCGCCGGCGGCAGCGGTGGCGGTGGCGGAACCGGCGAGGCGGTGGCGGCAGCAGCACCGACCTCGGCTCGATCGGCAACGAGGTCAACAATCCCGCGGCGGCGCAGGCGTACGCGTGGGAGTGGTTCCCGCACTACGGCTGGGACGCTGGCAACCAGTGGTGCCTGACGATGCTGTGGAACCGGGAATCCGGCTGGCGCACGAACGCCTACAACGCGTCGAGCGGTGCGTACGGCATCCCGCAGTCGCTGCCGGGCGACAAGATGGCGGCGATGGGCGCGGACTGGCGAACGAACTTCCGCACGCAGATCACCTGGGGACTCGTGTACATCTACGGCCGCTACGGCAACCCGTGCGGCGCCTGGTCGCACTCCGAGTCCTACAACTGGTACTGATCGATGGCCGAGCATTCGACTGCCCGCGTCGACGCGTGGCTGTGGGCAGTGCGCGTCACCAAGACCCGCTCGGCCGCGACCGCTGCTACCCGGGCCGGCCACGTGCGCGTCAACGGCGAGCGGGCGAAGGCTGCGCAGCCGGTCAGGGCGGGTGACGAGGTGCGGGTGCGGATCAACGGCTTCGACCGCATCCTCATGGTGAGGGAGACGATCGTGAAGCGGGTCGGCGCGCCGGTGGCCGCAACCGCCTACACCGACCTCACGCCGGCGCTGCCCGAAGCCGAGAAGCTCGTGTTCACGCCGCGACGCGATCGTGGTGCCGGCCGCCCGACCAAGCGCGAGCGCCGCGAGCTCGAGCAGCTCCGCGATCGCGAGCGCGGCGACTAGACCGCGCGTCCTACCCCGCACGTAGGGTGGAATCATGGCGCACGGCATCGTTCCCCCCTATCTGCTGACCCGCATCTCGAGGCTGGATGACGCGCGCTTCGCCCTCGCCGCCACCGCCGCCGCCCGTGCCCTCGCCCACGACGAGCCGATGCGTGCCGCCCGCCTGCGGTTCAGCCTCGACGAGAGCGACAACCTGGTCGCCGAACTCACCGACGCGCCGGAGCGGACGATCTCGGATGCCGGCCGCCTCGAGCAGCTGCCCGGCCGCGTCGTGCGTCGCGAGGGCGACGATCCGACCGGCGACGTCGCGACCGACGAGGCGTACGACGGGCTCGGCGCGACCTTCGCGCTGTTCTCCGAGGTCTACGGCCGCAACTCGATCGACGGCGCCGGACTGCCGCTCGACGGCACGGTGCACTACGGCGACCTCTACGACAACGCGTTCTGGAACGGCGAGCGGATGGTGTTCGGCGACGGTGACGGCGAGATCTTCGAACGGTTCACGAAGTCGCTCACGGTGATCGGGCACGAGCTGTCGCACGGGGTGGTGCAGTTCACGGCGGGGCTGGTCTACCGCGGGCAGTCCGGCGCGCTCAACGAATCCGTTGCCGACGTGTTCGGCGCGCTCGTCGAGCAGTATGCGCTCGAGCAGGATGTGGCCGCGGCATCCTGGCTGATCGGCGAGGGGCTGTTCACCGCCGAGGTCGAGGGCAACGCGCTGCGGTCGATGAAGGCGCCCGGCACCGCGTACGACGACGATGTGCTCGGGCAGGACCCGCAGCCTGCGCACTTCGACGACTACATCGACACCGACGACGACAACGGGGGCGTGCACCTCAATTCGGGCATCCCGAATCGCGCGTTCTACCTCACCGCGGAGGCGCTCGGCGGCAACGCGTGGGAGCACGCCGGCTGGATCTGGTACGACACCCTACAGTCCGACATCACGGCGCGGGTCGACTTCGCGGGGTTCGCCGCGGCCACGGCGCGCGCCGCGAGTGCGCGGTACGGTGAAGGCTCGGCCGAGGTCGACGCGGTGCGCGCGGGCTGGGCCGGGGTGGGAGTGGACAGTGACGGGCTCGCGGTCGACTGACGGCATCCTGCTCGTCACCGTCGTGCGCTCAGGCGGCTTCGCCGGGCTGCGCCGGGAGTGGCAGGCCGCGGTCGGGGACGACGAACGCGACGACTGGATGCTGCTGATCCAGGCCTGCCCGTGGGGTCGAATCCCCACCGATCCGACGTCGAGCGACCGCTTCGTCTGGCGCATCGAGGCGCGCGGACCCCGGCTGCGCCGGAGCGCGAGCGTGCCGGACGCGTTCCTGGACGGTCCGTGGCGAGAGCTCGTCGACCGCGTACGGACGACGAACGACGCGACCTAGGCGGGCGGGAGCTTCGCGAGGTCGGGCTGCGGCTGCCCCGGCAGGATCCGGATGATCTTGCGACGCGACACGTAGATGCCGAGCGCGGCGACGAGTCCGATCAGGATCGCGATCATCACGACGTAGAACGCGACCGACGCGTAGCCGTTCTGCGAGAGGTGCGGATCGAGGAACGGATAGGGGTACCAGTAGGTGGCACCGCTGATCTCGTTCGGCGTGAACGGGCCGCGGATCAGCGTGTAGATCGCCCACACGATCGGGAAGATCACGACGATGCGGATCGTGCGCCAGTACGACAGCGGGATGCGACCCGGAGCGAAGAACCAGTCGAGCACGACGAAGATCGGCCCGACCACGTGCAGCAGCTCGTTCGACCACTCCACGGTCGCTCCGGGCGCCACCTCGACGCCGCGCAGCAGCAGGTTGTACACGATGCCCGTCACGCCCATGTAGGTGAAGAGCACGACGCGCAGGATCGTGAACCAGCGGGTGTCGTCTCCCTTGCGGGTGAACAGGAAGAACGCTCCCATCAGGAGCACGATCACGGTCAGTACGTTCGACGCGATCGTGAAGTAGCTGAAGAAGTTGGTCACCATGAGGGCGACGTTGCGGTCGGCCTCGACGGTGAGCTGGGTCGAGCGGATCAGCTGACCGACGATGGCGGCGATGGCGGCCCCGGCGAAGACGACGCGGAGGATTCCCCAGACGATTCTCATGGCCACACCATAGCGATGCCGGGAATGCTGCGGCACTCCGGCACGCTGGAGTCATGGTGAAGAAGATCGGGTTCCTGTCGTTCGGCCACTACCAGGACGTTCCGGGCTCGGAGGTGCGGGACGCCTCGGACGCCCTACTGCAGACCATCGAGCTCGCGGTCGCCGCGGAGGAGCTCGGCGTGGACGGTGCGTTCGTGCGGGTGCACCACTTCGCGCGGCAGCTCGCATCCCCGTTCCCGCTGCTGTCCGCGATCGGCGCGCGCACCTCGACGATCGAGATCGGCACCGCCGTCATCGACATGCGCTACGAGAACCCGCTGTACATGGCCGAGGATGCCGCCGCCGCCGACCTCATCGCGGGAGGCCGACTCCAGCTCGGCCTCAGCCGCGGGTCCCCCGAGACCGCGCTCCGCGGCTCGGAGGTCTTCGGCTACGTGCCGCAGGACGGTGAGACCGACGCCGATCTCGCGCGCCGCCACACCGAGGTGTTCCGGCAGGTGATCACCGGGCAGGGTGTCGCGCCGTCCAACCCGCAGATGGCGCCGCCGGGACTCCTCCCGGTCGAGCCGCACTCCCCCGGTCTCGCCCACCGGATCTGGTGGGGCGCCGGCACTCGCGCCACCGCGGTGTGGGCAGCCGAGCAGGGCATGCACCTGATGAGCTCGACGCTGCTTACCGAGGACACCGGCGTGCCCTTCGATCAATTGCAGGCTGAGCAGATCGCGATGTACCGGGCCGCGTGGGCAGAGCAGGGCTGGGATCACGAACCGCGCGTCTCGGTGAGTCGAAGCGTGTTCCCGCTCGTGAGCGACCTCGATCGTCGCTACTTCGGCGTCCGAGCGCAGGCCGAAGCCAAGGATCAGGTCGGCCACCTCGACGGCGGACTTGCCAGATTCGGCCGCAGCTTCATCGGCGAACCCGACGTCGTCGCCGAGGAACTGGCGCAGGATGCCGCGGTGCAGGCGGCCGACACGCTGCTCGTCACGATCCCGAACCAGCTCGGTGTGGACTACAACGCGGCGCTGCTGGAGTCGATCGTGAAGTACGTGAAACCCGCGCTCTGACGCCACCGTTACGGAGATGAGACGTCCTCTGCGCTGACAATTCCCCCGTTTGGGGTGCGCGCGGGCCGTTCATAGGGCATGGTTGACATACCGGTGTATGGTTCGCCATCGCCGCGCGCTTCCCCAGTTACGGGAAACGCAACACATCAAGAGAAGAGAAACACATGCCGACAGGCACCGTGAAATGGTTCAACGCCGAAAAGGGTTTCGGTTTCATCGCTCCTGACGACGGGAGTGCCGACGTTTTCGCTCACCACTCCGCGATCGCCACGGACGGCTACCGCACGCTCGACGAAAACCAGAAGGTTGAGTTCGACACCGTGCAGGGCCCCAAGGGTCTCCAGGCGGAGAACGTCCGCCCGCTGTAGCAGAACCGCGGCCGCCCGTCCCCTTTCAGTAGGGGGCGGGCGGCCGTTTCTGTGCCCGGACGTGCGCAGGGCCGACCGCCACCGCGGTAGGGGCTCTCGGCGTTCTCCCGGGTTCGCCATGCGGCCTCGATAGGGTCCCCGCGTACCAAGGGTGCATGGCCCGCACTCGTCGCAACATCCTCATCGGCTCGTCGCTCACCGTCGCACTCGCCCTCGGCGGCGTGGCCGCGTGGGCGCTCGACCGCTTCGTCATCCAGCACGTCGAGGTCGCCGACGTCTCGACCTACGAGGCCGAGCACTCGAGCTCCACCACCACGACCGCGGACGTCGACGACGTGGATGCCGCCACCGCCGTCACGATCGAGACCGTGGTCACCGGCTCCGGCGACGACACGGTCACCTACTACGTCGCCGACGTCGTCCTCGGGGATGCCACGGACCTCCGCTCCGCGTTCGCCCAGGACGCGTTCGGCGAGAACATCACCGAGACCACGTCGCAGATCGCCGCGGACAACGGCGCGCTGTTCGCGATCAACGGCGACTACTACGGCTTCCGCGACACCGGCATCGTGATCCGCAACGGCGTCGCGTACCGGGATGCGGGAGCGCGCGAGGGCCTCGCGTTCTACCTGGACGGCTCGGTCGAGCTCTACGACGAGACCACGACCACCGCCGACGCCCTCGTCGCTGCAGGGGTCTGGAACACCCTGTCGTTCGGACCCGCGATCGTGTCGGATGGCGCGATCGTCGACGGCATCGATTCGGCCGAGGTCGACACGAACTTCGGCAACCATTCGATCCAGGGCGAGCAGCCGCGCACCGCGGTGGGCGTGATCGACGACAACCACCTCGTGTTCGTCGTCGTCGACGGACGCAGTCCCGGCTACAGCAAGGGCGTGACGCTGCCCGAGCTCGCGCAGATCATGGTCGACCTCGGGGTGGTCACCGCGTACAACCTCGACGGCGGCGGGTCATCCACGATGGTCTACGACGGCCAACTCGTGAACGATCCGCTCGGCAAGGGGCAGGAACGCGGCACCTCCGACATCCTCTACATCGCGGGCTGACGACGATGACGAACCGGTCGAGCACCGTCATCCTGATCCCCGCGTACGAGCCGCGGATCTCGCTCGTCGCCCTGGTCGCCGAACTGCGCTCCGCGGCTCCCGAGCTCGGCATCCTCGTCGTCGACGACGGCAGCGGACCCGAGTACGCCGGTGTGTTCGAGGCAGCCGCGGCGGAGGGCGCCGAGGTGATCGGCTACGACCACAATCGCGGAAAGGGACACGCGCTCAAGCACGGCTTCCGCCATCTGCACGAGCATGCTCCCGAGCAGAATGTGGTGTGCGCCGACAGCGACGGGCAGCACCGCCCTGACGACATCCTCCGGGTCGCGGCTCGCCTCGCCGAGGTGCCCGAGCGCACGATGGTGCTCGGCGGCCGCACGTTCGCCGGCGACGTGCCGGCGCGAAGCCGGTTCGGCAACACGGTGTCGCGAGCGACCTTCCGGTTCACCACCGGGATCGCGGTGCGCGACACCCAGACCGGGCTCCGCGGGTATCCGGCGGCGCTGCTCCCCTGGCTCGAGTCGGTGCCGGGTGATCGCTTCGAGTACGAGCTGAACCTTCTGCTGCGATCGTCGGCCGCGGACATCCGGATCGACGAGATCGAGATCGAGACGGTGTACCTCGAGCACAACGCGTCATCACACTTCCGTCCGGTCCGGGACTCGGTGCGGGTGTTCGCGCCGATGCTGGCGTTCGCCGCGGCATCCCTCGCGTCGTTCGCGATCGATGCCGTCGGAGTGCTCGTGCTCTACGCGATCACCGACTCGTTGCTGTTCGCCGTGGTCTCGGCACGGCTCGTGAGTGCGGCTGTGAACTTCACGCTCAATCGGCGCGTGTTCCGCTCGGCCGCGCCCGGCCGGTTGCGGACCGCGATCGCTCGGTACGTCGCACTCGCCCTCGGAATGCTCGCGGCAAGCTACCTGCTGCTCGACGCCCTCACCGTGCTTGCGGTCCCACTCGTGGTCGCGAAGCTCGTCACCGACGTCGCGCTGTACCTCGTGAGCTTCCAGGTGCAGCGACGCTGGGTGTTCGCACCCCGTCGTCGGTCAGGCGTCGTTGCCGAGCGCGCGCAGGGCGCGCTTGGCGGCATCCCCGAGTCCCCACGTCGCGGCGAGCGACTCGACGCGCGCGACACCGTCCGCTGAGAGCGGCTCGATCCGCGAATCGACGGTCGGGCAGCTCGAGCGTGCGGACGACCTCGACCACCGTCGGCGCGACCGCGAGATAGTCGGAGGCCGCGATGAGCTTCGCGCGGAGTGATGCCGAGAGGGCGCTCTCGGGGTCGGCGGCGGCCGCGATGATCCCGTCCAGGTCGCCGTAGCTCGCGAGCAGGGTCGCCGCGGTCTTCTCGCCGACGCCGGGTACGCCCGGGAGGCCGTCCGAGGTGTCCCCGCGCATCGCGGCGAAGTCCGCGTACTGGGCCGCCGTGACCGCGTACTTCGTCACGAGGGTGTCGTTCGTGAGCACCTCGAGGTTGCTCATCCCGCGCCCGGTGTAGATCACGCGCACGTCGGCACGGTCGTCGACGAGCTGGAACAGGTCCCGGTCGCCGGTCACGACATCCACCGGCATCGGCGCACCGGTGGCCAGCGTGCCGATCACGTCATCGGCCTCGTGATGCGCCGCGCCCACGATCGGGATGCCGTACGCCCCGAGCACCTCGATGATGATCGGCACCTGCACGCTCAACGGGTCCGGCACGACCTCGACGTCCGGCGCGACCTCGACCTCCTGTGCGACGCGATGCGTCTTGTAGGTCGGGATGAGATCGACGCGCCACTGCGGGCGCCAGTCGTCGTCCCAGCAGGCGATCAGGTGCGTCGGCTGGTAGTCGGTCACGAGCTTCGCGATGAACTCGAGCAGGCCGCGCACCGCGTTCACCGGCGTGCCGTCCGGCGCCGTGATCGTCTCCGGCAGGCCGAAGAAGGCACGGAAGTAGAGGGAGGCGGAGTCGAGGAGCATGAGTCGCTGCGGCTGGGTCATCCCTTCGCCGCGGCCTTCGCTGCGCGCTTGAACTCGCGCACCTTGGTGAGGGATGCCGCGTCCACGATGTCGGCCACCGAGCGGTACGACCCCTCGAGGCCGTAGTCGCCGGCGGCTTCGCGCCACCCCGCAGCATCCACGCCGTAGCGCTTGCCGAGCAGGGCGACGAAGATCTTCGCCTTCTGGTCGCCGAATCCCGGCAGGTCCTTGAGCCGCGCCAGGATCTCGGCGCCGGTCGGATCGCCCTGCGTCCAGATCGCGGATGCATCGCCGTTCCAGTTCGCCACGACCGCGGTGCACAGCGCCTGCACCCGTCCCGCCATCGACCCCGGGAAGCGGTGGATCGAGGGCGGCTGCCGGAAGATCGCCTCGAGCTTCTCCGGGTCGTAGTTCGAGATGGTGCCGGCATCGAGCCTGCCGACCCGGTCCTTGAGCTTGAGCGGGCCGGCGAACGCGGTCTCCATCGGCACCTGCTGGTCGAGCAGCATGCCGATCAGCAGGGCGAGTGGATCGGTGCCGAGCAGCTCGTCGGCCGCCGGGTCACCGGTGATGTTGAGGGTGGGGCTCATGGATCGATACTCGCACGCGAACAGGGCGGCCGCGAGGAACTCGCGACCGCCCTGCACCCTGATGCGTCGGTCAGCGCACCGACTTGCGCTCGTAGTTCACCATCGCCCAGATGTAGCCGATGAGCGAGATCACGACCAGCCAGCCGAGCGCGAACACCAGGTTCCACCCGAGCGGCGTTCCGACCAGCAGGCCGCGGATCGTCTCGATGATCGGCGTGAAGGGCTGGTACTCGGCGAACACCCGCAGCGGGCCGGGCATCGAGTCGGTCGGCACGAAGCCGGAGCCGAGCATCGGGAGCACGGTGACGAGCAGCGGGAGGTTGCTCGCCGTCTCCACCGACTTCGCCGCCATGCCCATCGCCACACCGAGCCAGTTCACGGCGTACGAGGTGAACGCGAAGATGCCGATCACCGCGATCCACTCGACCGGGGTCGCGGTGGGACGGAATCCGACCAGCAGTCCGACGCCGAGCACGAGCGCGACCGCGATCAGACCCTGGATGGCGTTGCCGAGCACGTGTCCGGCCAGCACCGCCGCGCGGGAGATCGCCATCGTGCGGAAGCGCGCCGTGATCCCCTCGGTCATGTCCATCGAGATCGTGATCGCGGCCCCGCCGGCGCTCCCGGCGAGGGTGATCGCGAGGATGCCGGGCATGACGTAGGCCAGGTACGCCTCGCGTCCGCCGTTCGGGTCGACGCCCGGCAGCCCCGCGCCGAGCGTGCCGCCGAAGACGAACACGAAGAGCAGCAGGATGACGACGGGCCCGAGGATCGTGAAGACCGAGAGTCCCGGGTACCGGATCATGTGCAGCAGGTTGCGCTTCAGCATCGTGATCGAGTCGCCGATCACGTGCGACTGCCGTCGGGCGGACGCGACGGGCGGACGCTCGGTCGCGCGCTCCTGGGGGTTCAGCGTGGTGGTCATGGGTTCGTTCCCTTCGTGTCGGTCTGGCCCGATGCATCCTTCTTGCCGGTCAGGGCGAAGAAGACGTCATCGAGGTCAGGGGTGTGGATGCTGAGGTCGTCGACCTCGACCCGTGCGGTGTCGAGACGGTCGAGCACGGCGCGCAGGCTGCGCACCCCGCCGTCGCTCGGCACCGTGAGGGTGAGCGCCGTGTCATCCCGCGTCGAGTCGTCGAGCAGGCGAGCCGCCGTGTCGAAGGCGGCACCGTCGTCGAACCGAAGCGTGATGTGTCCGCCGGGCACCCGCCGCTTGAGCTCGTCGGGAGTGCCCTCGGCCACGATGCGACCGTCGTCGAGCACGGCGATGCGGTTCGCGAGCTCGTCGGCCTCGTCGAGGTACTGGGTGGTGAGCAGCACGGTCGTGCCGTCCGCGACCAGCCGGCGCACGATGTCCCACATGGTGTGGCGGCTGCGCGGGTCCAGGCCCGTGGTGGGCTCGTCGAGGAAGATCACGCTCGGCGTCGAGACCAGGGTCATCGCGAGGTCGAGGCGCCGCTTCATCCCGCCCGAGTAGGTCGCGAGCGGCTTGCGAGCGGCTTCGACGAGATCGAACTGCTCGAGCAACTCGGCCGCCCGCGCCTTGGCACGCTTGGTGCCGAGGTGTCGCAGTCGGCCCATGAGCAGCAGGTTCTCCTCGCCGTTCAGCAGGCCGTCGACCGCGGAGAACTGGCCGGTGAGGCCGATCGCCGCGCGAACACCGTCGGCATCACGCACGACGTCGAACCCGTTGACGCTGGCCGTGCCGCCGTCGGGCCGCACGAGCGTGCTGAGGATGTGCACGGTGGTCGTCTTGCCCGCGCCGTTCGGCCCGAGGAGCGCGGTGACGGTGCCCGGCTCGACCGTGAGGTCGATGCCGTCGAGGACGACCTTCTCCCGGTTGCCCTTCTCCTTGTATGACTTGCGAAGCCCGCGGACTTCGATCGCTGGGGTGGTCATGGTCGGTTCCCTTCAGGTGGTGGTGGTTGATTACTGGGCGCGACGGATGTTGATCTCGCCGAACTGGGTGCGCGCGCGCACGGCGACGGTCTGCTCGGACTCGATCGGGGTCGCATCGCCCTCGAGCTCGTTCCGAACGCGGCCCTCCTTCGACGACACGTCCAGCCAGGTGGCGACGCCGGGGCGGACCCCGACATTCACGCCGCCGAACGCCGTCTCGACGGTGATGGATCCGTTCGAGACCTCGCCGAGCGTGATGGTGCCGTACGCGGTCTTCGCGGTCACCGAGCCGAGGGCCCTGGCGATCTCGAGGTCGCCGTACGAGAGCTTCGCCTCGACGTCTCCGCCGGACTCGCCGATGTACAGCGCGCCGTGCGACGCCTTGAGGCTCGCGTCGCCGGTCACGGTGCCGATCCGGATCTGTCCGTGGTCGGCGGTGACCTCGAGGCTGCCGTTCGCGGTGCCGACCGTGGCGCTGCCGTGGCCGGCGCGCATCCACAGGTCGTCCGAGGTCTCGACGTCGACCGAGCCGGTCGAGGCCTTGATGCGGGTCGCGCCGAGCCGGCCGACCGTGCGGACGTTCCCGACCGCGATCTCGGCCGTCAGCCGCGATCCGGACGGCAGCTCGACCTTCACGTCGATGGACTCGCTCGGGCCGATGAACACCCAGCGGGGCTTCGGTCCCTTCACCGTGAGTCGCGCGCCGTCGAACTCGACCGTGGTCTCCTCGGCGCCGCGGCGGTCGACCGCCTTCTCCGGATTGGTCGGCGAGACGGTGACGACGGTGTCGATGCGGTCGCTCGCGACCACCTCGATGATGCCGACCGGCAGGTTGATGGCCAGGTCGATGGGGTTCGGTGTGGTGAATGTGGGCATGGTGATGCTCCCTTCCAAGGGCGTGGTTGATCGGCCCGGCGGCGCCGGGCTGGTGGTTCGGTGGATGCAGCGGGCAGACGCTCGGCTAGCGAGCCCATCCCGCGAAGCTGTCGCCGGTGCGCAGCGTGCGCTGCGTGGCCTTTCGCTGCTTCGGTTCGAGGGCGGCGGCCACGGCGCGGACCAGCCAGGTGTTCACGGACAGTCCGTCTGCGGCGGCCGCGTCATCCACCCGTGCCTTCAGGGCATCGGGCAGGCGGAGCGTGGTGCGCGACGTGCTCGCGTCGTCGAGGTCGACGGACGCGACCGCGGGTTCGTCCGACTCGCTGTCGGCAGTCCCCTGCGTCACGACGAACTCGATCTCGCGGCCCCGCAGGCGGAGGTCGACCGATCCTGGAACGAGGTCGCGGGTGATCTCACCCGCTGCGGCGGAGAGTGCGTCGAGCAGCACGAGTCGGGTCGCGGCGTCCAGTCCGGCAGCGAGGCGCTCGGCGACGGCGCGGGTGTCGTCGTTGCCGTTCGACGCGGCGTCGGCGAGCTGGCGCTGCAGGTCGAGCACATAGGGGTCAAGTTCCATGTGCATCAGCATGACACCATCATGGTGTCATGTCAAGTCAAAATGGTGTCAAATGTTGATCGAGTGGTGTCAGCCCTGCAAATGTGCGGCCAGGGCTGACTCGAGAGCTGCCTTCGGGCGTGCGCCGACGAGGGTCTGCACGACCTTGCCGTCACGGAACACCTTCATGGTGGGCAGTGACATGGCCTGGTACTCGACTGCGGACTTCGGGTTCTCGTCGGCGTCGATCTTGACGATTCGAAGTCCGGGATGCTCCGCCGCGATCTGCTCGAGCAGCGGGTTGAGCAGGCGGCACGGCGGGCACCACTCCGCCCAGAAGTCCACGAGCACCGGTCCGGACGCCTGCAGCACATCGCGCTCGAACGTCTCGTCGGTGACCACGTGCAGTTTGGCCGGTGCAGTGCTCATGCGCCGACCTCCGCCCGCACGCAGCCGCAGCTCGGGTCGACACGGTCGAACGCGTCATCCAGCAAGGATGCGACGGCGTCGCGCCGCGCGGTGAGCTCGGCGATCCGGGTGTCGAACTCTACGAGCGCGGCGCGGTAGATCGCGCGGGCGTCGGCGCAGTCATCACCCTGGCCGTGCCCCGCGACGAGGCACTCGAGGAACGGCCGGCTCTGCTCGACGCGGATGCCGAGCGCGCTCAGGTCGCGGATCTCGCGCACGAGGCGCACGTCACCGTCCCCGTACTCGCGGTACCCGTTGGGCCGCCGCTCGGCCTCGATGAGCCCGATCGACTCGTAGTACCGCACGGCCTTCGTCGTGACGCCCGCCTCTCGCGCGAGCTCGCTGATCAACATGGATGCAACGGTAAACCCTGCCCTGAGGGGCAAGGTCAATTGTGGCTTTTGCACAACGAGGTGCCGGGCGGATGCTGTTCGGATCGTCAAGGGCGAGTCCCCGCATCCCCGTCTAGCGTCGATGAGATGCGATTCATCATGGAAGTGGACCTCGACACCGTGGCCGGCGAACCCGCCGCCGAACTCGGGCGCATCCTGCGCTACTGGGGCGGCAATACCAAGCACCTCGACCTCACGATGGTGCAGCAGCACGACGTGACCGACACCGAGTACGCGAAGGTCGGCGAGCTGCGGGTGGAGTGACGCCGGCTAGTCGTGGGCGACGTAGACCGTGTTGGACGACACGCCCCCGGTCAGCGGATTGTCGAAGTCGACCACCTCCGCAGCCGTGCTGGCAAAGACACCTCCGAGCGTCACCGAGAACGCGGCGTCGGGCGGATCGTCCGACCAGAGCGCGAACACTCCACCGTCGCGCAGGTGCGCCTTGAGCCTCCGGAGGCCGGCGTCGGTGTAGAGATCGGCGTGAGTCGGATCGAGGTTGTGACTCGGGGTGTGGTCGACATCGAGCAGGATGGCATCCCACCGCCGTTCACCCGGCTCGGCCCGCATCAACGCGAAGAAGTCGCCGAGCTCGAACTCGGTCCGCGGATCGCCGGTCAGCCGCTCCGACACCGGCAGCAGCCCGCGCTCATGCCACTCGATCACGGCGGGCAGCGCGTCCACGACGACCATGGATGCCACCCGCTCATCCTCGAGCGCCGCCACCGCCGTGTACCCGAGCCCGAGCCCGCCCACGAGCACCTCGAGCGCCCGGCCGTGGACCTGCGCGAGCCCGAGCCGCGCGAGCTGCTCCTCCGCCTCCGTGAACAGGCTCGACATCAGGTACTCGTCGCCGAGCTTGACCTCGTAGACGTCGATGTCGAGCGTCGGCTCGCGGCGCCGGCGGAGGAAGAGGTCGCCCATCGGCGTGCTGCGGAAGTCGAGCTCCTCGAAGCGGCTGATCATCGTGTGTCCGCTCGTGCGGTCACGAGTGCGGCGCCGAACCGGCGCGCACGGTCCAGCTCGGACTCGATGGGGGCGACGACGAACTCCTGCGACACCAGGGCGACCTGGCTCAGGAGCGCTCGGCGCGCACGCCGTCGGCGAGCGGATCCCACCGCCGCGCCGAGAGCCGCGCCCAGCAGGCCGAGCAGGATGCCGAGGAGCACGCCGGCCGCGATCAGCAGCGTGGTCAGCGGCCAGCCCTCGATCTTCGGGACCGGCGGCAGCAGCAGCGCGAGCGGCGGCACGAAGGCGAGCGCGAGCAGCCAGAGCGCTCCGGCCAGGGCCGCGAGCACCGCGATCCACTGCACGATCGCGAAGAGCACCCACCACCAGGACGCCTTCGTGGCGAGGGTCGTTCGCGCGATGGCGAGGTCGAGCTTGGCGGGCAGCACGTCGACGGCGCGAAGGCCCGCTTCGCGGATGCCGGCACGCCAGGCTTCGGTGAGTCCATCCGAGACGGTGTCGGCGTAGCCCCGCACCGCCAGAGAGACCTTCGCCTGCGCCGAAGCATTCATCGCCGGCATGCTCGACCGGTGCAGTTCGGGGTCACGGTCCACGCCCTTCTTCGGACGCAGGCCGAGCCGAGTCAGCGGGTCCGCCCTGAACCGCAGGATCCACGAGACGATCGGCCAGCCGGTCGCCTGGCCGGAGCGCTTCCGGTACGACCCGGCCACGGCATCGGCGACCATCGGTACACCGGCGGCGTCGCCGAGCTGCTCGGTGAGCTCCCGGGATCGACTCCTCGCGTCACCCTTGCCGGAGCGGGCGGAAGCACCGGGCGACGGCACGGCCGATGCCAGCGCGGAGACATCCGCTTCGAGTCGCGCGGCCTGCGCGACCCGAGCCTCGGCGAGCGCGCCGATCGCGGCGCGCAGGGCGTCGACCCCGTCGCCGGTGGTCGCGCTCGTCGCGAGGATGCGAACGCCGCCGAGACCGTCCGCGGCGAGCAGGTCACGCAGCGACGCCAGCACTCGGGGCACCTCCGGCGCAGGCAGCAGGTCCACCTGGTTGAGGACCACGATCGTCACCGCGCCGTGACGTGCGTGGGTGGCGAGGAAGTCGGTGTGCAGCACGGCATCGGCGTACTTCTGCGGGTCGACGACCCAGACGAGCGCATCCACCTGCTGGGCAAGCCGTTCGGCGGTCGCCCGGTGCTCGAGCTGCACAGAATCGAAGTCGGGAAGGTCGAGCAGGATGAGCTTGGCAGCTCTGGCATCGATCGGCACGTCGCGCGAGTGGCGATCCCGCACCTCGAGCCAGTCGAGCAGCGCAGCGGCTCCAGCCGGATCCCAGCTCACGGCGAGCGGCTCCGCGGTCGTCGGACGTCGCACGTGGCTTCGCGCGATCGGCTCCCCCACGAGCGCGTTCAGCAGGCTCGACTTGCCGGAGCCGGTCGCCCCGAACAGGCCGACGACCGTGTGCTCACTCGAGAGCGCGCGCCTGCTCGACGCGCGATCGAGGAGCGCGTCGATGGCGTGGAGTTGGGGATCCGGGAGGCGTCCGGCACCGAGGCTGTGCACGTCACGCAGCGCCTCCAGCTGGGAGTCGAGCGTCATCGCTGGTCCCGCTCGGCGCGCCGGGCGGAGCGAACGACCTCGTCGGTGAGCGCTTCGGCATCGGCTCGCAGCTGTCCGGGCGTCGGGCCGCGGCGCACCTGCTCGAGCAGCTCGATCGTGCGATACGCCTCGCTGTCGAACAGGGAGCGGACCCGCTCGCCGAGATCCTTGCGGGCGAGCTTCGCGAGCCGTCGCACCGCATCCTCGCCGAAGATCGTCTCGAGCAGCTTCTGCCCGACCACGGCCGAGCCTCCCGCGATCACGAGTTCACCGCCGGTGAGACCACCCGTCGACGCGAAGACGACGACCATGAGGGCGACCGTCACGGCGTTGAGTCCGAGCGACATGATGCGCGCCCTGGTGCGCTTGGAACCGACGTTGTCCTGGATGAGCTGCATCACCGAGCCCTGCCAGTCCCGGATCATCGTGGCGGCTGCCGCACTGAAGCCCCCGCTCTCGGTCGCGAACTCCGCGTGACCGTCGGTGAGCGCGCGCCCGGGCTGGCTGTGCTGCAGCTCGCGCCACGTCGCAGCCGCCGCGCGACCGGCCTGATCCACGACGACGGCGTGCAGCCCGTGCTCGATCGTGGTCTCGACGTCGACGATCGGCTGCGGCACTCCCTTGAAGAACGCGGTGACCGCGTCCCGCGATCGGGAGAACCAGGATTCGACCTGCCGGAACACGTCGGAGGTCCCCACGAAGTCCTGCCAGCGGGCGAGCACCTCGCCGCGCAGCAGCGCGCCGTCCTGGGTGGCGGCGTCGACGTCGGCGACCGCGGAGGCGTACTGGGCGTCGACCATGTCCTCGGCGTCATCCGCCCATTCGATCTGGGAGCGGCGCGCCGCGGCGATGGTGCCGATGCGGGTGCCCAGCTCCGACACGGCGCCGCCCAGGGTCGCCGCCGCGATGCGTGCGCGCTCGGCGCGGTCTCCCGCGATGCCGGTGAGCCAGGCGCTCACGTCGGCTGCGGCATCCACCGGGAGCATGCCCAGCGCGTCGAGTGGCTGTTCCGCGATCGTGAACACCGGCGCGCGGTCGAGGCCACGCTCGGTGAGCATGCGGGTCAGATCCTCTCGAATCTCGTCGGCGGCGCCAGGCGGCACGCGGTTGAGCACGACCGCCACGGTGATGGACCTCGCGGCGGCGTCATCCAGCAGCTTCCACGGCACGGCGTCCGCGTACCGGTTCGCGGTGGTCACGAAGATCCACAGGTCGGCGGCCGCGAGCAGTTGGTTGGCGAGCGCGCGGTTGTCGTCGGCGACCGAGTCGATGTCGGGCGCATCGATGATCGCGACGTGCGGTGGGATGCGATCGTCGGAGAGCAGGACGAGCTTCTCCATCCGCGAGGCGTCGGGCGCGTCCCCGACGTGGGACGCACTCTCGTCGGTGGTCGCCAGGCGGCCGCGAACCCGTGCGAGGCCGGGCAGGATGCGATCGGACGCGAACCAGCCGGCATCCACCGCCGAGTGCAGCAGGATCGGCTGGCGCGTGGTCGGGCGGATCACCCCGGACCGGGTCACCGGCGAGCCGACGAGCGCGTTGACGATGGTGGACTTGCCGGCTCCCGTGGAGCCGCCGACCACCGCGAGCAGCGGGGCGTCCAGGTCGGTCAGTCGCGGTCGGATGTAGTCATCGATCTGGCGAACGGCCGACGCCGCCGCTTCCGTCGCCTCGCGAGCCCCATCGAGCGGCAGCGGCAGCTCGACCTCGGCCAGCGCCGCCCGCACCGCATCGAGGCGGTCGAGCGCCAGCTTGCGGGGCGCGGTCATGGGTCAAGGATGTCACGGCGACCGTGACCATCGATCAACAGGGTCTAGCTTCGTCGTGCCGTCCGTCGAGCAGCGAGCAGGGCAGCGCCCGCCAGCAGGAGGATGGCGGCGCCGACGAGCACCGGCTGCGGGGTGCTTCCCGTGGACGCCAGCGCACCGGTCACCGAGAGCGGGGCGCTCGCGAGGACGGTGCTCGGGTCCGAGCTCGCCGCCACGGTGACCGTGTGCGACCCGGCCGGGGTACCCGACGGAACGGTGACCGTCAGCCTGAGGGCACCACTCGGGCTGGCGATGCCGCTCCCGATCAGGACCGGGGTGGAGTGCAACACGACGTCGTACTTCGCGCCCGGCACCAGCCCGGTCGCCGCGAGGGCGATCGTGCCACCAGGGGCGACCGTGCTCGACGACAGGACCAGCTCGATCGACAGTGCCAGATCGACCGGAATCGTCCCGGCCCACAGCGAGTGGCCGAATCGGTTGCCATCGTCGGCCCACAGCACCTGACGCCGTCCGTCGGTCGCCGTCGATGCCGGCGCCACGGCAAACCCTTCGAGGTTGTAGTTCGGAAGGTTGGCGGGACGGGCGTACTGACGGTCGACCGTGAGGTGGCCATCGGCATTCACTTCCAGCAGGGTCGTGGTGGCCCCACAGGTGTTGTCGCAGTGGGCCCAGATGCGGCCGAGATCGGGGTCGAACGAGGCATCCATGACCCCCACCATCCCCGTTGGGATGTCGGCGATCCTCACGAAGGTGTGGTCGGTGTTGAGCGCGTAGGCGATCAGGTGGCCGGTCTTCTCCACCGCCCCGAAGAACACACCGGCCAGCGCCTTGGCCGGATAGGCCGCCGGGTCGTACAGGGAACCCGCATCGGTGCGGAATCCGGCATCCACCAGGAACCCGTCGGGCACGTAGGCGACGCCCTCGAACCCGAGATTGGCGTCGGACGACGCGGTGAAGCCGAGGTCTGCGGTCAGCACCCACTGGTCGGTTGCCGAGAGCGTGGTGCCCGACGTTGTCGGGTCGAACCGCAGGATCGAGTCGAGCGGCACACCGGAGGCGGCGTTGTCCCGCTCGGTCGTGATGTAGAGCGCGCCGTCGGGTCCGACCGTGATGCCCTCGGTGTCCGGCAGTCCGGTCCCACCAGGGAATCGGAGGTCCTTGCCGTTCGCCCATCCGTTGGCAGTGTCGGGCAGCCAGGTGTCGCCGGTCTTGACCAGGCGCCAGACATGGCTCTTGTTCTTCACGGCGTACAGCACGTTCGCGTTGGAAGGGTCGAACGCGAGGCCGCTGAGGTCCTGGCCCGACTCGGTGGTGACCCAGGCGCACACCGCGTCGATCGTGGCCGGGCTGTCGTCTCCCGGCCAGGTGAGCGTGCCGGCCGGAACAGCTCCCGGAGCTGTGCCACCGTCCTCGGTGTCGCACGCAGCCTCCGGGCCGTCGCCGCCCGTGAGGGGAGGCACTCCGGTCGCGCACGCTGTTGCGTTGGATGCGCCGAACGTCGCTGCCGTCACATCCAGGAAGGTGTTCGATCCGTCCGGGCACGCGGCCAGGGTCTTGTACTTGTGGTCGGTGTTGACGGTCTCGTCAACACCCGCCTGTCCGGCGGTGTACACGAGTTCGTCGACCAGCGTGCCGTCCGGGGTGTAGATCTTGACGGCGTCGCCCCCGCTGCTCAGACCCTTCGTCGACTGGAACGTGCCGAACCCACCGGCCGGAATGACGGTTGCGAGTACGCCGTTCACATACAGTCCACCCGAGAAGACGGCCGCCGCGGACGCGTTCCCGCTGTCGATCTGCTTCCAGCCCGCCAGACTCACATCGTGGCTGCCGACGTTGTGGAGCTCGATGGCGTCGGCGAGAGTCGGCAGCGGTGCGAAGCCGATGCTGTCGTTGTCCGAGGTCACCTCGTTGATCACGATGTCAGCCCAGTTCGGGTCGGTCACGGGCGGATCACCGTCGCCCGGGTCTGCAGTGCAGTCGTTCGCAGTACCGAACGTCGCGTTCGCCACATGCATGAATGCGGCCCCGGTGCCGTCGGGGCAGCGCGACCACGAGCCGGGCTCGGCCTGGTCCGCGCCGTAGGCAACGGAGCCGATCAGGGTGGTTCCGTCGGCGAGGTAGAGCCGCACGGCATCGCCGCCGCCGCTGAGCCCCTGGTTCGAGGTGAACGTGACGTAGCCGTGTGCGGCCACGGTCGTCGCCGAAGGACTCTGCAGGGCGCCCGGGGTGTGGCCGCTGTCCGTTTGCGTCCAACCCGAGATGTCGACGTCGACCGGACCGACGTTGGCGAGTTCGACCGTGTCCGTGTCGGAGTCGAGTTCGTTGATGAGCACCCACCGGAGGCCGCTGCCGAACTGGCTGATCCCCGGCGAGCCGACGAAGCCGCCGGCCGAGGTCCAGCTGGCTTCCGCATCATCCACCGTCGATTTCGTCCATGCGCTGGCGGTGTTCGCAAGCAGCGCGTCGACCGTGCTCGGCCATGCGCTCGCGTTGTCCGTGCGAGGGCCCTTGACCGTCCCAGTGCCCTGATCGTTGTACGTCAGGCTGTCAACGAGCGTGTCCGCCGCGTCGTAGAGATTGATGGCGTCGCTGCGGCCGAGGTTCTGCGTGTTGCCGCCGAGCACCTTGATCGTGTCGGGAAGGTGCCACTCGATACGGAAGTCCGCCGCCGAGGCCTCACTGAGCACGAAGGACTCGCCCGGGAGCACGACGCCCATCGCGTCGAGCGCGACGCTTCCCGCCACCGCGGCGCTGTCGGAGAAGGACCAGCCGGTGAGGTCGACCGGCACCGCGTCGAAGTTGGTGAACTCGACGAACTCCGAGCCGTTGTACTCCCACTCGGTGATCGCGATGGATGCCGGCTCCGCAGCGGTCGCAGCGATGGGAAGCACGACGATGCCGGCGAAGGCGAGCGTTGCAGCCGTGGTGGTGGTCAGGATGGAGCGAGCAGCAGCGATGGGCACTCGCCCGAACGTACGGAGTGCGTGGGAACGGGAGGTGAACGGAAGGCGAAGAGACGGACCGAGTACCAGTCCGACGGCCCACGACGACGCCGAAGCTACGATCGAACGCATGACTCGCACCGTGATTCGAACCCCGAATGCCCCGGCCGCCCCGGCGACCTACAGTCAGGCCACTATCGCCGCAGGTCTCGTCTTCGTGTCGGGCACCGCACCGGTCGACCCGGCGACCGGCGCGTTCGCCGGACCCACGATCGAGGACCAGACCCGTCAGTGCCTCACGAACATCACGGCAATCCTCGAGTCAGCAGGCAGCTCGCTGGACAAGATCGTCAGCGCCACGGTCGTGCTCACCGACGAAGACGACTGGGCGGGGATGAACGAGGAGTGGCTCCGCTGGTTCCCGACCGACCCGCCGGCGCGGTCAGGCGCCAAGATGCCGATGAAGATGGACGGCCTGAAGGTCTCGATCTCGGTGATCGCTGAGGCGTAACACCGGAACGGAGTGCTATTCTCGCCCCGGCAGTTGCACCTGCCTGACTCCGAGCCGAGACTCCCCACGCGGGTTCTGGCAATGAGGACAAGGGTCTCCGACTCGTGCTTCCCTCTCATGTTGCAATCGATCTGCGGCTGAGGGCGTGGGACACAGCCGAGAATGGATGCATCATGACCAGGAATCGGGCCCGCAAGCAGGCCACCCGTCAGCGCGCCGCCCTGACCGGCGAACGCTACGTCGTCGCGCAGCGAGCGGTCGAGGAGGCTCCACCGCGGCGCACCAACCCACTGCATGAGTTCATGCACCGGGTGCCGGGAATGCCGACGCACGTGGACGGTGGGCTGCAGTTCGACGTCTCGCCGGGGCGGAACACCAACCCGCGGACGCGGCACCAGCGACGGGAGCGGCAGCACGGAGAGCCGCGCGTGCTCGTGGCGTGGCAGGAGTGGATCGCGCGGCGGGTGGGGGCTGGGCGCTAGTCTCATTGGCCATGAACGCGGATTCACTCCTGTCCGTCCTGGTGGGTGCGCTCGGAGCCTCCCTACTCGGCCTGCTCGGCGCATGGATTCAGAGCCGGCGCGAGCACACACGCTGGGTGCGCGAACAGCGCTTCGCTGCCTACAACAGCCTGATGAAGCTGGCCGAGCGAGTGCAGAGCCGGGATACGACCGACGCCGAGGACGCCACGTACCTCTCAGGGCTGTTCCAGGCCCTCGGCACCCTCCGGCTCGTAGGGCCTACGGCAGTGCTGGAAGCGGCCAGGGTCTTCGGCGAGGCCGCCTCCAGCTTCGAACGGCTCCCCACGACGGATGACCCTGAGCTGGAAGCACGCCGCGGCGAGTTCGTCGCACGCATCTCGACCTCCCGCAAGACGCTCGTGGAACTCATGCGCAAGGAGCTGGGGATGCTGGACTGAGTCTGGGCAGCGCGTCATGGAGTTGAGAGCCACGTCCGCACGATTCATGAAGCCGCCATTGGCGCCTTCATGGACGTCGGTCGGGCTGCGCCCCATTGCTCCGCCTCGTCACCGCTTCGCGGCGGCGAGGAACGGGCGATGGGGACCCCGCCCGATAAGACCGCCACAACGGAGAACGCCGACCCGCCATGAGGCGGGCCGGCGTTCTCCGTTGGTCGGGCTGACAGGATTTGAACCTGCGACCCCTTGACCCCCAGGGATCGGCCCGCGGTCCCAAACCGTCCCAGCGCATGCGGTCGGGTGCTGCCAGGCCCAAGATGACCGGGAGGCGGTGCCCGGTGGTACCGTTCCGTTCCGTCGGGTGCCGCGCCGTTTGCACACACCAATGCACACACGCCCACGCCGACGAGTACCATCAGCTATGCCCGACGAGCCCGCAGCCAAGCCGACGCGGGCTGAGTGGTGGGGCGCGTGGTGGCGCAGGTATCGCCGCACGGTCGCTGGGGTCGCGCTGCTCGCGGTGAGCATCGCCGTCCTCATCTACATGGCCCTGCGGGGATCGACCACAGCCCCGCCGACTGCGATCGAGAGCGCGCTCCTGGTGCTGGTGGCGTCGGGCTTCCAGATCGCAAGCGTGTTCGTGTTTAACGGCAACGGTCGCGCCGACCCGACGCTTGCCAGCACTGCAGTTCGTCGCCTCATCGCCCTGACCAACCGTGCAGCCGAGGCACGGCACATCGCAGAGGCGGCCGAGTTCGCAACGGCCGCTGAGAACAAGAAGGCGATGGGCACGATCAGCGTGCAGCTCAGCTACATCGAGGAAGGCATCGCGGAGGCGGCGAAGGACTGGGCCGAGTTCCACCCCGAGGCGACCAGGAAACTAGAGGAGATCGATCAATGACCGACCCAATTGAAGGCAAGGTCGCCCGCCTCCTGACGGTGCGTGACCTGGTGATCAACCGCGGCAGCGCCCATGGTGTCGAGGTCGGCATGCGGTTCAAGATCCTCAACCCCAACGGCCAGTCGATCCGCGACCCCGACACCCGCGACATCATCGGCAGCGTCGAGATGGTGAAGGTGGTCGTCAAGGTTGTCGAGGTGCAGGAGAACCTCTGCGTGGCACGCACGTTCAAGACCATCAAGACGGAGCCAAGCGGCGCGATGGGCCGCATCTCGATCGGTGCCATCGCGTCGATGGCCGACGCTTTCGGGACGGTCGGGGGTGAACGGGTCGAAACCTTGCGGACCAATGAGAAGCTCGCGGAGCAGGATATCGACGAGGCGGAGTCGTACGTCCGAACCGGCGATCCCGCGGTTCAGGTGGTGCGCATCACGGGCGGCGAGGCGGACGTGGAGTACTGACCGCCCCGCTCGCCCGCGATGGCGTTAGTCGAGGATGATCTTCTGGATCGCGGCCGGGTGCGGGAACCCGAACCCGATGCGCAGCGTCGCTCGGATGGCGGTGCGGTCGGACGTGAAGTACGCCGACTTGTCCACCGCCAGCTCGACATTCGTGCGCTGCACGATGATCGACCGCGACTTGGGGATGCCCCACACGGTGCCGGGCGTGACACCCGGCGACGTGAGCAGGGGCACGCCCAGCACGGTGCGCTTCGTCGGCGCGGTGGGGTCCGATCCCAGCAGGGGTCGGTTCGATCCGGTCTGGTCCTTCAGCTTCGCGAGCAGCAGGGCATCGGCCGGGTTAGCGACGAACGCCCCCACCGCCAGCGTGTAGGCCTCGGCCGCGCCGATCGCCTCCGCGAACGGGTCGAGGTTGACCCAGGCCGCGCCCGCGTCCACCTCGTTCACCCCGGCCAGGTCTTCGAGGCCCTCGGGCTGGACGGTGCTGACACCGTTGCTGCCGAAGAAGGCCGCGTCGAGCTTGGCGATGATGTCGCGGCTCAGGCCGTCGCCGACGATCGCGGCCGCAGCAGGTGACGTGTCGGCTGCGAGTTCGTTGGTGATGATCGTGAGGCCCGCGAGCTTCGCTGGCGTGATCACGATGTCGTCCACCGTCGGATCGGACGCACCGATCTCCGCACCCTCCGCGACCCATGCCGCGTTCGGGTCGTCGGTGACGATCGGGATGTGCGTGCGGGTCGATGGGGTCGTGATGACCGTGGAGACCTGCATGGCCACGGACCCGTTCTGGACGGGCGTGGTGATGAGGGCGGAGATGGTGTCCGGGCTGATGCCGTGGACGTCGTTGGTGCCGGTTGTGAGCATAGGAAAACGCCTCCTTCAAGGCAGTCGAGAAACGAATGACTGCCTCGCCAGGAGGCGTATCGGGGTGAGCGCCGGGCTCGCTGGAGACCTTACACACTCACCGCCGACTTCATCCCCGCAGCACGTCGGCCCAGTTCGAAACCTGCGGGGCGTCGTCACCCGCGCCGCCGTAGGACTCCGCACCCGACACCGTGTTGCCAGCGCCGAACAGGTGCGGGCGTTCGGCACGCAGACCCCTCAGCGCCGCGTCCGTCTTGTCGGCATCCAGCAGCCCGTCCTCCCCCAGCACATCCGCCAGGGGCAGGTGCGCGTCCAGGTCACCCGCGGCGGTCTTCGCCAATCCAGCCTTGGCAGCGGCCTCGCGCAGCGCCGTCTGCTGGAACCCGCTGACCGTGGACGCCAGTGCGTCGCGTTCGGTCTCGGTGTCGCGCAGGCGGGTACGGAACCCGGCCGCCTCCTTCCGCGCTTCGCGCACCATTTCGGCCAGGCGTTCGGCGGATACCTCCGCCAGGTCTTCCTCGGTCATGACTGCTCCTTCCTGAGCATCTGTGTGTCCTCGACCACATCCGGTCGAGACATCGTGTTGTCCTGGAACAGCGCCAGGGCGAGGGCTGACACCAGGTCACCGTGGCCCTCGCCGGCCCGGCGCTGGATGTCGAACGATTCCCGACCCGACGCGGTGATCACCTGACGGAAAGCCGTCAGTTCGCGCTCCAGTTGGTCGCCCAGCGTCAGCCGTTCAGCGACCCGCAGGACACCCTGCTGCAGCGGCACCTGGATCGCGGCCATCAGGTCCGACTTGGGCACGTTGTATCCGTTGCGGTCGTGGCCGCCCGTCACCGTCACCGCAATGGGCCTGTATGCGCCGAACGGGGCGCGTTCCCACTCCTCCCGGAACATGTCACGTACCGCCCTGCCTACGCCCGTCCCATCGAGGAACAACATGGCGTCGTCCATCCGCGGATCGCGCAGCATGGTCGCCACGTCCGACACGATCACCGGGTACGGCGTGCCGAGTTCCCACCGCCGCAGGTGCCGCACCCACAGTTCGTCGCGGAGCGCATCGCCGTAGATGTGGGGTGCCCGCCAGAACGCACCGACGCTGACCAGGGGCGGCAGCACGATCACCCGCTCCACCACGACCAGCGCCGTGTAGTCCTGGCCCTGGCCGAGGTCGAGGCCGACTGTGTACGAGGTCATGCGAACTCCAATGGCTTGATGGTCGGAGTGAATGCGGCGCGGACCAGTTCCGTGCCGAACATCTGGGTGTCGGTGTCGCCGAACTCGCACTCGTAGTCGCTGGCGAACGTGAACGATCCGAGCGCCGCCCGCACCTCCGCGATCCGAGCGGCGTTGTACTGCGCCGACTCGTACACCGTGACCTTGTGGCGCTCCCACCCGTTCATCGGGTCGTCGTGCAGGCTGTAGAACCAGCCGCGGCGACCCCACGGCGTGGACAGCGCCCAGATCGCCCCATCGCTCGACACCATCGGCAGCACCGAGGCGAAGATGTCGTCTTCCACGCGCGACGCCTCGTCCAGCACGATCAGGCGCGCGCCAGCGAACCCGCGGGACGTTCCCTCGGTACCAGGCAGGCTGACGATGCGTGACCCGTTCTCGAGCACGAAGCTCCGATCCCGAATCGCGCTTGGTCCGACCCAGGCCGCGGTAGATGGCCTTCACCCGCAGCAGCATCTCGTCCGACTGCCGCTGGGACGGGCTGATGATCAGGACCAGCGACCCCGGCTCGTACATCGCGACATGCACCGCCTTGAGGCTGGTCGTCTGGGTCTTCCCCACCTGGCGGGCGCACCGCACCAGCACCCGGCGTGATGGCGACCGCAGGAGGTCCGCCTGCCACGGCTCGGCCTGGAACTCCAACCGCGACCCGAACAGCACAGGGTCAAGCGCGGCCGCGAGGTCGCTGGACATCTCACGCACCAGACACCCCCTGAGCTATCGTTTGACGCACTCGATTGGAGCGACGATGGCCCTGCAGTTCGCGGAATGTGCGCAATGCCATGAGACCCATGCGGTGCGCGCCAACGGCGAGATGTCCATCCACACGACGGCCGCCGGGGACCGCTGCGCGCCGCCTGTACGTGTCCAGCCCCAGGCGAACCGGACGATCGAGCGCCGCATCGAGGAACCCGCCGAACCCGACGAACTCGCCGAGGCGTTCGCCGTGGTCGGGGAACGGAAGAAGCCGAGCCAGCGCGACACCCCCGCCCCCTTCGACCGCGGCATATACGTCATCGACCGGGCGCAGAAGGTCAGTGGCGGCCTGCCCACGCACGGCCGACGCCGGTAGACGCCTAGTCATCGTCTCCACCCCCGACCGACAGAGCCGCAGCGGCAGCCAGGCGGGCGTCAGGGAACGGAGCGAGCGCGGCCAGCAGCCGACCTCGGACATCGACCCATTCCGGCGCGGCAGTGAGGTTCAGCACCTGCACCGTGGGGCGTTCGTCCAGTTCGCCGGTCACCCGTGCCAGCAGTTCGGTGATGCCGCGCAGTTCGCGGATGGCAGCCAGGGACAGGGATGCCTTGCCCTCGGCGCTGGCGGCATCCAGGATCGCGGACGCACGGGTGTACAGGTCCTCGATGCGATCCAGGGCCTTCACCGCCCCCGCTGTCTCGCGCCTGGTGATCACGCCCTTCAGTGCTGGGGACAGGTGGCCCTGCCGGTGCCGACGCACGCCGTCCTTCGACAGCCCCCACTTCGCTGCCACTGCTGCGTTCGGCATCCCGCCCACCACGTCCTGGTCGATCAGGGTGCGGTCGGCGTGGATGCACACCCTGCACCGCGGCTCGCTCATGACGCGCCCTCGCGCGCATCACGCGCTTCGATGCGCGCCTTCGCTGCCTCGTCCATGAGCGCCCGGACGTACGCCTCGATGTCGGCAGCCTCCGCGGGATAGCGGGCGCGCACCGTCGCTATGGACGGCCCGTACCGGCGGCCTGCGTGCTTGCGGATGCTGATGGGGTTCGACACATCGCGCACATCCGCGCGGTCGTCGCCCGTTGTGGCCGTGTCAAGGGGCTGCCCATCCTGGCCCGTGTTTCCGGGGCTGTTCGGGACGTGTGTGCGGCGTGTGTGCACCAGGTCGGACGGCTTGACGCGCTGCGGGGGCGGGTCGGCGCGGACAGAGGGGCTGGCCTCGACCACCCCCAGGATCTTCCGCACCTCGTCGCGGGTCAACGCGCCGTCGCCTTCGAGTTCGTGCAGCAGGTTGTTCAGGTAGCTGAGGCTGTCGATGATGTGCAGGCGCAGGGTGTGCGCGGCGTCGGCGGCGGTCATGGGGTCTCCGTTCGTTCGCACTGTGGGCAGGGCAGCAGTTGGATGTGGATGGTGCATGCCTGGGGTGGTGCGGCGGCGGCGTCGCAGTCGTAGCAGCGGGGCGGGTACGGGTTGCCTGCGTGTTCGTCGCATCGGGGCGCTGGATCGGTCATCTTCTTCCTTCCCTGAGGTTTTCCACAGGCTCCACTTGGGGCGCTTGCGTGTGGCGATGTTGTCGTCCTGTTTGCTCTAGTGCTCATGGGTCCTCCTTGGGGTGACGCTGACTGTCCCCGTTGGGTGACGCTGGGTGTCCCGTAGGGTGACGGTTCGTGTCCTTGCTTGGGTGACGTTTCCTGTCCTCCCAGCGGATGCCGCCGAACTGCGACTGGCCCAGGTTGATGACGTACTCCGACGTGCGGCCGTTGTGCCCGTGGCTGACCTCGCGGATCGCGTCGGCCTCCCGCAGCGACCGCAGTGCCCGCACGATCGCCTTGTCGTCGGCGTCCCATGCCAGGCGTTCCGCCTCGGGGGCGTCGGCCGCGGGCTGCCGGTCGGCCATCGTCCTGCCGATACCCACGCCCAGTTCGGCGCGGCGCATGAAGGAGCGTCGTGCGGGTTGTGCCGGTGACCCGGACTGGTCATCGAGTGCGCGGAGCGCCATGAACAGCAGCAGGTTGCGCGGCACCGGGGCGATGCCCATCTGGTTGCAGTACCCAACTGCTTCGAGGGCGAGCGACGCGCCCACCTACGTGCCTTCGTTCGACTGGGATGCATGTGTGATCACGGCCCCTCCTGGTGGCTGTGGGGCGGTCAGACCTGTGCGGCGTCCTCGGTGTCGCCGAGTAGCGCGAGCAGTTTCGGAACGGGCACGACGATCCGTGCGCCGAACCGCAGCGTGGGCATGGTGCCGTCGCGGGCGGCGCGGCTCATGCGGCCGTGCTCCCCGAGATGCCGAGCACCCGGCCGCGGCCTCGCGGATCGATCACGGTGGTCTTCGCCCGCAGTTCTGTGATGTCCATGCACCTGTCCCTTCCGTAGCTCGTCGCGGTGTTTCGCGATTGATCGTGCTTCACGCTAGGCCAGGGTGTAAGGTTTCTGAGTGACGGTAAACAATTCCATGTACTACTGGACGGAGCATCATGGATGACACGCAGACGATCGAGGAAGTGATCGGTCGCAACCTGAGCGCGCTACGCGCTGCCAGCGGCATGACGATGGAGGAACTCGGCGCGGCCCTGGGCAGCTACCTCCCGACGGGCTGGAAGAAGCAGGCGGTGTACTCAGCCGAACGCGGGGGCCGTTCATTCACCACGGCGGACATGCTGGCGCTGACGCAGGTGCTGGGCTGCACCCTCGCCCAGTTGGTTCGCGCGGACGGCCCGGTGGCACTCGGCGGGCAAATGCGCCTGTCTGATGAGGATGTCAGCAAGGCGGCATCGCGTTCAGGTCGCGCCTCCGACAGCGATGGGTGGGACAGGTTCGTGTCTGCCGCTGAGGTGCTCAACGACCTGCGCCTGGCTGCGGCCCGCTACGAGAACGCGATCGAGGGCGTCCGGCACCGGGTCGCCGAGAACAAGCGTCTGCAGGCGCGCATCGAATCCGCCCAGGACCGCGGGATGGAAACCACGCAGCGCGAACTGCAGGAGATCTACGACGACCGGCACGAGGCGGGCGAGCGACCGCCGAGAACGAGGGACGTGATCGCCAACGCGTCGCCGCTGGTCATCGCCGCGAACGACGCCTGAAACCCACGCGGACGGTGCGTATCGACTGGAGGCGTTCACGGTGAGCGCCGACAGCGGCCTGGCGGGACGGCTGGCGGAGTCGGGCGAACTGGCCGCCGGGACTGCCGGGCAGGCGCGTCTGAGTACGAACGGCTGGTGGATGACGTGGCGCTGTACCTGCGAGATGCGACGGTACCGACGATGCGCTGTGGACCGGACTTCTTCGACGCGGCCTACGAGACTGACGTTGCAGGCGCGGGACGGCGACACGGATGCTCGATGCACGACAAGGCTGAACAAGCACGAAGGAGAGCGACGATGAGCGACATCTACCGGCGGTGCGGCTGCCGCGACGAAGCAGGCAAGCAGTTGGGCGACGCGGTGCCCGCGCCTAGCCGATCCGAAGCACGGCACCTGGTCGTTCTACCTGGCTGCGGGCATCGACCCGAAGACTGGGCGTCGTCGCCAGATCAGGCAGTCCGGGTTCCGCACGAAGCAGGAGGCCCAGCGCGCGCGGAACGACGCCGCGTCGAAGGTGGACAAGGGGTCGTACGTCACGCCGACGAAGGAGGTGTACGCCGACTACCTGGGCGGTGGCTGCAGCGGCACCGGACCACGGGCGAGGGATTGAAGGACACGACGGTCGTCAACTACCAGCGGTACATCGAGAGCGATGTCATCCCGACGGCCCTCGGCCGCATGGTACTGACGGACATCCGCCGGTACCACGTCACCGCCTTCATCGACGGGCTGGTGACCGACGGGCGCGGTCCGACCACGGTGCGTCGCATCGCTGCCGTCGTCCAGGGGTCACTGCGGGCCGCCTACGACGACAACCTGATCGAAGCCAACCCGGCCTCCGGTCTGCGGCTGCCGAAGGTCGAGACCAAGGAGTTCGAGGCGTGGTCCCCGGAGCAGGTCGGCACGTTCCTCGACACCGCTGCGCAGCACCGTCTGGGTGCGCTGTTCGAGGTCGCCATGTTCACTGGGCTGCGGCGCGGCGAACTGCTGGGCCTGCGCTGGTCGGACATCGACCTGACCCGGCGGACCCTGGCCGTTCGGAACAACCGAACGCAGGCAGGCGACCGCGTGGTGGAGAACGCGCCCAAGACGCGATCCGGCCGACGCACGGTTGACTTGGGCGACCGCGCCGTGGCCGCGCTGGTCGCCTGGCGCATCACGCAGTCGGGCGAGGCAGAGGACTGGGGTGCGGCGTACAACGCGACTGGCTACGTGTTCACCTACGAGAACGGTGAGCCGTTGAAGCCGCAGTACCCCACGCGCCTGTTCGAGAAATTGCGGGTCCAGGCTGGGCTGCCCAAGATGACGTTCCACGGCCAGCGGCACGAGGCGGCGTCGCTGATGATCGAGGCGGGCGAGGACATCCTGATCGTGTCGCGCGTCCTAGGCCACTCGTCGGTCGGCATCACGGGCGACATCTACGCCCACATGATCGGGTCGGCCACCCGTCGCGCCGTGGACAACGCGGCCGCGCTGGTGCCGACACGGGGCGCTGCACACACGATGCACACACAGGGCGAGGAGTCCGGGAACGAAAAAGCCCCGGTACCCGCGACATCCGCGTAGTTCCGGGGCTTAGATCGTCGGGCTGACAGGATTTGAACCTGCGACCCCTTGACCCCCAGTCAAGTGCGCTACCAAGCTGCGCCACAGCCCGTGACTTTGCCGGATTGGACCCCGGCACGGTGAGCAAGCTTACTACGGGCGAGGCTGGCCGAATCGACTGCTGCGCTGCCAAGATTGAGGTATGGAGAACTCATAACCAACACGACCGCTGCGATCGATCGCGACGTCTGGATGCCGTTCATGGCGGCGTATCCCGCGCTCGATGCGGAACAGGCGCTCTCGACCTGCTCGACCGACTTCCTCCACGCCGGCGGACCGACCGAAGTCGCCCAGGATCGTGCGAGCTACCTCGCCGACTTCCGGGCGTTCTTCGACCTGGTGCGCGGCAATGGCGACCGGATCGATCTCGAGTTCCGGTTCACGCAGCGCATCCTCGGCGACGGGGTCGCGAGCGAGCGCGGGATGTTCCGCATGGCTGTCACCCCCGCCGCGGGCGCTCCTCGGCAGCGGTTCGGGCGCTTCCACGTCTTCCTCCGCGTGGAGGACGGGCGCTGGCGCATCCTGACCGACTACGACGAGCCCGGCGGCTCGGCCGAGGACTTCGACGCGGCGACGCCGATCAGCGCGGGCTGATGCGGCGATCTCGGACAGATGCGCCTGCGCAGGCGACCGCATCGGTCCGATACCGCAGCATTCGCAGGTAGAGGATCAGCTTCCGGCGGGCGGTGCCGTCTTCGGCTTCGCCGCAGGCGCGACCCGAGGCGTCGGCGCGTTCAGCTGCTCGCCGATCGCGGTGCCCTGGGCCCGCGCATTGACGAGATCGGCGATGTCGATGCCGACCAGATCCTTGATGATCTGCGTGGCGGTGGCTAGCTGGCCGGCGACATTGCGCCCGATCTGGTCGGTTCCGCTGCCGTCGCTCGAGATGACGGTCATGTTCGAGATGGCGGCCAGGGGCTCGGATGCCGCGCGCACGATGTCCGGCAGCTGTGCGATCACCTGCTGGCGCAGCAACTCGACGGAGCGCTCCGCGAGGGCCTCGGCCTGGGCGCGGGACGACTCGGCCTCAGCAGCACCGCGCACCCGGATGGACTCGGCCTCGGCTTCACCCTCGGCGCGGAGGGCCTCGGCTGCCGAGATCCGTCGGTTGCGCTCGGCGAGACCCTCGGCCTCGATGGCTTCTGCGGCGGACTTGCGGGCGTCGCGATCGGCCGTCGCGGTGGCGACGGCGGCTGCGGCATCCGCCTGGGCCTTCTTCTCCAGCGAGTAGGCGTTGGCGTCCGCGACCGCTCGGATTTCGGCATCCAGCTCCTGCTTGCGCAGGCCGACGCGCTTGCCTGCGGTGATCTCCTGCTGAGCGACGACCTCCTGCTGCGCAATCGCCTCGGCGAGCGGCGCTGCCGCCCCCGCCTCGGCTCGGGCCTTGTCGGTCTCCTTCTGGATCTCGGCGTTGCGCAGGTCGAGCTTGCGCTGCGACTCCGCGACGGCCTGGTCGGCGGCGATGCGGGCCTCCTCCGACGCCTGGCGCGACACGGACTCCGCGACCTCGGCGACCTGCTTCACGCGTGCAGCCTCTGCGCGACCGAGGTCCTTGATGTAGCCGTTGTCGTCGTCGATCTCCTTGATCTGGAGTGTGTCGATCTGGAGTCCCTGCACATCGAGCGACTCACGCACCGCCTCGAGCACCTGGCCCTGGAGCGCCTGGCGGTTCGTGATGATCTCGTTGACCGTGAGCTGGCCGACGATCGAGCGCACGGAACCGGAGAGCACCTCTTCGGTGGATGACTCGATCTGGTCCTGCTGGTTGAGGAATCGCTGGGCGGCCGCCCGCACCATCTCCTCCGAGCCGCCCACCTTGACCACCGCGACCGCATTCACGCGGATCGTGATCGCATCCCGAGTCTGCGCGGTGGCCTGCACGTTGAGCTGGCGGCTGCGCAGGCTCAGGCGGAAGAACGCCTCGATGATCGGCTTGACGAACACCCGGGAGCCGAACACGACGCGCTGGCCGGCGTTCTCGTCGACCGCGTCGCCCGAGCGGATCTTCTTCTGCCGCGACGTGACGATGATCGCCTCGTCGGGCTTGGCGACCTTGATGCCGCGCAGGATCACGATGAGCACGATCAGCAGGATCAGGAGCACGGCTCCGACGATCAGGGTGGTCGTGAAGGCGTCAGGGAACGGGAACATGCCCCAAGTATGTCAGGCGAGGAAGGCTCGCAGTTCGGGCCAGGAGGTCGCGAAACCAGGATGCAGCGGCAGGTCGGCCACGGCATCCACCGCCACCCATTCCAGGGCGATGCTCTCCGCATCCGCGATCACCGGAACGAAGGATTGCTCCGCCTCCGCGATGACGGTCGTGTAGGTCCAGAACCCGGCGTCGAAGACCGATTCGTGGATGACGCGCAGCACGTCGAGCGGCACCGTCGCCTCCTCGAACGCCTCGCGCATCGCTCCCTCGGCCGCCGTCTCGTGCTGCTTCCGGCTTCCCCCCGGCAGTCCCCACGTTCCGCCGAAGTGGCTCCAGACCGCGCGCTTCTGCAGCAGCACGCCGAGTTCGCGATGCCAGACCAGGAGCCCTGCCGCGCCGAACCGGCCCCAGAACTTCTCGCCGTTCGGGCCGTAGACCCACTCGTCGCCGAGCTCGTGCGGTCGCCGCGGCAGCAGGTTGGGCGGATCGTCGGTCATGATCCCCAGTCTGCCCTAGGGCTCGATCGTGCGGCTCTCGTCCCACGGCTCGGCCCAGCCCAGCCCGTCGAGCAGCCCCGAGAGCAGGATCGCGGTGAACCCCCACACCAGAACGTCGCCGACCTGGAACGCCGGCGCGCGGAACGCCCGACCGGCGCGGTTCGCGATCGCCGTCCAGCGGTTCGCCGGGTCGACGAGGTCGGCCACGCCGATGCGGAACACGTCGACGGTCTCGTTGGCGTCCACTGCGGCGACCTGCGACGGCTTGGTCCACCAGCCGAGCACCGGGGTGACCAGGTGGTCGCTCACCACTAGCGGGGCGTCCGGCAGGGTGCCGAGCACCTCGACGCCGGTCACGTCGAGTCCGACCTCCTCGACCGCTTCGCGGAGTGCGGCGGTCGTGCCATCCTCACCCGATTCGAGCCGACCGCCGGGGAAGGCGATCTGGCCCGCGTGGGTGCTGAGCGTGGCGGCGCGGCGCAGCAGGAGCACGTCGAGCTCCTGCGGCATCGACGCCCCGACGTGCTCCGGCGCGCCGTCGAGCACGCCGAACAGCACGAGCACGGCGGCACGGCGCGCGGCGTCCGTGACGGGGAGCATCGGGCGGCCGCCGCCGATGGTCCAGGTGATCCCGCGCTGCTGGAGCGCGAGGAGGTCGTCGCGAGCGCCCACTAGGGCTTCTGGTCGGGGGCGGGAGCGGTGGCATCCACGGTCTTGGGCGCCGGTGGGAAGACCTTGAGCCGCCAGCGCTTCGAGAGCGCCATCACCGGGCGCTCGATGAGCCGGTAGCTCAGGTAGCCGACGATGAGCACCGTCGCGATCGTGATGATCCACCACACGATGACCGCGAACAGGTTCGTGCCGAACGATCCGGAGATCGACACCCACACGCGCCCGAACAGCGAGAGTACGAGGATGTGGCCGAGGTACACCGAGTACGACATGTCGCCGAGCACCGTGAACCGCTTGAAGATGCCCACCCCGCCGGCGCGGTGCTCGAGCGCCGTGATGGACAGCAGGATGAGCGCGTAGCCGACGCCGAGCGTGAACGGCCGCTCGAGACCGGGGCCAGCGTAGAGGTCGGCCGGCACCGGGTTGCCGAGCACGATCACGACCACGATGCCCGCCACGCCCGCGATCGCGGCGACGACACGGTTGAGATGGCGGAACAGGAGCGCGACCGCGCCGCCGAAGATGAACTCGATCGCCATGGCGTTGGTCGGAAGCTCGAGGTACGGGTTCGCGTTGATCGGCCCCGCCCAGTTGATCGCGACCAGGGCGACGAACCAGACCGAGAGTGCGGCGATGATCCAGCGCTCCGGCAGGAACAGGATGACGGCGAAGACCACGTAGAACCACAGCTCGCAGGTGAGTGTCCACGCCACGAGCAGGATCGGGAAGATCTCGGTCGGCAGCAGGAAGAACGACGAGACGAAGTCGACCTGCCCGCCCTGCGAAGCGTTGATGAAGCCGGGCAGGAACAGCACGACCGGCACGAGCGCGAGGTAGTACGCCCAGTAGGTCGGGTAGATGCGGAAGAAGCGGTTCCAGAGGAACTTGCCGACCTCCCTCGGCTTGCCGTGGCGCCCGCGCGTCGTGAGCACCATGACGAACCCGCTGATCACGAAGAAGAAGTCGACGCCCGAGATGCCGCCGTCGAAGAACTGCGGCAGCACCTTCACCTGGAAGTACTTCTGCTGGATGTCCAGGGCGTGGAACGCCACGACCGCGAGCGCCGCGAACCCGCGGGCGAGCTGCACCGAATTGAGTTGGTTGGAGCGGTCCTCGACCAGGTTCGGAACGGCGATCCTCATCGCTTGCGACGCTCCCGCACTCGCATGTTCACGTTGATCGGGGAACCCTCGAAGCCGAACAGTTCACGCAGCCGGCGCGTGATGAACCGGCGGTACTGCGGGTCGAGGAATCCGGTGGTGAAGAGCACGAACGTCGGTGGGCGGCTGGCCGCCTGGGTTCCGAACAGGATGCGCGGCTGCTTGCCACCGCGCACCGGGTGCGGGTGCTCGGCCGTGAGCTCTGCGATGAGCGCGTTGAACTTGCCGGTCGGGATGCGGGTGTCCCACGATTCGAGCGCGAGCTCGAGTGCCGGCACGAGCTTCTCGAGGTGCCGCCCGGTCTTCGCCGAGATGTTGACGCGCGGCGCCCACGTGACGTGGGACAGGTCCTGCTCGATCTCCTTCTCGAGGTAGATCCGGCGCTCGTCGTCGAGCAGGTCCCACTTGTTGTACGCGATCACGAGCGCACGGCCCGACTCGAGTACGAGATCGATGATCTTGAGGTCCTGCACGCTGATCGGCTCGGTGACGTCGATCACGACCACCGCGACCTCGGCCTTCTCGAGCGCGGCGCTCGTGCGCAGCGTCGCGTAGAAGTCCGCGCCCTGCGCGAGATGCACGCGACGGCGGATGCCCGCGGTGTCGACGAACCGCCAGAACTTGCCGCCGAGCTCGATCTGCTCGTCGACGGGATCGCGCGTGGTGCCCGCGAGCTCGTTGACGACGACGCGCTCCTCCCCCGCGGTCTTGTTGAGCAGGCTGGACTTGCCGACGTTCGGACGACCGAGGATCGCGACCCGGCGCGGTCCCCCGACCTCCTCCTTCGCGACGGCGGAGATCTCGGGCAGCACGCTCATCACGTGGTCGAGCAGGTCGGCGACGCCGCGTCCGTGGATGGCGGAGACCGGCCACGGGTTGCCGAGACCGAGGCTCCACAGCGCGGCGGCCTCGGGCTCCTGGCGCACGTCGTCCACCTTGTTGGCGACGAGGATGACGGGCTTCTTCGTCGCGCGCAGCAGGCGCACGACGTGCTCGTCGGTCGAGGTGGCGCCGACCGTGGCATCCACGACGAACAGCACCGCATCGGCGAGGTCGATCGCGATCTCGGCCTGGGCGGCGACCGCGGCGTTGATGCCCTTCGCGTCGGGCTCCCACCCGCCGGTGTCGACCACGGTGTACTTGCGGTCCATCCACTCGGCCTTGTAGTTCACGCGGTCGCGCGTAACACCCGGGGTGTCTTCGACCACGGCCTCGCGGCGGCCGATGATGCGGTTCACGAGCGCGGACTTGCCCACGTTCGGGCGTCCGACGATCGCGAGCACCGGCAGCGCGGGCAGGTAGACGATGCCCTCGACGCCCTCGTCGACACCTTCGAGGATCGCGACATCCTCGTCATCGAGGTCGTAGTCGGCGAGGCCGGCGCGCAGGGATGCGGCGCGGCGCTCGGCGTCGGTCTCGTCGATCGTGGCGATGCGCTCGGCGAGTGCGGCATCCAGCTCTGGGATGTCGTCGTCGAACGCATCCTCGGTGACGTCAGCCATGGCGGTGCTTCCTTTAAGTGTGGGTGCTCGTCCTGACGAGCTGGACGACGGCGGCGACCGTCTGGTCGAAGTCGAGCCCCGTCGAATCGATGGTGGTGACGCCCTGCGCGGCGTTCATGAAGTCCACGACCGTGGAATCCTGGGCATCGCGCGAACTCAGGTCGCGCGCCGTGGACTCCGCGGAGACCCCGGCGAGCTCACCGGCGCGCCTGGCCATTCTAGCTTCCTGGGATGCGGTGAGCAGAATCCGCACTGCGGCGTCGGGCGCCACGACGGTCGTGATGTCGCGCCCTTCCACCACGATCCCGGGCTTCGAACTGCTGCCGATCACGCGCCGGAACAGGTCGACCAGGTAGCTGCGCACCTCGGGCACCCGTGCGACGCTGCTCACGATCGCGCTGACGCGCGGCTCACGGATGTCGCTCGTGACATCCTCACCGCCGACCCGCACGAAGAAGCGATCTGGATCGATGCCGATGGAGTACTCGAAGGAGGACAGGCTCTCGACCACGTCACTCGGCCCGTGGGTGTCGATGCCCTCGTCGAGGCACCGCCACGCGAGCGCGCGGTAGGCCGCGCCCGTGTCGAGGTAGTCGAACCCGAGCTCCTTGGCCGCGGCACGGCTGACTGACGACTTGCCACTGCCGGCCGGGCCGTCGATCGCGACGACGATGGGTGCTTCGGTCATGCGAACGTCTCCGAGATCTTCCAGCCCCGCGCCTCGAGTTCGGCCACGAGTCCCTGCTCGGCCTCGGGGAGCACCGCGATCTCGGCGAGGCCGATCTGCGCTCCGGGCGAGTGCTCGAGGCGGAGGTCCTCCATGTTCACGCCGAGCTCGCCGATCTCGGTGAGCAGGCGCGCGAGTTCGCCGGGTGTGTCATCCACCTTCACGACGATCTGGCTGAAGTGGCGCGCCTGGCCGTGCTTGCCCGGGATGCGGGCGACGCCCGCGTTGCCGGCGGCGAGGGCATCCGCGATCGCGCGACGGGCGCCGGGCGCATCCGGGTTGTCGAGCGCGTCGATCATCCGATCGAGGTCGTCGCGGTAGGCCCGCAGGATGTCGCTGATGTGCTCGGCGTTCGCCCCGAGGATCTGCACCCACAGCTCCGGATCACTGGCCGCGATCCGAGTCGTGTCGCGCAGCCCCTGCCCGGCCAGTCCGACGGCCGGTTCGGTCGCGCCGCCGAGCCGACGGGCGAGCAGGGATGACACCACCTGCGGCACATGCGACACGAGTGCGACGCTCTCGTCGTGCTCGTCGACCGACATCGCGACGGGCACCGCGCCGAGTTCGAGCGCGAGGTCCTCGATCAGGCGACGCTGCGCGGTAGTGGTCTTGGCGTGCGCGGTGATCACCCATGGACGGCCGAGGAACAGGTCGGCGCGCGCTGCGATGGCTCCGCCACGCTCGCGGCCGGCGAGCGGGTGCGAGCCCAGGTAGCGGGAGGTGTCGGCGCCGGCGCCGCCGAGCTCTGAGAGGATGCCGCCCTTGACGCTCGCGACATCCGTGACGAGCGCGTCGGGCCAGCTCGCGAGCTCGTGCGCGACCACCTCAGCGGTGGCGTCCGGTGGCACCGCGACGATCACGAGCCGTGGAGCATCGCCGTCGGCGGGAAGCCGCCCTGCGCCGTAGTCGATCGCGAGCCGCAGGTTGGTGCGGGAAGCGTCCGTGAGCACGACGTCAACGCCCGCCGCGACGAGCGCGTGGCCGATGCTCGCGCCGAGCAAACCGGCGCCGACGATGCGCACCTGCCCGTCGATGCGGCTCTCGCTCACGCGCGTGCCCTTCCGTCTGCTCGATCGCCATCCCGAGGCTCCGGCCCGTCGGGCGCCGCGCCACCGGGCGTCCGTCCCAGGGTCAGCACCTGGCCGAGTTCGAGCTTACTGAGGTCGCGGGTGCGTCCGGAGGGCAGGCTGCCGAGGTGCAGCGGACCGAACTGGCGACGCACGAGGTCGATCACGGGATGCCCCACCGCGTCGAGCATGCGACGCACGATGCGATTGCGGCCCGAGTGCAGCGTGAGTTCGACCAGGGTCGTACCCTTCGAGGATTCGAGCGCGCGGGCCTTGTCCGCCGCGATCGGTCCATCGTCCAGCTCGATGCCCTTCGTGAGCTTCGAGATGGTCTGCGCGGTGACCGTGCCGCGCACCTTCGCGATGTAGGTCTTCGTGACGCCGAACGACGGGTGCGCGAGCACGTGCGCGAGTTCGCCGTCGTTCGTCAGCAGGAGCAGTCCCGAGGTCTCGGCGTCGAGCCGCCCCACGTTGAACAGGCGCTCCTCGTACTCGCGGGTGAAGGTCGTGAGGTCGGGGCGGCCCGATTCGTCCGCCATCGAGCTCACGACGCCGACCGGCTTGTTGAGCATGATGTAGCGCTTCGTCACGTCGAGCTGGATGGCCGTGCCATCCACGGTCACACGATCGGTCGGCAGGATGCGACGGCCGGGCTCATCCACGACGACGCCGTTGACCGTGACCCGCCCCTGCGCGATGAGGTCCTCCGAGACCCGCCGGGACGCGACG
Organism: uncultured Actinomycetota bacterium; assembly: GCA_963740815.1. Taxonomy (GTDB): domain Bacteria; phylum Actinomycetota; class Actinomycetes; order Actinomycetales; family Microbacteriaceae; genus Rhodoglobus. Next base: position 1,044,726 of record CAVUFG010000018.1, read on the forward strand.
CCCGCCGCCGCCATCACCTTCTGCAGGCGCTCGCCCTCCGGATTCGAGGCCTCCGGGTTGCCCTCGGACGCCGGCGGCTCAGCGCTGGTCGTCGAAGCCATCGGAGCCGTCCGCGAGCAGCGGCGAGATCAGCGGCAGCTCCTCGATCGAGTTGATGCCGAGCTGCACGAGCAGCAGGTCCGTCGTCTCGTAGTGGATGGCGCCGGTCTCGCTGTCGGTGAATGCCTCGGTGATGAGCCCGCGACCGAGCAGCGTGCGCACGACGGAGTCCACGTTGACGGCGCGGATCGACGCGATCGCACCGCGGCTGATCGGCTGCTTGTAGGCGATCACCGCGAGCGTCTCGAGCGCAGCCTGGCTCAGGCGGGTCGGGTTCTGGGTGAGCACGAAGTCGCGCACGACGTCGTCGTGCTCCGGGCGCACGTAGATGCGCCACCCGCCGCCCACCTCGCGCAGCTCGAAGCCGCGCTTGGTGGTGCCGGCTGTGCCGTTTCCGACCCCGTCGTAGTCATCGACGAGTCGTTCGATGGTCTGGCGCACCGCGGCGACCGGCGACGCGAGCGACGTCGCGAGCGAGACGAGACTCTGCGGCTCGTCGGCCACCATCAGGATCGCCTCGAGGGCGCGCTCCAGGTCCGGCGGCGCGGAGCGTTGGGCGGCCGCCTCGACGACTCCATCGTCCGGGGAGGTCTCGACAGGCTCGACCCGCTCTGGGGTCTCCGTGTCAGTTGCCATAGTCCGCTCCAAGATTGGCCAACGAGTCGTCGGTCCAGTGCTCCGCCGTCCAGCGTATGGTCAGTTCGCCGAGGGGCTCCACCTGCTCGAACGCGAGCGCCGCCCCACGGTAGAGCTCCAGCACGGCGAGGAACCGCGCGACGATGACGCCCTTGACCTCCGCACCGGCGATGAGCTGCCGGAAGGTCATCGGTTCGCCCTTCCGCAGGAGCGTGACGACGTAGGCCGCCTGCTCGCGGATGCTGACCAGCGGGGCGTGCAGGTGGTCGAGGCCGACGGACGGGATCTCGCGTGGCGCCATCGCGAGGGCGGCGAGCGCCGCGAAGTCCTCGGGGGTCAGGGTCCAGACCAGCTCGGGCGTCTGCTTGCGGTACTTCTCCTCGAGACGCACGGAGCGCACGTGGCGGGAGGTCTCCGCCTCGATGCGTCCCGAGAACCACTGCGCGGCCTCCTTGAACGCCCGGTACTGCAGGAGGCGGGCGAAGAGCAGGTCGCGGGCCTCGAGCAGCGCGACATCCTCGGCGTCGACCAGCTCGCCCTGCGGGAGGAGCCCCGCGACCTTGAGGTCGAGCAGGGTCGCCGCGACCACGACGAATTCGCTGGCCTGGTCGAGCTCCTCCTCGGAGTCGATGCCCTTCAGGTAGGTGATGAATTCGCTCGTCACGATCGAGAGCGCGACCTCGGTGATGTCCATCTCGTGCTTCGCGATGAGCGAGAGCAGCAGGTCGAACGGACCGTCGAAGTTGCTGAGGCTCACGGAGAACCCAGCGGTGGCCTCGGTCTCCACCTCGTTCACGAGGCTCAAGCGGCGGCACCCCTGGCGATGAGCTCGCGGGCCAGCTGGCGATAGGCCTCCGCGGCCGAGTGCTCGGGGGCGAACGTCGTGATCGGTGCGCCGGCAACCGACGCGTCCGGGAACTTCACCGTGCGGCCGATCACGGTCTCGAGCACCTTGTCGCCGAACGTCTCGACGACGCGCTCGAGCACCTCACGGGAGTGCAGGGTGCGCGCGTCGTACATGGTGGCGAGGATACCGTCCAATTCGATGGCCGGATTCAGCCGGTCGCGGATCTTCTCGATCGTCTCGATCAGCAGGGCGACGCCGCGCAGTGCGAAGAACTCGCACTCGAGCGGGATGAGCACACCGTGCGCGGCCGTGAGCGCGTTGACCGTGAGCAGCCCGAGCGAGGGCTGGCAGTCGATGAGGATGACGTCGTACTGGTCGGAGACCTTGCGGAGCACGCGCGCCAGGATCGTCTCGCGCGCGACCTCGTTGACGAGGTGCACCTCCGCGGCGGAGAGGTCGATGTTGGCCGGGATGACGTCGAGCCCCGGCACCGATGTTTCGATGATCGCCTCGCGCGGATCCTTCACCGTGCCCAGCAGCAGGTCGTAGATCGTCGGCACGTCGTGGGTCGGCACGCCGAGCCCGGCGGAGAGCGCGCCCTGCGGGTCGAAGTCGACCGCGAGCACCTTCCGGCCGTATTCGGCGAAGGATGCACCGAGGTTGATGGTCGTCGTGGTCTTGCCCACTCCGCCCTTCTGGTTGCACAGCGTGATGATCCGCGCCGGCCCGTGCGTCTTGAGCTTGGGAGGGGTGGCGAACTCGGTCAGGGGGCGGCCGGTCGGCCCCATGACGGGCGGTTCGAGCCCGGTCAGGACCGCGGAATCCTCGCGGTGCGCTGTCATGGGGGCAGTCTACGTCCGGCTTCGTGCGGGTTCCGGGCGCACCGCGCGGGGGCGGAACGGGTTCACCTCGACCATAGGTTGAGGGTTGAGCGCGAGGTCGGTTCGGAAGGCCCGCACCCTCGACACGTGCCCGTGCAACACCCGCCATACGGACGCCGTGCCTGACTCGCGCCGAATCGCCGCTCCGAAGGACCATTCGACGCAACTCGCCAACGGGAGTGGGCTGATCTGACGCTGACCTGCGCCAAATGGCCATTCACGAGCCCTCTCGAGGACCATTCGACGCAACTCGAGCGAACGAGCTATCGCGCACGCGGATGCGCGGTCGTGTACATGTCCCGAAGGCTGTCGGCGGTGACCAGCGTGTAGATCTGCGTGGTCGCGACCGACGAGTGCCCGAGCAGTTCCTGCACCACCCGCACGTCGGCGCCGCCGGCGAGCAGATGCGTGGCGAACGAGTGTCGCATCGTGTGCGGCGACACCTCGATGCCGAGCTGTGCGCGCTCGGCCGCCGCGCGGATGATGAGCCACGCACTCTGCCGCGACAGCCGACTCCCCCGCACCCCGAGGAACAGCGCGGGGGTCGCGCGTCCGCGGTGCGACAGCACGGGGCGCCCCCGCACGAGGTAGGCCTCGAGCGCGGCCCGCGCGAAGCTGCCGACCGGCACGATCCGCTGCTTGCCGCCCTTGCCGAACAGGCGCACGACATCGCCGTCGATCACGTCGTCGACGTTGAGGTCGACCGCCTCCGAGACGCGCGCGCCGGTCGCGTAGAGCAGTTCGAGCAGGGCCTTGTCCCGCAACTGGTGCACCTCATCGCCGTCGGTGGCGGCCAGCAGTGCCTCGACCTGCTCGATCGAGATGGCCTTGGGCAGTCGCATCCCGAGCTTCGGCGGTTTCGTGTCGATCGAGACGTCGAGCTCCGCGAGCCCCTCCTCGACCAGGAAGCGGTGGAAGCCGCGCACCGACGACAGCATGCGACCGACCGAGGATGCCGCGAGCGGCGCCTCCTCGCGAGCGCGCAGTTCATGCGCGAACCCCGCCACCGCGGCGCTCGTCACCTCGGACGGCGACGTCATCCCGCTGAGCACGAGATGCTGCTCGTACGCCCCGAGATCGCGGCGATACGCGGCGAGCGTGTTCACGGACAAGCCGCGTTCGATCGCGACATGCCGCAGGTAGCGGTCGATCGCCACGCCGATGGGCGTCGGCGGCGCAGGCGGCGCTGGAGTGACGTCGACGTCGACGTCACCCGGCTGCGACTCGTTTAGCGCAGGCCCGGGTGCCTGGTCCATGGCTCGTTCGCGTCACCGAGGGTCTGCCAGCCGCGGCTGCGGCCGGCCTGCGCCGCGAGCGCGGCGATGCTGAGGATCGAGTTCTGGGCGTCGCGAGCCAGCACGGCATCCACGACGTCATCGAGGGGCGCCCAGCGCAGCTCGATGCCCGCCTCCTCCTCGGTGCGGGTGAACACGTCGGGTGCGGCGCTGACGCCACGCGCGAGGTACACCCGGATCACCTCGTTGCTGCCGCCGGGCGAGGTCATGAACTCGCACAGCAGCGACCACTGCTCGGCGACGAGGTCTGCCTCCTCGGCGAGTTCGCGCTTGGCCGCGAGCAACGGGTCCTCGCCCGTGATGTCCAGCAGGCCGGCCGGAAGCTCCCAGTCCCGTTGGCGCACGGGGTGGCGGTACTGCTTGATGAGCAGCACCCGCTCCCGTTCATCCATTGCGAGCACGGCGACCGCGCCGGTGTGATCGACGTACTCGCGGGTGACCTCGCCGTCGTCGAGCCGGAACACGTCGCGGCGGATGTCCCACACCTTGCCGTCGAAGACGACGTCGCTCGAGACGAGGTCGGGCTCGAACGGGTCGTCGACCAACCCGGTGCCGTCGAGGCCGTCAGCCAAGGTCAGGCACCCGCGGGCTCCGGCACCTCGAAGAGGCGACTCGCCTGCTGGCGCTCGAGCGCGGCGCCGACCAGCCCGCGGAACAGCGGATGCGCGTGGTTCGGACGCGACCGCAGCTCGGGGTGCGCCTGGGTGCCCACGTAGAACGGGTGCACGTCGCGCGGCAACTCGACGTACTCGACCAGGTTGCGGTCGGGAGAGAGTCCGGAGAACTGCAGACCGGCTGCGGCGAGCTGTTCGCGGTATGCGTTGTTCACCTCGTAGCGGTGGCGGTGGCGCTCGGCCGCTCGCGGCGCTCCGTACAGCTCGGCGACGATCGAGCCGGCCGCGAGATCCGCCTCGTAGAGGCCGAGGCGCATCGTGCCGCCGAGGTCGCCGTGGTCGATGATGTCCACCTGCTCCGCCATCGTGGCGATGACCGGGTACTGCGTGTCGGGGTCGAACTCGGAGGATGACGCGTTGGTGAGGCCCGCGACATCCCGCGCGTACTCGATCACCATGCACTGCAGGCCGAGGCAGAGCCCGAGCACCGGGATGCCGTTCTCGCGTGCGAACTTCAGCGCGCCGAGCTTGCCCTCGATACCGCGCACCCCGAACCCACCGGGAACGCAGATGCCGTCGAGATCGGAGAGCATGCGCGACGCACCCTCGGGCGTCTGGCACTCGTCGGAGGCGATCCAGCGCACGTTGACCTTGGCCTGGTGGGCGAACCCGCCGGCCTTGAGCGCCTCGGTGACCGAGAGGTACGCGTCCGGCAGGTCGATGTACTTGCCGACCAGCCCGATCGTGATGGTGTGCTTCGGGTCGTGCACGGCGGTGAGCAGGTCGCGCCAGCCGTCCCACACCACGTCGCCGGCGTCGAGGCCGAGCTGGTCGATGATGTAGGCGTCCAGGCCCTGGTCGTGCAGCATCGTGGGGATGTCGTAGATGGATGGCACGTCGATCGCGTTCACGACCGCCGCTTCATCCACGTCGCACATCAGCGCGATCTTCCGCTTGTTCGCCTCGGAGACCGGACGGTCGGAGCGCAGCACGAGCGCGTCGGGCTGGATGCCGATCGAGCGCAGCGCCGCCACGGAGTGCTGCGTCGGCTTGGTCTTCTGCTCCCCCGACGCGCCCATGTAGGGCACGAGCGAGACGTGCACGAAGAACACGTTCTTGCGTCCGAGCTCGTGGCGCACCTGGCGGGCGGACTCGATGAACGGCTGGCTCTCGATGTCGCCGACGGTGCCGCCGATCTCGGTGATGATCACGTCGGGCCGCGGGTTGCCCTCGTCGAACGGGCCCTGCGCCTGCAGCCGCATCCGGCGCTTGATCTCGTCGGTGATGTGCGGGATCACCTGCACCGTGTCGCCGAGGTACTCGCCGCGGCGCTCGCGCGCGATGACGGTCGAGTAGATCTGGCCGGTGGTGACGTTGGCCGCCTGGTCGAGGTCGATGTCGAGGAAGCGCTCGTAGTGGCCGATGTCGAGGTCGGTCTCCGCACCGTCATCGGTGACGAACACCTCGCCGTGCTGGAACGGGTTCATCGTGCCCGGATCGACGTTGAGATAGGGGTCGAGCTTCTGCATGACGACCCGCAGACCCCGCGCGGTGAGCAGATTGCCCAGACTCGCGGCGGTGAGGCCCTTTCCGAGGGATGAGACCACACCCCCGGTGACGAAGATGTGCTTGGTCACTGCTTCAGGCTGAGCCTGTCGAAAATGCGCCGCTTCAGAATTGATCACCACGGGGTTTCATCGTATCGCAAGGAATGGTGTGCTCGGCGTGACGCGCGGTACGCCGCGGGCGAACCGCTACAGTTCCTCACATGGTGACCCGAAGCACCACCCGATTCGCCCTCGCCCTGACCCTCGTCGCGCTCAGCACGGCCCTGGTCGGATGCTCCGCGCCGGTGAGCGTCGCGAACGACACCTCCGCGGGCGGCCCGCCCGGATTCGACGGCTCCGGCGGCCTCCTCAACGGCGAACCGTCGGCGATCTGGATCAGCGGTCGTCGGGAATTCGCGATCGTGACGTTCGGCAGCTCATCCTGCCCGCCGGTGCCCACCGCGATCTCATCGAGCGACGCGACGCACATCGCGATCACCTTCGTTCGCTCGCCCAACTCGCCGTGCACGGCCGACCTGGCGCCCACGACCCACAAATTCGATCTTCCCGAGGGCGTGGATGCCGCGGGCGAGGTCGCCGTCGACGTGACGTACGACTTCGACGTGGACTACGCGTACCCGCTGGTGCTGCCCGCGCCGTAGCGGACTCCCCCACGCAGGCCTTGGCCCGTGCGAGCCCGTTCGTACCGATCAGCTCGTGCGCGCCGTCTCGATGAGCTCCCGCGCATGCGCGAGCCCCGTGTCGGACTCCGCGAGCCCGGACAGCATCCGGGCGAGTTCCTGCACACGCCCCTCGTCGTCGAGCTGCTGCACGCTGCTCGCCGTGTAGGAGCCGTCGCTCGACTTCACGACGGTCAGGTGGTTGCTCGCGAAGGCGGCGACCTGGGCGAGGTGGGTCACGACGATCACCTGGGCAGTGCGGCTCAGCGCAGCCAGCCGCCGGCCGATCTCGATCGCGGAGGCGCCGCCGACCCCGGCGTCCACCTCGTCGAAGATGAACGTGGGCACCGGATCGCTGCCCGCGATGACGACCTCGATCGCGAGCATCACGCGCGAGAGCTCGCCGCCAGAGGCGCCACGACCGAGCGGCCGCGGCTCGGCACCGGGATGCGGCTTGAGCAGGATGGACACGGTGTCCTTGCCGGTCGCGGAGTAGTCCTGGCGGTCTTCGACAGTCACGAGCACCGCGGCATCCGGCATCGCGAGCGCCGTGAGCTCGCCCGTAACGGCGTCGCCGAGGCGCTGCGCCGCTTCGCGGCGAACATCGCTGAGGCGACCGCCGAGCGCGATGACCGACGCGCGCGCCGCCTCGACGCTCGCAGCGAGTCCGGCGATGCGGTCGTCGTCGTTGTCGATCTCGAGCAGCCGTGCGCTGCCGGTGTCGAGGAACGCGACCACCTCGTCGAGACTCGGCCCGAACTTGCGCACGAGTCCGGCGAGCGTCGCGCGCCGCTCCTGCACGGTCTCGAGTTCGCGCGCGCCGTCGGCGTCGAGCGTCGCGAGGTAGCTCGCCAACTGCCCCGTGAGCTCATCCACGGCGAAGGACGCCGCAGCCAACGACTCCGTGATCGGCCCGAGCGCCGCGTCGTGCCCCGCGACGCGGTCGAGTTGCCGCCGCGCCGTCGAGAGGAGCCCCTGCACGTCGCTGCCGTCATCCGAGGTCTCCGACGACAGGATGTCGTGCGCCTGAGCAGCAGCCAACCGGAGGTCTTCGAGGTTGCCGAGCCGGTCCGCGCGCTCGGCGAGCTCGCGATCCTCGCCGGAGCGCGGCTGCACCGCCTCGATCTCGGCGATCGACGCGCGCAGCTCGTCCGCCTCGCGCGCCCGCCGATCCCGCTCGGCGACGAGCACGTCGAGCTCGCCCTGGTCGTCCTGCCAGCGCTGGAACTCGGCCTGGTACTGCTCGAGCACCGTGGTGAGCGGGCTGCCGGCGAACCGGTCGAGGGCCTCGCGCTGCGCGGTGGATGATCGGAGCCGCAGCTGGTCGGACTGCCCGTGCACGACCACGAGCTGCTGCCCGATCTCGTTCAGCACGCCCACCGGGGTGCCCCGGCCACCGACGGTGGCGCGACTGCGGCCGTCCTGCGCGACGGAGCGACCGAGGATGAGCTCGCCGCCGTCGAGGTCTCCGCCGGCGTCGCGCACGCGCTCGGCGACCGGTCCGTGCTCATCCACCTGCCAGCGCCCCTCGACGATGGCCTGGCCATTGCCGGAGCGGATCGAGCCGCTGTCGGCGCGCTCGCCGAGCAGCAGTCCGAGCGCGGTCACGACCATGGTCTTGCCGGCACCGGTCTCACCGGTGAGGGCCGTGAAGCCCGGTCCAAGGGGCAGGCGGGCCTCGCCGATGACCCCCAGGTTGACGATGGAGATCTCCTCGATCACGGTTCCTCGATCACCTGCCGAGCGGCGTCCTCGTCGACCGGGCCACGCCAGCCGTTGACCGGCAGCGCGAACTTGCGCACGAGCCGGTCGGTGAACGGACCCTGGTTGAGTCGAGCCAGCCGCACCGGGATCGGCGATCGCCGCACGACCACGCGCGCGCCCGCCGGGAGGTCGTGCGTGCGGCGGCCGTCGCACCAGAGCACGCCGGTGCCCTGGGTGCGGTCGAGCACCTCGACCGCGAGGGATGAATCGGGCCCGACCACGAGCGGTCGCGCGAACAGCGCATGCGGACTCAGCGGCACGAGCAGCAGCGCGTCGAGCGACGGCCACACCACCGGCCCGCCGGCCGAGAACGAGTACGCGGTCGACCCGGTCGGCGTCGACATCACGACGCCGTCGCAGCCGAACGACGACAGCGGCCGTCCGTCGACCTCGATGACGACCTCGAGCATGCGCTCGCGGCTCGCCTTCTCGACCGTGGCCTCGTTGAGCGCCCAGGTCTCGTACACGACCTCACGGTCCACCTTCACGCGCACGTTGAGCGTCATGCGCTCCTCGACGAGGTAGTCGCGCGCGAGCACGCGGGCCACGGTCTCGTCGAGGTTCTCGCGCTCGCTCTCGGCGAGGAAGCCGACGTGGCCGAGGTTGACGCCGAGCAGCGGCGCGGAGCATCCACGGGCCAGCTCGGCCGCGCGCAGGATCGTGCCGTCGCCGCCGAGCACGATCACGAGCTCGAGATCGCCGATCTGCACGGTCTGCCCGAGCATCGTGATGGGCTGCAGGTCGGGCGCCGCGGCCATGATCTCGTCGAACTCGTCCTCCGAGAGCACGGGGGTCAGCCCGGCCGCGATGAGCTGGCGGCACACGTCGATGCCGGCATCGAGGGAGTCCTGCCGCCCGGTGTGCGCGACGACGAGGATGTGACGGTCGGTCACGCGATCACACACCTTCCAGTCGCAGCGCCGGTGTCAGGTCCACCCGTCTCGCGAGATCGGGGTGAGCAGGTCGGGTCGCTGCATCTATTCTGTCTGATGGATGCCGCGAGCGGGGCGTCACGCGACCAGCTGCGAACCGATCCGCCGCCGTCCGCGCTGTGGTGGAGCGGATCAGGCCATCCCCTGCACCGCATCGCGCCACTCGGTCGGATTGCTGCCCGCCGCCGCGCTGAACCAGACCAGGAATTCGCGGTTGCCGCTGCCGCCGGCGATCGGGCTGGGCAGCACGCCCGCGGTGGGCAGCGCGAGATCCCACGCCGCCCAGAGCACCCCGTTGAGCGCGTCCGCCCGCAGGCCCGCGTCCCGCACGATGCCTTCGCGGATCCCGGTGCGCCCGACTTCGAACTGGGGCTTCACGAGCAGCACGTAGTCCGCGCCGGTGCCGACCGTCCCGACGAGCGCGGGCAGCACGGTCGGCAGCGAGATGAACGACAGGTCGGCCACGAGGATGTCGGGAACCTCCGCCACCCCGCTCGCCGCCGCCAGGCCGGCCACGGTCATGTCGCGGGCATTGAAGCCCTCGACGACGGACACTCGTGGATCACCCCGGAGCTCTGGGACGAGCTGCTCGTGCCCGACATCGAGCGCGATCACGTGGCGCGCGCCGCGCTCGAGCAGCACCTGGGTGAACCCGCCGGTCGACGCACCGACGTCGAGGGCGAGCCGCCCGGCCGGGTCGACCTCGAAGCCGTCGAGCGCGGCGATGAGCTTGTGGGCGGCGCGACTGACGTAGTGGTCCGCGCCCGCGACCTCGATTCGCGCCGACTCCGCCACCTTCAGCGACGCCTTGAGCGCCGGCGAGCCGTTCACCGTCACCAGGCCGTCGGCGATGAGCTTCGCCGCGACCGTGCGCGACCGGGCGAGGCCGCGGTCCGCCATCGCGGCGTCGAGCCTCGCGTCAGGCATGGCTGCCGGGCGAATCCCCACCCTCGAGCGCTGCGCGGAGCTCGTCATGCACCTGCGTGAACGCTGCGGCGCGGGCGTCGAGCGGCTGGTCCTCGATCAGGCGGAGGCGTGACAGCAGAGCGTCGGTCTCGTCGTCACGTTCGACGTCGGCGCGCTCCTCGGCCGCAACCGAATCCGGCTGGTTGGTCTCGTCGTCCACGGTCACGAATATAGCTCCGGGTCCACCTCGAACGCGTAGATCGGCTTGCCGGAGGACCACAGCGCGGCGCACGCGGCGCGCAGCAGGTCGACGCCGTCGCCGTGCTCGCGCGCGAGACGGGTGCCGGCCACGCGCACGGCCGCCGTGCCGACGGTCGTCACCTCGCCATCCACCGACGTCGCCGGGTACGGCTCGTGCAGGCCGCGGAGGTCGTCGAGGATGAAGGTCGGCCGCTCATCCGGCACCGCCGCCAGCACCTGCTTGGCCACGTCGATCCCGGTGAGCACCTGCACCGACGGGATGCCGGCGCGATTGGCTCCCTTGATGTCGGTGTCGAGCCGATCGCCGATCATCAGCGCGGCCCGCGAGCCGTATCGGGTCATCGCCTCGTCGTAGATCGCGACCTCGGGCTTGCCCGCGACCACCGGAAGGATGCCGACGGCGGTATGCACCGCGGAGACGAGCGTGCCGTTGCCCGGGGCGGTCCCGCGCGCGAGCGGCAGCGTCCAGTCGGTGTTCGTCGCGACCCACGGGATGCCGCCGTGCAGCGCGAACGCCGCCTCGGCGAGATCCTTCCAACCGACCTCGGGGGCGAACCCCTGGATGACGGCCGCCGGGGAGTCCTCGGCGGAGCGCGTCACCACGAACCCGCCCTTCTCGACCTCCACCGTGAGGCCCTCGCCCCCGACGACCAGCACTTTCGACCCCGCGGGCACGAGTCCGGCGAGCAAGCGCACCGCCGCCTGCGGCGACGTCACGACGTCCTCGGGAGCGACGTGCAGCCCCAGCTCCGTGAGGTGTGCAGCCACCGAGACGTCGGTGCGTGACGCGTTGTTGGTGAGGTACGCGACGCGAGTCGGCGCGGCGATCGCATTTATGCTCTCAACGGCATATGGGATGGCGTCGGCGCCCTTGTAGATGACACCGTCGAGGTCGGCGAGCACCAGTTCGATCCTCGCGAGCGGAGTCTCAGTCATCCAGCGGCTCCTCGGAGACGATGCCGCCCTCCTCGACGAGCGCGATCTCGCCGTCGTCGGCACCGACGTCGCCTTCGCCTTCGCCCCCGCCTTCGTCGGACTTATCCAGGTCGTCGAGCGGATCGCTCATGTCGATCACTTCGATGAGATCGTCCTCGTCGTCGTCACCGTCCTGCAGCGCCGCGACCGCGACGTCGGCAGCCGTGTACCACTCGGCGGCGTCGTCGGCTCGGCCGAGATCCTCGAGCACGGTCGCATAGGCGTCGAACAGACCGGGGCTCCAACTGAAGGCCGTCGATCGGTCGAGCTGCGGGATCTCGAGTTCGAGCAACGCCGCGTCGAGCTGTCCGAGATCGAGTCGCGCTCCCGACATCGCGATCGCGAGTTCCACCTGCACGGCAGGCGGGAGCGACGTGCGCGAGACCGAGCGTCCGAGCTCGAGTGCCTTCTCCGGCCGGCCGAGGCCGCGCTCGCTGTCGACCATCATCGGCAGTTGGTCGTCTCGCCCGGTGATGCGCCGGTAGGTGCGGAGTTCGCGGAGTGCGAGGGCGTAGTCGCCGACCGCGTACGCGGTGATCGCGAGCGATTCGCGCACGATGCCGATCCGCCCGCCGCGACGCGACGCCGATTCGGCGTGCCGGTGCGCGAGCGCTGGATCCTCGTCGATCAGGCGTGCCGCCATGACCAGGTGGCGCGCGACGAACTCCTGGTTCTCGGGCGCGAGCGTCTTGAGCTCGTTGCGAGCGATCCGGTCGAGGTCCTTGTCCTTCACCTCATCGGGGAGGTACGGATCGACGTGCTCCTTGCGCACCGACCTCGTGTTGAACGGATCGCGATCCTCTGGCGGCTCGAGCTCGCGAGCATCGCGATCCCCGCGCGCGGGCGCCCCACTGCGCGTCCAGAGGCGCTGGTCGTCGCCACCACGTACCGGCTTCGACGCTCCGGAGTCCCGGCGCGGCGGCCGCGGGTCACGCGACGGTGCGCCATCCCCGCGCGGCTTCCACTCGCGTGCCGGCCTCCCGTCCGCGGGTCGTGGCGGACGCCCTCCCCCATCGCGGCTCCCGCCTCGCGCCGGTGCGTCGCCCCGCGGCTTCCACTCCCGAGGGGGCTGGCCGTCGCGCGTGGGTCGCGCGCCATCCCGTGCGGGTCGCGCGCCACCGTCCGTGCGCGGCTTCCACTCCCGGGCGGGCTTGCCGTCCCGGCCCGGGCGGGCGCTGGCGTCGCCGCGGGGCTTCCACTCGCGTGGCGGCTGGCCATCACGCGTGGGACGAGCGCCACCATCGGTGCGCGGCTTCCACTCCCGCGGGGGCTGGCCATCGCGTGACGGCTTTCCGTCGCGGGATGGGCGGCCGCCGGCATCGGGCTTGCGGGCAGACCGCGGCGCGGCGCCATCCCGGCTCGGACGGTTCGGACGATCACTGGCGCTTCGGTCTCCGCCCGGGCGACCACCGGTCGGGCGCCCGCCGGCCGGACGCGCGCCCTGTGGACGCTCGCGGCGAGGTCGGTTCTCCTCGGATCCGCGATCCTGCGGTTCGTTGGTGTCGCTCACGTGATCTCCTGTGCGGGTCTTGGTTCGGCCTTGCATGTGACGAGCATTAACGCAAAATGGCCACCTGAACGAATCAGGTGGCCATTTCACAAAGAAGTCCGGCGGTGTCCTACTCTCCCACAAGGTCTCCCTTGCAGTACCATCGGCGCAGAGAGCCTTAGCTTCCGGGTTCGGAATGTGACCGGGCGTTTCCCTCTCGCTATGGCCGCCGAAACACTATTGATTTATGCAATCAGTTTCTGGCCAGTGAAGAAGAGCTCTCAGAGAGCTCTCCCTAGCTGGACGCAGTTCCCGACCGTAAATCGGGAACCACAAAGTGGACGCAAGCATCTCCTCATTCTCACTGAAGAGAGGTGTTATCAATTTGTCGGCTTATTAGTACCGGTCAGCTCCATGGGTCTTTAGTCCCCACTTCCACATCCGGCCTATCAACCCAGTAGTCTAGCTGGGAGCCTCTCCCCCCGAAGGGGATGGAAATCTCATCTTGAAGACGGCTTCCCGCTTAGATGCTTTCAGCGGTTATCCGGTCCGAACGTAGCTAATCAGCGGTGCTCCTGGCGGAACAACTGACACACCAGAGGTTCGTCCATCCCGGTCCTCTCGTACTAGGGATAGATCTTCTCAAATTTCCTGCGCGCGCAGAGGATAGGGACCGAACTGTCTCACGACGTTCTAAACCCAGCTCGCGTACCGCTTTAATGGGCGAACAGCCCAACCCTTGGGACCTACTCCAGCCCCAGGATGCGACGAGCCGACATCGAGGTGCCAAACCATGCCGTCGATATGGACTCTTGGGCAAGATCAGCCTGTTATCCCCGAGGTACCTTTTATCCGTTGAGCGACAGCGCTTCCACAAGCCACTGCCGGATCACTAGTCCCGACTTTCGTCCCTGCTCGACTTGTCAGTCTCACAGTCAAGCTCCCTTGTGCACTTACACTCGACACCTGATTGCCAACCAGGTTGAGGGAACCTTTGGGCGCCTCCGTTACTTTTTGGGAGGCAACCGCCCCAGTTAAACTACCCACCATGCACTGTCCCTGAACCGGATTACGGTTCGAAGTTAGATATCCAGAGTGACCAGAGTGGTATTTCAACAATGACTCCACCTGAACTAGCGTCCAAGCTTCACAGTCTCCCACCTATCCTACACAAGCCACACCGAACACCAATACAAAGCTATAGTAAAGGTCACGGGGTCTTTCCGTCCTTCTGCGCGTAACGAGCATCTTTACTCGTAGTGCAATTTCGCCGAGTTCGCGGTTGAGACAGCTGGGAAGTCGTTACGCCATTCGTGCAGGTCGGAACTTACCCGACAAGGAATTTCGCTACCTTAGGATGGTTATAGTTACCACCGCCGTTTACTGGGGCTTAAATTCTCAGCTTCGCCTTGCGGCTAACCGTTCCTCTTAACCTTCCAGCACCGGGCAGGCGTCAGTCCGTATACATCGTCTTGCGACTTAGCACGGACCTGTGTTTTTAGTAAACAGTCGCTTCCCACTGGTCTCTGCGGCCTTCAAACGCTCCAGGAGCAAATCCCTTCACGCCTCAGGCCCCCCTTCTCCCGAAGTTACGGGGGCATTTTGCCGAGTTCCTTAACCACGATTCTCTCGATCTCCTTAGTATTCTCTACCTGACCACCTGAGTCGGTTTGGGGTACGGGTGACTGGAACCTCGCGTCGATGCTTTTCTTGGCAGCATAGGATCACTGATTTCGTCCGTGAGGACTACCCATCGGGTCTCAGGCTATGTGAGACGACGGATTTGCCTATCGTCTCGCCCTACATCCTTAGACCGGGTCAACCATCGCCCGGCTCAGCTACCTTCCTGCGTCACACCTGTTAATACGCTAACCGCACCAGCATGGGGTCGAGCGTTAGGCCGGCTGCTTCACCCCGAAGGGATCCGTCAGCCGGATTAGGACTCTTAGCACTACTGGATTGAGTTTGGGCGGTTCTTCGTCAGTACGGGAATATCAACCCGTTGTCCATCGACTACGCCTGTCGGCCTCGCCTTAGGTCCCGACTTACCCAGGGCGGATTAGCCTGGCCCTGGAACCCTTGGTCTTTCGGAGGACGGGTTTCTCACCCGTCTTTCGCTACTCATGCCTGCATTCTCACTCGTGTGGCGTCCACGGCTGGTTTACACCGCCGCTTCACTCGCCACACGACGCTCTCCTACCACTCCGTGCGCCTGGACACCGATCAAGTCGATGCCTGGCTAATACACGAAATCTACAACTTCGGCGGTGTGCTTGAGCCCCGTTACATTGTCGGCGCGGAATCACTTGACCAGTGAGCTATTACGCACTCTTTCAAGGGTGGCTGCTTCTAAGCCAACCTCCTGGTTGTCTCTGCAACTCCACATCCTTTCCCACTTAGCACACGCTTGGGGGCCTTAGTTGGTAGTCTGGGTTGTTTCCCTCTCGACGATGAAGCTTATCCCCCACCGTCTCACTGCTGCGCTCTCACTTACCGGCATTCGGAGTTTGGCTAACGTCAGTAACCTTTTGGGGCCCATCGGCTATCCAGTAGCTCTACCTCCGGCAAGAAACACGCAACGCTGCACCTAAATGCATTTCGGAGAGAACCAGCTATCACGAAGTTTGATTGGCCTTTCACCCCTATCCACAGCTCATCCCCTCCATTTTCAACTGAAGTGGGTTCGGTCCTCCACGACGTCTTACCGTCGCTTCAACCTGGCCATGGATAGATCACTTCGCTTCGGGTCTAGGACCAGCGACTGAATCGCCCTATTCAGACTCGCTTTCGCTACGGCTACCCCACTCGGGTTAACCTCGCCACTGATCGCTAACTCGCAGGCTCATTCTTCAAAAGGCACGCTGTCACCCCTGCTATGGAGGCTCCAACGGTTTGTAAGCAGACGGTTTCAGGTACTATTTCACTCCCCTCCCGGGGTACTTTTCACCTTTCCCTCACGGTACTTGTCCGCTATCGGTCATCTGGGAGTATTTAGGCTTACCAGGTGGTCCTGGCTGATTCACACGGGATTTCTCGGGCCCCGTGCTACTTGGGATACTTCTCGCGCCATTGAGACATTTCGACTACGGGGCTGGCACCCTCTATGGCGTGGCTTTCAATCCACTTCGTCTATATCTCGTTGTAACGCTTGCTGTACGGCAGTAACAGCAGAAAAGTCCCGCTACCCCGACCATGCAACGCCTGCCGGCTATCACACATGATCGGTTTGGCCTGTTCCGGTTTCGCTCGCCACTACTAACGGAATCACGGTTGTTTTCTCTTCCTGTGGGTACTGAGATGTTTCACTTCCCCACGTTCCCTCTACCCGCCCTATATATTCAGGCGGGAGTCACCAGGTCGTCTTGCAACGCCTGGCGGGGTTTCCCCATTCGGAAATCCTCGGATCAAAGTTCTGTTATCAACTCCCCGAGGCTTATCGCAGATTCATACGTCCTTCTTCGGCTCCAGATGCCAAGGCATCCACCGTCTGCTCTTAGAAAATTGATATCACATGAGTTTGAATCGATCGCCGGACCGAAGTCCGGAGATTGACCAATGATTGTCGTTCGCAGCTCTAGGAAGCACTGCTGCGATCTAGATCTTTGTTGTGATACACGATCCCGAAGACGCTATATCTAAGATGCTCGCGTCCACTGTGTAGTTCTCAAAATACGGGCGGTATCCTCCGCGCCTGGACGAGTCCAGTCGACAACAGGATCCAGAAGGTCCGTTCGCACCAAGCGGTGCGGCCCGGTCCCTCAGGACCCAACAGCGTGCAAGTCCCGAGCTCCTGGTCCGATCTGTTCCAACTGCCGAAGCAGCGTACTGGGATCGAGCCGATCGCTCGAGACACATGTCAATGTTCCACCCTTGAGCGCCACCGGAGAACGTATGTCTCCGATAATGGCTACGAGGTGAATAGTTCCGCTGTATCACAGACGGCATCGTCGAGTGCTCCTTAGAAAGGAGGTGATCCAGCCGCACCTTCCGGTACGGCTACCTTGTTACGACTTAGTCCTAATCACCGATCCCACCTTCGACAGCTCCCTCCTTGCGGTTGGGCCACTGGCTTCGGGTGTTACCGACTTTCATGACTTGACGGGCGGTGTGTACAAGGCCCGGGAACGTATTCACCGCAGCGTTGCTGATCTGCGATTACTAGCGACTCCGACTTCATGAGGTCGAGTTGCAGACCTCAATCCGAACTGAGACCGACTTTTTGGGATTCGCTCCACCTTGCGGTATTGCAGCCCTTTGTATCGGCCATTGTAGCATGCGTGAAGCCCAAGACATAAGGGGCATGATGATTTGACGTCATCCCCACCTTCCTCCGAGTTGACCCCGGCAGTCTCCTATGAGTTCCCACCATTACGTGCTGGCAACATAGAACGAGGGTTGCGCTCGTTGCGGGACTTAACCCAACATCTCACGACACGAGCTGACGACAACCATGCACCACCTGTATACCGACCTTGCGGGGAGACTGTTTCCAGCCTTTTCCGGTATATGTCAAGCCTTGGTAAGGTTCTTCGCGTTGCATCGAATTAATCCGCATGCTCCGCCGCTTGTGCGGGCCCCCGTCAATTCCTTTGAGTTTTAGCCTTGCGGCCGTACTCCCCAGGCGGGGAACTTAATGCGTTAGCTGCGACACAGAAACCGTGGAATGGTCCCTACATCTAGTTCCCAACGTTTACGGCATGGACTACCAGGGTATCTAATCCTGTTCGCTCCCCATGCTTTCGCTCCTCAGCGTCAGTTACGGCCCAGAGATCTGCCTTCGCCATCGGTGTTCCTCCTGATATCTGCGCATTCCACCGCTACACCAGGAATTCCAATCTCCCCTACCGCACTCTAGTCTGCCCGTACCCACTGCAGGCTGGAGGTTGAGCCTCCAGTTTTCACAGCAGACGCGACAAACCGCCTACGAGCTCTTTACGCCCAATAATTCCGGATAACGCTCGCGCCCTACGTATTACCGCGGCTGCTGGCACGTAGTTAGCCGGCGCTTTTTCTGCAGGTACCGTCACTTTCGCTTCTTCCCTACTAAAAGAGGTTTACAACCCGAAGGCCGTCGTCCCTCACGCGGCGTTGCTGCATCAGGCTTGCGCCCATTGTGCAATATTCCCCACTGCTGCCTCCCGTAGGAGTCTGGGCCGTGTCTCAGTCCCAGTGTGGCCGGTCACCCTCTCAGGCCGGCTACCCGTCGTCGCCTTGGTGGGCCGTTACCTCACCAACTAGCTGATAGGCCGCGAGTCCATCCTTGACCGAAATTCTTTCCAGCTCCTAGTCATGCGACTGAAGCTCGTATCCGGTATTAGACGTCGTTTCCAACGCTTATCCCAGAGTCAAGGGCAGGTTACTCACGTGTTACTCACCCGTTCGCCACTGATCCACTGGAGCAAGCTCCAGCTTCACCGTTCGACTTGCATGTGTTAAGCACGCCGCCAGCGTTCATCCTGAGCCAGGATCAAACTCTCCATAAGGTTTGGTAGCGAATCGCAAGCGACGCGCAAACCTGTTGCGATGGCTGAGCCGGAATGGGCTTGGGCCACCGCGAGTTTGTCTGACTGAAGTTGAATATCTACTGACATTCATTTGTTTCAATCCAAAGGAATCTCTACGTCACTGAGCTCCGAAAGCATCAGGCCGCAGAGGTTTTTTGGCATTTGACATGTGCACGCTGTTGAGTTCTCAAGGATCGGGCGCTCCTGATCGCCTGGCTTTCGCCGGACTGTTTCAGGGCAACTCCACTAACCTACCACCGGCGTTCCGGCGGTCAAGCCGACACGCGGAACTCGAGGTTCCAGGTGGGTTTTCCATCCTAGGCTCTGGCCGCGCGACCTACAAGAGTTCGCCCGAAGTTCAGAGCCGGATGGTTGTCCCCGCTTGAGGCCGAAACGCTCTGCGGCGTTCCGCACCTTTGGGGTGACGAGTGATTACTCTACGGCCCGTTTCGCGGGTGGGCAAACTAGCGTGCATCCCGGGCGTGTCGCGCCTCGAGTCGGGCGACGACGAGCGCCGAGATTGCCAGAAGTACGAGGAATATCGCGGCTCCGGTGGTGCCCGATCGGCTGAGCACCGAGCGCGTCTCGCTCGTCGGCGCGAACGTGATCACCACGAGGTATCCGAGCAGCAGCGAGACCGGGAGCGAGAGCCACGTGAGCACGCGCAGCCAGCGCGGCGTTCCGAGGTCGAGCGGAGGGTCATCCTGGCGCCGCAGCCACCGCAGACCCCAGATGGCAAGGACGCCGAGCCCGAAGATCGAACTGATCCAGTGCAGGATGTCGGCGTTGTACCAGGGGCCGGTGCGCTCATCGAGGATCGGGAACAGGGCCGTCCCCCAGCGGTGCGTGTGCGTGAACGCATCCCAGATCACGTGGGTCGCGAGGCCGAGAGCCAAGGATGCCACCAGCAGCAGCACCGCGCCGACCCGCCGGCCCACGGACGCACGCCGCCCACCCCACAGGCTCCACCACCCCTGGGCCGGAGCCGTGAGCCACTCCCGCGGCCACCGCAGCGCGAACCACCGCGGCGTGAGCGGGATGACGGCGGGCCGCAGCACCATGCGCCAGACCAGCAGCAGGAACAGCGCGAGCACGAGGTCGATCGTGACGACGCCGATCCAGCTGTGCGTGAGCGCGTAGGGCGGCCAGATGCGGAAGAACAGCGGGATGTCCGGCGTCATCGCGCCGATCGCGATCGCGGCCGGCACGAGCGGCGTGCGCACGAACGGCAGCGCGACGACGGCGTGGGCCGGGGTGAAGGGCATCCGCTGTGCCCGGTCAGCCGCTGATCGTCACGCCGGCGAGGGTCTTCTTGCCGCGGCGGAGCACGGCCACTCCCCCGGCGAGTGCGGCACCGTCGAGGGTGGCCGCGTCATCCTCGACCTTGGTGTTGTTCAGGTAGACGCCGCCCTGCGCGATCGCGCGACGCGCCTCGCTCGAGGCTCGCGCTGAGACCCGTGGCGGTGAGCGCCTCGACGACCTGGGTGGAGGCCGGGAGGGTCGCGTTGGGCAGCTCCGCGACGGCGGAGGCGAGGGTCGCGGCATCCAGCGCGGCGAGGTCGCCGTCGCCGAAGAGGGCTGCACCGGCCGCGATCGCGGAGGCCGTGGCATCCACACCGTGGACGGTCGCGGTCACCTCGAAGGCGAGCCGGCGCTGGGCTTCGCGCTTGAACGGCTCGTCACGCACCGCCGCCTCGAGTCGCTCGATCTCGGCGCGGTCGAGGAACGTGAAGATCTTCAGGCGGCCGATCACGTCGGCGTCGGCGCTGTTGAGCCAGAACTGGTAGAAGGCGTACGGGCTGCACATCGCGGCATCCAGCCAGATGGCGTTGCCCTCGCTCTTGCCGAACTTGGTGCCGTCGCTGTTGGTGATGAGCGGCGTGCCGATCGCGTGCACCGAGACGCCCTCGGCCTTGTGCAGCAGGTCGACGCCGCTCGTGAGGTTGCCCCACTGGTCGCTGCCGCCGGTCTGCAGCACGCAGCCGTAGTCGAGGTAGAGCTGGCGGAAGTCCAGTCCCTGCAGGATCTGGTAGCTGAACTCGGTGTACGAGATGCCCTCGTCGCTGTTGAGGCGCGCGCTGACGGCGTCCTTCTTGAGCATCGTGCCGACACGGTAGTGCTTGCCGATGTCGCGCAGGAAGTCGATCGCGCTCATCGGCGCGGTCCAGTCGAGGTTGTTGACGAGCCGCGCAGCGTTGTCGCCCTCGAAGCTCAGGAACTTCGACGACCTGCGCCTGCAGGTAGCCGACCCACTCGGCGACCGTGTCCTTCTCGTTGAGCGTGCGCTCGGCGGTCGGCCGCGGGTCGCCGATCAGGCCGGTCGAGCCGCCGACGAGGCCGAGCGGCGCAGTGGCCGGCGAGCTGGATGCGACGCAGCAGCAGCAACTGCACGAGGTTGCCCAGGTGCAGGCTCGGCGCCGTCGGGTCGAAGCCGCAGTAGTACACGATCGGTGGCCCGGCGAGCAGCGCCTTGAGCGCCGCCGGATCGGTCGAGACGTGCACGTAGCCCGCGCCAGACCAGCTCCTCCCAGACATCCTCGAACGACGCGTCGTTCGCCTGCGGGGTCGGCGATGTGGTGGGCTGGGATGACACGACCTCAACCGTAGCGGAGGATTCCAGCATGGTCCGCAGCACGTGGGAGGCTCTGACGAAGGGCCTCGACGAGTCAGATCTGAAGATGCTCACGGCGTATCGGGACGCCTGTCGCTCGCTGCCGGGCGTGCACGAGGAGGTGCACAGCAAGCAGATCCAGTACAAGGTGGAGCGGGTGTTCACCTCGGCGTACGTGAAGAGCCACTGGCTCGAGATCGGGGTCGACCTGCTCGAGGAGGTCGAGCATCCGCTGCTGCGCACGGTCTATCCGACCAGCAAGCGCGTGTTCACGCACCGGTTCACGCTGTCGAAGGCGTCGGAGGTGCGGAGCGTGATGAAGTTCATCCGGACGTCCGCGAAGACGGTCGGTCCCGGATTCAAGAAGAGCGCCAAGCCCGACGGCAACTAGCTCATCGTGCGCTTCTTCGGCACCGAGCGCTTGTACGGCGACACGCTCCGCTCCCCCGGGATCCAGAACCGCCACGGGTAGCGATCCGTGCCACCCTCGCCGGAGACGCCGGTGCGCGGCCCCTGCTCGAACGGCGCGGGCGTTGCGGGCAGCGTGAGGTGGAGGCGGGAGCCGCCGAGCAGGTCCGCGCCGTAGTCGTCGAGCCGGATGCCCATCGCGACGCAGAGGCGCGCGGGGCCCTGGGCGAGGTCGTGGTCGTTGCGCGACGTGGGGCGCCGCGCCCTGGCATCCTCGAGCCCTTCGACGATCTCGCCCGCTCGCAGGAGCACCGCCGAGGCCGTTCCGTCCGGCGAGGTGACGACGTTCGCGCAGGTGTGCATGCCGTAGGTGAAGTAGGTGTAGAGGAAGCCGGGCGGGCCGTACATGACCGTGTTGCGCGGGCTGCGTCCGCGGAACGCATGCGATCCGGGGTCGAGCTCGCCCAGGTACGCCTCGACCTCGGTGATGCGCAGCGAGACGCCGTCGACGGTCAGGATGCCGCCGAGGAGCAGCGGCGCGACCTCGGTCGATGGGCGCTCGAGGAGCTCGAGCGAGTCACGCGATCGGTTCGGCACGGCGTCAGAACAGCGGGATGCCGTTCACGACGATCGTCACGAACACGAAGACGAGCACCGCCACCGCGACCCCGACGGCGATGTAGGTCGCGCGCTTCGTCATCGGGTTGCGCCACCAGCCCTTGTCCTTCTCGTCGTCCTGCAGGGTCATCGCCGCACTCCAAGGTCTCGGATCCGTTCGACCAGCGCGGCGCGCTGCTCGGCAACTCGTTCGGGGGCGGTGCCGCCGGCGCCGTTCCGGCTCGCCACGGAGCCCTGCGCGGTGAGCACGTCGCGCACGGCGGCGGTCAGGTGCGGGGAGATCGCGGCGTAGTCGGTGTCGGACGGGGCATCCAGCTCGATGCCGCGCTCCTCGCAGAACCGCACGAGCGCACCACTGATCTCGTGCGCTTCGCGGAACGGCACGTGCTGGCGCACGAGCCAGTCGGCGACGTCGGTCGCGAGCGAGTAGCCCTGCGGGTGCGAGTTCGGCCATGCGGTCGTAGTCGAAGGTGAGCGTCGAGACCATGCCGGTGAAGGCGGGCAGCAGCACCTCGAGCGTCTCGACCGAGTCGAAGACCGGCTCCTTGTCCTCCTGCAGGTCGCGGTTGTACGCGAGCGGCAGCGCCTTGAGCGTCGCGAGGAGTCCGGTGAGGTTGCCGATCAGGCGGCCGGACTTGCCGCGCGCGAGCTCGGCGATGTCGGGGTTCTTCTTCTGCGGCATGATCGACGACCCGGTCGAATACCCGTCGTCGAGCCGCACGAAGCCGAACTCGCGGGTGTTCCAGAGGATGAGCTCCTCGGCGAACCGCGACAGGTCGATGCCGAGCTGCGCGCGATCCAGGCGAACTCGGCCACGACGTCCCGGCTCGCGGTCGCGTCGATCGAGTTCTCGGTCGGGCCGCTGAGCCCGAGCTCGCGCGGCGACGAGCGCGGGGTCGAGGCCGAGCGAGCTGCCGGCCAGGGCGCCCGATCCGTAGGGCGAGGTGGATGCCCGCACCCGCCAGTCCCGCATCCGCTCGAGATCCCGCACCAGCGGCCAGGCGTGCGCGAGCAGGTGATGGGCCAGGAGCACGGGCTGCGCGTGCTGCAGGTGGGTGCGTCCGGGCATGATCGCGTCCCCCGCCCGCTCGGCCTGGGCGGCGAGCGCGTCGACGAGGTCGACCACGTGGGTGGCGATGATCGCGGCGTGGTCGAGCAGGTACATCCGGATGAGCGTCGCGATCTGGTCGTTGCGGCTGCGTCCGGCGCGCAGCCGGCCGCCGAGTTCGGGCCCGACCGCCTCGATGAGCGCGGCTTCGAGGGCGCCGTGCACGTCCTCGTCGGCGGGCTGCGGCACCAGGTCGCCCGAGGTGATGCGCTGCGCGACGACGTCGAGCCCGGTGTGCATGGCGGCGGCCTGCTCCGCCGTCAGGTATCCCGCCGCTTCGAGAGCCCTGGCATGTGCGTGCGATCCGGCGAGGTCGTAGAGCGCGAGCTGCCAGTCGAAGTGGGTCGAACGGCTGAGTGCCGCGAGCTCGGGCGACGGACCGGATGCGAAGCGCGCGCCCCAGAGCGAACCCTCGCCCGTCGTGCCGCCCGTGCTCATCCGCGTTCCTTCCGCTCCGCCGGATCAACCCTATCCGCGGCGTTCGGCCCGAGCCGCGAGCACGGCATCCGCGAGCGCGTCCGTGCGACCGGGACGCCGGGTCGCCGCAGCCCACGAGGACAGCCAGCCGAGCATCCGCTCGAGCGGTCCGCGACCGAGCAGGAGGTACCAGAGGGTGCACGCCACGAGGGCGACGAGCGAGAACGCGAGCCAGAGCGCGTTGTCGGGGCGGAAGCCGAGGTCGCTCGCCAACCCATCCGGTCCGTGCACGATGAACGCGAGTCCGACGATCTGCACGCTGTACGCCGAGAGCGCCATCGCCCCGATCGCCGCGAGCGGGAGCAGCACCCAGCGCAGCGCGATCCGTGAGGCGAGCAGGCACAGCGCGATGACCCCGATCGCAACACCGGTGGAGCCGATCACCTCGAACGGCGACCCGCTGTGCGGCGCGCTCGTGAACAGCTCGAGCCACGGGCTGTCCCGGTCGACGAGGGGCTCGAGCGCCGCCGCTCCCCCGTAGCCGACGACGGCGAGGATGACGCCGGCCGCAAGCATCCGCACCTGCACCCCGATCGCACCCAGGTCGAGCCTGCCGAGCCCGATCCCGGCGAGCAGGAACGCCATCCACACCAGGCACGGGTAGTACCCGGTCACCAGCAGGTCGACGAGCACCTGCCCGGGCCCGAACCCGACGGCCTGCTCGGTCATCCGCGGGATGTACACGACGACCGGCATGACCACGGCCACGATCCCGGCGGCGATGAACAGCCGGCGCGGCGGCCAGCGCAGGAACGGCAGGCTCATGACGAACAGCACCGCGTAGTACGGCAGGATCACCGCCACGGGAGTGCCCAGCAGCTCGAGGAATCCGCCGATCGCGAAGATCAGCGCGGCGCGCACCAGGATCCGCACCCGAGCCTGCACGAGCGGCACCCCGTCGAGCGGCTGCGCGCGACCGGAGATGATCGCGATCGACACCCCGGCGAGCACGGCGAACAGGATGCTCGACCGGCCGTTGACCACATCCAGCCAGGTCGACGGCTCGAGCCAGTCGAACGGCCGCTGCACGCCGACGTGCGCCCCGAACATCCCGAGCACGGCGAGCCCGCGCGCGATGTCCACACCCACGATCCGGTCGCCCAGCCCGTAGGCGCGCAGTCGCGCGAGCGGCGAGATCATCCCTGCTCCAGCAACCAGACCAGCAGGGCCTTCTGCGCGTGCAGCCGGTTCTCCGCCTCGTCCCAGATCACGCTCTGCGGGCCGTCGATGACCTCGCTGGTCACCTCGTAGCCGCGGTCGGCGGGCAGGCAGTGCAGGAAGATCGCGTCCGGCTTGGCGAGCGCCATCTTCTCGGCGTCGACCTTGTAGCCGCCGAGGGCGGCGACGCGCTCGGCCTTCTCCTCCTCCTTGCCCATCGACACCCAGGTGTCGGTGACCACGACATCCACGCCGGCGACCGCCTCGAGCGGGTCGGTGAAGATCGTCACGGAGCCGCCGGTCTGCACCGCGATCGCGTCCGCGTCCGCGACGACGCGCTCGTCGGGCATGTAGTCCTCGGGGCAGGCGATGCGCACGTGCATGCCCGCGGTCGCGCCCGCGAGCAGGTACGAGTGCACCATGTTGTCGGCGCCGTCACCGAGGAAGGCGAGCGTCAACCCGGCGAGGGTGCCCTTGTGCTCGCGGATCGTGAGCAGGTCGGCGAGCAGCTGGCAGGGGTGGAACTCGTCGGAGAGCGCGTTGATCACCGGCACCGTCGTGCCGTTCGCCATCTCGACGAGCCCGGCCTGGCCGTAGGTGCGCCACACGATCGCGGCGACCTGGCGTTCGAGCACGCGCGCGGTGTCCGACGGCGACTCCTTGCCGCCGAGCTGACTGCTCGCCGTCGAGATGATGAGCGGCTCGCCACCGAGATCCGCGATCCCGACCGCGAACGAGACCCGGGTGCGGGTCGACGACTTGTCGAAGATCACCGCGACCGTCTGCGGCCCGGCGAGCGGCTTGCGACCCCAGCGGTCGGCCTTGATCTCCTCCGCGAGGTCGAGGATCGCGGTCTGCTCGGCCTGGCTCAGGTCGTCGTCGCGAAGGAAGTGCCGGGTCATGACTGTGCCTCCAGGGCTGTGCGGAACTTCTCGGTGAACTCGGCGATGTCGTCGTCGCCGATGATGAGCGGCGGCGCGAGCCGGATGCTCGTGTCATTCGCCGCGTTGACGATGAGGCCGAGCCGCTGGGCCGACGCGACGACGGCCTGGGCGATCGGGGCGTCGAGTCCGACGCCGATCAGCAGTCCGCGGCCACGCACCTCGGTGACGTGCGGCATCCCGGTGATGGCGTCGCGGAGCTGGATGCCGCGGGCCGCCGCATTCGCGACGAGTCCCGCCGCCTCGATCTCCTCGAGCACCGCATTCGCCGTGCCCGTCGCGAGCGGATTCCCGCCGAACGTGCTGCCGTGGTTGCCCGCGACCAGCAGGTCGGACGCGTCGCCGAACGTGATGAGCGCACCGATCGGGAATCCGCCGCCGATGCCCTTCGCGACCGTGATCGCGTCGGGGAGCTGCTCGGGCGAGGTGAGCACGCGCTGGAACGCGAACCACTCCCCCGTGCGTCCGGCGCCGGTCTGGATCTCGTCGATGATGAGCAGCGCGCCGTGGCGAGCCGTGATCTCGCGGGCGGCTGACGAGGTAGCCCTCCGGCAGTTCGACGACGCCCGCCTCGCCCTGGATCGGCTCGATGACGAGGGCCGCGACATCCTCGCCCATCGCGGCCTCGAGGGCCTCGATCGTAGCGGGCAGGTGCTGGATGCCCGGCAGCAGCGGCTCGAACCCCGCGTGCAGCGCGGGCTTGCCGGTGAGCGACAGCGAGCCCATCGTGCGGCCGTGGAACGCGTTCTCGAGCGCGAGGATCCGCGGACGCCCGGTCTTGCGCGCGAGCTTGATCGCCGCTTCGATCGCCTCGGCTCCCGAGTTGCCGAAGAACACCCGGCCGCGATCGCCGGCTCCGCTCAGCCGCAGCAGCCGCGCCGCGAGTTCGAGCTGCGGCGGCGTGGAGAAGTAGTTCGAGACGTGCGCGAGGATGGCCGCCTGGCGGCTCACGGCGTCGACGAACACCGGGTGGGCGTGTCCGAGCGCGTTCACGGCGATGCCGGCGAGGAAGTCGAGGTACTCGTTGCCGTCCACGTCCCACACGTGGGTGCCCTCACCGCGCGCGAGCTGCATGAGCGGCGACGGCGTCGAGCGCGTCATCACTTCCGCGAACGTGTCCCGCCAGGGTTCTGCTGCGTTCGACTGTGCGACGCTCATGCCACCACTTCCGTTCCGATTCCCTCGCTCGTGAACACCTCGAGCAGGATGGCGTGCGGCTGACGCCCATCGATGATCGCCGCCTTGGGCACTCCGGCGCCGACCGCATCCAGGCACGCTCGCATCTTCGGGATCATTCCGGATTCGAGCGACGGCAGCAGCGCCTCGAGCTCGGCCGAGCCGATGTGCGAGACGAGCGAGTCGCGGTCCGGCCAGTCGCGGTACAGCCCCGCGACGTCGGTGAGCACGATCAGCTTCGCCGCGCCGAGCGCCGCCGCGAGGGATGCCGCCGCGGAGTCCGCGTTGACGTTGAGCACCTGCCCGGTGCCGCGCTCGAGCGCGAGCGACGAGATCACCGGGATCCGGCCCGCGTCCAGCGCACGCAGCACAGGCTCCGGATGCACCTCGTCGGCGTCGCCCACGAGCCCGAGGTCGAGGTCGGTGCGCCGCGTGCCGGTGAACAGGCCCTGCTCGTCACCGGGGATCCCCACGGCGAGCTCCTCGCCGTCGGCGGTGCGCGTTGATCAGGCGCACGAGGTCGCCGCCGACCTGCGTCGCGAGCACCTCGCGCACGACGTCGATCGCCTCGGGCGTGGTCACCCGGTACCCACCGCGGAATTCCGAGTGGATGCCGCGGCGCTCCAGCTCCGCCGAGATCTGCGGCCCGCCGCCGTGCACGACCACCGGCCGCACCCCCGCGTAGCGCAGGTAGACCATGTCCTCTGCGAATGCCCGGGACAGCGCGTCGTCGACCATCGCATTGCCGCCGAACTTCACCACGATCGTCTGGCCGTGGAACAGCTTCAGCCACGGCAGCGCCTCGATGAGCACGGCGGCCTTGAGGGCGGCCTCCTGCTGCGTCACCCTCGCCCGCAGCTCCAGGCCCTCATCCGTCGCGGCCATCAGCTGGACCCCGCCTTCCTGAATCCAGCCATCAGCTCGAGTACGCAGAGTTCTCGTGCACGTAGTCGTGCGTGAGGTCGTTGGTGAGGATCGTGGCGGTCGCGTCGCCCACGAGCAGGTCGATGCGCAGGTCCATCGCCCTCGGGGTGAGGTCGACCTCGTCGCGCGGGCGGTCGGGGCCGCCCTGGCTGCACACTCGCACGCCGTTCATCCACACGTCGACGTTGTACGGATCGAAGTCCGCATCGGTGGTTCCGATCGCGGCGAGCACCCGACCCCAGTTCGGGTCGTTGCCGAACGCCGCGGCCTTGAACAGGTTGTTGCGGGCGACCGAGCGCCCGACCTCGACGGCGTCCTCCTCGGACGCGGCCCCGGTGACCTCGATGCGGATGTCGTGGCTCGCGCCCTCGGCATCCCCCTGCAGCTGCGCTGCGAGGTCGAGGCACACCTCGGTGAGCAGCGCCGTGAACTCGGCGTCGGTCGGCCGCACGCCGGAGGCTCCGCTCGCGAGCAGCGACACCTGGTCGTTCGTCGACATGCAGCCGTCCGAGTCGAGCCGGTCGAAGCTCACGCGGGTGGCCGCCCGGAGCGCAGCGTTCAGCTGCGCGGGCTCGAGGTCGGCGTCGGTGGTGATGACGACGAGCATCGTCGCGAGGCCGGGCGCGAGCATCCCGGCGCCCTTGGCCATGCCGCCGATCGTCCAGCCGGCACCCTCGCGGATGGAGCGCTTCGGCTTGCTGTCGGTGGTCATGATCGCGAGCGACGCGCTCTCGCCGCCGTCTGCGGACAGGGCCGCGATCGCCGCGTCGACGCCCGCGAGCACCTTCGCGCGATCGAGCTGGTCGCCGATGAGGCCGGTCGAGCACACCAGGATGTCGGCGCCCGAGACACCGAGCGCGCCGGCGACGGCTTCCGCGGTCGAGTGCGTGGTCTGGAATCCCTCGGCGCCCGTGAAGCAGTTCGCGCCGCCCGAGTTGAGCACGATCGCACTGACGAGTCCGTCGGCGATGACGGTCTCCGACCAGATGATCGGGTTGGCCTTCGAGCGGTTGCTCGTGAAGACGGCGGCGGCGTGCTGCAGCGGCCCGCGGTTCACCACCACGGCGAGGTCGAGGCCGCCGCTCGACTTGAGTCCGGCGGCGACGCCGGCCGCCTCGAAGCCCTTCGCTGCCGTCACGCTCACGGTGCCACCCCATCCACGCTGAGTCCCATCGTCTCGGGCAGGCCGAGGGCGATGTTCGCGGACTGGATCGCCGCGCCCGCCGTGCCCTTGCCCAGATTGTCGAGCGCGGTCGTCACGACCACGCGTCCGGCTGCCTCGTCGACGACCAGCCCGAGCAGGGCGGTGTTCGCACCGACGGTGTCGGCCACGCGCGGCTGCTCCCCCGCCGGCAGCACGTGCACGAACGGCTCGTCGGCGTACGCGCTCTCCCACGCCGTCGGCGATCTGGGCGACCGTGACGCCGGGCTTCAGCCGTGCCGTCGAGGTCGCGAGGATGCCGCGCGCCATCGGCACCAGCACCGGAGTGAACGACACGCTCACGTCGACCCCGCCGGCCGCGGCCAGGTTCTGGCGGATCTCCGGGTTGTGGCGATGGCGGCCGCCGACCCCGTAGGCCGACGCGGAGCCCAGGATCTCGGCCGCGAGCAGGTCCTGGCGCAGCGCCTTGCCCGCACCGGACGGTCCGACCGCGAGGACGGCGACCAGGTCCTTGGCCTCGATGAGGCCGGCCCGGACGCCGGGGGCGAGTCCGAGCGTGATGGCCGTGACGTTGCATCCCGGCACCGCGATGCGGCGGCTGCCCGACAGGTGCTCGCGCTGCAGCGTGCCGTCGGCGAGCGGGAGCTCCGGCATCCCGTAGTCCCAGGCGCCGAAGTACTCGCCGCCGTAGAAGGCTGCCCAGTCGGCCTCGCTGGTCAGGCGGTGATCGGCGCCGCAGTCGACGACGAGCGTGTCGGCGGGGAGGTGCTCCGTGACCGCACCCGACTTGCCGTGCGGCAGGGCGAGGAAGACGACGTCGTGGCCGGCGAGCACCTCGGGCTCGGTCGGCTGGAGCTCGAGATGTGCGAGCGAACGCAGGTGCGGCTGCACCGAGACCAGCGGCTGCCCGGCGTTCTGGAACGCGGTGACGGTGCGCACGTCGAACTCGGGATGCGTGGCGAGGATGCGCAGCAGCTCGCCGCCCGCGTAGCCGCTGGCGCCGGCTACCGCAACGGAGATGGACATGATGGACGCCTTCTGGTGGGCAGTGACAGGGGACGGAAGCGGCGACGGCTCGACGGGACCCTTGGGCCACCCACGATGCGTCGCCTAGCGTCGCTCGTCGCTACCGCGGCGGCGCAGGGCGGAACGGAGCACGAGGCTCGACGTCGCGGTGCGGATCACGGTCACGGTTGTGAGCGTACTCCCTCCCAACATGGGGCGTCGAATCGCTAGCCTGTAACGGTGCGCACACTGAGTGCGCGCAGATCAGAGGAGAACTGCCATGGCAGAGCTT
This sequence comes from uncultured Actinomycetota bacterium, assembly GCA_963740815.1. Classification (GTDB taxonomy): domain Bacteria; phylum Actinomycetota; class Actinomycetes; order Actinomycetales; family Microbacteriaceae; genus Rhodoglobus. The sequence goes on from CAVUFG010000018.1 coordinate 1,075,036, forward strand.
GACGGACTGCTCAGCGCGATCCCCATCGGGGACATCGCCAAGAAGCTCGGGATCGATGAGAACGTGGCGAAGGCCGCCGTGAGCGCCGCCGTTCCGGTGATCGTGGCCGGTATGGCCGCGAACGCGCAGGACAAGGGTGGTGCGAAGTCCCTCGCCGGCGCCGCAACGCGGCACGCGAAGCGTGGCAAGCAGTTCAGCCGCGTCGATGACGTCGACACGGTCGAGGGCGACAAGATCGCCTCGAACGTCTTCGGTTCCAACAAGCCCGCGGTCGAGAAGGAGGTCGCCAAGGCGAGCGGCATCGACCCCGACCTCATTGCGAAGATCGTTCCGATCGTCGCGCCGATCATCATCGCGTTCATCGGCAACATGCTGCTGAAGAAGCAGCAGGAGGCCGGGGCGACCGGTGCGGCTGCTGAGGAAGAAGCTGCTTCGGGCGGCGGCCTCGGGGATCTGCTCGGTGGGTTGCTCGGCGGTGGCGGGTCTTCGTCGTCGTCTTCCAGCTCTTCGTCCGGTGGAGGGATCGGCGACCTTCTTGGTGGTTTGCTCGGTGGGTCCTCCGGTGGGTCAAGCTCGTCGTCATCGAACGGCTCTGGGGCTTTGATCGGCCAGGTTCTTGGTGGACTGCTTGGTGGCGGTCGCAAGTAGCACCTCTCGGTGACGCCCGGCTTCGGGGTGTCACCCTCCAGCTCAAACAATGAAACGAATGACCCCCGGCCTGCGGTCGGGGGTCATTCGTTTCATAACTCGCGAGTCGGATAACACCCCTCACCCGGGCTGAGGTGTGCGTACGGCGCGGGGTGCACTTGGACGGGATACTCGCGGTGGGTTGCCAGGCGTGGCGAGATGACAAAATCTGCCAGTGAAGGGCGCCGCGCACTAGCGGATTTTGTCAACTGGAGGCGCCGCAACGTGGCGCACGCCCTTCCGGGGCCGGCAACCACGCGTCCCGGCTACTCGCGGAGGGTGGCCCCGTAGCGGGCGGTGGCGGTCGCGACGGCGGCCAGCTTGGCCTCGGTGGCGTCGGCGGCGGTGAGGGTGCGGTCGGTGGCGCGGAAGCGGAGGGCGTAGCTGAGGGACTTGTGGCCCTCCGGGATGCCCTGGCCGCGGTAGTCGTCCACGAGAGTGGCGTGCTCGAGCAGCTCACCGCCGCCCTCGACGAGGGCCGCGAGCAGGTCGCCGGCGAGCACATCCTTCGGCACCACCAGGGTGACGTGCTGCGTCGCCGCCGTCATCGCCGAGATCGGCGTGGCCTGCTTGTCGGTCGCCCCGGCCGCGATGAGCGCGTCGAGGTCGAGTTCGACGACACCGACCACGCGCGGCAGGTCGAGGTCGATGGCGAGTGACGGCAGCAGCTCCCCCGCGTACCCGATCAGCACGCCGCCCGAGCGGAGCTCGGCGGTGCGTCCGGGATGCATCGCCTGGTGGAGACCGGTCACGACCGTGAGCGGAGCGGACACCGCGAGCGCGACCTGGCGAGCCACGTCGATCGCGTCCGCGAGGCCGCTCGGCCACGGGTCCTGGGCGGGCTGCTTGGGCACGGCGTCGCCGAGCACGAGGGCGGCGACGTGCCACGGCTGCGGCGGGATGCTCGCAGTTGAGGGCGCCGAGCGCCGCGTCATCCGGGCGCGCGGTGCCGACCGGGAGCGGCCCGCTGCCGTACGCGGCGCCCGCGACCGGAGTGAACACGGTGCCCACCTCCGCGATCGCGAGATCGGTGAGCCCGCGCGACAGGTTGCGGCGCGCGATCTGGATCAGACCCGGGATGAGCGACGTGCGCAGGTAGGGAGTGTCTGCGTCGAGCGCGTTCGCGAGCTTGACCGCCGGCACCTCGCCCGCGTCGGCGCGACCGAACCGGTCGTTGGTCGCCTTCGTGACGAACGGGTACGACAGCACCTCGGTCAGTCCAGCATCGGCGAGCGCCTGCCCGACGAGGCGACGGAGCCGCTGTCCGCGGGTGAGGCCGTGTCCGGGCGGCGCGATCGGCAGCACCGAGGGGATGCGGTCGTATCCGACGATCCGGGCGACCTCCTCGACGAGCGTCGTGGCATCCGTGAGATCCGGGCGCCAGGTCGGCGGCGTGACGGTCCAGCCCTCGCTCGTGCCAACGGAACCGCGCAGCTCGACAGTCGCGCCGATCGCGGTGAGGGCGGCGACGGTCTCGTCATCCGTGTAGTCGGCGCCGGTGATCGCGTTGACGAAGTCGGCGGGGAGGGCGATCGGCTGCGGGTCCACCGAGTGGTCGAAGAACGAGCCGACGGGGTCGGCGGTTCCACCACCGAGCTCCACGAGCAGCTGCATCACGCGGGCGACGCCGGCCGGCGACATCCTGGGGTCGACTCCGCGCTCGTACCGCTTGGCCGCCTCGCTCGGCAGCTTGTGGCGGCGCACGGTGCGCGAGATGGTGATCGGATCCCAGATACCGGCCTCGATGAGCACGTCGGTCGAGGTGGACGTGATCTCGGTGGATGCCCCACCCATGACCCCCGCGAGCCCGACCGGCCCGGACTCGTCGGCGACGACGAAGTCCTCGGCTGCGAGCGTGCGGACCTTCTCGTCCAGCGTTGTCAGCGTCTCCCCCGCTGTCGCGCGGCGCAGCACGAACCCGCCGCGCACCTTCGCCGCGTCGTAGGTGTGGATCGGCTGCCCGAGCTCGAGCATCACGTAGTTGCCGATGTCGACGATGAGCGAGATCGAGCGGATGCCGGCCAGCAGCAGCCGCGAGACCATCCACGGCGGCGTGGGCCACGCGGCGTTCACGCCGCGCACGACCCCGGAGGTGAACGTGGAGACGCCGACGGTGCCGCGGACGGGCGCGGCATCATCCACCGTGACCTCGAATCCGGTCGCGGCCATGCGAGCCTCGATCTCGGGCACGAGCGCGGGCGCGGCAGCGGGATCGCGGAAGGCGGCACCCGTCGAGTTGGAGTACTCACGAGCGATTCCGCGGATCGAGAACGCGTAGCCGCGGTCGGGCGTGACGTTGACCTCGACCGCGAAGTCGTCGAGCCCGAGCAGGGTGATGGCGTCCTCGCCGACGTCAGGATCGAGGCCGAGCGCCTGCAGCCGCAGGATGCCGTCGTGCTCGTCGCCGAGCCCGAGCTCGCGCGCCGAGGCGATCATGCCGTCGGAGGTGTGCCCGTAGGTCTTGCGAGCGGAGATCGGGAACGGTCCGGGCAGCACCGCGCCGGGCAGTGAGACGACGACCTTGTCGCCCTCGACGAAGTTGTGGGCGCCGCAGACGATACCGCGCACGTCGTCCGGCCCGACCTGCACCTGGCACCAGCGGATGGTCTTGCCGTTGGACTGCGGCTCGTCGACGAACGAGAGCACCTGCCCCACGACGACGGGACCCGTGAGGTCGAACGTGTGCACGTCCTCCTCCTCGAGTCCGACTCGCACCAGGGCGGCGTGCACGTGCTCGAGCGTGACGTCGTCGGGCATGTCGACGAACTCGCGCAGCCAGCTGATCGGCGCGCGCATCAGGCGCTCATCCCGAATTGCTGCGAGAACCGGATGTCGCCCTCGACCATGTCCCGCATGTCGTTCATCTCATTGCGGAACTGCAGGGTGCGCTCGATCCCCATGCCGAACGCGAACCCCTGGTACTCGTCGGGATCGATCCCTGCCGCACGCAGGACGTTGCGGTTCACCATTCCGCAGCCGCCCCACTCCACCCAGCGCGCGCCGCCCTTGGCGTTGGGCTGCCAGACGTCCATCTCGGCGCTCGGCTCGGTGAACGGGAAGTAGTTCGGGCGCAGCCGGATCTGCGCCTCGGCGCCGAACATCGAGCGTGCGAGATGCTCGAGCGTGCCGCGCAGGTGCGCCATCGTGAGGCCCTTGTCGATCGCGAGGCCCTCGATCTGGTGGAACACGGGCGTGTGCGTCGCGTCGAGTTCGTCCGTGCGGAAGGTCTTGCCGGGCGCGACGACGTAGACCGGAAGCGGCCGGTCGAGCAGCGACCGGATCTGCACCGGGCTCGTGTGCGTGCGCAGCACGAGGTGCGAGTCGACCGGGTCGACGAAGAAGGTGTCCTGCATCGCCCTCGCCGGGTGGTCTTCGTCGAAGTTCATCGCATCGAAGTTGAACCACTCGTTCTCGAGTTCCGGTCCCTCCGCGATCTCCCAGCCCATGCCGATGAAGATGTCACCCATCTGCTCCATGAGCAGGGACAGGGGATGCCGCGCGCCGGCGCGCCAGCGTGAGGCCACCGCCGTGACATCCACCGCCTCGTCAGCGAGCCGCTGGGTCTCCTCCGCGACGGCAAGCTCGGCCTCTCGGGCGGACAGCGCATCCGCGACGCGCGTCTTGCCGATGCCGACGAGCTTTCCCGCGTTCGCGCGCTCGGACGGCGCGATGTCCTTGAGCCCGGCGTTGAAGCGGGCGAGCACCGAGTTCTCGCCGAGGTGCGCGTTGCGCGCGGCCTTGAGCTCGGCGACCGTCGGGGCCGCGGCGATGGCCGCGATCGCGGCATCCGCAGCCGCATTCACGGCCGTTTCGGTGATGAGGATGGGGTCTGACACAAGTAGCGAGTTTAGTCGGGTGCGGTCTTGGGCCTGTGTCGGGCTTGCCGACGGCAGTCAGGCGCCGGACTTGTAATCGCCTCGCTCATCCTGCCCGTCAAGCGGGTCGCTCGCCCCGGCCATTCCTGCGCCGCCAAGCTGAGCGATGACCTGCGCCGCTTGCCGCGACTTGCGCCCAGAGACACTTCGGCCGGTCCCGTTCTGCGCGCAACGATGCGCGCGACCCACGACAGCGACAGGTTCATGCCGAGGTAGATGACAACACCACGAAGAAGACCGAGAACATGTAGCGGTTGCCGTAGAAGTTCGCCGAGCTGTTTCACCGAGCGTGCAGCAACTCCTCGTAGCCGAGGACGTAGGCGAGAGCCGTGTCCTTCAGCAGCACCACGAGCTGGGCGATGATGATCGGCAGCATCTGCGCGGAGGCCTGCGGGAATTCGATCGAGAATCGGGTCTGCAGCGGGGTGAGGCCGATCGCGAGCCCGGACTCGCGCTGGCCGCTGGGGCAGCGCTGCGATCCCGACGCGCAGGATCTCGCCGATCACCGCGCCGTTGTAGACGCGAGTGCCCTGACGCCGGCCCAGTACGAGCCGGTCGAGAAGACGAGCAGGATGAACAGCATCATCAGCAGCACGGGCATGCCGCGGAAGAACTCGAGCACGAGCGATCGCGGGCACCCGGATGATCGCGAGTCGCGCGGTGCGCGCGAACGAGAACAGCATGCCGATCGCGATCGCGAGCACGGCCGCGGCGACCCGCCATCCGCAGCGTGTCGAGAATGCCGCGCCGAGGGCGCGCCATACCGCGCGGTCGATGAAGATGTCCCAACGCGAGCTCGGGTCGAAGAGCCCGGGCTGCGACGACTCCGCCCGCGTGGTCTCGCGGCAGCTGCGAGCAAGACGAACACCCAAACGAGTGCCGCCGACGATCAGGACGCCAACGATCACGACGCGATGATTCGGGCGAATCGGCGGGCCTTCGGCCCCGGCACGTCGTAGAGAACGGTGCTCATCGCAGCACCGCCACTCGCTTCTCGACGAAGCTTGGCGATCGGCGCCGAGGGTGACGGTGACGATCGAGGTAGAACACCGCCACGGCGAGCAGGATCGCGATCGTGCGTCGCCGTCGTTTGTTGATCGCGGTCGCGACGGCGCCGAACAACTCGACCACGAAGAACCCGGCCGCGACCGAGGTGTTCTTCGTCAGCGCGATGAGCACGTTGATGATGGGCGGGATGACCATGCGGATCGCCTGCGGCAGCACGATGAAGGTCACGGTCTGCCCGAAGCCAAGGCCGATGCTCCGTGCCGCCTCCGCCTGGCCGACCTGCACGCCATTGATGCCGGAGCGGATCGCCTCGGCGATGAACGGCGACGTGTAGAGCGAGAGTCCGATCGTGGCGAGGATGAAGTAGCCGGTCTGCGGGTCGACTCCCGGAGCAGTCAGGTACGGCACGATACGCGCAGAACGAAGAGCACGAGCGTGAGCGGAGTGTTGCGCAGCAACTCGGTGTAGACGGTTCCGAACCTGCGCAGGGGCGGCACGGGCGAGATGCGCATGGCCGCGACGACGGCGCCGAGCACGAGGGCCGAGACACCGGAGATGCCGAGCAGCGCAGGGTATGAGGAACCCGTCGACGCAGCGGCAAGTTCTCGACGACGGCGTCCATGCGCTCCTCTCGCGTCGCGGCGTGAGTGGTGGGCGAGTGGCCGGGAGCCGCCACGGGGCGACTCGCCGGCAGCTGTCGGATCTGACCTAGTAGCGGTCGACCGCCGGCGGGTCCGGCAGGGCAGCACCTTGCCGGCCGTGGCCTCCCACGCCGCGGCCCAGCGGCCGTCCTCGAACGCCTGCTCGAGCACGTCGTTGATCCAGATGCGGAAGACGGTGTCATCCTTGGTGAGACCGATGCCGTACGGCTCCTCGGTGAACGGGTCGCCGACGACCTCGAACTCACCGGCGTTCTGGTCCGCGAGGCCGGCGAGGATCACGTTGTCGGTGGTCAGGGCGACGAGCTGGCCGGAGCGGACCGGCTCAAGGCAGTCGGCGTAGTCGGCAGCCTCGAGCACTGGTCGCGTGTACTCCTGGATGTTCGTCTGCGACGTGGAACCGGTCGACGGTGCAGACCGTCGCGTGGGGCCGTCGAGGTCCTCCGGTCCGGCGATGCCCTCTGGGTTGCCTGCGGCACCAGGATGTCCTGGCCGGCCTCGTAGTACGGCCCGGCGAACGAGATGACTTCCTTGCGCTTGTCGTTGATCGTGTACGTGGCGACGACGATGTCGACCTGGCCAGACTGGATGAACGGCTCGCGGTTGGCGGAGACCGTCTCGATCCACCGATGATCTCTGGAGCGATACCGAGCTGACGCAGCGATGATCTTGCCGATCTCGACGTCGAAACCCTCGGGGGTTGCCGTCGGCGCCCGCCAGGCCGAACAGCGGCTGGGTCGAACTTCGTGCCGATCGTGATCGCGCCGGCGTCGTCCAGCGCGGCCATCGTGGTGCCGGCCTCGAACTGGACTCTCCTCTTCGGGGCCGGCGTGGTCTCCGGCTCGTCGGTAGGCGCGCCGGAATCGGTGCATGCGCGCGAGGACGAGCACTCCCGCGACGGCGATGGCGGCGAAGATGGTAGCGGTGCTTGAATCTCATCGGTTCTCTTCTCCTTGCAGTGCTTCCCGCCCACCGGTCAGTGGGCGAGGATCTTCGACAGGAAGTCCTTCGCCCGTCGGACTCTGGGGCTTCGTGAAGAAGTCTTCGGGGTCGGCCTCTTCGACGATCTCGCCGTCGGCCATGAAGAGCACGCGGTCGGCGGCCTTGCGCGCGAAGCCCATCTCGTGGGTGACGACGACCATCGTCATGCCGTCCTTCGCGAGGCCGACCATGACGTCGAGTACCTCGTTGATCATCTCGGGGTCGAGGGCCGAGGTCGGCTCGTCGAAGAGCATGAGCTTCGGATCCATCGCAAGGGCCCGTGCGATCGCGACGCGCTGCTGCTGGCCGCCGGAGAGCTGCGAGGGAGCTTCGTCGGCCTGGTTGGCGACGCCGACGCGCTCGAGCAGCTCCATCGCCCGCTTGTCGGCCTCGGCCTTCGAGCGCTTGCGCACCTTGATCGGTCCGAGCGTCACGTTCTCGAGCATCGTCTTGTGGGCGAACAGGTTGAACGACTGGAACACCATGCCGACGTCGGCCCGCAACTTCGCGAGGTCCTTGCCCTCCTTGGGCAGCACCTTGCCGTCGATCGTGATCGTGCCGTCGTCGATCGTCTCCAGCCGGTTGATCGCCCGGCACAGCGTCGACTTGCCGGATCCGGACGGGCCGATCACCACGACGACCTCGCCCTTGCCGATCGTGGTGGTGATGTCCTTCAGCACATGCAGTTCCCCGAAGTGCTTGTTGACGTGATCGATGACAACAAGTGGCTCCATGGACTCACACAACCACACCCCGCGAACGAGGGTCAAACACTTGCGCGAGACGTAACCAGACCGGTACGTGAGCGAAACATCGATTACGAGCGCAGGGCGAACGCGCTCTCGTACAGGCACACCGACGCCGCGGTCGCGAGGTTCATCGACTCCGCATGGCCGTAGATCGGCACGGTGATCGCACGATCCGCCAGGGCGAGGTGCTCGTCGGTCAGACCCCGCGCCTCGTTGCCGAACAGCCACGCGGTGGGCTTGCCGAGGGTGCCGTCGCGGCGGGCATCCAGCAGGTCGTCGCCCTTGATATCGGCGGCGAGCACCGTGAGTCCCACGCCGCGGAGCTTGTCGAGTACGGGGCCGAGCTCGGGGGCCATCGCGACCGGGAGGTGGAAGATCGATCCCGTCGTCGCGCGCACGACCTTGGGGTTGTAGAGGTCGACGCTGCGACCGGTGAGCACGACGGCGTCGGCGCCCGCGGCATCCGCGGCCCGGATGATCGTGCCGGCGTTGCCCGGGTCGCGCACCTCCTCGAGCACGGCGACCAGCCGCGGACCGTCGGCGAGGATGTCCTTGAGTGCGACCGGGAACTGGCGGCAGACGGCAACGACGCCCTGCGGCGTGACGGTGTCGGCCATCGCCTCGAGCACGTGCTCGGTGACGAAGTGCGGCTCGAGGTCGGCCGCCTTCGCGGCCTGGGCGAGGTCGGGGTGCTTCTCGAGCGCGGTCGGCGTGACGAACAGCTCCACGACCAGCTCGGGCCGGAACGCGAGCGCCTCGGAGACGGCCTGCGGCCCCTCCAGCAGGAAGAGGCCGGTCTCGGCCCTGGCATCCCGCTTGGCGAGCTTCGCCACGGAGCGCACGCGCGGCGAACGCGGGTTGTCGATCACGGGACCAGCCTACGGGCGGCGCATGAACGGCAGGTGAAGCCCGGCAACGACGAAGGGCGCCGCGTCGTCTCTCGGGAGATCGGGCGCGACGCCCTTCACGTTCAGAACGAGTACTACGCCACCTTGGCGTTCACATCGGCGGGCAGCGCGGCCTTGGCGGTCGCGACGATCGCCGCGAACGTCGCGGGCTCGGTGACCGCGAGGTCGGCGAGGATGCGACGGTCGACCTCGATGCCGGCCAGGTTCAGGCCCTGGATGAAACGGTTGTAGGTGAGGCCGTTGGCGCGGGACGCAGCGTTGATGCGCTGGATCCACAGGCGACGGAAGTCGCCCTTGCGCGCACGGCGGTCACGGTACGCGTAGACGAGGGAGTGGGTGACCTGCTCCTTCGCCTTGCGGTACAGGCGCGAACGCTGGCCGCGGTAGCCGGATGCGCGGTCGAGGATGACGCGGCGCTTCTTGTGGGCGTTGACGGCCCTCTTCACTCTTGCCATGATCTGGTTCCCTTATCCCCTACTTGCCCTTGCCGAGCAGACGCTTGATGACCTTCGCGTCCTGCGGCGCGAGAACGGTCTCGGTGTTGAGGCGGCGCTTGCGCTGCCCGCTCTTCACCTCGAGGTGGTGGCGCATGCCTGCCGGCTGCTTCATGACCTTGCCGGAGCCGGTCAGCTTGAACCGCTTCTTCGCACCGGAGTGCGTCTTCTGCTTAGGCATCCTTGGTGTCCTCTTCGTCTCGACTGCCTTGGCCGGTTTGGCTGGCTTGGCGGTCTTGGTTGCTGTCGCGGCTGCGGGTGCAGCCGGTGAGTCTGTGGATGTTGCCGATCGGGGCTTCGGCTGGTGCTTCGGTGGCTGGAGCCTCAGTTGCCGGGAGCCGGTGTTGCCGGCGTTCAGCGTCCGAGTCGCGGGCCGGCCGCTTGCTGGCCAGTCGCTTCGCGTCCGCTTCGGCCTTCGCCGTTGCCTTCGTCTTGTGGGGACCGATCACCATGACCATGTTGCGGCCGTCGATCATCGGGGTCGATTCGACCGAACCGAACTCCGCGACATCCTCGGCGAAGCGCTGCAGCAGTCGAACACCCTGCTCCGGCCGGGACTGCTCACGGCCGCGGAACAGGATCATTGCCTTGACCTTGTCACCCGACTGCAGGAAGCCCTCAGCGCGCTTGCGCTTGGTCTCGTAATCGTGCTTGTCGATCTTCAACCGGAACCGCACCTCCTTGAGGATGGTGTTGGCCTGGTTGCGCCGTGCTTCCTTCGCCTTCTGCGCCTCTTCGTACTTGAACTTTCCGTAGTCCATGATCTTGGCCACGGGAGGCTTGGAGTTGGGAGCTACCTCGACCAGATCCAGGTCTGCTTCCTGGGCCAGCTTGAGGGCGACATCGATGGAGACGACGCCGACCTGCTCACCGCCCGGTCCGACGAGTCGGACTTCCGGAACACGGATTCGGTCATTGGTACGCGGATCGCTGATGCGGATCTCCTCTTGGTGCAGTTGTGGCACGCCATGCGACGGCGCCGCACGGGCACGATGCGAGGAGGAATCCGTGCTGCCGAAGCACCACGACACCCTGACTCTCGCTCACGCGCGCTTCGCAAAGCGCTCGCAACCGAGGGGGTGCAACTACCCGATAACCTAGGTGCTGTTGAACAACACAAGGCGGCCAGCAGGTGGGAGAATCTCCACTTTCGTATCCGGGACAGTGCCCCGGAGCCTGTACGAGGATAGCAGAGTCCGGGCCGATGAGCGAAGGACCCTCGTGAGCAGCCCCTACGACGACGACACCAGCGCCGACGACTTCCGCGACATCGCCGCCGTGCCCGCCGTCGAACTCATCAACACCACCGCGGTGCACCTCATGAGCGCGGCCGCCGTGAAGCTCGGACTCGGTGACACCGAGGATGCCGCGCAGGAGATCGACCTCGACGAGGCCCGCAAGCTCATCACGGTGCTCGCCGGCCTGGTCACGGCCGCCGCGCCCGAGATCGGGGATCACCACGCCCGCCCGTTGCGCGACGGGCTGCGGTCGCTCCAGCTCGCGTTCCGCGAGACCAGCATCATTCCCGGATGCCCCCGGTCAAGGCCCCGGCGAGAAGTTCACCGGACCGGTCAACTAGCTCAGAACCAGCGTTCGAGTACCTTTGCCACGCCATCGCGGTCGTTCGTGTCGGTGACCTCGTCGGCCTCGGCCTGCACCGCGGGGTCGGCGTTGCCCATCGCGACGCCATGGCCTGCCCAGCGCAGCATCTCGAGGTCGTTGGGCTGGTCGCCGAAGGCGATGGCCTGCTCCGGCGTGATCCCCCACTCCCTGCGCCAGCCCGTCGATCACGGTGCCCTTCGAGATGCCGGCGAGGCTGACTTCGATGAGTCCCGCCACACCGGAGCTCGTGGCCAGGAGCACGTCTGCGTAGCGCTCAGCGAGCACGCGCAGCACCTCGTCGTGGTGTCCCTCCGCCGGACGCACGAGCAGCTTGATCATCGGCTGGGCGGCGAACTCGGCGAGCGGCATCCGCTGGCGGTCGGTGAGGTGCGGGAACGGGTAGTGCTCCTCGGCGAACATGCCGACTTCGGTCAGTCCCTCAGCCGCGATCGCGAACTCGGCGCCGCCGGCGCGCAGTTCCTCGGAGAGGGCGATGACGCGTTCGCCGTCGAGCAGGTGGCTATGCAGCACATCGCCGGTCTCGAGGTCGACGACCAGCGCCCCATTCGCGCACAGCGCGATGGACGAGTGGACGCGGTCCCGCAGGTGGCGCACGAACCGGAGCGGTCTCCCGGTCGCGATCACCACCCGCGCGCCGGCCGCGGTCGCCCGCTCGAGCACGGCGGCGCTCCGGTCGCTCACCTCGCGGTCGGAACCGAGGAGCGTGCCGTCGAGGTCGGTGATGATGAGTTTCGGCGTGTCCCGCGGCTCGCGATCCATGGCGTCGCTCATGCGGTGCCCACGACGCGCACGCCGATCGAGTCCACCTTCGCGGCGATGGTCTCGTCGGCGGCCCAGCGTGCGCTCATCCGGGACATCAGGGCGTCGAGGGCGTCCCGGTCGAGGCCGTCCGTGATCGAGAAGTGCGCGAGCACCTCGGGGCCGGCGAGCCGGGCATCCGGGTCGCCGGGGGCGAGCTGCACGGCGCGGACGGCGGGCTCGGGCGCCGCGGCATCCATGAACGCCCGCAGGACGTCCTCGTCGAGGTAGGCGGGGCGCCAGGGTTCGCGGCGGGCGATCGCCCACAGCGCGGGACGGCGGATGACGATCTCGGTGGGGCTCGTCGCATCCAGCACGACCAGGTCGGTGCCCTCCCCGGCCGCAGCGAGTGCGACGCGCTCCCCCGAGGCCGGGATCGGGCGAGCCGCCGGGTCCCAAGCGCGCATGGCGTCGACCGAGGTGAAAGCGGGCAGCACGGTGCGGCCGTCCGGGCCTGCGACCGTGACGATCGAGAGCTCCTGCGACTTGTCGATGACGAGACCGGCGTCGTTCGTTCCTGCGTCGCCGAGCTCGGCGACCAGCGGGATCAGGAGCCGGGCGTCCCGCACCGCATCGACCACTTCGGTCTCACCGAGCTTCTCCGGCGCGCAGGCGAAGGATCGCCTCGACGAGCCGAGGATCGGCCGAGCCGTCGTCGTTCGCCGCGGGGTTCGGCTCGAAGTGCCGGCCCTCCCAGGGGACGCCGGCACTGTCGGCTGCGTGGTCGTCGGCCAAGCCGAGTCAGTCGCTCGCGACGTCGAGCGCCTCGGCGAGCGTGAACGCCTTCGCGTAGAGCGCCTTGCCGACGATCGCACCCTCGAGGCCGAGCGGCACGAGCTCGCGGAGGTCGGCGATGTCGTCGAGGGTGGCAACTCCGCCCGAGGCGATGACCGGGCGGACCGTTCGGTCCATCACGCGGCGGAGCAGGTCGAGGTTCGGGCCCTTGAGGGTGCCGTCCTTGGTCACGTCGGTGACGACGTAGCGGCAGCAGCCGGCCGACTCGAGGCGATCCATGACCGTGAACAGGTCGCCGCCCTCCTTGGTCCAGCCCCGCGCCGCGAGGGTGTCGCCGCGCACGTCGAGGCCGACCGCGATCGCCTCGCCGTACTCCGCGATCACGTGGGCGGCCCACTCGGGGTTCTCGAGGGCGGCCGTGCCGAGGTTGATGCGCTTCGCGCCGGTGTGCAGCGCGGCCTCGAGGGTCTTGTCGTCGCGGATGCCGCCCGACAGCTCGATGTTCACGCGCCGTGGCGCCGACTTGATGACCTTCTTGATGACGGCATAGTTGTTGCCGCGACCGAAGGCCGCGTCGAGGTCGACGAGGTGGATCCACTCGGCGCCCTGATTGATCCAGTCCTGCGCCGCGTTCACCGGGTCGCCGTAGTTGGTCTCGGTGCCGGCCTCGCCCTGGGTGAGGCGGACCGCCTTGCCGTTCGCCACATCCACCGCGGGAAGCAGGGTGAGCCCTGGGGTGGTGTTGAACTCGCTCATTGCCGTTGTCTCCTGGCTTTTCGCGGGCGCTGATCGCGCACACGAACATCCGATAGTAGTCCACCGACGTGCGCGGTCACCGCACGCGATCGACCGGTGCGATCAGAGGGTCGCGAGCCAGTTCCTGAGGAGCTGGATGCCGGCCGCGCCCGACTTCTCGGGGTGGAACTGCGTCGCGGAGAGGGGTCCGTTCTCGACCGCGGCGAGGAACGGCACGCCGTGCGTCGCCCACGTCAGTTGCGGCTCGGGGAATGGAGGCTGGTGCTCCAACTCCCACGCCTGCGCGGCGTACGAGTGCACGAAGTAGAACCGCTCGTCGTGCAGGCCCTCGAACAGCACGGACTGCTCGGGCGCGTCGATCGTGTTCCATCCCATGTGGGGCACGATCGGTGCGTCGAGCATGTTCACGGTGCCGGGCCACTCCCCGAGGCCCTCGGTCTCGACGCCGCGCTCGACGCCGTTCGCGAACAGCACCTGCATGCCGACGCACACGCCGAGCACCGGCCGGCTCGCGATCAGGCGCTGCTCGATGATCGCGGCGCCGCCGACGCTCTCGACCCCGGCCATCACCGCGGAGAATGCGCCGACGCCGGGCACGACGAGCCCGTCGGCTTCGAGCGCGCGCGTGCGGTCACGAGTGAGTTCGACGTCGGCGCCCGCGAGCTCGACGGCCTTGGCCGCCGAGTGCACGTTGCCCGAGCCGTAGTCGAGGATGACGACGGAAGGCCTGGTCATGCCCCGAGCGACCCCTTCGTGGACGGGATGCCCTGCACCCTCGCATCCCGCGCCACAGCGAAGCGGAACGCACGGGCGAAGGCCTTGAACTCGGCCTCGGCGATGTGGTGCGGATCCCGCCCACCGAGCACCGTGACGTGCAGGGTCATCGCCGCGTTGAAGGCGATCGCCTCGAAGACGTGCCGCACCATCGATCCGGTGAAGTGACCGCCGATCAGGTGGTGCTCGAACCCGGCCGGCTCGCCGGTGTGCACGAGGTAGGGGCGACCGGAGAGGTCGACCACGGCCTGCACGAGGGCCTCGTCGAGCGGCACGATCGCATCGCCGAACCGCGAGATGCCCGACTTGTCGCCGAGCGCCTCGGCGATGGCGCGACCGAGCGCGATGCCGATGTCCTCGACCGTGTGGTGCACGTCGATCTCGACGTCGCCCTTGGCCCGAACCGTCAGGTCGACGAGGGAGTGCTTCGTGAACGCCGTGAGCAGGTGGTCGTAGAACGGCACCGAGGTGTCGATGTCGGCCGTGCCCGTGCCGTCGAGGTCGAGCACCAGCTCGATGCTCGACTCGCTCGTCTCGCGGCGAATCGTCGCCGTGCGATTGGTCATGGGGCAATCCTAGAGGCGGCGTTCTTCGACAGCCCCGCCATCGCGGCGAGGAACGCCGTGGTCTCGGACTGGCTGCCCGCGGTGACCCGCAGGTGGTTCGGGATGCCGACGTCGCGGATGATGATCTCCTGCGCGAGCAGTGCCTCGAACGTCGCGCGGGGGTCCGCCACTCCCCCGAACAGCACGAAGTTCGATGCGCTGTCGTGCACCGGATAGCCGAGTTCTGGCAGTTCGACGAGCATGCGATCGCGTTGCAGCTTAATGTCCTCGACCATCGCGAGCATCTCGGGTGCGTGCGCGAGCGCCGCGACCGCGGCCGCCTGGGTGAACGCGGACAGGTGGTACGGCAGTCGCACGAGTCGCAGCGCGTCCGTGATCGCCGGGTCGGCGGCGAGGTAGCCGAGACGGGCTCCTGCGAAGGCGAAGGCCTTGCTCATCGTTCGCGTGACGATGAGCCTCGGGCGGCCGGCGAGCAGGGTCAGGGCCGTCGGGCCGTCGGTGAACTCGGCGTACGCCTCATCCACGAGCAGGATGCCGCGCGTCGCCGCATACGCCGCCTCGACCACCTCGAGCTCGAGTGGCGTCCCCGTCGGGTTGTTGGGCGAGCACAGGAACACGAGGTCCGGATCCTCGCGCTCGATCGCGGCGACCACGGTCGCAGGGCTGAGCCGGTACTCCGCGTCACGCTCGGCGGTGACCCAGCGCGTGCCCGTTCCGCTCGCGATGATCGAGTGCATCGAGTACGTGGGCGGGAAGCCGAGCACGCTGCGGCCCGGGCCACCGAATGCCTGCAGCACCTGCTGGAGGATCTCGTTCGAGCCGTTCGCGGCCCAGAGGTTGTCGGCGGTGAGTCCGTGGCCCAGGTACCGTGCGAGCGATTCGCGGAGTTCGGTGAACTCCCGGTCCGGGTAGCGGTTGACCCCGAGCACGGCCTCCGCGAGGGCGGCGACGATGTCCGTTGCGACGGCCTCCGGGATCGAGTGGGTGTTCTCGTTGACGTTGAGCTGGATGCGCACGTGCTCCTGCGGGGCCCCGTACGGGCTCTCGCCGCGGAGGTCGTCCCGGATGGGCAGGTCGTCGAGCGAAGTCACCCTCGTAATCGTAGGGCGGCGGCGCGCCGCGTTACGGCAGGTACTTCGTCGGGATGGCGAGCTGCTGGCCCGCGAGCACGTCGGCCGACTCGAGTCGGTTCAGCGCCATGATGTCGGCGATCACGTCACGCGGGTCCGCGTTCGGCGCGATCGTCTCCGCGACCTCCCACAGGCCCTGGCCGGTGTCGACCGTGACGTAGGTGAGGCCGGCCTCGGTGCCCTCGAGCGTCGCCGTCGCCATACCGCCGTTGAGCGCGAACACGAGCGCGGCGATCACGAGTGGTGCGGCCGCGAGCGTGGTGAGCACGCCGCGGCCGCGCTTGGTGAGGCGCAGTCGCGGCGCGACGGGACGGGCGCCGATGGAGCGATGTCCAGTGCCGATCATGTCTACGGTCGCGGTGCTCACGATGCTGCCTCCAATGGTTTTCGTATCCGGCACTCGGCCGGGAGGGCCGGATACGAAGTCTTTGTGTGATCTCTGGGTGCGATGCATCCGAAGATCTGTACCGAACATAGTTTCGAATTGCGTCGAAATCAAGTAAATCTTCGAAGATGCCACCGACATTCATGGCGACACACTCGAACAAGTGTTTGTTTTCGGGCCTTCGAGCGGATACAGTTTCGAATGAGCCACCGACATTCGTTCGTGCGGCGAGATCGATCGGAGCAGTCATGGATGCCGAAGAGCCACGCACTCGTCGTCGCACGAGCCTGAGCGACAAGCAGCTCGCGATCCTCGACGTCATCCAGCGCTCGGTCGCGTCACGCGGCTATCCGCCGAGCATGCGCGAGATCGGGGATGCCGTCGGCCTCTCCTCGCTCTCGAGCGTGACCCACCAGCTCGGCCAGCTCGAGCTCTCGGGCTACCTGCGCCGCGACCCGAATCGCCCGCGGGCGATGGAGGTGCTCATCGACCTCCCGGCCATCGAGCCGTCGCTCGACGACGTGCGCGCGGCCGACAGCAACGTCGCATCCATCGGCGATGCCGTCATGGTCCCGCTCGTCGGTCGCATCGCGGCCGGCATCCCGATCACGGCCGACCAGCAGGTCGACGAGGTGTTCCCACTCCCGCGCCAGCTCACCGGCAAGGGCAACCTGTTCATGCTCAAGGTCGTCGGCGAGTCGATGATCGACGCCGCGATCTGCGACGGCGACTGGGTGGTCGTGCGCGAGCAGCAGAATGCCGAGAACGGCGATATCGTCGCGGCCATGCTCGACAGCGAGGCCACGGTCAAGGTGTTCCGCCAGCGCGACGGTCACACCTGGCTGCTGCCGCGCAACTCCAACTTCGAGCCGATCCTCGGCGACCACGCCCAGATCCTGGGCAAGGTCGTGACGGTGCTCCGCGCGCTGTAGTGCACACTCGACGCCCGCCAAGAGCGGGCGCGCCATTCCGGCACCGGGGAAACGACGCCTTCGGCGCGCCCTGAATACGGACATCAGCGCGACATGCCGTTGAGTGCGAGCGACTCGCCACGCACCGTGCGGAATGTCCGTATCCAGCGGCACTCCGGGCCGTCCGCGGCGCCGGGTGCCGGATGGGACGGTCTACGCGCCCGCGGCCACCCGCTGGCGGGCAGCGCGCGTGGCCGCCAGTACGTTGCGCAGCGACTCCACGGTCTCGTCGTAGCCGCGGGTCTTGAGGCCGCAGTCCGGATTGACCCAGACCTGGCGCTCCGGGATCGAGCCGAGGGCGATCTCGATGAGGTCCGAGACCTCCTCGATCGAGGGCACCCGCGGCGAGTGGATGTCGTACACGCCCGGTCCGATGCCGCGGCCGAAGCCGCTCGATTTGATCGCGGGCACGACATCCATCTTCGAGCGCGCGGCCTCGATCGACGTGACATCCGCGTCGAGCCCGTTGATCGCGTCGATGACGACGCCGAACTCGGAGTAGCAGAGGTGCGTGTGGATCTGCGTCCGGTCCTCGACGCCGGCCGTCGCGAGCCGGAACGAGCCCACGGACCAGTCGAGGTAGTCGGCCTGGTCGCGCTGCTTGAGCGGGAGGAGTTCGCGGAGGGCCGGTTCATCCACCTGGATGATGCCGATGCCGGCCGACTCGAGGTCCGCGATCTCGTCGCGCAGGGCGAGGGCGACCTGATTGGCGGTGTCGCGCAGCGGCTGGTCGTCGCGCACGAACGACCACGCGAGGATCGTCACCGGGCCGGTGAGCATGCCCTTGACCGGCTTCGCGGTGAGGCCCTGCGTGTAGGTCGACCACTCGACGGTCATCGGCGCGGGCCTCGAAACATCGCCCCACAGGATCGACGGGCGGGTGCAGCGCGAGCCGTAGGACTGCACCCAGCCGTTCTGGGTGACCGCGAACCCGTCGAGCAGCTCGGCGAAGTACTGCACCATGTCGTTGCGCTCCGGCTCGCCGTGCACGATGACGTCGAGGCCGATCTCCTCCTGCAGGTCGACGACCCGGCGGATCTCCGCCTTCATCTCGTCGACGTACTGCTGCTGCGTGATCTCGCCCTTCGCCGCCGCGGCGCGGGCCTTGCGGATGTCGCCGGTCTGCGGGAACGAGCCGATCGTCGTGGTGGGCAGAAACGGGAGGTGCAGGGCATTCTCCTGGGCCGCGACACGTGCGGAGTACTCGCCGCGCGAGAAGTCCGATCCGGCGAGACGCTCGGCCCGGGCTCGGACCGCACCGTCGCGCACGCCGCTCGCGGTGAGGCGGTCGGTGAGTGCGGCGGATGCGGCATCCAGCTCGCCCTGGATCGCCGCCTTGCCCGACGTCAGCCCCTTCGCGAGCGTCGCGATCTGCCCGACCTTCTGGTCCGCGAACGCGAGCCAGCTCTTCAACTGGTCGCCGAGCAGCGGCTCATCGTGCACATCGTGCGGCGTGTGGAAGAGCGAGGTGGATGACGCGACCGCCACGTTCGGGCCGAGCGCCGTCAGCTCCCCGAGCTTCGCGAACGCCCCCGCGAGGTCACCCCGCCAGATGTTGTGGCTGTCGATGACACCGCCGACGAGCACCTTGTCCGTGCCGGCCCCGCCGATCGACAGCGCGGTCGGCACCGCACCCTTGACGAGGTCGAGGCCGAGGGCCTCGACCGGTGTGTCGAGCAGCACGGGCAGCGCGTCATCCAGGCTGCCGTACGGGGCGGCCACGAAGATGCTCGGGCGTTCCGCGGCGGCGCCAAGCAGGTCGTACGCGCGCTTCGTCGCGGCGAGCACCGTCGCGCGGTCGACCTCGAACGACTCGCTCACCAGGGCCGGCTCGTCGAGCTGCACCCATTCCGCGCCCGCCTCGCGCGAGCTTCGCGAGCAGCTCGACGTACACCGCGAGCAGGTCGTCGAGGCGGTCGAGCGGGCAGGTACCCAGCGGGAGCGCCCTCGCTCGGCTTGCTGAGCAGCAGGAACGTGACGGGGCCGACGAAGACGGGCCGAGTGAGGTAGCCGTCAGCCTTCGATTCGAGGAACTCGTCGATGCGACGCAGGGATGCGAGGTGCAGGTGGGTCTCCGGACCGATCTCGGGCACGAGGTAGTGGTAGTTGGAGTCGAACCACTTGGTCATCTCGGCGGGCGTGTCCTGACCCTCGCCGCGCGCGATCGTGAAGTAGCCCGGCAGGTCGACGACGCCGTCCGAGACGACACGCTCGAAGCGGGTCGGCACGGCGCCGACCGCGATCGCGGTGTCGAGCACGTGGTCGTAGTAGGAGAACGCCTCCGGGATGGACGAGTCGTGCTTGCCGAGGCCGAGCGAGGCGAGCCGTTCACGGGTGACCCTGCGGAGTTCCTTCGTCGTCGCCTCGAGTTCGTCGAGGGAGGACCGGCCGGCCCAGAACGCCTCGACCGCCTTCTTCAGCTCGCGGCGGCGCCCGATGCGCGGGTAGCCGAGGATCGTGCCGGTCGGGAAGTTCGTCGTGCTCATGCCGTGTGCTCCTTGCACCGTGTCCGTTGATCGAGCACCGGTTCGGCTTCGATCGCGGGCGGGTGCCGGGCTCGGCTGTCGCTCCTGACTTGCGATTCCACACTAAGCACGCATTCACGGCTCGGCGTCTTTGTTACGCGGAGGACTTCGACGCCCGAGACGGGCATCGCGCGCGGCAGTGGGGTGGGTGGGCGCGGCTAGGCTTGTGCGGTGCCAACGAGTGTGAAGTCCGCGTCATCCACCGACCTGACCGACCTCCCGCGCCCGGACCGATCAGAGGCGCTCATGGCCGAACTGGCCAAGCGGGTGGTGATCGCGGACGGCGCGATGGGCACGATGCTCCAGGCCGCCGACCTCACGCTCGACGACTTCGAGCAGCTCGAGGGCTGCAACGAGATCCTGAATGTTACGCGTCCCGACATCCTCGAGCAGATCCACGGCGAGTATCTCGACACCGGCATCGACGCGATCGAGACCAACACGTTCGGCTCGAACTGGTCGAACCTGTCCGACTACGGCATCGACGACCGCATCGAGGAGCTCTCGAAGGCCGGCGCCGAGATCGCCCGCCGAACGGTCGAGAAGTACGAGGCGGCCGACGGCAGGATGCGGTGGGTGCTCGGCTCGATCGGCCCCGGCACGAAGCTCCCCAGCCTCGGTCACACCACCTACGCCCACCTGAAGTCGACGTTCGCCGACCAGGCCCGCGGACTCATCCTCGGAGGGTCGGACGCCCTGCTCGTCGAGACCTCGCAGGACCTCCTGCAGACCAAGGCGGCGGTCAACGGCTGCAAGCAGGCGATCGTCGAGACCGGCATCCGCGTGCCGATCTTCGTCGAGGTGACCGTCGAGACCACGGGCACGATGCTCATGGGCAGCGAGATCGCCGCGGCGCTCACGACGCTCGAGCCACTCGGCATCGACATGATCGGCCTGAACTGCGCCACCGGCCCGGCCGAGATGAGCGAGCACCTGCGGCACCTGTCGAAGTACGCGCACATCCCGGTGATGTGCATGCCGAACGCGGGCCTGCCGGTGCTCGGTGCGAACGGCGCGAGCTACCCGCTCACCCCCGACGAGCTCGCGACGGCGCACGAGCAGTTCGTGAAGGAGTTCGGCCTCGGCCTGGTCGGTGGATGCTGCGGCACCACCCCCGCGCACCTCAAGGCCGTCGTCGACCGCATCGGCGGCGCCCGGACCCTCGACGCGCACGATCGAGGACGACCCGGGCGTCGCGAGCCTCTACCAGCACGTGCCCTTCAACCAGGACGCGTCCTACCTCGCGATCGGCGAGCGCACGAACGCGAACGGCTCGCTCGCCTTCCGCGAGGCGATGCTCGAGGAGCGCTGGGACGACTGCGTCGACATCGCCCGCAACCAGGTGCGCGAGGGTGCCCACCTGCTCGACGTGTGCATCGACTACGTCGGACGCGACGGTGTCGCCGACATGCGCTCCGTGGTGTCGCGTCTCGCCAGCGCTTCGACCCTGCCCGCTCGTCGTCGACTCCACCGAGCCAGCGGTGCTGCAGGCCGGGATGGAACTCATCGGCGGCCGCCCGGTGGTCAACTCGGTGAACTTCGAGGACGGCGACGGCCCGGAGTCGCGCTTCGGGCGGATCATGCCGCTCGTCAAGGAGCACGGCGCCGCCGTCATCGCGCTCACGATCGACGAGGAGGGCCAGGCCCGCACCGCGGAGAACAAGGTGCGCATCGCCTCCCGGCTCGTCGACTCGCTCGTGAACGACTGGGGCATGAAGGTCGACGACATCATCGTGGACGCGCTGACCTTCCCGATCGCGACCGGCCAGGAGGAGACCCGCCGCGACGCGATCGAGACGATCGACGCGATCCGGCAGATCACCGCGAAGTACCCGGGCATCCACACCACGCTCGGCGTCTCGAACGTCTCGTTCGGCCTCAACCCGGCGGCGCGCTCGGTGCTCAACTCCGTGTTCCTGCACGAGGCGGTCGAGGCGGGCCTCGACTCCGCGATCGTGAACGCCGCGAAGATCGTGCCGCTCGCGTCGGTGCCGGACGACCGCCGCAAGGTCGCGATGGACCTCGTCTGGGACAAGCGCGAGTACGCCGAGGACGGCACCCTCACCTACGACCCGCTCTCCGCCCTGCTCGACCTGTTCGCGGGTGTGGACTCGGCCGCCCTCAAGAACGAGCGCGCCGCCGAGCTCGCAGCGCTCCCCGTCGGCGAGCGGCTCGAGCGCCGCATCATCGACGGCGAGGCGAAGGGGCTCGAGGGCGACCTCGACCTCGCGCGCGCCGACGGCATGAAGGCGCTCGACATCGTGAACGACCACCTGCTGGCCGGCATGCAGGTCGTCGGCCAGCGCTTCGGCAGCGGCGAGATGCAGCTGCCGTTCGTGCTGCAGTCCGCCGAGGTCATGAAGGCCGCGGTGGCGCTGCTCGAGCCGCACATGGAGAAGTCCGACGCCGCGGGCAAGGGCACCATGGTGATCGGCACGGTGCGCGGTGACGTGCACGACATCGGCAAGAACCTCGTCGACATCATCCTCACCAACAACGGCTACGACGTGATCAACATCGGGATCAAGCAGCCGATCAGCGAGTTCATCCGTGCCGCCGAGGAGCACAACGCCGACGTCATCGGCATGAGCGGCCTGCTCGTGAAGTCGACGGTCGTGATGAAGGAGAACCTGCTCGAACTCACCCAGCGCGGTCTCGGCACGAGGTGGCCGATCCTGCTCGGCGGCGCTGCGCTCACCCGCACCTACGTCGAGGACGACCTCGCGTCGATCTTCGACGGCGAGGTGCGCTACGCCCGGGACGCGTTCGAGGGACTCGCGCTCATGGAGCCGCTCGTCGCGATCGCGCGCGGCGCGGACCGTGGCGAAGTCGGCCTGCCGCCGCTCAAGAAGCGCATCCATGCCAGCAGCACCGTGGATGTCACCGAGCCCGAGAACATGCCGGCCCGCTCCGATGTCGTCGCCGACAACCCCATCCCCGCTCCCCCGTTCTGGGGCACCCGCATCGTCAGGGGCGTCGCCCTCGCCGACTACGCGGCGTTCCTCGACGAGCGCGCGACCTTCATGGGCCAGTGGGGGCTCAAGCCGAGCCGGGCCGAGGATGGCGCGAGCTACGAGGAACTCGTCGAGACCGAGGGCCGGCCGCGCCTGCGGTACTGGCTCGACCGCATCCTCGCCGAGGGCATGCTGGACGCCTCGGTCGCGTACGGATACTTCCCGGCCTACGCGGAGGGTGACGACCTCGTCATCCTGCACCACGGCGACGACCCGAACGGGGTGCTCGGCCAGGCCGGACTGCTCTCGCCCGACGGCGGATCGGGCGGCGCGGTCGGCACCGAGCGGCTGCGGTTCTCGTTCCCGCGCCAGCGCCGCGACCGGCATCTGTGCCTCTCGGACTACGTGCGTTCGAAGGACAGCGGCCAGATCGACGTCGTCGGCCTGCAGCTCGTGACCGCGGGCTCGGCCGTCGACGCGTTCACCGCGAAGATGTTCGCCGAGAACAAGTACCGCGACTACCTCGAGCTCAACGGCCTCACGATGCAGCTCACCGAGGCGCTCGCCGAGTACTGGCACTCGCGGATGCGGGCCGATCTCGGGTTCGCGTCCGAGGATCCGGACAACGTCGAGGGCATGTTCAAGCTGCAGTACCGCGGGGCGCGGTTCTCCCTCGGCTACCCGGCCTGCCCGAACATGGAGGACCGCACGCAAGGTCGTCGAGCTGCTCAAGCCCGAGCGGATGGGCGTCGAACTCTCCGAGGAGCTGCAGCTGCACCCCGAGCAGTCCACCGACGCGTTCGTGTTCCACCACCCGGAGGCACGCTACTTCAGCGTGTAGTGCCGCGCCCGATCTTCGCTCGGCGGAGCGCGGCCAGCGCCGCCGGGCCGACGAGCAGGATGCCGACGGTCGTCGTGACCGCGCGCACGGTGTCCCAGGTCAGGGTCGACGTCACGAGGGTGTACACGCCGAACGACGCGAGGTTCTGCGCCGAGCGGCGCACCGGCCACGTACGCGAGCCCGTTCGAGGGTCCGACCGCGAACGGCCAGAACCAGAAGTTCATGAGCAGCCCGAACGCGTACGACGACACGATGCCATAGACGACGAGCATCGCGATCTCGAGCCGCGCGGCGACCTTCGGGGTCGGGGCGAGCCGCGACCCCACCCGGATGCGCGGCAGCAGTCCCGCCCCAGCCGCGACCCAACCGCACGCGAACACCTGGAACGGCGTCCATGGCCCGATCCCGCCCCACAGCACCGACGACAGGGCGATCGTGAGCATCCCGAGCAGGAAGCCGAATCGGGCGCCGTACGCCCGCCCGGCGAGGATCAGGATGATGAACACGGCCTCCAGTCCGCCGACGCCGGTGCCGGCGATCCGGATCGCCGCGGCGACGGCCGTGAGCACGCCGAGCATCGCGATCGTGGTCGCCGTATGCATCGCGCGATCGAGGCTGAGCGCGACCGCGATGACGATGATCGGGACGAGGGCGAGCGCCAGCACCGGCACCGCGGCTTGGGCGTCCTTCGGCAGGGCGGCCGCGATCAGCGGCCAGCCGAACCCGGCGACGGCGAGCACACTCGCGATCACGAGGGTCCATCGCGACCAGCGGTCCCGGGTGCTCGTCGTGGTCGCGGTGCGCGGGGTGGCGGGTGAGGTGACGGTGGTCGGCGGGATCGCGGTCATGGGGTGACCTCCACGTGCGCCCCGAGGTGTCCGGCCACCATCGTGACCGTTCGGGTCGACGTGCGGGCCGCGAAGTCACGGTCGTGGGTGGCCATGACGACGGCGGCGTCGGCGCGGGCCGCCTCGACCAGGGCGTTGCTCACCAGGGTGCGGGCCGCGGCATCCAGCCCACGGCTCGGCTCGTCGACGAGCAGCACGCTCGGACGCGCGGAGAGCTGGATGGCGAGCACGAGGCACAACCGCTCCCCCGCCGAGAGGTCGCGCGGGTGGCGGGTCAGCAGCGACCGTGGGTCGGCTGCGAGGTCGATGCCGAGCAGGCGTGCGAAGAGTTCGGCGGTGGATGTCGCCCCGACCCCCGCCCGGCGATCGGCCCGGCGGCACTCCGCCGCGACCGTCGTGGCGAACAGCAGGTCGTCGAACGCCTCCGGGACGAGCGCGACCGCGTGCCGGCGCGCGCGGCGACCCAGCCCGTGCACGTCGACGCCGTCCACGATGACCGTGCCGACCTGCTTCGGGCGGGCCATCGCGAGCAGCAGGCTGCTCTTGCCCGCGCCGTTGGGGCCGCGCAGCGCGACGAGTTCGCCGGCGGTGAGGGTGAGGCTCGCGTCATCCACGACGAGTCGATCGCCGTGCCGGACCGAGAGCTGACGGATCTCGGCGACCACGGTGGCCGACCTCTCGACGTGCGGGCCGGAGAGCTCGGTTGCGTCGGGTGTTGCCGCGCGGTCGAGCCGGTGGACGGTCCGCCCGCGCAGGTCGAGCCGCGTGTCGGGCACCGAGCCCCACTCGCGCACCGCGTGCTCGGCGACCACGACGCACACGCCGGCCTCATGGGCGAGCCGGTCGAGCACGCCGACCACCCGCTCGCGGGCGGCCTCGTCGAGATCGGCGAGCGGCTCGTCGACGATGAGCAGCACCGGGCGCTCGACCAGCGCGGCCGCGATCGCGACGAGACAGGCCTCGCCTGCCGAGAGTGCCGCGATGTCGCGGTCGAGCAGGTGCTGGATGCCCACGTGCTCCGCGATCTCGGCGACGCGGGCGCGGACGATCGCGGCATCCACGTTCCGGATCGCGAGCGTGAATCCGAGCTCCTCGGCGACCGTCGGTGCCACGAAGGACAGTCGCACCGACTGGGAGACCACACCGACGAAGCCGGCGGTCTCGCGCGGCGGCACCGCAATCCGGTCGACGCCCGCGACCTCGACCACGCCCAGCTGCTCCCCACCGGACACGTGCTGGAACAGCCCGCTCATCGCGTGCAGCAGGGTCGACTTGCCGGAGCCTGTCGCGCCCGTGACGAGGGTGAGCGTGCCCGGAGCGAGGCTGAGGTCGAGGTGCTCGAGGCTCCAGCGACCGTCGTAGCCGAGCGAGGCCGCCACGAGGTCCACCGGGCGCTCACAGGTGGGCTCGGCTCGCTTGGTGGCCGCGAATCCGCGGACCTCCATCGACGCGCCGAGCGCGATCGCGCGCTCCACGGTCTGCTCGAGCACCGGCACGATGAGAGACGCCGCACCGCGCTCTCCCCTGAGTTCCCGAGCGACGCGCACTCGGCGCACCGAGTCCAGGAGGGCGGGGAACGTCGCCCACGCCACGACGAGCGCGCGCGACACGGTGCGCACCGGACCGCGCACGGCCCCGCGGGTGAGCAGGGCACGGACATCCACGATGACCGCCAGCAATCCCACCGCCAGGACGAGCGCGGCGAACGGCAGCGCGCTCACCGCCGCGTTGGCGATGCCGCCGGTGGTCACCGGGCCGAAGAGCGTGATGTGCTCGAACGGCCCGGGAAGGCGGATGCGCGGCAGGTCGAGCAGCACGAGGCCGCCACCGCCCGCGCCGCCGAAGACGATCCGGTACACGACCCGCAGCGCGATGAACCCGGCCGCGAGCAGGATCGCGGCCCGGAGAGCGGTGAGGCGGGTCAGCCGCATCAGTCCTCGGGTGTGAGGGTCTCGGTGATCGGCGAGTACGCGAGTCCGAGCGACTGGCCGTCAGTCAACTCCAGGGTGGCGACGCCCTCCTGGGCGAACTCCCATTCACCGTCGGGGGTGAGCTTGACCCAGAGACCCCAGTAGGCGGCATCGCTCAGGGTCTCGCAGGTCTCGGTGAACGGCTCGACGCCGTCGATCTCGACCGGCTCATCCTCTGACGGCTCGCCGTTGACGCGGCAGACCACCTGGTCGCCGTAGTCGACGGTGCCCTCGGTGGTGATGCCGGCCTCGGCAAGGATGTCGCTCGCGGCACCCGCCGCGACACACGCCTCGACCGCCGGCTCGTCGAGCACGGTGAAGTTCACGACCACGGTCACCTGCTCGCACGGGCCGGACGCGGTCGCCTCGGGCACGGGCGTCGAGGTCGGCTCCGGCGCGGGACCCGCGCATGCGGCGAGGGCCAGTGCGGCCATCGCGAGCAGGACGGGGGCGGCGGTCTTGGTGAAGCGGGTCATCGGCATCCTTCGGTCGGTGATCTGGTCGTGCAGGGGAATCGCGGCGGTCGGTCAGGCGTGCTGGCTGGAGACGTCGAGCAGTCCGGCTCCGGTGAGCACCGCGAGGGGTGCCTCCGAGCGGTTGAAGGTGTACAGGTGGACGCCGTCCGCACCGCCGGCGATGAGGTCCCTGGCGAGCACGGTGCACGCCTCGAGTCCGACCTGGGCGGCCGCGTCTGCATCCGGTGCCGCCTCGAGCTTCGCGAGCAGTTGGGCAGGCATGGCCTCACCGGTCAGTTCGATGGTCCGCCGGAGTCGCGGCACGCTCAGCACGGGCATGATTCCGGGCAGGATGCGCATCGTCACGCCCGCAGCCCGCGCTTCGTCGACGAAGCCGAGGTACTCGTCGGCTTCGAAGAACAGCTGCGTGATCGCGAGGTTGGCGCCCGCGGCCTCCTTGGCGAGGAGGGTGTCGATGTCCTGCGAGCGGGAGCGGGAGCGGGGGTGGCCGTTGGGGAAGGTCGCGACCGCGATCGTGACCTTCTCGCCGCTGCTGATCCGCTTGGCGAACGGGTTGCCGGGTACCTCGTGGAAGCTGAACGGGCTGCGCTCGGCCTGCACCCGATGGATGAGCTGCACGAGCTCGCCCGCGGTCGCGAAGTCACCGAGGAAGTCGTCATCCTCGCTCATCCCCTCCGGCGGATCGCCACGCAGCGCGAGGAAGCTCGTGACTCCGGCGTCCAGGAACTCCCGGATGACCCGGCTCGCCTCCTCGTACGACGACCCCACCGCGGTGAGGTGCGCCATCGCGTGCACCCGGTGCTCCGTGATGAGCTTGTCGAGCACCGCGAGGGATGCCGCGCGGTCGTGGCCGGTCGGACGGTAGGTCACCGAGATGAACTCGGGCTGCACGGCGGTCAGACGATCGATCGCCTCGAACAGGCTTGCCTCCGCGGCATCCGAGCGCGGCGGATAGAGCTCGAACGAGAACGTCGGCGTGCGACGTGCTGGAGCCTGCACCTGTTCAGTCCTTCGTCTCACGGCCGACGGCCGGATCTGCAAGGGCGGATGCCGGGCTCGGCTGTCGCTCAACTGCCGGAAGCACATCCCCGGCAACGCACCATTCTACCCACGCCCCTGCGGGCGGAGCTTCGTGTTACGTCAGACCCGGAACGGCTCGAGTTCGGCGACCTGATGCGGGAAGACGCGTGCCTTCACGCGCGTGCCGGACTCCTCGTAGTCGGTCGAGAGCACCCCACCGCGCACATGCAGCTTCGAGATGACCTCGCCGCGGTCGTACGGCACGAGCAGCTCGAGCTCGATCTGCGGGGCCGGCAGCAGCTCCTCGATGCGGGTGAGCAGCTCTTCGACGCCCTCCCCGGTGCGCGCCGAGACGAAGATCGCGGTGGGTTCCAGCCCTCGCAGCAGGAGCCGCTGGTCGTCGTCGGCGAGGTCGCTCTTGTTGAACACGACGATCTCGGGCACGTCACGGGCATCCACTTCGCCGATCACGTCGCGAACGGTCGCCAGCTGCGCCCCTGGGTCGGGGTGGGATGCATCCACGACGTGCACGATGACGTCGGCGTCGCCGACCTCCTCGAGCGTCGAGCGGAACGCCTCGACCAACTGGTGCGGCAGGTTGCGAACGAACCCGACCGTGTCGGTGAGGGTGAACTCGCGGCCGTCCTCGGTGTGGGAGCGGCGAACGCTCGTGTCGAGGGTCGCGAACAGCGCGTTCTCGACGAGCACGCCCGCCCGCGTGATGCGGTTGAGCAGGCTCGACTTGCCGGCGTTCGTGTAGCCGGTGATCGCGACGCTCGGCACCTCGAAGCGCGTGCGGTTCGCGCGCTTGGCCTCGCGAGCCGGCGTGAAGCCCTTGATCTGCTTGCGCAGCTTGGACATGCGGGTGTGGATGCGACGGCGATCGAGTTCGATCTTCGTCTCACCCGGTCCACGCGAGCCCATGCCGTTGCCCGCGCCGACCTGGCCACCGGCCTGGCGGGACATCGAGTCACCCCAACCACGGAGCCGCGGCAGCAGGTACTCGAGCTGCGCGAGTTCGACCTGCGCCTTGCCCTCGCGGCTCTTGGCGTGCTGGCTGAAGATGTCGAGGATGACGGCGGTGCGGTCGATGACCTTCACCTTGACGATGTCCTCGAGTGCGCGCCGCTGGCTCGGGGCCAGCTCGGTGTCGGCGATCACGGTGTCCGCGCCCGTGGCGGCCACGACATCCCGCAGCTCCTGCGCCTTGCCCTTGCCGAAGTAGGTGGACGGATCCGGGTTCGCGCGACGCTGCAGCAGACCGTCGAGCACCGTGGCGCCCGCGGTCTCGGCGAGGGCGGACAGCTCGCGCAGCGAGTTCTCCGCCTCCTCGGTCTTGCCCTGCGTGTAGATGCCGATGAGCACGACCTGCTCGAGGCGCAGCTGGCGGTACTCGACCTCGGTGACATCCTCGAGCTCGGTGGAGAGGCCCGCGACGCGACGCAGCGCCTGCCGGTCCTCGCGGTCGAACTGGTCGCCGTCGCGGTCGTCGGAGTAGTGGTCGTCGTCCTGCAGAGCCTGCGCCTGCGACCCCGCGGAGCCGAACAGGGTCACGCCCGCGCGGTTGCCCTCGCTGGCCAGCACACGGTCGATGGGGTCTGCGTGCTTGCCCTCGTGGTCGCTGAAGTCACGCTCGGAGGACTCGTTCGCCTCATCCGTCACGGTCGCACCACTGGTGTTCTCATTACTCATATCCGGTTAACCCTAGTTCCCGTCACTTCGGTACGGTGGCTGTCATGCCGCCCGAGCACTACTTCTCCCCGTCTCCGGAGAGTGAGCTCAACCCCCGCACGATCCACGTGCGGCTCGCCGGCCAGGACCGGGAGCTGCTCACCGCGAGCGGTGTGTTCAGTCCGCAGCGCATCGACACCGGCACCCAGGTGCTGCTCGCGAACGTGCCGGCACCGCCTCCCGGCGGCAACCTGCTCGACCTCGGCTGCGGCTGGGGACCGATCGCCCTCACCCTCGCACTCGAGTCGCCACACGCGACCGTCTGGGCCGTGGATGTCAACGAACGGGCCCTCGCACTGCTGCGCGAGAACGCCGCGCGTCTCGGACTCGACAATGTCAACGCCGTGACCCCCGACGATGTTCCCGACGACATCAGCTTCATGACGATCTGGTCGAATCCGCCGATCCGAGTGGGCAAGCACGAGCTGCACGGACTGCTCGAGCGCTGGCTGCCCCGGCTGGAGAGTGGATGCGACGGCTGGCTGGTCGTGCAGCGCAACCTCGGCTCGGACTCGCTGCACCGCTGGCTGCAGGCCACCTTCCCCGAGGCATTCAGCTTCGTGCGCGCGGCCACCAACAAGGGCTACCGCGTGCTCCGCGCCAAGAAGCGCTGACGAGGAGGCGCTGACTAGACCTCGAGCGTGCCGCTGAAGACCAGGTCGGCCGGACCCGACAGGGCCACGTGCTCGACCCCGCCGGACTCGAACACGCGCACGCCGACCCGCCCGCCGGGGACGTCAACTCGCCAGACGTCCGGCGCGCCGTCTCCCGCGTAGTGGCGGATCGCGAGGGCGGCGGCCGCGGCCCCGGTGCCGCACGAGAGGGTCTCGCCGCTCCCGCGCTCGTGCACGCGCATCCGGATGTGCCCGACGCCGTCGTGCACGAGGGGCTCTGCGGGCACGACGAACTCGACGTTCGCGCCATCCGCCGGCTCCGGCTCGAGCACCGGGATGTAGCTCAGGTCCGCGCCGTCGAGCTCCTCGTCGCTTGCGAGGGCGACCACGACATGCGGGTTGCCGACGTTGATGCCGAGGCCCGGTCGGGCCACGGGAAGTTCCTTCGCGCGCACGGTCGGCTCACCGCCGTCGAGCTTCCAGGGCCCAAGGTCCGCCTCGAAGGATGCCTCGCCGAGCCGCTCGACGTCGTGCACACCGCTGCGCGTCCCGATCGGGATCACCGCACCCTCGGCCAGTTCGATGAGTCCCTGGTCGAGCAGGAACGACGTGAACACCCGGATGCCGTTGCCGCACATCTCCGCGATCGAGCCGTCCGCGTTGCGGTAGTCCATGAACCACTCGGTCGCGGGGTTCTCGCCGAGGGAGTCTGCGCCTTCGGCGATCTGCGACGTGCGCACCGCCCGCAGGATGCCGTCCGCCCCGACCCCGAAGTGCCGGTCGCAGATCGCCGCGACCTGCTCGTCGGACAGCTCGAGTCCACCGTCGGGATCGGCCACGAGCACGAAGTCGTTGCCCGTGCCGTGGCCCTTGGTGAACTGGAGTGTCGTCACGTGGTCAATCCTCCCATCGCGGACAGGGCGCGATCGACGAGCCCCGGATCGTCGTGCTCGAGCCAGTGCGCCGTGTCGTACCGCCGGAACCACCCGACCTGCCGACGCGCGAACCGCCGGGTGAGCGCCGCGGTCTGCTCGATCGCCTCGGCTTCGGTCGAGCTCCCCGTCGAGCTGGGCGATCGCCTGGGCGTACCCGATTGCGCGGGCGGCCGTCACACCGAGTCCGGCGGGGCGCAGGGCGCGCACCTCGTCGAGCAGGCCGTCCCGCCACATCCCGGCGGCTCGAGCGTCCAAGCGTTCGACGAGCACCTCGCGCGGGGCGTGCAGCGCGATGATGGTCGCGTCGCGCCACGGCGCGCGGTCCTCCGGCAGTCCTGCCCCGAAGGGCTCGCCGGTGAGCTCGATCACCTCGAGCGCGCGAACGAGCCGTCGGCCGTTGCTCGGCCCGATGGATGCCGCGGCCGCCGCATCCCGCTCGAGCAACCGCCGATGCAGCATCCCCGGGCCCACCTCGGCCAGCTCGGCCTCGAGCCGCGCACGCACCTCGGGGTCGGTTCCCGGGAACTCGAAGTCCTGGATCACGCTCGACACGTACAGGCCGGAGCCGCCGACCATGATCGGGATCGCACCGCGCTGCTCGATCTGCTCGATCACGGCCCTGGCATCCCGCTGGAAGTCCGCCACGCTCGCCTCGTCGCGCGGGTCGAGCACGTCGAGCAGGTGGTGCGGGATGCCGCGGCGCTCCCCCACCGACAGCTTCGCCGTACCGATGTCCATGCCGCGGTAGAGCTGCATCGCGTCTGCGTTGACGATCTCGGCGGAGGCTCCTCCCGCGGCGAGCCGCTCGGCCAGGTCGAGCGAGAGCGGGGACTTGCCGGTGCCGGTGGCGCCGACGATGACGACGAGCATGGTCACGTGCCGGTCAGGGCATGCGGAGGGTCGGCAGCCCGAGCGAGACCCTGACCGGCCCGGACTCCGCGCCGGCGGCGACCGGGCTCGAGCCGGCGGGCGTCGGAACGGCGCACGACTCCGCCTCTGCGCGATCCCAGGCGTCTCCCGCGCGCGTGCGCCGCACGCGCAGCGGGGCGCCGTCGGTCGAGTCCGCGATCAGATGGAACGGCGCGGCCTGCGTGATGACGACACTCGCGACGTCGCCCGGGCGCGGGATGACACTGCCCGCGGTCACCCCGAAGTGCACGAGCCGGTTGTCCTCCGACCGCCCGGACATCCGTCCGGTCTGCTTGTGGCTGTCGGTGGCGGTGACGAGCACCTCGGCTGGACGCCCGATGAGGGCGAGGTTCTCGTCCCACGAGATCTGGTCCTGCAGGGCGGCGAGTCGCTCGTAGCGCTCCTGCACGACGGCCTTCGGGACCTGCGCCCCCATGGTGGCGGCCGGCGTTCCCTCTCGGATCGAGTACTGGAAGGTGAACGCCGACGAGAAGCGCGCGAGCTCGACGACGCGCAGCGTGTCGGCGAAGTCATCCTCAGTCTCGCCCGGGAACCCAACGATGATGTCCGTCGTGATCGCCGCATTCGGGATGCGCTCGCGCACCCGGTCGAGGATGCCGAGGAACTTCTCCGACCGGTACGACCGTCGCATCGCCTTGAGGATGCGGTCGGAGCCCGACTGCAACGGCATGTGCAGCGTCGGCATCACCGACGGCGTCTCCGCCATCGCATCGATCACGTCGTCGGTGAACGCCGCGGGATGCGGGCTGGTGAACCGGATGCGCTCGAGCCCCTCGATCCGGCCCGCCGCGCGCAGCAGCTTGCCGAACGCCTGCCGATCACCGAACTCGACACCGTAGGAGTTCACGTTCTGGCCGAGCAGCGTGACCTCGATCGCGCCATCGTCGACGAGCGCCTCGATCTCGGCGAGGATGTCGCCGGGCCGCCGGTCCTTCTCCTTGCCCCGCAGCGCGGGCACGATGCAGAAGGTGCACGTGTTGTTGCACCCAACGGAGATGGACACCCAGCCGCTGTGCGTGGACTCGCGCTTCGTGGGCAGCGTCGACGGGAACACCTCGAGCGACTCGAGGATCTCGAGCTGCGCCTCGCCGTTGTGCCGCGCGCGCTCGAGCAGCGTCGGCAGCGAGCCCATGTTGTGGGTGCCGAACACGACGTCGACCCACGGGGCCTTCTCGAGGATGACGGACTTGTCCTTCTGCGCGAGGCATCCGCCGACCGCGATCTGGAAGTCGCCCTTGGTCTTCTTGAGGTGTCCGAGATGTCCGAGGTTGCCGTAGAGCTTGTTGTCGGCGTTCTCGCGCACGGCGCAGGTGTTGATCACTACGACGTCCGCTTGGCCGTCCGTGACGGGGACGTAGCCTGCTGCCTCGAGCGAGCCGCTCAGCCGTTCGGAGTCGTGCACGTTCATCTGGCAGCCGAACGTGCGCACCTCGTAGGTGCGCGGGCGCTCGAGCAGGTCGGTCATGGGGTCAAGCGTACGACGCGCGCGTGGCTGCGCCCGCGTCGTGGCCGTGGTGCGGTCAGCGGAAGACCGGACCGGTGCGTGCTTCCTCACCGGCGCCGTACCCGCCGGTGAGCACGCGATCGGCCGCGGAGGCGGACGTCGAGCCCGAGTAGCCCTTGCGCATGAGGAATGCGACGAGCCTGCGCTTCGCCGTGTCGCGATCGTGCACGCGCAGCTGCGGCGCACGCTTGACCGCGAGCACGAGCGCGCGGTCGAGCTCGTCGTCCTCGAGCGTCTCGAGGGCGGCGCCGATCGCGTCGGGGTCGAGCTTGCGGCGGCGGAGCTCGGCATTGAGCGCTGAGCGACCGAGTCCCTTGCGCTCGCGCAGGGTGCGCACGAGGGTCTCGCCGAGGGCGACGTCATCCAGCAGCCCGACACGCTCGAGCCGGTCGACCTCCACCGCGATGTCGTCGGACTCGAACTCACGGCCGGCGAGGTAGTCCGTCATCTCGCTCGAGGACATCCCGCGGCGCGCGAGGGCGTGCATGCTCACGTTGCTGATCCGGTCGAAGTCGCGCTTGCGATCGTCGCGCTCCGGACGCTCGGCGCGAGCCTTGCCAGCCGGGTGCGTCGGATGCGCTTCGCCGCCGTTCGTCGAACGGTCGAAGTCCTGGAAGGTGGGAAGCCTGCGCGGCTCCGACACCTGCTCGGACGGGCGCCGGTGGCGCAGTCGTTGACGGCGCGGTCGTTGACGGCGCCGTCGCTGACGGCGAGGGATCGACCAGGTCGCTGGCCGGGAACACCCCGGGCAGGTAGGTGACCGTGGCGAGCCGCTCGCCGTCAGCGTTGGACACTATTCGCCCACTGCCTTCAGCTGCTCGTCCTCGGCGTCGAAGCTGTCGGCGTCCGCGGGGGCCGCCTCCGGCTCGACGGCGATCACGGTGGGCTTGGCGTCGGCCGGAGCATCCACGACCTCGAGCGCTGCGGCATCCGCAGCTGCCTTCGCAGCCTTCGCCTCGGCGCCGACGCCCATCTTGAACATGATCTTCTGCTCGATCTCCTTGGCGACCTCGGGGTTCTCGATGAGGAAGTTGCGGGAGTTCTCCTTGCCCTGGCCGAGCTGGTCACCGTCGTAGGTGTACCAGGCGCCGGACTTGCGCACGATCTCGTGCTCGACACCGAAGTCGATCAGGCTGCCCTCGCGGGAGATGCCCGTGCCGTACAGGATGTCGAACTCCGCCTGCTTGAAGGGCGGCGCCATCTTGTTCTTCACGACCTTGACCCGCGTGCGGTTGCCGACGGCATCCGTGCCGTCTTTCAGGGTCTCGATGCGACGGATGTCGAGCCGCACCGAGGCGTAGAACTTGAGCGCCTTGCCGCCCGCGGTGGTCTCGGGGCTGCCGAAGAACACGCCGATCTTCTCGCGGAGCTGGTTGATGAAGATCATCGTGGTGTTCGTGGTGCTCAGGCCACCGGTGAGCTTGCGCAGCGCCTGCGACATGAGTCGGGCCTGGAGGCCGACGTGCGAGTCGCCCATCTCGCCCTCGATCTCGGCGCGGGGCACGAGCGCCGCCACCGAGTCGATCACGATGAGGTCGATCGAGCCGGAGCGCACGAGCATGTCCGCGATCTCGAGCGCCTGCTCACCCGTGTCGGGCTGCGAGACCAGGAGCGAGTCGATGTCGACGCCGAGCTTCTTGGCGTACTCGGGGTCGAGCGCGTGCTCCGCGTCGATGAACGCCGCGATGCCGCCGGCACGCTGGGCGTTGGCGATCGCGTGGAGCGTGAGCGTGGTCTTGCCGGAGGACTCCGGGCCGTAGATCTCGACGATGCGGCCGCGAGGAAGGCCTCCGATGCCAAGCGCGACATCCAGTGCGATGGAGCCGGTGGGGATCACCTCGACCGGAGCGCGGTCGTCACTGCCGAGGCGCATGACTGAGCCCTTGCCGAACTGGCGGTCGATCTGTGCGAGAGCCGTTTCAAGCGACTTCTCGCGGTCTGCTACTGATGGCATTGCGTGTCTCCTCCGGAGTCATAGGTGGCTGCCCATAGGCTGTCGCTCCTCTGCGGACCGGTGGTGCAAGGTCCGCAGCCTCCCGACAAAGGCTTGTGGTGCTGTAGTTCTGGATGAACTGGGGCTCACGCTACGCTCGGTGGCCGACATTGCTGCGGACCGACTGGCGCTTCTGGGTACAACCCGTCTTCGAATGAACCTGATGAGGAGACTACGCCCATTCGAACACAGGTTCGAGTGCCATTCGCGGGCGTGTCGTCAGCGCTTCTTGGGCTCCCGCTGACCCACGCCGTACCAGCGCTCGGGCGGCACATCATTGGCGCGGCACAGCGCGACCCAGATCTCGCGGGTACTGACGCCGTCGCGGATCCCCTGCTCGGCGGTGCGGCCGCCGATCTCCTCGAGCACGAGGTCGTGCGCGAGGACGCGACCGTACGACTCGCCGAACTCATCGCCCATCGCAATCCAGAACTCACTCAAGCGCACGCAGACAACCTAACCGGGAAATGACGAACGCCCCGGCGTGGAGGCCGGGGCGTTCGGTAGATGATGTTGGGAGGACGGTTACCGCGAGACGAGGTCTGCGTCGAACTCGGCGACCAGCTCGTCCGGCAGCGTGTCCGGGATGGGGTTGAGACCCTCGATGATGGCGAGCCGGTCCCCGACTTCGCGCATGATCACCGAGATCGGAGTGCCGAGCGCGTCGGCGACCGACGCGAGGATCTCCGAGCTGGCCTCCTTCTGGCCGCGCTCCACCTCGCTCAGGTAGCCGAGGGCGACGCTCGCCTTACTTGCGACCTGCCGAAGGGTACGGCCCTTCTGAAGGCGGAAGTCGCGGAGAACCTCACCGATTTCCTGTCGAACTAGAACCATGGGATCCTCCTGTCCTGCACGTTGTTCCGGGTGTTGAGAACTTGCTTCTTGATAACACTAACCACTGATTTCTGATGACTCGCTTTGAGCACGCCACTTGTAACGAGATCGAAACGCGGGCTATTCCCTAGGTCCTTCGAGCAGTGCTTTGAGTTGTAGGAGTGATTCGGAGACGGCGGCCCTGCGGATGTCCTCGCGGCTGCCAGTCAGCTGAACGCCGGTCGTGCGCACGTCGCCGCCGATCGCGAATCCCAGGAACACGGTGCCGACTGGTACGCCGTCCTGGGGGTCCGGGCCCGCGACGCCCGTGGTCGAGAGGCCGACGTGGGCGGGGATGCCGGCGACCGCGAGGCGGTCGCGCACGCCGGCGGCCATCTGCGCTGCGACATCCGCGTGCACGGGCCCGTGCGCCGCCAGGAGGCCGGAGTTGACCCCGAGCAGGGTGTGCTTGAGCTCGGTGGCGTACGCGACGATGCCGCCGCGCACCACGGCCGAGGCGCCGGGGGTGCGGATGAGTTCGGCCACGAGCAGCCCGCCGGTCAGCGACTCCGCGACCGCGATCGTCCAGTCGCGCGCGGTGAGTTCCCGCACGATCCAGTCGCCGGTCGACTCTCCCGCCATCGGGTCAGGCCTTCGACCGGTTCTTGCGGTACGCCTGCCACAGGTAGTCGATGCCGGTCACGACGGTCAGCGCGACCGCGATGCCCATGATCACGTACGTCGCGATGCGCGCCCACTCGCCCAGGAAGTTCCACGGGGCGAGCAGCATGAGCGAGATGCCGACCGCCTGGAAGATCGTCTTGAGCTTGCCGCCGCGAGACGCCGGGATGACGCGGTCCCGGAGCAGGACGAATCGCATGAGCGTGATGCCGAACTCGCGCACGAGGATCACGATCGTGACCCACCACCACAACTCGCCGAGGGCCGAGAGCACGACGAGCGCACTGCCGGTGAGGATCTTGTCGGCGATCGGATCGAGGATGATGCCGACATCCGTCACGAGGTTGCGCCGCCGCGCGAGGTAGCCGTCGACCCCATCGGTCGAGATGGCCAGGATGAACAGCACGAGGGCGGCGTAGCGCAGCCAGCCGAACTGGCTGTCGTCCAGCACGAGCAGCAGGATGAAGACCGGCGCGAGCAGGATGCGGATGACCGTCACGATGTTCGCGACATTGCCCGAGCTCGCCGGGGTGTCCCCGATGCTCGCCACCCGGCCCCGCATGGGGTTGGGACGCTTGAGCGACTCGGTCACGCCGTTCACCATCGCGGGCGGCACATCGGCAGCCGGGAACTCGGCAGGATCCTCGGGAGGAGTGGGCTCCGTGCTCACGCGTCACTCCCTGTCGGTCAACCCCCACGCGTCCTCGTCCGAGGGAGCGTCGACTTCATCGTATCCGCTCAGGGATTCTGCCACCGCGTCGCGCGGCGCTGCCGGGCCGTCGTCGCCGCGCAGTCGCGCGAGCACGCCCGGCAGCTGCTCGGCGGTCACGAGCACGTCGCGCGCCTTCGAGCCCTCGGAGGGGCCCACGATCTCGCGGGACTCGAGCAGGTCCATGAGACGTCCGGCCTTCGCGAACCCGACCCGCAGCTTGCGCTGGAGCATCGAGGTGGAGCCGAACTGCGTGCTGACCACGAGCTCGGCGGCCGCGAGCAGCAGCTCGAGATCGTCGCCGATGTCGGCGTCGATGTTCTTCCTCTCGGTGACCGCGGCGACATCCTCGCGGTACTCCGGGCGGGCCTGGCCGATCACGTGCTGCACGACCGCGGCGACCTCGGACTCGGTGACCCATGCGCCCTGCACGCGGATCGCCTTCGAGGCCCCCATCGGCAGGAACAGCGCGTCACCCTGCCCGATGAGCTTGTCGGCGCCGGGCTGGTCGAGGATGACGCGGCTGTCGGTCATCGACGACACCGCGAACGCGAGCCGCGACGGAACGTTGGCCTTGATCAGGCCGGTCACGACGTCCACCGACGGACGCTGCGTCGCGAGCACGAGGTGGATGCCCGACGCCCGCGCGAGCTGCGTGATGCGCACGATCGAGTCCTCGACGTCACGGGGCGCGACCATCATGAGGTCGGCGAGCTCGTCGACGACGACGAGCAGGTACGGGTATGGCTTCAACACGCGCTGGCTGCCGGCGGGCAGCACGATCTCGTTCGCGACCACGGCCGCGTTGAAGTCATCGATGTGGCGGAACCCGAACGACGCGAGGTCGTCGTACCGCATGTCCATCTCCTTGACGACCCAGGCGAGCGCCTCGGCGGCCTTCTTGGGGTTCGTGATGATCGGCGTGATGAGGTGCGGCACGCCGGCGTAGATCGAGAGCTCGACCCGCTTCGGGTCGATGAGCACCATGCGCACCTCGGACGGCTTGGCGCGCATGAGCACCGAGGTGATCATGGAGTTCACGAAGCTCGACTTGCCGGAGCCGGTCGAGCCGGCCACGAGCAGGTGCGGCATCTTGGCGAGGTTTGCGACGACGAATCCGCCCTCGACGTCCTTGCCGAGACCGATCGTCATCGGGTGGATCGACTTCGTGGATGCCGCGGAGCGCAGCACATCCCCGAGCGACACGATCTCGCGGTCCTTGTTCGGGATCTCGACGCCGATCGCGCTCTTCCCCGGAATCGGGGACAGGATGTTCACCTCGTTGCTCGCCACCGCGTACGAGATGTTGCGCGCGAGCGCGGTGACGCGCTCGACCTTCACGCCCGGTCCGAGTTCGAGCTCGTAGCGGGTGACCGACGGGCCGCGGCTGAAGCCGGTGACCTGGGCATCCACCTGGAACTGCTGCAGCACGCCCGTGATCGCCGCGACCACCTCGTCATTGGCCGCGCTGCGGGCCTTGGGCGGGGTGCCGGGCGTGAGCATGGCCGGCACGGGGAGCTTGTACGCTGCGGTCGGCTGGCGTCGCACCGGCTCGTCGAACTCGCCGGCGCGCCCCTTCTCGCTCGCCTTGGTTGGGTAGCCCGCGACCGGGGAGGCCGCGCCATCCTCGCGCAGGCTCGTCGCCCCGGTGTCGACCTCGCCGGTGAAGCGCTTGACGGCGTCCTCGGCGCGGACGAGCTCCTCGAGCAGCTCGATTTTCATCGAGTCGTTCGCGACCGCGTCGTTCAGGTTCTTGCTCGGTACGTCGCCGCGGGCGATGACGTCGGTGACGGCGTCGCGGGCGATCACGGGGCTGTCGAACGCGGGCTCTCCCCCGCGGGCCTTGTTGCGGCGCCACCAGGGCAGCTGCGACGGGTCCTCCTCGAGGCCCAGGTCGCCGAGCGTGCCGAACTGCAGGGAGTCGTTCGCGTCGGCCTTGGCGGCAGCACGCTCGGCCGGGTCGGCGAGCTGTGCGCCGAACAGGTAGGCGTACAGCTCGCGGAGGCGGGCGCCGATGCGGTTCGGCGGGGTCTTGGTGATGATGAAGATCGAGAGCACGAGCAGCACGACGATGAGCGGGGTCGCGAGCGTCGCCGTGCCGAGCGAGACGAGCGGCTGGGCGATGATCCACCCGACGATGCCGCCGGCCTGCGCGAGCTTCTCGAAGCCGTCGGTGGGCTGCGGCTGGCCGCCGAAGACGTGGCACAGCCCGCTGATCGACGACATGAGCACGGTCGTGCCGATGCCGATGCGGGTGTTGTCGTGCACGCTCGACGGATGCCGGAACAACCAGGTCGCGAACAGCAGCATGATCACCGGCAGCGCGAACGCGACGCGGCCGAACAGCCCGCCGAAGGTGTACGCGTCGAGGGCGATCGCCACCGGGTCGGACTGCATGAACCACTCGACGATCGCGCCGATGACGGCGAGCACCACGATGAGGAACGGCACGCCGTCGCGGCGCTCCTCCTTGGCGAGGGTCTCCTTGCCGAGCAGTCGGAACGCAGCGCCGGCAGCGTGGGCGAGCCCCATCCAGGCCTTCGCGAGCGGACCCTGCTCCTCAGGCTGGTTCTTGCGCGGGAGCTTCTTGGTCGGCGTGGCACGCGTGCGCGAATTCGCCGTGCGTGAGCGCGACGAACTGCGGGTGGTCGTAGCCATGGCGCAACGCTACCTGCGGGGTCCGTCCGGACCGCGGAGGGCGCCCGCGTGTCTGGTGTTGCAGGTGTGACTCCGGCCGCTCAGAACCGGATCGCGTCGATCACCTTCACGCGCACGGCCACGAGGGCGGGCAGCAGCCCGGCGAGCGCGCCGACCCCGACCGCTGCGGCCATCCCGAGCAGTGCGGCCGACAGCGGGAATGGCGGGAGGTCCTCGATGCCGAAGGCCACGTAGTCCCGCACCATCGGGTTCTGCACGATGAGCACCGCGAGCGCGACCCCGACCGCGCCGGCCGCGACCGTCGCGACGACGCTCTCCATCATCACCGCGAAGAAGACCCGCCCAGCGGTCGCGCCGAAGCTGCGCCGGATGCCGATCTCGCGCACGCGCTGCCGTACGGTCACGAGCGAGATGTTCACCAGACCGAGGGCACCGAGCAGCAGCACGAGGATGGCGACGCCGCCGATCACGAGACGAGTGGGACCGAACGGGTCCTCGCCCTGCGAGGCGTAGTCCTGGCGGAAGATGTCCACCGTGACGTCCTTGCCGAGGGCACCCTGGATGTCGCGCTGCAGCAGCGATTGCAGCTCCTGGAAGATGCCGGTCGGCACCCACACCTCGAAGCTCGGCTGGAGGAACTCGGCCGCTGCGGGATCGGCGATCGCGAGCCATCCCGACGGCAGCATGTAGATCTGCGGATAGTCCTGCTCGTAGGGCGCCGACTTCGAGACCCCGATGATCACGCCGGTGAACTCGGTGCCGCCGGTGAGCAGCGGCACGGTGGGGTGCGTCGCGAGATCGGGCGAGCCGAGGCGCTGCCACACGGTCTCGTTCACGATCACCGCCGGCGCCAGTCGCGCGGCGTCCGCGGCGTCGAACCAGCGGCCCTCCACCATCGGCACGCGGTGCATGGCCCCGTACGGGGCGTCGACGAGCCGGGTGTCCACGTCGACGGCGCCATCCACGAACTGGATGCGCTGGGTCGCGTACATCACGCTCGACGCGTACTCGATCGAGTAGCGCTCGGTCGCGACCGTGAACGCCTCGGTGGCGTCATCCCGGGGGATCGGTGTGCCATCGGTCGTGTACGCGCTGATATACAGCGTCGCCGGTCGACCGCCCTGCCGCTCGCTCGTCTCGATGATCGCCTGCTGCGCGATCGCCCCGAGACCCACGACACTCGTGAGCGCGGCAACTGCGACCGCGACGCCGATCAGGCTCAGCAGCACGCGCGTGCGATGGATGCGCAGCTCTGACCAGGCCTCGATGAAGGCGCCGACGATGCCCGACAGCACGCCGTTCACAGCGCGACCTCGGGCTCGGACAGCGCGAGCACCCGGTTCACGTCCACCGGCGACAGCACGCCGCGGTCCAGCCGGTAGTGGCGGCGGGCGAGGGCGGCCACGTTCGCGTCGTGCGTGATCGTGATGAGGGCGGCGCCCGAGGCATCCGCGACCTCGTCGAGCAGCGCCATCACGCTCGCGCCGGTCTCGAGATCGAGAGCACCGGTCGGCTCGTCGGCGAGGATGAGCCGTGGCCGGCGCACGAGCGCCCGTGCGATCGCGACCCGCTGCTGCTCGCCGCCGGAGAGCTTCTCGGGCATGCTGCTGCCCCGGTGGCCGAGGCCGACCTTCTCGAGCATCTCCTGCGCGATGGATTCGCGGCGCCAGAACTGGCGGCCGCGCGCGTACAGCAGCGGGGTCATGACGTTCTCGAGCGCCGTGCGTCCGCCGAGCAGGTTGAACTGCTGGAAGATGAAGCCCACATCGCGGCCGCGGGTGCGGTCGCGCTCGTTGCCGCTGAGCTTGGACGTGAGCTGGTCGTCGAACCAGATCTGGCCGGAGGTCGGGGTGTCCAGCAGGCCGAGCAGGTTCAGCAGCGTGGACTTGCCGGAGCCGGAGCGTCCGACGATGCTCACGTGGTCGCCGACCGACACCTCGAGATTCACGCCGCGCAGGATGTGCAGCGGTTCCGCATCCGGCAGTTCGACGGTGCGCGTGACGGACTCGAGCCGCAGCAGGCTGCTTCCGCGCGATGCGTGCGGCGCGCCATCCTCGTCGTCACGGCTGTGATCAGCCACAGATGACGTTTCCCTTGCCGTCGTCGACGCATTCGCCGGGCGCCGGGAATCCGGGTGGCGGCGCGACCGCTCCGGGGATGAACTGCAGGATGAGGTCGCCCTCGGCGAGGCCCTCCTTCACCTCGACATTGGTTCCGTCGTTGAGTCCGAGCACGACCGGCCTCGGCTCGGTCGTGCCGTCCGCGAGCACGAAGTAGACGTTCCCCGACTCCGAGGTGCCCTCGACGGCGGTGATCGGCACGATGAGCACGTTCTCGGCGATGCCGCCCGCGATCACCATCTGCGCACCGAGCCCGGGGAACACGCGCACCTCCGACGGGACCGTGCAGCGCACGGTCGGTCCGCTCGTCCCCTGCTCGCCCGTGGTCGGATCGGTGGGCGTCGAGATCGTGAGGCCGGTGCACACGAACGGCGCGGGGCCGCCGGTGATCGTGACCTCGGCCTCGGTCGGCTGGTTGAGCAGGCGGTACTGCTGCTCGGGGGCTATCGTGCCGCTCACCGCGAAGATCGGCTGCTGGAGCTTGCCGACCGAGTCGCCGACCGCGAAGGCCTGGCCGACGATGGCGGAGAATCCGGTGACCGTGCCGTCGGCCGGTGCGGTCACGGTCGACGTCGAGTAGGAGATCGTGCCGTCGGGATTCGGGGTCTCTGAGCGGATCGTGAGGATCGGCGTCGTGTAGCCGACGAACTGCCCGTTCGTGACGAGCACCTCGCGGACCACGCCCGTCAGGTTCGCGAGGATCGGGAGCGGCGTGACCTGCGACACCGTGCCGGTCACGGTCACGTCGTTCAGGATCGTGCCGAGCGTCACCGGCACCTGCGGCTCGACGATCTCGCCGGTCGGCTGGTCGGTGTCCGGCGCCGCGCCGAGATCTGGCAGGAAGGCGAGCTTGACGAGCGCGACCGCGATCGCGGCGAACACCACGATCCGGATGATCGGGAAGACCCATTTGCGTGCGATCCCCACTGGGTCTCCTGTCGGTTGTCGAATGTCCGGCGGAACGCGCTGAGGCGCGGCCGGGTCATCCTAGGCAATCAGCCTGAGGCCTCCAGCACATCAGCCGGAGGTACGAGATGTCATCCCAACGTTTCGACGTGCTCGTTCGTCCGGGCCATATCCTGTCGGGATGGCCAGCCCTCGTCGTATCTTCGCCCGCCCCAAGGTCTCGAGCGAGACGCACCGGGTGACGACCTTCGAGCTGCTGTTCGACCTCGTGTTCGTGTTCGCCTTCACCCAGGTCACGACGTTCATGTCGCACTCGCACACCGCGATCGGCGTGCTGCAGGCGATGATCATCCTCGGCATCCTGTGGTGG
Source organism: uncultured Actinomycetota bacterium (assembly GCA_963740815.1). Taxonomy (GTDB): domain Bacteria; phylum Actinomycetota; class Actinomycetes; order Actinomycetales; family Microbacteriaceae; genus Rhodoglobus. Next base: position 1,118,733 of record CAVUFG010000018.1, read on the forward strand.
TCGTGGAACTCCTACGCGTGGCTCGCCAACCAGACCCACGTCAACGAGGGCATCGTGCGCATCGGGATGTGTGTGGCGATCGTCGCGATGTTCGTCGTCGCCCTCGTGATCCCCGAGGCGTTCGAGGACCTCGAGGGCGGACTCTCGGGGCCGATCGTGCTCGTCGCGGCGTACTTCCTGGTGCGGCTCATCCACGGTCTGCTCTACGTCGTCGCCGCCGGGGATGACGCCGGCCTGCGCAAGCAGGTCGTCCGCTCGTCGGTGGCGATGTTCTCGGGCACGGCGCTGCTGCTGGTCGGCGCGATCGTGGGTGGACCGTGGCAGACCTGGCTGTGGCTCGCCGGGATCGCCCTCGACATCCTGCTCACGTACACGACGTCGACGGGCGGCGAGTGGCGCATCCACTCCCCCGTGCACTTCTCGGAGCGGTACGGGCTCATCGTGATGCTCGCGCTCGGGGAGTCCATCGTCGCGACCGGCGTGGGCGCGGCGCAGGAGCCGGTGAGCGTGCCGATCCTCGTGGGGTGCGCTCTCGCGGTCATCCTGACCCTCTCGCTGTGGTGGGTGTACTTCGACGGCGCCGATTCGGCGGGCGAGCACTACCTCGCGAAGGCCCAGGGGGTGCAGCGCGCGAACCTCGGTACCGACGCGTACACCTACCTGCACTTCCTGCTGATCGGCGGCGTCATCATCTCGGCGCTCGGTGTCGAGACCGTGATCACGCACGTGACCGGGGATGAACCGCTCGGCCTGTTCGGCGCGGCGGCCCTGTTCGGCGGCACCGCCCTCTACCTCGCGGGCCACGCCTTCTTCTGGCGGCGGATCAGCGGGAAGTGGGCACCGTGGCGGCTCGTGGGCGGCGTGCTGCTGCTCGCGCTGATTCCGATCGGCGCGGGGCTGCTGCCGCTCGTCGCGCTCGCGCTCGCGGTCGTCGTGGCGGCGGGGATCGCGGCGTCCGACCTGATCCGGTACCGCGGCGAGCGCCGGCAGATGGCTGAGAAGACGGAGCAGGCGGAGCAGTCCGGGCACTGACCCGGCGGAGCCACGTCAGGGGCGGGACAGCACCGTACCGATTGGGAGATCGGCTCGCGCTACGTCGCCGATGAGCAGCCCGACCATGTCTCCGACGCCCGCGGTGTCGAGCTTCTGGCGGAATGCCTCGAGCGCGGTGACCTGCGCCGATCGCACCTGACCGTCCGGACCGTTCCACTCGACCACGTCGCCGACCGTCACGGTGCCCAGCTCGATCCGGCCGGTCACGACCGTGCCGCGGCCCTGGATCACGAACACGTCCTCGATTGTGAACCGGAACGTGCCGCCGATCGAGCTGCCGACACGGGCCGGGACCTCCGGCTCGGCCGGACGTGGCGCACCCGCGACCTCGGCCTGGTAGTCGGTCACGGTCGTGTCGACCTCGCGTCCGAACAGCTTCGCCCAGAACCCCATGCCGTCTCCTCAGGCTCCCCTGCCGCGCTTCCACAGCATCGTCGTCGCGTCTCCGAACCGGCCAACCGGAACGAATCCGCTCTTGCGGTACAGCTCGATCGCCGGGTTGCCGTCCTCGACGCTCAACGAGAGATCGGTGCTGGATGCCGCGAGCATCGCATTCATCAGCGCCCTCCCGATCCCCTCCCCGCGCCGTCCGGCCACCACCCCGATGCCGAGTTCCGGAGTCTGCTCGTCGACGAAGCCGTACCCGGGATCCTCCGCAGTGAAGTACCGGGACCAGATCGCCCCCACGTCCTCGCCGTCACGAACGGCGACGAATCCCACGTCGGTCGGTCGCGGGAAACCGCCGACGTACTTCTGGAACGTCGGATCGGCGCGCCAGTAGTCGGCGCCGCGCTCGTGGCCGGGGTTCCAGTCAGCGGTGATCACGAAGACCTCCTCGATGAACGGGAGGTCCTCGGCGGTCGCGCGGCGGGTGGTGGTCATCGACTCTGCGTGGAACTAGGCCTCGATGACCACTGGGACGATCATCGGCCGGCGGCGGTGCTGGGTGTTGACCCAGCGGCCGACGGTGCGACGGATGACCTGCGCGAACGCGTGCGGGTCGCGCGTGCCGTTCTCGGCCGCGTCGGTGAGCGCCTTGACCACCTGCGGCAGCACGGCGTCGAACACCGCCGGGTCCTCGGCGAACCCGCGGGACTGGATCTCCGGTCCGACGATCACGCGGCCGGTCTGCGGGTCCACGGCGACGAAGATCGAGATGAAGCCCTCCTCGGCGAGGGTTCGGCGGTCCTTGAGGTCGGCATCGGTGATCTCGCCGACCGACGAGCCGTCGACGTACACGTGGCCGAGGTCGAGCTGTCCGACGACCTTCGCGACCCCGTCGCGCAGGTCGATGATCGTGCCGTTCTCGGCGATGATCGTCGACTCCTCCGGCACGCCGGTCTCGATCGCGAGCCGGGCGTTCGCCACGAGGTGGCGGTACTCGCCGTGGACGGGCAGCACGTTCTTCGGCTTGAGGATGTTGTAGCAGTACAGCAGCTCTCCCGCGGCGGCGTGCCCGGAGACGTGTACCTTCGCATTCGCCTTGTGCACGACGTTCGCACCGAGCTTGGTCAGGCCGTTGATGACGCGGTAGACGGCGTTCTCGTTGCCGGGGATGAGGCTGGACGCGAGGATGACCGTGTCGCCCTTTCCCACCTCGATCTGGTGCTCGAGGTTGGCCATCCGCGCGAGCACGGCCATCGGCTCGCCCTGGCTGCCGGTGGACATGTAGACCAGCTGGTTGTCCGGCAGGTTCGCGGCCTGCTTCGCGTCGAGCAGCACGCCGTCGGGAACCTTGAGGTACCCCAGATCCGCGGCGATGCCCATGTTGCGCACCATCGAGCGCCCCATGAGCACGACCTTGCGGTGGTTGGCGACCGCGGCATCCAGCACCTGCTGCACCCGGTGCACGTGACTGGAGAAGCTCGCGACGATCACCCGGCGCGGGGCCTTGGCGATCACGGCCTCGAGCACGGCGCCGATGTCGCGCTCGTTGGGCGTGAAGCCCGGCACGTCGGCGTTGGTCGAGTCGGGCAGGAACAGGTCGACGCCGGCCTCGCCCAAGCGGGCGAAGGCTCGGAGGTCGGTGATCCGTCCGTCGAGCGGCAGCTGGTCCATCTTGAAGTCGCCCGTGTGCAGCACGACGCCTGCGGGCGTGGTGATCGCGACCGCGAGCGCGTCGGGGATCGAGTGGTTCACGGCGATGAACTCGAGCTCGAACGGCCCGAGCTTCTCGTGCTGGCCCTCCCGGACGGTGAGCGTGTACGGCGTGATGCGGTGCTCCTTGAGCTTCGCCTCGATAAGGGCGAGCGTGAGCGTCGAACCGATCAGCGGGATGTCCTGCCGCAGCTTGAGCAGGTACGGCACCGAGCCGATGTGGTCCTCGTGGCCGTGCGTGAGCACGATGCCGAGGATGTCGTCGAGGCGATCCCGCACCGGCAGGAAGTCCGGCAGGATCAGGTCGACACCCGGCTGGTGCTCCTCGGGGAACAGCACCCCGCAGTCGACGATCAGCAGCTTGCCGTCGTACTCGTACACCGTCATGTTGCGGCCGACCTCGCCGAGGCCGCCGACCGGCGTCACGCGAAGGGTTCCCGGCGCGAGCGCCGGCGGGTCGTAGATCGTTCCTGGCATCGTTCCCTAGTTCAGTTGTGTGATGGGCTGCGTCAGCCCCGTGATCGCGTCAGCGTGTGGTGCCGGCCACCTTGGGCAGGGCACCGCCGGCGGCCGCGTTGCGGTCCGGCCGGAAGTTGTCGAAGCTCACGCCCGGGATGTCGCGCACGAGATCGAGTTCCTCCTCGATCTGCGCGGCTTCCTTCTCCTCCGGGCCGACGAGCGGCAGCCGCACGCGCGGGGACGAGATCCGTCCGAGCCCGTGCAGGATGTACTTCGCCGCGACCGTTCCGGGCACGTGCGTCATGGTCGCCCGGACCAGGGGTTCGAGCGCTTTGTGGGCGGCCGTCGCATCCTTGAGGTCACCCTTGTTCACGGCGTCGATGATGTGACGGTACGGCGCCGGGGCGATGTTCGCAGTGACGCCGATGAGCCCGGTCGCGCCGATCGCGAGCGACGGGAGCACGAGCGCGTCATCGCCGCAGAAGTAGTACAGGTCGGTCTGGTTGAGCACGCGGCTCACCTCGGCCAGATCGCCCTTGGCGTCCTTGATCGCGAGGATGTTCGGGTGCTTCGACGCGCGCAGGATCGTGTCGTACTTGATCGGCACGCCCGTGCGGCCGGGGATGTCGTACAGGATGACCGGCAGGTCGGTCGCGTCCGCGATCATCCTGAAGTGCGTCAGGATGCCGGCCTGCGTCGGCTTGTTGTAGTACGGCGTGACGATCATGTTGCCGTCGGCGCCCGCCTTCGCGGACTTCTTCGCGAGCTCGATCGCGTGCGCGGTCTCGTTCGAGCCGCCGCCCGTGATGACCTTGGCACGCTTGCCCGCCACGGACTTGGCGACCTCGACGAGCTTGACCTTCTCCGGGTCGGTGAGCGTGGATGTCTCGCCCGTCGTCCCCGTGACGACGATGCCATCAGCACCCTGGGTGATGAGGTCGTCGATGTGCTTCTCGACGTCGGTCCAGTTCACTTCACCGTCCGAGTTGAACGGCGTGATGAGTGCGACGAGCACCTGGCCGAAGGGATTGGGAAGCGTTGACACGGGGTACAGGCTATCGCTCGCGCATGAACGGGGTTGCGCGGTGGACGGGCGAGCAACGTTCCAGTCCTAGCGGAGATGCGTGGCTCGACCCGCGACACGGACATTCGGGGAAACGGCGGCGATTCACGCAGGACTTGCCGCGCGGGTCTCGACTTGTCCGTATCCCGGACGGTGCAGGTGGAGACCCGCATCCACGTATCGGCGGATCGACGCCAGGACGTCGTCGATCTCGAATTGGATCTGGACGTAGTCAAACCTCAGCACGATGAACCCGAGCGACGTGACTCGTGCGTCGCGACGTCGGTCTCGCCTGCGGGCTTGAGGGTCGCCGTGGTGACGCTCGCTGTCGCATTCGATCACGAGCCGATCCCCGATCAGCAGGTCGAAGCGATCCAAGTCGGTGCCGGGGACCGGCACCTGCGGTCGAGATGCGATGCCCACAAGCTCGAGTTCGGCGCGAAGGACGAACTCTGACCCGGATTCGCAGCGACCGTCGACGAGTCGAGCCAACCTTCGTGCGGGTCGTGGCAACGCGAATCTGATCGACGCAACGTCGATGACGTCCACCGCCCCAGTGCGCACAGCAGAATCGAGGACCGCGGCTGCCCATGACGGCCGCAGCGAACGGCCGCATTGCGCGATGCAGTCGAGCAACGGACTCAATCCGATCGAGTCTTCGGCCTTCCGCTGCTCGCGGGTCCAGAGGAGGCGCACCCCGTCGAGATCCCGCAATTGCCGATCGAGACGGTCAGGGTGTCGAAGGCCTTTCGCGCCACGCGCGACCTCCACGACGAGATGTTCAACGGGCGGCTGCCACACGCCATGGAGGGCGGCTGCGCTGGCACCTGCGAGTCGACCGCCCACGCGAGCGGCGCGCACGAGGTCGATCGGAGCTCCGGGGCTCGCGTAGATTGCGGGGCGAACTCGGAGCAGCCTTCTCGATTCGACTGCGACACGCAGTTCGTGTCTGCTGACGCCCGCTGCTTGAAGTCGGCGTACGTGCACCAGCCCGCCGGCGGCGTGCACTGCGACATCCACCCGGTCCATCGGAGCAGGATGCCGCTTCGGCTCCCGAACCGCGGACGGTCACGCCCAACCCGTGCCGCACGCCGCCCTGGCCAGGCTGGTGCGGAGTGGTTCAGCGGCTCACGCGTGCTTCCTCAACAACGCCGATACGGACATTTACTGGCCGTTTCGGAGTGTCGCATCCAGCGCGCCGCACGCCCACGGGTTGTCCGTATCGGTGATGGCGAGTACGGAACTGGCTCGCCCCCACGGCGCGGCTCTACCGACGCGCGGCGGGCGCAGCGCCCTAGGGCGAAACCCGCCCGTTCCCGTTGAACGCCGCGTGCGTGATCGGCATGAGGCGCTCGAAGTGCGTCTCCATCTGCTCGGCGGCCATCTCGATCTCGCGCTGCGGGAACGACGGGAACGTGGAGCCCTCGTGCTTGGTGCGCAGGCTGAGGAAGTTCATCAGGGAGCGCGCGTTGACCGTCACGTACATCGAGGAGTAGATCGTGAGGGGCAGCACGATGCGGGCGACCTCGCGGGCGACGCCCGCGTCGAGCATCCGCTGGTAGGCGGCGAAGGCCTGCTCGCAGACCTGGCGCACCTCGGTGTCGACGATCGCGTGCTGCTCGTCCGTGCCGGGCACGAACTCGTAGGCGCCGGGCTTGCCATGCTGCACGAGGTTGCGCTCGCGAGCCGGCACGTAGAACACCGGGCGGAGCTCGCGGTAGCGTCCGCTCTCCTCGTTGTACGACGCGATCCGGTGCCGCATGAACTCCCGGAACACGAAGATCGGCGCCTGCACGTAGAAGGTCATCGAGTTGTGCTCGAACGGGGACCCGTGGCGGTCGCGCATGAGGTAGTTGATCAGACCGGTGCTGCGCGTGGCATCCAGGGTCTCGTCCTGGGCGGTCTCGAGGGTCTGCTCGCCCTGCGTGGAAACGCGGGCGGCGAAGAGCACGTCGGAGTCATGGGCGCTGGAGCGCACGAGCTCGACGGTGATGTCGGAACGGAACTGGATGGGATCGGGCACGACCCACACGATAATCGCCGGCCCGCGCGCGAGGGTTCCTCCCACGCCGAGCGCACGCCGCAGCACCCCGTAACAGTCGGTCACACTCCCCTTCGGGGCGGGACCGCTGCCTAGGGTTCAGACGTGGGGATCACTACGGTCATCGTGCTCGGCGCGCTCGTCGTGGGCTCGACGGCGCTCGGTCTCCTCTACCGAGCGTTCAACGGCCGGGTGCGGAAGGTCTCCGGTCGCGAGGTCGTGCGCGCGAAGGAGATCGGCGTCACCGCGCTCGGCTCGAGGGCCACGCTGCTGCAGTTCTCCACCGAGGTCTGCGCGCCCTGCCGCACGACCAACCGCGTGCTGCACGTGCTCGCGAGCGAGCACTTCACCGTCAAGCACGTCGATCTCGACCTGACGAAACGCCCCGATCTCGCGACCCGGTTCGGCGTGATGCAGACCCCCACCACGTTCATCCTCGACGGGAGCGGCGCCGTGCGGGTGCGCATCGGCGGGGCGCCGAAGCCGGAGACCGTCCGGCTCGAACTCAACCGCATCCTGGAGGCAGCAGCATGAGCGCACCGATCGAGGTCTCGTCGGGTCCCAAGCAGCAGGGCATCGATCCACGCGGGCCCCGGTTCACCGCGGGCGTGACCGCGATCCTGCTGCTCGTCGTGATCGCGCTCGCCCTGCTGCTTCCGACGCCGTGGCCGGCCTTCGCCCTGTTCGCGGTGCTGTCGGCGCTGTTCGCGCTCGGCGCGTTCGCGGGGATCACGAAGGGGCCGTGGTCGATCGTGTTCCGAACGTTCATCCGGCCGCGCCTCAAGGCGCCGCTCGAGCTCGAGGACCCGACGCCCCCGACCTTCGCGCAGGGCGTCGGCTTCGTGATCACCCTGGTCGGGCTCGTGCTGCACCTGCTCGGCGTGCCCTACGCGATCGTGATCTTCGCGTCGCTCGCGTTCGTCGCCGCGTTCCTGAACTCGGTGTTCGCGTTCTGCCTGGGATGCCAGATCTACCTGCTCCTCGTGCGTGCGGGCCTGCTCGGCCGCAAGGGCTCCGCAACGGCGTAGAGACTCGCGCCGAGCGCGCCTAGGGTGGACAGTGCCGACGACGGCAGCGACGAAAGGTGCCACTCATGGCTGTGACCAGCGAAGCGACGACCATCTGGCTCGGAGACCTGCAGAGCGGATCGGGGACCACGTCGCTCGACTCATCCGACGCCGCCGAGTTCCCGGTCACCTGGGAGGCGCGCTCCGTGGGCGTGACGGGCAAGACCAACCCCGAGGAGCTGCTCGGCGCCGCGCACTCCGCGTGCTTCTCGATGGCGTTCTCGAACGAGCTCGCCAAGGCGGGCACCCCGCCGGAGAGCCTTCAGGTCACCGCTGCCGTCACGTTCGTGCCCGGTGAGGGCATCACGGGCAGCCACCTTCTCGTGAGCGCGAAGATCCCCGGCATCTCCGAGGAGGACTTCCAGCGCATCGCGGAGGACACCAAGGCGAACTGCCCGGTGTCCAAGGCCCTCGCGGGCATCCCGATCACGCTGGAAGCGTCGCTGGCCTAGTGACTCCCGCGGGCGGGCCGACGCTGCGGGTGCTCGTCGCCGGGGCATCCGGCTTCATCGGCCGCGAGCTCACCGCCCAACTGATCGCGCGCGGGCATTCCGTGGTGCGTCTGGTGCGACGGGATGCCGCGGCCTCCGACGAGGTGAGCTGGGACCCATCGCGGCACCTCCTCCACCCTTCGGCGTTCGACGGGGTGGATGCCGTGGTGTGCCTGTCCGGCGCATCCACCGGCCGCATCCCGTGGACCCTGCCGTACCGCCGCGAGATCCTGCGCTCGCGCGTGGACGCCGTGCTCACCCTCACGAACACGATGGCCATCGCGGCGACCCCGCCCGCGACCTTCCTGTGCGCGTCGGCCGTCGGCTACTACGGCAGTCGTCCCGGGGAGGAGCTCACCGAGACGTCGTCGAAGGGCGACGACTTCCTCTCCGACGTCGTCGGCGCGTGGGAGCTCGCGACCGCAACCGCGCCCGACGGCGTGCGCGTCGTCAACACCCGCACCGGACTCGTCGTCGGCAGGGGTGGCGCCTTCACGCCGCTCGAACTGCTCACCAACCTCGGTGCCGGCGCACGATTCGGCAGCGGCGAGCAGGTCTGGCCGTGGATCAGCCTGCACGACGAGGCCGCCGCGATGATCCATCTGCTCACGTCGGAGCTCAGCGGCCCGGTGAACCTCGCCGGACCCACGCGCGCGAACGCCGACCGCGTCACCCGCGAACTCGCGAGGGCGCTCGGGCGTCCGTACCTCCTGCGGGTGCCCGCGTTCGCGATCGGGATGCTCGGCGACGCCGGCCGCCAGTTGCTGCTCGCCGACCAGCATGAGCTGCCGACGAAGCTCCTGGACGACGGGTTCGTCTTCCGGCACGAGACGGTCGCCGCCGCGATCGATGCGAGCTTCGCGCCCTGAGGCCCCGTCGGTGAGGTCTCGACAGGCTCGACCCGCCTAGGCGGCGCGGCGCTCCGCGCGCTCGAGCGCGATCGCCCTCCTGGTGGCCCATCGGGCTCTCCGGCGGTCGCCGCTCGCGTCGTACGCGAGGGCGAGCCGCAGCCACGCCCACCATGCGTCCGGGTTCGCCTCGGCCTCGGCCTGGTACTTCGGGAAGACGGCATCGGCCGCCTTCGGGTCGACTCGGCCGCTCGCGAGCGCGGGCAGCGCGTCATCCGGCAATCGCCCCTCGGCTCTCGAGCCGGGCCACGAGCCGCTGCGAGCGGAATGCGAAGAGCGAGCTCCGCGACGAGCGCCCATGCGCCGACCAGCGGCAGCAGGATGAGCGCGAAGCCGAGCAGCTTCGCCACGAGCTCGTCGACCATGATCAGGCGGATCGCGTACTGCGTGACGAACACGAGGTAGATCGCGAGCACGACCGCCATGAACAGCGCGCCGATCCGCGCAGCGCCCCTCATCGCCGCGCCCGCACCGGCGTCACGTGAGGTCGATGAGCTTGTCGAGCCCCACCACGACACCGCGCGCGCTCGTCGCGGCGCGCAGGGCGAGCAGGATGCCCGCCTCGTACGCACTCGGCGCGAGGGTCTCGTGGCTGATCGTGAGCACTTCGCCGTTGCCGCCGAACACGACATCCTGCTTCGCGACGATCCCCTGCATCCGCAGGCTGTGGATCGGGATGCTCGACACCTGCTGCCCGCGCGCGCGCTGGTCGACGTGCGGTGCCGCGACCGGACCGATGGATGCCCGCGCCGTGCCCATCAGCTCGGCGGTGCGCACCGCGGTGCCGGACGGCGAATCGATCTTGGACGCGTGGTGGCTCTCGACGATCTCGATCGAGTCGAAGAACCGCGCCGCCATCGCGGAGAACGAGGTCGCGAGCACCGAGCCGATCGAGAAGTTCGGCACGATGATGACGCCGACCGCGAGGTTGCCGTTGATCCTGCGGTCGAGTTCCGTGATGCGGTCGCTCGACCAGCCCGAGGTGCCGACGAGCACGTTGATGCCGTGGGCGACCGCGAATTCGACGACGGACTGCGAGACGGCCGGCACCGTGACATCCACCGCGATGTCCGCGCCGAGCATCTCGGACAGCTCGCCCTTCGAGTCGATCTGGGCGTGGAGCTCGAACTCGGTCGAGGTCTCGACGATCTGGGAGACGAGCTGGCCCATCTTGCCCGTTGCGCCGACGATGGCGACCTTGGTTGTCATCCGGCAAATCTAGCAAGGCACGGGATTCGCGGTCGCGCGGCGAGGAAGCGAGGATGCGGCGGCCGGTGGCCATACCGTTGGCGTGTGCGTTTCGTCGAGGTGCCCGTCACGGATCCGAGCGCGCACGCCCTCGTCACGGAGTACTTCGAGTACCGCGCCTCCACGTTTCCCGCCGGGCAGGCGTACCAGCCGACCTTTCCGACCGCCGGCGACTTCACGCCTCCGCGCGGCGTCTTCGTTCTGTTGCTCGACGACGAGGATCGGGCCGTTGGATGCGGCGGCGTCCGCCTCCTCGGAGTCGCCGCCGGCGGCGGCAGCGTCTTCGAGGTCAAGCACCTCTGGGTGCAGCCGACCACGCGCGGCAGAGGACTCGGCAACGCCCTGCTCGCCGAACTCGAGCGCCGCGCGGCCGCCTTCGGCGCGCGAGATCTCGTGCTCGACACGAATCGCAGCTTGGTGGCCGCGAATGCGCTGTATCGCTCCGCCGGCTTCTTCGAGATCGACGCCTACAACGAGAACCCGAACGCGACGAACTGGTACGCCAAGGTGCTGCCGATCCGCCCGGGAGATCCCACCGCCATGCAAGGCGACGCGCCCGCTTAGGTGATGCCGGCGATCGGCGCGACCGCGCTCGTGCCGATCGACGGACGACGCTGCGCCGCAGCAGCGGCGGTGCAGCCAGACAGCTCAGAACGGCTGGAGCTCGGGCAGGCCGGTGCGCAGTTCGACCGGCAGGTGACCCAGGTCGTTGTGGGTGACGAGCACGGGCGGCTTCGCGGAGCGCACGCGGATGATCGTCAGCCCGCAGTTCGCCTGATTGAGCCCGAGCCAGCGCCAGGACGGCGAGCCGAACACCTCGCGCACGAACCACGAGATCACGAAGTTGTGGGTGATGAGCAGCTCGTGGCGGTCCTCGCGTGCCGGGGTGAGGAACTCGGCGACGGCATCCGCCATCTGCGCCTCCCCAGCGTCGATCTCCTCCTGCGTCACCCCTCCGAAGAAGGACTCGAACGCCTTGGGCATGTCGGGACTGGGGCCGGACGGGATGCAGTCCATGAGCAGTGCGGACGGCTCAGAGTCGAGCGCGGGCATCCGCTGCGTCATGATCCGCGCGGTCTCCTCCGCGCGCTCGAGCGGCGAGTGGAACGCGCGACTGAACGGCACTCCGCTCAGGCGCTCCGCGATCGCGGTGGCCTGGCGCTTGCCGCGCTCGGAGAGCGGGCCGTCGGGAAGGCCGTACTCGGCGTCCTGCTGTTCGCCGTGGCGCACGAGGTAGAGGTAGTGGGGCATGATTCCTGCGATTCCTGCGTGATTCGAACGTACTACTCGGATGCCGGGACCGGCACCGTTGCCAGTCCCGCGAAGGTCTCCTCATCGACGGTGCCCACGGCCGCGACCGACAGCGGACGCGACACGAGCTCCTGCGCGAGATCCTGGATGCCGGCGCGGGTGACGAGCGAGAGGCGCCGCAGCGCCTCGTCGAGGTCCACGAACTCACCCTGGGTCAGCTCGCTGCGCCCGAGCCGCGACATCCTCGTGTCGGAGTCCTCGAGCGCGAGAGCGGATGCTCCGCCGAGCTGCCCGAGCGCGCGCTGCAGCTCATCGTCCGAGACGCCGTCCGACGCGAGCTTGCGGAACTCGCTGAGCATGAGTTCGGCGACCTGCCCGGCCTTGGCGGGCGAGCAGCCCGCGTACAGGCCGATGCAGCCGGCGTCCGAGTAGCTCGGCGTGAACGAGTAGACCGAGTAGGCAAGGCCGCGCTGCTCGCGGATCTCCTGGAACAGCCGGCTCGACATGCCGCCGCCCAGGATCGAGTTCATGACGCTCTGGGTCCAGCGCCGATCGTCCGAGGCGGCCATGCCGGCGACGCCGAGGATGATGTTGGCCTGCTCGATCGGACGCTGCACCACCACGAGCGGGCTGCCGCGCTCGATCACGTCGGCCGTGGCATCCCGTCGCGCGACCGGAGCGGCCGGCGCATCGAGGTTCCAGCCGCCGCGCTCGAGCGCCGCGGTGACGCCCGCGACGAGCACATCGTGGTCGACGGCGCCCGCGGCGGTGATCACGAGGTCCTGGGCACGGTAGTTCGCGCGGTAGTGGTCCCACACCGCGTCGCGCTGCACCGCCTGGATCGACTCCGGGCTGCCGCCGATCGGGCGGCCCAGTGGATGCTCGCCGAACACGGCCTCGAAGAAGCGCTCGCTCGTGACATCCCCTGGGTCATCGTCGGCCATGGCGAGTTCCTCGAGGATGACGCCGCGCTCGTTCTCGAACTCGTCCGGGTCGATCAGGCTCGACACGAACATGTCGGCGAGCACGTCGACCGCCATCGGCAGGTCCTGGTCGCGCACCTTCGCGTAGTAGCAGGTGTACTCCTTGGCGGTGAGCGCGTTGTGCTCGCCACCGACGCCGTCGAACGACACCGCGATGTCGAGCGCGGTGCGGGTCGTCGTGCCCTTGAACAGCAGGTGCTCGAGGAAGTGCGTGGAGCCGAACGTGCCCGGCTGCTCGTCGCGGGAGCCCACGGCGACCCAGTAGCCGATCGTGGCGCTGCGCGCTCCCGGCACGGCCTCGGTCAGGATGCGCACGCCGCTCGGCAGCACGCTGCGTCGCACGAGCGAGTCCCCGGATGCGGTGAACGAGAGTTCGGCCAGGTCCAACGGGAGGGCGACAGCACCGTTCATCACCCGGGAAGCCTATGCGATGCGGCGGAACGCTCGGCCCCCTTGCGAAGTTCGACGAATCGCTCACTCCCGGTGAGCGATGTGGACAAACAGACTGGTCTGTCTGTCCTCATGTGTTATGTTGTTTCCCAGGCACCCGAAGCCTGCGCATCACCGCCAACCCGATGGCGTGATGCACCCGAATGAATGACCCGCCCCGATGGGTCTTCACCCGCTAGGAGCGCGCTGTGAGCCTGATCGCCGAGAGCCAATTGCAATCGGCCTCGATCCCGCAGCGCGCTCCTGCTAAGGGCCGCATCCTCGAGACGGCCAACGAGCTCTTCTACGAGGACGGCATCCGCAACGTGGGCGTCGACCGCATCATCGCGGCCTCCTCGGTCACCAAGGCGACCTTCTACAAGCACTACCGCGCCAAGGACAACCTGATCGTCGACTACATCACCGCGCGCCACATCGCGACCCGGCACGAACTCGACGCGATCATCAGCGCTGCGTCCAGCCCAAAGGATGCCGTCGACCGCTACCTCGCCTCGATCGTCGAGGAGATCTCGCGCCCCGGGTTCCGTGGCTGCCCGTTCATCAACGCGGCGGCGGAGTTCCCCGATGCGGCGCATCCCGTGCGCCAGATCGTCACGGCGCACCGTGAGTGGTACACCGACACCCTCTCCGACCTCATGCGCTCGCTCGGTCACGAGGTTCCGGGTGACGCCGCCGACGAGCTGCTGCTCGCCCGTGACGGCGCGATGACCGGCGGCTACGCCGGCGACCCGGTCGCGGCCGCTGCCGCGCTCACCCGCGTCGCGGCGCACGTGGTCGACGAGGCCAGCTCCTCCGTGCCCGCCCGCTGAGCGCGTCGAGCACTCCCCTGAGCTGCATAGCGGCTCGGCGATCACCGCCGCAAGGCCCCCGTCACCGACGCATCCCTGCCCATAGGGTGGATGCCGGCACCGCCGCACTGGGTGGCGGAGGGGGTGCCGAACGGAGGGAACTCGCATGGTCCTGTCATTTCTCCTGATCCTCATCATCATCGTCTCGCTGCTGGCCGTCTTCGACGGCGTCGCGAGGCTCCGCGGCCGCGGATCCGGCACGATCATCGGCGTCCTGGAGATCCTGTTCGGTGCTGCCCTGCTCGTCTCGCAGTTCGTGCCGGCGCTCGTGATCGTCGCGCCCTGGTTCTGGTCGGCGCTGCTCGAGATCGTGCTCGTCATCGCCGTCATCGTCCGCGGACGCGGACGGGTGTGGATCGCGACGCTCATCGCGCTCATCCTCAACACCGTGCTGCTGCTCGTGCTGTTCGGCTGGCTGGTCGTGCCGGGCCTGCTGCCCTGATCGCGCCCTGATCGCTGGGCGCGCGGCCGTCAGGCGGTCGCGCGCTCGAGGTCTGCGACGTGGTGTCGCGTGAGACGCAGGGATGGCGCGGCCACGAGGTCCGCGACCTGATCCGCCCGGCTCGCCGACACCACGGGCGCGACCACGTTCGGTCGCGTGAGCAGCCAGGCGAGCGCGACCGACGCCACGCTCGCATCGAGGTCGGCGGCGACCGCGTCGAGGGCGGAGAGCACGCGAAGCCCTCGGCGCCCGAGGTAGCGGCTCGCCTCGTCGCCGCGGCGGTTGCCGGTGAGGTCGGCCTTCGTGCGGTACTTGCCGGCGAGGAATCCGCTCGCGAGCGCGAACCGCGGCATCACGCCGAGCGACTGGGTCGCTGCGACGTTCGCGAGGTCGCCCTCGTACTCGGTGCGGTGCAGCAGGTTGTAGTGCTTCTGCAGCGCGACCATCGGCGCGACGCCGAGCTGGGCGCAGGCGATCCGGGCCTCGATGATCCGGTTGCCGGTGTGGTCGGATCCGCCGAACCACCGCACCTTGCCCGACCTGATCAGCGCGTCCACGGCGAGCAGGGTCTCCTCGAACGGCACGGTGAGGTCGTCGACGTGCAGGTACAGCAGGTCGATGTGGCTCGTGCCGAGGCGGCCGAGCGAAGCGTCCACGGCGCGGGTGATCGCGCGCGGTGACAGGCCGGGATTGTCGGCGCTCTTGCCGACCTTGGTGGCGACGACCAGCTCGGAGCGGTTGCGGCGGCGGCGCATCCAGTTGCCGATCATCGTCTCGCTGCGGCCCGCGGCGTACGCGTCTGCGGTGTCGATGAAGTTGCCGCCGCTCGCGACGTAGGCGTCGAGGATGTCGCCGGCGGCAGCGTCATCCGCGGTCCACCCGAACACGTTGCCGCTCATCGCGATCGGGAACACCCGGAGGTCGGACACCCCGATGTGGCGCGTGCGCACGGCATCCTGCGGCGCGGCGCCCCCCGGCACGGTACTCGCAGTCGAGATCTCGATCATGTCGCCTCCCCAAGGCTTTCTCAGGATATTCGGAGCCGAAGGTTTTTTCGGCGCGACATACCCGAATCGTTACCGCACCGTGTTGGATGATCCCAACGAAGCGGGCGGGCTCTTCGTCTTGATAGGTAGGCCCACCAGAGAACCGGAGTGCACCATGACCAACGAAGTCTCCTCGAGCACGACCCCGAAGCCGTGGATCTGGCTCGTGATCGCCGGCGTGCTGAGCGTCGTGTCGATCGCGTGGCTGTGGTCGATGACCGGGCCGAGGGTCTGCATCCTGATCTACCCTGCGCCTCCCGGCTGCACGACCGTCATCCCGAACTGGCTGCCGTTCATCAGCATCGCGATCATCGCCGCGCTGTTCATCGCGATGGTCGTGCTGTACCTCGTGCGCAAGCCGGCACCGACCCGCCTGCTCGTCGTGCTCACGATCGTCATCGCGGCGCTCGCGCTGCTGACCGCCCTCATCATGCTGCTGGCCGGGCTCGGGGTGTTCGACCCGTACCAGCCGCCGGTCATCGTCGACTAGCCGCGATACTGGGTTGATGGCCAACGATCCGTACTGGCGCCTCCCCGAGGTGCCGACGTTCCTGCTCGAGAGTCCGGACTTCCGGGACGGCGACATGCTGCCCCAGTGGGCGCGATCGGCGATCATGGGGGCGGGTGGCGAGGACCGCTCCCCCACGCTGCACTGGGATGGCGCGCCATCCGGCACCCGCAGCTTCGCCCTCACCGTGTTCGACCCAGACGCACCGACCGGCAGCGGATGGTGGCACTGGGCGGTCTACAACCTGGACGCGAAGGTCACCTCCCTCGCCGCCGACGCCGGCAACCCGGATGCCGGGCTGCTGCCGGGCGGCGCGCTGACGGTGCACAACGAGATCCGGCAGCAGCGCTTCCTCGGCGCGGCACCGCCCGCCGGCCACGGCGAGCACCGCTACTACTTCACGGTGAGCGCGCTCTCCGTCGAGCGGCTCGACCTGCCGGATGACTGCACGCCGGCACTGCTCGGCGGGCACCTGGCGTCGCACATCGTCGGGCGCGCGACGCTCATGGGCGTCTCGGAGAGCTGACGCTGCGGAGCTACTCCCAGTAGGTGTGCCGCCGGTACTGCGGCTGCTTGAGCCTCGCGCGCACTCGCGACCGCGAGATGAGCATCGCGAAGGCGATGATCATCGCCGCCCCCAGCACGATCACCCCGATCACCCAGAACTCGTCCCAGAGGGCGGTGAAGTCGGACATGAAGCTGTCGAACGGCGTCGTGATTCGGGTCACCAGATCAGGCTAGGTCCCATGCAGACGTATCGTTGCCCCCCGAGTGGGGGTGATTACGAATTGATAACGCTGCCACGATTTCAGCGACGAATCCTCGGGAGAACGACGGAACGCCCGCCCCGCGCGAAGCGGGACGGGCGTTCTCGACTCAGGCGGCCTTAGACCTCCGAAGGCACCTCGGCACCCTCGGCCGGCTGCTGCGGGCCATCGGAGGCCGCGTCGCGACCCTCGGTGTCCGCCGGCACGGCGTCGTCGGTGACCGGGGCGAGCGAAAGCTTTCCACGGTCATCGATCTTGGTGATCTCGACCTGGATCTTCTGGCCGACCGAGAGCACGTCCTCGACGTTCTCCACGCGCTTGCCACCGGCGAGCTTGCGCACCTCGGAGACGTGCAGCAGTCCGTCCTTGCCCGGCGTGAGCGAGACGAACGCACCGAACGTCGCGAGCTTGACGACGGTTCCGAGGAACCGCTCGCCGATCTCCGGGTTCAGCGGGTTCGCGATCGCGTTCACCGCGGCGCGAGCAGCCTCGGCCGACGGACCGTCGACCGCACCGATGTACACCGTGCCGTCGTCCTCGATCGAGATGTCGGCGCCGGTGTCGTCCTGGATCTGGTTGATCGTCTTGCCCTTCGGGCCGATCAGCTCGCCGATCTTGTCGACCGGGATCTGCACGGAGATGACTCGCGGCGCAGTCGGCGCCATCTCGTCGGGACCGTCGATCGCGGCATTCAGCACGGCGAGGATCGCGGTGCGAGCCTCCTTGGCCTGCTTGAGCGCACCGTCGAGCACGCTCGAGGGCAGGCCCGCGAGCTTCGTGTCGAGCTGGATGGCCGTGACGAACTCCGACGTGCCGGCGACCTTGAAGTCCATGTCGCCCAGCGCGTCCTCGGCACCGAGGATGTCGGTGAGTGCCGCATAGCGCGTCACACCATCGACCTCGTCGGACACGAGGCCCATCGCGATGCCCGCGACCGGCGCGCGCAGCGGCACACCGGCATTGAGCAGCGACAGGGTGGACGCGCAGACCGAGCCCATCGACGTCGAGCCGTTCGAGCTCAGCGCCTCGGACACCTGGCGGATCGCGTACGGGAACTCCTCGCGGGGCGGCAGCACCGGCACGAGGGCGCGCTCGGCGAGGAAGCCGTGCCCGATCTCGCGACGCTTCGGCGAACCGACCCGGCCGGTCTCACCGGTCGAGTAGGGCGGGAAGTTGTAGTGGTGCAGGTAGCGCTTCTTCTTGATCGGCGCGAGGGAGTCGATCTGCTGCTCCATCTTGAGCATGTTGAGCGTGGTGACGCCGAGGATCTGCGTCTCACCGCGCTGGAAGATCGCGGAGCCGTGCACGCGCGGGATGACCTGCACCTCGGCATCCAGGGCCCGGATGTCGCTCAGGCCGCGGCCGTCCATGCGAACGCCCTCGGTGAGGATGCGACCGCGCACGATCTTCTTCGTGACCGACTTGTAGGCCGCGCTGACCATCGGCGGGATCTCCCCGCCGAGCTCGCCGTTCTGCACCTTCTCGTTGATCGCGAGCTTGACGCGCTCCTTGAGGGCGTCGTCCGCGTTGTTGCGCTCGGTCTTGTCAGCGATCAGGTAGATCGAGCGGAGTTCGTCGTACGCCAGCTCGGCGACCGCGTTGTAGGCGGCGTCCGAGTACGGCGGGAACAGCGGGAACTCCTGGATGGCCTTCGCCGACTGCGCCGCGAGCTCCTGCTGGGCCTTGACGAGCGCCTTGAGGAACGGCTTGGAGGCCTCGAGGCCCTGGGCGACGACGGCCTCGTCGGGCTTGGTCGCTCCGGCCTTGATGAGGTCCCAGGCCACCTCGGTGGCCTCGGCCTCGACCATCATGATCGCGACATCCTCGTTGCCGTTCTCGTCGGTGACGAGACGACCGGCGACGGTGAGGTCGAACACCGCGTCAGCCAGCTGGCTGAACTTGGGGAACGCGACCCACTGGTCGCCGATGAGGGCGAGACGCACACCCGCGACCGGGCCGTAGAACGGCAGGCCGGAGATCTGGGTGGAGGCGCTGGCCGCGTTGATCGCGAGCGCGTCGTAGAACTCGTCCGGCGCGATGGCCAGCACGGTGATGACGATCTGCACCTCGTTGCGGAGGCCCTCGACGAACGTCGGACGGAGCGGACGGTCGATGAGGCGGCAGACCAGGATGGCCTCGGTGGACGGGCGTCCCTCGCGGCGGAAGAAGCTTCCCGGGATCTTGCCGGCAGCGTACGAACGCTCCTCGACATCCACGGTCAGCGGGAAGAAGTCGAAGCCGTCACGCGGCTGCTTCCCGGCGCTGGTCGCGCTCAGGATCATCGTCTCCTCGTCGAGGTACGCGGCGACCGCGCCCTGCGCCTGCTGCGCGAGTCGGCCGGTCTCGAACCGGACGATGCGCTTGCCGAACTTGCCGTTGTCGATGACGGCTTCGGCGAACTTGATTTCTGGACCCTCCAAGGGGTTCCTCTCCTTCTGTTGTGTCATGCGCCGTGTGCGCGATGACCCTCGAGGAGCAGGAGAAGGCAGAAAGGGGCGCGGCGCACGCCCGCGAATCGCGGGTGGTTGCGCACGGCGCTTTGGCGGCTGCTCTGGCCAACAGTAGAAGCACACTGACCCGCTGAGCGATTCAGGATGCCACCACCGATGACCAGCTTCTTGCCAGCCTGCTCCGGTGTTGCTGTTCACGTTGAATGAACCGTCAAAGAGCCTACCAGTGAACCCCCTGGATCAGGGATGCCACACTCCGAATGCCTGCTCGGACAACGGCGGGCACGCCGCGTCGATGCCGTCCCAGCCGAGCCCCGACGGATCGATCCCGCTGTACGGTGACGACGAGTATCCACCCTGCGCGTCCACGAACTCCTCGCGATCGCCGAGGTCGGTGACGTCGAACCCGAGCCCGCGAAGGCAGGGCACCGTGCGGCTGTCCCAGAAGTCCCAGAGGTACGCGCGCTCGTCGGCGGTCAGGTAGCCGAGCAGCGCGGGATGCACCGGGTACTGCGCCGCGCACACCCAGAGTGCGAGGTACGCGGACTGGTCGGCATCCGACGTGCGCCCGAGGCTCAGGCCGTCGCCGTACTCGTGCACGTCCGGGTACCCGGCATCGTGCATGCACGCGACGTACTGCCGCATGAGTCGGTCGGGCGAGGTGTACGCGACGATCGCGACCTCCGGCCGCTCGAGATCCGCGGCGCCGAAGTAGCGGTCCCAGAGCGCGTCGCGGCGGTCGTTCACCGCGGTGTCCACGGTCTGTGCGGAGAGCCCGGCCGGCACGGGGTGGGTCGCGCACGCGGCGAGCGGGAGTGCCAGCGAGAGGGTGAGCGCGGCGGCGAGGGCCGCGCGGGTCAGTCGCGCCATGTGCCGTAGACCGCGACATCCAGCGGTGGGCAGCGGGAGTCGATGGAGGCCCAGCCAGCCGGCCCCGGATCGATGCGGGCGTAGGGCGACCAGGCGCCGTCGGATTCGATCGACGCCGCGTCACGCAGCGAGTCCGGCACGTGGATCGGGTAGCCGAGCGACTCGAGGCAGGGCACGAGGCGTCCCTCCCAGTAGTCGAACAGGCGGGTGCGCTGGTCGGTGCTCAGGTGCCCGTTGTAGGCCGGGTGGATCGGGTACTCGGTCGTGCAGACGTACAGTGCGGCACGCGCCGACAGTCCACGATCGGCGTCCCCCGGTCCGAGGTAGACCCCGGTGCCGACCGCACTCGCGTTCGGGAAACCGGCTTCGTCGAGGCACTCCACCCAGCGCTCCGGCGCGTTCGCGAGCTGCACGAACGCGATGCGCTGCACCTCGGAGCGTTCGAGGGTCGAGTCCTCTCCCATGAGCGCGTTCCAGCGGGTGACGCTGAGGTCGGCAAGGATCTGGTCGACGCCCGCGGCGGTGAGGCCGTCGGGCTCGGCGACCGGGGCGGCACAGCCGGCGAGCAGCGCGATGACTGCGGGGATCACCACCGCCGCTGCGGTCCGCGTGCGCATGCTCAAGTGTCGCACCGGGTCCGGCGCACCGACAGGGGATGCAGCCCGCTCACCCCAGGCCGGGATCAGCAGACGATCGGCAGCAGCCAGCAGACCGGCCCGGGGTTCTCCGTCGGGGTGGGATCCGGGGTGGGCTCGGGATCCGGCGTCACGGTCGGCTCGGGCGTGGGCTCGTCAGAGGGAGTCGGCGTCGGCGTCGGCTCGTCCGACGGCGTCGGCGTGGGGGTCACGGTCGGCGTGGGCGTCGACGTGGGCGGCGCGGAGGGGCCGCCGTCGCCCGTGGTCGGACCCGACGGCGGATCGAAGTCCTTGGGCGCATCCGCTACCGGCTGCGCCTCGTAGGTCCAATCGGGCGCACCGCGGTCGGGTTCGGTCGAATCGGGCAGGGTCGGGAGCTGCGTGCCCGTCGGGTCGGGTGAGCGCGTCGGGTCCTGGGACTCGGATGCAGCTGGCGGCTCATCCGCGTCCGCGATCCCCACGGGCGTGCCCGGAATACCGCTGGACGCGAAGGCAGCACCGGCCACCGCGAGGACGGCCGCGGCCGCCGCGATGCCGCCGAGCACGCTGGCCCTGCGGCCCCGTGCTCCGAGGCGGTTGAACGCCGACGGACGGCGAGGGACGACCGCGATCGCCGCGGCGACCAGCGCCGGCTCGACTTCGGCCTCGGGTTCGACGTCCGGCTCGGGCTCGGGTTCGACTTCCGGCTCGGGTTCGGGTTCGACTTCGGGCTCGGGCTCGACCTCCGGCGCGGGCTCGAGGTCGACCTCAGGCTCGACTTGTGGCTCCGGCTCGGACTCGACCTCTGCCGCCGGCTCGTCGACCCGCTTCGCGGTCGGGTCGATGAGCGGCTCGGGCGCGTCGGGCGCGCTCGAGTGCGGTGCGCTCGAAGCAGGAGCGTCCGGCTGGCGCCCACGCAACTGCGAGAGGAACCAATCGGCGTCGTACTGTTCGGGGGCAGCACCGTCGTCGGGAGTGTGATCGGGTGTCACTGTTTCAAGGTAACGGGAACGGACCGGTATGTCCACATTTTGGGGGACCCCTAGACAGGGGCCACGAATGCGACTAGCAGGTGGTGGGCGCGCGGTCGTTGCGCACGTCGCCGATCCACACCAAGAGGTCGGGGATCGCGACATCCGCGATGAATCCGTGGTCGACGCCCTCGAAGGTACGGAAGTCGACGTGCTCCCCCGCCGCGCACAACTCGGTGACGTAGTCGACGGTCGCGCTCGGGATGACGAGCGTGTCGGCGAGGCCCTGCGCGACGAAGATCGGCACGCCGATCGGGGTGCCGCCCGCACTGTTCTCCTCGAGCATCGTCTTCCAGGGCTCGGTCGTCGACGGATCCGACGTGACGAAGTTGCCGACCAGCGGATCGGCGATCTTCTGCACGTCCGCGTTCTGGGTGAGCAGGCACAGCTTCTCGATCTCGGGCATCCCGATCTGGCCCGCGGGCGTCAGGATCGCCTGCATCGAATCCTGCGAGTACTGGTCCGCGTAGGCGACCTCGAACGCCGGGAAGGCGTACGACGAGATCGCGACCCCGGAGTGGTTCGCGATGTCGTCGCTCAGCAGCACGGTGAGGTCGGCGGCAGGAGCGGCGACGGCCACGGCGTGCAGGGTCAGTTCGGGGGCGTAGGTCGCGGCATCCTGTGCGGCGAACAGTGCGGCCTGGCCGCCCTGGGAGTGACCCCACAGCCACAGGTCCTCGCTCACGTGCGTGTCGGGCAGGTTGCGCGCCGCCCGCGCCGCGTCGAGCACGCTGTTGCCCTCGGTGACCCCGAGCAGGTACGAGGATGGCCCGGGCACGCCCATCCCCGGATAGTCCGTGGCCGCGATCGCGAACCCGGCGTCGAGCAGCTCGTGCAGGCCCTCGATGAGCAGGAACGGATCGACGCCGAGCGACGGAGCGCAGTTCGCGAGCGAGCCCGTGGTCGGGTGCGCCCACGACACGATCGGACGTCCGCCATCCGGTGCCGGACCGTCGGGCTCGATCACCACCGCGGACACCGGGATGTCGTTGCCCGCCATGTCCCGCGAGTGGTAGATCACCCGCCAGGCACTCGTGCCGATCGGCGCGCTCAGGATGGGTTCACTGCGGATGAGCGCCCCCGGCTCACCAGCGGGCAGATCGGCGGGCAATTCGTAGAACGGGCCGTCGAACTCCTCCTCGATGACCCCCTCCTCGACGCGATGCTCGAGGTCCCACAGGCATCCCGACAGCAGCGTGACGACGGCCGTGGCGACGACGGCGGCACGCGCCAGACGGAGCGGGGTCCCAGTTCCCATGAGCAAAGCTTAGGACCGCGCCTGCCCCGACCTCGTCGCTGTTAGCCTCCTTGCATCATGAGTTCGATTCCCCCTCCGCCGCCCCCGCCGGAGCCCGTGCCATCCGTCACGCCGCCCATCGATGGGACGCCCCCGCCACCACCCGTGTCCGGCACGGCGCTGCCGGCGCCGCAGCCGTATCCGCTGCCCTCGACACCGTTCGCCCAGAACGCCGCTCCCCCGCCGGGCTCGGCGCGGGCAAGTCCTCGTCGCGACTCGGGGTGATCGTCGGCGTCGGCATCGTCGTGGCGCTCGTCGTGCTCGCGGGCGCGCTGTTCGCACTGTTCTCGACGCTGGGGAACTCGTTGACCGGCAGCGAACCGGACGCCGGAGAGGGCGGATCATCCCCGGTGGCGACCGCCGCGGCATCGTGCGACGACTGCCTGACCTTCGACCAGGCGCTCGAGCTGCGCCGGCCGGACGGCATCCCCGCACTCGCCCTCGTGTTCGACGAGGAGTCCGGCTACGCGAAGCCCTCCATCGCGGGCGCCTACGCGGACAGCTCAGCCGACCTGTACGTGGAGGGCAGCGGCACACCGGCCGGCTGCTCGTTCGCGCTCGACTACTCGCCCGTGGCGCCGGAGAACCCCGACGAGTCCAACCGATCCGATCGGGTCGCCGACCTCGGCAGCTACGTCAACGACACCGACTACCTCTCGATGGTGGCGCGGGTCTTCGAACGCCCCGAGGATGCCGCGAACTACCCGGACGCGTTGCGCGCCGGCATCGCGGGCTGCCCGCACTACTTCTTCGTGTTCCCCGACGGCTCCGGATCGTGGTCGAGCGACGTCGAACCGCTCGAGATCGCCACCTCGTCGCCCGAGGTGACGGCAGTCGGCTGGCACGAGGCGGCCAACGGCGTCGACCTCACGATCGTGGACCTGCAGTACGCGAACCTCGCGGTTCGGGTCATCCTGAACCGGTCGGAGGGCTCATCGAGCACCGACGAGCAGTTCCGGGAGTTCCTGGTGGAGTACTCCGGTGCCCTA
Source organism: uncultured Actinomycetota bacterium (assembly GCA_963740815.1). Taxonomy (GTDB): domain Bacteria; phylum Actinomycetota; class Actinomycetes; order Actinomycetales; family Microbacteriaceae; genus Rhodoglobus. Next base: position 1,142,706 of record CAVUFG010000018.1, read on the forward strand.
GCGGGTCTCGCCGAGTAGCAGTTCCACGCGGTACTTGCCGCCCTTGCGGATGATGGCGGCCGGGATGCGCTGCTTGCGTCCGAGCTTGTCGAGCCGCGAGAGGGCCTCGTCGACGATCGACTCGAGCCCGCGCGGCACGGTGCCGACCGGCGGGCTCACCCGCGAGCCGGTGAACAGCCGGATCTCGATGGGCGCGTCGACGCGCTCCTGCTCCGTCGAGCGCCGGCTGATCGCGGTCTCGAGCGGGGATGCACCGCTATCCACGATGTCGCGGAGCGTGTCCTGGTGCGGGTTGCTGCCCGCGAGGCGCAGGCGCACCCGCCGGTTGTTCGGCAGCAGGTCGTACTTGTAGCTGTTGAACGTTCCCTTGCCCTCGTCGCCGCGTTCGAATTCGGGCTCAGCCACACCATCCATGTCTGGAATCGTATCCGGCGGCGCGCTCAGCCGTCGCCGAGGATGATGACGCGGTCGCCCGCCGTGAACGCGTTGGCCGCCGACTTGAGCGGGTTCACGACCACGCCGTAGCCGTCGGCCGCGCTGCGCGCCTTCGCTCCGATGCGGTACCCGATCGCGGTCTCGCCGCGCTCGGAGGCTGCCGCGACGACGGTCGTGAAGTCCACGGGCTCGTCCAGGCGCACGTACTCGCCGACCGGACGCAGGTAGACCTCGGAACCCTCCGAGTTGAACAGCTCGTCGAAGACCGCCTTGAGGTTCTCGGTCTCGCTCAGCTGCGAGAGCATGAGGCTGATCAGCCGATCGCTCACGATGAAGTCATCGGCCTGGGTGACCTCGGCGAGCTCGCGGTTGCGGTCGTCGATCATCTCGGACACGACGCTGCTCGGTCGTCCGGTCTTCGCCGCGATCTCGCGCAGGTTGAGCAGGGTCACGAGCGTGCGGGCGTCGGAGCGCTGCGGGTCGCCGTCCTTGTCGGCGAGCACGATGATGTGGTCGAAGCTCGAGGTGTCGAGCTTCTCGAGCACGGCGCGGCTCGTCGTGTCACCGCGCTCGTAGCGCACCGCGAGGTTGTCGAAGCGCGGCAGGTCGGGATCCTTGCGGTCGGCGACCACGACGGCCTCCGAGCCCTTCGCGACGTACTCGTCGAGTTCGGTGAGCATCGTGCGCAGGCGCTGGTTGATGCCGAGCACGAGCGTGCGCTCCGGGCCGAGTGCGGGCACCGGGCTCAGCGCGATCTTGCTGCGGTCGACGGTGCCGGCGGTGCCGAGCTTGATCACGCTGTCATCCTCGGCGATGACGATGAGCTGGTCGCCGGCCGCGATGACCGTCGAAGCGGGCGGGTTCACCCTGACGGCGCCGTCGTGCTGAATGCCGATCACCGAGCAGTCGGCGAAGTGCAGCTGCGCCTCGGCGTAGGTCCTGCCCACGAGCGCGGGCTGCTCACTGAAGTAGATCTCGTCGCCGTCGAAGTCCAGCAGCTCGGTGTAGACCAGCGAGAGCCCGGACTGGCGGCAGGTCTGCACGGTGATGCGGCTGATCAGGTCGGTGCCGAGCACCCAGCTCGCTTCATCCTTGCCGACCAGCTCGGCGGTCTCCATGTTGGCACTGTCGCGGATCTCGCCGACGACGTGGTACTTGCCCGCCTTGCGGCGCGGGTTGTTCGTGATCGCGAGCGTGGTCTTGATGACGTCGATGTCGGGGTCGTCCGAGCCCTCCGGGGCGAGCACGATGATGCTGCGCGCGCCGTGCGGGTCGACGAGCTCGAGGTCGACGAGATCCATCGGGTCGCCCGAGCGGCAGACGAGCTTGGTGCCGAGGGTGTTCGGGATCTTCGAGCGGAGCGCATCCTCCATCTCGACCTTGTCGTGGTCGGCGAGGATGACGATGACCGCCTTCTTGCGCGACTCGTTCGCGATCACGAGCTCGCTCACGATCTGGAACACCTTCGGGCTCCAGCCGAGGATGAGCGTGTGGTCGGACTCGAGCACGCGCGAGCGGCCCTTGCGCAGCTCCTCGACCTTCGAGTCGAACGCGCCGGACACGATGCCGATGAGGCTCGCCACGATGATCAGACCGCCGATGGTGACGATGAGCATCAGGATGCGGAAGAACCAGCCCTGGTCGCCGCCCATGGTCCCGGGGTCGAGGGTGCGCATGAGGCTGCCCCAGAAGATGTCCCAGACCGAGTCGGCGCGGTCGGGATCGAGGTTGTCCCGGTCGCGGGTGAGCAGGAGGACGATCACCGTGATCGCACCGAGGACGGCGACGAAGACGACGGTGGCGATGCCGAGCAGGGCCATGAGGGCGACGGTGCCCCGTGACATCCATCCGTCGAACCAGTAGCGGAAGCGCTCCATGCGTGTCGACTTGCTCATGCGATCCTCGATCTGCCCCTGATGAACACCACGGCGGTGAAATCGCCCAATGCTACTGCCAGGCCCGGGCGCTGCACGCTCCTCGGTCGAGGGTCAGGGCGAGATGCCCAGCAGTGGACGCATGATGAGGCCGAGCAGGGCGAAGCCGAGACTGTACAGGTACGGCACGACGAGGATGCTGACTCCGACCGTGATGAGCACGGTGAACACCGGCTTCATCGACCGGTACGGCACCGGGAGGCCGGCGAACTCCAGCACCGTGCGCCATTCGGAGATGCGCGCCGGCCAGCCGCGCCCCCCGAAATCGAGGCGGTACGGGTTGCCCTCGATCACGAGCGTGATCACGCTGCCGGAGGCCGACGCCGTGATGCGATCGATCATCGCGCTGACGATGAGTGCGTTGGTCTGGCCGGTCTGCGGATCCACCGACGTGACCGACAGCCGCTCACCGTCGAGCCCGAGCCGCGCCGGTGTCGCTCCGAATCGCCACAGGCCGGTACGGACGCGCACATCGGTCGGGTCGGCCACCCCGCCACGATACCTGTGAGACTACGAAGGTGGATTCGCTGCCGGCCGTGCTCGCGCTCGCCGGGTTCGGCATCCTCGCGATCGTCGCCGGCGTGATCGTCTGGCGCAACGCCGAACGCATCGTGCAGGATGCCCGCCGCCAGCTCCAGGGCATGTTCGGCGACCAGCCCGGACTCTACGACACCCCGCCCCAGCCCCTCGGGGCACGCATCGCGGGCGCGGGATTCGCCGTGGTGGGCGTCACGCTGCTCGTGCTCGGCGCGGTGCTGTTGTTCTCCTAGGAACGAAGAACGGGCCGCCATCCCGAAGGATGACGGCCCGTCGTCAAGTTCGACGCGATCGCGTTAGCGGCGCAGCCCCAGACGTTCGATCAGCGAGCGGTAACGCTCGATGTCGATGTCCTGCAGGTAGCCCAGCAGACGGCGGCGCTGTCCGACCAGGAGCAGCAGACCACGACGTGAGTGGTGGTCGTGCTTGTGCTCCTTGAGGTGCTCGGTCAGATCCTTGATGCGCTGCGTCAGCATCGCGACCTGTACCTCGGGGGACCCTGTGTCGCCCGGGTGGGTAGCGTACTCATCGATGATCGCCTTCTTGACATCGGCTTCAAGAGCCATAGAAGTGATCCCCTTTCTCCTCGTTGCGCGGCGCCCGTAGCAGGATGCTCGAGCTCTCTTTGTCCGCGGCCGTTGGACGGCAACCTTGGGAGTCTAGCAGAGGGGCGGGGTGCGGCCCGAGGTCACGCTGCGAACGCGAGCGGCACCGTCACGAGCAGCACGACCGTCACGACGATCGCACCGAGCACGCACCCGATGATCGGCCCGCCGATCGCCTTCGTGCCCCACGTTCGCCAGAGCGAGACGAACGACCAGGCGAGCGTGCCGAAACCGACCACGGCGAACAGCGCGGCGACCGTGATCGCGAGCGGACGCGGGAACGCCGGCACCGCGACCGTGACCGGCGTGACGATGATGAGCATGACCAGCAGGATGACGACCTGCCACGCCCCCGCGGGCGTGCGACGCCGGGCGGGCTTCGACTGGGGAGTCTCGGTCATGACTAGGTCAGCGCGTTCGGGAGCATGACGCCGGCGTGCCCGATGGCGAGCAGTACGCCGAGGGCGATGGCGGCGACCGCGAACCCGATCGGCACCCCCGTCTTGCGATCGCGCAGGTAGCCCACGACCGATCCGATCACGAGCACGATGGCGACGACGAGCAGCAGCACCGTGATGCTCACAGCGTTCGCACGACCGCTGGGGTCGGGGCTCGCCTGCAGCAGTTCGCTGTAGATCATCACGGGCACGAACAGCACGAGCAGCAGTACCTCGAGCACGAACGCGACGATCACGAGAGCGGACGGTCGGCGACGCGGCGCCGCATCGGTCATGGACTCGGGACTGGCCATGCTTGAGAGTGTACGGGCGCGCTGCACGGCAACCTCCAGCCGCGCGCCGTACCCTCGGCATGTGAGCGAGGTTGCCCGATGAGTGAAGTGCTCATCCTCGACGTGCTGCTGTGCGTGCTGCTGCTCGGCTACGCCATCTACGGCTTCACTCATGGGCTGCTCGGCAGCCTCGCCGTGATCATCGGCGCGTTCGCGGGCGTGGTCGCCGCGTTCTTCGCCGCGCCGCTGGTCGCGGAGTGGGTGCCGTTCCCGGGGCTCCGGCCGTTCGCCACCATCGCGGTGGCGCTCGTGCTGGTCGGGATCGGGCACGCGCTCGGGGTGGCGGTGGGGCGCGGCATCCGGCGCGGGATGCGCAGGTCCCCGCTCAGTGCGCTCGACCGGCTCGTGGGCGGCCTGGTCACGTTCGCGGTGGCGTCGCTCGTCGCGTCGGTGCTCGCGTTCAGCGTCATCCAGCTCGGGGTGCCGTTCCTGTCGCGCGCGGTCGCGGGATCGACCGTCATCCGCGTGATCGACAACGTCACGCCCGACCCGGTGCAGGCCTGGCTCGCCCAGCTGCGATCGATCGTGGTCGAGGAGGGCCTCCCGCGGATCACCGAGGCGCTCACGGGCGACCCACCCGAGATCCCGCAGGTCGACACCGGCTCGGCCGCACTCAACGCCGCCGCCCAGTCCGTGGTGCGCGTGACCGGCAACGCGGTCGCGTGCGGGCAGAGCCAGTCCGGCACCGGGTTCGTCGTCGCCCCCGGACGCATCGTCACGAACGCCCACGTCGTCGCCGGTGTGACCGAGCCCGTCGTGGAGGCGCTGAACGGCGAGGTCGCCGGCGGCACGCGTCGTCTACTTCGATCCCATCGACGACCTTGCGGTGATCGCGGTCGAGGGATTCGACGTCGCGCCGATCCCGATCGGCGACACCCTCTCCCCCGGGCTGGATGCCGCGGTGCAGGGCTACCCGCACGGCGGCCCGTTCACGGCGAGCCCCGCCCAGGTGGTCGCCGTGGGCCAGACCCGGGTGCCCGACATCTACGGGGACGGCGGAACGCTCCGCGAGATCTACACGCTCGCCGCGAACGTGCAGGAGGGCAACTCGGGCGGACCGCTGCTCGCCACCACCGGTGAAGTGGTCGGCGTGGTGTTCGCCCGCTCCGCGGAGACGCAGAACGTCGGCTTCGCGATGACGATGGCCGAGCTCGATCCGGTCATCGACGACGCAGCCGCGCTGACCGCGCCGGTCGGCTCGGGCGAGTGCGTTCGCGGGTAGCCGCGCGCTAGTCGGCCTTGCGCTCCATGTACCACTCCGTGAAGTGGCTCGCGCGACCATCGGGCTCGAGCGTGATCACCCAAAGGTTGTCGTACGCCTTGTGATCCTTGCCGTCGTCGTAGGTCGTGACGCCCTGGATCGTGGCCGTCGCGCCCTCGGTCGCGACCGGGTGCCACTCGAAGGTCCACTCCTTCGGGTCATCCGGACTCTTCAGCCAACCGGCCACGATCGCATCGAGACCGCGCCACGGCTCGGGATCGTTCGGACGGAACTCGTACACCGCGCCTTCGGTGAACAGGGCGCGGATGTCATCCTCGGTGTTCGACGTCCACGCCTTCACGTAGCCGTCGACCCAGGCCTTCGCTGCTTCGCTCATGCTTCCGTTGTACTCGCCGCGACCGACACCCGCGAGCGCGTCGCGAAGACCACACCCAGTGCGATGAGGCCCTGGCCGGCGCAGTACAGCGCCATCGTGACGAAGTCCTTCTGCCAGAAGTCGAAACCGGGGAAGAACAGCTTGAACGCGAGCACCGAGTCGGAGAGCAGGAACAGCAGCGCACCGACGGCGATGGTGCGGTTGGTGCTGAGGGCGGAGGCGGCGGAGAGTCCGAGCACGGCGCCGTACACGAGCACCGGCACGGCGAGCCCGCCGAGGTGCGGGAGGAGCACGGCGACCAGGCCGAACCACCAGAGGCCGTAGAGGGCGGCGAGCCGCGGCATCCTCGACGTCCTGAGCGGCCCGAGGAACAGGATCGTGTACGCGACGTGTGCCGCGAGGAAGCAGCCGAGACCGAGGATGAAGCCGAGGTCGCCCGGCTGCGCGAAGAGCACGTCACCGGCGAGTGACAGGACGAGCGCGGCACTCGTCCAGACCGCGATGCGTGCCCGCGGTGCCGGAGTCGCCGCGAGGAAGCCGCCGAGCAGCGCGAGCATCAGCATCGGCTTCGTGGCGCTCGCGACGTCGCCCGCGACGGGCACGCCGAGGTCCCGGAGGAACAGGCCGCCGAGGTGCACCACGACCACCACGGGGTACGGCACGAACCAGAGCAGCCGCATGCTGCCAGCGTATGGTGGAACGCATGGCTGTGGATGCAACCTGGCACATCCTGACCTCGACCATGCTGCGGGCGGTCGCCTACGATCCCCTCGCTCGGGAACTGCGCGTGCGGTTCGTCAATGGCACGAACTACCGGTACCACGACGTGCCGCCGGAGGTCGCCGAGTCGCTCATCGAGCCGCCGGACGGGTCACCCGGCCGTTACTTCAACGACCACGTGCGCGACGCGTTCGACTACGACGAGGAGTAGCGCGCAGCGACCCGAGCGCGCCTGGCGCTGCCCGCGGTCATCACGAGCGCGACCAGCACGCCGAGCGTGGCACCGATCGTGTTCGCGAGCAGGTCGCGCGGGTCGGAGACCCGGGTCGGCAGTGCCTGCTGCACGAACTCGATCGCGAGCGTGAGTCCGACCCCGACGAGGATGCCGAGCCACCAGAGCCGCCGACCGAGCAGGAGCACCATGAGCACCCCGAGCGGCACGAACATCGCCACGTTGGCCAGGAACTCGACCGTCGGGTAGTCGAGCCAGCGCGTCGCGGGGAACCGGTCGAACACGTCGACGACCCGCCACAGGATCGACTCGCGACTGGTCGGCGCCGGCGCGAGCGTGATGACGCCGACCACCACGAGGTACGCGAGCGTGACCACGGTGAGGATCGGGTGCCGGCGGAACATGCGTCGATTCTCGTTGAGCCGGGCTGGGAGGCGCCTGTCCGGACCGCCGGGCGGCTAGCCGAGCACGACGAACGTGACGTATGCCGCGATCGCGGTGAACATCATGAGCGCTCCGGTGCCGAAGATCGCGAGCGCCCAGGTCGTTCGGCGCCGAAGGGCCACCGACACCTGCGTGCGGATGACCTCGAACTCGGCGCGGAGACCGTCGCCGTCGTCATCGGGCGCCGCCGGCCACGTCTCCGCACGGTCCGCGAGGTCGGAGATGGATGCCGCAGCCTCGCCCCCCAGCCGCGGCCGCCGCTGCCCGAGGGTCCGCCGCACCTGCGACAGCCCGATCACCCCCACCGCCTCCGGCTCGACACGCACCACGATGCGCGCCGCCTCCACCGCAACGAGCAGCGGGATGACCTCGAGATCCTCCGATCCGTCGGCAGCCGCCGGAGCCAGAACGTGCCCCGCGAACGCCGCGGATGCCGCGAGCTCGGCCAAGTCGTCGCGGGCGACGCCGCCGATCACGAGCGCGGCGCCGTCCACCACCACGTCCTCGCCGGCGCAGTGCACGGCGCGGATCGCGAACACTCCCGCCGGGCCGATCACGAGGTGGTCGATCGTCCTGCTCACCCCGTCGGTGTCCCGCGGCGAGACCGGCACGTCGTGCAGCACATCCCAGCGTGGGCCGAGCTGCTCGAGCATCGGACCCACGACCGCGTCACCGAGTGCGGTGTCGTACGCGCGGCGCGCCGACGGCGTGAGTGCGCGGATGCCGAGCAGGCGCTCGAGCGCGGTGCGAGGCCGGGCCCCGGCCTGCGCCTCCACGACCTCCCGCATCGCCCGCTGGCCCGCGATGCGGACGCGGAGCGTTCGGACGGTGCGTGGTGCGGTCATCGTTCCCCAGGGCTGGATCAACCGGGGGATGAACGAACGTTGGGCCGGAGGCTCCCCCGCCTCCGGCCCATTCGAACGGGACCTGATCCCATCGTCCGACGTCTCCCCCAAGTCGCCGGTCGGTGGTTCCACTCTGCGACCTTCGAGTTGGCTGGGAAACCCCCAGTGCGGGGGCACTGTGGCTGGTGTGACTCGGTCGTGCGTCACTCGAGCCTCAGTCCAGGGTCACCTCGACCGCGTCGATACCGACCGGGAGGGCGGCGGAGGTGACGAGGTGCAGGCGCTGCGTCGGGCGGGTCATGGCGACGTACAGGGCGCTCGCGCCGCGGGCGACCTCGTCCACGATGCGCTGCGGCTCGACCACGATGACGACGTCGAACTCGAGTCCCTTGGCCTCCTGCGCGGTGAGGAGCGCGATGGGGCGGGTGAGTCCGAGGGGGCCGCGCCCGAACTCGGCTCCGAACGCCTCGGCGAGGGCCGGGGCGACGTCGCCGAGCAGCGCGTCGGGCACGATGACGGCGAGCGTGCCGGCGGTGTCGAGCAGGCGGTCGGCCTCGGATGGTCGCGGTGACGAGGGCTGCGACATCCTGCCCGCGCACCACATCGACCGGCCACTCGCTCGTGCGCACCGCACGCGAGCGCGTGATGCGCACGTCGTGCGCGACCGCCATCGCCTCCGCGACCTCGGCGATCTGCGCGGGAGTGCGGTAGTTGACCGTGAGCTCCTCGACCCGGAACTGGTCGCCGACGAACGGGCGCATCGCGTCGTCCCAGCTCGTGGTGCCGGCCGCGGCGGACGCCTGCGCGACATCCCCGACGATCGTGAACGACTTGAGCGGGTTGCGGCGGAACAGCACGCGCCACTGCATCGGCGAGAGCTCCTGGGCCTCGTCGACGACGATGTGGCCGTAGGTCCAGGTGCGGTCGGCGGCGGCGAGTTCGCTCGTCGTGCCGCGGTCGGCGGTCTCGGCGAAGTTGCCCGCGAGGTCCTCGGCGTTGACGAGCCCCTTCACCCCCATGTTGCGGATCGCCGCCCTCGCGTTCTCGAGATCGCGCTTGCGCTGCGCCTTCTCCTCCGCGCGCTGCACGTCGCTCGTGGCGTCGCTCTCGCCGAGCAGCTCCGCGGCCTCGTCGAGCAGCGGCACGTCACTCACCGTGAACGGCGCGTCGCGCTCGCGGCGCAGCAGGTCGCGGTCTGCCTGCGTCCAGCGCTGGGTGAGGGACGCGAGCCACTGCGGCCGCGCGTAGAGGTCCTGCAGAAGCTTCTGCGGGGTGAGCGGCAGCCACGCGGTGTTGAGAGCGACCTTCACGTCGTACGACGTGCGGAGATCCTCGCGCAGCCACGCCATGTCGCTCTCGTCGAGCTTCTGGCCCTTCCGCTTGAGCTGCTCGACGAGCTGCGTCGTGAGCGCGGAGAGCGCGGCCTTGTTGAACGACACCCGCGCGACGTTGTGCGGCTTGCGTCCCTCCCACGCCTTCTGCATCGCGCGTCGGATCAGTTCGGGCTCGATCTCGAGTCGCTCGCCGTTCACGTCCACCACCTGCGACACCTCGGGCACGACCTGGCGCGAGCGCACCGCCCGCGAGATGAGCTTCGCCATCTCGAGCGATCCCTTGAGCGCTGCGACCTCGGCGACGTCGTCGACCGACGTGTCCACGCCCGGGTACAGCTGCCCGACGCTCGCGAGCACGACCCCCGTCTCGCCGAGCGACGGCAGCACGGCCTCGATGTACTGCAGGAACGACCGGGATGGCCCGACGATGAGCACCCCGCTCGAGCTGAGCGTCTCGCGGTGCGAGTAGAGGAGGTAGGCGGCCCGGTGCAGCGCGACCGCGGTCTTGCCCGTGCCGGGGCCGCCCTGCACGACGAGGGTGCCGCGCAGTTCGGAGCGGATGACCGCATCCTGCTCGGCCTGGATCGTCGCGACGATGTCGCCCATCCGCCCGGTGCGCTCCGCCGTCAGCGTCGCCATCAGGGCGGCTTCGCCCTGCAGCCCCGACACGTCGCCGTCGAGCAGCTCGGTGTCGAAGATCTCGTCGTCGATGCGCACGATGTCGCGGCCCTGGCTGGTCAGGTGGCGGCGAGCGCGCGCTCCGAGCGGGGTGGCCGCGGTGGCCTGGTAGAACGCACGGGCCTGCGGCACCCGCCAGTCGAGCAGCAGCGGCTGCAGGTCGTCGTCGCGCAGTCCGATGCGGCCGATGTAGCGGTGGCTCGGGCTCTGCTCCTCGTCATCCCCGTCGGTCTCGAGGGTGAGTCGCCCGAACGCCAGGCGCTCGTCGATGTTGCGCAGCTGGCTGATGCGGTCCTCGTAGATGCGGGCGAACGCGTCCCGTTCGGAGTAGCCCTGGTTCGTGCCCGGCTTCTGCAGGCGCACCGCGTCGAGCTGCACCTCGGCCTCGCGACGCAGCGCATCGAGACGCGCGTAGAGGGTGCCGACGTACTCGCGCTCTCTCGACAACTCGGCGGACGACATCCACACACTCCCGGTAGCCAGACGTGCAAAATCAGGCAGTCCATCCTACGCGGTCGCGACTGGGGGTATTGCGCGAGCGAGTGCGCGGTGGGACCATGAACGCAGAACAACTGATCGCCCAGTCGAGTCGCAGGCATTGCCGCACCACTGGGCGATCAGTCTGTTCCGGCGTGTGTCACGATGAAGACATGATGCGCACGATCGACTACTCCGCGCTGAGCTCTCCGGTGACGAAGCAGGATGTCGCCGCGTACCGCGCAGAACTCGCCCGCAGCAAGCCCGGCGCGACCTCGGGCAACGTCGTCGGAGCGGTCGTCATCATCGTGATGCTCGTGGTCTTCGGGGCGATGTTCCTCGCGATCATCGGACCGATCGTGCTGTCGGTCTCGCAGAGCGGCGGCACCAGCGGGAGCCTGGTGCTCGCCCTCGTCGTGCCCTTCCTGTTCCTCGCCATCATCGTCGCGGTGATCGTGGTGCTCGTGCGCTACTTCGGCGGCCAGCGGTTCGAGCGCTGGGTGCGTCTGGACCGGTTCGCGAAGGCGAACGGGCTGACCTTCTCCCCCGCCGATCCGAACCCGCAGTACCCCGGCGCGATCTTCGGCCAGGGGCGCGCCCGCTCTGCGTACGAGCACTTCCGCTCGGCGAGCGAGCGGTTCCTCGACTTCGGCAACTACCGCTACACGACGGGCAGCGGCAAGAACTCGACCACCCACACGTGGGGGTTCATGGCGTTCCAGCTCGACCGCGCGCTGCCGCACATGGTGCTGGATTCGAAGGCGAACAACGGCCTGTTCGGGGGCACCAACCTGCCGACAGCGTTCACCAAGGACCAGGTGCTCTCGCTCGAGGGCGACTTCGACCAGTACTTCACCCTGTACTGCCCGAAGCAGTACGAGCGGGACGCGCTCTACGTCTTCACGCCCGACCTCATGGCCCTGTGCATCGACAACGCGGCGCCGTTCGACATCGAGATCATCGACAAGTGGATGTTCGTCTACTCGGCCGCCCCGTTCGACATGAGCACCGGCGCGATCTACCAGCGCCTGTTCGGCATCGTCGACACGGTCGGAGCCAAGACACTCCACCAGACCGACCACTACGCCGACGAGCACGTGCCGACCTTCGCCGCCAACTACGTCGCGCCGCAGGGCGCGCGGCTCAAGCGAGGTGTGCCGGCGGCCGCGATCGTGGTGGGCGTGCTCGTGCTCGCATTCTGGATCATCCCGCAGATCATCTCGTTCTTCGCGTTCGCCGCCGGCCGCTGAGCCCCGCGTTCGTGAGCATTCCCGAGCCACCCCAGGACGCGCTCGCCGCCGAGCCCGCGCTGCGCCGCAGTCACCTCGTCGACTTCGCTCCGCTTCGAGCCAGTCCCGCGTTCGCGCGACTCTGGGTGGGCACGTCGATCTCGGGCATCGGATCGCAACTCACCGTCGTCGCGATCGGCCTGCAGGTCTACGAGCTCACCGAGTCGACGTTCGCCGTCGCCCTGGTCGGTGCGTTCTCGCTCATACCGATGATCGTGTTCGGCATCTACGCCGGAATGCTGAACGACGCGTTCAACCGGCGCACGATCCTCATCGTCACGGCGATCGTCGGCTGGTCGTCCACCGTCGCACTCGCGGTGCTCGCGTGGGTCGGCGTCGACACCGTGTGGCCGCTGTACGTGCTCGCGGTGATCTCGGCGGTCGCGGCATCCGCCGGTGGATCGACCCGGTTCGCGATCCTGCCGCGCCTGCTCGAGCCGCCGCTGCTCCCGGCGGCCGCCGCGCTCAACGGCATCAGCTTCGGCGCCATGCTCACGATCGGGCCGGCGCTCGCGGGCGTGCTCGTCGCGACGGTCGGGTTCGGCTGGACCTACTCGGTGGATGTCGCGCTCTTCGCGGCGGGCTTCCTCGGCATCGTCACCCTCCCACCGATCGTGCCGCTCGGCGATGCGCCCAAGCCCGGGTGGGAATCCATCAAGTCGGGCGCTGCGTTCCTGCGGCGCGCCCCGAACATCCGGATGTCGTTCATCGTCGACATCATCGCGATGACGTTCGGGCGGCCGCACGTGCTGTTCCCGGCGGTCGGGGCGCTCGCGATCGGCGGTGGCGCGGTCACGGTCGGTCTGCTTGTCGCGGCGAGCGCGATCGGCACCCTGCTCAGCAGTGTGTTCTCCGGTCGGCTCGGCGGCGTGCGCCGGCACGGCGTCGCGATCGGCTGGTCGATCGCGGTCTACGGCGCGTTCGTCGCGGCATTCGGAGTCGTGCTCGCGGTGCTCGCCACCGGCTGGTTCGGCTCGTTCGACGCCGACCACGTGAACCTGCCGGCGCTCGTCATCGCCGCCGTGATGATGGCGGGCACCGGCGCCTCCGACAACGTGCAGCTCGATCTTCCGCCAGACCATGGTGCAGGTGGCTGCGCCGGATGCGATGCGCGGGCGCCTGCAGGGCATCTTCACGGTCGTGGTCACCGGGGGTCCGCGCATCGGCGACATCTACATGGGCGGATTCGCGGCCCTCGCGAGCCTGTGGCTGCCGCCGATCGTCGGCGGGCTCGTGATCATCGCGCTCATCGCGGTCATCCTGCGAACCAACCGAGGCTTCCGCGAGTACGACGGGCTCGCACCGACGCCGTAGCGCGGGCCGGCTAGACCGCGGTCGGCGGCGTGGCGGGCGGGGGCGCCGTCGGCGTGGTGGGCGCGCCCGCGGCGGCGGGCGCTGCGGAGCCGGCGAGCGCCCTGCGGGCCTCCACGATCGATCCGAGCAGCACGGCCTCGTCGGCCTCGGCCTGCGCCTTGTAGCGGCCGGTGATGATGCGCTGGCGGGCGAACGCGAGCTTCGTCGCATCCTGGATGTAGCGCTTCATCTCGGGGCCCTTGCCGCGCTGGCGCGCCCACAGCATCGACTGGCGGCGCCCGGCCGGCGTTGCGAGCGCGACCACCTCATCGGCGTTGAACCATCCGACGCCCGCGTACTCCCCGAGCCGGTCCCGCGTGATCTTGGTCTCCTGCCGGCGAAGCCACACCGCGACGAGCACGGCCGCGATGAACAGCGGCACCTGCACGATGAAGTAGTAGCCGAAGAAGTCGGAGACGAAGTAGAGGGCGCCGTTCCAGAAGCCGTGCAGCAGGATCGCCGGGATGTAGCCGAGCACGAAGAACCCGATCGCCGCGAACGGCCCCGCCCCGCGCTTGGCCGCGTACCCGAGCGCGACACCGATGAACGCCGTGAACATCACGTGCGCGAACGGCGACATGAGCCCGCGGATGAGGAAGATCAGGAACACGTTGCCCGTGAAGCCGCCGGAGTCGAGGAGCTCCGAGCCGAAGTAGAGGATGTTCTCGGTGAACGCGAACCCGCCCGCGATCCACGCCGCGTAGACCAGGCCGTCGACCGGACCGTCGAAGTGCTTGCGCGCCGCCCAGAACAGGATCAGCAGGCCGAGGCCCTTGCCGCCCTCCTCGACCAGCGGCGCCTGGATGACGCTGCCGAGGAAGTCCGCGGTCTCGGCGTCGATGCCGCCGGACGCCTGCTGGATGATGTCCACCGCCGTTCCCACGATGAGGGCGACCGCGACCGAGACGCCGGCACCCCACAGGAACGCGAAGATCACCGCGACGCGCGGCTCGGGCTCCCAGCGGTCGACCCAGCGCACGCCGAAGAACACGATCGCGAGCGGGACGAGCGCCATGATGCCGCCGAGCGCGACCGCGTCGGCCCCGAGGATGTTGAACAGCACGACGACCACGCCGAGGGCCACGAGCGACGCGATGATGATGCCCACGATGCCGAGCGCGAGCAGGCTCGAGCTGCGGCGCGGCGTCTGGGCGAGCACGGGCTGCGTGGGTGCCACGGTCGTGGCGACGACCGCGGCCGGCGCCTGCGCGGGAGCTGCGGCGACCTGCGCGGACGGTGCCGACGACGCGGTGTGGTCGGGTGTGGACGCGGTCGGGTCGGTCGAGGTCATGCCTTCACACTATCCGCCGGGCAGGCGGAACCGATTCACCCGCGGGAGGCCAGTCTCGTCCGTCAGCCCTGCTGCTCGCGCAGGATCTGGAGCGCCCGGGTGACCCGGTCCCCCAGGCCCTCGATGCGCTTCGCGGAACGGCGCTCGGCGTCCTCGAGCAGGCGGACGACCTCGCCGCGCTCGTCATCCGCGACCGTGCGCCAAGCCAGTCGCGCCGCCACGGCGAGCCGCGCACCGATGATCACGAACGCGATCGAGATCGCGAGGAGCGCGATGTTCTCCACGACCGACAGGGTGTCGCCGCCGACGATGCAGAGCACGAGGGAGGCCGCAGCGACGATCGGCGGCAGCAACCGGTACGGCCGCCCGAGGATGAGCCGCCGCACGGTCACCCGCGACGAGGGCCGCGCCTTGTCCGCAGCGACGAGCCGGGACCGCAGCGCGTCGAGGTCCGCGCGCGTGAGGCGACCCTCCGGATCGAGCTTGAGGAGGTCATCCCGCAGCCGGCCGTACAGGTCGGGGGTGCGGCGCAGCACGCCGCGCACGACGAGCATCCACACCAGGACCACGACGAGCACGAGCTCGAGCGCGACCACGACGCCCTCGAGCACCTCACCCGCGGCGAGCAGCTGGTTCGCGCGCGCGATCCCGATGAACACGCCGACGAACGCGACCGCGGCGAGGGGCACGGTCCAGGCGGCGGGATTCAGGCGCAGGTTGCCGCTGTGCGCGCGGCGGAGGTCGTGCCATCCCGTGCCGACATCGGCGAACTGGAACGTGACGGCGATCAGGGCGGCGGCGGTGCCGTACAGGGCGAGGTCCACAGGAGCGACGCTACCCTGCGGGCGGCCCCGTTGGCGGACCTGCCGTCGGCAGGGCGGCCGCCTTGCGGGAGATCGAGATGCTCACGACTGCGGCGACGATGCAGAGTCCGGCGGCGCCGAACCAGGCGATCGTGTACTCCCCCGTCGCATCCCGGATGAAGCCCGCGGTGGACGCGGCGATCGCCGCGCCGATCTGGTGCGACGCGAACACCCAGCCGAACACGATCGGACCGTCCGCGCCGAACAGCTCACGGCAGATCGCCACCGTCGGCGGCACGGTCGCGACCCAGTCCAGGCCGTAGATGACCACGAACACGATGATCGGCGGCTGGATGGTCGACGACAGCAGGAAGGGCAGCACGAGCAGTCCGACCCCGCGACCCGCGTAGTAGACGGCGAGCAGGATGCGCGGATTCACCCGGTCCGTGAGCCACCCCGACGCGATCGTGCCGACGATGTCGAAGATCCCCACCACGGCCAGCAGCCCAGCCGCGACGGTCTCCTCCATGCCGTGGTCGTGCGCGCTCGGGATGAAGTGCGTGCCGATCAGCCCGTTGGTGGTCGCCCCGCAGATCGCGAATCCGGCGACGAGCGCCCAGAACGTGCGTTGCTTCGCGGCGCGGCCGAGGACCGCGAGCGCCCGGCGGGCGGCGTTTCCGGTCTCGCGCGGCGTCGGGTGCCAGTTCTCCGGTGCACCGTACGGGGTGACGTCGAGGTCCTCCGGCCGGTTGCGGATGAAGATGAGCACGAGCGGCACGACCGCGAGGGCCGCGGCGGCGACGAGGAGGGTGGCGATGCGCCATCCATTGGTCTGCACGAGCTGGGCGATGAGCGGCAGGAACACGAGCTGCCCGGTCGCGCCGCCCGCGGTCAGGATGCCGACGACGAGTCCGCGGCGCTGGATGAACCAGTTGTCGGCGACGGTCGCGGCGAACACGAGCGCCATCGAGCCGGTGCCGAGGCCGATGAGCACGCCCCAGGTCGCGATGAGCATCCACGGTGCGGTGGCGAAGATCGAGAGAGCGGCGCCCGCCGACACCAGCAGCAGGGCGATCGTCGTGATGCGTCGCAGCCCGAAGCGATTCATGAGCGCGGCGGCGAACGGCGCGGTGAGGCCGTAGAGCAGCAGGTTGACCGAGACCGCGACCGACAGCTCGGAGCGCGTCCAGCCGAACTCGCCCTCGAGCGGGATCATGAGCGCGCTCGGCGCGGCGCGGAACCCGGCTGCGCCGACCAGCGCGAGGAACGCCACTGCGGCGACGATCCAGCCGGGGTGAATCATGCGCGTGCGCTTGGGAGTGTCGATCGCCATGAGGAGAGTCTGGACCCTCTGCGACCGCCAACCGCGTCGAGAAGCTGCCAACGTGTTGAGATTTGGATCGTCGGGCGAGCGCACGGTGCCTCGTCTGGTGATCCCGGCGAATCGCGCGACCGCGTCGTGTGATTCGACGGACGACGCACGCCGCTGCGCGGCGTGCTATCTGCTCATGAGTCCCGCGTCGATCACGTACTGCCCGCCCGTGGCGTAGCGTGCACGGTCGCTCGCGAGGTAGAGCACGAGCTCCGCGACATCCCTGGTCTCGATCCACGGCACGCCCGGCAGCAGGTTGCCCGCACTGCGCTCGGCGATCTCCTGCGCCGTCGCGCCCTCGAGCGCAGCCAGCCCGTCGTTCATCGGGGTGTCGACGCCCGTCGGGTGGATGCTCACCACGCGGATGCCGAACGGCGCGAGCTCGATCGCCCACGCCTTCGTCAGCCCGGTGAGCCCGTGCTTCGACGCGACGTAGTGCGACAGCCGGTTGCCACCGCGCAGGCCCATGACCGACGAGTTGTTCACGATCACGCCGCCGCCCTGCCGCTTCATCGCCGGAACCACGGCCCGTGCGACGAGGAACGGGCCCTTGAGGTTGATGTCGATCATCGCGTCCCACTCGGCTTCGGTCATCTCGTCGAGGGGTGCGTACGCCACGATCCCGGCGTTGTTGAAGAGCACGTCGATGTGGCCGAAGTTGGTGAGGGTGGTGTCGACGGCGGCCTGCACGGCCGCTGCATCCCGCACGTCGGCGGCGAAGACGATGCAGCGCCGGCCGAGTGCCTGCACCTCCTGCGCAGCGATGCGAGCTCATCTGGCGTGCCCTGGCCGTAGCCGGGGTAGTCGATCTCGGCGGCGACATCCAGTCCCGCGATGTCGGCGCCCGCGGCAGCGAGCGCGAGCGCCACGGCTCGGCCCTGGCCGTGCGCCGCGCCGGTGACGAACGCGACCCGACCCGCGAACTCGCCGGCGGAGTGGTCAGCCGGCGGTGCGCTCATCCCCCGGCTTCCGGTACTCGTACAGGATCTCGTCGAGCGGCACCCGCCCGATCATGTTGAACAGGTTCGTCGCGATCATCTGCCCCGCGAACGCGACGAGCAGCACGCGCAGCTGCGGGTTGAACGCGGCCTCGAGGCGCGCGTACAGCTCGTCCGGGATCTCGGCCGGCGACTTCGCGATCAGCCGGCCCCAGTCGATGAGCAACTGCTCGACCTCGGTCACCTGGGGGTTGTCCGGGTCCTCGCCGTTGTCGATCAGGATGCGACGGAAGAACACCGAGCACACCAGGCAATCGTTCTCGTCCGAGATCGCGTAGCTGAACAGGGACACCGCGCGCTCGCCGATGAACGGCGCGAGCTCATCCCGCAGCACGTACCACTCCATGTACGCCTCGAAGCTCGGCACGTGCGTGAGCAGCGTGGCCTTCATGTTCGTGATCCGGCCGCCGTACGTCTCGAGCTGGTGGTCGCGCGCCGCGCGCTGCGGCGGGGAGAGCGCGTCGTCGCTCGCGATCGGCAGGAAGGTCATGCGAACAGGCTATCGCCGGGCGTGCACGGACTGCCCAGTGTTACCGGACGTTCCAGCGCTGCCGTCGACGCCCGACTCGAACACCTTGCCGGGGTTCAGGATGCCGGTCGGGTCGAACACCGCCTTGATCTGCCGCTGGAGCTCGAGCTGGTCGTCGCCGAGCTCATCGCGCAGCCAGCGCCGCTTGAGGATGCCCACGCCGTGCTCACCGGTGAGCGTGCCACCGAGCCGAAGCGCGGTCAGGAACAGCTCATCGGCCGCGGCCCAGATGTGCTCCGGCACCTCCTCATTGCCGCCGGGAGGCCCGGGGATGATGAAGTTCGGGTGCAGGTTGCCGTCGCCCGCGTGCGCGACCGTCGGGATGGTGATGCCGTACTTCGCCTCGATCTCGCCGATCGCGCCGAACATCGCCGGCAGCTGGCTGCGCGGCACGCACACGTCCTCGATCAGCACGGTGCCGAGCGCCGACATCGCCGGATGGAACGCCCGTCGCACCGCGAACAGCCGCTCCCCCTCCTCCGGATCCACCGAGAGCTGGGCGACACCGCCGAGCGAGGTGATGACGGCGAGCACGGACTGCGCCTCGAGCTCCGCGCCCGGGCCGTCGGTCTGCACGATGAGCTGCGAGCCGCCGGGATGATCCATGCCGAGGTGTGCCGCGATGCCC
Source organism: uncultured Actinomycetota bacterium (assembly GCA_963740815.1). Taxonomy (GTDB): domain Bacteria; phylum Actinomycetota; class Actinomycetes; order Actinomycetales; family Microbacteriaceae; genus Rhodoglobus. The sequence continues at coordinate 1,161,598 of CAVUFG010000018.1, forward strand.
GCCATCGCGCTGTCGCCGATGAGCTCCATGATCGACGGGTGCAGGCCGGAGGACACGATCACGGCGGCGGCGCGCGCCGCGGCATCCTCGTTCGGGAACTGCGCACTGATCGTGGGGATGACGCCGCGCTGCACCGGGCGCAGCTTGACCGTGGCCTCGACGATGACGCCGAGGGTGCCCTCGGAGCCGATCATGAGCGACGTGAGGTCCAGACCCGTGACGCCCTTCACGGTGCGATGGCCGAGGGTGAGCAGTCGGCCGTCGGCGAGGACCACCTTCAGGCCGAGCACCGCGTCGCGGGTCACGCCGTACTTCGCGCAGAGCAGTCCACCGGCGTTCGTCGCGATGTTGCCGCCGACCGTCGAGATCGCGCGGCTGGCCGGGTCGGGCGCGAACCACAGGCCGTGCGGGGCGAGCTGGGCATTCAGGTCCGCATTGATGATCCCGGGTTCGACGACCGCGAGCTCGTCGTCGACCGACACCTCGAGCAGCCGGTCCATGCCGAGCGTGGAGAGCACGAGCTCGCCACCGCTCGCGATCGCGCCGCCGGCCAGGCCGGTGCCGGCACCGCGGACGACGACCGGGGTTCCGGTGCGGTGCGCGATGGACATGGCGGTGCGCACGTCGTCGATCGATGCGACGTGCACGACGGCGATCGGCCGTGCTGCCGAGACGTGACCGGACTTGTCGCTGCGCGCCGTCTCGAGCTCCGCCGGGACGCTCGAGACCCGGTCGCCCAGCTCGGATCGGAGCAGGGCGACGACGTGATCCCCGTCCGTCGACGATGACGGACCCGTTCCGGCGGTGGTCGTGGTCACCGGCTCATTCTGACACGCGGTCAGCGCCGGGCCAGGATCGCCTCGAGTTCCTCGTCCCCCTCGAAGGGCCTCGATCCAGAACGTCGCCTCCTGGCCCTGCACGAAGGGCTGGACGATCTCGAAGTTCTCGAACGACGGGCCGCCGGGGATCGGGGATGAACTCGCCCAGTAGGCCGCGCGAGCGTTCACGAGCACCTCGAGGGCGGGGTCCGGGTCATCCACTCGCCAGCCCTGGGCGGCGAGCGATCCGAAGTACTTCCAGTGCTCGGCGGTGTCGCTCGCGTAGTGAGCCTCGTGCGGCCTGGGTTCGTCGGGCGTCGCCACCACCTGCACGCCGCCGTCGGCCGTGCGCACGAGGTCGCTGACCGCGAACCGCGCATGGTCGGCGAAGTGATCGCCTCCGAACCCCGGCCAGAGTTCCGCCGGCGTGACGACGCGGTCGCGGAGGTGCAGGCGCCGGAGGCGGGCGAAGTTGCCCATGGTCGCGGTGAGCACGCAGTACGCGAGCGGAGCGGACCCCGGTCGGGTGAAGGCGGCGAGCGCGACCTCGTGCGGCCGGTCGGCGCGGAACCGCACTCGAACGCTCACTCGAGCTCCGTTCTCGAACGCCTCGGAGTGCACCACGAAGGTCAGCCGTTCGATCCCGCCGACGACCTCGACGACGCCGCGCGCCGGCGGGGGCGGCACCTCACCCGTGGTCTCCTCGCCGTCGAACTCGTCGGTGGTCCAGAACCTCTTGCCCCGCACGCCGTCGAGCGCGCTGGTCTCGAGCTCGGAGAAACCTCGCTCGCTCGCGCCGTCCACGATCGGCTCGATCGCGACGAAGTTGACCAGGCGTTCGGCCGGGTGCCCGAGATAGGGCGCGAAGATGCGCAGCAGCCCGCGCGGGCCGAGCAGCGGCTGGAGGCCGAGCTGCAGCCCGCCGGGATGCCCCCAGCGCGCCTCGTCGTCGACCCCGCCGCCCGGGCGCACCCAGCGGTGAGGCGCAGTGCTCGGTACGGGATCCGTCATCGTCGACCTCCACCAGGTGCCAGGGCCGCCGACCGATGGCGCGCTCCTCCCTCGAAGGTACGCCGCCGAGCGGCTTTCTTGCAATCGGTTTCTTGCAGACAACTACTGGATGTCAGGTCGATCTGGGGCCGCCAGATCGGCGTCTTGACGGAATCGATTTCTTGCGCTCTACTGGGAAGTCAGGAGTACTTCGACGAGGAAGGGGTGATGAGTGCGGACTGTTCGGCTCGCAACTTTCGCGTCGCTCCTCGTGGCGTCGGTCGTCCTCGCCGGGTGCAGCACCACTCCCTCGCTGATGACGAACCCCGCTGACTCCCCCTTCATCCTCACCGGTGTGACCGGGGTCGAGCCCGTCGGACAGGTCACCGGAGCCGACGCACCCGGCAAGACCGACCAGTATGCGGTGCACGGCACCGACCTCGGGTCGATGTTCCAGTACGACGGCAAGACCTGGTTCGTGTTCGGCGACACCTTCGGCGAGCGCCCCGCGGGCATGACCGGCGGCGGTGGATCGTTCTGGCGCTCCAACACCCTCGGCTACACGACGGACACGGACCCGACCGACGGCATCACCCTCGACGGGATGATCGTCGACCAGGGCAACGCCGCGCTCGAGTTGCTCGAGTCGAAGAAGGTCGACAACGACGAGATGACCGTCATCCCGACCCACGGGTTCGCGGCGAACGGCGCAATGTACCTGCACTGGATGTCGGTGCGGCACTGGGGCGAACCCGGCGAGTGGGAGGTCAACGAGGCCGGCCTCGCGAAGTCCACGGACTCCGGCCAGACGTGGACCGTGCTCGATGGCCCGCGCTGGGGCGGCGAGAGCCAGTTCGTGCAGATCAGCCCCTTCACCGTCAACGAGGGCGGCACCGACTGGCTCTACGTCTGGGGCATCACCCACGGCCGGTTCAGCGGCGCATCCCTCGCGAAGGTCGAGGCGTCCATGGTCGAGGATGCCGCCGCCTGGCAGTACCTCACCGCCGTCTCCCCCGAGCGGCGCGCCCGAGTGGGGCCCCGACGTGGATGACGCGACCCTCGTCGTCGACGACACCGTCGGCGAGCTCTCGGTCGTCTGGAACGACTACCTCGACCGCTGGATCATGACCTACCTCGGCAGCACCGGCATCGTCATCCGCGAAGGGATCAACCCCTGGGGACCGTGGGGCGAGCCGATCGACCTCGTGCCGTTCTCCGAGGTGCCGACCCCGTATGCGCCATTCATGGCCCCGCAGTACACGGCCGACGGCGGCCGCACCATCTACTTCGCCCTGTCCATCTGGGAGCCGTACAACGTCTTCTGGTACAAAGCCGAACTGTCGAAGGACTGATCGGTCACCACCGTCGGCTCATCGCCGAGCCACGAATGAGAGGAAAGCACATGCACAAGAGGCCCAACCGGCTGCTGCTGGCAGTCGCAGCAACCGTCACAGCATCCCTCGCGCTTGCGGGATGCACGGCTGGGGGTGGTGGCACCTCCGACGGCAAGACGGAGGTCATCTTCTGGCAGCAGCAGTTCGAGGACTACCAGCAGGCTTGGTTCAAGGAGAACGTCGAGGCGTTCAACGCATCGCAGGACACGATCCACGTCAGCTACCAGGTGGTTCCGGCCGACGCGTGGGTGCAGAAGCTCCAGACCGCGCAGGCGGCGGGCAAGCAGCCCGACGTGGCGACGACCAACTACGGCGCGATCGCCGCCGGTGTCGCCGAGGGCAAGTTCGCTCCGCTCGACGACTACCTCGACGCCGCGCAGTTCTCCGACATCAAGGAGAACGTCGCGGACTTCGTGACGATCGACGGTGAGCACTACGCGTACCCGATGCTCGTGGAGCCGTCGACGGTGCTCTACTACCGCTCCGACCTCGTGACCGCGGCCGGGCTCGACCCGAATGCGCCGCCCACGACGTGGGACGAGCTCATCGACTGGGCCACCAAGCTCACGACCCCCGACATCAAGGGCTTCACCATCGCATCGGTGGCACCAGACCTCGGCTGGTCGAGCTGGGGACTGCAGTACAACGCCTGCGGTCACCTGCCCATCTCCGGCGACTGGTCGGAGGCCGAGGCCACTGACCCGTGCTTCGCCGACCTCGCGAACTTCTACAAGACGCTGTTCCAGAGCGGAGTCATTCCGCAGCAGCCGACCGTGGGCTACGCCGATGGTGCGCAGTACGGCAACCAGGAGGTCGCGATGATGGCGGGCGGCTCGTGGGTCGTCGGCCAGCTCAAGAACGACTTCCCCGACCTCATCCCGAACACGATGGTCGCACCGTTCCCGTCGATCGACGGCGACCAGACCAAGCCGACGTCGACACTCGGTGGCTGGACGATGACGCTCGACTCGAAGTCGAAGAACCCCGAGGCGGCTGCAGAGTTCATCAGCTACCTGCTCGCGGGCGACCCGGCGATCATGGCGGACTTCTTCAAGCTCAGCGGCTTCTCGAAGTACACCGTGCGCACCTCGGTCGACGAGGCACTCGCGGATGACCCGGAGGCCAGCGCCGACCCGTTCATGGCGATCATCTCGGAGAAGGTCGTGCCGTTCGGCAAGGCGGAGCCCGGGTACCCGTGGGACATCTCACTGGCGATGGGCACCGCGATCGAGTCATCCATGAAGAACGTCTCCGACGTCGAGGCGTCGCTGCAGACGGCCCAGGATGCGATCACCGATGTGATCGAGAAGCAGAAACTGGCGGGGACGGGACCCGGCGAGTAGCCGGGACGCGTCCACCAGACGTACCATCGGCGCCGGGACGGGCATCCCCCGTCCCGGCGCCGAACCGATCGAGGGAGATCCGTGACCGCCATCGCCGCCGACGTGCGCGAGACCGCGCCGAAGGGCCGCACGAAGAAGCGCCCGCCGCACCTGCGCGACAATCGCACGGCCTACCTGATGATCGCGCCGATGGTCATCCTGCTGGCCATCTTCGTGATCTGGCCGCTGATCTACTCGATCTACCTGAGCGGGTTCGAGATCAGCTTCTACCAGGACCCCGAGTTCGTCGGGCTGCAGTTCTACCAGTACGTGCTCGAGGACGCTCGCTTCTGGCGGTCGGTCGGCGTCGGCCTCGCGTTCGCCGCGATGGTGGTGCCCACGGGCATGGTCATCTCGCTGCTCATCGCGAGCTTCATCAAGACCCTGAGCGCGAAGCTCGCGGGGTTCATGAAGACCACCATCTACGTGCCGGCCGTCGTGTCCGTGATCGTCGCGTCCGTGCTCTTCGTCTTCATCTACCAGGACCGCGGACTCGCGAACTGGTTCCTCTCGCTGTTGAACCTGGGACCGGTCGCGTGGCTGAACGATCCCGCGATCGCCCTGCCCGCGATCGCCGTGCCGGCGATCTGGCTCGGGCTCGGCATCACGACGCTCATCATGCTGGCCGGCCTGCTCGACATCCCGAACAGCTACTACGAGTCTGCAGAGCTGGATGGCGCCGGGTTCTTCACCCGCCTGTGGTTCATCACCCTGCCGCTCATGAAGAACATCCTGCTGTACCTCTTCGTCACCGGATTCGTGGGAGCCATCCAGGTGCTCGAACTCCCGCTCGTCATGACCAACGGCGGACCGGCCGAGGCGACGGTGTCGCCCAATCTCTTCATCTTCAACGCATTCCGGGACGGCACCGAGTACTCGACGAGCTTCTCGCTGACGGCAGCCCTGCTGCTGTTCGCGGTGCTCGGCGGCATCTCGGTGCTGGTGTTCCGGCTCATCAACTCCGACAAGGCGGTGGACGGCTGATGACCCAGGTGATGCAGGGCACGCAGGTGCCAGAACTGACGGCGGCGCAGATCAGCGAACCGAAGGGCGACCGCTCGCGGCGTCCGCTCGGCCGCCGCGCCGATCGCAACCGGGTGCTCAAGATCGTCGTGCTCGTGCTGATCTCCATCTCGGTGCTCTTCCCGCTCGCCTGGATGGTGATCGCGGGCTTCAAGGGCAAGACGGAGGTGCTCGCGACGCCGTTCCAGTTCTTCCCGGAGATCTGGAACCCGCAGAACTACATCGACATCGTGCAGGACCCGGTGTTCTCACGCGCGATGATCGTGACGTTCATCGGAGCCGTGATCTTCACCGCGCTCAGCCTCGCGATCAACTCGATGGCGGCATACGCACTCGCTCGACTCGACTTCGCGTTCAAGCGGTTCTGGTGGGTGTTCTGCATCATGCCGATGTTCATCCCCGGCATGGCGATCCTGCTGACCTCGTTCATGGTCGTGTCGCAGCTCGGTATGCTCGACACGCTCGCCGTGCTCATCATCCCCGGCGTCGCCTCCGCCGGGCAGATGTTCTTCCTGCGGCAGTTCTACCTGAACATGCCCGTCGCGGTCGAGGAGGCCGCACTCATCGACGGTGCGACGCGGTGGCAGATCTTCTACAAGATCTTCATCCCGCAGTCTGCCGCGGTCTTCGTGGTGGTCGGGATCGGTTCGTACATGGCGTACTGGAACGCGTACGTGTGGCCGATCCTCACCATCTCGAACCCAGACCTGACGCAGATCATGCAGTTCCTCGGCACGTTCCGGTCGCAGCGCGGGAACGACTGGGGACTGCTGATGGCGGGCTCGACGCTCGCGGCGCTGCCGACGATCGCGCTCGTGCTGTTCTTCCAGCGGTACATCGTCGACGGGGTGCGGATCTCGGGGATCAAGTAGGTTCTGCGGCCGTTCGGCGGGTCGGGGTGTGCGTGCCGGGAGGCGGATCTCCGCGACGCGTCGCGTCACTCCGAAAGCCTCCCGGAACGCACACCCCGACCCACCCGATCAGGCTGCGTCGGCGTTGCTCCGCGACCTCCGGGTGGTCGAGTAGCGCCGCGCAGCGACGCGTATCGAGACCTCGGCGCTCCGCAAGGTTTCAATCGGAGTCAGATCAGCCGAACGCCGGTACCTCGAGCGTCTCGCCGCCACGCAGCGCCGACTGGTGGGCGACGATGCCCGGGGCGGTGATGGTCGCAGCGCGGAACTCGTCGATCGCGGAGGGGCGATCCTCGTGGACGGCGGAGACGAATTCGTGGACGAGGTGGGGGTGCGAGCCGCCGTGCCAGGCGAAGACGTCGACCGGGGGTAGGTCGCTGCCCGGGTCGTAGGTGGTCGGGCGGGTGAAGGGGCGGAGGGGCTCCGGGAGGAGGTCGGCGCGGTCGGGGACGTGCTGCACGGTTCGCTCGATCGGGCGGCCTCGGCGGGCGCCATCCTGCGGTCCGGCCCTGAACGTCACGGGCGCATCGCCCTCCGCCGACGGCCATTCGAGCGCACCGAGGTCGCCGTAGACGTTGAAGCCCTCGGTGTACGCGCGCGCGTTCTCGAAGAACGACATCGTGACCTGCGCCGCGAGGTTCCCCTCGCCCGCCAGCCGGAACAGGGCCGACTCGAGCGGAAAGGTGTTGGGTCCCGATCCGCGGTGCTGCGGCAGGAGCTCGCCCGACCCGAGGCACGTCACGGACTCCGCACGTGCGTTCGCGAGCCCGAGCAGCGGCGAGACGACGTGCGTCGCGTACTCCATCGGCGCGTAGCCCATCCAGTAGGGCGGGAACCCGTCGAGGTCCTGCATGTGCGCGCCGCTCAGGTAGGTCAGTCGGCCGAGCGCACCCGAATCCCGCAGGGCGAGCGCATGCAGGTACTCGCGCTGGTAGAGCGCCGTCTCCATCATCATGTAGCGCCCGGTGGATGCCGCGGCAGCATCGATCACGCGCGCCACCCCGTCGAGCGTCGTCGCCATCGGCACCGCGCTCGCGCACGAGCGTCCGGTGGCGAGCACCGCGAGGGTCTGCTCCACGTGGAGGTGCACGGGCGTGGCGAGGTGCACGGCGTCCCACCGCCCGGAGGCGAGCGCCTCGTCGAGCGAGGTGTAGCTCGCGGCGAGCCCGTAGCGCGCGGTGAGGTCGGCCGCGGCATCCTGTCGCACGTCGCAGATCGCGACCGCACTCACCAGCGGATGACTGCGGTAGAGGTGCAGGAACTCGTGGCCGAATCCCGCGCCGACCACGAGCACTTCGATGCCGGAGCTGCGCCGACCCGAGTCAGTGGGCAAGCGTCATCCTCCGCAGCGCGAAGTCGTAGACCGCCATGCCGGCCGGTGCGCACGGGCAGACGTTCGACTGCAGCCACATCGACCGGCCGTCGGCGCTGATGAACTTCGACGGGATCGTCGTGCCGTACCCGCCGTGCGAGTCGAGCGTCCACGGGTACGGTCCGAAGTCCTTGCTGAGGAACAGCTCGAAGGGCCCCCACGGCGTGGGCGACTCGTAGAACTCGAAGGTCAGCTCGGTCCACGACGTGTACAGGTAGCGGTCGAGACCGGGGTTGTAGACCATGCCGCCCTGCGAGATCACCGTGAGGTTGCTGGCGCCGACCGTCGTGGCGTCGTCCTCCGTCGTCGACGGGTGGAGCACGCGGTCGTCGTGCAGCACGGCGACGCGGTCGTCGATGTCCGCGCTCCACTGCGCTGCGTCGCCGTCGGCACCGGCGAAGAACTCCCAGGTGGAGCGATCCTGGACGGAGTCCTTCGGCACGCGAGCGAGGTACACGTCGACCGGATCCGGCACCGAGTCGTCGAACGAGTCGCGCCAGTTGCCGTCGAGCCCGTAGACGTACACGAAGTCGTCGGGCGCGCGCTCGCCGTCCTTGCCGTAGTCGAGGAAGAACATCGTCGTGAAGACGTGCTGGTCGAACATCGGGGCCTCGGTGTCCCAGTTCCAGGTGAGGCCCTTGTCGGTGGACTTCGCGATCGTCGCGGCGGGTGCCTCGTTGAAGTCGAGCCGAAGGTCCTGCACCGCGAGGTAGAGGTCGCCGTCGACGCACACCATGCCGGTGGGCTTGCGGGTGAACTGGTCGCCCGACCAGACCTGGCCGACCTGGTCGCCGGTGGCGAGGGTCTCGCCGCTGAGCGAGTCCGGCTGGCCCGTGATCCTCGCGACGCCGATGTCGGAGAAGTCCGCGCCGAAGCCGGTGCCGTCGCCGTACGCGGCGTAGACGTCGTCGTCATCCGCCCAGCAGTTCGGCCACAGGTCGCCGTCTCCGCCTGCGATCTCGGAGATCGACTCGGCGACGGCAGCTTCCGTGAAGAAGCCGTTGCCCTCCACGAGAGCCGAGGGGCCCGCCGGCTCGACGGCGGGCGCCGTGCAGCCCGCGAGACCGAGCACCGCCATCGCGGCGACGGTTCGCGTCACGATCCTCGACCTCACGCCGGCGGCCGCTGGGGGCTCGAGCCGAGATCAGGCACCGGGGCGGACCCTAAATGGATCTCCAGGTCGTTCGCGGAGGGAGTCCTCGGCCGGCGCGCGGTCGGTCGGTCGAGGTAGAAGAGCGACGTGGAGGAGATGTCGTCGCGCAGCGGCAGGTAGCGCCATCCACTGCGCCAACCGAGGGCCTGGATGTCCACGCGCAGCTTCTCGGCGAAGTGGATCGGGTCGGCGATGTGCCAGCGGTACATGCCGAAGCGCTGCTGGCTGATGTAGAGGCCGTCGGGGCGGATCACCTGCGGCATCCCGAGATAGGGCGTCGAGAACGCCGTGTAGCCCTTGCCGGGCACGTCGAAGTTCCAAGCACCGCCGAAGTAGTCCTCCGTGCCCGTGCCCGCGATCGTCGGGTACTCATCGTCGTCGTCGAGGTAGAACTTGATCTCGCCCTCGCCCCACCAGCCGTTGCTGTTGACGCCCCAGGCGAGGTAGGTGCCGACGTAGTGGCCGGCACCCTCGACGCCCTCGACGATCGTGTGCGGCACCGCGTACTCGAGCGGGTTGCTGCGACGCCACTGCGCGTGCAGGTAGCCGTCGTTCGAGTAGTCGCCGCCGATCTCGTACGTGATCTGGTAGTAGACGCGCACGTCGACCACCGACGTGTTCTCGATCGTGAGCTTCGCCCCAGTGCGGAACGGCATCGGCCAGTACGAGTTGAATCCGCCGTGCGGGTTGGCGGCGATCATCTGCGAGTCGACCTGCGCGAACACGCCCCAGCCGTTGCAGAAGAAGTCGCCGTACGGCACCTCGATCGCCGGCTCCGCCTCGCCGTCCCAGAATGCGCGCAGGATGAGCGTGCGCCAGTTGTCGGTGTGCGTCGTGATCCAGAAGTGGGTGATCTTGCCCGCGCCCTCGATGGTCGCGAGGTCGAACGTCTCTCCGGCCTTGACGTCCACGCTCGGGCTGATCTTCCAACCCTTGCCGAGGTCACGCGCGGCATCCGCCCCGGTCCCCTCGGTGGCGCGAGCTCCGCCGCCGACCGATCCGTCGAAGTTCTCCGGGCTGATCGAACGGGTCTGCACGGTTCGGAGCGTGCTGATGCCGCTGGGGTCTGGGATGGTCACTGACTACCTGCACTTCCTCGTGCCGTCGCATCCACACCGGGACGCGTTACTGGCTGCAATCGATTTCATCACTGTAGAGTGAGCCCGCGGCGGGTGTCAACGCGCCGCATCGGGCACCAGCGGCGGCCCACGATCGGCCCGCCGGCGGCAGACGAGGACGGTCGAGGATGGCAACGATCTACGAGGTCGCCGCGCTCGCCGGCGTGTCCCCGGCCACGGTCAGCCGGGTCGTGAACGGCCAACGGGTCTCCGAGGAGAAGTCCGTCCTGGTGCGCAAGGCCGCCGCCGAACTGAACTTCACGCCGAACCGCACCGCGCGCACCCTGCGGCGCCAGAACTCCGAGGTCATCGCCCTCGTCCTTCCCGACATCGAGAACCCGTACTTCACCTCGATGGCACGCGGTGTCGAGGATGCCGCGCAGGCGGCCGGCTACTCCGTCGTGCTCTGCAACACCGACGAGGACCCCGCCAAGGAGGCCAAGTACCTCGAGATCGCGATCTCCGAGAACATGGCGGGCGTCATCCTCGCCCCCGCATCGGACCACAGCGACCTGCAGCCCCTCATGGCCAGGGGACGCCCTGTGGTGGCGGTCGACCGCAGCACGGGGTTCGACATCGACGGCGTGATGATGAACAACCGCCAGGGCGGCTCGTCGGCCACGCAGACCCTCTACGAGGCGGGATACCGCAGAATCGCGTGCATCACGGGACCGAAGGACATCGAGACCGCGAAGGAGCGCGCGGTCGGCTGGCGCGAGGTCGTGCAGGAGCACGCGATGTTCGAGCGCCACGATGAGTACCTGCGCTACTCGACGTTCCGCGTGGATGGCGGTCGCAGCGCGATGGCCGAGCTGCTCGCGCTGCCGGAGCCGCCGGACGCCGTCGTGGCGACCAACAACCTCATGGGCGTCGGCGCGCTGCAACTGCTCACCGAGACCGGGCTGACCCCGCCGAGGTTCGGCGTCGCGGTGGTCGGCGACCTGCCGTTCACGACCCTCTCCCCCAACGTCGTGTCCATCGTGCGCCTCCCGGTGCGGCACATGGGCGTGACGGCGGCGCGCATGCTCATCGAGCGGATCAACGGCGACACCCAGCCGGCGCGCACCGTCGTGCTGCGCTACGAGGTCGTCCCGGCGACCGCGCTGCCGATCGCCGCGGTCTGACCGGACGCATTCGGCGCTGAGCGCTCGGATTCGTCGTTGCCGACTTGTGCATGAAATCGATTTCTGGAACAGTCGAGATCGTGATGGATCGATGACGACCAGGACGCCACGCGCGGAACGGTGGCTGCCCGCCACCGCGAGCGCTGCCGCGTTCCCGCTCGGCGGCATCGGCACCGGGAACGTCTCGATCGGAGCCCGCGGTGAGCTGCAGGGACTGGGAACTCGCGAACTCCCCCGGCAAGGGCGTGAAACTCCCGTTCAGCTTCTTCGCGATCGACGCTCGCGGCGCCGGCGTCGAGCCCGTGACGCGCGTGCTCGAGTCCCGGCTCCGCCCCCCGCACGAGGCCGACCAGGGCTACTACGCCGGCGATCTCGGTGGGCTGCCGCGACTGCGGGACTCCCGCCTGCTCGGCGAGTATCCGAACGTCGCGGTCGAGTTCCAGGACGACGACCTGCCCGTGCAGGTGCGGCTCGACGCGTTCACACCGTTCGTGCCGCTGGATGCCGCGGCCTCCGGCATCCCGGTCGCCGTGCTGCGCTACCGCGTCACCAACTCGACCGCCGCCCCGCTCGACGTCTCGGTGATCGGGTCGCTCGCGAATCCCGTCGGAGCCCACGACACCGACGTGTTCCACTTCCCGCGGTTCGAAGGACACCCCTCGAACGAGTTCCGTGACACCGGGCGGATCCGCGGGGTCGCGTTCGGCAGCGACCTTCCGGAGGTTTCGCTGCGCTACGGCAGCGCGGCGCTGACCACGGCCGACGACAGCACGACGTCCAAACCGCAGTGGCTCTGGGGATTCTGGCAGGACGGCGCGCAGGTGTTCTGGGACGACGTGCGCGACGACGGACGGCTCGCACCGGAACCGGTGGAGACGCTCGAGACCGGGGACCTGCCCGACTGGATCACGCGCCTGCGAGTCGGCTCGCTCGGCATCCACCACACGCTCGCGCCCGGCGAGAGCCGTGTCTTCGAGTTCCGCCTGAGCTGGTACTTCCCGAACCGGCCGCAGGCGTGGCTCGGCAACATCAACCTTGCGAACACGAATGCGGACCGCGTGATCCGCAACCACTACGCGACGCAGTTCTCCGATGCCTGGGATGTCGCGGAGCAGGTCGATGCGCGGTTGCCGGAGCTCGAGGCATCCACCCGCGCCTTCCACGACGCCCTGTTCGGCAGTTCGCTGCCCGACGAGGTGCTGGACGCGGTGAGCGCCAATCTCGCGGTGATCCGCAGCACGACGTGCTTCCGCCTCGCCGATGGCACGTTCGCCGCCTGGGAGGGGAGCTTCGACGCGCAGGGCAGCTGCGAGGGCACCTGCACGCACGTCTGGGGGTACGCGCAGGGGCTCGCGTACCTGTTCCCGGAGCTCGAGCGCAGTGCCCGGCGCACCGAGTTCCTGCTCGAGACGCGCGACGACGGCCGGCAGAACTTCCGCACCAACCGGATCTTCGACGCGCCGCAGTGGGACTTCCACCCCGCGGTCGACGGCCAGCTCGGCACGATCGTGCGGTTGTACCGCGAGTGGCGCTTCAGCGGGGATGACGACCTGCTGCGCGAGGTCTGGCCGGCGGCCGTGCGCGCGCTCGAGTTCGCGTTCACCGAGTGGGACTCGCAACGGCGACGACGTGCTCGACAGCAAGCAGCACAACACCTACGACATCGAGTTCTACGGCGAGAACTCGCTGAGCAACTCGGTCTTCTTCGCGGCGCTGCACGCCGGCGCGAAGCTCGCCGATCACCTCGGCGATGTCGAGCACGCCGAGCGCTGGCGGGCGGCGGCCGAGCGCGGCTCCGCGCGGATGGACGAGCTGCTGTTCAACGGCGAGTACTACGAGCAGAAGCTCGACGACGTCGATGCCGTGCGCTACCAGTACGGCACCGGCGTGCTGAGCGACCAGCTGCTCGGCCAGTACCTCGCGCACGTCACCGGACTCGGCCACATCCTGCCCGCGGAGCACGTGCGGTCGGCGATCGGCTCGGTGTTCCGCTACAACTTCCGCGAGGATCTCAGCCGGCACCACAGCGTGCAGCGCACGTATGCGCTCGGCGACGAGGGTGGCCTCGTGCTCTGCTCGTGGCCGCGCGGCGGGCGTCCGCGCATCCCGTTCGTGTACTCGGACGAGGTCTGGACCGGCATCGAGTACCAGGTGGCCGCGCACCTCGTCTTCGAGGGTCTCGTCGACGAGGGCCTCACCATCGTGCGCGCGGTGCGGGCTCGCCACGACGGCACGCGCCGCAATCCGTGGAACGAGGTGGAGTGCGGCAACCACTACGCGCGCTCACTCGCGAGCTGGGCCGTGCTCGTCGCGCTGAGCGGCGTGCAGTACGACGCCGCCGAGCGCAGCCTCAGCTTCCTCCCCGCGACCGACGGCGACCTCGAGTCGTTCTTCAGCACCGGCTCCGGCTGGGGCAGGGTCGCGATCGACGACGCAGGTGCGACCCTCACGCTCGACGCCGGCGAGCTCGTGCTCGACCGGTTCACCGTGCGCGGGCGCGAGCTCGCCGCATCCACCATCTCGCTCGGGGCTGGCGACAGCATCCGGGTGGACCATGCCAACAGCACCGCCACGGAAAGGGCACCACGATGACCAGCTACACCCTCCCTTCAGCACGCGAGCAGCAGGCCGTCGCGGAGAAGACCGCATACCTGATCTCGAGCGGCGACCTGCGACCCTCGGCCAACGAGGCCGGATGGGCGACCCAGGAGGCGCTCGAGCGCGACGTCACGGCGGCGCTCGGCGAGCTCGGCTGGAGCGTCATCCGTGCGAACCCGGTCGACGCCGCCAAGGGCCACGGCTTCATCGACAGCCAGCGGATGGGCCTCGAGGTGTTCAAGGACATCCCCGCGGACGCACCGCTCATCGTGGCCGAGGCCGTCTGGCAGTACAGCCACCACGTGCTCGCCGGACTGCGCACCCACCGCGGCCCGATCCTGACCGTCGCGAACTTCGCCCCCGACTGGCCCGGCCTCGTGGGCATGCTCGGGCTGAACGCGGGCCTCACCAAGATGGACAAGGACTACTCCACGATCTGGAGCGTCGACTTCACCGACGAGTGGTTCCGTGCGGGCCTTCGCGAGTGGGTGGAGACCGGGCACATCACGCACGATGCGGCGCACGTGCATCCACTGCCCGCACTCCCGGCGAGCCCGGAGCGCGAGCTCGGCGAGGCGCTCGCGGCCGAGCTGCTCGCAGACAAGGCCATCATCGGCGTGTTCGACGAGGGCTGCATGGGCATGTACAACGCGATCTTCGACGACGAACTGCTGAACACGATCGGCATCTACAAGGAGCGCCTGTCGCAGAGCGCCCTGTACGCCGAGATGCTCACGGTGAGCGAGCAGGATGCCGCGGCCGTCGGCGACTGGCTCAAGGCCGCCGGCATGACGTTCCGCACCGGCACCGACGAGAAGACCGAGCTCACCGAGGCGCAGCTCACCTGGCAGTACAAGATGTACATCGCGGCGCTGCGCATCGCGGACGACTTCGGACTCGACGCCGTCGGCATCCAGTACCAGCAGGGCCTCAAGGACCTCGTGCCGGCGAGCGACCTCGCGGAGGGCATCCTGAACACCACCGACCGACCGCCGGTGTTCAGCCGTGACGGCAAGCGCGAACTGCACGCAGGCCTCGCGATGCCGCACTTCAACGAGGCGGACGAGGGCGTCGCCGTGGATGCACTCATCACGGATCGGGTGTGGCGTGCGATGGGCCTCGTGCCCGACAACACTCTCCACGACGTGCGCTGGGGCGAGGACGTCGGCGACGACTTCGTCTGGGTCTTCGAGATCTCGGGCTCGGTGCCCGCGTCGCACCTGGGCGGCTGGCAGAACGCCGAGGGCTGGCGGCAGGGTCCGGTGTTCTTCCCCGCCGGCGGCAGCACGATCAACGGGGTGTCGAAGCCGGGCGAGATCGTGTGGTCGCGCGTCTACATCGCCGAGGGAGCCCTCAACGTCGACATCGGGCGAGCGTCGGTCGTCGAGCTGCCGGAGGGCGAGACGCAGCGCCGCAAGGATGCCACGAACCCCGAGTGGCCCATCGCACATGTCGTGCTGCACGGCGTGACCCGCAACCAGTTCATGGCCCGCCACAAGGCCAACCACGCGCAGGTCGTCTACGCACCGGACGCGGAGACCGCCGACCGTGCGCTCGTCGCCAAGGCCGCGATGTTCGCCGCCCTCGGCATGACGGTGCATCTGATCGGGGATGTCTCGGTCTGACCCGCGCTCGGCACGGCTCCGCGCAGCATGGCGGGGCCGTGTCCGTTTTCCGCCAGTCCGCGTCGGTGGCGCGTGCGACCATTGTCTCGTGACCATGACCGCCGCCACGGATCCGCGCACATTCGCCGAGCGCTACCGTGCGCTGTCCTCGCGCGACCCGCGATTCGACGGGCAGTTCATCGCCGGCGTGCACTCGACGGGCATCTACTGCAGGCCGAGCTGCCCCGCGATGACCCCGCAGGAGAAGAACGTCAGCTTCTACCGCACCGCCGCGGCAGCCCACGAGGCCGGGCTCCGAGCGTGCAAGCGGTGCCAGCCGGACGCGGTGCCGGGCTCGCCGGACTGGAACCTCACCGACGACCTCGCCGCCCGGGCGATGCGGCTCATCACCGACGGCGTCGTCGAGCGCGACGGCGTGCCGGGGCTCGCATCCCGCCTCGGCTACACCCCTCGGCACCTCACCCGCGTACTCACCAACGAGCTCGGCGCCGGTCCGCTCGCCCTCGCCCGTGCCCATCGCGCTCAGGCGGCGCGCACCCTGCTCGCGTCCACCGAGCTCTCGGTCGCCGATGTCGCCTTCGCCGCCGGCTTCTCGAGCATCCGCCAGTTCAACGAGACGATCCTGAGCGTGTACGAGACCACGCCGACCGAGCTGCGGCGCCTCGCGCGACGCGGACGGTTCGCGGTCTCCCCCGCCGGCCCCGACGGCTCGACTGCCACCGGGGTCGACGGCGCGACCGCGATCACCCTCCGCCTGCCCGCGCGTGGTCCGTTCGACGGTGTTGGCGTGCTGCAGTACCTCGCCGACCACGGCATCCCCGGCCTGGAGACGGTCACGGATGGCGTGTTCGAGCGCACCCTGCGGCTGCCGGGCGGCCTCGCCCACCTCGGGGTGCGGCTCGACGGCGACGCCGCGGTCTCCGTCACGGCCCGGCTTGATCGGGTGTCCGACCTCGCCACGGTCGTCGCCAGGGTGCGCAGGCTGTTCGACCTCGACGCCGATGCGGTGGCGATCGACTCCGCCCTCGGCTCCGATCCCGTGCTCGGCCCCCTCGTCGCGGCGGTACCTGGAATCCGGATCCCGGGCGCGATGGATGCCGAGGAGGCCCTGTTCCGCACCCTCGTCGGCCAGCAGGTCTCGATCGCCGCCGCGCGCACCGTGCTCGGCACGCTCACCCGCGAGCTCGGCACCGACGGCCTGTTCCCGACCGCCGCCCAGTTCGCGGAGCGCGGCCACGAGGTGCTGCGCGGCCCCGCCTCGCGGGTCGCGACGATCATCGGCGCCGCCGAGGCCATCGCCGACGGGCGCCTGCGCCTCGACCTCGGCCAGTCCACCGAGGACTTCACCGCGGGCCTGGTCTCGCTCCCGGGCATCGGACCCTGGACCGCCGGGTACCTCGCGATGCGAGTGCTCGGCAACCCCGACGTGCTGCTCACGTCGGACCTCGTGCTGCTGCAGTCCGCGGCATCCCACGGCCTCCCGTCGAAGCCGCGGGAAGCTCGAGCGGCACGGGGCACGATGGGCTCCGTGGCGCAGCTACGCGAACCTGCACCTGTGGCGGGCGCGGCCGCCGATCCAGCGGGGCGGGGCGAACCGCAAGCCCCCGGCATCCCGCGAGCCCACGCCATAGCATCGAGGCATGACGGATCGCGAACCGCCCGACACCGGTGACACCAGTGGTCGGGATGTCGACCCGCACGACGGCCGCGACGAGACCGAGATGGAGCGGCTCGACCGCAACTGGACGGAGATCCTGCAGGAGCTGCGTGTCATCCAGACCGGAACGCAGATCCTGACCGGGTTCCTGCTCACGCTCGCGTTCCAGCAGCGGTTCACCGACCTCGACCAATTCCAGGTCGACATCTACCTCGGACTGGTCGTGGTGGCCGCCGCGGCCACGATCCTGGGTCTCGCGCCGGTCAGCCTGCATCGCACGCTGTTCCGCCGCAAGGCCAAGGAGGCGATCGTGCAGATCGCGAACCGCATCCTCAAGCTCACGATCGTCGTGGTCGCGCTGACCCTGTCCGGCACCATCCTGCTCATCTTCGACGTCGCGGTGAGCCGAACGGCCGGCCTGATCGCCGGGGTCGCAACGCTCGTGGTCGCCTTCGGCACCTGGACCGCCCTGACCGCGACCGCCAGAGCCAGTCTCCGTCGTGACTGAGCGCAGCGCGGAGATCACCGCGACCAGCCGCGGGATCGCGGCCAGCGCGTGGCGACTCGCTGCCCGGCGCGCCATCCACGGGTTCGTGCGGCACCGCGGCATCGACTCCGCCGCGGCGCTCACGTTCTTCTCGGTGCTCGCGTTCTTCCCGGCGACTCTCGTGGTGGTCTCCGTGTTCGCGATCGTGCGGGGCAAGGAGAACGCGGCGGAGGACATCCTCGCGATCGTCTCGGAAGTGGCCCAACCCGCTACGGTCGACGCGATCAAGGGGCCGCTCACCCAGTTGTTCACCGTGACGAATCCGGGGATCGCGCTCGCCGCCGGCATCGTGCTCGCCCTCTGGACGATGTCGGGCTTCGCCACCGCGTTCGGCCGCGCGGTCAACACGGTCTACGAAGTGCAGGAGGGCCGGCAGATCTGGAAGTTCCGCGGACTCATGCTCGTGCTCGCGGTCTTCCTGCTCCTGATGTTCGGTGCGATCATCGCGACCCTGCTCGGCACCTACGGCGCCGCGAAGGCCGCCGGGGTGCCGGAGCCGTGGCTGAGTACGTGGGCGATCGCGCGGTTCCCGCTCGCGGTGCTGATCGCCGCGCTGATCGTGGCCGTGCTCTACTACTGGACGCCGAACGTTCGCCACGAGCGATTCCGATGGGTGAGCTACGGCGCCCTGTTCGCGATCCTGGCCTGGGCGCTCGCGACCGCCGGGTTCTGGGTGTACGTCTCGCTCGTCGGGCAGTACGACAAGATCTACGGCTGGCTGGGCGGGGCGATCGTGCTGCTGCTCTGGCTGTACCTCACGAATCTCGTGCTGGTCCTCGGCGCCGAAGTGGATGCCGAGGTCGTGCGCCTGCGCCAGCTCACCGACGGCCAGGCGGCAGAGTCCGTCATCCAGGTGCCGATGCGCGACACCACCCGCAACCTCATGCTCGCCAAGCAGCGGGCGCAGGATGAAGCGGACTCGATGGCCCTGCGGAAAGCCTCATCGGGCTGAGATTGCAACCCCCTGATTCGGGCACTCGCCAGTCGTAGCGTCGAAGGTGCCCTGGACAACAGGAGCGTGAACCCACTGGGAGGTGGACGGCATGCCTGGCAGCAGGAACAACAGTCTCAAGAATCCCGACATGTACGAGGAGCTCAGGGACGACGGCGCGAGCAAGGAGAAGGCCGCGCGCATCAGCAACGCGGCCGCTCGTGACGGCAAGTCCGCGGTCGGTCGCCGCGGCGGGAAGGCCGGCGACTACGAGGACCAGACGGTGACGGAACTCAAGCACCGCGCGAAGGAACTCGGGCTCCACAACTACTCCGGCAAGAAGAAGTCAGAACTGATCAGCGCGCTTCGCAACCACTGAGCGCAGGGAACGAGGGCGAGCGCCGACTAGGCGCTGGCCTTCTTCTTCGCCGCCGGGGCCTTCTTGGCCGGGGCCTTCTTCGCGGCGGGCTTCTTGTTCTTCTCGACGGAGCGTCGCAGCGCCTCCATGAGGTCGAGCACCTCGGCGCCGCCCTCCTCCGCTTCCTCGCCGAACGTCTCCGCCGTGGAGACCGCGTCGCCCTTGTCGAGCTTGGCCTCGATGAGCTCCTTGAGCTGCTCCTGGTAGTCGTCGTGGAACTTCTCGGGCTCGAAGTCCGACTCGAAGCTCTTCACGAGCGCCTCGGACATCTCGAGCTCCTTGGCCGAGATCGTCACCTTCTCGTCGAGGGCCGGGAATGCGGCCTCGCGCACCTCGTCGTCCCACAGCAGCGCCTGCAGCACGAGCACGTCACCGCGCACCCGCAGCGCGCCGAGCCGGGTCTTCTGGCGGAGCGCGAACTGCACGATCGCCGTGCGGTCGGTCTCCTCGAGCGTGCGGCGCAGCAGCGCGTACGCCTTGAACGACTTGGAGTCGGGCTCGAGGTAGTACGCCTTCTCGAACATGATCGGGTCGACCTGGTCAGCGGGCACGAACTCGACGACGTCGATCTCGCGGCTCTTCTCCGCGGGCAGCGCCGAGATGTCCTCGTCGGTGAGGATCACCGTCTGATCGCCGTCGTCGTACGCCTTCGCGATGTGCTCGTACTCCACGACCTTGCCGCAGATCTCGCACTTGCGCTGGTAGCGGATGCGGCCGCCATCCTTGTCGTGCACCTGGTGCAGCGACACGTCGTGGGTCTCGGTCGCGCTGTAGACCTTCACGGGCACATTGACGAGCCCGAAGGTGATCGCGCCCTTCCAGATGGACCGCATGATGCCTCCTGACGACGTGCCCGGGTGGGCCGAGCTGTGCCAATGTTGACAGCTACCACATTAAGTAGACACCCCAGAGGGCTGGTCGTGCCACCCCTCGCGTCCCGAGGATGGTGACATGGCCCGCGCGTCGGACAAGCAGGGTGACACCTACGTCACCGTCGACCAGCATCGGATCAAGCTCACCAACCTCGACAAGGTGCTCTACCCGGCCACCGGCACGACCAAGGCGGAGGTGCTCGACTACTACGCCCGGATCGCCCCGGTACTGCTCCCCCACGTCTCGAACCGGCCCGTGACCCGCAAGCGCTGGGTGAACGGGGTCGGCACCGAGGATGATCCTGGGCAGGTCTTCTTCGAGAAGAACCTCCCCGACTCGGCGCCCGACTGGATCCAGCGCCGCACGATCGAGCACAAGTCCGGACCGAACGTGTACCCGCTCGTGAACGACCTCGCGACGCTGACCTGGATGGCCCAGCAGGCGGCGCTCGAGCTGCATGTGCCGCAGTGGCAGTTCGGGCGCACCGGCATCCGAAAGAACCCGGACCGGATCGTGCTCGATCTCGATCCGGGTCCGGGCACCGGGCTCGCCGAGTGCGCGGAGATCGCGCGTTGGGCGAAGGTCATCCTCGAGGGAATGGGGCTCAACCCGATGCCCGTGACGAGCGGGAGCAAGGGCATCCACCTGTATGCGGCGCTCGACGGCAAGCAGACCAGCGACGAGGTCTCGGCGGTCGCCCACGAACTCGCCCGCGCGCTCGAGGCGGACCATCCGGACCTCGTTGTCAGCGACATGAGGAAGACGCTGCGCGAGGGCAAGGTGCTCGTCGATTGGAGCCAGAACAACGGCAACAAGACCACGATCGCGCCGTACTCGCTGCGCGGGCGGTCGCATCCGATGGTCGCAGCGCCGCGCACGTGGCGCGAGCTCGCGAGCAAGGACCTCGCACAGCTCGACTTCCGGGAGGTGCTCAAGCGCGTCGCGCGACGCGGCGACCCGCTCGCCGAGCTGACCGCCGGGCACCTCGCGTCGCTCGAGCCGACCCCGGAGCGGATGGCCACGTTCGATCGCGCCGAAGGACCCGACCGACTCGCGAAGTACCGATCCATGCGCGACCAGAGGAAGACGCCGGAGCCGGTGCCGGATGCCGCGCCCGCCCCTTCCGCGGACGGCGCCCCCACCTTCGTGATCCAGGAGCACCATGCCCGCCGCCTGCACTGGGACTTCCGCCTGGAGCACGACGGCGTGCTCGTGAGCTGGGCACTCCCCCGCGGCGTGCCGACCGACACCAAGCAGAACCACCTCGCGGTGCAGACCGAGGACCATCCGATCGAGTACGGCTCGTTCGAGGGCACCATCCCCGCGGGCGAGTACGGCGGCGGCGAGGTGACGATCTGGGACGCCGGCACCTACGAACTCGAGAAGTGGCGCGAGGGCAAGGAGGTGATCGCGGTGCTGCACGGCGAGCAGCACGGCACCCACAAGTACGCGCTCATCCACACCGGCGGCCGCGGTGGCGACGCGCAGAACAACTGGCTCATCCACCTCATGCAGGACACGACGGTGCACGAGTACGGTCCGGCGGGGAGCGCCACCGAGTACAAGCGACCCGCCGCGAAGGGCAGGACGCTCGAGCGCTCGACCGGCCGCAAGCAGATCGGCGGCGAGCGGCGGCGCGAGTCCAAACTGCCGTCGCCCATGCTCGCGTCGCCCGGGTCCGTCGACACCATGGAGGACATCGAGGACTGGGCGTTCGAGATGAAGTGGGACGGCATCCGGGCGATCGCGGAGGTGTCGGGTGGCGGCATCCGGCTCGTCAGTCGCAACGGGATCGACGTGACCTCCAGTTATCCGGAAGCTCGATGTGCTCGGCGATCGGATCGGCTCCGCGGTGCTCGACGGCGAGATCGTTGCGATGAACAAGGCCGGCCGTCCGAACTTCGGGCTGCTGCAGCAGCGCATGGGCGTGACGAAGAGTGCGGAGATCGCCCAACTCGTGAAGCGCGTTCCCGTGCAGTATCTCGTCTTCGACATCCTCGAACTCGACGGCAAGAGCCTGATCAAGCTCGAATACGAGGAGCGCCGCAGACTTCTGCTCGAGCAACTCAAGCCCAAGGGTCCGATCCAGGTGCCGCCCGCGTTCGAGGGCGACGTCACCGCCGCCATGCGCACGAGCGGCGAGCTCGGCCTCGAGGGCGTGGTCGGCAAGCGCCGCGACAGCACCTACACGCCGGGCCGTCGCTCGAAGTCGTGGCTCAAGGTCAAGCACCTCAGGATGCAGGAGGTGGTGGTCGGAGGCTGGCGCCCGGGCTCCGGCAACCGAGCGTCGCGGGTGGGGTCGCTGCTGCTCGGCATCCCCGACGGGGACGGCCTGCGATACGTGGGGCGCGTCGGCACCGGTTTCAGCGATCGCGACCTCGACCTCATCACGCGCCGCATGGCCGGGATCCCGCGGAAGTCGAGCCCGTTCACCGAGCTGCCGGCCGCCGACGCCAAGGACGCGCAGTTCGTCACGCCGCGCTACGTGGGCGAGGTGGAGTTCTCCGAGTGGACCCCGACCGAGAAGCTGCGGCACCCAGTATGGCGCGGCTGGCGTCCTGACAAGTCCCCTGACGAGGTCGTGCTCGAAGACTAGGGTTGGAGGCATGATCATTCGCCTGCTCCCCCTCGCCATCGGCCTCGCGATCGGCTACGTGCTCGGCACGAAGGACGGCACCACCCGCCTCGACGCGCTCCGCAAGAAGCTCAGCCCGATCATCGACGACCCCCGTGTCGTGCGCGCCCGCAAGGACGTGGAGAGCTACGCGAAGCAGCAGGCGCCGATCATCCGCGAACGTGCCGAGACCGCGGTGAAGGATGCTGCCGCCACGACCGCCGCCGCCACCAAGGATGCTGCGACCAAGGTGCGGGCCACGGCGAAGGATGTCGCGGGCAAGGTCTCCGAGACCGCCTCCGACGTCGTCGAGCAGGTCGGCAAGACGGCATCGGATGTCCGTGAGCAGGCCGTCAAGACCGCCGGCGACGTGCAGAAGCAGGCCGCGAAGACCGCTGCGGACGTGCGCGATCAGGTCGGCAAGACCGCGGCCGACCTCCGCGAGCGCGGCGAGGACCTCATCGACCGCACGCTGCAGACCGCCGGCAATGCACGGGACGCCGCCCTCGACGTGTTCGACGATGACGAGGACGACGACAAGCCCGCTGCGAAGAAGTCCTAGCTCGCCGGCGGCTGCACAGGCAGCGTGAAGCTGCCCGTCGGCGGCACGACGCCGCTGAGCCGCTCTGGTGAGAGCACTCGCTCGACATCCGACTGGGTCATCAGCCCGGTCGAAACCACGAGGTCCGCGATCGAGGCGTTCGTGGTGAGCGCCGTGTGCGCGAGGGTCGCTGCGGCCGCGTAGCCGATGTAGGGCGTGAGCGCGGTGACGACGCCGACGCTGGTCTCGACCTGCATCGCGAGACGCTCGGTGTTCGCCGTGATCCCGTCGATGCAGTGCACCCGCAGCGTGTAGCACGCGTTCGTCATCCAGGCGAGGGACTGCAGGATCGAGTGCGCGATCACCGGCTCGAAGGCGTTCAGCTGGAGTTGCCCGCCCTCCGCGGCCGCCGTCACCGTGGCATCCGCGCCGATCACGCTGAAGGCGACCTGGTTCACCACCTCGGGGATCACCGGGTTCACCTTGCCGGGCATGATCGACGAGCCGGCCTGGCGAGGCGGCAGGGTGATCTCGCCGAAGCCCGCCTGCGGACCGCTCGAGAGCAGTCGCAGGTCGTTGCAGATCTTCGAGAGCTTCACCGCGGCGCGCTTGAGCGTGCCGGAGAGCGTCATGAAGATGCCCGCGTCGCTCGTGGCCTCGATGAGGTCGGGCGCGGTCTCCATCTCGATCCCCGTGATGTCCACGAGGTGGCGCCGCACGGCCTCGGCGTAGCGCGGATCGGCGGTGATGCCCGTGCCGATCGCGGTCGCGCCCATGTTGATCTCGTTCATCCACGGGATGGTCTCCGAGAGCCGGTCGTAGTCCTCGCGGAGCGTCGTGGCGAAGCCAGCGAACTCCTGGCCAAGCGTCATCGGCACCGCGTCCTGCAGCTGCGTGCGACCGATCTTGAGCACGTTCTGGAACTCGCGACCCTTGTCGGCGAACGACTTCGTGAGCTTGGCGTGCTCGCGCAGCAGCCGGTGGATGCCGAACACCATGGCGAGCTTGATCGCGGTCGGGTACACGTCGTTCGTGGACTGGCTGCGGTTGACGTCGTCGATCGGGTGGAGGTGCTCGTACTGGCCACGTGCGTAGCCCATGAGCTCGAGGCCGCGGTTCGCGATCACCTCGTTCGTGCACATGTTCGTCGAGGTGCCCGCGCCGCCCTGGATGACGCCGACCCGGAACTCCATGTGGAGCTCCCCCGCCACGATCTCCTCGCACACCCGGTCGATGATGTCCGCCTTGGCCCGCTCGAGCACGCCGAGTTCTGCATTCGCCCGGGCCGAGGCCTGCTTGACGCGCGCGAGGGCGTCGATGAGGTCGGGGTAGTTGTAGATCGCGCGCCGCGTGATCGGGAAGTTCTCGAGCGCCCGCGCGGTGTGGATGCCCCAGTAGGCGTCCGCCGGCACCGCGATCGTGCCGAGGGAGTCCGATTCGAGGCGGGTGGGCCCGTCCCCGATCAGGTCGGCCAGGCCCGGCGGCCGGGAGTTCTCGTCCCACTCCTCGGCGGCCCTCGCGCGATCGATCGCGCTGATCTCCTCGGTTATGGGATCCATGCTGACGTCATTGGCTGCGGTCATTGTCCGGTCCATCGTGTGCTCCGACGCTTGTGGCGTGCTCGTCATCATCCAATCCCCTTCGATCGGACGACCGCCAACGACTCTACGCGGAGTCGCGCGTTCGTGAAGGATGGATCGCCTCTCAGGAACCGCTTGCTATCGTCATCGGGTGCTTCGACCCCTGCTGCCGGCGACCGTGCTCGCCCTCGTCGTGCTCGGCATCGCCGGATGCACCGCGAGCCCCGCTCCCGCGCCGACCGGTGACGCGTCCCTCGGCCCAGCACCGACCACGAGCGCGCCTGCGGACCCCTCTGGCGGCCCGGGCCGGCTCCCGGTCTGCGACGACATCGCGGCCGCGGTCTTCGGCCTGGTCGACGGACTCGAGCTCGATGTGGCGACGAGCCTCGCCCAGGAGGCGCAGGAGGAGTACGAGCAGCGGGTGTGCGTCTACCGCACTGCGGACGGTGCTGCGGCGATCGGGATCACGATCGCGGGCATCCCGTTCCAGCAGACCGAGCTCGACGGGTATGCCGCGCGCCCCAACGCGATCGCGGACCCGCGGCTCGAGGCTCGCAGCGCCGTGCTGCAGACCTTCGAGGCAGGTGACGGCGATGACGGCGCCCTCGATTCGCCGCTCTACCTGATCGACACCGAGTGGTCGATCACGATCCAGGGCGTGGCTGAGGGCTCGAGCGTCGGTGTGGCACTGCCACACCTCACGCTGCCGGCGGCGACGGACGCCGCGTTCGCGATCCGCGACCTGGTCGACTGACCGGATCGCTCAACCGCCGTGCAGGGCCGGGACGATGAGGTAGATCCCGAACAGCACGAGGGCACCGCACGCGACGAAGCAGGCGATCGCGCCGACGCGCTTCGTGCGCACGAGGGATGACCCGCTGTGGCTCCACGACATGAGTCGCAGGCCCGACGCGTAGAGCGACACGAGCGCCGCTGCCGCGACGAGCGCCGCGAGCGCGACGAGCAGGAACGATCCCCAGTCGATCATCGGGCGCCCGCCTTCTTCTTCGCCTTCGGGGCTTCGGCGGCATCCACCGGGACGACGGGCGAAGGGTCGGTGACGTTCCCGCTCGAGACCCTGGTGCGTCGTGAGCGCAGGAAGATCACGAGGATCACCGCGCCGCCGATCGCCGCGTCGATGAAGAGCCCGACGGTCGGAATGCGCGCGATGAGCTCCGCGCCGGCGGCCATGAGCCCGGCGGCCGGCAGCGTGATGAGCCAGCCGATGGCGATCCGGCCGGCGATCCGCCAGCGCACCGATCGCGGATCCTTGCCGAGCCCCGCGCCGATCACCGAGCCCGACGCGACCTGCGTGGTGGAGAGCGCGAAGCCGAGGTGCGAACTCGCGAGGATGGTGGCGGTCGTGGATGCCTCGGCCGCGAAGCCCTGCGGCGGCGACACCTCGGTGATGCCGGTGCCGAGGGTGCGGATGATCCGCCAGCCGCCCATGTAGGTGCCCAGCGCGATCGCGAGCGCGCACACCACGATCACCCAGAACTCCGGGCCGGAGCCGTTGGCCTGGAAGCCTGCGGCCACCATCGTGAGCGTGATCACGCCCATGGTCTTCTGCGCGTCGTTGGTGCCGTGCGCGAGCGAGACGAGCGACGACGTGAAGATCTGGCCGACCTTGAACCCGTTCTGCGATTCCGTCGAGCGCCGGGTGATGAGCAGCGCGAGCTTCGTCGCGACGAAGGCCACGACACCCGCGATCACTGGGGCGAGCAGCGCGGGCAGCACGATCTTCGACATGAGCACGACCGGGTCGATCGCGCCGAACCCCGCGCCGACCACCGTGGCGCCGATGAGCCCGCCGAACAGGGCGTGGGACGACGAACTCGGCAGGCCGAGCAGCCAGGTGATCATGTTCCACACGATCGCCCCGACGAGGCCCGCGAAGATCATCTCCGGTGTGATCAGGATGCCGCCGTCGCCCTCGCGGATCAGGCCGCCGCTGATGGTCTTCGCAACCTCGGTGCTCAGGAACGCGCCGACCAGGTTGAGCACGGCGGCGATGGCGACGGCCACCTTCGGCTTGAGAGCACCCGTCGCGATCGGTGTCGCCATCGCGTTCGCGGTGTCGTGGAACCCGTTCGTGAAGTCGAAGAAGAGGGCCAGTGCGATGACCAGCGCGACGACGACCGTGATGTCCACTGGGGTCGAGTCTCGCACCGGGATCAGGGCCGGTCAAATGCCGCCCGATAACCGGATGAAACGGGTCGCGTCAGCGCCCCCCGCCGCCCCCGCCGCCGCCTCCGCCGCCCGAGAACCCGCCCCCGGATGACCCCCCGGAGAAGCTGCTCGACCCGCCGCTCGACGACCACGAACCGCCGCCGGAGGAGCTCTGGGTCACGATCGGCTGCACCGTCGCGGTCGACGAGTAGGTGAACGCGTTGATGAAGCTCGTGTCGATGACGTTCGTCGTGACCCAGGTCGGCGGCGCCTCCTGGTAGCGGAGCTTCAACTGCTCGACCCACTGGTCCTCGACGTTCCAGAGCACGGCGTACGGCAGCAGCCGCTCGTAGAGGTGCACGATCGCCTCGCGGTCGTTGGGACTGATGCGGCGCTGGGCGCCCTGCGGGCTCTGGAGGAACTTCATGCGCTGCTCCTCGGCGACCGTGAGGTAGAGCTTCATCCCGAGCAGGTAGTCCCGTGCCGCCGCACCCTTGGGCGTCAGGCGGTTGGGGCGCACGAGCACGATCGCGAGCATGATCCAGCCGATGATCGAGAGCCACATGAAGAGGGTGATCGGGCCGTCATCCTCGACGTCGTTCCAGAACGCGTAGATCCAGATCGGGATGAACAGCAGCAGCGCCCAGCCCGCGATGCGCCGCATGAGCTTCGGCAGTCGGTCGTCCGGCAGGGCGCGGTAGCCCTCCTTGGTGGCCTGCGCCGCCGTCTCCGACTTGAGGGCGTAGAGCGCGGCGCCGGTCTTCGCCGGGAACCTCCCCGGATTGACCTGCTTGCCGACCTCGGGGCTCGCGCCGAAGATGATCGTGAGCACCCTCAGCTCCTTCGGTGAGGCGCCGTCCGCGGTGACGTACTCGAGCTCGTAGCGGTACTTGTCGTTGGCCTCGACCGCACCGGGTGTGGTGTCGATGATCCTGATCATGCCGCGCACCGCGAAGTCGATGAACTGCGCCGGAAGGCCGCGGAACTGCTTGCCGATGATCTCGGCCGAGAGCAGCAGGTGCTCGCCGTCCGGTGGGTCGTACTGGGCGATGATCAGCCCGGGCTCGGGGCTGCGCCACAGCGTTCCGCGGATGACGAAGCCCGCGATCAGCAGCAGGCCGATCAGTCCGGCGATCACCTTGGGCGCGATCTGCACCACCCAGCTGTCCGCGGGACGGACGGTCTGCGTGACGGTGCCCGGCTCGAACGGCACGGCGATCGTGAGGGTCGAGTAGGGGAACACGTCCTCGGTGGATGCCTCGAACCCGTCACCGGTCGCGCTGATCGAGCACAGGTCGCCGCCGGTGCGGTCGCCGAACGCGCCCTCGAAGCACTTCTGCTCGCCTGGGATCAGGGCGTCCTGCAGTGCGGGCGACAGGTGCACGTCGGCGGTCACGCTGCCGAACGGCTGCGGCCAGCCGTTGCCGTTGACGTCCCAGTAGAACTCCTGGCGGCCGTTCGTGGTGTCCACGATCGTGTTCTTCATCGTGTACTCGAGCACGTAGGTGGTTCGACCCTGCTTGTAGGTGTCGTCGTCGACGTAGAACTCGACCCAGTCGATCAGCTCGCCGTCGTAGTCGTAGTAGCTCGTGTCGTACCGCTCGACGTAGACCGGAGCGCCGGACTCGTCGGTGATCGACTGCAGCTGGATGTCGAGGTCGAAGTCGAACGCCTCGTCGGGGATGGCCCGGATGATGCCGCGATTCTGGTTCGGCGTCTCGAACAGCGCGACGATCGTCTCGACCACTCGCGTGGTCACGTACCCGCGGTCATCCAGGTCGAGGTAGTACTGCGCGTCGAAGGACTCGAACGTGAAGTCGTCGACGCCGGCCGGTACGGCGCCCGGAGTGGTCGCACTCGAGGCGGGCGCGGCCGCCGCGAGACCTGCGAGCGCGAGGAGCCCAGACGCGATCGCGGCCGCCGCCCGCACCCCTGCTCGCTTCACGCCGTCCACACTAGCGGCGTGCGGGCCGTGGCTATGCTGGTCGGGCCATGCCTGCCGATGCACCGCCGAGAGTCTCCGTCGTCATCCCCGCGCTGAACGACGCGGTGATGCTCGCGACCTGCCTCGCAGCGCTCGCGCGCCAGACCAGGCCCGCGGACGAGATCGTCGTGGTGGACAACGGCAGCACGGATGACACCGCCGCCGTGGCCCGCGCCGGCGGCGCGATCGTCGTGCACGAACCCGTGCGCGGCATCTTCCCGGCGACCGCCCGAGGATTCGACACCGCGACCGGGGACATCCTCGCCAGGCTCGACGCCGACTCGGTGCCGCCCGCCGACTGGATCGCGCGCATCGTGCCACGGTTCGAGCGGAACCCTTCGCTCGCGGCCGTCACCGGCCCCGGCGAGTTCTACGGGTCGACGCCGCTGGTGCACTGGTTCGCCGAGACGATCTACATCGGCGGCTACACCTGGTTCTGCGGAATGGTGCTCGGTCACCCGCCGCTGTTCGGGTCGAACCTCGCCCTGCGCGCGAGCGCGTGGCGGCGGATGCGACTGACCGTGCACCGTGACGTGCGCGAGATCCACGACGACCTCGACCTCGCATACCACATCGAGCCCGACATGGACGTCGAGTGGGATGACGACCTTCGCGTCGGCGTCTCGGCCAGGCCGTTCGCGTCGGCCGCCGGATTCTGGCGGCGCATCCGCTGGGCGTTCGGCACCCTCGCGCTCAACTGGGAGAACCCGGTCGCTCGGCGTGCGGCGCGACGAGAGGTTCGTGAGGCCGCCGAACGGACCGCGGCCGCCTAGGCCTCGTCGTAGAGCCGCACGAGGTCGCGTACGAGCTGGTGCGGCGTGGTCTCGCACGGGCTGTGGCCGGTGCGATAGACCGCGAGCTTCGCGTGGATCGCCTCCGCGAACTCCGCGTGGGTGCGCAGCGGCCACAGATCGTGCTCCCCGACGGCGACGAGCTTGGGGATGGTCGCGGCGGCGAGCTCAGCGCGCACGTCGGGGGTGTCCCGCATGAGGTCGATGATGTCGCGCACGCTCCTGCGGTTGGTGTGCTCGAACCTCGAACGCACGAACCGGAGCCGGCCGGGCGGCGCCTTCGTGTAGTTGCGCTTGTTGCCCGTGATGAGGATCCAGGCGCCCATCCGTGCCGTGCTGACCCGGCTGGCCCAGCCGTGCTTGGTCATCGCGAGGTAGATCTGGCCCGGCACCGGCGGGGTGCTCAGCAGGGTGAGGCTCGCGAACCGCTCGGGCCGCGCGGCGTACGCGAGCTGGGCGACGGTGCCGGCGAACGAGTATCCGAGCACGTGGGCCGGTCCCGGTGCGGCGTCGAGAACGGCGAGCAGGTCGTCGACGAACACGGCGTGGTCGTAGTGGCGGCCCTTCGGCGGTCCGGCATCCTTCGACTCGTACTGCCCGGCCATGTCGTAGCTGATCGCGAAGTACCCCGCGTCCGCGAGCAGCGGCAGCATGAGCACGAAGTCCTCCTTCGAGCCCGTGACACCCGGGACCAGCACGACGTGCGGTGCGGCGCGATCGCCCATCGAGAGCGTGGCGAGCCGTCCGCTCGGCGCGTCGAACCAGCCGCGTTCGGCGCCATCCGGCACGAGGGTCCAGTCGAAGTCGGGGATGGCGTCGTCGAGCACGGTGGCCTCGTCGCTCGACTCCCCCGTGCTCACGACCTAGAGGATAGCCCCGCTGGCGCCGCCACTCGCGCCACGAAGGCGTGCAGTCGTTCGTACACCTCGGCGGAGCCCGGATGACGCGTGTCCTGCTGCCAGGTGTGCTGCGCCTCGGCGCTCACCAGCACGTCGACGTGCACCCCGTGCGAGCGCAGCGCGTCGATGAACCGGAGGTTCGCGCGGTAGAAGAAGTCGCGCTCCGAGGTCGTCACGAGCACGGGTGGATAGTCGGGCGAGACCCACTCGATCGGCGAGAGTGCGCGCGCGGCCTGCTCGAGTTCACGGCTGTGCACCGGGCCGGGCAGCAGCATCCGCACGAAGCCCCTCGACAGGATGAAGCCCTGCTCGAACACCACGGAGAGATCCACCGCACTGCAGTGCTGCACGACGCCGCGGATCGCCCACGCCGGAACCGACGGCACGATGCCGTGCAGCTCGGCGAGCTGCGGGTCGGAGGTCGCGGCCGCGAGCAAAGCGGAGAGCTGGCCGCCCGCCGAGTCCCCGCCCACGACGAGGGAGTCCGGGTCGCCGCCGTAGTCGGCGATGTGGTCGCGCACCCAGGCGAGGGCTCGGTTCGCGTCATCCATCATGTGGCGCATCTGGTGACGCGGCGCCATGCGGTAGTTCACGTTGACCACGACCATGCCGCCCACGGCCTGGCTCGCGCAGTAGCGGGTGAGCGGCGCCTTGTCGCCCGAGGTCCAGCCGCCGCCGTGGAAGTACACGAAGACGGGCAGCGGCGCCGCGACATCCTTCGGGCTGATCACATCCAGCCGGTGCTGCCGGATGCCGTCACCGACGTAGTCGAGGTCGAAGGCGTAGTCGACGGCCTCGATCGGGTCCGCGCTGAATCTCCGGAGCTCGCGCGGAGCGAGGTGCGCCATGAGCCCGCGCCAGGCCCAGACGGGCACCCTGGAGAGGCGGATGGACGGGAAATGCACCCGGTGACCATAGCTCGTCGACCCGGGTGGGGCCTGAACGGTGCCCGACGGTTGACTGGCGGTGTCGATCGGTGCCTAGGGTGGACCATGACCGTGCAGCGCGCCCCCGGATTCCTCGGGGACTGGATGACACGGCAGCGCTGGTACGCGAACAAGGGCGCCCGCCCCGAACTCGAGGAGATCGGCTCCTGGTCCTTCGCGTCCACGCCGGACGATCCCGAATTCGTCACGCACCTGCTCATCGACCACACGGCCGGCAAGGCCGCGCTCTACCAGGTGCCGCTGAGCTACCGGGTGAGCCCCCTGCCGGGGGCGGATCACGCGATCGTCGGTACGCTCGACGACGGCCGCACGGTCTACGACGCCCCGCACGATCCGGCCTGGGCGCTCGGGCTGCTCGACATGATCGTCGACGGCTCCGACGGCACTGGCGACCGGGTGCGCGTGGCAGGTCGGCACAGTGCATCGCCCGCGACCACCCGACCGACCACGGCGCGGGTGCTGCGTGGCGAGCAGTCGAACACGTCGATCATCTTCGAGGGCGGTGAGCGCCCGGTGATCTGCAAGGTATTCCGCGCACTGCACGACGGCGACAACCCCGACGTCGAGTTGCAGTCGGCCCTCGCTGAGGCCGGCTCGACCGCCGTGCCGCCCGCGATCGGCCACCTCGTGGGCGAGTGGAGCGACACCGGCACGGCGAGCGGTCGGGCCACCGGGCACCTCGCGTTCGCGCAGCAGTTCCTGCCCGGTGTGCAGGACGCCTGGCGCGTCGCCCTCGGCGCGGCCGAGGAGGGCCGCGGCTTCGAGGCGGAGGCCGCCGCGATCGGCACCGCGACGGCCGACGTGCACGCGACGCTCGCCGCCGTGCTCTCCACGGCACCCACCACCCCGACGGACATCGCCGCCACCCTCTCGCAGATGCGTGCGCGGCTCGCCCTCGCGGTCGCCGAGGTGCCCGCGCTCGCCGAGTTGGAGCCGCTCGTGCTGACGGTGCTGGAGCGCGCGAGCGAGGTGCCGTGGCCGCCGCAGCAGCGCATCCACGGTGACCTCCACCTCGGGCAGGTGCTCGCGGTGCCTGACGGACGGTGGGCGATCGTGGACTTCGAGGGTGAGCCGATGCGACCCATGCACCAGCGGCGCGTGCTCGACAGTCCGCTGCGCGACGTCGCGGGGATGCTGCGCTCCTTCGACTACGTCGCCGGAACCCTCGAGGCTGCCGACCCCGGCTCGCACGATGCCGCGCGCGCGTGGGCGGACTCGGCGCGCGCCGCGTTCCTCGACGCTTACACGCACTCCGGCGGCCACGAACTCGACCCCGTGCTCCTCGACGCGTTCGAGCTCGACAAGGCGCTCTACGAGGCCGTGTACGAGGCCCGCAACCGGCCGAGCTGGCTCGGCATCCCGGTCACCGCAGTGGAGCGGCTCGCTAGCCGCGCTTGACGAGCGCGTCGACGAGCAACCCCGACAGCGCGTCGAGCTGCACGCTCGATTCGGCCGCGACGTCCTCGTCAGAGCCGTCGAGGGCCCGGGCGGCGAGGCCGGCCTTGCTGTCGATGAGCTCGGCGATTCGCGCGTCGATGGTGTGCGCAGCGATGATCCGCCACGCCGTCACGGGCAGCGACTGGCCGATGCGGTGCACGCGGTCGATCGCCTGGGTCTGCTCGGCACTGGTCCAGCTGAGCTCGGCGAGCACGACGTTCGACGCGGCCTGCAGGTTGAGACCGACGCCGGCCGCGGTGAGCGACGCGACGACGACCGCGGTGTCCGGGTCCTGGTCGAACGAGTCGATCGCGAACTGACGGGCCTTCGGGGTCTGGTCGCCGCGGATCGACACCGACTTGAGGCCCACCTTCGCGAAGTGCTCCTCCGCGGTGTCCATGACGTCGATGTGCTTCGCGAAGAACACGACCTTGCCGACCGCACGGGCGAGCTGCGCCGTGTAGTCCGCGGCGAGGGTCGCCTTCGCCTGGCCGATCTTGCGCACCATCGTGAAGACGTTCTCGCCGGTCGAGGCGCCCTTGGACTCCTCGAGCTCGGCGTGTGCGACGACGCGGATGATCTCCTCGACGCTCGAGTCCGGCTTGATGGCGCGGATGCGGTCGAAGCGCTCCAGCAGACGCGCGGAGAGCGCTGCCTCCGCGGCCATGATCGAGCGGCCGAGGTCGTCGTCGAGCTCGACCGGGACGTCGGCGATGCGGCGGGCGGGGATGTCGGCGGCGACATCCACCTTCTTGCGACGCACGATGCCCATGTCGATGACCGCCTTGCGGGCCGCGGCGAAGAAGCCGGGGTCGGCGGGCGTGAGGTCGTTGTCCTCGAGCCGGGTCATGAGCTCGCGCAGCGGCTTCTTGTCGTCGATCCAGCCGAGGAACTGCCAGATCGCGCGGAAGTCCTCGATCGAGTTGATGAGCGGCGTTCCGGTGAGGGCCATCATGAGCGCTCGCGGCTGTGCCGCACGGATCGTGCGACTGAGTGCGAGCACGTGCTTGCTGCGCTCGGACTTCAGGTTCTTGATGAAGTGCGCCTCGTCGACGACCATGCCCTTGAAGCCGAACCGGCCGAGCCAGCCGACGTGCCGGTCGAGGATCTCGTAGTTCACGATCACGACGTCGCTGAACGCGTCGACGTCCTTGCCGTCGCCGTGCACGACGGTGGCCGAACGACCCGGCGTCCAGAGCTCGACCTCGCGCGCCCAGTTGGTCTTGACCACGTTCGGCACCACGACCAGCAGCGGGTACGAGTTGGATGCCTCGGCAGCGAGCAGCGCCTGCGCGGTCTTGCCCAGACCGGGCTCGTCGGCGAGCAGGAACGTGCGGTGGCCGGAGCGCACCTCCTCGACGAACCGCGCTTGGTGGCGCATGAGCTCGAGATCGCCGCGCGTCGTGAGCGAGCGCGCCTCCGGGAGGTCCATCGTGGCGGCGCCGCCTCCCGCGCCGACCTCGAACGAGCGGAACAGCGGCTCGATGAGCTCCCAGTTCGAGAGCCGGTTCCCCGTGCTGGCCTTCGCCTGCGTCGCACTGAAGTCGGGCGCGAGGAAGGGGTTGGACATCTGCATCTGGCGCACCGAGGCCGGAACGACCTGCTTCTCGACCTGCTTGTCGATCGGCTTGGGCTCGACCGCGATCACGAGCTCGTCCGGGCTGAGCTCGACGCCCGCGGCGAGCAGCAGGTCGCGGCGGAGCGCCTTGGCGGCGGCGGTGACGGGCGCGTCATCCGCGAGCAGGCCGATCAGGCTCGTGTCGCGCGCTGCGGTCTTGGCGAGGATGCCCGCGAGCCCGTCGAGGCGCTTCTGCTCGTTGGAGCGGTCAGCGTCGCTCAGCGACGCGTCGGTCTTGACCCTCGCGCGCTCCTCGCGCAGCAGCAGCGCCGCGACCTGGAATCGAGCGCGGTTGGCCGGCTTGAGCGGCCCCTTCTGCACGGCGGCCTCGACCTCGCGCGCGGCGCGAGCGAGGATCGGAATGACGCCGACGTCATCCCCCGGTCGCACCCTGCGTCGCTGTCCACCGCGCTGGGCGGAGGTGCGCGAACGGTTCTGCTGGCCGGCCTGTGGCGATTGTGCCAAATTGACTCCCTGGCTGGGGGCGGGTGCACCCAGCCGATATCGGAAATGCCGAAGGGTGATGATCGATCGGCGACACCACTGTGCTTTTGAGGGGCACAGAGTGGTCCAGACCCAGTCACGCTGCAACTGGTGGGCCCTGTGGTGCTGGTTGCGAGTGTATCAGCGATGACCGACGGTCAGGTATTCCGCCGCGGGGCTTGCGCTGCGGGCTTCTCGTCGACGCGGATCAGGATCCCAGCGACGAGGAACACGATCACCGCGACGTACTGCAACGCCGACCACAGCGCGTCGTCCCCGAGGTCGATCGGCAGGATCGGATTCCACAGCACGGCGATCGGCACGAGCCCGACCAGCCACCACCACTGCCGCGCCTGCCATGCGAACACCGCGACGATGAGCGCGAGGATGCTGACCGCGAACCGGATCACGAGGAAGCCGTCGGTGCCGAGCAGCGCCAGCCCGGCGAGGAGCACGATCGCAGCGAGCACCGCCGGGATGATGGCGGTGCGACGGCGCCGGGACGGATAGCGGTCGCTCACGCAGCCAAGTCTAGGTCGGCAGCCGCGTGAGTCCCTTCGTCGCCGGCCCCTCGAGCCGTGTGCCGTCCGGGCCGAACCGCGAGCCGTGCGCCGGGCAGTCCCAGCTGCGCTCGCCGTCGTTCCAGCTGAGGGCGGCGAACAGGTGCGGGCACACGGTCGAGACCGCGCAGGTCACGCCGTCGATCCGGGAGATGCCCGCGGGCAGCACGCCGCGCCGCCCCACCGCGCCGCTCCCTTCCGGCACGGACTCCGGCAGCGGCCGCCGCAGCGCCCGGCCCCAGCCCTTGGCGTACCACCAGCCGACTGCGGCGTTCTCGCCGATCCCGTTCGCGATCGCCCGTGGCATCGTCATCCGGGTACGGAGCGTGCGCTGCCAGGGCTCCAGCCGGGCGAGCGACCGGCGGCCGTGCAGGATGTCGGTGGTGAGCGTCATCGCCGCGGCGACCGAGTTCGTCATACCCCACTTCTCGTACCCGGTCGCGAGCAGGATGCGGCCCCGCCCTCGTGGCAGCCGGCCGACGAACGGCACGTGGTGCGGTGCGAGGTAGTCCTGCGCGGCCCACGAGTGGCTGAGCTCGGCCCCCGGCCAGTGCTGCAGGGTCCACTCCTCGAGCTCGCGTTGCGCGGCCGCGGTGGACGTTCGGCGACCGACACCGTGGCCGTTCCCTCCGGTGAGCAGCAGTCCGTCGGCGGTCCGGATGCTGCGGGTTGGTGATCCGGCGGACAGGAACATGCCGTCGGGCAGCTCGCCCGGCACTCGGAACGCCATCGCGTAGCTGCGGTGCGCAGCGACCTTCAGGAAGTACAGGCCGCGGTCGAGCGTCGGCGTGCCGGTCGCGAGCACGACGTGCTGTGCGACGAGTTCGCCGGCGGTCGTGCGCACCACGGCCGGATTCGACGCACGCACGCCGAGCAGCTGGGCATGCTCGAAGATCCGGCCACCGAGGGCGTGGAGTTCGCTCGCGAGCGCGGCGAGCACGTCCATCGGGTCGAACTCCACCTGGTCGGGCAACTCGACGGTGCGGACCGTCGGGAAGGGCAGTCCGGCATCGGTGCCGAGGCGGGTGTCGAGTCCGGCGCGGCGGGCGAGGGCGTGCTCGCGCTCGACGGCGGCCGCGTCATCCATCGTCGTCGCGTAGGTCACGGCGCGAGCGCGCTGGTACGGCACGCCCTGCGCGTCGAGGTAGGCGACCATCCAGTCGAAGCCGGCGCGGTTGCCGTCGACGTACGCCTGCACGACGGCCGGGTACATCGCCTCGCGGATCCGCTGCAGGTGCGTGCCCTGCAGCAGGCTGAGCTTCGCCGTCGTGTTGCCCGTCGCTCCCGCCCCGACGGTGCGAGCTTCGACGACGGCGACGCGACGACCCTCGCGTGCGAGCATCACGGCGGTCACGAGTCCCGTCATCCCGGCGCCGATCACGACCTCGTCGAACTCGGCTCCGGGCTCGAAGGGGTCGGTGTCGATGGATGGCGCGTCCGCAAGCCACAGCGAGGTCATGCACCGACGCTACGCGCGCCGAGCGACCTGCGTCAGTCGCTACCGGCGCGGAACCCCCCGCCGGTACGCTATGCCTCGACCACAACACCTGGAGGACTCATGGGCTTCTTCGACGATCTCGCGGCCGGCTTCAACAAGATGACCGGAGGGGTCGACCAGCAGTTGCTCGCGACCGGCGTCCTGGCACGGGGCGAGGTGTTGAACATGGACATCTCGGGCACGACGGTGCAGGTGATGAACGGGCTCGTCGAGCGCACGGTCACGTTCACCCTCAACGTGATCATGGACGGGCAGCCGCCGTTCCAGGCGACGTGCTCGCAGCGCGTGCAGGAGGTCGTGCTCCCGCAGCTGCAGCAGCCCGGCGTCGTGCTCGCCGTGCGCGTGGATCCCGCAGACCACAGCAAGGTCGCGATCGACTTCGCTTCGCAGCCACCCGTCGTGAACATGCCGGAGTCGACCGGCCCGGGCAGCGCGAAGGACATCCTCGCCAACGGCAAGCCGATCGTGGTCGTGCTCGTCGCGAACCAGCCGATCGGCGTGAACAACTTCAAGGGCGACCCGGTGCACGCGCTCACCCTCACGGTCGCCGAGGGCGTCGACACCCCCTACCAGATCCAGGTCGGCAACGCGGTGCCCGCAATCGCCCTGCCGCTGGTCTACCCCGGATCGAAGCTGCACGCGAAGCTCGGTGCCGGCCCGAACGACGTGGTCGTCGACTGGGCGGCCGGCGCGGCCAAGTGACCCTGTACTACGGGCAAAAGCCGCGCGGCGCACGGCTCGACGGTCCGGAGCGCGCGCTCGACGGGTTCATCGGGCTCATCATCCTCGTCGTCGAGGTGCTCGTCGGCCTGCTCGTTCTGTTCGCGCTCTACGAGAACGCGTACGCGTGCGCCGAGAGCGGTTGCCAGGACGTCGGTGCGCTCGAGTTCGGCCTCACGCTCGCCGTCATCGCCTCCGGCGCGGTGTTCGTGATCACGACGATCGTCTACCTCGTGCGGCTCGCGACGGCGAGGCGAAGCTGGCCCGCGACGCTGTGGGGGCTCATCCTGGTCTCCGCCGCGTGCGCGATCGGCTACTTCGTCATGGTCGCCGGCGGCTAGAAACCGCCGCCACCACCGCCGCCGCCACCGCCACCCGACGAGCCACCGCCGCCGGAGCCGCCGCTCGAGCTCGAGCTTCCCGACATCGAGCTCGACGCCGACGACGAGATCGAGCCGATGCTCGACGCGAACACCGCGGCGTTGAACGCCGTGCTGCCCGCGTACCAGTCCGGGGGCTCCTCCATGTAGTACTTGCTGAGCTCCTCGGCCCACTCCTTCTCGAGGCCGAACAGCACCGAGTAGGGCAGCAGCTTCTCGTTGAGCTTGAGCACCTCGCGCGGGTCGCCGGTCGCGACCGGCGAACTCTCGGCGCCCTGCGGGCTCTGCAGCACGCGGAGCCGGTCGGCCTCGGCGAGGCGGATGTACTCCTTGAGGCCCTCGAGGTGATCACGCAGTTCGGCGCCCTTGTCGGTCAGCGGCTTGCGGGCGGTGAGTGCGAACACGATGAGCGTGAACAGCACCGCGGGCAGGAACAGCAGGAACGGCACGATGCCGCCGAACACGTTGTCGAGCATCACGACGCCGAAACCGATCGCCCCGGTCGCGCCGAGGATCGCGAGCACGATCGGGCCGGCCGCGCTGCCGAAGGTGCCGTTCTTGCGGATGCCGTAGAGCGTCGCGTTCGCCGTCGAACTCGCGATCACCGCACGCACCTTCTCGCTCAGCGAGCTGTCCTTCGACGTGATCGTGTAGCTCGTGCCGGGCACGAGCCCGTAGCCGAACAGTGCCTGCGCGAGGTTGAGCTCCGGGCCCTCGAGCCCGCGGGCATCCAGCAGCTGCAGCGTGTAGGTCGTGGACGAGAACCATCCGGTGTCGGGGTTCTCGATGATCCTGATGCGCTTGTTGACCGCGAAGTCGACGATCTGCGCCGCGGCTCCCTTGCTGGTCTTCTTGAGGATGACCGAGGCGAACAGCGGGCTCACGCCCTTCGGCGGGGAGTACTCGGCGATGATCGTCGGCCGACCGCGGCCGTCGGCGAGCTTGCCGGTGCGCGCGACGATCGCGGCGATCAGGCCGATCACGCTCAGGCCGATGCTGCCGACCTGGAGGAATCCGGCCGGGGTCGCGAAGTACGACGAGTCCCGCTCGAGGAACGTGTGCGGCGCGAACCCGATCGCGAACGTGACGTTCTCGTACGGGTAGATGTCGGGCTCGTCGAACGTGAAGACGACGCCGCCGTCCTCGTCGGACTGCTCGAGCGTGCACGCCTCGGTGGACGAGAACGCGCCGCGGTAGCACGCGAACGTGCCGGTCAGGGCGCCGGCGAGGGACTGCGGGATGTGGACGGCCCCCGACACGCTCGCGAAGTACTGCGGCCAGTCGGTGCCGTTGGTGTCCCAGTAGAACTCGTCGTCGTTCGTGTCCTTGAAGAACCGGGTCACGTCCTTCTGGGTGTACGTGACGACGTAGACCTGACGGCCCTGCACGTAGGTGTTCTCGGAGCCGAGCTGGAGGGTCGTGAACCCGTCCTCCGACGACACCTCGAAGTAGCGGTCCTCGCCGTTCTCGTCGACGACCGACTCGATCTGGAGGTCGGTCGGCTCGCCGAGGTAGTCCTCCGGGATGTGCCGCAGCACGCCGTGGTTCTGGTCGAAGTCCGGGAACAGGGCGACGAGCGTCTCGACCGTGCGCAGCGTCGAACGACCCTGGTCGTCGACGTCGAGGTAGTAGTCGGCGTGGAAACTCTCGAACTCGAAGTCCTCGACGCCCATGGGCGCGATCGCGGGTCGCGGCGCGGCGGGCGCCGGAGCCGCGGTCGCGGCAGCCGCCGGAACGAAGGCGAGCCCGAGAGCGAAGACGACGGCGGCGAGACGAGTCAGGGCACGCTTCATGGCTCACACGCTATACGGTCGGCCCCGCTGTACGCTCGACCCATGTCCGGGGAGCCCGCGCTCGCGCGCCTGCAGGAGCTGCTCCGCATCCCCACCGTCTCGCGCTACGACTTCGGCACGACCGACTGGACGGCGTTCGACACGTTCCGGGATGCGGTCGCCCGCCTCTATCCGGCCACACACGCCGCGCTCGAGCTGGAGTGGTTCGAGCGCACCATGCTGTTCCGCTGGCGGGGCGCGACCGATGGCCCGCCGGCGGTGCTCCTCGCCCACTATGACGTCGTCGCGGCGACCGACTCGGGTTGGGAGCACGAGCCGTTCGACGCGGACATCACGGGCGCGGGCGACGACGCCGTGCTCTGGGCCCGCGGGGTGTTCGACAACAAGGCGGCGGTGGTCGGGCTGCTCGAGGCGGTCGAGGGGCTGGTCGGGAGCGGGTTCGCTCCCGCGCAGGACGTGTACCTGCTGTTCGGCCACGACGAGGAGACCGCGGGCTCCGGCGCGAGCTCGGTCGCCGCGGCGTTCGCCGAGCGGGGCATCCGCCCGGCGTTCGTGCTCGACGAGGGCGGCGCGGTCGCGCGTGGGGTGTTCCCTGGGGTGCCCGGACCGGTCGCGTTCGTGGGGACTGCGGAGAAGCAGTCGGCGCTGCTATCGGTGACCGTGGACGAGGTCGGTGGGCACGCGGCATCCCCGCCCCGGATCTCGGCGAGCGCCCGGCTCGCCCGAGCGCTCACCCGACTGGATCGTCGGCCGATGCCGCCGAAGATCATCCCGCCGGTGCGGCAGCTGTTCGCGGCACTCGCGTCGCACGCGTCCGGCGCGTTCCGGCCGGCGTTCTCGGTCATGCGCGGCATCCCGCCCGTGCTCGCCGCGGTGATGTCGCGACTCGGCGACGAGCCGCGCGCCATGATCCGCACGACGATCGCGGTGACCACGATGCAGGCCGGGCACGCGCTGAACGCGATGCCGGGGCGCGCGACCGCGACCCTGAACACCCGCATCCTGCCCGGACAGACCGTCGACGATGTGATCGCCCACGTGCGCCGCGTGGTGGCGGACGACCGCGTCGTGGTCGAGCTGATGGGTCCCACGCTGCCGTCCGGCATCTCCCCCTCGTCCGGGCCGGCCTGGGACCGGCTGACCGCCGCGATCGCGCAGACCTTCCCCGAGGCGGCGATCGCGCCGTACCTCCAGCTCGGGGCGACCGACTCGCGTCAGTTCACGCGGTTGACGGATGCGGTGTACCGCTTCATCCCGTACGAGGTCTCGACGGACGAGCGTGCGGGCATGCACGGGACGAACGAGCGGATGCCCGTCCGGGCGTTCCTGCGCGGGCTCGCGTTCTACGAGACCCTCATCCGCAGTCTCTGAGCTACTGGGAGGCGTGGGAGGGGCGGATGACGCTGATCGCGCCGGACATCGGCGGCGCGTCATCCAGCCGGTCGACCGCCGGCCGCAGC
The DNA here is from genome assembly GCA_963740815.1 of uncultured Actinomycetota bacterium. GTDB lineage: Bacteria > Actinomycetota > Actinomycetes > Actinomycetales > Microbacteriaceae > Rhodoglobus. The sequence goes on from CAVUFG010000018.1 coordinate 1,203,006, forward strand.
TCGCCCAGCCACGCCTCGTATCCGCGCTGGTTCAGGTGCAGGCGGTCGTCGGAGAACTCGGGGTTCAGCTCGCCGTCGTCGAGCGCGAAGGCCGGCCATAGGTCGAGGTACTGGGCGCGCACATTGGGGGCGAACTGGCGCAGGTGACGGTTGGCGTCCTGGATCGACTCGGCGAACTCGCGTCCGCGGGGCAGGATCGACTGCAGCAGCATCCGCACGCCGGGAAGGTCACGACGGATCGCGACGAGTGCGTACTCGATGTTGCGCACGAGGTGCTCGACCGACTTGCGCATCGCGAGGTCGTTCGTGCCGGCCAGGAACGCGATCGCGTCGGGGCGGGCCTCGACGACCGCGTCGAGCCGGGACACGATCAGGTCGGTGGTGTCGCCGCCGACGCCGTGGTTGAGGGCGTGGTGCTCCGGGAACCAGGTCGCCCAGTCGCCCTCGGCCGTGAGGCTGTCGCCGAGGAAGAGGATGCTGCCGCGTGGGGCGTTGTCGTCAGGCATTGCCCTTCCATTGTGCCCCTCATTCGGGGGACACGCCAACCGGGCTGTCGGATCACTCCGTCGATGCGACCAGCCAGGTGCCCAATTCCGACGGCAGGTCGGTGATCAGCCCGTCGACGCCGAGGTCGATCGCGTTCCGCCAGGTGCGCTCGTCGTTGAGGGTGTAGAGCAGCACGGCGAGACCCGCAGCGTGGATGCGCGACACGGCATCCGGGTCCTGCTGGATGAACCGCTCGCTCGTCACGATCGCGAGTGCACCGCACGCGGCCGCGAGGATCGCCGGGTCACCCACGACGTCGCGCGTGATGATCGCGCGGGCCAGGTCGGGAGCGACCGCCGCGAGGTTCTGCAGGCTCACGAGGTCGAAGCTCGCGAAGATCACCCGGTCCTGCACGTTGTTCGCGTAGACCGAGGCCGCCAGACCGGCGACCTGTGCCTCGTTCCACGACCCCTTGAGCTCGAGGATCGCCTGCTTCGCCGTCGGCCGGAACACCTCGAGGAACTGGTCGAACGACGGCACGCGCGTGTTCTCGTAGGCCTCGTTCAGCCACGACCCGGCGTCGAGCTGCTGCAGTTCGGCGAATGTCATCGCCCAGACCGGCCCGGTGCCGTTCGTGGTGCGGTCGACGGTCCAGTCATGCATGAGCACCGGCACGCCGTCCGAGGTGAGCTGCAGGTCGGTCTCGACGAACGCGGCCGGTCCGGACAGCGCGTAGCGCATCGCCGGGATCGTGTTCTCCGGCGCGACGTTGCCGCCGCGGTGACTGGCGATGAACCCCGCCTCGCCGGGCGCCCGCAGGCTGGAGAGGGCGCCGGCTGCCTGCACGGTCGACGGTGCAGCCAGCATCGGAGCGAGCACGAGCATCAGGGCCGAAGCGCCCGCGATGGACGCCTGCCACGGCAGGCCGCGCCACCGGCTCGTCTTCGCTCGCGCAGTCGTCATCGACACGCCATTTCAGGTTCGGGTTGCCCTCGCTCCGTTGCGAGGTGATGCGACTCTACCCCAGCCCGTTACCAATTCGTTACCGGAAGTTCACCCGCCGTTCACCCCCCTTTCGAGGGTGGATGACCCGCCGCTCAGCGCTCGTTGCCGCGCTTGTAATTGCCCGTGGCCTTCGCGAGCACGAGCTGCTCCTCGGCGTCGGTCGTGGACGCATCGAGCGCCTTGAGCAGCTTGGCCGCCCCGGATCCACCGACTGTGAGCACCATCCGGCCGCCACGGGAGATCATGACCTCGCCGGCCTTCGTGACGCGGTAGGCGAACGGGTCGTCGACCAGTCGTCCCCGCGCGTCGGTCACGGCGTCAGATCAGCGCCTTGGTGTGCCACACGGTCTTGGTCTCGGTGAAGAACGTGATGCGCTCGAGGGACGGCGCTGGGATGCCGGGCTCTGGAGCGAGCACGCGCTTGAGGGTGTCCGCGGCATCCACCTGCAGCTGCACCCAGTCGAGCGCCTCGCCGCCGGCGAGGTCGAGTCCGTTGACGTCGGCGTGGCCGGCGAGCCAGGGCATGATCTCGGCGGGCGAGCCGGTGAGCACGTTGACCACTCCCCCTGGCACGTCGCTCGTCGCGAGCACCTCGGTGAGGCTCACGGCGCTCAGCGGTGCGCTCTCGTTTGCAACGACGACGATCGTGTTACCGCTCGTGATCGCGGGGGCGATGATGCTCACGAGTCCGAGCAGCGAACCGCTGCCCTGCGGTGCGACCGCGGCGACCACGCCGGTGGGCTCTGGCGTCGACAGGTTGAAGTACGGGCCTGCGACCGGATTGCCGTTGCCCGCGACCTGGAGGTACTTGTCGGCCCAGCCCGCGTACCAGATCCAGACGTCGATCGCGTCGGTCACCTGGCGGTCGGCGGCGGCGGCGCTGAGTCCCTCGGACGCGCGGAGTTCGTCGACGAACTGAGCACGGCGCCCTTCGAGCAGCTCAGCGATGCGGTAGAGCACCTGGCCGCGGTTGTAGCCCGTGGCGCCGGCCCAGCCGGACACGGCGGCACGGGCCGCGACGACGGCATCCCTGGCGTCCTTGCGGCTCGCCTTGGCGGCGTTGGCGAGGAACGCGCCCTTGGATGACACGACCTCATAGGTGCGCCCGCTCTCGCTGCGCGGGAACTTGCCGCCGATGTAGAGCTTGTACGTCTTCGGAACCGCGAGATGCACCATCACTTGCCGCCCTTCGTCGCGATCGCCGGCGCGCCTGCGCTCGACTGGAGGTACGCGGCGAGACCCTGCTTGCCGCCCTCGCGGCCGTAGCCGGACTCCTTGTAGCCGCCGAACGGGCTCGACGGGTCGAAGCGGTTGAACGTGTTCGCCCAGATCACGCCCGCCTTGCAGCTGGTCGGCCACCGCGAGGATCTTCGATCCCTTGTCGCTCCAGATGCCCGCCGAGAGGCCGTACGGGGTGTTGTTCGCCTTCGTGATCGCCTCGGCCGGGGTGCGGAACGTCAGCACCGAGAGCACCGGCCCGAAGATCTCCTCGCGGGCGATGCGGTGGCTCGTCGACACGTTCGTGAAGATGGTCGGGGCGAACCAGAACCCCTTGTCGGGGATGACGCAGGGCGCGCTCCAGCGCTCCGCGCCCTCGGCCTCCCCGATGTCGCTCAACTCACGGATGCGGTCGAGCTGCTCCTTCGAGTTGATCGCCCCGATATCGGTGTTCTTGTCGAGTGGATCGCCGAGCCGCAGCGTCGACAGCCGGTGCTTGAGCCGCTCGATCACCTCGTCGTGGATGTTCTCCTGCACGAGCAGCCTGGAGCCGGCGCAGCACACGTGACCCTGGTTGAAGAAGATGCCGTTGACGATCCCCTCGACCGCCTGGTCGATCGGAGCGTCGTCGAACACGATGTTCGCGGCCTTGCCGCCGAGCTCGAGGGTGAGCTTCTTGCCGCTGCCCGCGACCGACTTCGCGATCGCCCGGCCGACCGCCGTCGATCCGGTGAACGCGACCTTGTTCACGTCGGGGTGGTTGACGAGGGCCTCGCCGGTGTCTCCCGCGCCCGTGATGATGTTGACGACGCCGTTGGGCAGGTCCGCCTGCTGCAGGATCTCCGCGAAGATGAGCGCGCTGAGCGGCGTGGTCTCCGCGGGCTTGATCACGACCGTGTTGCCGGCCGCGAGCGCCGGTGCGATCTTCCAGGCGAGCATGAGCAGCGGGAAGTTCCACGGGATGACCTGCGCCGCGACTCCGAGCGCGCGCGGATTGGCGCCGAGGCCGGCGTAGTCGAGCTTGTCGGCCCAGCCCGCGTAGTAGAAGAACCAGGCAGCGACGAGCGGCACGTCGACATCCCGGCTCTCCTTGATCGGCTTGCCGTTGTCGAGGCTCTCGGCGACGGCGAGCTCGCGGCTGCGCTCCTGCACGAGCCGCGCGATCCGGAAGAGGTACTTGCCGCGGTCGGCGCCGGAGAGCTTCGACCACGTCGTGTCGTAGGCGCGGCGGGCGGCGCGCACGGCGACATCCACGTCCTTCGCGTTCGCGTTCGCGATCTCGGCGATCACGTGCTCGTCGGACGGGCTGATGGTCTTGAAGGGCTTGCCGCGACCCTTGACGAACTCGCCGTCGATGAAGAGCCCGTAGCTCTTCTGGAGGTTGAGGATCGACACCGACTCGGGAGCCGGTGCGTACTCGAGGAAGGAGGCCATGGGTCAGTCCACCGTCACGTAGTCGGGACCGGAGTACCGGCCGGTCTTGAGCTTCTGCCGCTGCAGCAGCACGTCGTTGAGCAGGCTCGAGGCGCCGAACCGGAACAGGTGCGGATCGAGCCACGCCTCCCCCACCGTCTCGGCGACGGTCACGAGGTACTTGATCGCGTCCTTCGAGGTGCGGATGCCGCCGGCCGGCTTCACCCCGATCCGCTCGCCCGTGAGCCGGTGCCAGTCGCGCACGACCTCGAGCATGAGCAGGGTGACGGGCAGGGTCGCAGCCGGCGAGACCTTGCCCGTCGAGGTCTTGATGAAGTCGCCGCCGGCCAGGATCGCGAGCCAGGATGCCCGGCGCACGTTGTCGTACGTGTTGAGCTCCCCGGTCTCGAGGATCACCTTGAGATGCGCGTACGTGCCGTCATCGCGGCGGCACGCCTCCTTCACCGCGACGATCTGGTCGAAGACCAGCCCGAAGTTGCCCGCGAGGAACGCGCCGCGGTCGATGACCATGTCGATCTCGTCGGCGCCGTTCGCAACGGCGTCCTTCGTGTCCGCGAGCTTGACGGGCAGGGATGCCCGGCCGCTCGGGAACGCGGTCGCGACTGCCGCGATCGCGATGCCGTGCCCGTCCGCATCGACGTGCGAGTGCCCGAGCGCCTCGAGCGCGACCGGCACCATGTCGCCGTACACGCACACCGCGGCGACCTGCGGGGTCGTCAGGTCGGTGGGATCGGGGGTGACGGCCTTCGCGACCAGCGAGCGCACCTTGCCGGGGGTGTCGGCGCCCTCGAGCGTCGTGAGGTCCATGAGGCGGATCGCGGTGTCGAGCGCCCACGCCTTCGAGGTCGTCTTGATCGAGCGAGTTCCGAGCCCGGCGGCGCGCTGCTCGAGGCCGACGGCGTCGACGCCCGGGAGGCCCTCGAGGTGCAGGCGGAGGTTCTTCTCGGTGAGGTCCGTGCCGATGAGCTCGATCGCGCGCTCGGCCGGAGCGAGCGAGAGCTGCTTCGTTGCGTTCACCGAAGAGGAGTCTAGTTCGCCACCTCTGGTAGAATCGTCGGGGTCCTCGGCCCGGGACGGGCCGAGGCGCTGGCGTCGCGGCGAAGGCCAGAAATGGCCTTCGCTCCTAGCTCCAGCGCGCCAGTCCGTCGGTCGGCCGTGCAGCAGCTCCTCGAGCTGGTCGAGGTTCTGGGTCCAGTCGGCGATGACCGTCGTCGCGTCATCCATGCCCTCGATGCTCAGGCGCAGGCGGGTGCCGGTCTCGCGGAACCCGCCGTCCACCGATTCGAGCGAGAACTCGAGGCGGCCGAGGTTGGTGGTGTCGACATGGAGGCGCTCGGGATGCTGCACCAGCGTGATCCGCCCGAAGGTGTCGGTGTAGGTCGGCCGGTGCGTCCACACCAGGTTGTAGATCCCGCCGGCACTGGGCTCGATCTCGGCGGGCGCGAGCCAGCCCGAGACGAGATCGGGATCGATGAGCGCATCCCACACGATGACGCGCGGGAGGTCGAGGTCCCTGGTCAGGTCGATCGTCGGTTGCTCCATGTCCCAACGCTACTTCGGACCCCCGCGAGCGCATGTGGCTTGACACGGCGCGCCAATAGGCTGGGGGGATGAAACAGCAGCCTCCGACCCGTGCGAGCTGGGCCGCCGCGCTTCGCGCGAATGCCGAGCGGAAGGCGAGCGCGAAGCCGCGCAATCCCGCCCTCGTGATCGTCGACATCGTCGCGAGCATCGCCCTGCTGGTCTTCGCACTCGGGGTCGCCATCCTCGTCGCCGGCAACGCGACCGCCTACCTGAGCGTGCTCGAGGAGTGCACGCCGTCGCAGGTCGACGGGCTCACGTGCAACGGCACCGTGCTCTCGATCGTCTGCGTCGCGCTCATCGTCGTGGCGGTCCTCGGCTTCCTGGTCGCGCTGGGCATGGTCATCGTCAAGCTCATCCAGCGCCGCTGGACGTTCTGGTGGCCGCTCGGCGCCAACGTGCTCATGATCGGACTGTTCTACCTGGGCACCTGGATCGTGGTCCAGACGCTGCCCGACGTGATCACGCCATGAGCGCGCTCGCCCTCGCCGTCGACCTCGGCGGCACCAAGGTCGAGGCCGGCATCGTGGATGCCGACGGTCACATCCTCGACGGAAGCCGCCACCGCGCGCCCACCGGCCGCGCGTCCACCTCTGAGCAGCTCGCCGCGAGCGTGACCACCGTGGTGGAGCAGGCCGTGGCGGCCATCCCCGACGGTCGGTCGCTCATCGGCATCGGCATCGGCACCGCCGGTCCGATCGACGTGCGGGCGGGGCTGGTCTCGCCGCTCAATCTCCCCTCGTGGCGCGGCTTCCCGCTGCGCGAGCTCATCATGCAGCTCGTCCCGGGTCTGCCCACCACGCTCCGCATGGACGGGGAGGCCATCACGCTGGCCGAGCACTGGCTCGGGGCCGCACAGGGTGTCGACGACCTCATGGGCATGGTGGTGTCGACCGGGGTCGGCGGCGGTCTCATCCTCGGCGGGATGGCCGTCGCGGGCCCGACCGGCAACGCGGGGCACATCGGGCACATCGAGGTCGGCGGATTCGACGATCCGTGCGACTGCGGCGGCATCGCGTGCCTCGAGGCGATCGCCTCAGGGCCGAAGACCGTCGCCTGGGCGCAGCGGCAGGGCTGGGCCGGGACCTCGGGTGAGGAACTGGCCGTGGGATACGCGGCGGGCGAGGACATCCCGGTGGCGGCCGTCCGCCGCGCCGGTCGCGCGATCGGGCAGGCGATCGCCTCCGCGACCGCACTCGTCGACCTCGAGGTCGTGGCGATCGGCGGGGGCTTCTCACGGGTGACCCCCGACCTGTTCGACATCGTGCGCGAGACCATCACGGAGCGCGCGGCGTTCCCGTTCGTCGCGAAGGTGCGGGTCGTGCCGTCCGGTCTCTCCGGCGATGGCCCGCTGCTCGGTGCTGCGGCGCTCGTGCACCGCGCGCAGCACGTCGTGTGATCAGCGGGTCGTGGCCAGTTCGTCCTCGACGAATCGCGGTCTCGAAAGCGTGATGCCCGGCAGGATCGCGACCAGGGCGACGGTCGCGAGTGCGACGAGCGGCGCGATCCACGTTCCGGTGAGGTCGTGCAGGAACGCGACGCCGAGCGGACCGAGTGCTCCGCCCGAGTAGCCGAAGGTCTGCACGAACCCGCTGAGCGCGATCGACCCCTCCTCCGTGCGGGTGCGGGTGTTGATGAGCACGAGGCAGACCGGGAACATGATCCCGCCGAACCCGCCGAGCACGACCCAGATGACCACGAGTGACGGCAGCAGCAGCAGTCCAGCGAACGCGACGAAGAACGCGGCGGAGCCGAACAGGATCAGCACGCCCACCCGTTTCATCCGCACGGCGAGCACCGGCGCGATGAGTCCCGACGGCAGTCCGATGATGCTGAAGAGGGCGAGGAGCGCGCCGGCCTCCGCCGCGGTGACCCCGGTGTGCTCGACCAGCAGCACGGGCATCCACGCGAACATCGCGTACGTGATCATCGCCGACACGACGAACGCGACGGTGATCGACCACGCAACGGACGACCGATGCAGCCCTCGGACGCGGGACGTCGGGATGAGCGTCTCGATCGCCGCGGCGCGTTCGCGTCGGGTGCGCACCGCGAGCGCGACCCACGGCAGCAGGGCCGCGGTCGCGAGCACCGCCCAGATCGCGATCGACACGCGCCACCCGGCCACGGCGGCCACCGGCTCGGCGAGCGCCGCCGCCATCGCGGTGCTCACCGCGAGCAGGGTCACGTAGGCGGAGGTCACCAGGCCGATGCGATCGGGGAAGTAGCGCTTGACCGCCGGCGGTAGCAGCACGTTGCCGAACCCCATGCCGAACAGGGCGACGGCGCTGCCGATCACGAGGACGGCGTAGTTCGGAGCGAGCCCGCGCAGCACGGGTCCGATCGCCATCGCCGCGCACGCGATGAGCAGCGCCGCGTCGATGCCCACCCGGCGCGCGACGAAGGGAGCGAGGATGCCGGAGAGGGCGAACGCGATCGGCGGCACCATGCCGATGAACCCGAGGCCGAGACTGTCGAGCGGGATGTCCCCGGAGATGCGGTGGACGATCGGCGAGAGCGATGCGACCGCGGTGCGCACGTTGAGCGCGACGAGCAGGATCCCCACGAGAGCGAGGGTCCGACCAGCCCAGAGCGGCCGCGCAGTCGTGACGCTCGTCACGGAGTGCGACCCGGCACGCCGAGGATGCCGCGGATCGCGACGTCGTCCGTCGCCATCTGCCCGGCGAGCTCCTCGGCGCCGGAGAACTTGCGCATGCCGCGGATGAACCGCACGAACTCGACCTCGACCGTGCGGCCGTACAGGTCGAACGACTGGTCGAACGCGTGCGCCTCGACCTGCTTGTCGCGGGATGCCCTCGAAGGTCGGGTTGTTGCCGATCGAGACCGCGGCGCCGTACCGCACCCCGTCGACCACGAGCCAGGCGGCGTACACGCCGTCCGCGGGGATGGAGCCCTCGATCTCGGGCGACAGGTTCGCGGTCGGGTATCCCAGCTCACGGCCGCGCTGCAGTCCGTGCACCACTTCGGCGCGGATGCTGGGCAGGCGGCCGAGCAGGTCGGCGGCGGCCGCGACATCCCCGGCGGCGAGCGCCTCGCGCACCCACGTGGAGGACACCTTCCGGCTCCCCCGACGACGACAGCGTGTCGACCATCACGACACGTCGAAGCCGAACCGAGCGCCGAAGTCCTTGAGCTCGACGATGGATCCAGCGCCCTTCGCGCCGAAGCGGAAGTCGGGGCCGACCAGCACGACGGCGGCGTGGAGCCCGTCGACGAGCACAGTGCGGGTGAACTCCTCGGGGCTCTGGCCGGCGAACGCGGCGTCGAAGGTGACCATGACCGCGGCATCCAGACCCGATCGATCGAGCAGCTCGAGCTTCTGGTCGTTGCTGACCAGGGGCTCCGGGCAGAGCTCGGGGCGCAGCAGCGCGAGCGGGTTGCGGTCGAAGGTCAGGGCGGCGGCCGTGAGACCGCGCTCTCGGGCGATGCCGATGAGCTGGTCGATCACCGCGCGATGGCCGGTGTGCACGCCGTCGAACTTGCCGATCGTGACCGCGGACGGTCCGAAGTCGGTGGGCAGCTCGGCGAGCGACGTGTAGGTCTCGCATCAGGCTGCCTCTCCGGCGGGAAGCTCGCGCGACGGGCGGCGTGCGCGCAGCCAGAGCATCCCGAGGATCGGGAGCACGAGCGGGACGAACAGGTAGCCCTGCCCGTAGGACGACCAGACCGACGGGTGCTTGAACAGCTCGGGGTGGATGAGGCTGAGCGTTCCGACGACGAGCACGCCGAGCAGCTCGAACGAGATCGTGATCCACGCCACCCGGTACCAGACCGGGCCGCGTCCGATCAGGGCGATCGTCGCGACGATGTAGACCACGCCGGCGAGCGCCGACAGGAGGTACGCGAGCGGCGCCTCGTCGAACTTGGAGATGATCTGCACGATCGAGCGGGCGGTGGCCCCGAGCGCCAGGATCGCGTAGACGACGATGAGCACGCGGCCGACGCCGACCGCACGCGAAGAGCCCGTTCCTGACATCGCTGACAACTCTAAGTGCGAATGGATGACACGGGTCACGCCACCTGCACGAACCAGATCTGGCCCATCCGGTAGACCATCACGGCGACCGCGAGGCACGCGACGCCGAGGATCACCGTGCTCCAGCGCGTGCGATCCACGAGCGCCCAGATCGCGGCGGCGGGCGGCACGAGCACCGCGGAGACCAGGTAGACCCAGAACTCCAGTCCGCTGCCGGTGGGCAGGTTGCCGAACGCGGGCGAGAGCAGCGCGATCACGAGCATCGCGATGAGCAGCACCTCGACGATCGCAGTCGCGCCGAGCGTGAAGTCGTTCGGCTTGCGGCCGGCGAGACCCATGACGATGCAGAACAGTCCGGCCGCGACGGCGACGCCGACGTGCAGCACCTCGAACCACGGGATCACGTCGGCCGCCTTCGTCGGTCTCGGAGTCAGTCGGACTCGGTGGGGAAGTTGGTGAGCACCTTGGCTCGGCCTCCCACGATAGCGACCAGGCCGATGAGGGACCCATCCGGTCCGAGTGCGGCGAGCGGGCCGGCCGTGTCGGGCAGCTCGAGCGCGACGCGCTTGCCGTTCGCGAGGTCGGCGGCCCGGGTCGCGTCGAGGGAGGCGGACGGGAAGAGGCGTGCCGCGGCATCCTCGGGCCGGACGAGCACGGGTTCGTCGTCGATCGGGCGCGCATCCTCGATGGAGAACGGTCCGATCCGCGTGCGTCGCAGCGCCGTGAGGTGACCGCCGACGCCGAGCGCCGACCCGAGATCGCGCGCGAGGGCACGGATGTAGGTGCCGGAGCTGCACTCGACCCGCACGTCGATCTCCACGACCGCACCGCGACGGATCGCGAGCACGTCGAAGGCCGAGACCGTGACGGCGCGCTCCTTGAGTTCGACCTCGACGCCCTCCCTGGCCAGCGCATAGGCGCGCTTGCCGTCGACCTTGATCGCACTCACCGTGCTCGGCCGCTGCAGGATCGCACCCGTGAGCGGCCGGATGCCCGCCGCGATCGCCTCGTCGGTGATCCCGGTCGCCACGACCCGGTCGCCGATCGGCTCGCCCTCGGCGTCGTCAGTCGTCGTCGCGACCCCGAGCCGGATCGTCGCGAGGTACTCCTTGTCGAGCCCCACGACGTAGGTGAGCAGGCGGGTCGAGGCGTTGACCCCGAGGATGAGCAGCCCGGTCGCCATCGGGTCGAGCGTGCCCGCATGCCCGACCTTGCGGGTGCCGAGCAGGCGCCTGGCGCGTGCCACGACGTCGTGGCTCGTCAGTCCGCCGGACTTGTCGACGAGCAGGATGCCGGAGGCTCCAGCGGTCATGCCTTGGTGGCTTCGCCGAGTTCGAGCAGCACCTCGAGCTTCTGCGGGAGCGCGGTGGCCATGCACTCCGCCGCGTCGGAATTGGTGTCGTAGTCGTCACTCATCCGCAGGCCGACGAGGGTGTTGAGCAGCATGCCGTTCGCGAGGAATTGGTGCACCTCCTCGGCGCTGAACCCCGCTTCGCGGCGCAGGAACGCGTAGACCTCGAGCCAGCCGTCCCGGGCGGCCTTGCCGATCACCGGGTCGCTGCCCATCACGAAGGCGTGCATGAGGGACAGCAGGATGCCGCGGTCCCGCAGCAACTCGACGTACGCCTGGCCGAAGCGGTGCCCGAGTGGTGCCTCCGGCGTACCCGGTCCCTTGGCGAGTTCGCTGCGGAATCCGGCGAGCAGGCGGTCGAGCGCCCGGCGGAGCACCTCGAGGAACAGCTGCTCCTTCGTGCCGAACATCCGCACCACGTACGGCTGGCTCACGCCGGCCGCCTTCGCGACCTTGTCGGTGGTCGCTCCCCCGTACCCGAGTTCGCCGAACACGGCGGTCGCCGCCTCGAGGATGAGCTCCCGTCGGTCCGCGGATCGCATGCGGGTGGCCGGAACTGCGGGCTTCTGGAGGGTCGTGGTACTCACGCTTGACATGGTATCAGTTGATTACTACCGTACTAGTAATCATTCAATTACCTCTCCGAATCGGGAGTCACCATGAGCCAGACCATCGAGCGACCGGCAGTCCAGCCGAACGTCGAGCCCGTCGCATCCACGCTTCGTCGCACCGTGCCGGTGTGGCTCGCGATCGTCGCGGCGTCGCTGCCGATGTTCATGTCCACCCTCGACAACCTCGTGATGACGAGTGCCCTGCCCGTGATCCAGGGCGAGCTCGGCGCGAGCGTCGAGGAGCTGCAGTGGTTCATCAACGCGTTCACCCTCGCGTTCGCGAGCTTCATCCTGATGGCCGCGGCGCTCGGTGACCGGTTCGGCCGTCGCACCGTGTTCATCGCGGGCATCGCGGTCTTCACCCTCGCGTCGGCCTACTCCGCGATGAGCGTCGAATCCTGGCAGCTCATCCTCGGCCGTGCCGTGCAGGGCATCGGCGCCGCGGCGATCATGCCGCTGTCGCTCACGCTGCTCGTCGGATCGGTGGCGCCGAGGATGCGACCGCTCGCGATCGGCATCTGGGGCGGCGTGTCCGGCCTGGGCGTCGCGCTCGGCCCGCTCATCGGCGGCGCGGTCGTCGAGGGCTGGAACTGGGAGTCGATCTTCTGGATCAACGTGCCGGTCGGCATCGTCGCCGTGCCGCTCGCCCTGCTCGCCCTGCCCAACACGTTCGGCGCCAAGCTGCGCGCCGACATCGTCGGCCTCCTGCTCGTCGCGGTCGGCATCCTCGGCGTCGTCTACGGCATCGTGCGCGGCAACGACGCGGGCTGGGACAGTCTCGAGGTCATGGGATCGCTCGGCCTCGGCGCCGTGCTGCTGGTCTCGTTCGTGCTCTGGGAGCGCCGCACGCCGGCTCCGCTGCTGCCGTTGCGGCTGTTCCGCGACCGCAGCTTCTCGGTCGCGAACGTGGTCGGCCTGGTCTTCAGCTTCGGGGTGTTCGGATCGATCTTCATCCTCATCCAGTTCATGCAGATCGTGCAGGGGCTCTCGCCGCTCGAGGCGGGCATCCGCACGATGCCGTGGACGATGGCGCCGATGGTCATCGCCCCGCTCGCCGGCCTCATCGCCCCCCGGGTCGGCACCCGAGCGCTCATCATCGTCGGACTCACGATGCAGGCGATCGCGATGTTCTGGCTCGGTGTGACGATGTCGGCGGACAGCCAGTACCTCGAGATGCTCACCCCGTTCATCCTCGCCGGCGTCGGCATGGGCCTCGTGTTCGCTCCGATGTCGACCGCGGTGCTCGCCACGATGCGCTCCGACGACCAGGCGAAGGCGAGCGGTACGAACTCCACGCTCCGCGAGGTCGGCGTCGCGCTCGGCATCGCCGTGCTCACCGCGGTGTTCGTCGGGCTGGGTGGCGAGCTCACTCCGACCGGCTACGTGGATGCCGCCGGCCCGGCCGTCATCGTCGGGGCCGCCGCGCTCGCCGCCGCCGCCCTCCTCGCGCTCCTCCTCCCCGCCGGGCGGTTCCCCCGCCAGTAGCATCGACCGTATGCGGATCGGCGTCATCGGGGCAGGAGCCGTCGGTGGCGCCATCGCCGCGCTGCTCGCGCGCGGCCGGCCACGAGGTCGAGGTGACGGCGCGCGGCGACCACCTCGCGGCGATCCGCGAGCGCGGCATCCGTCTCACCGGCGCGTGGGGCGACTACCACGGCGGTCGTCGAGGGCAACGACGTGCTCACGCACGGTCCGGAGCTCGCGATCGTCGCGACCAAGGCACAGGATGCGGTGGCGGCGATCCGCGAGAACGTCGCGCTGCTGCGCGGCATCCCGGTCATCGTGATCCAGAACGGACTCGACGGGATCGCCTCCACCCAGAGGGCGGCCCCGCGCTCGGATGTCGTGGGCGGGCTCGCGATGTTCGCGAGCTCGTACCTCTCCCCCGGCGAGATCACCATCACCACGGCGGGCCCGATCTACCTCGGCGGTGACTCACCGGATGACGACGTGCCCGCGCGCTACGCGCTCTCGGTGCTCGCTCCCGTGATGGCCGCGCGGCTCGTGCCCAACTTCCGCGGCGCGCAGTGGACGAAGCTCGTGGTGAACATGGTCAACGCGCTGCCGGCGATCACGGGACTCAGTGCCCAGGCCACGATCTCTGAGCCGAGGCTGCGCCGGATCCTCACCGCGAGCATCCGGGAGACCGTGCGGATCGGGCTCGCGAGCAGCGTGCGGTTCGAGTCACTGCAGGGGCTGAGTCAGGGCCGACTGCGGCTCGTCGCCGCGCTGCCGCTCTGGGCGGGGCAGGTCGTGCCGCTGCTCATGCGCGCCAGGCTCGGGAAGGTGCCGAACCCCGGGTCGACGCTGCAGAGCATCCGCCGAGGGCAGCGCACCGAGATCGATCACCTGAACGGGGCGGTCGTCGCGGCCGCCGAGGCGATCGGGCGCACCGCGCCGGTGAACGCCGCGCTGGTCGCGATGGTGCACGAGGTGGAGGACTCGGGCGAGTTCCTGAAGCCGGACGATGTCGGGCGCCGGTTCGCGTCATCCCCGGCCCTGAGGTAGCCCGAGACAGATCACGCCGCGCGCGGGATCTCGTCGAGCGAGCGATAGACCGGGATGCCGCGCGCCTCGGCGATCGCGACGTCCTGGTCGGCGCCCTTCGACTCGCCCGGCAGTCGGAGCACGGCGTCGCAGTGCTGCAGCAGACGCTCGGCCGTCGGGTACATGACCTCGGCCGCCATCGGATCATTCGGACCGCTCGCTCCTGCGCTCTCGAGCACGGGAAGGGCGACCCACTCGCCGATCATCGGGACGTGGCCGGCCGCGAAGATCGGCCAGGCCGCCTCCTCCAAGCGCTTGAGGTTCTTCGCCATCAGGGCAGGGTCGCCATTCGTGCCAGAGGCATATGGGCCGGCGATCAGGATCAACATCGGAGTGCTCACTCCGCTAGAATAACGCACAAACGTGCAATAACGTGAAGGAGTCGGAATGCTGGCAGCAGCGCGGCGCGAACACCTCCTGGAACGACTTCGCCAGGACGGACGGATCGTGGCCAAGGAGATGGCCGCCGAGCTCGGGCTTTCTGAGGACAGCGTGCGCCGCGACCTGCGGGAACTGGATGCCGCTGGCCTCGCCGTCCGCGTCTATGGCGGCGCCCTCCCCGCCTCCCCCGCAGCGGTCGACTACGCCGGACGCACTGCGGTCGCGCCGGAGAGCAAGCGACGGGTGGCTGCCGCCGCCGCGGCGCTCATCGAGCGCGGGAGCACCGTGATCCTCGACGGCGGCACGACCACCCGCGCGCTCGTCGATGCGATCCCGCGGTCGCTCGAGTGCACGATCATCACACACAGTCCGACGATCGCGGCGTCGCTGCTCGACCACAGCGCCCGCGTGTTCGTGATCGGCGGCGAGCTGTTCAAGCACTCCGCGGTCGCGAGCGGGGCGGCTGCCGTCGAGGCCGCGAACCGGATCGGCGCCGACCTCGCCTTTCTCGGGGTGACGGGGGTGCACCCCACCGCAGGACTCACGACCGGCGACCCCGAAGAGGCCGCGATGAAGCGCGTGCTCGCGAGCCGCGCCGGCGAGACCTACGTGCTCGCCAGCAGCGAGAAGATCGGTGCCGCGTCGCGCTACGAGGTGCTGCCATTCGATGCGGTCACCGCGATCATCACCGACGGCGATCCGCAGCACGCTGTGCTGCGCGAGATCGCAGCGGCGTGCGTCACCATCCTGCGAGCCTGAGCACCAGCCGAGGCTGGGTCAGCAGCTGTCCGCGAACACCCGCCGCGGGAAGGCCGGATCCGTGTTGTCGACGATCGCCGACGCCTTGGCGCGCGGGTTCGCGTCGGCCTCGTACAGCGCCTGGCCGCCGCGGTAGCGCTCCGAGAGTCCAGCCGGGCCGTCGAGGAGCAGCAGTCGCTCCGCCGCCGCGACGGGGTCGGCGTCGAGCCAGACCGACCAGTGCCAGAGGCCGCGGAGTTCGGGGCGGTTCAGGAACGCGCCATCCACCACGAGCACCGCGTCGGCGGGCCCGGTGATCCACGGCGGGTCGACGACCGGCATGTCACGCGCGACGTCGAAGAAGTCGGCGACCCAGCCCGAGCTGCCAGCCGAGCCGGAACGGGTCGATCAGCACCCGGCGGAACGTCTCGTAGTCGAACGAGTCGCGGTAGTAGCCCTCCGCGGAGTGCTCGCCCTTCGCGTAGCGCAGCGCGCGCGGCCGGTGGAAGCGGTCGACGGAGGCGCGGAACACCGCGTGCCCGGTGCGCCCGATCGACGTCGCGAGGTCATCGGCGAACGGCCGCTTGCCTGCCCCATCGATGCCGTCGACCGCGACGAGCGTGCGCCCGAACCGGTAGTTGGCGAGGATCTCGTCCGCGAGCGAGTCCATCACGGCGATCTTGTCGGGCGCCCAGCGTCTGGCCATGGCCCCAAGTCTAGGTTCGGGTCCGTAGGTTTGGACCGTGACCATCGCGGCGAAGCTCAACGCGTGGTTCCGCGCGTCGGCCAGGGATCTGCCGTGGCGCGCTCCGAGGTATCCGGCCTGGGGCATCCTCGTGAGCGAGATCATGCTCCAGCAGACCCAGGTGACGCGCGTGATCCCGCGGCTCGCGGTCTGGCTCGAGCGGTGGCCGACGCCATCCGCCCTCGCCGCCGAACCGGCGGGCGAGGCGGTGCGTGCCTGGGACCGCCTCGGCTACCCACGCCGGGCGCTGCGCCTCCACGCAGCGGCGACCGCGATCGCCGAGCAGCACGGCGACGTCGTCCCGAGCGACGTGGATGCCCTGCTCGCCCTCCCCGGCATCGGCGACTACACCGCCCGTGCCGTCGCCGCGTTCGCCTACGGGGTGCGGGTACCGGTCGTCGACACGAACGTGCGACGGGTCATCGCGCGCGCCATCGACGGGCAGGCCGAGGCCGGCCCGCCGTCCACCCGCCGCGACCTGGCCGCGATGGAGGCGCTGCTCCCCGAGGATGCCGCGCAGGCCCGCACCACGAACGCCGCCGTCATGGAGCTCGGCGCCGTCCTGTGCACCCCGCGCACCCCGAGGTGCGACGAATGCCCGATCGCCCGGGACTGCGCGTGGCGCGCCGCGGGCTACCCGCCCTACCTCGGACCGCGCGGCGCGCGCCAACCGCGCTTCGAGGGCTCCGACCGGCAGGCCCGCGGGCGCGTGCTGGCGGAGCTGCGCGCGGCCGACGTGCCGGTCACCGAGGCCGAGGTCGCGAGTGTGCTGCCGGACGCAGTCCTGCGGGAGCGCATCCTCGCCGGACTGCTCGCCGACGGCCTCGTCGTGCGCGCCGACGGCGGATACGCGCTGCCCTAGCCGTTCGCGCAGCGCGGAGACCGGGGTGGCCCCGCGTCGCCGGTGTGACGCAGACTTGGTGCATGCCCGAACTGCCAGAGGTGCACGCGCTGGTCACCGACCTGCGCGCACGTCTCGTCGGCCGCGAGGTGAAACGCTTCGACGTCGTGTCGTTCGCCGCGCTCAAGACCTTCGACCCCCCGGTGTCGGCCCTCGACGGCCAGACCATCTCGGCCGTCGACCGGCACGGCAAGTTCCTCGACCTGACGATCGGCGACGCTGCGGATTCCCGCGTCCACCTGCTGTTCCACCTCGCCCGAGCGGGATGGCTGCGGTGGCGCGACACCGCACCTACACCGGGAGCGGGCCGCGGCAAGGGGCCGCTCGCGGCACGGATGATCCTCGACGACGGCACGGGCTTCGACCTCACCGAGTACGGCACGAAGAAGTCGCTCGCGATCTGGGTGGTGCGCTCTCCCTCGGACGTGCCCGGCGTCGCGCGACTGGGCCCCGACCCGCTCGAGCCGGAGTTCACGGTCGACGTGCTCGACGGCATCCTCAAGGCGCAGGGTCGCGCCCAGATCAAGGGCGTGCTGCGGGCGCAGTCGAACATCGCCGGCATCGGCAACGCGTACTCCGACGAGATCCTGCACGTGGCGAGGATGTCGCCGTTCAAGCCCGCCGCGATGGGCCCGGAGGAGACGCAGCACCTGTACGACGCCATCCAGTCGGAAGCTCCGGGCCGCGATCGACCGCGCCGACGGCCTCGCCGCCTCCGAGCTCAAGGCCGAGAAGAAGTCCAACCTGCGCGTGCACGGCCGCACGGGCGAGCCGTGCCCGATCTGCGGCGACACCGTGCGGCAGGTGACCTACGCCGATTCGAGCCTGCAGTACTGCCCGACCTGCCAGACCGGCGGCAAGCCGCTCGCCGACCGGGTGCTGTCGCGACTCCTGAAGTAGCTGCCCGAAGTAGCTCAGCTCACGCATTGTACTCGGTGCGTGACCCAGCCGTCGCCCGAGTGACTCGCGACCTGCGTGATCACCGCCTGCTCGAGGTCGGACGGTGTCGGCCTGCGCCCGGCTGCCGATCAGGCTCGGGATGCCGCGGAGCCGCAGCACATCGACGAGCCCGGCGCGGAACAGCGCATCCGTCAGCTGCAGGCTGCCCCACACGATGATGTCGCCCTCGACGTCGTCACGCAGCCGCCGGACGATCTCGACGCCGTCCCCCGACTCGACGATCGCCGCGTCCGTGGTCACCCCACGGGGCGCCGGGCAGCGTGTTGCTGACGACGTGCTTCGGCAGCGTGTTGATGAATCCCGCGACGGGCTCGTCGGCTCGGATCGACCGTCGGGCCAGTAGCCCTGAGAACATCTCGTAGGTGCGGCGCCCGAGCACGATGGCGCCGACGTGCTTCATGCAGCTCGAGCTGCTCGTTGTCGGTGTCGCCGATCGGCGAGGCGTCCATGAACTTCATGCCGCCGTCCGAGTCCCGCACGAAGCCGTCGGCGGTGATGATCTGCTCCACGATGATGCGTCCCATGCTTCGACGATAGGCACACCGTGCGAGCGACGACTAGGGCCTTGCGGGCGGTCCTTCGTCGAAGTCATCCTCGTCGTCCTCGTCGAACACCCGCGGCTTCACGTACGGATCCTCGTCGCCCGCGTACTGCGCGGTCTTCTTGAGCTCCTCGACCTCGGCGTCGCGTGCGTGCGCCTCGTCGAGCAGTGACGAGATGAGGGCCGCGTTCTCGGGGATGCCGTCGGCGATGAACTCGATCGACGGCGTGAGGCGTGCCGTGAGGTTCTTGCCCACCTCGGTGCGGAGCATGCCGGTCGCGCTCTTGAGCGCCGCGGCCGTCTCCAGCCGCTCCTCGTCGGTGCCGTAGACGGTGTAGAAGATCGACGCGTGCTGCAGGTCGCCGGTCATCTTGACATCCGTGATGGTCACGAACCCCATCCGAGGATCCCGAACGCCCTTCTCCAACCGCTGCGCGACGATCTCCTTGATCCGATCGGCCATCTTGGCCGCCCGCTGAACATCCACCACGTCAACTACCCCGTTTCATTTCCTGAGACCGGATAGGTCTTCGTCATCCAGGTTGCGGCGCCTCACCGCGCGGCTTGAGGGTGCCGGGAGTGGAGAGTCGGGGTCCGGGTGTTCGCTCCCGGAGGCTTTCGGAGCATCACCGCAGGTGATGCGCAGATCCGCCTCCGGGCGCGAACACCCGACGCCGACGACCGCACGCTACGCGCGGACCTTTTCCTTCAACTCGATCGTCTCGATCTCGTCGCCGATCTGGATGTCGTTGAACTTTCCAAGACCGATACCGGCCTCAAAATCAGTTCGGACTTCCGTCACATCATCCTTGAACCGACGCAGCGACTCGATGGCCAGGTTGTCGCCCACCACGACGCCGTCGCGGATGACCCGCGCCTTGGCGTTCCTCGTGATGGTTCCCGAGCGCACGATGACGCCGGCGACGTTCCCGAACTTGGAGCTGCGGAAGATCTCGCGGATCTCGGCCACGCCGGACTGCACTTCCTCGAACTCGGGCTTGAGCATCCCCTTGAGCGAGTTCTCGATCTCCTCGAGTGCCGAGTAGATGACCGAGTAGAAGCGCACATCCACACCTTCACGCAGGGCACGCTCGCGCGCCTTGGTGTCGGGGCGCACGTTGAACCCGATGATGATCGCGTTGTCGATCGTCGCGAGGTTGACGTCGCTCTCGGTGACGGCACCCACACCACGGTGGATGATGCGCAGCTGCACCGAGTCGTCGACCTCGATCTTGAGCAGCGAGTCCTCGAGCGCCTCGACGGCACCGGACACGTCACCCTTGATGATGAGGTTGAGCGATTCGACCTTGCCGTCCTCGAGCGCCTTCGTGAAGTCCTCGAGGCTGATGCGCTTGCGGGCCTTGGCCAGCAGGGCATTGCGCTCGACGGCTTCGCGCTTCTCGGCGATCTGGCGGGCGGTGCGGTCCTCCTCGGTGACGATGAAGGTGTCGCCGGCGCGGGGCACCGTCGACAGTCCCTGCACCTGCACCGGGCGTGAGGGGTAGGCCTCCTCGACCGGGTCGCCGTTCTCATCCTGCATCGCACGCACGCGGCCGTAGGCCGTCCCGGCGACGATCGCGTCGCCGACGCGCAGCGTGCCGGACTGGATGAGCACGGTCGCCACGGCGCCGCGGCCCTTGTCGAGCTTCGCCTCGATCGCGACGCCACGGGCATCCTTGTCGGGGTTGGAGCGCAGGTCGAGACCCGCGTCCGCCGTCAGGAGCACCGCGTCGAGCAGGCTGTCGATGCCGATGTTGTTGAGCGCCGACACGTCGATGAACATCGTGTCGCCGCCGTACTCCTCGGCGACCAGACCGAATTCGGTGAGCTGCTGGCGCACCTTCGCCGGGTTCGCACCGTCCTTGTCGATCTTGTTCACCGCGACCACGATCGGCACGCCGGCGGCCTGCGCGTGGTTGAGCGCCTCGACCGTCTGCGGCATGATGCCGTCGTCGGCCGCGACCACGAGGATCGCGAGGTCGGTCACCTGCGCACCGCGGGCACGCATGGCGGTGAACGCCTCGTGACCGGGGGTGTCGATGAAGGTGATGGCGCGCTCGATGCCCTCGTGCTCGGTCCAGACCTGGTACGCACCGATGTGCTGCGTGATGCCACCGGCCTCGCCCGCGACGACGTTCGCCTTGCGGATCGCGTCGAGCAGCTTGGTCTTTCCGTGGTCGACGTGGCCCATGACGGTGACGACGGGGGGCCTGATCTCCAGGTCTTCGTCGGTCTCGTCCTCAAGTTCCTGGTCGAGATCGAGGTCGAAGCCGGCGAGCAGCTCCCGGTCCTCGTCCTCGGGCGAGACCATCTCGATCTTGTAGTTGAGCTCACCGGCGAGGATCTCGAAGGTCTCCTCGTCGAGCGACTCGGTCGCGGTCGCCATCTGCCCGAGGTGGAACAGGGCGGTGACGAGCGAACCGGGCTGCACGGTGAAGCCGGTCAGCGTCTCCAGCTTGTCGGCGAGATCCGAGATGGATGCGCCGCGCCGCAGTCGGATGACCGTCTTGCCGTCACCACGGGGTACGGCGACGCCACCCAGCGACGGGGCTTCGCGCAGCTCGAACTCGGCGCGCTTCGTGCGCTTGGACTTGCGGGCCTTCGCGCGGCCACCGCCACGACCGAACGCACCGGCGGTACCACCACCGGGGCCACGACCGCGACCGCCACCGCCCGGACGAGCCGGACCGAAGTTGCCGGCACCGGGAGCTCCGGGGCGTGCACCAGCGCCAGCACCCGCACCACCGGGCCGGAATCCGCCACCGGCACCACCGGGACGCGCTCCGGGCGAACCCGGACGCTGCTGGAAGTTGCCGGGGCGCTGCCCGGGCTGGCCCGGACGCGGGGCGCCGGGGCGAGGAGCCGTCGGGCGGGGCGCGCCGGGGCGCATCCCCTGTGCCGAGGCGAACGGGTTGTTGCCCGGGCGCGGGATGCCGGGACGAGCCATGCCCTGGTTCGACGCGAACGGGTTGTTGCCCGGGCGCGGCTGTCCGGGGCGCGGGATGCCGCCGGCCTCCGAGGGCGCGGCGTCGGCAACGGGCGCGTCGGCAACCGGAGCTGCGGGAGCAGCAGCGCGCTGCGCCGCCTGGGCCTGCCGCTCGGCCACGGTGAGGGGCGGCGGAGCCGGCGCCTCAGCGGCGTCGTCGTAGGAGTCGTTGGATGCCTCGACGACCGGAGCAGCAGGCTCCGGTGCCGCAGGGGCGGGCTTGGGTGCCGCCTTGGGCTTCGCGGGCGCCGCAGCGGCCTTGATGCCCTCCGCCTCGAGGGCGGCCTTCACGCGCCGGGCGACCGGCGGTGCGATGCTCGAGGACGGTCCCTTGACGAACTCCCCCATGGTCTTGAGGTGTTCGAGGACGATCTTCGATTCAATGCCGAGTTCGGATGCGATCTCGTGCACGCGTGGGTTTGCCACAAATTCTCCTGTCTGGGACCTGGCCCCAGAGCAGGGTCAGGCGTTATGGGTGGACGGAACTCATTTCGAGCCGCTCATCAGTTGTCCATAGGTCATTCAGCCTGTTCGTCTGGGATCCCCGGCGGAGATCCGACTGTTGCAAGAAGGCCAGTGCTGTCCAGTGCTTCGGTCACCCGGAGCGCCCGCCCGAAGGCCCTGCGCTTGATCGCGATCTCGATGCACTCGACCGTGGGATGCACCCACGCACCTCGGCCGGTCATGGTCGAGGACGGATCCGCGACCACTCTCCCGTCGCGCGCCACGACCCTCAGCATGGAGGAGCGTTCGGCGCGTTGACGGCACCCGAGGCAGGTTCTTACGGGTTCCAGTGTACTCCTACCGTTCAGTCCTCGAGGATACTGTCGGGCTGGATGTCGATTCTCGCGCCGGTGAGCTTGGCGGCCAGGCGGGCGTTCTGCCCCTCCTTGCCGATCGCGAGCGACAGCTGGTAGTCGGGCACGAGCGCGCGCACGGCCTTCGTGGACTCATCGATCACGAACGCGCTCGTCACCTTGGCCGGCGACAGGGCGTTCGCCACGAACGTCGACAGGTTCTCGGAGTAGTCGACGATGTCGATCTTCTCGTTGTTGAGCTCCGCGGTCACCGCGCGGACACGCTGCCCGAGCTCGCCGATGCACGCACCCTTGGCGTTGACCCCGGGCTCGGTGGCGCGCACGGCCATCTTGGTGCGGTGACCGGCTTCACGCGCGATCGACGTGATCTCGACGATCCCGCTCGCGATCTCCGGCACCTCGAGCGCGAACAGCTTGCGAACGAGCGATGGATGCGTGCGGCTCACGGTGATCTGCGGACCCTTGAGTCCCTTGCTCACCGCGGTGACGTACACGCGGATGCGGCTCCCGTGCGCGTAGTCCTCGCCCGGCACCTGCTCCTCGGGCGGCAGGATCGCCTCGATCGTGCCGAGGTCGACGTGGATCATCCGCGGGTTCGGACCCTGCTGGATGATGCCCGCGACGATGTCGCCTTCGCGACCCTTGAACTCGCCGAGCACCTTGTCGTCGCCGATGTCGCGCAGGCGCTGGTTGATGACCTGCTTGGCGGCGAAGGCGGCGATGCGACCGAAGTCGTCCGGGCTGTCCTCGGCCTCTCCGATGACGGCACCGTCGTCGTCGACCTCCGGCACGAAGATGGTCACCTTGCCGGTCTTGCGGTCGAGCACGACGCGGGCGGTGGGTGCGGCATCCCCGGGTTCCGGCTTGTGGTCCGGGTCGGCGGTGTGCTTGAGGTAGGCGGTCTGGATGGCCTGCTCGATGATGAGCACGAGTTCTTCGAAGGGGATGTCGCGCTCGCGCTCCATGAGGCGCAGCACGCTCAGGTCGATGTCCACTGAGGGCCTCCGATATTCAGGATCTTGTAGCTCGCCCGACGAATGCCGGGGATGCCGTGCCTCTACGGTACCCGAAACGCGCGAGAGGTCGCCGGGCCAGTGGCCCCGCGACCTCTCGTCAGCGGATCGAGCGGTGGATCAAACGGTGCGACGGCGTCGCGTGCCGATCAGCACGGCGGCACCGGCGAGCAGGAGCAGACCGGCACCGGCGGCGATCGGGAGCGCCGGCGTCTCGGAGCCGGTGGCCGCGAGCGCGCAGCGGATGGGCTGCGGCGTGTACGGCAGGGCGCCGGATGCCGCGGCCTCGAGCACGTCGTACCACTCCTCCGAGGTGAACTCCCACCAGTCGTAGCCGAGGTAGAGCACGGCCCCGGCGCCCACGCCGATCGTGATCACGGCGACCTCGTCGTTGAGCTCACTCGAGTAGATCGGGGTCGAGATGGACTGGATCGACGCCGGCCAGTTGGTCGGGAACAGCGTGAAGGTCCCATCGCGCGACGGCAGCGGGTCCGGTGCGCCGGGCACGGTCACGAGCAGGTCGAAGTCGATCGCCTCGGCGAACTCGGCGTCGGAGAACTGCTGGTCAGCGGACTCCAGCTCCGGGTCGGCCGCGAGTCCTGCCCCGCCCTCACCGCTATCCCATTGGATTGTGTCGAGGAGTCCGGTGAAGTCGAGGCACGTGAAGCCGGTCAGCAGGGCGACGTTGGTCGGCTTCTCGGTCCCGCCCTTGCCGTCGGAGTAGCTGTTCGCACCGTTGACGATCATGAGGCCGCCCGCATCCACCCAGTTCTTCAGCACCTGGTAGGCCGCATCGCTGATCCAGGGCTTCCCACCGGTCTCGTAGAAGATGTCAGTCTCCTGCTCCGGCAGCACGAACAGGTCGATGCCCGCGAGCGCAGTGGTCCAGTTGCCGACCGAACCGTCGCCACCGTCGAACGGTGTGACCTGCACGCCGAGGCTC
Source organism: uncultured Actinomycetota bacterium (assembly GCA_963740815.1). GTDB lineage: Bacteria > Actinomycetota > Actinomycetes > Actinomycetales > Microbacteriaceae > Rhodoglobus. The sequence continues at coordinate 1,227,262 of CAVUFG010000018.1, forward strand.
TCGAGGTCGCCGAGCTCGTTCAGGTACTCCCGGCCGGTGTCGACGACGTTGTCGTTGCTGAAGATCAGCGCCTTCACGTCGGTGATCGCGGCGGGGTAGGCCTGCGCGGCGCCCGCGCCGAGACCGAGCATGGCCGCCGTGAGGGCGATCGTTGCTGCGGCGGCAAGGCCCTTGCGGATGGCGTTCGTCATCGTGGCTCCAGAAGTCGGGGAATGGCGATGCAGCGCCACTCGTCCAAACCTTAGCGGAGGCTGGGAATCGCGGCAAACGGGCGCGCCCATGCCGTAGGTTCCCGCCCTTTCAGCTCGCGAGGGCGGCGCCGACCTCGTCGAGCGCGACGCTGGTCCGCTCGCCCGTGCGGCGATCCCAGAGCTCGGCGCGGCCCTCGGCGGCGTCCCGTCCGACGATGACGATCTGCGGCACGCCGAGCAGCTCGGCGTCGCCGAACATCACTCCGGGCGAGACCTTCGGACGGTCGTCGAACAGCACGTCGAAACCGGATTCCTCGAGGGATGCCGCGAGCGCCTCCGCCGTCTCGAACACGACCTCCTCGCGACCCGCCGCGATCACGTGCACGTCGAACGGCGCCACCGCTGCGGGCCAGATCAGGCCCTTCTCGTCGTTGTTGGCCTCGGCGATCACCGCCATGATGCGGGTCACGCCGATGCCGTAGGAGCCCATCGTGACCGTGACGAGCTTGCCGTTCTCGTCGAGCACCTTGAGACCGAGTGCCTCCGCGTACTTTCGACCGAGCTGGAACACATGCCCGATCTCCATGCCGCGGGCGAGCTCGATCGGACCGGAGCCATCGGGCGCCGGATCCCCAGCGAGCACCTCGGCGACCTGGACGACGCCGTCGCCCACGAAGTCGCGGCCCGCGACCAGCCCGAACACGTGGTGCCCGTGCTCGTTCGCCCCGGTGATCCAGCCGGTACCGTCCGACACCCGCGGATCGAGCAGGAACGGGATGCCCGTGCTCGACTCCTCACCCAGCACCGCACCCGCAGCGGACCATGGCCCGATGTAGCCCTTCACGAGCCCCTTGGCCTTGGCGAAGTCGGCGTCCGTCGCCGCCTCCACCTCGGAGGGCGCGAACGCCACCTCCGCGCGCTTGAGGTCCACGTCGCGATCGCCGGGCAGGCCGACGACGACGAGCGAGCGCTCGCCGGTCAGCGAGGTCAGGGCGAGCACGACGTTCTTGAGCGTGTCCGCGGCGGTCCAGGCGCGGCCGTCCGGCCGGGGGTGCTTGGCGTTCGCGAGGTCGACGAGCGTCGTGATCGTCGGGGTGTCGGGGGTGTCCAGCACCTCGGCGGGCGTGAGGCCGTCGAACGAGCGCGGCGCGGGGGCCTCGGTGGTGAACGCCTCGACGTTCGCTGCGTATCCGCCCGCCGAACGCACGAAGGTGTCCTCGCCGATCGGGGTGGGATGCAGGAACTCCTCGCTCTTGCTGCCGCCCATCGCTCCGGCGTCGGCCTTCACGATGACGTAGTCGAGGCCCAGTCGGGCGAAGATGCGCTCGTAGGCGTCGCGGTACTGCTGGTACGAGACATCCAGCCCCGCATCGCTCGCATCGAAGGAGTAGCCGTCCTTCATCGAGAACTCGCGGCCGCGCAGGAGGCCGGCGCGCGGACGCGCCTCGTCGCGGTACTTGTCCTGGATCTGGTAGAGGTTCAGCGGCAGGTCCTTGTACGAGGAATACAGGTCCTTCACGAGCAGCGTGAAGACCTCCTCGTGGGTGGGCGCGAGCAGGTAGTCGGCGTCCTTGCGGTCCTTGAGGCGGAAGATGCCGTCGCCGTACTCGGTCCAGCGGTTCGTTATCTCGTAGGGCTCGCGCGGCAGCAGGGCGGGGAACAGCACCTCCTGCGCGCCGAACGCCTCGAGCTCCTCGCGCACGACCTGCTCGACCTTGCGGCGCACCCGAAGGCCCAGCGGCAGCCACGCGAAGATCCCCGGTGCCTGGCGTCGGATGTACCCGGCGCGCACGAGCAGGCGATGACTCGCCACCTCGGCATCCACCGGGTCCTCGCGCAGCGTGCGGACGAAGAGCTGACTGAGTCGCGTAACCACGGACCAAACCTATCTTCCGTGGCGCGACGCGACGTACGCGCTCGACGTGATCCCGATGATCGGCGCGACCGCGCTCGTGCCGATCATCGGACCACGCGCGACGCGAATGCGGCGCGCAATGGGCACCGCAGGCGGGCCACAGGGGGGCTGCAGCCCGCCCGGGGCCTGCCGTCGCTGCTGTGCCTGCACTGCGGATCCGTGAGCAGTGCTGGCGTGGTTACCAGCGACGGAAGTGCTGGTGCCTCCCCGAGGCAAAGCAGCAGTCGACCCCCGACTTGCCTTCACCCTAGTCGGCGGGTGGATGCGAGGCATACCCCTGTGCGGGGGTCTAGGCCGTGACGACTTCGGGCGACCCGATCGCACCGGGCGGCATCTCGGCGGCGAGCCGGTTCGCCTCCTCGATGAGGGTCGCGACGATGTCGGCCTCCGGCACGGTCTTGATGACCTCGCCCTTGACGAAGATCTGGCCCCGGCCGTTGCCGCTCGCGACGCCGAGGTCCGCTTCGCGCGCCTCCCCTGGTCCGTTCACGACGCAGCCCATGACGGCCACCCTCAGCGGCACGGTCATGCCCTCGAGGCCCGCGGTGACGTCGTTGGCGAGCGTGTAGACATCCACCTGGGCACGCCCGCAGCTCGGGCAGGACACGATCTCGAGCTTGCGCTCGCGGAGGTTGAGCGACTGCAGGATCTGCAGGCCCGACCTTGACCTCCTGCGCCGGAGGCGCGGAGAGGGAGACGCGGATCGTGTCGCCGATCCCCTCGGAGAGCAGGATGCCGAACGCGGTCGCCGACTTGATCGTGCCCTGGAACTCCGGTCCCGCCTCGGTCACACCGAGGTGCAGCGGCCAGTCACCGCGCTCCGCGAGCTGGCGGTAGGCCTTGACCATGACGATCGGGTCGTTGTGCTTCACCGAGATCTTGAAGTCGTGGAAGTCGTGCTCCTCGAACAGGCCCGCCTCCCACACCGCGCTCTCGACGAGCGCCTCCGGCGGTGGCCTTGCCGTACTTCTGCAGGATGCTCGGCTCGAGCGAGCCCGCATTGACCCCGATCCGGATGCTCACGCCGGCGGCCTTCGCGGCCGCCGCGATCGCGCCGACCTGGTCGTCGAACTTGCGGATGTTGCCCGGGTTCACCCGCACGGCTCCGACGCCCGCGTCGATCGCGGTGAACACGTAGCGGGGCTGGAAGTGGATGTCGGCGATCACGGGGATCTGGGACTTGGCGGCGATGATGTGCAGCACGTCCGCGTCATCCTGGTGCGGCACGGCGACGCGCACGATGTCGCATCCCGACGCCGTCAACTCGGCGATCTGCTGGAGCGTCGCGTCGATGTTCGTGGTCTGCGTCGTCGTCATCGACTGCACGCTCACCTGGAAGTCGCTGCCCACCCCCACCTTGCCGACGTGGATCTGGCGGGTCTTGCGACGGGGTGCCAGCACTTCGGGCACTTTCGGCATTCCGAGATTGATGGCAGGCACGACGTTAAGCCTACGCGCGCTACGGGGCGAGAATGCTGATCGGCTTGAAGATGTCGGCGATCACCAGCAGCACCGTGAGCAGGCCGAGGAGGGTCGCCACCACGAGCGTGACCGGGATGACCTTGGCCGCGTCGATGGGCTTGGGCTGCGGCTTGCCGCGGACCTTCGCGAACACCCGGCGAACGCCGTCGATCAGCGCGAACAGCACGTGCCCGCCGTCGAGCGGCGGCAGCGGGATGAGGTTGAACACGAGCAGCGCGATGTTGAGTCCGCCCACGAGCGAGGTGAGCGAGGCGGCACGGTCGGCGACCGGCGTGGAGTTGAGGCTCGTGATCTCGCCGGCGATCCGGCCGATCCCGATCACGCCGATGAGCCCGTTCGGATCGCGTTCCCGGTCGCTGAACAGCGTGGTGACGAGGTCGACGACGCGGGCCGGCAGGTTGGCGACCACCTTCACGAGGCGCACGATGTTGTCCCCGACCGTCGGCAGCACCGCGGTGATCGGCTGCTGCTGCACCTCCTGCGCCCACCCGATGCCGATGAACCCGACCTGCTCGATGACCGGGTCGCCGGCGGCATCCATCACGATCCGATCGGAGTCGTCGTAGACATAGCGCTCGGTGAGCGCCGGGGTCACGGTGACGTCCACCTGCTCGCCGTCGCGCTCGACGACGAACGCAAGTGGAACTCCGGCCGAGTCGCGGATGATCGGGCTCGCGTCGGCGGGCGTCGCGATCGGCGTGCCGTCGATGCTCACGATCGTGTCGCCGGGCTCGAGTCCGGCCTCGTGGCCCGGTGCGTCCGGGTCGTCGGCCGCGCACTCCTGTCGGTCGGCGGACACCGGGACCAGGCACTCGGACACGGTGCCGAGGGTCGACGTGCCCACGACGATGCCGTGGCCGCAGATCACGATGCCGATGAGCAGGATGCCGAGCAGCAGGTTCATGAACGGCCCGCCGAGCATGATCACGACGCGCTTCCACACCGAGAGCTTGTAGAACGCCCGTGCCTCCTCGGCCGGGGTGTCGACGTGCTCGCGCGCCTCGGGATCCTGGACGAGCGCCTCGTACATGCCGGTCGTCGCAGTGCGACCACGCTGGCCCTCGCGAGCGGGCGGGTACATGCCCGCCATCGAGATGTAGCCGCCGAGCGGGATGGCCTTGAGTCCGTACTCGGTCTCGCCGCGGCGGAACGAGAAGACGGTGCGCCCGAATCCGACCATGTACTGGCCGACCTTGACCCCGAACAGCTTCGCCGGGATGAGGTGGCCCAGTTCGTGGAGCGCGATGGAGATGGCGAGCCCGATCACGATGATCACGATCCCGAGGATGAAGAGCAGCACCGTTTCCACGAGCGCCAAGCCTAGGTGCTCGGAGCCTGCGAGGAGGCTGTCAGTCCGGGCCTGCACCACGGCCGACCGCGAGCGCCACCCCCTGTGCGTGGCTCGGTCGCGTTCGTAGACTGCACCGGATGACCACTCACACGCCCGGAGGGCCGAATGCGACCGAGGTCGCGGTCGGCACCGTGCTCGCGGACCGATACCGCCTGGATGCGATGGTCGGCAGCGGCGGCTCCGCGACCGTGTACCGGGCGACCGACGAGTCCCTCGAGCGCACCGTGGCCATCAAGCTGTTCCACCGCGCGGTGGCGGATGCGGCGGATGTGCGCCGCCGTGACGCGGAGATCAAGCTGGTCGCGAGCCTGTCGCATCCCTGCATCGTGACCCTGTTCGACGCGGTCGCCGACGACACGGACGACCGGGCGTTCCTCGTGCTCCAGTACGTGGACGGGCACGACCTCCGCACGGAGCTCCAGGCCGGGGCGCTCGAACGGTCACGGGTGGCCGCGATCGCCGCCGACCTCGCCGATGCCCTCGATCACGTGCACGCCCGCGGGGTGCTGCACCGCGACCTCAAGCCCGCGAATGTCCTGCTGCCCGAGGGTCCAGGTCGTACGACGGCCATGCTCAACGACTTCGGCATCGCCCAGATCGTCGACAGCGATCGCCTCACCCTGACCGGCTCGGTGCTCGGCACTGCGGCCTTCCTGAGTCCGGAGCAGGCGCTCGGTGCGACCCTGACGCCCGCGACCGACGTGTACTCGCTCGGACTCGTGCTCATCGAGTGCCTGACCGGCCGCCGGGTGTTCCCGGGTTCCGGACTGGAGTCCGCGTCCGCACGACTGTCATCCGACCCCGAGGTGCCCGACGACGTGGGTCCGGGCTGGAAGGCGCTGCTGACGTCGATGACGGCGCGCGATCCGGGCGATCGACCCAGCGCCGCCGAGGTCGGGGCTCGAGTCGACGCCCGGTCGAATGATGCAGAGGCGATGCCGACACTGGTACTGCCTGCGCTCGTCGCCTCGTCGGACGCCGAGACCGAGGTGCTGGTCTCGAGCAGCGATGTGCCCACCGAGCGCTTCGATCCCCCGGATCGAGTCCCGGCGCCCGCGCCGGTGGCGCCGAGTCCGCTGACTCCTCGGACGCCCCGTCGCAGCGGTGACGGTCGCCTGGCGCGGATCGCGGCGATCGGTGGGGCGCTCGCCCTGGTCGCCGCCGTGATCATCGGACTGGTGATCTGGGGCATGAGCGCGAACACCCCCGCAGTGGACCAGCCCATCACCACGGAGGCCGCCGAAGCTCCGGCGCAGCCGATCGAATACCCCGTGGTCGACGGCAAACTCGGCGACAAGCTGACGAAGCTGCAGAACGAGGTCGCGGACCTCCCGGACCCGGTCGGCGCGGAACTGCGGCAGCTCGTGCTCGCGGTCGCCCAAGCGGCGGCCGGCGACGACTGGACCGCCGCAACTGCGGCGCTCGATGAGGTGTCGAGCCGACTCACCGCTGCACTCGACGCCGGCGAGATCGACGGCAAGGTCGGCGACCGCATCGAGAAGGCGATCGACGCGGTGCGCACCGAACTCGACAAGCTCGCCATACCCGCCGAGGACGACGGGAATTCCGGCCCCGGTAATGGGAACGGCCCGGGCGGCGAGGGCCCGCCCGGCCAGAACGACGACTAGGCGCCGAGCAACCCGTCGGCCGTGCGCCTCGCCCAGGTCTCGGCCTCGAGCACCGACTCGAGCGTGAGCTTGCCGGCGTCGTGGGCGTCGACCACTCGCTCGACGGTGTCGAGGATGTCGAGGTAACCGATGCGCCCCGCATGGAACGCCGCGACGGCCTGCTCGTTCGCGGCATTGAACACCGCGGGCCACGTGCTGCCCGCCTCCCCCACGCGCTTTGCGAGCCGCACCGCGGGAAACGCCTCGTCGTCGAGCGGCTCGAAGGTCCACGCGCTCGACTTCGTCCAGTCGAGCGGCACTCCGACACCCGCGACCCGGTCCGGCCAGCCGAGGCCGAGCGAGATCGGCAGGCGCATGTTGGGCGGGCTCGCCTGCGCGATCGTCGAGCCGTCGACGAACTCGACCATCGAGTGCACGATGGACTGCGGATGCACCGTCACCTCGATCCGGTCGTACGGCACGCCGAACAGGTGGTGGGCCTCGATCACCTCGAGTCCCTTGTTCACGAGCGTGGACGAGTTGGTGGTCACCACGAGCCCCATGTCCCACGTGGGGTGGGCGAGGGCCTCCTGCGGCGTGACATCCACGAGGCTCGCCCGGTGGCGTCCGCGGAACGGTCCGCCGGATGCCGTGAGCACGAGCCTGCTCACCTCCGACTCCGACCCCGACCGCAGCGCCTGCGCGATGGCCGAGTGCTCCGAGTCCACCGGTACGAGCTGTCCCGGTTTCGCGCGGCTCGTCACGAGCTCGCCGCCGGAGATGAGACTCTCCTTGTTGGCGAGGGCGAGCAGGGCATCCGTGTCGAGCACCGCGAGGGTCGGGGCGAGGCCCACCGAACCGGTGATCGCGTTGAGCACGACGTCGGCATCCACCGATCGCACCAGTTCGACGCTCTCGTCGGCTCCGAGCGCGACATGCTCGACGCCGAACGCCGCCGCCTGCTCCTCGGCCTTCGAGCGGTTGGTGCCCGCCGACACGCCCACGAGCTCGAAGAGCTCGGGGTTCGCTGAAATGACCTCCAGCGCCTGCACGCCGATCGACCCGGTCGAGCCCAGAACGATGACGCGTCGCATGACCCGAGCCTAGGACGGGCGCTTCGCTAGCCGATGCCGAGGATGTCGACCACGAAGACGATCGTGTCCGTTCCGCCGATGTCGGGCGGGCTGCCGGCAGCGCCGTAGCCCTGGTCGGGCGGGATCACCACGAGCACCTGCGAGCCGACGGTCTGGCCCTCGAGCGCGGCCGTGAACCCGCCGATCACCTGGCGGGTGTTGAAGGTCGCGGGGGTGCCGCGCTCCCAGCTCGAGTCGAAGATCACACCGGTGTTCCAGTTGATGCCGGTGTAGTGCACGATGACGTTCGCGCCCTGCTGCACCTCCTCGCCGTCGCCCTTCTTGAGCACGGCGAGCTGGAATTCGAGCGGCGGGTCCGTTGCCGGGATCGTGATGGTCGGGGCGCCGTCCGCATCGAGCACGACGGTGGGCATCCCCTCCACGACGGGCTGGTCCACGCCGTCGGCGCGCGCGAGCGGCGGCGCGGCGATGCCGAGCACGTCGGCGACGAAGACGATCGCGGTGTCGGGCTCGATGCCGAGCTGGGCGGAACCCTCGGCTCCCCATGCGTCGGCTGCGGCGAGCGCACCGACGACGCGCGATCCGACCGCCGAGCACTGCAGCGTCTTGACGATGCCGGGGATGAGGGTCTCGTCGAGCGGCAGGGACTGCGCGGTGCCCTCGGCGAACTCGGTGCCGCCGACCAGGTCGCCGGTCTTGGCGTTGAGGATGAGGTAGTCGGCCGAGATCGTGTCGCCGGGCTGCGCGATCTCGCCATCACCGGCCACCGAGACGACGCGCGAGGTGGTCTCGATCGTGAGCGGGCTGTCGAAGGCGACCTCGGGCTTCGTGCCGAACTCGCCCGTGAGCGTGACCGACTCGGCCGCGGCGCCGGTCGGCGTGACCTCGCAGTCACCCGTGTCCGGACCCGTCGGCGCGGTGGTCGGCGAGCACGCCGCGAGGGCCGCGACGAGCCCCGCGACGAGGACGATGGAGCCTGCTGTGCGCACGGATGCACCCTTTCGAGGATGGCCTTCGGAACGTGAGCTACCAGTCTCCCCCATCGAGTCTGGATGTCGGTGGTGAGGAGGAGAGTGCAGGTATGCATCCACTCGTCTTCTTCGCAATTTCCGACCAGGATCGCGCTCGGGACCTCAAGGAGCGCGACCTCGCACGCCGACGGGCAGCGGCGGTCTCCGACCGTCGCTGGGCCGACGCGATCCGGGTCTGGGCGGCCAAGCCGGCCGTCACCTCATCCGACCGGCCGCGCCGCGCGACCGTCGGCTGCGCGACCGCCTGACGCTCCCGATCGGGCCTCCGTCAGGGGGCCGCGACCCGGTTCGCGCGTCGTGCGAGCACGACGGCGACCACGATCACCGCGAGCACGAACAGCAGGACCGAGAGCGCGATGATCAGCCATCCGATCGGAATGCCGCCGATCGCGACGATCTCCGTCTGGATCCTGGTCGTTCCGATCGACTCGTCGTTCGGCGCCTGCTCGATGTGCAGGTCGGCGGTGATCTCGCTGGCGGGGTCGAAGAACTCCAGCTCGAGCACGGTCATGAAGGTGCCGAGCTCGAGGATCTCGGGATGCTTCACCGGCCCGGCCCAGATCACGCTCGACGATCCTCCGAGTGAGCCGCCGGCGCCGTCGGTGATCATCGAGCGATGATCCCCCGGCAGGTAGAGCCGCACCGTCTGCGCCGTGGTGGCCGCCGCGCTCATCCGCATCGGGTACACCAGTTCGTCGGTCTCGAACGTGAACCGGATCGGGTCGAGGTCCCCGTCGAACGGCTCGTCGCTCGTGAGCTTGAGCGCGACGAACGACCACCCCTCGTCGACGTACGGACCGAGCTGCGCGCTCACCGCCTCGGGCAGCGCGTACCCGTTCTCGTCGAGCCAGACCTGCAGCCCCTCGGTGTCGTCCGCAGCGAGCGTGGTGGCCTCGATCGGCCCCAACTGCACCTGCGACAGGATGACGGGCGCTCCCGAGCCATCGGGAGCGCCACCCGCACTCCCGAAGCCGAGGCTGCCCCACCAGTCGTACTCGACGATGATCTCGGGCTGGATGGACTCCACGAGGTCCTCGAACAGCTGCGGATCGCCGAGCGTCACGGTCGCCGGATTGGGGGTCGGCACGACGAGACCGGTGTTGCCGGTGTTCGCGCTCATCGCGAGCTGCATGACGATCTCCTCGAGGTCGCCATCCCAGCGCACCATCGCGATCTCGCGGTCGACGCTCACCTCGCCGCCGTCGATGGGCGGCGCTGCGCCGCCGCATGCGCACGCCGCGGCGGGGGCCGCGACCTGGAGGCCGACGAGCAGCGCGGTTGCGGCGGCCAGTGCCGCGGCGCGCAGGAGGCGGGGCGGCGCCCCGGCGGTCGTCGCGCGGGCGATCATGCGGCCACCACGATCCGCGGCTCGTGTGCGACCGGGAAGTTGATCGACGAGGCGATGAAGCACAGCCGCCCCGCGTCGGCGTGGATGGCGAGCGCCACGTCCGGGTCGCCCGCCGAGATGGTCACGACGGGACGGAGGGTCACCGACGTGAAGTGGCCGCCACCGTCGGGGGTCTGGAGGAGCGTGCCGACCGCGTCATCCTCGTAGCTCTCGACCACGACGCCGTGGGTCACCGCGACGTGCAGGTAGCTCAGCAGGTGGCACTGGCTCAGCGAGGCGAGCAGGAGCTCCTCGGGATTCCAGCGTTCCGGGCTGCCGCGGAACGGACGGTCGGCCGAGCCCTCGATCGCCGGATTCCCCTCGGCGGTGATGAGGTTGTCGCGACCGTACGAGCGGTGGTCGGAGGTACCGGAGCCGGTGTTCCCCTGCCACTGCACACGCACGGCGTAGTGATGGTCGAACTCCACGGCAGCGCCCTTCCGTCGGTGGCGGATTACACTCGATGTCATTATGACCGACACCCTCGCGCCCACGTCCTCAGTCCCCCAGGAGCGCCGTGTCGTCACGGCGATTCCCGGTCCGAACTCGCAGGCGATGCACGAGCGACGACTCGCCGTGGTGCCCAAGGGCGTCGGCACGACCCTGCCGGTCTACATCGATCGCGCGCACGGCGCGGTGCTCGTGGATGTCGACGGCAACCAGTTCATCGACATGGGTGCGGGCATCGGCGTCACGACGATCGGGCACACGGATGACGCGGTCGTCGCCGCCGTCTCCGACCAGGTCGCCCGCCTCACCCACACCCTCTTCACCGTCACGCCCTACGAGGGATACGTGCGGGTCGCCGAACTCCTCGCCGAGCACACCCCCGGCACCCACGCGAAGAAGACCGTGCTGGTCAACTCGGGCGCCGAAGCGGTCGAGAACGCCGTGAAGATCGCGCGCAAGCACACTGGCCGCATCGGTGTCGGGGTGCTCGAGCACGCGTACCACGGCCGCACCAACCTCACGATGGCGATGAACTTCAAGGCCGCGCCGTACTCGACGGGCTTCGGCCCGTTCGCCGGCGACGTCTACCGCGCGCCGAGCTCCTACCCGTTCCACGACGGGCTCTCGGGCGCCGAGGCCGCGAAGCGCACCACGGACTACCTCGAGAAGACCGTCGGCGCGTACGACCTCGCGTGCCTCGTAGTCGAGCCGATCCAGGGCGAGGGCGGCTTCCAGGTGCCCGCCGACGGCTACCTGCCCGCGCTGCAGGACTGGTGCACCGCCAACGGCGTCGTCTTCATCGCGGACGAGATCCAGTCGGGCATGGCCCGCACCGGCAAGTACTTCGCGAGCGAGCACCTCGGCCTCGTGCCCGACCTCGTGCTCTCGGCCAAGGGCATCGCGGGCGGGATGCCGCTGGCCGCCGTCACCGGACGCGCCGAGATCATGGACTCCGCCCTCCCGGGCGGCCTCGGCGGCACCTTCGGCGGGAACCCGGTCTCGTGCGCCGCGGCGATCGCCGTGTTCGACGAGATCGAGACCAAGGGTCTGCTCGCCGAAGCGGCGCGCATCGAGAGCATCCTCCGCCCCGCGCTGCTCGACCTGCAGGCGAAGTACCCGGTCATCGGCGAGGTGCGCGGCATCGGCGCGATGCTCGCGATCGAGCTCGTGAAGCCCGGCACCCACGAACCCAACGCCGACGCGGTGAACTCGATCGTGGCCTACGCGGCGCAGCACGGGGTGCTCGTGCTCAACGCGGGAACGTACGGCAACGTCATCCGCTTCCTGCCGAGCCTCGCCATCAGCGACGAGCTGCTGCGCGACGCGATCTCGGTGCTCGACGAGGCCCTCGCGGCGCTGTGACCGACGGTCACCCGCTCGACTCCGCGGGAGTCGTCGAGCTCGCCGTGCTCGAGCGCTCTGGGCTGATCGAATCGCGGCACTCCGGTGCTGCGGTCGTGACCGACCGCGAGGGAAACGCGGTCCGCACGCTCGGCGATGCGACCGCGCTGGTCTACCCGCGTTCGTCGCTCAAGCCGCTCCAGGCGATCGCCGCCCTGCGCGCCGGTGCGCCACTGCACGACCTGCAGCTCGTGCTCGCGACGGCGAGCCACGCGGGTATCCCCGAGCACAAGCGGGTCGTCCGGTCGATCCTGGATGACGCGGGCCTCAGCAACCTCGACCTGCAGTGCCCGCAGGACTGGCCGATGGACCAGGGCTCCCGCGACATCATGGTGCGGATCGGGGACGTCGCCGACCGCGTGTCGATGAACTGCTCCGGCAAGCACGCGGCGTTCCTCGCCGCGTGCGTCGCGCAGGGCTGGGACACGACGAGCTACCTCGAGCCGTCGCATCCACTGCAGCAGCTCATCCGCGACGTGGTCGAGCGAGTACACCGGCGAGACCGTGACGGTCTCGGGCATCGACGGATGCGGCGCCCCCGTGCACGCCGTGACCATCGCCGGCATGGCGCGCGCGACGTCGCTCATCGCCCGCGGACTCGACGGCGCCGGCAACCCGGACGCGAACGCCACCGCACTCCGCGACGCCGTGCTCGCGAACGGCTGGGCGATCGACGGCCCCGGCCGCCCGAACACGCTCGTGATCGATCAGCTCGGGCTGTTCGCCAAGGGCGGCGCCGAGGGCTACATGATCATGGCGGCGACCACCGGCGAGGCGGTCGCACTCAAGATCCTGGACGGCGGCTACCGGGTTGCGACGCTCGTCGCACTGCGACTCCTGGCCGAGGCGGGCGTGATCGACCGTGCGGCCGCCGATCGCGTCGCGTTCGAAGCGACACCGCAGGTCACCGGCGGCGCGAGAGCCGATGGGATCGGTCACCGCGACCTTCTAGCCGTCAGCCGAACAGGCTCTCGACCGCCTCGCGGAACGCGACCGTGTGCCGCTCGACGTCGGCCGACGACGTCTCGGGGCACATGAGCGCCATGTTGTGGAACGGCGTCATGAGGATGCCGCGGTTGAGCGCGTGCAGGTGCAGGTACTGCTGCAGCTCGAAGTCGTCCGCATCGGCCGCCTCCCGGCCCGTGGACGGCGCGGTGGGCCGGAAGCTGTACTCGGCTCGCGCGCCGAGCTGCGTGACCTGCCACGGGGCGCCGAACTCGTCGATCGCGGCCTGCACGCCCGCGGTCCACTCGGTCGCGCGATCGGTCATCGACTCGAACGCCGCAGGGGTGAGCACCTCGGCGAGCGTGGCGCGGATGCCCGCGAGCGAGACCGCGTTGCCGGCGAGCGTGCCGCCGACTCCCCCGACGTCGATGTCCTCCATCTCGAGCGAGGCGCGCACGGCGTCGTTGAGCTCGCGGGTCATCCCGTACGCCCCGGCGGGGATGCCGCCGCCGATGCTCTTGCCAACGACGACCGCATCCGGCCGCAGGCCGAGCAGCGCCGTCATCCCGCCGGGCCCCGCACTCAGGGTGTGGGTCTCGTCGACGATCAGGATCACCCCGTGCCGCGTGCACAGCTCGCGCACCGCGTCGAGGTAGCCGGGTTCCGGCAGAACGATGCCGATGTTGGTGAGCGCGGGCTCGATGAGCATCGCGGCGATGTCGCCGCCCTCGAGCGCCGCCTCGAGCGACGGCACGTCGTTGAACGGCACGACGGCCGTGGTGCGGGACAGCTCGACCGGCGGCCCGATGTTCCCGCGCCGTGCCACCACCGCGCCCGCGTCATCCAGCGTCGCGTACGCCTCGTCGACCGTGCCGTGGTACGAGTGGTCGTGGACCAGGATCCGCGGCCGCCCGGTGGCCTGCCGCGCGTAGCGGATGAGACTGCGGTTCGCGTCGGTGGCCGAGAGCGTGAACTGCCACAGCGGCACGCCGAACCGCTCGGCGAGGAGTTCGGCGGCGATCGCGGCATCCTCGGTGGGGAGCATGAACGTCGAACCGCGCTCGAGCTGCGCCTCGATCGCCGCCACGGATGCGTGCGGGGCATGCCCGCACATCGCTCCGGTGTCGCCGAGGCAGAAGTCCACGAAGTCGATGCCGTCCACGTCGCGGAAGTGCGCGCCGGAGGCCTCGGCGACGTACACCGGCCAGGGCCCCGGCCACTTCGCCATCCACAGCATCGGCACGCCGTCCGGCAGGTGCTCGACGGCGCGGCCGAAGAACTGCTTCGAGCGCGGATGTTCCACCTCGAACCGCGCGAGCTCGGCCAACCAGAGCGCTTCGAGCCGCTCGCGGTCGGAGTACCGGGCCATCGCAGGCTGCGTCATCAGAGCTTGGCGAGGCGCTTGCGACGTGCTGCCGCGCTCACCTGCTGCACGATCACGAGGATGAGTGCGAACAGGAACACCGCCGACGCGATGACGTTCGCCTCCGGCGGCATCCCGCGGGCCGCCGCGGTGTAGACGAAGATCGGGAACGTCTCGACGCCGCCGTTGTTGAAGCGCGTGATGATGAAGTCGTCGAAACTCAGCGCGAACGACAGCAGCGCGGCCGCGACGATGCCGGGCAGCAGCAGCGGGAACGTGATGCGCCAGAACACCTGGAACGGCGAGCCGTACAGGTCACGACCGACCTCCTCGAGCGCCGGGTCGAGGCTCGCGACGCGCGCCTTGACGGTGACCACCACGAAGCTCACGCAGAACAGCGCGTGGGCGACGATGATCGTGCCGATGCCCTTCGGCACGCCGGCCGTGAGGAACTGGGCAGCGAGCCCGGCACCGAGCACGACCTCGGGGGTGGCCATCGGCAGGAACAGCAGCAGGCTGATCGCCGACCGCGCACGGAACCGGTAGCGCACGAGCGCGATCGCCATGAGCGTGCCGAGCGCGGTCGCGATCAGCGTCGCGACGACGCCGACCAGGATGCTCGTGCCGAACGCCGCACACACGCCCTGCGCCTCGCAGACGTTCGTCCAGTTGTCGAGGGTGAACCCGACCCAGACGATGTTCGATTTCACCGAGTCGTTGAACGAGAAGATGAATGTGTAGACGATCGGTGTCATGAGGAACACGAGCGCGATCGCACTGTAGATCGGCAGTGCGAACCGGCCGAACGAGAACGACCGCGTGCCGCGCGACGAGCCCGGCGCCGTGCCGGCGTCCGCTGCCTCCACGATCGTGGGCGAGATCACGCCGCTCATACCAGGTCCTCCGTGCCGCTCGCCCGCACGTAGACCGCGACGATCGCCAGGATGACGCCCATGAGGATCACCGAGAGCGCGGCGGCCGCGGGGTAGTTCAGCAGGCCGATGAAGTTCGCCTCGATCACGTTGCCGACCATCTGGGTCTGCGCCGAACCGAGGAAGCTCGCACTCGCGTTGATGTAGTCGCCGGATGCCGGGATGAAGGTCAGCAGCGTGCCCGACACGATCCCGGGCATCGACAGCGGCACGGTGACCCGCCAGAACGTCGTCGCCGGGCTCGCGTACAGGTCGGAACCGGCTTCGAGGTAGCGGGTGTCGAGCCGTTCGAGCGAGGTGTAGATCGGCAGGGTCATGAACGGGATGAAGTTGTAGGTGAGCCCGAAGATCACCGAGAACGCGGTGCCGGTCAGGTGACCGTCCGCGGGCAGGATGCTCAGGGCCTTGAGCGCGCCCACGAGCGGCGTGTCATCCGACATGAGCTGCTTCCACGCGAGCGTGCGCAGCAGGAACGAGATGAAGAACGGCGCGATCACGAGGGTGAGCATGAGCGCCTGCACGAGCGGCCAGCGCCGTGCCTTCACCCCGATGAAGTAGGCGAGCGGGTAGCTGATGATGAGCGCGAAGAAGGTCGCGGCGATCGCGTACCCGAACGCGCGCAGGAAGTGCGGCCAGTACTGCTCGACGACGGCCGCGTAGTTCTCGATCTTGAACGCGGGCTGGTACTGCCCGACATCCCCGAATTCGACCGGCGCCTGGAACGACGTGAGCACGAGCGAGACGAGCGGCGTGAGGAAGAACAGCGCGAGGTAGAGCAATCCGGGCAGCAGCAGGATCAGGGCGATCGGGCTGCGTCGGCGGGGCGCCTGCTCCTGCGGTGCGGCCGTGCCGAAGGCCGCGAAGGCCACTAGCTGCTCTCCTCGATCTCGGCGAGCAGCTCGTGCCGCGCCTGTGCGGCGATCGCCTGCGTGTCGGTGTCGTCGAGGAACTTCGGCTGCGGCTCCGGCTCGTCGAGGAGCCCGAACCCGTGGTCGACGTTCCAGGTCACCCAGGCCTCCGCGCCCAGGTTCACGACCGGACCGAAGACCATGTTCTGGGCGAAGACCGTGACGATGCCGACCTTGGGGATCGCGATCTGGTACTGGGTGCTCACACCGCTGAACGAGACATCCGTCACCCGCCCTGGGCCGAGCACGTTCACGTCGGCCTGATTCGCGGGTGCCGACGTGTGCAGCATGAGCTTCTCCGGCCGAACGCCGATCGTCACCTCGCCGGTGTGGCGCTGCGAGCGGTCCTTCGGCACCTCGATCTTCGCGCCCCCGATGTTCACGACGATCGTCGACCCGGTGGATGCGGTGACGGCCCCCGAGAACAGGTTCGACTGCCCGAGGAAGTTGGCTACGAACGCAGTCTTCGGCAGCTCGTAGAGCTCCTCCGGCGCACCCATCTGCTCGATCCGGCCCTTGTTCATGACCGCGACCGTGTCGGCCATGGTCATGGCCTCCTCCTGGTCGTGGGTGACGTGCAGGAACGTGAGGCCGACCTCGTTCTGGATCGCCTTGAGCTCGAGCTGCATCTGGCGACGCAGCTTGAGGTCGAGGGCGCCGAGCGGCTCGTCGAGCAGGAGCAGGGCGGGGCGGTTCACCACGGCTCTGGCGAGCGCGACGCGCTGCTGCTGGCCTCCGGAGAGCTGCTGCGGGCGACGCGAGGCGAGGTGGTCGAGCTCGACCAGCTGGAGGGCCTCGTGGGCGCGCTTGACGGCATCCCGGATGCCGCGGCGGCGGAGTCCGAACGCGACGTTGTCCAGCACGGTCATGTGCGGGAACAGGGCGTAGCTCTGGAACACGGTGTTCACGGGGCGCTTGTAGGTCTTGACGTTCGTGACATCCTTGCCGCCGATCAGGATGCGACCGCTGGTCGGCTGCTCCAGTCCGGCCACGAGACGCAGCGTGGTGGTCTTGCCGCAGCCCGACGGACCGAGAAGGGCGAAGAACGACCCGGCCGGGATCCGCAGGTCGAGCTCCTCGATCGCCGTGAATCCCGGGAACCGCTTGTGGAGCTCGACCAGCTCGAGGTCGGCACCTGCTTCAGCGAAGGCGCCGGCCATCACGCGCCCAGCTTGACGCGCTGGAACTCGCCGTTGAAGGCCTGGTCATCGGCGGAGTCGAGCGTGCGGAAGATGTGCGCGTTCGACAGCGTCTCCTCGTTGGGGAAGATGAGCTGGTTCTCGGCGAGCTCGGGATACTGCTCGACGGCGACCTCGTAAGCGCCGACCACGGGCGTGATGTAGTTCACCCACGCCGCGACCTCCGCGGCGACCTCGGGCTCGTAGTAGTAGTTCATGAGCGTCTCGGCGTTCTTCTTGTGCGTCGAGCCCATCGGCACGACGAACGTGTCGCCCCAGAGCGTTCCGCCGGTGTCGGGCAGCGCGAACTTCCACTTCTCGAAGCCGGCTTCCGCGTTGAGCACCGTGATGTCGCCGGACCACGCGATCGCGGCCAGCGCGTCGCCCGATACGAAGTCCTGCATGTACTCGTTGCCCTTGATGCCGAAGATCTGACCGGACAGCACGTGCTCCTCGAGCACGGCGATCGCAGCGCCGAACTCGTCGGTGCCCCAGTCCGAACTCGAGATGTCCACGCCCTGGCTCATCATGATGAGTCCCATCGTGTCGCGCATCTCGCTGAGCACGGTGACCTTGCCCTTGAGGTCGGGCGACCACAGGTCGTCGACGCTCTCGAGGCCGCCCGGGATCTCCTCGGTGTTCCACGCGAGGCCGGCGAAGCCGTTCTGCCACGGCAGCGACTTGGCGCGGCCGGGGTCGAAGTCCGGGTTGAGCAGCGCGGGGGCGAGGTTCGCCTTGTTCGGGATGTTCGCGGCATCCAGGTCCTGCACGTAGCCGAAGCGGATCAGTCGCGCGACCATCCACTCGGTGAGGCAGAACGTGTCGGCGCCGGTGGCCTGACCAAGGGCGAGCTGATCCTTGATCGCGCCGTAGTAGGTGTTGTTGTCGTCGATGTCGACCTTGTACTCGACCTCGATGCCGGTCTCGTCGATGAAGCGGACGAGCGTCGGGTAGTTGCCGTCGTCATCCTCGTCGATGTACGCGGGCCAGTTGGACCACACGAGGGTCTTCTCGGTGTCGGAGGCATCGGTCGCCGGCTTGGGTGCTCCCGCGCTGTTCGGCGCGCACGCCGCGAGGAACGCGGCCATGGAGGCGACCCCGGCACCCTGCATGAGGTGCCGGCGGCTGAGCTGGCTCTGGCGGGCCTGTTGCACGAGCTTGCGGATGATCGGGTCCTCGGGCAGTGGCCTCGTCATGGCATCTCCTTCACTTTCGCGACTCGGGCGTCACGCGGGTGACGCGTGGATCGATAGTGACACACGACGGATTCGCGCGCACGCGTGGATGGGCGAATCCGCCGGTCTGTAACAAGAACTTCACGAAATCAGCGGCAGAACGCCCGAATCTTGTGCGGAATCCATAGCTGCCCGCGCGGACCCGCGGCTACGCTGATGCCATGCGCCTCGCCGTCCCGAAAGAGATCAAGAACAACGAGTTCCGGGTGGCGATCACCCCGGCCGGAGTGCACGATCTGGTGTCCGGCGGGCACGAGGTCGTGATCGAGACCGGGGCCGGCGTTGGATCGTCGATCCCGGACGAGGCGTATGTTGCTGCCGGTGCATCCATCGCCCCGGATGCCGCGTCGACCTGGGCCGCGGCCGAGCTGCTGCTCAAGGTCAAGGAGCCGATCGCGAGCGAGTACGGCTACTTCCGCGACGACCTGCTGCTGTTCACCTACCTGCATCTCGCCGCGGAGCTCGAGCTGACGAAGGCCCTGCTGGAGTCGAGCGTGACCGCGATCGCATACGAGACCGTGCAGCTCGCCAATCGCTCGCTGCCGCTGCTCGCCCCGATGAGCGAGGTCGCCGGCCGCCTGGCGCCGATCGTCGGCGCGAACGTCATGCTCAAGCCCAACGGAGGCTCCGGACTGCTCGTGCCCGGCGTTCCCGGCACGTATCCCGCGCGGATCGTCGTGCTGGGCGGCGGCGTCGCCGGCGCGAACGCGGTGACCGTCGCGGTCGGCCTCGGCGCGACCGTGACCGTGCTCGACACCAACCTCGCGAAGCTGCGGGAACTCGACGCCCAGTACGACGGTCGCGTGCAGACGATCGCGTCGAACACGTTCGAGATCGAGCGGGCAGTGCTCGAGGCCGACATGGTGATCGGGTCAGTGCTCGTGCCCGGCGCGAAGGCGCCGAAGCTCGTGAGCAACGACCTCGTGTCGCGGATGAGGCCCGGCAGCGTGCTCGTCGACATCGCGGTCGACCAGGGTGGATGCTTCGCCGACACCCGCGCGACCACCCATGCCGACCCGACCTACGCCGTCCACGGCTCGTTGTTCTACTGCGTCGCGAACATGCCCGGCGCCGTGCCGCACACCTCGACCTACGCACTCACGAACGCGACCCTCCCCTACGTGCGCTCGATCGCGAATCGCGGATGGCGCGACGCGCTCCGCGCGGACGACGCGCTCGCCCTCGGCCTCAACACGCACGCCGGTTCGGTCACCAACGAGCCGGTCGCCGTCGCCCACGGCCTGGGTCACGTGGCTCTGGCCGACGCGCTCGCCTAGGGAGTCAGCTCGGGAGGACCGTGCGTTCGACGGCTCCGTCGGCCGCGAGACGCCAGGCCTGGTCGCGCCCGATCGGCGGCGGCAGTTCGCGCGACCTCGTGAGCACGCGGAGGTCGGCGGGCGAGCAGCCGTCGAACACGAGCTCGGCGACCGGACGGAGCGCGGCGATCGCTCCCCACCGGGATTGCCACTCGTCGACGTCCCCGACGATCGCCGTGCGGGCGCGCGACTCGCCGCCGAACGGTTCCGACGGGTCAGCGAGCGCAGCGAGCGGCACGGTCGCGTATCCGACCGCGGTGAGCCGCGCCGAGACCGCGGGCACACGGGACGTCACCACCGCGATCGGGCGTGCCGGGTCGAGCGCGACCGTGCGAGCCTCGGAGTCGGGCGGTCGGGGCGCCCCGCCGATCGCGACCTGCACGCGGTGCCCGAGCCAGGATCCGCCGCCGGCGGGCAGCGACGGGATGAACGTCGAGCCCTCGGCTCCCGCGAGCACCCAGTCCTGCCTGCTCGCGTGCCGCAGCAGCAGCCGCGCCGGGGCGAGGTTCGCGACCGCCTGCAGCTCTCCCGTGATGCGCTGCGCCGCGAGCACGACGCGCAGGCCGTGCCGCGGTCCGTCGCGCAGCACGCGCGCGAGTCGGTCCAGCAGCTCGGTGCGATGGTCGGCGGGGAACCGCGCCGCGAGCGCGTCCAGGTCGTCGACCACGAGGATGCGGCGGCCGCCGACCCCACCGTCGACCTCCGCCACGACGTCCCCCAGCACATCCCACGCCGCGCCGACCTCGCGTGGCAGCCACATCGTGGGCGCACCGGCCGCGAGCGTCTCGAGGGCGCTGGATGTGCCGGAGCCGGCGGTACCGAGCACGAGGAGGTTGCCGTGCAACTCCGGGTTCCACACCGCCACGGCGTGCCGCTGCTCGTGCGGGAGGTCGAGGAGGCCGAACGGGATCGGGTGAGGGTCGCCCGCGGCATCCGGGGGCTCGGCGAGCGGCTCGACGCCGGCGAGGTCGTCGAGGTGCACGCGGGGTGGCAGCGGTTCCACCCATGGACGCCGGGGCGGTGGCACGTCTCGCCACCGGGTGGCCGCCGCGCGGGCGTCATCCTCGGTCGCGAGCGCGGCCTGGATCGGTTGGGCGGGCTCGCCGGCGAGGGAGAGCAGCGCGCGGCCACGTGCGGAGGCCGGGATCGCCGCGGCGGCATCCGTGCCGATCACGGCCGAGCTGTCCGCGCGATTGTTGACCCGCAGCGAGACGCGGAGGTCGGCGTTGGCGAGCACGGCGTCCCGCACCACGCCCGCAGGACGCTGCGTGCAGAGCACGAGATGGATGCCGAGCGAGCGGCCGCGCGCCGCGAGATCCGCGAACAGCGCGTGCAGGTCGGAATGGTCGGCCAGCATCGCAGCGAACTCGTCGACGACGATCACCAGCCGCGGCATGCCCGGCACGCCATCCACGTCCCTGACGCGGGCTCCGGCGAGCGCGCGTTCGCGGAACCGCAGCTCCGCCCGCAGGCTCTCGAGTGCCCGCAGGGCGCCGTGCTCGTCGAGATCGGTGATCACGCCCACCGTGTGCGGAAGCTGCTCGAGCGGCGCGAACGCCGAGCCGCCCTTGAAGTCGACGAGCAGGAACGAGACCCGGTCCGGTGAATGTCGCACCGCCACCGCCACCACCCACGCCACGAGCAGCTCGCTCTTGCCGCTGCCCGTCGTGCCGCCCACGATCGCGTGCGGCCCGTGCTCGACGAGGTCAACCTCCACCGGGCCTGCGGCCCCGACCGCGAACCGGGCGGCGAGGCCGCGCGCGGGTTCGACGGATCCTGCGGACTCCGGAAGCAACGACCCCAGCCGCACGAGCGCGGGCAGGGTCGCCGTCGCGCTCACGAGCCCCTCGCGCGCGGCCGCCTCCGCGAGCCGCGGCGCCCACGCCAGGGTCTCGAGGCGCGTCACGGCCTCGGCGCGGAAGGCTCGGCGCTCCGAGCGATCGGGGTGTCCGACGATCGCCGGCGGTCCGCCGCCGCCGAGCTCGACGATGACGCGGCACGACGCCGGCAGCTGCGCGCGGTCGGAGGCGAGGGCCACCGTGAGCGCGGCGGTATCCTGCCCGACGAGTCCGAAGTCGACGCGGTCACTGCGCCCGCCGCTCGGGCGGCGCTCGTGCGGCAGGGCGGCGAGCCACTCGCACTCGCGAGGAAGGCCGGTCACCGACATCCACCAGTCGGACGGCGGCAGCGACCAGGCGAGCTGGACCACCAGGGCGCGCAGCGCGGCCTCCGCGAGCGGACGCGGGCCGGCGAGGCCGATGCCGAGCTGCGCGTCCACGGCGACCGGGGCGTCGGTCACGGTGGTCGCGTCCGTTGCGAGTTCGTCGAGCCGCGACCGCAGGTCGTCCGGGACGATCGCGCCCAGGTCGACCTCGACGCCGCTCAGGCACTCGCCGCTGCCGAGACTCACCATCACGGCGCCATCCGGGTCCGATCGCCAGCGATACGGATCGGATGCCGGCCGCCCGAGGATGGCGACCGCACCCGGGGTCCGCTCGCGCCACGTCGCACGCTCGGCGTCGTGCCGCGCCGCGACCTCCGTGTGCGCACCGGCGAGATCACGGTCGAAGCGTGCTGCCTCGCTTCGCGCGGTGCGCCGCGCGCCGAGACGGGAGTCCGCGTAGCTGCCGACCGCGATCACCGGAGCGAGCGCGGCGAACACGAGCGTGAACGGCGACTGGGTGATCGCGAACAGCACGAGCGACCCGACGAGCGGCGCCACGGTCGCGATCACCGGGAAGTGGAAGGGCGGCGGCGCCGTGGGAGGGCGGGGTGCTGCGACCCTGGCCGTTGGAGGTGGCGGCGCGAGCATGACGGGATCCGACCACATCGCAGTGCTCGCCCCAGGTCAGCGGGCTCGATCGGTGGAGAGCGCGCGCCTCAGCTCACGACGAAGAACTGGTCGCCGATGTCGACGCGGCCGCCGCGCACCACGCGGTACCGGCGACCCGGTTCGCAGCGCTTCGGCTGGCCCTCAGGGTCGCGCGCGAGGGTGCCGTTGCCCGAGAAGCGGTCGGAGATCCAGAACACCCCGTCGTCCTGGCCGAACTCGAGGTGCGTCTTCGACACCGACTTGCCGGGGTCGGCGATCGACACCGCGTGATCGAAGTACTCACCCGGCTCCGGGTTCGGGTTGCGGCCGACCAGCCCCGTTCCGGTCACGGTGAAGCTCTCGCCCGTGCTGAACTGCAGCACGAACCGCTCACCGGCCGGTCGCTCGGGCGCTGGGAGTGGCTCGACCGGGGCTGTCCGCGGGACTTCGGCGGTGGATGCGGCGGGCAGCCCCCACGGGAACGGGTCGAGCTGCGCGGTGTCCCCCTTCGTCGGCGCCGCCTCCAGCTTCGCCTGCGGACGCGTACCGACCTGCGCCGTCGACGACACCGACCGACCGCACACGCCGCAGATGAGTGCGCCGTCGGGCAGCTCGGCCCCGCACGCCGCGCACGTCATGATCCGGATCCCGTCCTGCGTGAACAGCCGGCTCACGCCGACGCCGCCGAGCGAGCGCAGCGAGATGCGCGCCTTGAGCCGCTGCCAGGTCGTGAGCTCGTGGTCCAGGCTCGCGCCGAGTTCGTCGACGACGCGCCAGACGCTCTCCGCCTCGGCCTCGCTCGGCTCCTCGGCGGAGAACACCGCGCGGTCGGCGACGGCGGCGAGCACCCCGGCCTGGGCTCCGCCGATCCGCCGCTCCACGAGGTCGGCGATCTCGGAGCGGGTCGCCGACGGCGCCGGTTCGATGCCGTGGTCGATCGCGGAATCCTCGAACTCGCGCCATCCACCGCTGATCCGGTCCACGAGCGACTCGGAGCTGCGACGAAGACGTCGGCGGCGCAGCTTCGCGGCGATGATGACGATGAACGGCGACAGCAGGATGACGATCGCGAGCAGCACCCAGCCCACGACCCGCAGCGCGGCGATGATGGCCTGCAGCACGGGGTCGATGCCGTCCTGCTGGTCCTGCTCGGTGTCGGGTGTCAGCTGCCGGTCGAACTGCTCGTTCTCGACGATGGGCGGCGGCACGATGGTCTGCGGGCGGGCGACCTGCTGGGTGTCCTCCGGCAGTTCCTCCGGGATGTCGCGCACTTCGGGGTTGGGGTCGATCGCGACCCAGCCGTACTGCGCGGTGCTGATCTCGATCCACGCCGTGACATCGCTGCCACGAATCTGAGCACTGCCCTGGTTGCCATCGGGGATGAACCCGAGCACGACCCGCGCCGGGAATCCGAGGTCGCTCGCCATGAGCGCCGCAGCGACCGCGTACTGCTCGGCATCGCCGATCATCCGCGGGTCGGTGAGCAGCTGGGAGATCCGGTCGGCGGCGTGGCCGGAGCGGCTCGCCGGTTCGTCGTCGCCGACGCCGTGGCTCACGTAGCCGTCCCGTGCGAGCCCGTCGAGCATCGCGACGAGTCGCGCACCCGGCGTCTCGATGCCGCGCACGTACTCGTCGAGGCGCTCGATCAGCGCGTCCGGCACGTTCTGCGCGGTGGGCACGGTCGCGGACCCGGGCTCGAGCTCGGCGAGCTGGTCCGCGTCGGGCTGCGTCGGCAGCACCGCGGTGATCGTGTACGAGTCGCCGGTGTCGAGCCCGCCGATCACGGCGGCCGTTCCCGTGGTGTCGTTGTAGTAGAACGCGTCGCGGAGGGCACCCGCCCGATCACCGGCGAACTGCACGGTCTCGAACTTGCCGATCGTCGGCACCCACACCCCGGAGTAGCCGGCGATCGTGACACCGATCGTGGCCTGTTCGCCGTCGGTGCGGGACTGGTCGAAGCTCGACGGGACACGCGTGAACGAGCCGGACTCCGTCGTCACGGCCGCGCTGCCCACGGAGTACACGACGCCGTCGTAGGTGTCGAGGGTTGCGAGGCGGATGCCGGCGCCGGTGGGCAGGCCCGTGACGTCCATGAGCACCTCGTCGGCATTCGCGGGCTGCCAGTACGACCGGAACCCGGCCAGCGGGCTCACGTAGTCGCGCGGATCGAACGGCTGCACGGTCGTCGTGCGCAGCACGGTGCGGTCCTCGGTCGGTGGGATGACGGCCGCCGCCGCGACCGCCGCACCCGACGCGAGGGCGAGGATGAGGGCGGCGCTCACCACCGTGCGGACGCCCACGACACCCGTGCTCGTGCTCGGGGCGGCATCCGACCCGTCCTGCAGCAGCCGGATCGCGGCCCGGCGGCGGTACCAGCGGAACCAGACCAGCCAGAACAGCAGCACCGCGAGCAGGGCGATCGGCACGTCGAGAGGCCGGGACGGCACCGAGGGGCCGAAGGCGATCGCGATGCCGAAGACCACGACCGGGGCGAGCACGGCGAGTTCGCCGTACGAAGTGCGCAGCGCGACGGAGAGCCCGAGCACGGTCATCGTGAACACGAGCACGAACGCGGGCACGAGCAGCGCCTCGTAGTCCCCGACCGGCAGGGTGATGGTCAGCAGCTGCTTCCAGCCGAGCGCCACGCCCGCGACCAGGTCCACGAGGCCCTCGAGGGTCGGGATGACGCCCGACACTGCCTTCGACGGCACGGCGACCGGCACCCCGACCAGCAGGAACGCCGCGACGGACGCGAGCAGCACCACCGGACTCGGCCAGCGCCACACCGTGCCGACGATCGCGATCACGGCACCGAGCACGAATGCGACGCCGACGGCGATCACGTACCGCGGGGTCTCGTAGACCGGCCAGAACGCCACGGCGGCGATCGCGATCGACACCGCGAACGCGATGGTGCAGAACACGCCGTAGCCGAACGTGGGCCGTGTGCCCGGTCGTGCAGGCCGCGTCGGCGGTTTGGCGGTCACCGCGCCCTTCTGACCACGCGATCCAGTCCCGGTGCTCATGCCGCCGCCGATCGGGCCAGGGAGCGCTGCAGGTCCTCGAGGTAGCCGATCGTGAGCACACTCAGGCCGGAGACGCGGCGCAGGCCGGGCGTCGTGTCGGGGTCGCACACGACCGCGACCACCTCGACCCCGAGCGGGAACTTGGTCGATGCCGCCCGCAGTTCGGACGCGGTCGCACCGGAGCCGCACACCAGGAACGCGACCGAGATGCCGCTCGCCTGCTCGGCGGTCACCCGTGCGACGTCCGTGATCGGCAGCGCGGCCTCCGCCTGCTCGACCACTGCGAGGTCGTCGAGCAGTCGCGACCGGCTGAGCGTGGAGAGCGGCTTCACGGCGTAGATCTTGCGCTTCGCGAAGTCCGGCGTGCGCTCACTGGCCACCACCGAGACCGTTCGGGCATCGACGATCGCACGCGCCCCGAGCGAACCGGCGACGCTCACCGCCATCTCGAACTCCTCATCCGAC
This sequence comes from uncultured Actinomycetota bacterium, assembly GCA_963740815.1. Lineage (GTDB taxonomy): Bacteria > Actinomycetota > Actinomycetes > Actinomycetales > Microbacteriaceae > Rhodoglobus. The sequence goes on from CAVUFG010000018.1 coordinate 1,253,351, forward strand.
CGGTAGTCCGACGTGGCGAGGCTCAGCGCGATCACGAGATGGCTGCGGCGGGTCTCCTCGAACTGCCGCACCATGAGCCGGCCGGTGCGGGCGGTCGAACGCCAGTGGATGTGACGGCGCTCGTCCCCCGGCAGGTACTCCCGCAGCGCATGGAACGACACGTCGCTCGCCGACAGGTCGCGGGTCGGATTGCCCTCGAGGTCGCGGATGAAGCCGGTGCTCATGCTCGGGATCCCGATGGTGCGCGGATGCACGAACAACTCGGTCACGCCCGTCCACACCAGCTCGCGGCGCACGAGTCCGACCGGGTCGGCCCGCACCGTGCGGGCCGGACCGACCGGCACGACGCCCCGCCGCGTGGTCGGGATGGCGAACTGGTGGCTGAAGGTCGCGCCGCGACGCAGTCCGGGCAGCACGACCTCGATCAGCCCGTCGCCGATCGGGACCTCGACGGTCACGCCGATCGTGCGGCGACGGCTCGGATTGGTGACGTCGAGTTGCCCGGTGGCCGGCTCGCCGACGACCACCCGGCTGTGCGGCACGGTGAGCTCGATGACGATCGAGTTGCGCCCGACCAGGTAGATCACGGCGATCACGATGAGCACGACGCACGCGAACCCGATCACGACGAGTTCGACGAGCCCGAGCACGTAGCCGAGCACGAGCGCGACGGGCACGAGGGCCGCGAGCGCCCAGCCGAGCGGTGTGATCACCGCGGCGGCGCGAGCGAACGCCCGTGCGATCACGCCACGGGCGGCGGCGAAGAACCGCACGGTCGCGATGACCGCATCGGCGAGGAAGCCGGTGCGGTTGCCGACGATGCGCGTGCGAGCGTTGGTGAGGCCGCGGGTGCCGGTGTCGAACTGCGAGTCGGGCGCGCCGCTGCGGCCGGTCGCGGTGCGGCCGCGGCCGGTGGTCGTGACGCCGGCGCGACTGGCCGCGGTGCGGGCGTCGCGCGAGCGCTCGCTCGTGCGGGTGGGTGTCACACGGCTTGCCGATCACTCGGCGGCGGCGTCTCGATCAGGATCTGCGCGATGACGCTCGGTGCGGTGACGCCGTCGAACTCGGCCTCCGGATCGAGCACGAGGCGGTGCGCGAGCACGGGTTCGGCGAGCGCCTTGACGTCATCCGGCACGACGTAGTGGCGACCGGATGCCGCGGCGAGCGTCTTCGCCGTGCGGATGAGCGCGAGCGCACCACGCACGCTGGCGCCGAGCCGCACCTCGGTGGCCGTGCGCGTGGCATCCACGAGCCGGCCGACGTAGTCGTTGATCGTCGGGTCGACGTGCACCGTGCGGGCCATCGCGGCCATCTCGAGCACGGTCTCGGCGGTGACGATGGACGGCAGGGTCACGTCGTGCGCCTTCGCGCCCGCGCCCTCGAGGATCCGCAGCGTCGACGCGTGGTCGGGGTAGCCGATCGAGGCCTTCATGATGAAGCGGTCGAGCTGCGCCTCCGGCAGCCGGTAGGTGCCGGCCTGCTCGATCGGGTTCTGGGTCGCGATCACCATGAACGGCATGTCCACCGGATGCGTGACGCCGTCGACCGTGACGTGCGACTCCTCCATCACCTCGAGCAGTGCGGACTGCGTCTTCGGGCTCGCGCGGTTGATCTCGTCCGCGAGCACGATGTTGGCGAACACCGGACCCTGGTGGAACTCGAACTCACCGCTGCGCTGGTCGTAGATGCTCACGCCCGTGATGTCACCGGGCAGCAGGTCCGGGGTGAACTGCACGCGGTTCGTCGTACCGTCGACGCTCTGTGCGATCGCGCGCGCGAGTGACGTCTTGCCCGTGCCCGGGTAGTCCTCGAGCAGCAGGTGCCCCTCGCTCACCAGCGCGGTGAAGCCGAGCCGGATCACGAAGGTCTTGCCGAGCAGCACCTGGTCGACGTTCGCCACGAGGCGATTGAAGATGTCGGAGAACCACGTGGCCTGGTCCGGGGTCATGGTCATGTCGTGATCCCTTGCTTATCCGGTGTAGGTGATGTCGTAGACGTTGCCGCCGTTGGCGATGACCCTGATGGTCAGGTGGGCCGATTGCAGCAGGCCGACCTCCGCGTGGCACGAGCCCGGCTGCGAGGTGTCCGCCGGAACGAACGTACCGCCCGCGTCGGGGCCGCACGCGTATTCGATGCCCTCGTACCCGCCGCTCGGCCAGCCGAGCCAGTTGAACGTGCCGCTGCCGTTGAGCAGGATGCCGTCGCTGATGAACTCGAGACCGCTGATCGACGGGTTGACCGGCACACCGAGGTGTTCGGGCGCCGACCATTCGGGCTGGCACACCGGCACGCTGTCGTAGCTGCGGCACGCGCGCGCCTCGACGGACACGTCACTGCCGTACTGCAGGCCGTCCGCCATGAGGAACGAGCCCACCGGCACCGGGCCGTACTCGGCGCCGGAGACGCCGCCCCCGCTCAGCCGGTAGTAGATCGTGTAGTCGCCGTCGAGGTTGTCCGGTCCGAGCTTGCCCCCGGTGATCCGGAAGTCCCACGTCGTCGGCGAGCTCGGCTCCGGCACCGGGGAGACGTCGAGGCGGGTGATCACGTTCGGCGGCGTGTGGGCGACGACGGGCGGGCTCGCGGTGCAGCCCTGGCCGTTGAAGGCGAACACGATGAGCGAGTACGTCGCGTTGGCCGACAAACCGCCGAAGGCCGTGGATGTCGCACCGCCGACCGCCTGCACGGCCGCCCCGTGATCGGTGATCGAGCCGTCCGGCGCGCAGCTCGGCGTCGGCCCGGTGTACGCGGCCGCCGTGTACTGCGTGATCGGACGGCCGTTCTCGTTGAACACCCCGGCCCAGTCCAGCCCGATCGTCGTCGCGTTCTGCACGGTCGCGAGCGGCGACGAGAGCGCGATCGGCGGTCCGGCGGGCACGTCGGACCGCGGCTCGCTCGTGTTCCACACCGACAGCGCGGTGTAGGCGCCGTTGCGCGGGCTGACCGTCCACGACACGGCGACGCCGTTCGCGAGCGAGCCGTCCACGATGTCCGCGGTGCACGTGCCGGCCGCGCACGAGCCGGGCAGCACATCCACGGTCACGCCGCCGACGACGACCCGGTAGATGCCGACCGCGGAGCCGCCCGCCGGGGTCGTGACCTCGTTCCAAGACAGCCGGAGGCCGTGGTCGAGCGGCGCGGACGCGAGCACGGTCGGCGCGGGCGGGATGATGTCCGACCAGATCTCGTCGGTCATCGTGAACGGGTCGGAGTCGCCGATCGCGTTCGTCGCGACGACGGAGACGCGCACGGAGTTGGCGGGACCATTCGCCGGTGTCGGCACGGTGCACGTCGTGCCGGGGCAGTCCTTCGTCGAGATCAGGGTGCCGCCGGGGGTGAGCACGCTCACCCGGTAGTTCGTGATGGGCGAGTTGTTGAACTGGCCGGCGTTCCAGCGCATCGTGATCTCACGGTCGCCGAAGCCGGTCGGCAGCAGGTTCGAGACCGGGTCCGGCCGGTCCTGCACCGAGACCGTGATCGGTGCCCAGACGTAGCGGGCCGGGTCATCCGTCACGTCGGCGACCTGGTACTGCAGCGTGATGTCCCCCGGCGACGCGCTCGCCGCGACGGTGACCGTCAGCGACGTGTTGGTCGCGTTGGGTGAGATCTCCACGCCGGGCGGGAGGGACGCGCCATCCAGCCCGCGGATCGCGACCACACGCAGCGGATCGCCGGGGAACGGGTTGCCGGCCTCGTCGTTGGTGAGCACGTCCACGGTCGTCGTCCCGCCGCGGCGGGCGACCGCGGTGTCCGCCCCGGGGCGCAGCAGCGGGCGGGTCGACGGCACGATCGACAGCTGGATGCGGCCCGACTGCCCCTCGCTCAGGTCGTCGCGGACCGCGAGCGAGATCGAGGTCGCGAGCTGGTTCGGCGCGTTCTCGTTCGCCGTGATCGTCAGCTGCGTGCCGTCGAGGGCGTACGTGAAGTTCTCGGGCGCGGGTGCGAGCACCGAGTAGGCGAGCTCCTCGAGGTCGTCGGGGTACGGGTAGGTCGTGAGCTTGAGCAGGTCGATGACCTTCTCCTGGCCGGGCTCGAACTCGATCACGGCACCGAGGAAGGCCGGCGGCTGGTTCTCGCGCGGCCGCACGGTGATCGGCAGCACGATGTTGGCGATCCGTCCTTCGGGGTCGGTGGCACTCGCGCCGTCGGTGACCTCGAACGAGATGGATGCCGGACCGAAGTACTTGTCCGCCGACGTGAACACCAGCGTGTCGCCGTCGACCACGAGCTCGTCCCCGTTCGCGTGCGTGGCCTGCACACTGGACGCGTCGGTGAGTCGCACCTGGTGACCGCCGACCGCGACGACGTAGTCGTTCAGCTCGATCACGAGCTCGTCCTCGCTGTTGACCCGCAGCGGGTCGGCGCGGCGGTCGATCTGGGGCAGCGCGTCATCCAGTCCCGGCACCCGCACGAACGCGTAGCTGAACACCGAGTCGTCCTCGGGGTGGATGACCTTGAACGGGATGATCTGGCTCTGCTCGAGCACGGTCACCTCGATCCGCTTGTTCGGCGTCACCTGCGCGGATGCCCCGAAGCCCGGGTACACCGACAGCCCGAGCGAGCGCGGGTCGCCGTCGGCGAAGAACACGTTCGACAGCACGTCGACCGTCACGGTGTCGCGGTCGAGCACGTCGGAGAGCGTGAGCACGGTGTCGTTCGCGATCGGGTACGCGAGCGGGGCGTCCGGATCGACCGTCACCCGGATGAAGTTCTGGCTCGTGCCGCCGAGCGCGTTCTCGATCGTGTAGATCACCCCGTAGCTGCCGGGCTGGTCCGGCGGGGTGACCCGCACGATGTCGTCCACGATCTCGGCGGTCGTGCCCTCGGTGTTCGGCTCCGCCGACGTGATGGTGAGCGGGCTGCCGTCCGGGTCCGAGTCGTTGGCGAGCACCTGCACCGAGACGGTCACGCCGGGGCGCACGGTCACCTCGTCGACGATCGCGACCGGGTTCCGCGCGCCGTCGAGCCGTGGGCTGATCCCGATCCGCACGGTGCCGGTCGACTTCGCGCCGAGCGCGTCGATCACCGTGTAGGTGAAGGTGTCGGTGCCCGCAGAGTAGTCACCGGCCTGGTACACGATCGTGTCGTTGTCGATCGAGAGCACCGCACCCTTCTGCGGGTTGGTCTCCTGGCCGAGCAGCTGCACCGAGTCCCCGTCCGGGTCGATGCCGGTGAGCGGCACGGTCACGCGCACGGTCTCGCCGGCGAGCACGCGGGCGGTGACCGTCGAGGCGACCGGGGCGTTGTTGGTCGCGGCATCCGGCTCGCGCACCGAGATCTTCAGCAGCGCGGTGGCGGCCTGGCCGTCCGGGCCGGCGACCTGGTACGCCGCGGTGAAGTCACCCGTGGTGGCCGGCGCGAGGTAGCGCAGCTCGCGACCGGACGCGAACAGGAGGCCCGCGCCATCCGGCAGCTCCTGCGCGAGCTGCGGCTGCAGGGTGAGCGCGAACCCATCCGGATGCTCGTCGTTCGAGAGCACCGGGATGTCGATCGCCTCGCCCACCCGCACCGTGATGCTGTCGTCGTTCGCGACCGGCGGCTGGATGCGAGTGGGTGCCGGCACCTCGACGACCGTGATCACACCCTCCGCCTCGGCGAGCCCGTTCGAGACCCGGTAGTTGAACGTGACCGGGCCGTCGTCGAGCGGTGCTTCGAGGCTCACCCGCACGAGGCGCTGCTCGAGCACCTCGGCTCGCACACCGGAGTCGGGCGGCAGGTTCATCACGCCCGTGACGAGCAGCACGCCGCCGGCCGGGTCGATGTCGGTGCCCGCGACGTCCACGCGCTCGTTGCGCAGGGACTGCACGAACACGGTCTTCGGGATCGTGATGGGCTTGGTGTTCGCGTCGGGGGGTGCCGCGACATCCACCCGGACCGTCCCGGTGACGGTCTGCTGGCCGTCGGTCACGACGTACTCGAGGTAGTACACCCGGGGCTGGTCGCTCGAGAAGCGGAACGTTCCCGCCTCGTAGCTCGGGAGGATCGTGACGTCGGGCTTCGCGGGCACGCTGTTGAGCCGGATCGTGCCGGAGCCGCCGCGCACGTGGTCGAGCGGCGAGATCGTGGTCTCCTCGCCCGCGTAGGCGAGCACCGCGAACGGGTCGGCCACGATCGGCACCTCGCCCGCAGGGCGGATCGTGACCGCGAGGCTGCCGGTCGCCTCGGCCGAACCGTCGGAGACGACGACCGTCACGAGCGACACGTCGGAGCCCGACCCGGCGTCGGAGTACACGATCGTGCCCTCGGGCTTGTAGGTCACGGCGGCCGGCGGATCGACCGACGCGAACTGCAGGTACATCGCGTCGCCGTCCGGGTCGACCCAGTCGCCGAGCACCTGGCTCGTCACGCGCCCGCCGGACTGCACCATCGCCTCGGTCGAGCGCACCTGCACGGGCGCGGAGTTCTCGGTCGCGCCGCGGATCGCGATCACGACGGTCGCCGTGTCGCCACCGCCGCGGCCGTCGCTCACCGTGTACGAGAACGACAGCTGGCCGGTCGCCCCGGCCGCGAGGGTCAGCTGGATCTGCTGCCGCTCGTTGATGAGGTCGATCCGGCCGATCGTCTCGTCGATCGGGGTGAGGTCGCTCACCACGAGCACGTCGCCGTTCGGGTCGTAGTCGTTCAGCAGCACGGGCAGCACGGTCGCGCGTCCGGGTCGCGCGCCGAATGCGTCGTCGATCGCGATCGGCGGCACCTGCACCTTCTCGACCTCGGGCGGGGTGTCCTGGTCGTTCTCCTGCTGGTCCGGTTCATCCACGTCGTCGACGAGGAGGTCGTCCCAGTTGGCGATGAGCTGGCCGGACTGCTGCACGGCCCACGCGTCACCGCTGCGGCGGTCGTTGAGCACGACCCGTCCGCCGTTCACCATGAAGCCGAGCCGCGCCGACGACGCCATCGAGTCGAGATCGAGCTGGATGCCCGTGCTCCCGTCACCCGCACACCGCCGCCACGCCTCGCCGTCGCCCCAGGCGGCGAACTCGCACCCGTCGAGCACGACCGGCGCGGCCGGCGCCCCGGTCGCCCCGGAGGTGATCGCCGACGCCTCTGCACTGTCGAGCGGCGCCGAGAGCATGCCGCCGGTGTAGGAGACGAGCACCGCGTCGCCGGTGGCGCTCGGCTGCTGCAGGGTGGCGCCCGGTGCTCCGTCGAGGAGGGCGGTGAGGTCGGTGGCGCCGCCGGAGAGGTGCAGGAGTCCGGCATCCGTGTCGAGCACCGCCCAGCGTCCGGCTACCGACGTGATCGAGAGGTTCGCGGCCGGGTCTCCGAGGTCGGCGTCGACGGTGCTGTCGACGCGGTCGGAGTGTGCGGCATCCACCCGGTAGACCTGGCGGCTCGACGGTGAGTAGGCGAACAGCACGCCACTCGGATCGACGCTCAGCACCGCGCCATCGCCGAAGCTCAGCGTCGACGGCGACTCCGCGTCGAAGTGCGGCAGGTCGGCGAACGCGACGAACCAGACCTCGCCGGTGCCGCGCTCGTGGATGACCACGCGACCGCCGGCGAGGTGCACCTCCGGCTGGTCGGGCGGGAGTGGCACGGTGTCGGTGACCGCGCTCGTCGCGGCATCCACGATCTCGAGCTTGCTCTCGCCCCGGTCGAACAGCAGCACGGTCGTGCCGGACTGCAGCACGTCGATGTCGTTGCCGGTGGTCGGCACGACGGTGTTGAGCTCGAGCACCTCGGTGTTCGCGCGGCCGATCGCCTGCTGGGCGCTGTTGGCGACCCACACCGAGCCGTCGTTCAGGTCGAGCCGCTGGGCCGTGTAGCCGTTCGAGACGATCGCGACGGTCGCGATGAGGGCAGCGATGACCGTGCCGCTCAGCGCCGTGGCGACGAGCGACCGGTGTTCCCTGACCCAGTTGAGGAGCATCAGGACGGGACGTCCGCGCACTTCTCCGGGCTGGGCGTGCCCGTCCGGCCCTCGCGGTTGACGGTCACGGTGATGCACACGCGCTCGCCGGGTTCGGAGTCGACGAAGAACTCGGGGCTGCGCTGGATGCTGCTCGACCCGCCGTCACTCGTCGCGATCTGGTACGAGTCGCCGGTGCCGAGACCCGGGTCGTCCCACGTGAAGCGCACGCCCGCGTCGGACACCTCGGCCGAGACGTCGGACACCACGGGGATGTCATCGTCGCCGGCCTGGATCAGCAGCAGGGTCGCCGTCGCTCCGAGCGCGATCACCGCGACCGCGCCAGCGACGAGGATCCAGGCCAGGAACTGGAAGCCGCGCCGCCGCGGCATGCGGGTCGCGGTGCTGCGCGGCCCGAGGTTGGTGTCGCGCATGAGGGTGCCGACGCCGCGGTAGTTGTCCGCGACGGCGGCGGCTGACCGCCTCCGGCGGCGACGCTGCGAGACCGTGCCCGCTGGGGCTCCGGAGCGGATGCGGGTGCGATCCTCGAGGTCGGCGACGGTCGCGAGCGCCCAGTCATCCATCGCCACCTCGATCTGGGTCTGCGGCACCCCGAGCTCGGATTCGACCGACTGCAGCTCGTGGATCACCTCGAGCACGCTGCCCTGCCGGTTCTCCGGTTTGCGGCTCATCGCGCGCTGCAGGATCTTCTCGAGCGACGCCGGCACATCGCTGCGACCGATCGGCTGGGGCTTCGCGCGGTTGATCCGCGCGATCAGGTCGGTGGACTTGTTCGACTCGCCGGGGATCTCGAACGGCGAGCGGCCCGCGAGCAGCGAGTACACGGTCGCGGCGAAGGCCCACACCTCCGACTCGATCGTGCCGGCCGTCTCATCCATGAGCACCTCGGGCGCGGACCACGGGATCGACAGGCCGACGGCCTCCTTGTCGTCCGACTCGCTCAGCGTCGCGGCGATGCCGAAGTCGGAGAGCACCGGGTGCCCGTAGGCGGTCATGAGGATGTTGGACGGCTTGATGTCGCGGTGCAGCACGCCGGCGCGATGCGCGGTCTCGATCGCGCTGCCGATCTTGACCGCGATGCGCAGCACCTCGGGCACCGGAAGGCGCTCGGTGCGGTACCGCTGGCTGAGCGCCGACGAGCACAGCTCCATCACGAGGTACGGGCGGCCGTCGGATGACACGCTCGCCTGGTACACCGTGAGGATCGACGGGTGCGCGCTCAACTGGGCCATCAGGTTGGCCTCGGCCTGGAACATCTGCCGCACCTGGTCGTTGACGACCTCGCTGAGCATGACCTTCACCGCGACCTGCCGCCGCGGCATGTTCTGCTCGTACAGGAACACGTCGGCGAAGCCACCGGATCCGAGCATGTGGATGTGCGAGAACCCGGGCAGCGTCGGCGGTTGCGAAGGGAGTCGGCGCGCCACAGTCACCCCCAGCGATTACGGATCAGCCTCAACGGATGCACCATTCTAGGCAGCCGGGGTACGGCCTTGACCGGAATGGCCCCCGAACGGGGGGACGATTCTGTACCCCGTTTCCGAGGGTCGACGAGTGTGCTATTCGCGGCTCACTCGGGGGCCCGACGGCGCGGATTGGTGTCCTCGAGGTCCCCGTCGTCGGGTGCCTCGAGCACGTCGACGACGATCACGGTGACGTTGTCGCGGCCGCCGGACGCGAGTGCGGCATCCACGAGCGCGCCCGCGGTCTCCACCGGGCTGAGGCCTGCGGCGAGGTGCATCCGGATGCGTGAGTCCGACACCTCCTTGGTGAGGCCGTCGGAGCACACCAGCAGGCGCAGGCCGGTGCGCGGCGGCAGCATCCAGTAGTCCAACTCGGGGCGCGCGCCGAAGCCGACCGCGCGCGTGATGATGTTGCTGTCCGGGTGGTGCTCGGCGTCCGCCGCGGTGAGCGCACCCGCGTCGACGAGCTCCTGCACCACCGAGTGGTCGCGCGTGACCTGGGCGAGCTCGTTGCGCTCGAACCGGTAGACCCGGCTGTCGCCGATGTTGAAGACGGCGAAGTACGGGCGGCCGTCCTGCAGCACGAGCGCGGCGCCCGTCACGGTGGTGCCGACGCCGAGCTCGGTCTCGCTCGCGAGTTCGACGATGTCGTCGGTCGCCGCATCCAGCGCGCGCTCGATGCCCTCCGTCGTGACGAACTCACCGCGGGCGACGTCCGCGAGGTGCTCGACCACCGCGGCGCTCGCGAGGTCCCCCGCACTGTGGCCGCCCATGCCGTCCGCGACGGCGAACAGCGGGAGCTTCGCGACCCAGCTGTCCTCGTTGGCGGCGCGGCGACGTCCGGTGTCGGTCGCGGCGGCCCACGAGATGCGCACGTCCTCCCGGCCGGGGATCGCGAGCGACTGGCCGGTGGCGTCGCCGCCGATGCCGGTCACGACCGTGCTTCCGGAGCGTTGGATGCCGCGGCGCGCAGGCCCGCGGGCTGCAGCCGGTGCACCTCGAGCACGTTGCCGTCCCCGATGTCGATCCGCGTGCCCGCCGAGACCACCATGGACTCCCCCTGCCGCAGCGTGCGCGGCGCGCTGCCCGGCACCTCGACGGTCGACCCGTTCGTCGAACGCAGGTCGGTGACGATGACGGATGCCCCGAGCTGCCGCACCCCGAGGTGCGTGCGCGACACGTCGGACTTGGGCGAGGGCACGGCCACGAGGCGCGGGAGCACGCCACTCGGGATCCGCGGCGGAGCCGGGTTGCGCCCCACGAAGATCTCGCGGTCGAGCGGCACGATCTCGCCGTGCACGCGGAGGGCGTACGAGATCACCTGGAGCGGTGCGGTGTCGGGCGCGCGCGGCACGACGAGCAGGTCGGGCAGCACCGGCAGCCCGGTGGCGTGGTCGATGCGCGGGGTGTCGACGAGCTCGCGGTCGAGCGGCGCGACCGGCTCCGGCGTCGGCTCGACTCCGTTCGGCGCACGGACGACCGTGTCGTCGGTGTCGAGTTCGGCTGCGGGAGCCGGGATGTCGCGGGGTGGACGGATCACCGTGTCGTCGGGGTCGTCATCCACAAGGGTCAGTGTAGGACTCGCCGGCATGCGCGAGTGTGCGCCGGCCTGCCGCACGGAATGAGTCCGTGCAACGGAAGAATGCGACCGATTTCGAAGGAAATCATCCCTCCTTGGTGCGGATCCGCTTGTGAGTGTCGACTCGCGCTGCCACAATCGAGGCATGAGCCCGTCCGCACGGCCACCCGGCAAGCCGGTGCACCTCGACGACGTCTCCAAGAAGATCATCGAGCAGCTGCAGACCGACGGCCGTCGCTCGTACGCGGAGATCGGCAAGGCGGTGGGACTCAGCGAGGCCGCCGTGCGGCAGCGCGTGCAGAAGCTCACCGACTCCGGTGTCATGCAGGTCGTCGCGGTGACCGACCCGATGCAGCTCGGGTTCTACCGCCAGGCGATGATCGGCATCCGCGTCGCGGGCGACACCACGGTGGTCGCCGAGGCCCTCGGCCGCCTTCCCGCGGTCGACTACGTCGTGCTCACCGCGGGCAGCTTCGACATCATGGCCGAAGTGGTCTGCGAGAACGACGAGGACCTCATCGACCTGCTCAACAAGCAGATCCGCGGCATCGAGGGCGTGCAGTCGACCGAGACGTTCGTCTATCTCAAACTCCACAAGCAGTTCTACAACTGGGGAACACGGTGAACCAATGAGCTCCATCGACACGACGAGCACCCGCACGACCTTCGACAACGCCGACCTGCAGCAGAAGGCCAAGGACCACCTCTGGATGCACTTCTCCCGCCAGTCCGTGCTCGAGGAGCACGGCGTGCCGATCATCGTCAAGGGCGAGGGTCACCACATCTGGGACTCGAAGGGCAAGCAGTACATCGACGGACTCTCCGGACTGTTCGTCGTGAATGCCGGCCATGGCCGCAAGCGGCTCGCCGAGACCGCGGCGCGGCAGGCGGAGGAGCTCGCCTTCTTCCCGATCTGGTCCTACGCGCACCCCTCGGCCATCGAGCTCGCCGACCGGCTCGCCGACTACGCGCCGGGCGACCTCAACCGGGTGTTCTTCTCGACCGGCGGCGGCGAGGCGGTCGAGACCGCGTTCAAGCTCGCGAAGTACTACTGGAAGCTCCAGGGCCGACCCGACGAAGCACAAGGTGATCTCGCGGTCGATCGCGTACCACGGCACCCCGCAGGGCGCGCTCGCGATCACGGGCATCCCCGGCATGAAGGAGATGTTCGAGCCGGTCACCCCTGGCGGGTTCCGGGTGCCGAACACGAACTTCTACCGTGCGGACGAGATGGGCTTCGTGCCGTCGGGCAACGGCGACCCCGAGACCGAGTTCGGAGTGTGGGCCGCGAACCGCATCGAGGAGATGATCCTGTTCGAAGGGCCGGAGACGGTCGCCGCGGTGTTCCTCGAGCCCGTGCAGAACTCCGGTGGCTGCTTCCCGCCGCCGCCCGGATACTTCCAGCGCGTGCGTGAGATCTGCGACCAGTACGACGTGCTGCTCGTGAGCGACGAGGTGATCTGCGCGTTCGGCCGGATCGGCCACATGTTCGCGTGCGACGAGTACGGCTACGTGCCGGACATGATCACGTGCGCGAAGGGAATGACGAGCGGCTACTCCCCCATCGGCGCCACGATCATCAGCGATCGCATCTACGAGCCCTTCCGCCACGGCTCCACGTCGTTCTACCACGGCTACACGTTCGGAGGTCACCCGGTCTCGGCCGCGGTCGCCCTCGACAACCTCGACATCTTCGAGGAGGAGGGCCTCAACGCCCACGTTCGGGAGAACTCGCCGCTGTTCCGCGCCTCGCTCGAGCGGCTCAAGGACCTGCCGATCGTCGGCGACGTGCGCGGGGCCGGCTACTTCTTCGGCATCGAGCTCGTCAAGGACAAGGCGACCAAGGCCACCTTCGACGACGACGAGTCCGAGCGGCTGCTGCGCGGGTTCCTCTCGAAGGCGCTCTACGACGCCGGGCTGTACTGCCGGGCGGACGACCGTGGCGACCCCGTCATCCAGCTCGCTCCCCCGCTCACGATCGGGCCGAGCGAGTTCGACGAGATCGAGGGCATCCTCAGGGGCGTGCTGACCGAGGCGTGGACGCGGCTCTGAGCCTTCCTGCGAGCCGCCGCTATTCCGGCAGCACGATGGAGGGGGTCGCGCCGTTCCACTCGAGCGGCACCAGGTACAGCGCGCGGCGGGTGAGGAAGTCGTCCCAGCCGTGGAGGGCGAGGTACTCGTGATCACCGTCGACCACGACATCCTGACCGCCCGGCCCGACCAGCTCGAAGTCGAAGGTGTCCGTGGAGATCCACGGTCCCTCGTGCTTGGTCCAGGGTCCGAGGAGCGCGGGCGCCGTCGCGTACCCGATCCCGTAGTCGAGGCTGTTGTAGGCGTTCGCCGAGTAGAGCAGCACGTACGTGCCATCCCGCTCGACGATGGTCGGCGCCTCGATGAGGTCGCCCTCCCAGTCCTGGTCCCGATGGATGAGGCGGGTCGGCTCGCCCGCGAGGGCGAGCCCGTCCTCCGTGAGCGGCACCGCACTGATCCAGGTGTCGAGGCGGCAGCAGTTGCCGTCGTTCTTGAACAGCAGCCAACGGGAGCCGTCCGACTCCACGAAACTCGTCGCGTCGATCGCGCCGCCCTCGTCGGTCGGGCAGACCAGCATCCCGTCGCCGATCGCCGTGAACGGGCCCGCCGGGTCGCTCGCCGTCGCGACGCCGATGCACTGCAGGTCGGCCGCGCGGGAGTGGCCGGTGAAGTAGAGCACGAACCCGTCGCCGACCTGGGCGACCTCGGGGGCCCAGGTGTCGCCGGGCTCGACCCAGTCCGGCAGGACGGGCATCGCGTCGGGCAGCGCCTGCCACTCGACCAGGTCGGTGGACGTCGCGACCTGCACGTTGCTGGTCGCATCGTTGGTGGCGTAGGCGTACCAGGTGTCATCGACACGCAGCAGGTCGGGGTCGGGGAAGTCGCGGTCGATGACCGGCGCGATGCGAGGCTCGGCCGTGGGCGCTGGCGCGGGCGCGTCGCCCGCACACCCGCTCGCGAGCACGGCGATCAGCAGGGCGCTCGCCGCGAGGCCCAGCTGGCTCATCCTCGAAGGCACCCTCGAATGCTACGGCTCGTCGAGGAGCGCTGATGGACTACCGGACCCTGTCGCTGTGGCACGACACCGTGCCCGACGACCTCACGCCGCGGCCCGCGCTCGACGGCGACACCGACACCGACGTCGCGATCATCGGCGGCGGACTCACCGGCCTGTGGACAGCCTGGTACCTGCTCGAGCGCGACCCCGCGCTTCGCATCGTCGTGATCGAGAAGGAGATCGCCGGGTTCGGCGCCTCCGGACGCAACGGTGGATGGTGCAGCGCCCTGTTCCCCCGCTCGACCGCGTCCCTCGAGCGCACCCACGGCCGAGAGGCTGCGATCGCGATGCGCCGCGCGATGATCGCGACCGTCGACGAGGTGGGACGCGCCGCGAGCGCCGCCGGCATCGACTGCGACTTCATCAAGGGCGGCACGGTCGCCTACGCGCGGTCCGCGACGCAGCTCGCCGCCGCCCACGCCGAGGTCGGGGAGGCCGCGGGGTACGGCGTCGATCCGATCGAGTTCTGGGACGCGGACGGCACGGGCGCCTCCCGGTCGATCGGCGCCTCGTTCGACCCGAACTGCGCCCGACTGCACCCGGCCAAGCTCGTCCGCGGGCTCGCTCGAGCACTTGAGGCGCGGGGGGTGCGGATCGCCGAGCAGACCGAGGTGCTGGACTGGAGCAGCGGATCGGTGACGACTACGCGCGGCATCGTGCGCTGCGAGACCGTCGTCGTCGCCCTCGAGGGCTACGGTGCGACCATCCCGCAGGTGCACCGGCGGGTGCTGCCGCTGTACTCCCTCATGATCGCGACCCAGCCGCTACCCGACGCGGTCTGGGACGAGCTCCAGCTCCCTCAGGGCCGCACCTTCACCGACTTCCGTCACCTGCTCATCTACGGGCAGCGCACCGCGGACAACCGCTTCGCATTCGGTGGGCGCGGCGCCGGCTACCACTGGGGCAGTCGCGTCGAGCCCGGGTTCGACCGGGTGCCGAGGGTGTTCGAGCACCTGCGCCGCACCCTCGTCGAGCTGTTCCCCGCGATCGGCCAGGTGCTCGCAGAGCCCGGCGCCGTCACCCATCGCTGGGGCGGGCCGCTCGGCATCGCGCGCGACTGGCACGCGGCCGCGACCTTCGACTCCGCGACCCGCATCGCGTGGGCGGGCGGCTACGTGGGCGACGGCCTGAGCACGACCAATCTGGCTGGGCGCACGCTGGCCGACCTCATCACGGGCGAGGACAGCGAGCTCGTGCGGCTGCCGTGGGTGAACCACCGCTCCCGGCAGTGGGAGCCGGAGCCGCTGCGGTTCCTCGGGGCGAATGCGGGGCTGGTCGCCACGTCGATGGCGGATGTCGAGGAGCGAGTCACGCGGCATCCATCGCTCATCGCACGCATCGTCGCACCACTGACCGGACATTGAAGACCAAGCGCCTGAAGACCGAACCCTGAAGACCGAGCGCCTGAAGACCGAACCCCTGAAGATAGTGTTGAACGATTCCGAGGAAGGAAGCACCATGGCTGGATACGCCGTCATCGACCCGTACACCGGAGCCCGCGGATCGGAGTTCCCGATCGCGACGGCGCAGGAACTCGAGGCGGCCCTCGCCTCGGTCTGGAAGGCGTGGACCGATTGGATTCCGGCCACCACCGTGGCTGACCGCGCAGCCATGATCGGCCGGGTCGCCGACCTGCACGAGGAGCGCAAGGAAGAGCTCGGCGACATCCTGGTGCGCGAGATGGGAAAGCCGCGGGTCCAGGCGGTCGGCGAGGCCGAGTTCGCCGGCGCGATCTACCGCTTCTACGCCGACAACGCGGAGAAGCTCATGGCCGACGAGCCGATCGAGGGGGCAGCGTCGACCGCGTACCTGCGCAAGTCGCCGACCGGGCCGCTGTTGGGCATCATGCCCTGGAACTTCCCGCTCTACCAGGTTGCCCGGTTCGCGGGCCCCAACGTGGTGGTCGGCAACCCGATCCTGCTCAAGCACGCGCGCCAGTGCCCGGAGTCGGCGCGCGCGATCGAGCAGATCTTCCGTGATGCGGGCGTGCCAGAAGGCGGCTACACGAACGTGTTCGCCGACAACGACCAGATCGCCCAGGCGATCGCCGACACCCGCATCCGCGGCGTTTCGCTGACCGGCTCCGAGCGGGCCGGTATGGCGGTCGCCGAGCAGGCGGGCAAGCACCTCAAGAAGGTCGTGCTCGAACTCGGCGGCTCCGACCCGTTCATCGTGCTCTCCACGAACGACCTGGATGCGGTGGTTGACGCGGCTTTCGACGGCCGGTTCGACAACAACGGCCAGTCCTGCAACGCGCCCAAGCGGTTCATCATCGCCGACGGGCTCTACGACGACTTCGCGAGCAAGCTGACCGACAAGATGGCGGTCGTGGTGCCCGGTGACCCGAACGACGAGGCCACGGTGCTCGGCCCGCTGAGCAGCGTCGATGCGGCGGAGGGCATCCAGGACCAGGTCGAGCGCGCGATCAGCGCGGGCGCGACGGCCCGACTCGCGCCGAAGCCCCGTGACGGCGCCAAGTTCTCCCCCGTCGTGCTCGAGGACATCGATGCCGCGAACCCCGCCTATCGCGAGGAGTTCTTCGGCCCGGTCGCCTCGCTCTATCGGGCCAAGGACGAGGCAGACGCCGTGCGAATCGCGAACGACACCACCTTCGGCCTCGGCTCCTACGTCTGGTCGACCGACGAGCAGCAGGCGCTGCGGGTCGCGGACCGGCTGGAGACCGGCATGGTGTACATCAACGCGGTGCTGGCGGACTCTCCTGAACTGCCGTTCGGTGGAACCAAGAGCAGCGGCACCGGCCGCGAACTGGGCGCCGTCGGCATCGAGGAGTTCATCAACAAGAAGCTGATCTACGTCGGCTAGCGCGGTCGCGTTCATCGCATAGGGTCGACCGGTGACGTTCGACCTGCAGCCACCGCTGCCTGCCAACCACGAGCGCGGGAGATTCGGGCCTGGAGCGGCGATCGGAGTGCTGCTCGGCATCCTCGTGACGGCCGCGTTCCTCCTCGCTTCGGTGTGGATGCTCACGCACCAGCAGCGCATCATCGACCAGTTCACCGTGTGGCAGTACGAGCCGTCCGTCCAGGTCGTCGGCTACGCGGATCGCGCGCAGCTCACCGAGGAGGGTCGGTTCCTGTTCTACGCGAGCGTGCCGTCGGTCGAGTCCGAGGACGCCTTCGACGCGATCTGCTCCACCGGGAACGAGGGGTTCGGGGTGCTGGGCTGCTACCTGCCCGGCGACAAGGTGATCTACCTCTACGACGTGACCGACGAGCGCCTCGACGGCATCGAGGAGGTCGTCGCGACGCACGAGATGCTGCACGCGGCGTGGGACAGGATGACGCGTGCCGAGCGCGACGCGCTCGAACCGCTGCTCGAGGCCGAAGCCGCGAAGCTCAGCGACGACGAATCGTTCACCGCGACCATGGACTTCTACGCCGAGAGCGAGCCCGGGCAGCGACTGAACGAACTGCACTCGATCCTCGGCACCGAATACGGTGACCTGTCACCGGCCCTCGAAGCGCACTACGCGCAGTACATCGGCGACCGCACGACCGTGCTCGCCCTGCACGACCAGTCGAACGCGGTCTTCCTCGAGCAGCAGCAGCGTGCCGAGGCGCTCGTCACCCAGATCGACACCCTCGTCGCGGGCATCGACGCGGACTACACCTCGTACTCGGACGGCTACACGGTGCTCAACGCCGACATCGCGTCGTTCAACTCGCGCGCCGACTCCGGTGGGTTCAGCTCGGAGGAACAGTTCACCGCCGAGCGCAACGCGCTGCTCGCCCGCGGCGACCAGCTCGACGCGCTCTACGCCTCGATCCAGGATCGCCGTGCGCAGTACGACCAGCTCGTGCTCGACCTCGAGGCGCTCAACGAGGAGATCGACGGCCTCAACGCCTCGGTCAACATCGATCCGCCCGATACGCCCGATCTGAGCGGGTAGGCGCACCGCCCACCCGCCCAGCCGATCGGTCAGTCGGTGATCGCTGCAGCGAACTGCGAGTTGTACAGCTTCGCGTACGCGCCGTCCGCTGCGAGCAGTTCGGCGTGCGTGCCCTGCTCGACGATCGCACCGGACTCCATCACGAGGATGAGGTCCGCGTCGCGGATGGTCGAGAGCCGGTGGGCGATCACGAAGCTCGTACGATCCGCCCGCAGCGCCGACATCGCCTGCTGCACGAGCAGCTCGGTGCGGGTGTCGACCGAGCTCGTCGCCTCGTCGAGGATGAGCACGCTCGGGCGCGCGAGGAACGCGCGCGCGATCGTGATGAGCTGCTTCTCGCCCGCGCTGACGTTCCCCGCCTCGTCGTCGAGCACGGTGTCGTACCCGTCGGGCAGGGAGTGCACGAACCGGTCGACGTAGGTCGCGGTCGCGGCATCCAGCATCTCCTGCTCGCTCGCCCTCGGGTTGCCGTACAGGATGTTGTCGCGGATCGTGCCGCCGAACAGCCAGGTGTCCTGCAGCACCATGCCCGTGCGCGACCGGAGGTCGTCGCGGGTCATGGTCGCGATGTCGACGTCGTCGAGCGTGATGCGACCGCCGTCGAGCTCGTAGAACCGCATGATGAGGTTCACGAGCGTCGTCTTGCCGGCACCGGTGGGTCCGACGATCGCGACGGTCTGGCCGGGTTCGGCCACGAGCGACAGGTCCGAGATGAGCTGGATGCTCCGGGTCGTAGCTGAACGACACGTTCTCGAACACCAGCCGGCCCTGGTCGCCGGTCGGAGTCGCGGCGGGCGACGGATCCGGGGTCTGCTCCGGCGGCATCCAGCAGCTCGAACACCCGCTCGGCGCTCGCGACGCCGGACTGCAGCAGGTTGGCCATCGAACCGAGCTGGGTGAGCGGCTGCGTGAACTGGCGGGAGTACTGGATGAACGCCTGCACGTCACCGAGGCGCATCGTGCCGTTCGCGACCTGGAGTCCACCCACGACCGCGATCGCGACGTAGACCAGGTTGCCCACGAACATCATCGACGGCATGATCATGCCCGACACGAACTGCGCACCGAAGCTCGCCGAGTACAGCTCCTCGTTCTTCTCACGGAAGCGAGCCTCGACCTCGCGCTGGCGGCCGAACACCTTCACGAGGCTGTGACCGGTGAAGGTCTCCTCGATCTGCGCGTTGAGCGCTCCGGTGTGCGCCCACTGGGCGACGAACAGCTTCTGCGAGCGCTTGGCGATGATCGCCGTGATCAGGAAGGTGAGCGGCACCGTGACCAGCGCGATCAGGGCGAGCAGCCACGACGTGACGAACATCATCACGATCACGCCGATCACCGTCAGCAGCGACGTGAGCAGCTGACTCAGGGTCTGCTGCAGGCTCTGCGACACGTTGTCGATGTCGTTCGTGACGCGGCTGAGCAGCTCACCGCGCTGCATCTTGTCGAAGTAGCTCAGCGGCAGGCGGTTGATCTTCGCCTCGACCTCCTCGCGCAGCCGGAACACGGTGTCCTGCACCACGCGGTTGAGCACGAGCGCCTGCAGCCAGCCGAACACCGAGGCGAGCACGTAGAGCGAGAGCACGAGGACGAGCACGTGCTGCAGGGCGACGAAGTCGATGCCGGTGCCGGGGTGCAGGTTCATCCCGCTCAGCAGGTCGGCCTTCTGGTCGTCACCGGCGGCGCGCAGCTGCGCGATGAGCTGCTCCTTGGTCACGCCCTCCGGCAGCTGCGACGAGATCGCGCCCTCGAAGATGAGGTTGGTGCCCTCGCCGAGCAGGCGCGGGCCGAGCACGGTGAACACGACGCTCGCGATCCCGAGCAGCACGACGGACAGCACGCGGAACCGGTGCGGACTCAGCCGGCGCAGCAGCCGCATCGCGGACGGGCCGAACGTCATCGACTTCTCGATCGACATCGGCTGCCCGAACGGGCCACCACCGCCCGGACCGCGACGGGGACCGGCCATGCCGGAGTTCGCCGGGCGCTCGGGTGCTGCGGGCTTCTTCTGGTTCTCGGTCGACTCGCTCATGCTGCCTCCTCCGCGGCGAGCTGCGACTCGACGATCTCGGCGTACGTGGGCGAGGACTCGAGCAGTTCGTCGTGGGTTCCGATGCCCACGATCGCGCCGTCCTCGAGCACGATGATCTGGTCGGCGTCCATGATCGTGGACACCCGCTGCGCGACGATCACCTTGGTCGCGCCCTTCACCTCGCGTTTCAGCGCCTGTCTCAACCGCGCGTCCGTCGCGAGGTCGAGTGCGGAGAACGAGTCGTCGAAGACGTAGATCTCGGGCTGCTTCACGAGCGCCCTGGCGATCGCGAGGCGCTGCCGCTGGCCGCCCGACACGGTCGTGCCGCCCTGGGCGATCGGGGCATCCAGCTGTCCCGTCCATCTCCTCGACGAAGTCCTTGGCCTGCGCGATCTCGAGCGCCTTCCAGAGCTCCTCATCGGTCGCGTCCGGCTTGCCGTAGCGGAGGTTGGATGCGACGGTGCCGGCGAACAGGAACGGTCGCTGCGGCACGATGCCGATGCGACTCCACAGCAGGTCCGCGTCGAGTTCCCGAACGTCCACGCCGTCCACGAGCACGGACCCGCCGGTCGCGTCGAACAGTCTCGGCAGCAGGTTCACGAGGGTGGTCTTGCCGGCGCCGGTCGACCCGACGATCGCGGTCGTGGTTCCGGGCTTCACCGCGAAGCTCACCTCGCGCAGCACGGGCTGCTCGGCGCCCGGGTAGGCGAACGACGCGGCCTCGAGGTCGATCGTGCCGTGCTGCTGCAGCTCGGTGACCGGGTTCTTCGGCAGCACGACGCTCGACTCGGTCTGCGAGCACCTCGGAGATGCGATCGGCGCACACCGCGGCGCGCGGGATCATCACCGCCATGAAGGTCGCCATCATGACCGCCATCAGGATCTGGATCAGGTAGCTCAGGAACGCGATGAGCGTGCCGATCTCGATCGAGCCGTCCTCGACCCGGAACGCGCCGAACCAGATCACCGCGACACTCGACACGTTCATGACGAACATCACGATCGGGAACATCAGCGCGAACAGGCGACCGGCCTTCAGTGCCGTGTCGGTGAGGTCGGTGTTCGCCTTCGCGAACCGATCGGTCTCGACCCGTTCGCGCACGAACGCGCGCACGACCCGGATGCCCTGCAGCTGCTCGCGCAGCACGCGGTTGACCGTGTCGATGCGCTCCTGCATCTGGCGGAACAGCGGCACGAGCCGCACGATCACGAGTCCGATCGCGACCAGCAGCACCGGCACCGCGACCGCGATGAGCCAGGACAGCTGCACGTCGAGGCTCAGCGCGGCGATCACGCCGCCGATCGCGAGGATCGGCGCACCGACGAGCAGCGTGAACGTCATGAGCACGAGCATCTGCACCTGCTGCACGTCGTTCGTGCTGCGGGTGATCAGCGACGGGGCGCCGAATCGGGAGACCTCGCGCTCGCTGAACTCGCCGACGCGGTGGAAGATCGCGCCGCGCACATCCCGTCCGAACCGCATCGCCGCCTTCGCGCCGAAGTAGACGGCGGCGATCGCCGTCACGACCTGCAGCACGGTGATGCCGAGCATGAGCGAGCCGAGGCGCAGGATCATCCCGGTGTCGCCGGTCGCGACGCCGTCGTCGATGATCTGCGCGTTGAGCGCCGGAAGATACAGCGACGCGATCGTCGACGCGAGCTGCAGCAGCACGACAGCGAGCACGAGCGGCCAGTGCGGCTTGATGAACTGCACGATGAGCTTGAGGAGCATGGTCAGGACCTGATTCCCGTTGACGTGGTTGATTCGGTGGTGGATGCCGCGGAGTCGACGACCCCGTACATGACGAGCTCGACCAGCTCGTGCGTGGTGAGCGGGATGCTCTCGCCGAACATCGGGATGGACGACGCGAACGCGACGACCCGCGCGTACTGCGCGAGCACGGAGGCGGAGACCCTGAGCTCGTGCTGGTTGGGCGCGAGCAGTTCGTCGATGATCTCGACCCAGCCGTTCGTGTCGCGGCGATCCGCCGGCGGGCGCTGGCGCAACGCGGTCATCAGCCGGATGACGCCGGTGAACCGGTCAACGAGCAGCCCGAAGATCGCGTGCAGCTTGGTCTCGAGCGGCAGGTCGACGCCGATCGACCGGAGGTTCTCGCAGAGCGCCTCCGGATCGAGGTACTTCTCGATCGCGGCGTTGAGCAGCGTCTCCTTGTCGCCGAACGCCCGGAAGATCGTGCCCTCGGCGATGCCGCAGGCCTCCGCGATCTCCTTGGACGTGACATCCCGGCCCTTCTGGATGATGAGCGGGATGACGACCGCGAGGATCATGTCCTGGCGCGCCTCGACCGCGAGCGGGCGCGCTCGAGTGGAATCGCTGCTCGAGACCTGGGTGACCACCGGACGATGCTAACTGAGTGAGCACTCACTCAGCAAGCAATTCGATTCTGTTTTCCGGAGATCTCGTCAACCCCCGGCTGCCCACGCCCCGTCGATCTAGCGTTGGAGGATGAATCCTCGTGTGAAGTCGGTGCTCGTGCTGGTGGCGTTCCTCGTCATCGCGTTCGCGGTCGGCGGGCTGGGCAGCCTCGCGACGATCCAGAACGTCGACGGCTGGTACGCCGAGGCCGCGAAGGCTGCGTGGAGCCCGCCGAATGCGATCTTCGGACCGGTGTGGACGTTCCTCTACGCGACCATGGCCGTCGCGGCCTGGCTCGTGTGGCGTCGTCGGAAGGACGTCGACGTGCGCCGACCGCTCACGCTCTACGTGATCCAGCTCGTGCTCAACGCGATCTGGACGCCCGTGTTCTTCGGCCTGTACCCGTTCATCGGCGCTCCGGCGCTGTGGGCGGCACTCGTCATCATCGTGGCGATCGACGTCGCCGTGCTGCTCACGATGCTCGCGTTCTGGCGGGTGTCCAAGCCCGCTGCGTGGCTGCTCGTGCCCTACTGGGCCTGGGTGCTGTTCGCGACGACCCTGAACGCGGCCATCGCGGTGCTGAATTCATGAGGGCGAACGCAAGTCAACCTTGCTGGCGATCCCGGCGAATCGTGCGATCGCATCGTGCGATTCGACGGACGACGCGCGCCGCAGGAGCGGCGGCGCGCTAACCAGCAGGGAACAGGTCCGAGATCTCCTGGCGCTCCTCCGGGGTCGGGCGTCCAGGCGGTGGATGCCGCGGCATTCTGCCGCACCTGCTCTGGCCTGGTCGCTCCGGCGATCACGCTCGAGAGCGAGGGCTCGGCGAGCAGCCAGCCGAACGTGGCATCCAGCATGGTGATGCCACGCGCCGCCGCAAATGCCTCGAGCGCCTCGATCGCATCCCAGTCGGCGTTCTCGACGATGTGCGGGCGCTGGCGCATGATCCGCGTGTCGGCCGGACGCTCGGTGCGGGAGAACTTGCCGCTGAACAGGCCGTTCGCGAGCGGGAAGAACGGCAGGAAGCCGAGTCCGGCCGCGCGAACGGCGGGCAGCACGTCCACCTCCGCCTCGCGCTTGATCAGGCTGTACTCGTTCTGGGCCGACACGAAGCGTCCGCCGCCGATGCGGTCCGCGGCATCCTCGGCTTCGGCGATCTGCTCGCCGGTGAGGTTGGAGTGCCCGTAGTAGCGGATCTTGCCGGTCGCCACGAGGGCGTCGAGCGCCTCGATCGTCTCCGCGATCGGCGTCTCGTCGTCCGGGGTGTGCAGCTGGTACAGGTCGATGTGGTCGGTCTGCAGGCGCCGCAGCGAGTCATCGACCGCGATCGCGATGTACTCCGGTGCGCCCTTCGGCACGCCGGGCGCGATCTGCATGTCGTAGCCGCTGTGCCCGAACTTGGTCGCGATCACGACCCGGTCGCGGCGACCCTTCAGCGCCACGCCCATGTACTCCTCGCTGAGTCCGGGCGTCATGCTGCCGTAGATGTCCGCGGTGTCGAGCAGCGTGACGCCGAGTTCGATTGCCGCATCGATCACGGCGGTCGTGCCCTCCTGGGTCTCCGTGGCGGTGCCGGGACGCGCGAAGTTGTTGCACCCGAGCCCGATCGTGGAGACCTGGAGGTCGGAGCGGCCGAGCGGGCGGAAGGCGATTTCGGGCATGGTCCAATTCTGCCGGTTCTCCTCCACAGGCCGTGACCAGCGGACGCTTCATCCCATGTCCGAAAACCGCGAGAAGGCTGTCGGATGCCGCGGCTACAGTCAAGACATGTCCTCGACGATCACCCACTCCCCCAAGCTCACTCGAGCCCAGCGTCTCGCCGATCTCGGCCCCATCGGACCGGCTCCCACCCACCTCATCCGCATGGACAGCCCGATCGGCCGGCTCGAGGTCACGAGCGACGGCGACGCCATCACGGCACTCACGATCGAGCGCGGCGGTCGACTCCCGTGGGATGCTGAGCCCGAGCAGTCCGCTCCCGTGCTCGAGCGAGCGCGGCACCAGTTGCAGGAGTACTTCGCGGGAACCCGCAAGGACTTCGACCTCCCCATCTCGGTGGGCGGCACCGAGTTCCAGCGCGCGATCTGGTCCGAGATCGACAAGCTCCCGTTCGGCGAGGTCGCCTCGTACGGCGAGCTCGGACTGAACACCGGTCGCGCCACGGCCGGGCGAGCGGTCGGCGGCGCCGTCGGCGCGAACCCGATCCCGATCATCGTGCCGTGCCACCGTGTGCTCGCGACCAACCGCCGGATCACCGGCTACAGCGGCGGCGAGGGCATCCCCACCAAGTCCTGGCTGCTCGCCCACGAGGGCATCGAGCACGTGGCGTGAGTCCCGACGCCCCGGCAGCACCGCACGGCGTCGCGGCGATCCCGTCCGGCCGGGCGGTGATCGTCGGTGACGACGGTCGCGCGCGCTGCGCGTGGGTCGGCCACGACGCCGAGTACGAGCGCTACCACGATGAGGAGTGGGGCACCCCGCTGCACGGTGATCGGCCGCTGTTCGAGAAGCTCAGTCTGGAGGGGTTCCAGGCCGGCCTGTCCTGGATCACGATCCTGCGCCGGCGGCCGGGCTTCCGCGAGGTGTTCCACGGCTTCGACCCGGTGCGGATCGCCGCGATGGGTGCGGATGACGTGGAGCGCCTGATGCTCGAGCCGCGCATCATCCGCAACCGGGCGAAGATCGAGGCGACGATCGGCAACGCCCGCGCCCTGCTCGAACTCACGGCGGACGCACCGGGCGCGCTCGACGAGCTCATGTGGAGCTTCGCTCCCCCGCCGCGGCCGGCGCGGCTCACCTCGCTCGGCGAACTCCCGGCGGTCACGCCGGAGTCCCTCGCGATGAGCAAGGCGCTCAAGAAGCTCGGCTTCCGGTTCGTCGGCCCGACCACGATGTACGCGCTCATGCAGTCGTCGGGCATGGTGGATGACCACGTGCAAGGCTGCTGGCGCGCGATGGGATGAGTACCACGGCGACCACGGAGCACCAGATCACTCTGACGTCCGAGCCCCAGACGGGCGTCGGCGCTGGCGTCGCGGCGAAGGGCCAGAAATGGCCTTCGCTCAGAGCTCCAGCGCGCCAGAGCCCGCAAGCGGCGGGAAGCCCATCGCCGTCTGGATCTCCGGCTCGTACCGCTCGCTGTCGCGCGCGAGCAGGAAGCACCACACGTACGGGAGGAAGACCGCGAGCACGACCCACGACGAGTCCTTGCGGAACGACAGGCCGGTCCGGTACATCCCGATGTACAGGAACACCCAGGTGACGTAGTTCGCGACCGGCACGAGTGAGAGGAAGGCCAGCGCGCCGTTGAAGCCGCCGAGCCTCGAGCCACTTCCAGTATCCGTAGACGGGCACCCACGCGATCCACGGCTCGATCCCCGTCTTGCGGAACAGCGCCGCGAGTGCGATGGCCATCACGACGTAGACGACCAGCAGGATCAGCAGGGTGAATCCCACGGTCACGAGGGTCGCGACGAGCACGACCAGCCAGAATTCCGCCGCTTCGCCCTGGGTCATAGCCACACCCTAGCCGTGCACCGCGAGCTCGAGCTCGCGACCCGAATGGTGCAGCTCGAACCCCGCCGAGGACGCCCAATCGACGAGGGAGTCGGGCGCGCTCGACGAGCTCATGTGGAGCTTCGCTCCCCCGCCGCGGCCGGCGCGGCTCACCTCGCTCGGCGAGCTCCCGGCGGTCACGCCGGAGTCCCTCGCGATGAGCAAGGCGCTCAAGAAGCTCGGCTTCCGGTTCGTCGGTCCGACCACGATGTACGCGCTCATGCAGTCGTCGGGCATGGTGGACGATCACGTGCAAGGCTGCTGGCGCGCGATGGGATGAGTACCGCGGCGACCACGGAGCACCAGATCACTCTGACGTCCGAGCCCCAGACGGGCGTCGGCGCTGGCGTCGCGGCGAAGGGCCAGAAATGGCCTTCGCTCAGAGTTCCAGCGCGCCAGAGCCCGCAAGCGGCGGGAAGCCCATCGCCGTCTGGATCTCCGGCTCGTACCGCTCGCTGTCGCGCGCGAGCAGGAAGCACCACACGTACGGGAGGAAGATCGCGAGCACGACCCACGACGAGTCCTTGCGGAACGACAGGCCGGTCCGGTACATCCCGATGTACAGGAACACCCAGGTGACGTAGTTCGCGACTGGCACGAGTGAGAGGAAGGCCAGCGCGCCGTTGAAGCCGCCGAGCTCGAGCCACTTCCAGTATCCGTAGACGGGCACCCACGCGATCCACGGCTCGATCCCCGTCTTGCGGAACAGCGCCGCGAGTGCGATGGCCATCACGACGTAGACGACCAGCAGGATCAGCAGGGTGAATCCCACGGTCACGAGGGTCGCGACGAGCACGACCAGCCAGAATTCCGCCGCTTCGCCCTGGGTCATAGCCACACCCTAGCCGTGCACCGCGAGCTCGAGCTCGCGACCCGAACGGTGCAGCTCGAACCCCGCCGAGGACGCCCAATCGACGAGCGAGTCGACGGTCTCGTGATCGAATCCGGACTCGAGCACCGCTCGCGTGAACTCGCCCTTGCCGTGCTTGTTGAAGTGGTTGAGCGGCCTGGCCGCCGTCGGCGCGCGACCACGCGCACGTACCAGGCCGAGTCCGGCGCGGGGCCGAGGTGCCCGTACGACTCCGAGCGCAGGTCGAGCACGAGGCCCTCCCGAGCCGCGAGCGAGCGGGAGATCGGCGCCGCCCAGTGCCGGCGCAGCGACAGCGCGGGCAGCCGCGAATCGTGCGAGAGACGGTAGGCGGGGATGCCGTCGGTCGCCGCAACGAGGCCGAACAGCGCGGAATGGATCGCAACGTGCTCCCCCGCGAACGCGCGCGCCGCCTGGCTCAGGGACTCCGCACCGAGCGCGTCGTAGAGCACCCCGGTGTAGCGGTCGATCGCGGGCAGCAGGGGCGAGGTGCCGACGGCACGGTTGCGGTCGATCTCGAAGCGCTGCTTCGGCGAGAGGCGGAGGGCGGTGTGACTGGCACCCACGTTCCGGGAGAGCGCGCGGAGGGCGGCGAGGGCCGTGCGGCGGGGCGGCAGCAGCTCGGGGAACGAGAGGGCGCGGAGGTCGAGGGCCGTGTCATCCAGCCCGCCGTCGCGTTTGGTCTCGGACGGTGGAAGGAGCAGCAGCACGAGTTGCCGGGCGGAGCTAGGACTGCAGGAAGGCGATCGCCCGCTCGACGTTCACGCCGAGCGGCTCGACCGAGTCGAGCGTGATGCGCGCGACCGCGCCGCTGTCGCCGGTCCACTCCGAGTAGTCGTCGAAGCTCTGCTCGACCGCGTTCCAGGTGAGCTGGATGTGCGGCATGCTCTTGCGCCAGTTCTCGATGCGGCTGCGGTGCAGCTCGGGGTCGGAGCAGATCACCTCGATGAACTTGATCGGCTCGTTGAGCCGCGCCGCGAGGTTGACCCACTGCTCGCGCGCCGGGTCGACCGCGTTCACCGCGTCGATCATCGCGCCGGTACCGGTGACGAGGATGCGCTCGGCGAGCGTCTCGGCCACGAGGTAGGCCGCGAGCCCGGTCGGCTGGTCGGCGTCGATGCCGGCCTGCAGGATCGCGGTCTCGATCGGGTCGACCGAGACCACGGGGATGCCGAGCCGGCTCGCCACGACCTGTCCGATCGTCGACTTGCCGGTGCCAGGGAGTCCAGCCATTGCGACCAGCATGCGGACCTCCTTCGGAGCTATGAAACGAGTTCGGCGGTGCCCGCCACGATGCTCACGTTATCGTGATCGACCGACAGGAAGCCGTCAGTCGCCCGAGCGGTCACCACGGAGCCGTCCGACAGCGTGACGCGCACGTCACCCTCGGCGAGGATCGCGAGCACGGGCTCGTGGCCGGCCAGGATGCCGATCTCGCCGATCAGGGTCTTCGCGACAACCTGTCGCGCCGCGCCCGACCAGAGTTCGCTGGTCCGCCGAGACGACGCTCACCTGCAGCTCGTGAGGGCTGACATCGGCCATGGCTAGCCGTTCTCCTTCTGGATCTGGGCCCACTTCTCCTCGACGTCGCTGATGCCGCCGACGTTGAAGAACGCCTGCTCGGCCACGCTGTCGAAGTCGCCACGGACGATCGCGTCGAACGACTCGATCGTGTCCTTGAGCGGCACGGTCGAACCCTCGACACCGGTGAACTTCTTCGCCATGTAGGTGTTCTGCGAGAGGAACTGCTGGATGCGACGGGCGCGAGCGACCGTGATCTTGTCCTCCTCCGACAGCTCGTCCACACCGAGGATCGCGATGATCTCCTGCAGTTCCTTGTTCTTCTGCAGGATCGCCTTGACCGAGGTCGCCACGCGGTAGTGGTCCTCGCCCAGGTAGCGCGGGTCCATGATGCGGCTCGTCGAGGTCAGCGGGTCGACGGCCGGGTAGAGGCCCTTCGACGCGATCTCGCGCGAGAGCTCCGTGGTGGCGTCGAGGTGCGCGAACGTCGTGGCCGGGGCCGGGTCGGTGTAGTCGTCGGCCGGCACGTAGATCGCCTGCAGCGAGGTGATCGAGTGGCCGCGGGTCGAGGTGATGCGCTCCTGGAGCACACCCATCTCATCCGCGAGGTTGGGCTGGTATCCCACCGCGGACGGCATGCGGCCGAGCAGCGTCGAGACCTCCGAGCCCGCCTGCGTGAAGCGGAAGATGTTGTCGATGAACAGCAGCACGTCCTGCTTCTGGACGTCGCGGAAGTACTCCGCCATCGTGAGCGCGGACAGGGCGACCCGGAGACGGGTTCCCGGCGGCTCATCCATCTGGCCGAACACGAGCGCGGTCTTGTCGAAGACGCCCGCCTCCTCCATCTCGTGGATGAGGTCGTTGCCCTCACGGGTGCGCTCGCCGACCCCGGCGAACACCGACACACCACCGTGGTCGGATGCGACGCGCTGGATCATCTCCTGGATGAGCACCGTCTTGCCGACGCCGGCGCCGCCGAACAGCCCGATCTTGCCGCCGAGCACGTAGGGGGTCAGGAGGTCGATGACCTTGATGCCGGTCTCGAACAGCTGGGTCTTCGACTCGAGCTGGTCGAAGGCCGGCGGGTTGCGGTGGATGGGCCACCGCTCCTTGATGTCGATCTTCTCGCCCGGCTTCTCGTCGAGCACCTTGCCGGTCACGTCCCAGACGTGGCCGAGGGTCACGTCGCCCACCGGCACCGAGATCGGCTCGCCGGTGTCGCGCACCTCGCCACCGCGCACGAGGCCGTCGGTCGGCTTGAGGGCGATCGCACGCACGAGGTCGTCACCGAGGTGCTGCGCGACCTCGAGGGTGATCTCGGTCTGCTCGCCGGCGAGGTCGATCGTGGTCTTCAGGGCGTTGTAGATGCCCGGGATCGCGTCGTGCGGGAACTCGATGTCGACGACGGGGCCGGTGACGCG